>NZ_BMTL01000046.1 GCF_014649655.1 Streptomyces humidus | reverse complement strand
CGAAAGTTGAGGTCGAGACACCCCACCGTTCTACTCCAAAGGCCCCGACCCTCCCGAGCCGGGGCCCCACGAGATCACAACTCCACACAGGCCCTAGTCGCGCGACTGAGGGCGCCGGGGGTGCTGGATGGCTGTACCGGCTGGGGTGGATCAGACAGGGCCGTGCGTCGAGTTGTCGTACGTCGACGCGGTACACGGGCGTCGTCGGCGTCCGCTGCGGGACTGTGTGACGAGCCGGTTCGAGGATGTTGATCCAGTGCGCACGTTCCGGTGGTCGCGCGGTGAGCGTCATTTCCCGGGGTGGTACTGGTCGGCGACGACCGGGCGGCACGTGGGCTTTGAATCGTGGCTGGAGCGGGACCGGCTGCTGCTGATGGACTTCGATCCGGACGTCGTGGGGATCGGCTCGCAGCCGTTCTGGCTGCACTGGCATGACGGTGGGCGGGAGCGTCGGCACGCCCCGGACTACTTCGTGCGCCGCGCGGACGGCTCTGCGGTGGTCGTCGATGTCCGTGCGGACGAGCGGATCGAGCCGAAGGACGCCGAGGCATTCGAGGTGACGCGCCTGGTCTGTGCCCAGGCCGGTTGGAGGTTCGAGCGGTTGGGGATACCGGACGCGGTGCTGCTGGCGAATGTCCGGTGGCTGTCGCGCTACCGGCACCCACGCTGTCTGCACGACCCGGCCGCGGCCCGGCTCCGGGAGGTCTTCTCCATCCCAGGGCCGCTGATGGTAGGGGCGGATGCGGCAGGGGACCGGCTGTCGACACTGCCGGTGTTGTTCCACCTCCTCTGGCTTCAGGTGCTGATCACCGAGGACACAACGGTCGAGTTGCTGGGACCTGGCACAATCGTGCACCTGGCCAGGGGAGTTGCCCGGTGACCGGCAAGCGGCGGGTGCCGCCGACCTCCCGGATCGCGGAGTTCCCCAAGGCTGCGGCTGATCAGGCCCGCTGGTGGGAGAGGCACATTTTGGAGGTCCAGCACGGTCTGCCGCCGGATGCTCCGGAAGGCACCAAGCCGCGGCCGGGGTTCGACCCGAAACGGCACTCGCTGGCCCAACGCGAGCGGGCCAAGGCTGCCGAGCTGACGGCGGCGGGGCATCAGGTGTCGGCCAGCGGCATCAAGCAACGGCACCAGCGTTACCAGCGGGATGGGCTGGTCGGGCTGGCGGACGGCCGGTCGGCCAAGCAGATGCAGGCCTTCGGCCAGGTCGACCCGGTTGTGGTGGAGGCGATGCGACAGGCGATCGCCGAGACCGCCGACGCGTCGTCGAGGACCATCGGCTTCACTCTCTGGCGGACGCAACAGATTCTGTCCGGTAGGGAGGAGACCGCCGAAGTTGAACTGCCTTCGCGGGCCACGCTCTACCGGCTGTTCGACAAGCTCGCCGTCGGCACCCACGCCACCGGGTCGGCCCGCACCCGCCGCTCGGTCGGGGCACGTCCGTCCGGGCCGTTCGGCGAAGTACCGGCCAGTGCGCCCGGTGAGCTGATGCAGATTGATTCCACGCCGATGGACGTGCTGGTGCGGCTGGATGACGGCGTCGCCGAGAAGGCCGAGCTGACGGCCATGGTCGACATTGCCACCAGGTCGATCACCGCGGCGGTGCTGCGGCCCTCCACGTAGACCGCGGACGCCTCCGCGTTGCTGGCTCGCAGTGTGACCCCTGAGGCGATGCGTCCGGGCTGGGCGGAAGCCTTGCGGATGTCCCGGTCAGCGTTGCCGCACCGGCGGCTACTGAGCATCGACGAGCGCCTGGAGCACGCGGCTGCCCGCCCGGTGATCGTGCCGGAGACGATCGTCTGCGACCACGGAAGCGTGTTCATTTCGCACGCGTTCAGGTCGTCCTGCCGTTATCTGGGCATCAACCTGCAGCAGGCGCACAGGGCGACCCCGACCGACAAGGGCACGATCGAGAAGACCCTGGGCTCCGTGGCCTCGTTGTTCGCTCAGTTCGTCGCGGGATACACCGGCTCGACGACGGACCGCCGGGGCCGCGGCCTGGAAGACAGACCGCTGTGGTCGCTGCCCGAACTTCAGAACCTTCTCGACGAGTGGATCATTGCCGTCTGGCAAACGAGGCCCCACGACTCGCTGCGCGACCCGGACGCACCGGGGCGGGCGTTCTCGCCGAACGAGAAGTACGCGACGCTGCTTGAATCCTGCGGATACGTGCCAGTGCCGCTCGGCGGAGAGGACTACGTCGAGTTGCTGCCCGAGCGCTGGCAGGCGATCAACGCCTACGGGATCCGCATCAAGCACCGCACCTACGACAGCCCGGAGTTAAACCCGTTGCGCCGCCAGAGCTCGGGGGTGACGGCGAGGAAGGGTCTGTGGGAGGTCCACTACGACCCCTACGACGTGTCCCGGATCTGGGTACGCGACTCGCGCGCTGATCGGTGGATCACCGTGTTCTGGAAGCATCTGCACCGCGTCGGCGTCCCTTTCGGTGAGCTGGCCTGGGACCACGCTCGCGCCCAGGTCCCCGGAGGCACCGAGGAACAGATCGCGGATGCGGCCGCGGCTCTGCTGCGGCGGGCCCACGACGGGCCCGCTGGCGAGAAAGACCCTCCGGCCAAGCGTTCACGGCGCGACCGTCGCGTCGCCGCTCGTACTCGGGCCACATCGACCGACCGCTCGGTCCCCGATCCGCCCGCCAACAACCCCGAATGCAACGACGAGTCGGACACCGAACTCGCCGACGTCATCCCGCTGGGTCTGTTCGACCCGCTCGCCAACCCCTGGAGGCGACCATGACCCTTTCCTGCCCAGAGGCCGGGCCCACGACAGTGCAGGAGTCCGACGCCGAGGCGAACCGGCAGCTGACCACTCTGGCCGGGTGGCGGAAATTCATCGACGGGCCGCCCCCGTCTCCGGGCCGACTGTCCCCAGGACAGTTGAAGCAACTGTCACCGACCGAGCAAGACCTTCACGACGAGGACCGCCTCGACCACCACGCCCGGATGCTCACGGTCTCCACGTCGTTCGTGGAGAAGACACGGATCTGCGGCCGTCGCCTGGTCCTGCTGAACCGGCACGCGATCAGCGCCCGCCGCGGATTGATGGTCTCGGGCCTTCCCGGCACCGGCAAGACCAGCGCCATCGCCCAACTCGGCCGCGCTCACGAACTTCTCGACCGGGCCCGCCACCCGCAGATCTCCGACCGGATTCCGGTTCTCTGCATCACGGTTCCGCCTGCTGCGACCGCCCGCATGGTCGCGGCGGAGTTCGCCCGGTTCCTGGGACTTCCGGTCCATCCCCGGTCGAACATGACCGACATCATCGAGGCCGTGGTGGGGTCTGCACCGATACCCGCACCGGTCTCGTGGTCGTCGACGAGATCCACAACATCTCGCAGAGGACGCGGGCCGGCGCCGAGGTCTCCGACACCTTGAAGTACTTCTCCGAGCGCATCCCCGCGACCTTCGTCTACGCCGGGATCGACTTGGAGACCAGTGAACTGCTGGTCCGCACGCGAGGCGCTCAGATCGCGGGCCGTTTCACCCTCGTCCCCACCGGCCCGTTCCCCTACGGCGACGAATGGAAAGGGCTGATCGCGACCATGGAAGAGACCCTCATCCTGCACGATCATCCACCGCGCAGCCTGGTCAAACTGGACCGCTACCTGCACAACCGCACCGACGGGATGATCGGAGCCCTGTCCCACGCCATCCGGGGCGCCGCGATCGACGCGATCCTCAACGGCACCGAGCGCGTCACCAAGGACGGACTCGACGCCATCCCCCTGGATCACGCCGCGGAATCCGTTCGTCCCGCCCGAAAGCCGACCAGGCAGCGATGATCGATATCCCTCCTCCTCACCTGCCGATCTATGTTCGCCCGGCCGACGACGACACCGTCGACTCCTACATCCGGCGCCTGGCGCACGCCAACCACCTCCCGCCCGCTGATCTGCGCTCCCACCTCTGCGCCATGGGCTCCGTCGGACCGCCCCTCGTCGAGAAACTGGCCGCGGTCACGGGACGCCCCCTTGCTGACCTGCAACGAGCACTGATCGACACGCGATGCGGCAACTGTTTCCGGCCCCTGCGCTCCCGGACGGTCAAGGGCCGACCCGCACGATGGTGTTCCGGCCGCTGCCGCCTGATCGCCCGCCGGAAGCGCGTCCCGCTCTCGCCTCAGGGCGCCCGCCGGCACACCGTCCATAGAGCACCCTGCGCCCACTGCGGCACCGTCATCGAACGCAACCGCCCTTTTCGCTGGTGCTCCGAACCTTGCAGGCAAGCCGCCTACGAAGCCCGATGGGCCAGGGGGCAGTGCGGACACTGCGGGCAGGCTCGGCAGCAGAGGACAAGCTCCTCACGCGAAAGTCGGTGCCGGCCGGTGTGGTGTTCCCGTATCTGCCGCGCCGCGGCCCACCGTGAACGCCTCAGGGCCCTCCCCGACCTTCCCCATCTGCGGGAACACGACGAGTAGTGCCACCGCGACAGCCACTTCCGCGAACGGTCTCCCTCTTTCACAACGAGACCCTGGACTCCTTCCTCCACCGGCTCGCCGCCGCCAACCACCTTCCGGCCGACCAGTTGCTGCCCCTCTTGAAGATCCGCCGCACCAAGAAGACCCCGGCCAACACACTCCTTGAGCCTCTCGCCGCCGCGGCGGGAGTCCGCCAACGCGCCCTGGAACTGGCCCTGCCTGAATTCCTCGACGTCGACACCGACTCCGACGCTATCGACAAGCCCGGCACCATCGGCCGTCCGCGCTCAGCCCTGCACACCGCCATCCAGCGTCCCGCCTGCCGCCGTTGCACCCACGCCGCAGGCATCACCATGCCCGTGACCTGCTGGACCACTCATGACCGCAACGTCTGTCTCCGCCACCGCCTCTGGATCGGCAACGGCATCGCCAACGCCGACGAGCAAGTCGACATCAGCAGACTCCCCGACACGCTACGAGCCCAGAGACACCACCGAAACCTGGTGGCCCGCGTGGGTTGAGCAGCATTTCTCCACCCACAAGTTCATCGCCTTCCACCGGAGCCCGAGGATCTACGACGCGTTCTTCCCTCGCGAAACGATCCCGCCGCCGCGCCAGCCCGATGAAGCCGACGCGGAAACACGGTGGAGCCCGGGCCACCCCTACCACCGCTGCTGAGCCCGAATACAGCCTGCTCACACTCCGAGCGACAGGGGCATCGGGTTCACCCCGGCGGTCCTGTCAGGGCCTTGATGGCCGGGCGGAGCAAGATCAGCGTCGGCAGGCTCAACAACGTCCGCGAGGCGCTCGCCATCGCCCGTCGCCCGCCCTGACCTGCCAGCGACGGAGTTCTTCTACAAGCCCTGGAGCCCTTGGCGGCAGCGACCTGGCGGTCACATCAGGATTCGGCGGCCTCTGGCGCACCAGCCGCCAGTGAGCGACGGACGGCATCCCCCGCCGTACGACGCAGGTACGACATCCGAGCGGCACCGCGGTACCGGTCCCCGGCCTCGTATTCGCATCCTTCGGCCCACGGAATCCCGCGTTTTCATTTCTAGATTCGAGGCGTTCCCTTTTCGGCACGCCTCCGGGAGTTCTCCGTGGCCACCTTCCTCTACCGGCTGGGCCGGTTCTCGTTCCGCCGACGGCGGCTGGTCCTGGCGTTGTGGATCGCCGTCCTGGCCGCTCTCGGTATCGGCATGTTCAGCGTGTCGGCCCACACGTCGAGTTCCTTCGCCGTCCCCGGCACCCAGTCGCAGAAGGCGCAGGACCTGCTGAAGAAGCAGTTCCCGCAGACATCCGCGGGCGGCGCCACGGCCCGCGTCGTCTTCGAGGCGCCCGAGGGGCAGAAACTGACCTCGGGCGCCCACAGAAGTGAGGTCGAGTCGCTGGTCGGCGAGTTGAAGCGGGCCTCCCAGGTGGCGAACGTCGTCGACCCCTACACCGGCGGCACCGTCAGCAGGGACGGGACGATCGCCTTCGCTCAGGTGACCTACAAGGTCACCGACAGTGATGTGACCGACCGGGCCCGCGAGGACGTGAAGAAGGTCGCCGAGGAGGGCCGAGAGGCGGGCCTCGTGGTGAGCATGGGCGGCAGCGCCATGAGGGAAGGCATCCACCAGGGCGTAGGCGAGGTGATCGGCATCCTCGTGGCGGCGGTCGTGCTGGCGATCACCTTCGGCTCGCTGATCGCGGCCGGGCTGCCGCTGCTGACCGCCGTCGCCGGGGTGATCACGGCGATCTCCTCGATCACCATCGCCTCCGCCTTCATCGACCTGAGCACCCAGACCTCGACGCTGGCGCTGATGCTCGGCCTCGCGGTGGCCATCGACTACGCCCTGTTCATCGTCTCCCGCTACCGAGACGAGCTGGGGCAGGGCCGCGACCCGGAGGAAGCCGCAGGGCGCGCTCTCGGTACCGCGGGCTCCGCGGTGGTGTTCGCGGGCCTGACCGTGGTCATCGCGCTGGCCGGACTCAGTGTCATCGGCATCAAGCTGCTGACCGACCTGGGCCTCGGCGGGGCCTTCGCCATCGTCGTCGCCGTGCTCCTCGCGCTGACCCTGCTGCCCGCGCTCCTGGGTTTCACCGGTACGAAGATCGCCAGCGGCCGGTTCAAGACCCGCCGGATGCGGGCGCTGGAGCGTGGCGAGGGCGAGTCGATGGGGGTGCGCTGGTCGCGGCTGGTGCTGCGCAAACCGCTGAAGGCGCTCGGCGTCTGTGTGGCCGGCCTGCTCGTGCTGGGTATCCCGTTCCTGTCGCTGCAACTGGCCCTGCCCGACGACTCGACGGCCAGCCCAGGCAGCACCCAGCGCATCGCGTACGAGACCATCGCAAAGGGCTTCGGTCCCGGCTACAACGGTCCGCTGGCCGTGGTGGTCGACGCCCGCGGCAGCGACGACGCACCGGCCGCTGCCAAGGAGGCGGCCGGGATGCTGGAAAAGCTGCCCGACATCGTCTCGGTCAGCCCCGCCGCCTTCAACCCCTCCGGCGACGTGGCCCTCATCCGCGCCGTTCCGGGCTCCTCGCCCACCAGCCAGGACACTGTCGACCTGGTCTCCGCCATCCGCGACCAGGGTCCCCACCTGCAGGAGGACACCGGCGCCCAGCTGATGGTCACCGGCACGACCGCAATCAACATCGACACCTCCAGCAAGCTGAACGCCGCCCTCTTCCCCTACCTCAGCATCGTGATCAGCCTGGCCATGGTGCTGCTGCTGTTGGTCTTCCGCTCGATCCTGGTCCCGCTCACGGCGACGCTCGGATTCCTGCTGAGCGTCCTGGCCACCCTCGGCGCGGTGGTCGCGGTCTTCCAGTGGGGCTGGCTCGCCGACATGCTCGGTATCGAGCAGGCCTCGCCGATCGTGAGTGTGCTGCCGATCATCATGGTGGGTGTGGTCTTCGGCCTGGCCATGGACTACCAGGTCTTCCTGGTCACCCGGATGCGGGAGGAGTACATCCACGGGGCCGAGCCCCGAGAGGCCGTGATCGCCGGCTTCCGGCACAGCGGCCGGGTGGTCACCGCTGCCGCGGTCATCATGATCTCCGTCTTCGCCGGCTTCATGCTGGCTCCCGATGCCCTGATGAAGTCGGTCGGCTTCGGTCTCGCCGTCTCCGTCCTCTTCGACGCCTTCGTGGTCCGCATGACCATCGTCCCCGCGGTGATGGCCCTGCTCGGCCGCCGCGCCTGGTCGCTGCCCGCCTGGCTGGACCGGATGCTGCCGAACATGGACGTCGAGGGCGAGAGGCTGCGCCACCTGCTCGACGATCCGATGACGAGCACCGTGCCGGCGGGGGCCGAGCTGGTGGGCGTCGGCGTAGGCAGCAGCAGTGCCACTGTCGACGCGATCCTGGACGGCTACACCCGCGCCCACCACACCGATGCCGCCACCTCCGGTGAGGCGAACCTGCATTCACGGGCCGACGCCCCGGCACCGTCCCGACAGCGCCGCCCCAAGCTCCCGCGGTTGCCCAAGCTCGGGCGAAGCCGGGCACGGGATGCCGATACCGACACCGTCGACCCGTCCGAGCCGAAAGCAGCGGGCGCCAAGGAAGCCGTACAGGACCCGCAATAACTGACCATCCCCTCCCGGAAACCCGAGCCTGTGCGGGCCTCGGCCACCGGGAAGGACGGCTCCGGACCGTACGATCCCACCGACCCTCGGTTTCTGGTCGATGGCCATACCGACCGACACGCCCCCGAACAGCCGCTCGCCGGTCCCGACTCCCCCGAAAACCGGCGAGCGGCCCGCCCCGCACTTGGAGCCGTACGCCATGACCTCACCGCCCCCCGTCACATGGACGTCCGGTCTCGAGCCCGAGGTGCTGATCGGCCGTAGCCGGCTGGGTGATGCCGAGTATCGCTCGGTCGTCAGGCTGCTCACCTGGCTGGGCCGGGTGACACAAGCCGGCGAGGCCCGGCCGTGGGTCTGGCGGTGGGCGGTACCGCTGGGGTGCGCGCTGCTGGGCATCAAGTCCGTGGTGAACGCTCCCGACGGTTCCGGACCGGACTGGGCGGCGATGCTGGTGGTGAACCTAGCGGTGACCATCCCCCTGCTGTGGCGGGCGCGGTGGCCGCTGCCGGTCTTCGCCTTCCTGACCCTCGTCCTCACCCTGGACAATCTCCTGCACATCCAGACGGAGGCCAGTTTCGGGCTGGTGGCGGTCCTGTACAACGTGGGCCGCTTCGGCACACTCACCGAGGCGGCCGTGGTCGCAGGGGTGACCGTCACGCAGACAATCGTGACGGCCGTGTGGGCCGCCCCGGGCAGTGGCGTGTTCAACGGGCTCGCGGTCGATCGGGGACTGTGGCCGGCGGTGGTCGCGGTGACGGCGGTCACCGCGCTGGGCCTGACCGGCAAGCTGGTCCAGGCATACATTGCCGCCCTGCAGGAGTACGCCGCCCATCTTCAGGTGGAGCGCGACCAGCGTGCGAAGCTGGCCGCCGCCCAGGAGCGCGCCCGAGTCGCCCGCGAGATGCACGACATCCTCGGCCACACCCTCGCCGTGATCGTCGGCCTGGCCGGCAGCGCCGCCGGGCTCGCCGAAGCGAAACCCCAGCGCGGCGCCGAAACCCTCAGGATCATCGCCGACAGCGGACGCGGCGCCCTGGCCGAGCTGCGCCGCCTGCTCTCGGTCATCGGCGACGAGGGTGAGGCGACAACCGACAAGCCTCTGGCCCCCCAGCCCGGACTGTCCGACCTCGAACCCCTCCTGGACCGGGTGCGGGCCGCCGGCCCCATCGTCACCCTGCACGCCGAAGGTGAGCTCGACCATCTCGCTGGGGGACTCCAGCTCGCCGTCTACCGCATCGTCCAGGAGGCCCTGACCAACACCCTGAAACATTCCGCCGCCGACACCACCGTCCACGTCACCCTCGCCGCCGACGACGCCATCCACGTCACCGTCAAGGACACCGGCCCGCCCCGGACTCCCGGAACCGGCGGGCAGTCGTACGACGGACGGGGTCTGCTCGGCATGCGGGAACGCGCCGCCCTCTACGGCGGCACCGTCACCACCGGGCCCAACGCCGACGGAGGCTGGACGGTCCACGCCCGCCTCGTCCCCGACACCCCCACCGCCTCCATGGAGAGCCACCCCGCATGACCACCGTCCTCATCGTCGACGACCAGGCCCTGCAACGCTTCGCGTTCAGCATGCTCCTGGAACAGCAAGCCGACCTGACCGCGGTCGGCGAGGCCACCCACGGCGCCGAAGCGGTCCGCATGACCGCCGAACTCCGCCCCGACGTCGTGCTGATGGACGTACGGATGCCCGGCATGGACGGCATCGAGGCCACCCGCCGCATCGTCCAGTCCGGCGGCCGCTCCCGCGTGCTGGTCCTGACCACCTTCGACCTCGACGAGTACGCCTACGCCGCCCTGCGCGCCGGAGCCAGCGGCTTCCTGCTCAAGGACGCGCTGCCCGACGAACTCGCCGCCGGGATCCGCGCGGTGGCCGCCGGGGACGCCGTGGTCGCCCCCGGCCTGACCCGCAAGCTCATCGACGCCTTCGCCCACCGGCTGCCCGGCCGCAACCCCGACCAGGATGCCCGCGTCGCCGCCCTCACCGACCGCGAACGTGACGTCCTCACAGCCATGGCCACCGGCTACAGCAACGCCGAGATCGCCGGCCGCTTCCATCTCGCCGAGTCCACCGTCAAATCCCACGTCAGCCACGTGCTCACGAAGATCGGCGCGCGGGACCGGGTGCAGGCGGTGATCTTCGCATACGACGTGGGGCTCGTCCGGCCCGCGTGAGCCCACCCCGGGCGGCTGCCGACCAGCTCTGACGGACCCGTCACCGGCAAGCCGCTTTCCCCCCTCCCTCCGCTCGTCCCCGTACCCGCTCATCACCGAACCGGCCTGCTCGCCCTCGAAGAGCAGGGCACCTCGACGAACGGACACACGATGACGACGCACATGCGCATGGCACTGGCCGGAGTTCTCCTCTCCTGCGCCGTACTGGCCACCGCGGTCGGCCTGACCCGGCACGCCGAGGGCGACGACGCGAACCCGCCGGTCACGGCGCAAGGACCGTACGTGGCCCTGGGCGACTCCTACACCGCGGGCCCCGGCATACCGCTCCAGACCGGGAACCCGCCCGGCTGTGACCGCTCCGACCACAACTACCGTCCCTCGTCGCCGCCGAACTCGGCCTGAAAGGCGCGGACTTCAAGGACCTCAGCTGCACCGGCGCCAAGATCCCCGACCTCACCTCCCCCCAGTCCACCGACGACGGCACCAACCCCGCCCAGCTCACCGCGCTGTCCGCCGAGACCCGGCTGGTCACCCTCGGCATCGGCGGCAACGACATCGGCTTCGCCTCGCTGATCAAACGGTGCGTCACGATGGGAGTGGCGTACCAGGCCCAGGGCAGCGGCAGGCACATCTCTGAGGACGCTCCCTGCGAGCGGCAGTACGTCAGCATCACCGACGGCACCGACAAGGTGCGGGGCAAGATCGAACAGACCGGCGAGAAGCTCTCCGCCACGCTGAAGGAAGTCGCGCGCCGCGCACCCCAGGCCGAGATCTACGTCGTCGGCTACCCCGCGATCCTCCCCTCCGACGGCACCGAGTGCGGCCGCGAACTGCCCATCGCACCCGGCGACGTGACCTACCTACGCGAAAAGGAAGAGCAGCTCAACGCGATGCTCAAGCAGCGCGCCGAGGCAGCCGGAACCCACTACGTCGACACCTACACGCCCTTCGAAGGCCACGACGCCTGCGCGGACGCGGGCACCCGCTGGATCGAACCCCTCCTCGACGACGACGCCGCAGCCGTCCACCCCAACGGGCGCGGCGAACGCGCCATGGCCGACGCCGTCGTGCACACGCTCGCAACCTCGAAATAGGCCCACGGGCGACGACAGGTTCAGATGCACACCGCGGAATCGTTGAACGATGCTACGACCCGTGGGCTGGCCTGCCGCAGGACCAGACGGCGAGAGGAAGCCCGTGCCCACCCGTGACCAGCCGCAAAATCGGCCCCACAGAGGTGGTACGGGCCTGCGCACGGCGGGCGAAGAAGGGCGGGCCTCGCTGAGGGGTATGGCGGAGCGTCTGCGGTCGGCGCAGCCAGCACTTATCCGACGCGAGTTCCGAGCCAAAAGACCAGATCTTCCGAGACGGGAAACTTTGACTCACGTGCTTCAGCCCCAAGACCGTGAGTCTGTCTCAACGAACCCAGTCCACGCGTCTCACCCAATCCAGTCCGCGCAGGTCAGCTGAGCACGGGCGACTGACTTCGTTGAGACAGGACATCACCGGGCGCCTGTGAGCGGCGACGACTGCGGCCAGGCGCCGCCGGCAGATGAGCGCGGCCGGGGCGAGGAAGGCTTCGTGGATGTCGTCGCTGCCGACTGAAGTTCCCCTCGCGCACCAGGGCTGCCCCCGGAAGGTTCGCGCCCAGATCTTCCGGTAGTCCGGCCCGTTCTTCTTCCTGGTGTGCCTGTCCGGCCCGATGTGCTGCTGTACACCGTCAAGCGGCTACCGCACGTGATCACAGCCACAGCGACGGACGGATCCGGGGCAGCGCAGGGGGGGCCGCGCGTGGATTCCGATACCGGGCCCTTGCCGACACGGGAGCCACCGCACGGGAGCCACCGCTCGGTCAGCGCATCGTCCGGCCGCGGCCGAGTGCCCCGCTCCGTCAGCACGTTCACCAGCATTCATCTATGGGGAGGTTCGATGACCAGACGAACCACGGACACGCTTCATCCCGCGACGGACAGCGGGCAGAGCCCGCCCCCGGAGCTCCTGCGCCGACTGGAACACGGCCTGCGGGCCGATCTGTCCGCCATGCGTGTCCACACCGGGCCGGCCGCCGACCGCCTTGCCCGCAGCCTGGGCGCCGAGGCGTTCGCCAGCGGTTCACACGTGTTCTTCCGGCGAGGCGCCTATCGACCGCACTCCCCGTCCGGGTTCCGGCTGCTGGCCCACGAAGCCGCACACCTCGTCCAGCAGGCCCGCGGCACGGTCGGCGGAACCAGGCGCGAGGGGCTGACCGTCAGCCTGCCCGGGGACCCCTGGGAGCAGGAGGCCGACCGCTGGGCTGACGCGGTGGTGCGAGGGCGGACGCGAGAGGGAGCGCGGGTGGCCGTGCCGCCGGGCCGCTCCACGGCGATCCAGCGGCACGTCTCCTTCGAACACCGCATCCTCGGCGACGCCCCGACCAAGAACCTCGTCGCGATCGTCACCAGGGCCCCCGACCGCCTCGCCGTCCTCGGAGCCCAGATCAGGCTGCTCGACCTGTGGCGCAGCAATCCGGAGCAGGTGACGGAGCAGCAGATCAGGAATCTCGATCTGGGGATCCAGACCCTCCGCATCGGCCCCGGCGACGGTCTGCTGGTCACCTACGGTGAACTCAACGCGCTCCCCGACTACCTCGCCGACGCCGGCGCGTTCAACACGGTGCCCAAGGACGTCCTCCTCGGAATCCTCCAGGTCATCCGTCAGGAGGGGTACAACCACCTCACCGGCATCAGGAACGACATCCCCCCTCCCACCGACCGGTTCGCGCGTTCCGCCGCGGCGCCCTGGAGCCTCGGCATGGTCAACGACATCGTCGAGACGAGGTCCCTCGACCAGTGGACCTCCGGTCTGGGATTCCTGGGCGAGGACCACTACCAGGGGCTTCTGGCCCGCAACGCCTGCCATTTCGCGCCCTACTCCTGGTACCGCTGGCAGACGTCGCACCTGGTCGCACGGGACCTGGCCGAGCGGTCCTTCCTCAACGGCAAGGATGCCGAGCTGGCCCGGCAGGCATGGGTGCACAACGGCTACGCCGACCACTTCCTGCAGGATTCCTTCGCGGCCGGCCACCTGACCGACGACCAGCAGCCGGGTCTGTCGGGGCCCGACCTCTACGAGCTCGCGTACACCGGCCCGTCGAACGATCCGCAGACCTCGCAGGAGGCGGCCCGTCTCGTCGACCGCGTCCTGGGCAGCGGCCTCGTCGCGGACAAGAGGATCGGTCTGGACGCCACGTACCAGAACTACCTGACGTTCCTCACCAGCGCTGCCGCCCAGCTCAGTTCGAGCATGCTGCACGACAAGTACAACGCCGAAGCGGTCTTCGTGAGCTCCGAAGCGAACCCGTCCCCCTACCCCGTGTGGGGCGACAACACCCTGCTGACCGGCAAGGACGGGGAACGCGGTGTCAGAGCCACCAGCACCGCGGCCCAGATGTCCCAGAAGGCCGTACGCGACATTCTCACCCAGGGCGCGACCGACATCACGGTCAAGAACATCCGTGATCTGTTCCCGACCAGAGCGGGAGCGAGTCCGGGCGAGGTGACAGATCTCAAGTCCTGGAACACCGGCCAGAAGGCCGAGTGCATGAAGATGTTCAGCGGGATCTTTCCCACCCTCAAGCAACTGCTGGTGGGACGTGCCAATCCCCGGCTCGGCGTCGTCTCGCGGGACCAGGGGTACGCCAGCGTCTGGAACCAGCGTCTGCCCAATGCCAGCACGACGTTCGCCGCGGTGCAGATCGCCGTCGCCGGCGGAAAGGTGTTCGCCGGTTCGTACGGCTACGTCTACCAG
This sequence comes from Streptomyces humidus, assembly GCF_014649655.1. Classification (GTDB taxonomy): domain Bacteria; phylum Actinomycetota; class Actinomycetes; order Streptomycetales; family Streptomycetaceae; genus Streptomyces; species Streptomyces humidus. The sequence continues at coordinate 44,025 of NZ_BMTL01000046.1, read as the reverse complement.
ATCGACCCGCTCTCCGGGAAGATCCTGCACAGCCTGCTGGTGAGCGACCGGTTCGGAGTGGGTGACTACACCACCAGGCTGGCCACGGACGGCGCCAACCTCTACGCCGGCGTGCACGGCTACGTCTACGCGATCAGCATCGGCGGCAACTGGAAGAAACCGCTGTGGAACTGCCCCGTCGGCGGACTGCTGGGCACGGACGCGGTCGACGTCATGGTCACCGGCGGCAAGCTGTTCGCCGGTTCGGACGGCTACGTCTACCAACTCGACCCGCTCTCCGGGAAGATCCTGCACAGCCTGCTGGTGAGCGACCGGTTCGGAGTGGGTGACTACACCACCAGGCTGGCCACGGACGGCGCCAACCTCTACGCCGGCGTGCACGGCTACGTCTACGCGATCAGCATCGGCGGCAACTGGAAGAAACCCCTGTGGGACACACCCGTCGGCGGAGTGCTGGACGCGCCGGTCGAGGTCATGGTCGCCGGCGGCAGACTGTTCGCCGGTTCGAACGGGTACGTCGACCATATCGACGCGCCCTCCGGGAAGATCCTGCACAGCCTGCTGGTGAGCGGCCAGGTCGGGGTGGGTGACTACACCACCAGGCTGGCCACGGACGGCGCCAACCTCTACGCCGGCGTGCACGGCTACGTCTACGCGATCAGCATCGGCGGCGACTGGAAGCAACCGCTGTGGAACTCCGGCGTAGGTGGCATCGGAGCCTTTGAGCCGGTGAATGTGACCGTTGGCGCGGGAAGGGTGTTCGCGGGCTCCAACGGCTACACCTACGAATTCGATCCGGGTTCGGGGAAGGTCCTGAACAGTCTGCTCCTGACTCTTCCCGTCTCCACGAACAGGGAGTACGGCACGACGATCGTCGCCGACGGCTGGAACCTGTACGCCGGTGTCCACGGCTTCGCCAACAAGCTGCTGGTGAACAACGCACGGCTGAGCGGCACCCTCCACCACAACTGGGAGGACGACGGTGGCGGCTGGCACGGGTGGGAGGCGAACTTCAACGGAGCACCGTCCGAGATGCAGTCGGTCACCATGACCTACGGTTCCAGCAACAACCTCGAGGTCTTCGCCGTGGGGGGCGACGGCACCCTCTACCACAACTCTCTGGGCATCAAAGACGGCTGGCACGGGTGGGAGGCGAACTTTGACGGAGCACCCCGCGGAGTGCAGTCGGTCACCGCGACCCTGGGCTCCGGCGGCAACCTCGAGGTCTTCGCCGTCGGGCGGAGCGGCACCCTCCACCACGACTATCTGGACACCAACGGCGGCTGGCACGGGTGGGAGGCCAACTTCAACGGAGCACCCCCCGGAGTGCAGTCGGTCACCACGGCCATGGGCCCCAGCGGCAACCTCGAGGTCTTCGCCGTCGGAAACAGCGGCACCCTCTACCACAACCTCCTGGACACCAACGGCGGCTGGCACGGGTGGGAGGCGAACTTCGACGGAGCACCGTCCGAGATGCAGTCGGTCACCGCGCTCGTCAGCCTCGCAGGCCCCCTCGAGGTCTTCGCCGTCGGTAACAGCGGAACCCTCTACCACAACTATCTGGACACCAACGGCGGCTGGCACGGGTGGGAGGCCGACTTCAACGGAGCACCCCCCGGAGTGCAGTCGGTCACCGCCGTAGCCCCCGGCGACACCCTCGAGGTCTTCGCCGTGACGGGCGGCGGAACTCTGTACCGCAACTACAGGGACCCACAGCGGACCTGGCACGGGTGGGAGGCGAACTTCAACGGAGCACCGACCGGAGTGCAGTCGGTCGCCGCGATCGGGGGAACCAACGACTTCCTCGAGGTCTTCATCACAGCGACGCCATGAGCGTCGGGGGCTGGGCGACGGCCCGCCTCCGCCGCCACCGGCTTCCCCGATCCACGGCTGTGATCCGCTCCACCCTCCAGCCGGTCGGCGGGCGTGCCGGATGTCCGCGCAGGGCTGCCGCAAGCGCGCCGACGACAGAGAACGCCACCAAAGGAGAGAGACATGAAGAAGTCGGACGATCGGTCCGCGCCGAGTCGTAGGCAGATGCTCAGCAGGGCTGCCGCGGTCGGCGGCGCGGCCACGATCGCGTTGGGCACCGGAGCGGCCTACGCGCCCGGCGCGTCAGCGGCCACCGGAGACGACCGCGACGAGGCCCTCGGAATCACCGCCGCCTACACCCTGCCCGGCGGCGAGCAGGGGTTCATCAGAGGCGGGGAGGTCCATCACACCGACCGGGCCGCCGGCGCCACCCGCAGACTCACCGACCGGTTCCCCACCCTCCCCAAGAGCTTCGCGCAAGGCGTGGACGCCGCCTACGTCCTGCCCAACGGCGTCCACGGGTTCATCAAGGGCGGGGAAGTCCATCACACCGACCGGGCCGCCGGCGCCACCAAGAAGCTCGCCGACCGGTTCCCCGGCCTCCCCACTCACTTCGCGGGCGGCGTCAGCACCGCCTTCGTCCGCCCCGACTGGGTGTACGTGTTCATCAGGAGCGGCGAGGTCCACCGCACCGATCTGGGCGAGAAGGCCATCAGGAAGATCGCGGACGAGCTTCCCGCACTCCCCGAAACCTGGAAGTCGCAAGGCTGAGGTCGTGCGGCCGGCCCAGGCTGCGGTGACGACGTTCCCGTCGTTCCGTCTCCCCGGATCGCCGACCCGGCCGGCAGACCCGAGCCACGGACCCGAGCCACGGACCCGAGCCGGACGTGCGTGTCACCACGCGCGTCCGGCTCTCCACGTGTCCCGCCGGAGCCGGCCCCGCCCGGCGGGCTCGGACGGCTTCCCCCTCAGCGGCCCCAGCGCGCTCCGCAGGGCGACGCTTCCGGCCTTCTCGTCCGTTGCTGTGCCACTCCGCTCCGCGCCACGACCGCGGACTCGACACACCACCATCCCGCGTCCCGAAAGCCGATGCACCGCGAAGGCCCCCCGGTAGCATCCGATCAACAGCCCTGCGGCAGTGGGGCGTTGGACTCCTCGTCAGGATGCTTCGGGCAGGACTCGAACGGATCGTCCTCTGCGGCAGGGGCGGTGGGCAGGGGGCGGGGCGAGTTGGCGACCTTCGGTGAGATGTTGTTGGAACTGCGCCGGGCCGCGGATCTGACGCAGGAGGAGCTTGCCGAGGCCACCGGGCTGGCCGCCCGGTCCATCCGGGATCTGGAGCGGGGCCGACGGGCGCGTCCGCAGCGCCGCACGGTGCAGATGCTGGTGTCGGCGCTGGGGCTGGGCGACGCCGACGCCGCCGCGTTGTTCGCGGCGGGCCGCTCCGGCCGGCAGGTGAGTCCGCCTGTCGACGACGGCGGGGTGGAGCCCGGCCTGGTCGACCGGCAGGACCAGCTGACGGTGCTGGGGCGTGCGGCCGGTGAGGTCCGGGCGGGCCGGGGCGGCATAGTGCTGGTCCGGGCGGGCGCTGGGATGGGGAAGACCGCGCTGCTGGACACGTGGACGACCGGCCTGGACCCACGGGAGATCCTGGTGGCGACCGCGAGCGGATCGGAGCTGGAGCAGGGCTTCGCGTTCGCGGTGCTGCGGCAGTTGGTCGAGCCCCTCCTGGCCCGAGCCGGTGCCGCGGGCCGGGCGCGGCTGTTGTCCGGTCCGGCGCAGTCGGCTTCACGCGCTCTGCGTGTCGAGGGGACCGGTGAGTTGTCGCCCGAGGCGTCGCCCGGCCTCCTGCACAGTCTTTACTGGCTGATGGTGCACATGGCCGACGAGGGGCCCGTCGCCTTGGTGGTCGACGACGCGCACTGGGCGGATGCCCCGTCGGTGCGGTGGTTGGAGTACCTGGCGCGACGTCTGCGGGGGCTGCCCCTGCTGCTGGTGCTGGCAGTGCGGCCGGACAGCGGGGCCGGGTCCGAGCCGCTGCTGGAGCGGATCTCCGGTCAGCCCTACTGCCGGCTGATCGACCTGCCCGGACTGGACGTCGACAGTGTGACCCACCTGGTGCGGGCGAGCCTGGGGCCCGGCGAACCGCGGTTCGTCGCCGCCTGCGCCACGGCCGCCGAGGGCAACCCCTTGCTGCTGCACGAGCTGCTGCGGACCCTGGCGGAGAACCAGGTCAGGCCCGCCGACGACCAGGCCCGTCTGGTGGAGGAGTTCGGTGGCCGGATCCTGGCCGGCACCGTCGTCAAGCGGCTGGCCGACGAGCCGGAGCCGGTCCTCCGTCTGGCGCGGGCCCTGGTGGTGCTGGGGGACGAGGCCACCTGGAGGACCGCGGCCGAACTGGCGGGGTTGGGCGAGTCGTCGGCGCGGGAGCTCGGCGGCCGGCTGCGGCGGATCGGTGTGCTGGCGTCCGGTGAGCCGGCGCGGTTCGGTCATTCCCTGGTCCGCGCCGCTGTGGCCGAAGCCGTCCTGGGGCCGGTGGAGCTGGCCGCCGGTCACGCGCGGGCAGCCGAGCTGCTGCGGCGCGACGGCGCTGCCGACGAGTTGGTGGCGGCCCACCTGCTGCTGGCCGAACCGGGCGGTGCGCACTGGTGGGTGGACGCCTTGAGGCAGGCGGCGCGGGCGACTCGTGGCCGAGGGGCTCCGGAGGTCACCGCCGCCTGTCTGCGCCGGGCTCTGCGCGAGCCGGTGTCGGTCGAAGAGCGTGGTCCGTTGCTGCTGGAGCTGGGCAAGGACGAGATGCAGATCGACGTCGGCGCGGCCAGGCACCACCTGACGCAGGCCTCGGCGGCCCTGGCCGACCCGTACGCCCTGGCCGAGGCGGCCTCGCTGCTCGGCAGCGCGCTGTTCCTCAGCCATGAGCACGAGCTCGCCGTCGACACCCTCGCCCGCGCGGTGGAGGACCTGCGGCGGACCGACGACGGCACCGGCCTCGCTCGTGAGGTCTCATGGTTCCTGCAGGCGCAGATGCTGCTGATCGGATATGACCGGCTGTCCACCCTCTCCACCGTCCGGCAGCACGCACGACGGCTGTGGGACCACAAGCTGGCCGGTGACACCCCTGGTGAATGTATGGTCCTGGCCGCGCTGACCGCTGCGGCCACCACCGGGGAGGCCAGCGCCCAGGTCACCAACGATCTCCTCGACCGGGCCCTTCGAGGCGGCCTGGTCGCGGCGGACACGTCCCAGATGCTCGTGACCCTGGCCGGGCTGGCCTTCGTGGCCACCGACCGTCTGGAGGACGCGGTCGCGCGATTCGACCGCATCGCCGACATGGGTGGCCGGTGGGGCTCCTTCCTGATCGTCTCGTCCGCGATGACCTGGCAGCTGCTCGTCGAGGGCCGCCGCGGCCGGCAGCTACCGCTCACCTCCGACTTCGGACACCCCGCCGCCACCGCCGACCAGGGCCTGGAACCTCGGGTGAGACTGGCGATGACGACCCAGGTCGGCGAATCACTCATCGAGCGGTGCGACCTGGCCTCGGCGACGGCAGCGCTCACCCCGGACGCCGACTTCGACCGGGTGGGCTGGACATGGCAAGGCCCGGCGCTCCTCGCACGCAGCCGCCTGCACGCGGCGCGGGGCAGGCCTGCCGCCGCCCTCGCCGTCCTGCACGAGTACGGCGCGGACGAGAACCGGGCACGGGTCACGAACCTGGCCGGGGCGCCCTGGCGATCGCGGGCGGCCTCGCTGCACCTCGCGCTCGGACAGCGGACGGACGCGCTCCACCTGGCCACCGAGGAAATGGAGCTGGCCCACCAGTGGGGCACCGAGCGAGCGATCGGGGTGGCCACACGCTGCCTGGGCGTCATCCACGGCGGCCGCAGAGGACTGGCCCTCCTGCGCGAGGCCGTGGCCCTGCTGGAGCGGTCCCCCGCCCGTCTGGAACTGGCCCGCGCCCACTACGAGCTGGGCACCGCCCTCCTGCGCGGCGGCGAGGCCGACGAGGCCCGCCGGTCCCTCACCCGGGCGCTCCGCCTCGCGGACGCCTGCGGCAGCGTCCTGCTGGCCGGCCACGTACGCGAAGCGCTCACCGCGGCAGGAGTACGGCCGGGACCGGCGCCGCCGGCGGCCCCGAGTCTCTCCCCGACCGAACACCGGCTGGCCGAGCTGCTCCGCGCAGGTCACAGTGACCGTCAGATCGCCCAGGCCCTGCTCCTGACCCCGCACGACGTGACCGCACTGATCGACCGGACGGGCCGCAGACCGGGAGCGACCACCAGGGCGGAGCCGACGTCCCCGGACCCGGCCCACCCCCAGCCCCAGCCCCACCAGTAGGGCAGAGCGTCCGCTTGCATCCCGGATGTCGAGTCCGACGCTCCCCCTTGGCCGACAGCGGCTTGATCACCGCCCCCAGCTCGTCGTCGGCGTTCCCTGCCGGTTCCGTAACTAATCAAGTTTGACTACTGACTCGTCGGGACGTACGGTCAGTGCGAGTCAGCAACGTTCCTGAGGGGGACCTGTGACCGTACTGCCCGACACCGGGTACATTCCGTCGGCCGAGGACCGCGCGAGCCTGGATGCGTGGTTCACCGCGTACGACTCGGCCAGTGCCCGGCGTGACATCGAGCGCATGGCCGACATGGCGGTCTTCCCGCTCAACCTGGTCAGCGACGACTCCCAGGGCGACGGGCGTACCGCTCAGTGGACCCGCGAACAGTTCGTCGCCACCATGAGCCAGGTCATGAGCGAAGGCGGCGACGAGACGATCTCCTTCGACTCGACCCGCACCCCGGTGTTCCTGAGCCCGTCCGTGGCCGTGGTGTTCACCGACTCGACCATGACCGCCGGCGGGGAGAAGCGGCGACTGCGGTACGCGGACATCCTTGTACGGCGTGGGGGAACCTGGGCCTTCCAGACGATGATCCAGAGCGGCTGGGGCGACTCGCTGAGCTGACCGCTCGACGGGGCTCGAGCAGGGCCGGCGGTCGAGAGGACGACCCTCGGTGCGCATCGGCGACTCCGGCGCGGGCAGGTCCCACGATTCCGGGTCAAGGCCCCCACCGCGTCCCCCACGTACGTGAACACCGAACGATCAACCACACCGAACGATCAACCTGCGGTGGCACACATCAGTGTTGACAATCCTTCAGCGGCACTCGATCAGCGATCACCGTCACAGGTCAGGAGCGGACATGACATCCCTGAACGCCTCGTCCGGCCGGGTGCCCGGCCTCTCGGCCGCCTACCTCTCCGAGCTGTTCTCGCTGGACGGGCGGACCGCCCTGGTGACCGGCGGCAGTTCCGGCATCGGCCGAGGCATCGCGGGCGCACTCGCCCGGGCGGGGGCGAGCGTGGTGATCGTGGCGCGCCGGGAGCCGGAACTGGCAGCGACGGTCGACGAGCTGACGGCGGACGGCTGCCGGGCCGCCTGGGTGAGCGGCGACCTGAGCACCCGTGACGGCGTGCGCACCGTGGCGGAGCGGGCGGCCGAGGTCTACGGCGAACCCGACGTCCTGGTCAACTGCGCCGGGATCAACCTGCGGCCGCCCATGGACGAGTTGGACGAGGCGGTGTGGGACACCACCATGAGCGTGAACCTGGAGGCGCCCTATCTGCTGGGCCGGCGCTTCGGACCCGGCATGGCCGAACGGGGCTTCGGGCGGATCATCCACATCACCTCGCAGCAGGCGCACCGGGCGTTCGTCCGCAGCGGCGCCTACGGAGTCTCCAAGGGCGCGCTGGAGTCGCTGGCCCGCTCCCAGGCGGAGGCCTGGTCGCCCCACGGCGTCACCTGCAACACGCTGGTGCCCGGGTTCGTCATGACCCCGCTCAACACACGGCTGTCGTCCGACCCCGAGAAGGTGGCGGCGCTGGCCGCGCGCACGATGATCGGCCGCAACGGCCTCGCCGAGGACTTCGCCGGGGCTGCGGTGTTCCTGGCGAGCCGCGCGTCCGGCTATGTCACCGGGCAGGCGATCTTCGTCGACGGAGGGTTCTCCGTCCACTGAGCGGTGCGGGGCGGCGGGCGGCCTGCCGGCGCGCTACTGCGCCTGCGGAGTGAACCGCAGCATCTCGTCCCCGCCCGGCTGGATGACGCCGTACGTGCTCTCGGGCACCTCGTTCCAGGCGCCGGGCAGATCACCGAGGGGCTCGGAGACGATGAGGCGGGTCTCGTCGGAGACCTCGCGCAGGAACGCCATGTCGGGGTGGAGTTCCCGCAGCGCCTCCACCCGGGTGCTGTAGAAGAGCGAGCGCGAGGAGCCCTGGCTGGAGTAGCGGAACGCCCACAGCCGCTCCCCCTCGGTCACGGCGACCGTCATCTGGACCGGGAACTCCACGCCGTGGGCGTGCCCGACGCGTTCCACCAGACCCACCATGCGAGCGACCGCGCCCGGCGGATCCTCCTCCAGACCGAGGGTGAGGGCCAGGAAGAACATCAGCTCGGAGTCGGTGGAGCCCTCGATGTCGGGGAAGAGCAGCGGGTCGACGGCGAGAGCGAGATCCCGGCGGATACGGTGGAAGTCGGCGATCGCGCCGTTGTGCATCCACATCCAGCGGCCGTGCCGGAACGGATGCGAGTTGGTCTGCTGCACCGCCGTGCCGGTCGAGGCCCGGATGTGGGCGAAGAACAGCGAGGAGCGGACGTGCCCGGCGATCTCCCGCAGGTTGCGGTTGCTCCAGGCCGGGCCGATCTCCCGGACGACCGCCGGGGTCCCGGCCGCCCCGTCGGACGCGTACCAGCCGACGCCGAAGCCGTCGCCGTTCGTCGTCTCCACGCCCATCTTGGAGTGCAGGCTCTGGTCGATCAGCGAGTGAGCAGGCCGGTAGAGAATCGCTTCGAGCAGGACGGGGGTGCCTGAGTAGGCGAGCCAACGGCACATCTCTGCCGCCTTCCTGGCAATGCCGGACAACGGGATCGGACAGGGCGGCCCGGCGGGGTCGGCACGGCGGAAGCGTCCCGACGGGGTCCGGGCGGGGTCCGGGCGGCGGGGTCGGCGCGGAGCGCGGAACCCGGCCGCCGAACGCGCTCGTGGCCGCGACGTGCCCGGCCACGCCCGGGCCGCTCCGAGCCGCTCGGGGTGACGGCTCAGCGGCCGGAGCCGCCCAGGACCATCTGCTTCGCCTTGGCGAACTCCTCGTCCGTGATGTCGCCGCGGGCGCGGATCTCGGAGAGCCGGGCGAGTTCGTCGACGCTGCTGGTGGGGCCGCCGGAGCCCTTGGCCGTCTCACGGATGTAGTCGTCGAAGGCCTGCTGCTGCTCACGCGCCTGCGAGATCTCCCTGCGCCCCATGTCCCTGCCGCGCGCGATCACGTAGACCAGCACGCCGAGGAAGGGCAGGACGATGCAGAAGACGAGCCACCCGGCCTTGGCCCAGCCGCCGAGGTGATCGTCGCGCAGGACGTCGACGACGACCCGGAACAGCAGGATGAACCACATGATCCACAGGAAGAACACCAGCATGGTCCAGAAGGCGCTCAGCAGCGGATAGTCGTATGCGAGGTATGTGTCCCCACTCATCTCGTTCCTCCGTTCCGGGCTCTCGCCCGACGACCCGGCATGGCGTCGCATGCCGTTCCCAGCCTGCGCCGCCCGGGACCCGCGGGCCTCACCCGGGACGGGTGAGCGCGGGCCGCCCGTCGGCACGGGCGCACCTCAGACGGTCCCCGCGCGGCCACCGCCGTCCCGGCCCGGCTCCCGGCTCAGGTCGACCGTGGCGGCCCTGCGGAGCGCGGCCCGCCAGGCGAAGGCGACGGACGCCTCGACCAGGGCCAGCAGGACCAGCCACACGCCGAGCAGCCGGGTCAGCGCCCGGGCCGACTCGGTGGGCAGGGCGAGCACCACGATCCCCGCGACGACGGCCAGCACCGCCGCGCCGATCACGACGCCCCGGTGGGGCATGTCCTCGGCGGCGAGAGCCGTGAAGAGCGTGACGATGCCGGACACAAGCCACAGGACGCCGACGATCAGCGACAGCGCGGCGATGGTCTGCAGCGGGTGCCGCAGGGACAGCACCCCGGCCACCACGTACAGCAGGGCCAGCAGCAGTCCCGCGACCCGGGCGCCGCCGTCCTCTCCGGCGAAGGACGCCACGAACCGGAACAGGCCGGTCGCCAGCAGGTACAGGCCGATGAGGACCGCGAGGACGTGCAGGGTCTCGTCCGGCCAGACCAGGATCAGAACGCCCGGCACGAACGTGACGACCGCCGAACCGAGGATCCACGTCCAGGAGCGCCCGAGCACGGCCAGGGCGGCGGCCGGATCTCCGGGCGGCGCCGCGGGACCGGGGCCGGAACCCCGCTCGCCGGGCGGCCGGGGGTCGGGTCCGGGGTGCGGCGCGGGTCCAGGTGACACGCTCATGGCTCCTCCTCGTGTCCTCGCGGGTCGGTGCGAGGACGTCGGTCCCCGGAACGTCACTCCGGCAGCTGGCGCATCTCCATGACCCGCAGTCCCAGGGACTGGCAGCGGGCCAGCAGCCCGTACAGATGCGCCTCGTCGACGACTTGCCCGAACAGCACGGTATGGCCGGACATGACCACATGGTCCAGCTCCGGGAAGGCCTCGGTCAGCGCCTCCGAAAGCTGTCCTTCGACGCGGATCTCGTAGCGCATGAGCTGCTCCCGGGACGGCCTGGGACAGGCGGACTGCGCCCTTGCTGCGATCCTCCGTCCCCCCACCGGCCCCCGGCCTCACCCGCTGGAGGTGATAGCCACACGTCGGCGGGCGGAGCCCGCCGTCGGGCAGGGCGCGGCAGCCGTCGGGCAGGGCGCGGCAGCCGTCGGGCAGGGCGCGGCAGCGGGCGGGCAGGGCGCGGCAGCCGTCGGGCAGGGCGCGGCAGCGGGCGGGCAGGGGCACATCGATGGCGGGCGGGCCACGGCCGCGGGGCCGCCCGGAACACGTCGGGGACGGATCGGGGCGCGAGCCCCAGGCCGGTGGAGCGGCGAGCGGCGCAGGTCAGTGCGTCACCAAGAGCTTGAAGAAGATGATCAGCAGACCGAGCACGAGGTTCACCGAGGCGGTGACGGCGACCAGACTCCATGAGGCGTCGGCGCGCCGGGCCGCCGCCGCCGACCAGCCCACCTGGCCGGCGACGGCGACGGCGAGCGCGAACCAGAGGGTGCCCGACAGGTCGAGGCCGAACAGCGGGCTGACGGCCACCGCGAGGGCGGGCGGGACCGCGGCCTTGACGATCGGCCACTCGTCGCGGCACACCTGGGCGACGATCCGCCGGTCCAGCCGCCGCTGGGCCAGCCGCGCCCCGAACAGGTGGGCGTGCACATGCGCGACCCAGAAAACGACCCCGGTGAGCAACAGCAGCAGCACGAGCTCCGTCCGGGTCACCGACCCCAGGGTGGCCACGCCGACCACCACGGAGGCCGCGAGCATGGACCCGTAGACGCCACCGGTGTAGTCGGCGGTGGCCCGGAGGCCGACGGCGTGTGGCGGGCGCCGTGCGCTGCGGTCGGTCCTGGACATCGCGGCCTCCCTCGACGCGTCGGACGGTTCGGACCGGTCGGCCCGACGGACGGTCAGGGGACGGGGACGGACCGGTCGGCGCGTCGGCTTCGGACCGGCCCGGCCTCACGCCCCTCGCGGTCGGCGGGCCATCCGTGACCGGAAAGCCGGTGAGAGCGATCTCGCCCGCGGCCAGGATCCCCGCTTTGAGACCGTCGAGCTGCGCCGACGCACAGGAGGCCAAAGGCCGCCATGACCAGCGCGTACAGGGTGACGACGTCCTGGATGGCGGTCACCTCGGTGTCGAAGTCCGCGACCAGCTGACTGATCGAGACGTTCATGACGGACGTGTCCAGGACCATCAGGAACCGGGCGGCGCCCAGCACCGTCAGGGCCAGCCGGCGGGTCACCGTGTTCACCTGCCCATCGCACCCGGGAACCGGCGTCGCCGCCTCACCCGCTACGGGCGAGCCCGCCGGCTTCCCCCGCCTCCCCCGTCCCGTCGCGCCGCGGCCGCCGTTCACAGCAGTCCCAGGTCGCGGGCGCGGCGCACCGCCTCGTTGCGGCGGCCGACCGAGAGCTTCCGGTAGGCGCTCTTGAGGTGGGTCTTGACGGTGTTCACGGAGAGATACAGATCGGCGGCGATCTCCTGCGTCGACATGGTCAGGGCAAGCCTGCGCAGCACGTCGCGCTCGCGTACGGTCAGCTCCTCGACGACCGGCGGCGGGGGGCCCTCGGGCGGCCGGACGCCGCGGGGGTGAGCGTCCGTCCCGGGGCCGCGCGTGGTCGGGGCGCCCAGGAAGGGGCGGATCCACGGTCCGGCTTCGGCGAAGGGGCGCCGCAGGCCGTCGCGCCGGGCCTCGCGCAGCGCCAGGGCGACGAGTGCGCGCGCGGCGGACCGGTCTCCGGACGCGTCTGCCGCCTGCGCCCGCACCAACAGGGCCCGGACGGTCACCGCGGGCCCGCAGCGGTCCTGGGGGTTCAGCCGGTCGAGCAGGTCGATCGCGGCCAGGGGCCTGCCTGCGGCGAGTTCGGCGCGTGCGGACGCCACCGTGCACGCGGGGGCGGCGTCGGGCAGCCCCTGCAGCACCTTGACGGCGGTCTCGGGTCGTCCGTCGGCGAGATGCGCGGCGGAGACGACGAGCGCCGTCTGGCCCTCCGCCCAGGGCGAGGCGACCGCGGCCGGCACGGTCCGCTCCGCCGTCGCGAGCGCGGCCCCGAGGTCGCCGCGGGCCAGGTGCAGCCGGGCGGTGGCGATGGCCCGGCCCGCCTCCATGACGGGGTCCCGCAGCGCGGGGTGCGGCTGCGCCGCCTCCTCCAGGAGGGCCTGGGCCCGGTCCAGGTCGTCGCGTTCGACGGCGACGGCGGCCAGCACCAGCCGTCCCATGCCGGAACCGGACGGCTGGGGCAGGCCGTAGCGCTCGGTCTCGGTCAGCGCGGCCCGCGCCGTGCGTTCCGCCCCGGCGAGCCGGCCGTTCAGGTAGTCGATCAACGCCAGCCGGCCCAGCGAGTCCTCGCGGGCCAGCGCCGTCGAGGCCCCGGGGACGGCCCCGGCCGCCCCCGTCAGGGCGGTGTGCGCGTCCTCGAACCGTCCGGCCCACAGCCGCGCAGAGCCCAGGTGGGCGAGCAGAAGGGCGATGAGTTCGGGGTGTCGGTCCAGCAGGTGCGCGGGGACCTCGCCGCGCAGCGTCTCGGCCGCCGCCGCGGCCAGCTCCGCCCGGCCCGGCGCACCGGTCAGCCGGGCCGCCAGCGCCTCCAGGAGCGCACAGGTCAACCGGGCCTCCGCCAGCGCGGGCTGCGCGCCGGCCGGACCCCACTCGGCAGGCGGGGCCGAGGCGTCCGGGAGAAGCTCCTGCAGCCCCGCCGCCGGGCCGGAGCCGGTCGTCGTGCGGCCGAGTTCAGCCGCCAGGGCCTGCTCTGCGCGACGCAGGTGGCCCAGGCCCCGGCCGACCTCGTGCCGGGACAGCTCGCGCGCCGCACGGACCAGTTCCGCGGCGGGGCCCGCGGCCTCCGGACTCATCCGGGAGAACAGCTCGCCGAGCTCGTCCGCGCGCAGGCCGGTGAAGAGCCAGCCGATGGCCAGGTCGTCGACCAGCGCGCCCGCGGTGAACTGCCAGTCCCCGGCGGCGGCGCCGTGCCCCAGCGTCTCCGTGAGCGCGCCCGAGCCCCGCAGCCATCGCGCGGCCCGCCGGTGCAGTTCGGTCTCCAGCCCCGGCGAGCGCACCCGCAGATGGGCCCGGAGGATCTCGCCGAACAGCGGGTGCAGTCGGTACCAGTCCAGCTCCAGGTGCTCGACGAAGGCGTTGGCGCGGCACAGACCGGCCAGGATGGGCTCGGCGTCGGTCCGGCCGGTGAGCGCATTGGCCAGCTCGGGGCGGAACCGCTCGAGGACGCTGACCCGCAGCAGCAGGTCCTGGGTCGCGGCGGGCTGCTGTCTGAGCACCTCGGCCAGCAGGAAGTCGGCGACCGAGGTGCGGTCGGCCTCGAACTCCTTCAGATAGGTCTGCGGATCGGGGCTCTCGCGCGCGGCGAGCGCGCACAGCCGCAGGCCCGCGGCCCAGCCCCGGGTGCGTTCCACGAGCCCTTGCGCGGCGGGCTCCGGAAGCCGCAGTCCGTGCAGCTCCAGGAGTGCTGCCGCCTCCTCGCAGGTGAAGGCGAGCTCCGCTCCCCGGATCTCCGTCAGGTCGCCGGCCGCCCGGTAGCGGTGCAGCGGCAGCAGCGGCTCGGTGCGGGTGACGAGGACCAGGCGCAGGCCGTCGCCGGCGTGGTGGAGCACGAACTCCAGCTGTTCGGCGATCTCCGGGTCCGTCACCCGGTCGTACTCGTCCAGGACGACCACGACCGGGCGGTCCAGGGCGCTCAGCCCGGCGGCCAGGCGGGCGAGCAGCGTCGGGGGCGTGCGGCCCGCGTCGGCCGGGCAGCCGATCCCGGCGGGCAGGGGGGTGCCGGACGCGTGCAGGGCCTGGAGGAGATACGCCCAGAACATGCCCGGCTTCTGTCCCGCCGCGTCGGTGGTGAGCCAGGCGACGGACGTCTCGCGCGCGGCGGCCCAGTCGGCCACCAGCAGCGTCTTGCCTGCCCCCGCGGGCCCGTTGACCATGGTCAACGGCGTCCGCAGCGCCTGGTCGAGGTGGCTGACCAGCCGTTCGCGCCGCAGGAAGGCCACCGGGCGGGCCGGCACGACGAACCGCGTGCGCAGAAACGGATCCCCCTGGGGATCCGCGCCCGGCGCCGTCTGTTCGGCGTCGCTCTCCTCGGGCTCGCTCATGGCGCTCACCGCCCCTGGTCCTGAGGTCATGGGTAGCGCTGCGCTCCTCCCCCAATATCCCAGCCTTCGGTCGGCGCCGCGCTGTGAGCGAGCCGCAGCGCGGGAGGAGCCCGGGGTGGACCGCCGGCTCGGGCCGTCGGCGGAATCAGGGCCAGGACTCGCGGATTGGCCTTGGCCGACGGTCGCGCCGGCCCCTAGCGTCGGCGGCATGCGGATTCATGTCGTCGACGCCTTCACCGACCGCCCGTTCGCCGGCAACCCGGCCGGAGTCCTGCTCCTGGACGCCTTCCCGGACGACGGCCGGCTGCAGAACGTGGCCCTGGAGGTCAACCACGCCGAGACGGCGTTCGCCCGCCCGCTTCCCGAGGGCGGCGAGGCGGACTGGGAGCTGCGCTGGTTCACACCGGTCGCCGAGGTCGCGATGTGCGGCCACGCCACGCTCGCCGCGGCCCATGTCCTGCGCACGACCGGCGCGCACGAGGGGCCGGTGCGCTTCGCCACCCGCAGCGGCGTCCTGGTCGCCACGCCCGCCGAGGACGGCTCGATCACCCTGGACTTCCCGACCGCCCGGCTGACGCCGGCCGAGATCCCGGCCGGCGTCGCCGAGGCCCTGGGCGCGGAGCCGCTGGCCTGCTTCGACACCGGCCCGCAGGTCGGCAACCTGCTGATCGAGGTCGCCGACGAGAAGACCGTCCACGCGCTGCGACCCCATCACAAGGCTCTGGCCGCCTCCTCCAGCCGCGGCGTCATCGCCACCGCCCGTGCCGAGAACCCGGACCTGGGGTACGACTTCGTCTCCCGGTGCTTCTTCCCCAACATCGGCATCGACGAGGACCCGGTGACGGGCGGCGCCCACACCGCGCTCGCCCCCTTCTGGTCCGAGCGGCTGGGCCGCACCGACCTCACGGGCCTGCAGGCCTCCTCCCGCTCCGGCCGCGTCCGCACCGCACTGCGCGGCGACCGCACGCTGTTGACCGGCCGCGCGATCACGGTCATCGAGGGGGAACTGCTCGCCTGATGACGCCGCCGGGGCGAAGGGGGGCGGCTCACGCCGTCGGGAGCCACCCCACCTTCCCCGCGAGCAGCGCGTATCCGACGAACGCGCCGATGTCGAGCAGGGAGTGCGCCACCACGAGGGGGCCCACCCGTCCCCAGCGCCGGTAGAGGCAGACGAAGACGACGCCCATCACCATGTTGCCGATGAATCCGCCGACGCCCTGATAGAGGTGGTACGAACCGCGCAGCACGGCGCTGGCCATGAGCGCGGTGCCCGGCGTCCAGCCCAGCCCACCGAGCCGGCGCAGCAGATAGCCGACGACGATGACCTCTTCGAGGATCGCGTTCTGCAGCGCGGACATGATCAGGACCGGGTACTTCCACCAGACGTCCGGGAGGGCCTCCGGCACCACCGTGAGATTGAAGCCGAGGCCGCGCGCCGCCAGGTAGAAGGCGATGCCGGTGCTGCCGATCACCGCCGCGATCGCCGCGCCGCGGCCGAGGTCCGTCCAGGGCCGGGTGCGGTCGAAGCCCAGCGTCCGCAGCCCGCGCCCGTCGCGCTCGCGCAGCAGGAAGTGCGCGACGAGGGCGACCGGCACGAGCGCCGTGGCGATGCCGAAGAGCTGCCATGCGAGATCGAGCCAGGGACGGCCCGGTGCGGCGGAGGCGTTGAGGGTCGCCGCCTGGTCCTTCAGTCCTCCCGGCTTGGTGACGGATCCGACGAAACTGATCAGTGCGGACACACCGCTCGCGCCGAGCGAAAGCGCCAGGACGAGCAGCGTCTCGTCCCGGAGCATCCGTCGCGAAAGCCCGTCCCACGAAGAGGAATCGGCCACCTGTTCCGCCTTCACCTGCGCACCTGCCTTCAGTTGCGTGAACGCACCGCATCCCCGCCGTCCCTGCCTCGCCAGGGTCTCGGAAGAAGCGGCGGCATCCATGCGTGACAGGCCGCCGGGGGACGGGCACCGTACGGGGCGTGTCTCCCCTTCGCGTGCCGTACGGCGGGGATCCGCCCACGGACGCCGACAGGGGGCAGCACCGTCATGAGACGTCACAGCTTGCCCGATCCGTACGCGGCGGTCGGCGGCGGCCCCCCTTCCTCGCTCCCGCCGCCACGCCGTGGCCGTCGCGGCCGTCTCAGCCCGGGGCGTGCACCGGAGGCGGCCGACCGCACTGGTCCTGTCAGGCCGGGACGGGCCCGCGGGCCGTCCCGCGGGCGTCCCGCCGTGGCACCGGCCTCACCCCAGGGCGGCCGGCTCGGGCGAGCCCACCGGCCAGGTGTGCACGGGCTCTCCCTGGTGCATCAGCTCCGCGTACCGTCGCGTGGTGGCCGCCAGCGCCGCGTCGCGCGACAGCCCCGCCTCCAGCGCCCGGTGGAACGTCGCCACCTGCCAGGTCGCCCCGTTGGCCCGCCGCCGGCAGCGCTCGTCGATGACCCCCAGATACAGATCGCGGTCGGCGGGCTCCACGCCCCATGCGTCCAGTCCCGCCTCGGCCAGCGGCAGCAGCTCGTCCCGGACGAGACTCACCGCGTCCACCTCGACCAGGCCGCCCAGGCGCCCCCGCCGGGGCCACTGCAGCCGCGCGTCGATCCCGTCCCGGCAGGCCGCCTCGAAGTTGGCGGCGGCCGTCTCGAACGGCAGCCTGGACCAGACCGGCCGCGACTCCTCGGCCAGCGACCGCACGAGTCCGTAGTAGAAGGCCGCGTTGGCGATCACATCGGTCACAGTCGGCCCGGCGGGCAGGACCCGGTTCTCCACCCGCAGGTGCGGAACGCCGTCGGCGATGCCGTAGACGGGCCGGTTCCAGCGGTAGACCGTGCCGTTGTGCAGCACGAGTTCGGCGAGCGAGGGCACCCCGCCCGCGTCCAGGACCTCCAGCGGGTCCTCCTCGTCGCAGATCGGCAGCAGCGGCGGGAAGTAGCGCAGGTTCTCCTCGAACAGCTCGTGGGCCGAGCTGATCCACCGCTCCCCGAACCACGTCCGCGGCCGCACGCCCTGCGCCTGGAGCTCGGGCGGCCGGGTGTCGGTGGCCTGCTGGAACAGCGGGGGGCGCGACTCCCGCCACAGCTCGTGGCCGAACAGGAAGGGCGAGTTGGCGCCGACGGCGATCTGCGCGGCGGTGACCGCCTGCGCGGCGTTCCACACCGCGGGAAAGCGGGCCGGCGTGACCTGGAGGTGCAGTTGGACGGAGGTGCAGGCCGCCTCGGGCACGATCGACTTCGAGGTGCACGACAGGCGCTCGACCCCGTCGATCTCCAGGGTGAAGTCCTCGCCGCGCGCCGCCACGATCTGGTCGTTGAGCAGGGTGTAGCGGTCGACGTCGGAAAGGTTGGTGGACACCAGGTCGTCCCGGTCGAGCGTCGGCAGAATACCGATCATCACGATTCCGGCGTCGACCTCGCCCGCCTTTCGATGGGCATATGCCAGCGACGTGCTGATTTCCTCCGCGAGTCTGTCGAATACTCGGCCGCCCAATCGGTGTGGGGCTATGTTGACTTCCAGGTTGAACATGGCGAGTTCTGTCTGGAAATCGCGACTCGCGATCCTCTCCAGCACCTCGCCATTCAACATTTTCGGCTGACCGTCGGCACCCGCGAGATTCAGTTCGATCTCAAGACCCATGAGGTTCTTGGGGCGGTCGAAGCGCTTCTGGGCCAGGAGCCGCTCGAGCCCCGTCAGACACCGTCGGAGCTTGTCCCGGTAGTACTGACGATCGGACAGGTCGAATGCGCCTGCCACGACCTTCTCGCCCATCGAAGCGTCCCTCCTCGTGCGGCGGCCCGTCTCCCCCGGCCGCCGGGCGTCCCTGACAGGAATGATGATGCCCAGCCCGGCGGATCGATAACGTCCCCGGCCGCCCACGGCACCCGCTACGCTGACCGAAAGCCGCCCGCGGCGTTCCGTTGGCACATTCACCGGGCATGCGGCACGAGCCCTTTCACGAATCAAGGTCTCGTGAAAAACGCCGACGAGAATGGGCCGACCGTTGCGCGCGCATAACCCGAGGTCATCACGGCGCGACCCCCTGTGAATCGGGATGATTCACACGTATCGCCGACCGAATGAACCCTTGCCGGGTATCTGCGGATCGACTAGTCGAAACACAGCCTGAACACATGTCGTATAAACTCTGCGAACAAGGCAGAGAAGGTTGGCACCCACGGTCGAAGGAGCCTGTCGTCGAAGTGACGGCAGGCCGCTCGCGCACCCGAGCACGCAGACCCGGCCCCCGCCTCTCCGACCTCCGAGAGCTAGCTGACAGCGCCGTCCGCCCCCGCCCTCGCGCCACCGTGCCTGTCGAATGAGAGGCGACCCACCATGCCTTTGCATGTCCCCCCGGCTCCCGCGCCCGCCCTGCGCTCCGTCCTCACGGCACTCGGTTCCCCCACCGCAGTCCGTGAGGTCCATACGCCCGCCCTGCGCACCGCCCAGCAGGAAGCCGTCGCTGACCATCCGCTGCCCCTGCACGTCCTGGACGCCGTCAGCCCGGAAGGCGTGGCCGAGACCCGGCTGGCCGGCTGGCGTTTCCTGATCCGCTGCGACGAGCGCGCCGTGGCCGCGGCCGAGACCCGGCTCACTCCCGACGGCTGGACGTTCTCGCACTTCTTCGAGGGCCCCTACATCGCCTCCACCGAACGGGCCCTGCGTCAGGCCGAGTCGGCGGCCCAGCCGTACCAGGCGCGCCTGCTGTCGGTGCCCGGCCTCTACATGCTGACGCTCTGGCTGCACGGTGACTGCGCCTCGGACGGCACCACAGGACACCCCGATCCGGCGGATCTGCTGGTACCGCTCGCCCCGGCGCCGCCCGGGATCGCCGCCCACCGTCCGCACCGGGTCGCCGAACTGCTCCCGGTGCTGACCCACCGGGTGACCCCGGCGCCTCCGCCGCTCCTCGGCTCGCCCGCCTGAACCGTTCGATCCGCCGACCGGACCGGTCCACTCGATCCGGCCGGCCGGGTCGGTCCGGCCGGTCCGGTCAGTGGGACCGGTCCGGATCCCGTACCCCGTCGCCGCGGCCCCGGCGGCGGGGTACGGCGGTGCGGGCGGACGCCCACCCGCGCGGGACCGTCCGACGGACCGGGTGGACTAGCCCCATCCGGCCACCGGAAACCACCCGAAATGACAGTGCGGTGGCGATGAACCGCCCGCGTGGGTGACGCGTCATGAACCTGTGAGAAGCGGTGCCGCGAAATCCCTGCGGAACGACCTCCGTAGGGCAACACTGGGTTCCGACGACTTATCACAACGGGGGGCGGCCATGAACGACGCTTCAAGCCGCGGGACAGACACGACCGACACGCCAACCACCTCACCCATCACGCCAGAGCGGAAGTTCCCATCCATGTGCCAGCACCAGCCGCCGTGCCCGACAGCGACCTCAGCCGACCGGGAGTCCGCCCGTCTTGTGGCGCACCACCCGGAACAGGGCTGGAGCCTGCTGTGCAACGGCGTCCTGCTCTTCGAGGACACCGGTGAGCTCCTGCCGGACGGCCGGGTCATCGCCCCCCACCGGGTCGTGACCGCCGCCTAGAGCCTGCCCGGACGGCGCGGGACCGCCGTCCGGAGACCTGTGGGGCCGGCCGCGGACGCTTCCGCGCACCGGCCCCGACGCGTGTCCGGAACCGTTCACTCCCCGTAGTCCCCCGACTCCGGGACGACGCGCACCCCCGGATGTCTTCCCACGGCGGCACACCTTCCGGAAGACTCCTGGAAGTTTCGGCGCGGCGCCCGGAACGGGGCGACGGAGGTGGGGGAAGTGACGACACAGGACAGGGCGCCCGCGTCCGAGGGCAGAGTCACGATCACGGAGATCGCCCGCCGGGCCGGCGTCTCCGTGCCGACCGTGTCACGGGTGGTCAACGGCCGCTCCGACGTCTCCCCGCAGACCCGGGCCAGAGTCGAGGACCTGCTGCGCCTGCACGGCTACCGCAAGCGTCCCGCCGCCGCCCCGGCCCGCCCCCTGCTGCTCGACCTGGTCTTCAACGATCTCGACAGCCCCTGGGCGGTGGAGATCATCCGTGGCGTCGAGGAGGTCGCCCACGCGGCCGGCGCGGGCACGGTGGTCTCGGCGATCCACGGCCGCTCGGGCGACGCCCGCGAGTGGATGCGCAATCTGCGCTCCCGCGCCTCCGACGGCGCCGTCCTCGTCACCTCGGCGCTGGAACCCACCCTGCACGAGCAGTTGCGCATCCTGGGCGTCCCGCTGGTCGTCGTCGACCCGACGGGATCCCCGGCCGACGACACCCCGACCATCGGCGCGGCCAACTGGTCCGGTGGCCTCGCGGCCACCGAACACCTGCTGTCGCTGGGTCATCGCCGGATCGGCATGATCGCGGGGCCGCCCAGACTGCTGTGCTCCCGGGCCCGCTTCGACGGTTACCGCGCGGCCCTGGAGGCGGCCGGCCTCGCGGTCGACGAAAGCCTCGTCGTCCCCGGCGACTTCCGCCCCGAGTCGGGCTTCACCGGCTGCTCCGCCCTGCTCGGCCTCCCCGAACCGCCCACCGCCGTGTTCGCGGCGAGCGACCAGATGGCGCTCGGCGCGATCGAGGCGCTGCGCCGGCGCGGCCTGCGGACGCCGGAGGACATGAGCGTGGTCGGGTTCGACGACCTGCCGGAAGTGCGCTGGTCGGCCCCGCCGTTGACCACCGTGCGCCAGCCTCTGGCCGACATGGGCAAGCTCGCCGCCCGCACGGTCCTCGGCCTGGCCCGCGGCGAGCGCCCGGACTCGCCGCGGGTGGAACTGGGCACGGAGCTGGTGGTGCGGTCGAGCACCGCGCCGCCGCGCGGTCCTAGCTGAGCGCCTCCCGGATCGCCCGGTAGGCGGGCTTGGGCGCCAGCTGCTCGTCCCAGGGCAGCGCGGCTCCCTCACCGGGGAACACCGCCGGAATCCAGGAGTATTTGTCGGTGAAATCCCAGATGGTGACGCCGACGCAGCGCCGCACCGCGAGGCACGCCGCGGTCAGATCCCGGTACCAGTCGGCCTGCTGGGCCAGCTTCTCGTCGGTCGCGGGCAGCAGCATCCGTACGTCGACCTCGGTGAGCGCGGTGTCCAGGCCGAGCCGGGCGAAACGGCGGAGATTGTCCTGCAGGGTCGTCGGATAGCCGTACTGCAGGGCCAGATGGGCCTGCAGACCGATGCCGTCGAGGGGGACGTGCCGGGCCTTCAGCTCCTTGGCCAGGGCGTAGTAGGCGTCGCTCTTCGGGCCGACGGCCTCGATGTTGTAGTCGTTGAGGTAGAGCTTCGCCCTCGGGTCGGCCTCGTGGGCCCATCGCAGGGCGTCGGCGATGTAGCCGGGCCCGAGGGTCCTGTAGAACACGGTGTCCCGGTAGGTACCGTCCTCGTTGAAGGCCTCGTTGACGACGTCCCAGGAGTAGACCTTGCCCCGATAGTGGCGCACCTCCGTCTGGATGTGCTTCTTCAGGACGGCGCGCAGCTCGTCGGCCGTCCACTCCCTGCCGGTGAGCCAGTCGGGCAGCTGACTGTGCCAGACGAGGGTGTGGGCGCGGACCCTCTGGTGGTGGCCGCGCGCGAGATCGACGATCTCGTCGCCCGCCGTCCAGTCGAAGACGCCCTGCTGCGGCTCGGTGGCGTACCACTTCATCCCGTTGCCGGGGGTGATCATGTCGAACTCGCGGCCGAGGATCTTCGTGTAGGCGGCGTCGGTGAGTTCGGGGTTGTCCGTGGCGCTGCCGAAGTACCGGCCGTGGCGCTGAGCGAGGTCGGCGAGGGTGGTCCGCGGTGTTGCGTGCCCCGGACGCTCGTGCGCCTGGGCGGCCGGCCCGGAGACGATCCCGGCCGCGACGAGGACGGCGGCGAGGGCTCCGGCGAGTCTGAGCCGTGTGCGGGCGGCGGTGCTGGGCATGGTGCGACTCCTCACGTCGGGTGGATGTGCGCCGTACGGTCCGCGGGCGCGCGTCACCCCTTGGTGGCGCCGGCGGCGAGACCGCCGACGAGCTGGCGCTCGGCGACGGAGTAGAACGCCAGGGCGGGGACCATGGCGAGGACGAGGTAGGCGAACACGCGGGCGTACTCGGCGGAGTACTGGCCCTGGAACTGCTGCACGCCGATCGGGACGGTCCACCAGGTGGGCTCGTTGAAGACCAGCAGCGGCAGGAGGAAGTTGTTCCAGCTGCCGACGACGGCGAGCACGGACACCGTGCCCAGGGCCGGCCTCGCCATGGGCAGCAGGATGCGCCAGAAGAAGCCGAGGGGCCCGCAGCCGTCCAGGGTGGCCGCCTCCTCCAGCTCGGCGGGGATCTCGCGGAAGAAGCCACGCAGGATGACGATGGTCACCGGCAGTCCGAACGCCGCCTGCGGCAGGATCACGCCGAGCGGGTTGTCCAGCAGCCCGATGGAGCGCAGCAGCAGGAACAGGGGCAGCGCCGCCACCGCGAAGGGGAACATCAGCCCCATCGTGAACAGGGTGAACAGCACCTCCCGGCCGCGGAAGGCGAACCGGGCGAAGGAGAACGCGGCGAGCGCGGACACCGCGACGACCACCACGGTCGTCCCCACCGCGATCAGGGTGCTGCTGCCGACCAGCTGCCAGAACGAGCCGGAGCCCAGGATGTCGGTGTAGTTGGAGGGCACCCAGGGGTCGGGCAGGCCGATCGGGTTGCGGGAGAGCTGGTCGGTGGACTTGAAGCCGGACAGCACGGCGTAGACGAGCGGCACGGCCATGACCGCGCCGGCGATCCCGAGCAGCAGGTGCAGCGGAAGGGTGCGCCCGGCCCGGCTCCTCCCACGGGCGCCCCGGTCGCTCCGGCGGGGGCCCCGCTCGGTCCCGCGGAGGGCGGGGCCGCTCTTGACGACGCTCACGAGCCGCCTCCTCGCATGGTCGTGGTGGCGCCCTGGAGGTCGCGACGGAGCACGAACCGCTGGTAGGCGAGGGCGAAGACGAGACAGATGCCGAACATGACCACGCTGATCGCGCTGGCGTAGCCGACCTGGTAGCGCTTGAAGCCGTACTGGAACATGGTCACGGCCATGGTCTCGGAGTGGTGGTCGGGTCCGCCCGCGGTGATCACCCACACCAGGTCGAAGAGCTGGATCGCGCCGATGACGGACAGGAACACGCTGATGCGCAGGGTCGGCGCGAGCAACGGCAGGGTGACGTTGCGGAAGCGCTGCCAGGGACCCGCTCCGTCGATCAGCGCCGCCTCGGTCAACTCGGCCGGGATGGACTGGAGTCCGGCCAGGTAGAGCATCATATGGAAGCCGAAGTACTTCCACGACATGACCAGGAAGAGGGTCGCCATCACGGTGGACGGGTCGGCGAACCACTGCCCGCCCACGCCGTCCAGGCCGATCGCTCCCAGCACATGATCGGCGAGCCCGTCGTCCGGGGCGAAGATCATGCTGAACAGCACGCCGGTGATGGCCTCGGAGAGGATGTACGGCGCGAAGAACAGCATCCGGTACACGGCGCGGCCGCGGATGCGCTGGTTGAGCGCGACGGCCAGGGCGAGCGCGAACGGCAGTTGCAGGGCGAGCGAGAGGCCCACCAGGAGCAGGCAGCGCCACAGGTCGCCCAGGAACACCGGGTCCTGGAGGAGACGGGTGAAGTTGTCGCCGCCGACGAAGTCCTCGGGCATGCCGAAGCCGCCCCAGCGGAAGAACGCGGCGTAGAGCGCGAACAGCATCGGCAGCAGCACGAGCGTGCCGAACAGCACCAGCGCGGGCGTCTGGAACGCGACGGCGGTGAGCCAGTGCAGCGCCCGCCGCCGCGCCCGTTCCCGGCCCGCGCCGGCGACGGGAAGCGGAGGCGTGATGTCCGGACCGCTGCGCTTGTCCGGGAGGAAGGTGGAGGTCATCGCAGGCTACTGCTCTTCCTTCGCGACCTTGGTGATCGACTGGGCGACCTGCTGGGGCGACTTCGAGCCGGCTATCAGAGCGGCGACGCTGTCGTTGACCTCCTGGCCGAGGGCGGGCGCGTACGCCTGGTCCAGGTAGAGCTGGAAACCGGTGGAGCCCTTCAACTGCGCCTGCACGGCCTTGATGTTGGGGTCGGTGAGGGCGCTCTCCGCGGCCGGGACCACGGGCAGCACGCCGGTCTTCTTGACCAGGGTGATGTCCGTGGCGGCGGAGGCGAAGAACTTCAGGAAGTCGACGGCCGCCTGCGGGGCGCCCTTGCGCAGCGCGTGGCCGCCTCCTCCGCCGAACACCTCGGTGATCACGCCCTTGCCGCCGTCGACCGCCGGGAACGGGAAGAAGCCGAGGTTCGCGCCGAGCCCCTTGCCCGCGTCGGCCTCCACGACCGGGGCCCACTGGCCCATGAGTTCCATCGCCGCCTTGCCGTTGCCGACGGCGGCGGCCTGGCCGGTGGGGCTGGAGTAGGCGGCGCCGAGGTAGCCCTTCTGGAACGGCTGCAGGTCGACGAGGTCCTGCAGGTGCTGTCCGGCCTGGACGAACCCGTCCCCGCTGAAGTCCTTGGCGTCCCCCGCCTTGCGCAGCGCGTCGACGCCAGCGGTGCGCATCGCGAGATACGCCCAGTAGTACATGCCCGGCCACTTCTCCTTGCCGGCCAGGGCGAGCGGGGTGATCCCGGCCGCCTTCAGCTTGCGCACGGCGTCGAGGAAGCCGCTCCAGGTGGTGGGGGGCCCGGCGACGCCGGCCTGCTTGAAGAGCGCCTTGTTGTACCAGAAGCCGATCATTCCGATGTCGAACGGGATGCCGTACGCCTTGTCGTCGATCAGGTAAGGCTGCCGGGCCACCTTCAGCAGGTCCTCGCCCCAGTCCTTCGTCCGGTCGGTGAGGTCCTCGACGAGTCCGGCGTCGACCTGCTGCCGCAGGACACCGCCGCCCCAGGTGTGGAAGATGTCAGGGAGCTTGCCGGAGGCGGTCAGCGCCGTCATCTTCGATTTGTAGGCGTCGTTCTCCAACTGAACGATCTTCACCTTGACCTTGGGGTTCTGCGCCTCGAACTGCTTGGCCAGCGCTGCCCAGACGTCCTTCGCCGGCTGAGTGGTGGAGATGTTCCACCACTCGATGGTGGTCGTCCCCGACGACCCTCCGTCCGAGTCGCCGCCGCAGGCGCTCAGTGCCGTCATGCTGAGACCGGCCGCGGCGGAGGCCGCCAGGAATCCGCGGCGGGAGAGTGCCGGGTCGCCCATCATGCGCTCCTTGGTAGATCGAAAGTTTCGAACCAGATCCAGAAAGGTTCGCTGCTGCCGCACCCTAGAGACACCGTCCGACGGGTGGCAACCCCTTGAACACAGGCAATCCGGGGGTCACTTGAGAGAAGAGCGTCAGGCGCGGACCTTGACCTCGTCGAAACATTCGTATTCATCGGCGAACATTACGGAGTCGGACGACGGAGACGGCCTCACTGGCTGGATCGGCTCCCCCGCGTGACGTGACGCTGAGTGTTCCGGTCACGGCCTCCGATGGGCCCGCGACCAGTCTTAACGGAAGCTTGATGCCCTCCGGACCCCCGTTCGCAGGCCCGGGAGTGACTCTCCGCTTACGCTGATGCCGCCGTCCGCGTGATGGCCGAAACCACACGCCGAGCCGCACCCCTGGAGCATGTCGATGACCGCCACCGAACACCCTCCGCCCGGCCGTCTGCGCGCCTGGATGCTGGAGGGCCTCGCCGACATGGGCAAGGGCCACGGCCCCCAGGAGCCGGCCACCGGGTCCGAGGCGCGACCCGGGCCCGAGCGCGAGGGACAGCGCTGGTACCGGGTCATGTGCCTGACGGGCGTCGACTACTTCTCGACCCTCGGATACCAGCCGGGCATCGCCGCCCTCGCGGCCGGCCTGCTCTCGCCCGTGGCCACCGTCGTGCTGGTGATCGTCACCCTGGCGGGCGCACTGCCCGTCTACCGGCGGGTGGCCGAGGAGAGCCCGCACGGCGAGGGCTCGATCGCGATGCTGGAACGGCTGCTGTCCTTCTGGAAGGGCAAGCTGTTCGTGCTGACCCTGCTGGGCTTCGCCGCCACCGACTTCCTGATCACCATCACCCTGTCCGCGGCCGACGCCTCGACCCACCTCGTCGAGAACCCGCATCTGACGAGCACGCTGCAGGGCCAGAAGATGATCATCACCCTGCTGCTGGTGGCCCTGCTCGGCGCGGTCTTCCTCAAGGGCTTCCTGGAAGCCATCGGCGTCGCCGTCGCCCTGGTGGCCGTCTACCTCGGCCTGAACGTCGTGGTCGTACTGGTCGGCCTGTGGCACGTGCTCACCGCGGGCCATGTGGTCACCGACTGGGCCGCCGCCCTCACCGCCGAACACGGCAACGCCTTCGCCATGATCGGCGTGTCCCTGCTGGTCTTCCCCAAGCTGGCGCTGGGCCTGTCCGGCTTCGAGACCGGCGTCGCGGTCATGCCCCACGTCCAGGGCGACCCGGCCGACACACAGGAGAACCCCAGGGGCCGCATCCGGGACACCAGGAAACTCCTCACGGCCGCGGCACTGATCATGAGCGTCTTCCTGATCGCCACCAGCTTCATCACCACCTGGCTGATCCCGGCCAAGGAGTTCGAGCCCGGCGGCAAAGCCAACGGACGCGCCCTCGCCTACCTCGCCCACGAGTACCTCGGCAACGCCTTCGGCACGGTGTACGACGCCTCGACGATCGCCATCCTCTGGTTCGCCGGCGCCTCCGCGATGGCCGGACTGCTCAACCTGATGCCCCGCTACCTCCCCCGCTACGGCATGGCCCCGCACTGGGCCCGCGCCGTCCGCCCGATGGTCCTCGTCTTCACCCTGATAGCCTTTCTGGTCACCTGGATCTTCGACGCCGACGTCGACGCCCAGGGCGGCGCCTACGCCACCGGCGTCCTGGTCCTGATGTCCTCCGCCGCGATCGCCGTGACCATCGCCGCCCGCCGGGCCGGGCAGCGGGGCGGGACGGCCGGCTTCGCCGTCGTCTCGGCGGTCCTGCTCTACGTCACCGTCGTGAACGTCATCGAGCGTCCCGACGGCGTGAAGATCGGCGCCTGCTTCATCGCCGGGATCATCCTCGTCTCGTTCCTCTCCCGGCTGGCCCGCGCCTTCGAGCTCCGTGTGACAGGCGTGACGCTGGACGACATGGCGGAACGTTTCATCCGGGACATGGCCAGCCGCAGGATACGGTTCATCGCCAACGAGCCCGACCGGCGCGACAAGGCCGAGTACCGCGACAAGATCGAGCAGATCCGCCAGGACAACGACATCCCCGGCGAGGACTTCGTCTTCGTCGAGGTCACCGTCATGGACCCGTCCGAGTTCGAGGCCGGCCTGACCGTGCGCGGGGAGATCCTGCACCAGCGCTACCGCGTCCTGACCCTGGAGTCCTCCTCCGTCCCCAACGCCCTGGCCGCACTCCTGCTGCACACCCGCGACACCACCGGCCGCATCCCGCACATCTACTTCGAGTGGACCGAGGGCAACCCCTTCGCCAACTTCCTGCGCTTCCTGCTCTTCGGCCAGGGAGAGGTCGCCCCGGTCACCCGGGAGGTCCTGCGCGAGGCGGAGCCCGACCGCACCCGCCGCCCCCGCGTGCACACGGGCTGACGCGCGCGGGCGGGCGACGCGCGTCCACCGCCGGTGAGCGGAACGCGGGGCACGGGGAACCGAGTGCGATACCCGGGGGCGATGCCCTGGACTCGATGCGCCGGGAACCGGGTGCGGGACTCGATGCGCCGGGGACCAGGTGCGGGGCGCGGAGCGGGAGACGCGGCACGCTGTGGTCTTCACTGACGGGCCCCGCCCGACACCTTGGGCCGCACCCGCTACCGACGCCGCCCCTGACGACCAGGCCGACGCCGGAGAAAAGTTGATAAAGCGACGAATGTACCGACGACGCCGTCACGGCGGCACATGAAGCCGCATACCGGACATATGACATCAAGAGCTCTACCGTGACGCTCATGACCCTCCTGAGCATCCGCAATCAGCTTCCCGGAACCGTGACCGCCGTCCAGACCGGCGAGGTGATGGCCACCGTCAGGATCCGCCTCGACGGGGGCCAGGACCTCATGGCTGCCATCACCCTGGAGGCCGCGCACCAGCTCGGCCTCACCGCGGGCACCGCCGTCCAGGCCCTGGTGAAGTCGACAGAGGTGTCCCTGGCCGCCGGTCAGGTCGCCGGGCTCTCGATCCGCAACCGGCTCCCCGGCACGATCACGGGCCTCACGATCGGCGACATCATGGCCTCGGTGAAAATCATCCTGGAGGGCGCCGAACTCACCTCAGTGATCACCAAGGAAGCGGCGACCGATCTGGGGCTCTTCGTGGGCTCCGACGTCGTGGCGCTGATCAAGGCCACCGAGGTGTCCGTGGCGACGGCGTAGAAGGCGCGGGACCGTGTCCCGCGAACAGCGCCGCCCGCCCGGCGAGCAGGAGCGCGCCCACCGGTCAGGGCACGGGCGCCTTCGTACCGTATGCGGGCGGCCGCCTCGTCCCCGTCAGCGGGACGGGCATCCACCGGCCGCCGTGGCTTCGCGAGACGGACGGGCCCTCACGGACACGGCCACAGACCCCCGGACGGCCGAGGGCCCCTTCACCACCTTGCGTTCCCTGGCCGTCGCACGCCAGGCGCCGGGAGACCGGCCCGGGAGCGGGCCGCGTACGTCCAGCTCGGCAAACGAGGGTTGCACCACCCGGGCTGCGGCCAGGATCGTCCGAGCCGGTCTCCGCACGGCCAGGCGATCGCGATGCCCGGAACGGACCCGCCGTCCCGGGCAGGAAAAGGCGGCGCCACCGGTCGATGCGGTGGTGCCGCCGACTGCCGGGTCAACCCCTCCCGGGGCCGGGCCCTCTCCCCGGCCGGGCGAGGCAGACAGAGCGCATCCACCGCGCCGACCGGCTACGGGGAGAGGCGTCCGTTCGGCAGAACGCCGCCGAGCCGGGCCGCGGCTCCTGCACCGTCAGCCTCCAGATCCGCGGCAACCGCAGGGCCATGCCCGGAGAGGGCCGGACCCAGCCGTTCCGGGCCGGCGCCGGGCCCTGCGGTGCCGCGCTCACTCAGTCCTCGTACGCGTCCAGCGGCGGGCACGAGCAGACCAGGTTCCGGTCGCCGAACGCCTGGTCGATCCGGCGCACCGGCGGCCAGTACTTGTCGGCGGCCGACACCCCGGCCGGGAAGACGGCCTCCTCACGCGTGTACGCGTGCTCCCACTCCCCGCCGAGGGCGGCCGCGGTGTGCGGCGCGTGGTGGAGCGGGTTGTCCTCGGCCGGCCACTGGCCCGAGCCGACCTTCTCGATCTCCGCGCGGATCGCGATCATCGCGTCGCAGAACCGGTCGAGCTCGACGAGGTCCTCGGACTCGGTCGGCTCGATCATCAGCGTCCCGGCCACCGGGAACGACATCGTCGGCGCGTGGAACCCGTAGTCGATCAGCCGCTTGGCGACGTCGTCGACGCTCACGCCTGTCGCCTTGGTCAGCGGCCGCAGGTCGATGATGCACTCGTGCGCGACCAGCCCGCCCGGCCCGTTGTAGAGCACGGGGTAGTGCGGCTCCAGCCGCTTGGCGATGTAGTTGGCGCTGAGCACGGCCACCTGGGTGGCCCGCTTGAGACCCTCGCCGCCCATGAGCCGCACATAGGCCCAGGAGATCGGCAGGATCCCCGCGGAACCCCAGGGAGCCGCCGAGACCGGTCCCACACCGGTCTCCGGCCCGGCGGCGGGCTGCACCGGGTGGTTCGGCAGATACGGCGCGAGGTGCGACCGCACGGCGACCGGACCGACGCCCGGACCGCCACCGCCGTGCGGGATGCAGAACGTCTTGTGCAGGTTCAGGTGGGACACGTCGCCGCCGAAGTGTCCCGGCTTGGCCAGGCCGACCAGCGCGTTGAGGTTCGCGCCGTCGACGTAGACCTGCCCGCCCGCCTCGTGCACCTGGGCGCAGATGTCGGCGACGTGCTCCTCGAACACCCCGTGCGTCGACGGGTAGGTGATCATCAGGACCGCCAGCTCGTCCCGGTGCTTCTCGATCTTCGCGCGAAGGTCCTCGACGTCGATCTCGCCGTCCTCTGCGGTCTTCACGACGACGACCTTCATGCCCGCCATCACGGCACTGGCCGCGTTGGTCCCGTGCGCGGAGGACGGGATCAGGCACACGGTCCGCTGCTCGTCCCCGTTGCCCCGGTGGTATCCGCGAACGGCGAGCAGCCCGGCCAGCTCGCCCTGCGACCCGGCGTTCGGCTGCAGCGAGACCTTGTCGTACCCGGTGACCTCGGCGAGCTGCTCCTCAAGCTCACGGATGAGCGTCAGATAGCCCTGCGCCTGCTCGGCGGGCGCGAACGGGTGCATCTGCCCGAACTCGGGCCAGGTGACCGGCTCCATCTCGGTGGTCGCGTTGAGCTTCATGGTGCACGAGCCCAGCGGGATCATGCCCCGGTCGAGGGCGTAGTCCCGGTCGGCGAGACGGCGCAGGTAGCGCAGCATCGCGGTCTCGGAGCGGTACTGGTGGAAGACGGGATGCGTCAGGATCGCGTCGGACCGCAGCAGGCCGGCGGGCAGGGCGTCCTCGGTGGCCGCGTCGAGCGCCTCGACGTCGCCGTCCACGCCGAACGCGGCCCACACCGCGGCCACCTGGGCCCGCCCGGTCGTCTCGTCGCAGGAGACCGACACATGGTCGGCGTCGACGAGGTGCAGGTTCACCCCGCGCTCTCGCGCGCCGGCGACGATCTCCGCGGCCTTCGCCGGCACCCGCACGGTCAGCGTGTCGAAGTAGGAGCCGTGCACGACCTCGGCCCCGCCGGCCCGGAGCCCGGCGGCCAGGACGGTGGCGTACCGGTGCGTGCGCCGGGCGATCGCCCGCAGCCCGTCG
The DNA here is from genome assembly GCF_014649655.1 of Streptomyces humidus. Classification (GTDB taxonomy): domain Bacteria; phylum Actinomycetota; class Actinomycetes; order Streptomycetales; family Streptomycetaceae; genus Streptomyces; species Streptomyces humidus. Next base: position 12,738 of record NZ_BMTL01000046.1, on the reverse strand, counting down.
GGCCCGTGGTACACGGCGTACATCCCGGCCATCACCGCCAGCAGCACCTGCGCCGTGCAGATGTTGCTGGTGGCCTTCTCCCGCCGGATGTGCTGCTCGCGCGTCTGCAGCGCGAGCCGGTAGGCCTTGTGCCCGTCCGCGTCGACGGACACGCCCACGAGCCGCCCGGGCAGGCTGCGCGCGAACTTCTCGTGGACGGCCATGTAGCCGGCGTGCGGTCCGCCGAAGCCCATCGGCACCCCGAACCGCTGGGTGGTGCCGACGGCGATGTCGGCCCCCAGCTCGCCCGGCGACTTCAGCAGCGTCAGCGCGAGCAGGTCGGCGGCTACCGTGACGAGCGCGCCGAGCCCGTGCGCCTGCTCGACGAGCGCCTTGAGATCACGCACGGCGCCCGAGGCCCCGGGGTACTGCACGAGCACGCCGTTGATCTCACGCTCGGCGATCTCCGCCGGGATGCCGTCGCTCAGGTCGGCGACGACGACCTCCACGCCGGTCGGCTCGGCGCGGGTCTCGATCACGGCGATGGTCTGCGGCAGCGCGTCCGCGTCGATCAGGAAGAGCCCCTTCTTGTTCTTCCCCATCCGCCGCGAGAGCGCCATCGCCTCGGCGGCGGCCGTGCCCTCGTCCAGCAGCGACGCACCGGACGTCGGCAGACCCGTCAGGTCGGCGACCATGGTCTGGAAGTTCAGCAGCGCCTCCAGCCGGCCCTGCGAGATCTCCGGCTGGTACGGCGTGTAGGCCGTGTACCAGGCGGGGTTCTCCATGACGTTGCGCAGGACGACGGGCGGCGTGAACGTGCCGTAGTAGCCGAGCCCGATCATCGAGTCGAGGACCTGGTTGCGCCCGGCCAGCGACCGCAGCTCGGCCAGCACCTCGGCTTCGGTGCGCGCGCCCGGCAGGTCCAGCGCGTCGGCGTTCTTGATCACGTCCGGGACCGCGGCGGCGGTGAGCTCGTCGAGCGAGCCGTAGCCGACATGCGCGAGCATCTTGGCCTGCGCCTCGTGATCGGGCCCGACATGGCGCTGCTCGAAGGGGATTCCCTGCTCGAGCTCGGAGAGTGGAATGCGATGGGCGGTCATTACGGAGGCCTCCTGGTCTGACACGACCTTCGTGGGTCACCACGGCGCGGGTACCCGGACGGCCTCCCCCTCTGTCATCTCAACCTGAGAGCTTCACCGGCCGCCCGTAAGGACGCCCGGCTTTCACCGTCGGTGAGAGCGGACACCGTCGACGCCGTCGGCACCCGCCCTGCTTTCCAGAGTGACCTCGTCCGTGCGGTACGTGAGCCTGAGAGATTCCGGGGAGGATTTGCTCCTTCGGCGCCTCCGAATGTCGTTCGGAGGACTCTCCCGCACGGGGTCAACAGCCATTGTCAGACTACCAGCGAGGTCAACATCACCCTCTCGAGTGGCCGCCGATCCCATTGTGCCCTTTTGTGGTGCTGACGGATGAGTTGCGACCAAGTGGAGGGCCCGTGCAGACCGACATCGATCCGCGCAACCTGATCGGCCGCAAGGCGTTCGACCGCAACGGCGCCAAGATCGGCACCGTCGACGAGGTCTACCTCGACGACGCGACCGGCGTTCCGGAGTGGGCGGCCATACGGACAGGCCTGTTCTCCCGCGACGCCTTCGTCCCGCTGGAGCCCAGCGAGCTGGTCGAGGGCGCCCTGCGCGTCCCCTTCGACCGCGCGCTGATCAAGGACGCCCCGGACTTCGGCGTGGGCCGCCACCTCTCCCCGGAGCAGGAACTCCAGCTCTATCACCACTACGGTCTCGACCTGGGCTCCCCTCCCCCGCTCCCCGACCACGACTTCGGCCGGCTGGCGGGCACGGACGACGGCTGAGCCCTCAGGCGCAGGCTCGTATCAGCGCCCCCAGGATCCCGGCCGGGTCGTACAGCGGCCGTGCTCCGTCCGTGACGACTCTTCGGGTACCGGCGTCGACCGGATCGGTCCTGGCCCAAGCGGTGGGTCCGACGCACATCTCCACCTCCAGACCGGACGCGGTGACCTGCCGCCATTCGGTGAGCGGTCCCCAGGCACGGACGCGCACCACCTCCCCCAGGGACAACTCCGGCAGCCATGCGTCACCCTCCGCATACCGGTCCGGAGCCGTCGACAACAACAGGAGGTCGACGTCCGAATCGGCCCGCGCCGCTCCACGGGCGCAGGACCCGACGAGCAGCAACCCCGCCACGTCGCTCCGTTCGGCGCACCAACGGGCCACCCGGTCCGTCACCGAACTCATCTCGGCCGCCCGCCGGGGCGACACTCCGGCCCGCTCCACGGACCGGTCCCCTCGCATGTCCATCCAGCTCCCTCCCCTCCGCCGTCGGCAGCGCCCTTCCCGGCGTCGCCGCCACTCCGCCGCGGCTCGTATGCTCTACGCACCGCTCAAGTCGCCTCACCCTGTGTAACTGATCGGCCTTGTGGAGAGTTCCCGGCTTCCCACTCCGTGCGCCCGACGTGCGGATCGGTCACCTCCGCCGCCGGCCCGTCGCCCTCGTCGGATCCTGGCCGCACCAGCGGCAGCGGATCCGCCGGCTCCAGCCCGGGGTCGTCGGTCCGGAACGTCCGCACCCGCCCCGGCTCCGACTCGGGCGTCTCGAAGCGCACCGTCACCCGGCCGAGGCCACTTCCCTGCACCCACCCGTGCCCCAGCTCGGCATGGCGCACATCATGTCCGGGCCGCCACCGGTGCTCGGCCGGCGCGGGGACCTCGGCGACGGCCTCGCCCGCCGGCTCCTCCGCAGGCTCGTCCGAACGCCTCTCCGCGGCCTGAGCGAACAGGTCCTCCTGGGTGAAGTCCGCCAGACCGCTGACGCCGACGCCCAGGAGCCGCACCCCACCGGTCGTGTCCACGGCGTCCAGCAGCCTGGCAGCCGCTTCCCGGACCACCGCGAGATCGTCGGTCGGCCCGCGCAGCGTCTCGGACCGGGTGAGCGTGGAGAAGTCGTAGCGCCGCACCTTCAGCACGATGGTCCGCCCGGACAGACCGGCCTCCCGCAGCCTGCGCACACACCGGTCCGCGAGCCGTTGCACCTCCAGCTCGACCCGTACCCGGTCGTGGATGTCCACGTCATAGGTGTCCTCGACCGACACGGACTTCGTCTCCCGCTCCGCCACCACCGGACGGTCGTCCCTCGCGAGCGCCATCGCGTACAGGGCATGCCCGTGGGCCTTGCCCAGCAGCCGCACCAGCTCGTCCTCACCGGCCTCCGCGATCTCGTCGACCGTGGTGACCCCGGCGCGCCGCAAATGGTCCCCCGTGGCCGGGCCGACTCCCGGCAGCGTGCGCACCGACATCGGCCCGAGCATCGCCCGCTCGGTGCCCGGTTCGATGAGCACCAGACCGTCGGGCTTCGCCTGCTCCGATGCGATCTTTGCGAGCATCTTGCAGGAGGCCAGCCCCACCGAGCCCGTCAGACCGGTCACCCTGCGTATGTCCCCGCGCAGCCGAATACCGGCCAGACGCGCCGACTCGCTGTCCCAGGCCGCCTCTCCGGCCTCCAGGTCCACGAATGCCTCGTCCAGGCTCAGGGGCTCGACCAACGGTGAAAGCGCACGCAGCAGCCCCATCACCTGCTCGCTGATCGAGCGGTAGAACGCGAAGCGCGGAACGAGGTAGGCGGCATGGGGGGCCAGACGGCGCGCCTGGGCCATGGGCATCGCCGAGTGCACCCCGAAGACACGCGCCTCGTAGGAGGCGGTCGCCACCACCCCGCGCGGCCCCAGACCGCCCACGACCACGGCTTTCCCGCGCAGACTCGGCTTGGACGCCTGCTCCGCCTGGGCGAAGAAGGCATCCATGTCGAGATGCAGGATCGTGGGCGCGTTTCTCACACGTCCGATGGTGCACCACACCACTGACAACGGCGTTCCCCGCCGCCGGCGCCCCTGAAGGGCCTCAGACCGCCCGGTTGCGCCGACGCGCCAGCTCGTCCGCAGGGTTGTGACCCACCAGCGTCTCCCCAGTGTCCACGCGCTCCCCGTGCAACTGCGACAGCGCGCTCTCCACGTCCCGCCACACCACGCCCACGGCGATTCCGAAGACGCCCTGCCCGCCCTGGAGCAGGGCGTGGACCTCGTCAGGCGAGGTGCACTCGTACACCGTGGCGCCGTCGCTCATCAGCGTCATGCGCTCCAGGTCGCTGAACCCGCGCTCACGCAGATGCTGGACGGCGCCCCGGATGTTCTGCAGCGACACCCCGGTGTCGAGGAACCGCTTGACGATCTTCAGGACGACGACGTCCCGGAAGCTGTACAACCGCTGGGTGCCGGAGCCGTGCGCGGGCCGCACGCTCGGCTCGACGAGCCCGGTGCGAGCCCAGTAGTCCAGCTGCCGGTAGGTGATGCCCGCGGCCGCACAGGCCGTCGGACCGCGATAGCCGATCTGCTCGGACGCCATGGACGTCGCCCCTCCGCTGCTCGGCACGGCTGCCGGTCGATGCGGGGCGTGATCGGCCGCGCCGCCCTGGTGGGGGTATCCCCCACCCGGACGCAACCGAGAGCTCGGGGGAGGGTACGGACCGCTTCCCCCGACGCCGAGTCCGGGGGCACCCCCAGCCGTACCGTCGCCGCTGCTTCTCACGCCGACCTCCGTCCTTGAACTGCCTTCTCGACGGTAGGCAGTCACCAGGGGTGCGTCAACGATCGCCACACTCGGCACGCCGAGTGATAATCACCCTAAGAGTGGTTTCCCGCACCCCACCGCGGGGAAAGGCTAGCCGAATGCGCTGAGGACCAGTCGTAGGACGCTCTCAGTGGCCCCCGGCATTTGCCGGAAACAGGAGCGGTCACCCCGCGCCCCCGGTCGCGCCCCGCGGCGCCTACTGGTTGCTGGTGCCGAAGTCCTCGGGCGAGATCTGGTCCAGGAACTCGCGGAACTTCTCGACCTCGTCCTCCTGCTCGTCCGGGATGGCGATCCCCGCGTCGTCGAGCACCGTGTCGCTGCCGTAGATCGGCGTTCCGGTGCGCAGCGCCAGCGCTATGGCGTCGGACGGCCGCGCACTCACCTCGACCCCGCTGGCGAAGACCAGCTCCGCGTAGAAGACGCCCTCCCGCAGATCCGTGATGCGCACTTCGGTGAGCTCCTGGCCGACGGCCTCCAGCACGTCCTTGAACAGATCATGGGTCAGCGGCCGCGCCGGAGCCATGCCCTGCTGGGCGAAGGCGATCGCCGTCGCCTCGCCCGGTCCGATCCAGATGGGAAGGTAACGGTCGCCTCCCACTTCGCGCAGCAGCACGATCGGTTGGTTGGAGGGCATCTCGACCCGGACACCTACGACATCGAGCTCGTTCACACAGCAACCCTAGGCCGTGCCCGGGACGTTTGGGTAGTCGGGCCGGGAACGGGTGACCGATCCGCCGTCGGCGAAGCCACCCGCTCAGGGCAGCCGCACCCCGAGCGCGGTCTGCACCAATGCGGCGTGCAGCCGCACCGTGAGCCCCGCGATCTCCTTGCTGCGAGCCTCCGCGTGGGCCCGGGTCTGCGGATTGCGGTGGAGTTTGAGAGGGGCCACCACCTGGTCCACGAGTCCGGCCTCGCGGTCGGCGGCGGCCTTCATCGCCCGCAGATGCCTCGGCTCGATCCCGAACCGGCCCAGCTCGGCGACGAGGGCGGCCACCGTGGCGGCCTCGGCGTCGTAGACCCCGCCCTCCAGCGGGACGACGAGACCGTACGACTCCCACTCCTCCAGCTCCCGCTCGCCGATCCCGGCGGCCGCCAGCAGCTCAGCGCGACCGATCCGGGCGACGGTGGGTCCGTCCGAGAGCTCCACAAGGGCCTCGCCGTCCCGCTGCCGGCCCACAGTGGGCAGCGGCGCGGCCTCGCCGCGCTCCATGGCGTCCAGATGCTCCCGGATGACCTTGAGCGGCAGATAGTGGTCCCGCTGCATCCTCAGCACGTGGCCGAGTCGTTCGACGTCCCGCGCGCTGAACTTGCGATACCCCGACGGGGTCCGCTGCGGCTCGACGAGCCCTTCCGACTCCAGAAAACGGATCTTGGAGATGGTGACTTCGGGAAACTCGTCGCGCAACGCGTTCAGCACCGCGCCGATGCTCATCGGACCACCGTCCGCGGCGGCGGCGCCGTGTCCGGCACCGCCCCTCGGTGTTCGCAGCATGGACCTTCCCTGGGGAATCCCCCGGGCAGAGCCCGGGGGCGGGTCAGTAGCCCTGCTGGCTCGCGTAGAAGACCAGCCGGTACTTTCCGATCTGCACCTCGTCGCCGTTCGACAGAGCGACCTCGTCGATCCGCTCCCGGTTGACATAGGTGCCGTTCAGACTGCCGACGTCCGCCACCCTGAACGTGCCGTCGGGGTTGCGCCGGAACTCCACGTGCCGACGCGAGACGGTGACGTCGTCCAGGAAGATGTCGCTCTGCGGGTGGCGGCCGGCCGTGGTCAGGTCGCCGTCCAGCAGGAACCGGCTGCCCGAGTTCGGGCCACGTCGCACGACCAGCAGCGCCGAACCCAGCGGCAGCGCGTCCACCGCGGCCTGCGCCTCGGGAGACAGGGCCGGCAACTGCGTCTGACCGGTGACCTCAGCGTCGTAGGCCTCGAGACCGGAGATGGAGATCGTGGACGTCGTCTCCGACGCCCGCTCGGGCGTCAGCCCGGGACGCAGCGGCGCGCCGCAGTTGGAGCAGAAGCGGCTGTTCTCCGCGTTGCGGTTACCGCACCTCGTACACACCAGGGCTGTCATAGGGGAAAACCCTCCACCCGCACTTGAGGTTGACGGTTGGCCGAAACCTATGCCGCCAGACTGTGCAGGGTCAACAGACGCCGCGCCCTGACCACCGGAAATATCACCGCCCGGACCACCCACCTGGTCCCTGAACAGCGGCCGCTGACCTTCCGCGTCGGGCTGTGCGCGATGACGAGCGGTCGCGTTCTCGCCGCCCTCTCGCGCGCTCTTGCCGAACAACTTCGCAAACAACTTCACGGGCGATTCCCCTTGACCGAAACAGACCCGCCCGTGGGGCAGGACGAACCCTGACTGATTACACCGGTCGACCCGGACACCTTCACAACGTCCGTGCCCACCAGACAGTTTCCACCACGCACCACCCGATCGGTGCGTCGACCCCCCGCAACCTCATGCCCCTGCCGGACGCCCCCCAAGCACTCCCTGTTCACTGCTCCGACGACCGAGCGTAGTCAGGCCGCTTCGCTGCTCGCAAGGCGTCCACGACGATCTTGTCGGACCGCTCGACGGTCACGGTGGCCTGCTCCTTCTCCAGAGTCTGCACCACGCCTCCCGGGATGTTCAGCGCCGGCTCGAGATCCTGTGGATTGCCGATGACCTGGAAACGATAGGGCGTGTGGATCTTGTTCCCGTCGACGCTCACGCTCTTGCCGGATTCCGTCAGAAAGGTCCCGGCAACGACCCGCACGCCGTTCACCTGGATCGCCTCGGCCCCGGCCGCGCGCAGCTCCTGGATCGCGTCGAGCAACATGTCCGCCTCGACCGTCCCCTTCGTGTCCTCGATGGTCATCGTGATGCCCGGTCCCTGCGCGGCGACCGTGCCCGCCAGAATGCCGAGTTGCCTCTCCTTCTCGACGGTCTGCTTGCGAGCCTCTTCCGCCTGGTCGGAGCTGTTCTCCAACTCCTGCTGCTGCTTCTCGAGACCCTGCTTCTCGTCTTCAAGACGCTGACTGCGGTCGCCGAGTTCATCGAGGATGCGAACAAGATCTTCCTGACGCGCGCCACGCAGGGCGTTCCCGCTGTCGCTGTTGGACGCGACCTGTACGGCCAGCCCGAAGCCGAGACCGAACAGCAGCAGGGCGACGATGAGTTGGGCCCGGGTGACCCGCGGCGGCCAGAGTCCCTGGACCAGCCGCTGCCGACCGGTCGACGCGGGCTCGGCCGGCTTTGCGGCAGCGTCGTCCGCGGGCCCGGCCGCAGGGACCTCGTCGGGCAACTCCCTGCGCAGACGGTAGCCGGGCGTCTCGTCGTTCGCGTCCTGGTTGCTCATGGCCGTCACGCCCGGAACACGTGCCGACGGATGGCCGCGGCATTGGAGAAGATCCGGATTCCGAGGACGACCACCACACCGGTGGACAGCTGCGACCCCACGCCCAACTCGTCGCCCAGGAAGACGATCAATGCGGCCACCACCACGTTCGACAGGAACGACACGACGAACACCTTGTCGTCGAAGATGCCGTCGAGCATGGCCCGCAAGCCGCCGAACACGGCGTCCAACGCCGCCACCACGGCGATCGGCAGATACGGTACGACGGCTGCCGGCACCTCGGGCTGGACCAATAGTCCGGCCACGACTCCCACGACGAGGCCCAGTACGGCGATCACGATGCGTCCTTCTCAGTTCTCGGCTGTGCTGTGCGTACGATCACACTCGGTGCCGCGGGCAGCCGGACGTCGTCCACCACCGAGATGGCCGTCCGGATGCCGTAGTTCTCCTGAAGCGCGTTCAGATACAGCCCGTCAGCGCTGTCCTGGAACCTCGTGCTCAGGTTCTTCCCCTCCCCCACCGCCAGGACCGTGTACGGCGGCACCAGCGGCTTGTTGTCGACCAGTATCGCCTCACCCGCGGCCCTGATCGCCGACAGCGCCGTCAGCCGCTGGCCGTTGATCGAGACGGCCTCCGCGCCCGACGCCCACAGGCCGTTGACCACCCGCTGCATGTCGCGGTCCCGAACCCGGCCGGTGTCGGAGAAACCCGCGGTCTCACGCGGACCGCCGCCGTCGCCCGAGGTGGCCTCCTTGGCGTCGTTCACCACCAGTTTCACGCCAGGCCCGTGCACCTCGACCGCGCCGGCCAGGATCCCCACCAGGTCCGCCCGCCGGCCGCCGCCGCTCTGCCTGAGCGCCTCCTGCTGCCGGGTGCTCACGTCGTCGCGCAGCTTGTCGACCGTGCTCTCCAGCCTGTCGGCCGCCTCGGTCTCGCGGTCGATGCGGTCGATCAGCTCCTCGCGCTCCTTGGCGACGACCGGAGCCGCGACCCGCGCCTGCACCGCACCGACGGTGACCACCAGGGCCGCGAGCACCAGGCCCGCGGCCAGAAGGAGCTTCGCCCGCGCCGTCCGCGGCATGCCCCCGGTGCCTTCGGTCCTCTTACGGGCGGCCGCCTCGGCATAACCGTCGTCGAGGCTGTGATCCATGACGTTCGTGAGCAGCGACATGGACGCGTCCGGGCGCGCCACGCGCGCGGGTGTGCTCCGAACGGGGGGTGGCTGCGGCATGCCGCACATCGTCGCACGTCGCGTCGAGTGCCGCCGAACGGCCCCACGCGCGTGCCGGGCAGTGCCCCTCGGGGACCCTTGTCCGGCACACACGTGTACAGCAGATCAGCGACCGGCGCTGTCCACCACCGCCGCCCACTCGTCCAGCAGGGCCTGCGCGGACGCGTCGTCCGGCCCTTCGGCCCACAGATGGGTGACTGCCTCGGCCGGGTCGGGCAGTACCATCACCCAGCGCCCGTCGGTCTCCACCACCCGTACCCCGTCCGTGGTGTCCACGAAGCGATCTCCGGCCGCTTCGACGACCCTGCGCATCACGAGCCCCTTGACGGCCCACGGGGTCGCCAGATCCCGCTTCAGGACGTGTGCCCGCGGGATACGCGCGTCGATCTGGCTGAGGGTGAGCTGTGTCCGGGCCACGAGCCCGATCAGCCGCACGAAGGCCGCCGTGCCGTCGAAGACACTGCTGAACTCCGGGACGATGAACCCGCCCTTGCCGTCACCGCCGAAGATGGTGGTCTCGTCCTGTCCGACCCGGGTGAGATCGTCGGGCGAGGTCGTCGTCCACTCGACCTGGGTTCCGTGATAGGCCGCGACCTGCTCGGCGATCCGCGTCGTCGTCACCGGCAGGGCGACACGACCGCTGCGCCGCTCCGCGGCCACCAGGTCGAGCAGCACGAGCAGCGCGCGGTCGTCCTCGATGATCCGCCCCTTCTCGTCGACGAGAGAGAGCCGCTCACCCACCGGGTCGAAGCGCACGCCGAACGCGGCACGCGAGGAGGCCACGATCTCCCCGAGCCGCACCAGCCCGGAGCGGCGCTGGTCGCCGGTCTCCGTCGGCCGTGCCTCGTTCAGACCGGGATTGATCGTCAGCGAGTCCACGCCGAGCTTGCCGAGGAGGCTCGGGAGCACCAGTCCGGCACTGCCGTTCGAGGCGTCCACGACGACCTTCAACCCGGACTCCGCGATTCCGGTCGTGTCCACGTTCCGCAGCAGCGAGCCCGTGTACGAGTCGAAGACGCTGGCCGGGAAATACAGATCCCCGATCTCTCCCGGAAACGCCCGCCGGTACTCCTGCCGCGCGAACACCCGGTCCAGCTTCCGCTGGCTGCCCTGTGACAGGTCGGCGCCCTGGCCGTCGAAGAACATGATGTCGACGGAGTCCGGCACGCCGGGCGAGGTCCGGATCATGATCCCGCCCGCACTCCCGCGCGCGGTCTGCTGCCGCGCGACGGGCAGCGGGACGTTCTCCAGGTCCCGTACGTCGATGGCGCTGGCCTGGAGGGCCGAGATGACAGCCCGCTTGAGCGCACGGGCACCGCGCGAGTGGTCGCGCGCCGTGGTGACGGTGGACCCCTTCTTCAGCGTCGTGGCGTACGCGCCGGCGAGACGCACGGCCAGTTCCGGCGTGATCTCCACGTTCAGGATGCCGGACACCCCGCGCGCGCCGAAGAGGTGGGCCTGCCCACGGGACTCCCAGATCACCGAGGTGTTGACGAACGCACCGGCTTCGATTGTCTTGAAGGGATAGACCCGCACATTGCCTTGCACGATCGATTCTTCACCGATCAGGCACTCGTCGCCGATGACGGCGCCGTCCTCGATCCGGGCGGCCCGCATGATGTCGGTGTTCTTGCCGACGACGCAGCCGCGCAGATTGCTGTGCTGACCGACGTACACGTTGTCGTGCACGACAGCCTTGTGCAGGAAGGCACCGCTTTTCACCACGACATTGGATCCGATGACCGAGTGTTCGCGGATCTCCGCGCCCGCTTCGACCTTCGCATAGTCGCCGATGTAGAGCGGGCCGCGGAGATCGGCGTCGGGGTGTACTTCGGCCCCTTCGGCGACCCACACGCCCGGAGAGATCTCGAAGCCGTCGATCTCGACGTCGACCTTGCCTTCCAGGACGTCCGCCTGGGCCTTCACGTAGCTTTCGTGCGTGCCCACGTCCTCCCAGTAGCCCTCGGCGACGAAGCCGTAGACCGGCTTGCCCTCCTTCATCAGCTGCGGGAAGACGTCACCGGACCAGTCGACGGGAACGTCGGCCTCGACATAGTCGAAGACCTCGGGCTCCATGACGTAGATGCCGGTGTTCACCGTGTCCGAGAAGACCTGCCCCCAGGTCGGCTTCTCCAGGAAGCGCTCGACCTTGCCCTCTTCGTCGACGATCGTGATACCGAATTCCAGCGGATTCGGGACGCGCGTCAGACAGACGGTGACGAGCGCCCCCTTTTCCTTGTGGAAGTTGATGAGCTCGGTGAGGTCGAAGTCGGTCAGGGCGTCACCGGAGATGACGAGGAAGGCGTCGTCTTTCAGCGCCTCCTCTGCGTTCTTGACGCTTCCGGCGGTACCGAGTGGCTTCTCCTCGTTGGCATAGCTGAGCTCCATTCCGAGCTCTTCGCCGTCACCGAAATAGTTCTTGACGAGCGATGCCAGGAACTGAACGGTTACCACGGTCTCATTGAGCCCATGCCTTTTGAGCAGCCTCAGAACGTGCTCCATGATCGGCCGGTTGGCCACCGGCAGGAGCGGCTTGGGCATGCTCGAGGTCATAGGGCGAAGGCGCGTGCCTTCGCCTCCGGCCATCACGACGGCCTTCATGTCGGAAGCGTCCTCCTAAAGAGACGACGGTCTAGCCGACTTCACCCGTCCAGATTGTCCCGCAGATTCACGCCGCAGGCCATCGAGCCACTGCTGCTGCCAATCGGCGAGGTCAGTCGGCCACAGCGTCCGCACGAACGAGGCGGCGGACCTGTACCACATACAAGACTCCTGCCCACCAGTACAGGGTTGTACCCCATCCTGCGAACGCCCATCCGAAAATAGCAGCCAGTGACGCCAACCACCCACTTCCGTCACTGAGCAGGAGCAGCGGGAAGGCGTACATCAGGTTGAAGGTCGCGGCCTTGCCCAGGAAGTTCACCTGCGGCGGCGGATAGCCGTGCCGCCTGAGGATGCCCACCATCACCAGGAGAACCAGCTCACGCGCAAGAAGTACCGACGTCAACCACAAGGGAAGAATCCCGCGCCAGGTGAGGCCGACCAGGGTCGAGAGAATGTACAGCCGGTCGGCTGCCGGGTCGAGGAGCCGGCCGAGACTGCTGACCTGGTTCCAGCGTCGCGCGAGCTTGCCGTCCAGATAGTCGCTGACCCCGCTGAGAGCCAGCACGAGGAGGGCCCAGCCGTCGCTCTGCGGGCCTCCGAACTCGGGCCGGAGGATCAGCCACAGAAAGAGGGGCACGCCGACGAGACGCGCCATGCTGAGGATGTTCGGGATGGTGAGCACCCGGTCTGTCTGAACGCGGGTCTCCTGGACCTCCACCCGGGGGCCTCCAGTAGGAAATGAGCCAACGATGCCCCCTGACCCTACCCCAACGCAAAAAAGCTCTGGCTCTCGGGCTGAGTGCCCAAGAGCCAGAGCTCTAAAAGGAGTTCGGCGGTGTCCTACTCTCCCACAGGGTCCCCCCTGCAGTACCATCGGCGCTGTAAGGCTTAGCTTCCGGGTTCGGAATGTAACCGGGCGTTTCC
>NZ_BMTL01000045.1 GCF_014649655.1 Streptomyces humidus | reverse complement strand
CCACCTCCACGGACGCACCGGATCTACCTCACCCACCCCAGCACTATGCCTGACCAGCACAAACCCAGCCCCCACACTCGGTTTCGAGAACCCTTCTCAGCCCCGGCGGCAACAACGGCCCGGTCGCGATCCTGCGCTGCAAGTGGTGTTCCCACCGGCCGCAGTGGTCGTGCACCCATCCCACACGGGGCTTCCTGCTCCGTGTCGATCTGGCGAAGCCCAAGCGCGTTCCGACGCTGGCTCAGGAGTGGGCTCTGGACCGGGCGATGGCTGCTCGCCCGACCTGCAGTGAATGCGGGAGGCGTTTCCATATCTGCCTCTCATGGCCTGGGACGCCTGCCCCTTACCGGCGCCTCCACCAGCAGCCTTCCGAGAATCGGTCGGTATCCCAGCGATCGGTTCACCGCCGTCATGGGCAGATTCTCCCGGTTGACGGTCGAGGCGACGGCGCGCACTCCACGGAAGTGCTCGTGGAGCCGGATGGCTTGTTCAGCCTTGATCCATCGAGCCAGTCCTTGACGTCGATGTTCGGGTAGCACGGCGGTGTCGTGCTGGTCAGCTACGGGGCCCCCGCTCGCCGGGACGGTGGCCACTGTGGCAGCGACTACCTCGCCAAAGGCCGAGTGCACGGCAGTGCTCACCATAAGCTGGTCACCACCCGTGGTCATCTGCGCCTCCCATGCGCGTACGGCGGCGGTGTTCCACGTCCGGGGCGGCATCTGCAGCACGGCGCCTGGCGCATCCAGCACATGGCCCATCACCCGCCCGAAAGAGGCAGCCAGCTGCTCGGGTGCCAGCCCGATCCAGTGCACCAGCCGATAGGCAGAAGGCGGGGACGCCACCAGTTCCCGGCAGCGAGCCAGCACCCACTCCTGGTCCAGTCGCTGTTCTTGAAGTTCTAGGCGCAGCACAACGCGTGAACCGGGAACGGCGCGAGCAAAGGACTCTCCGGGCGGACCAGCCAGCACCATGCTTTGCAGCCGGTCTATCCCGGACGCATCGACACTCCGCATGGCCTCGAAGAGCAGCGCGGAGCCGACGCCACCGCGGCGGCTCGGCAGCGCAACGAACAAGCGGAGGAAACCAGTACCTGGCTGGTGCGGCTGCCGCCGCAGCTCCGCGACCCCGCTGACCGCCTCGCCAGAACCGCTGCGGGCGGCCCAGCGCATTGCCGGTGGCTCCTCAGCCAGGAGCCGCTCGGCCAGAGCAGATGGCGGGACCGAGCTACCGGACAGAGATCCCTCTGGCCGTCACGGAACACCGCACACCAGGCGGCAAGGCCAGCGGCGGCCGCGTGCCGCGGCTGGAAAGGCTCCACCGTCACCGTGGGCATCACAGCACTTTGACAGGGAGCAGGCCCTCTCGCACAGGACTTCCGGCGAGCGCACCAGGAATACCGCAGCAACGAAACAAGTGCTCTCCGCCAGTATCCAAAAAACTCGGGTGCTGCCTGGAGTGCTTCGACGGCACGCCGGTGGACCCCTCCACGTACATCGCTCCCCCGGCCACGCACCAGCTCGTTGCCTGACCCAACGAGCAGCTGAAGGAGAACCCAGCCCATGGCACTCAGGATCAAGGCGCTGCTGGCCTCTCTCGCGCAGGCCGCCCCCGGCTTCCTCACCGCGACGCCCACCAGCTCCGGCAAGGGCACCCGCTTCAGCGTCCAGCCCTTCGACCGGCCCTGAACCGGTGCGCGCCCGAACCGCCGTGCTCCTGGCGGCCACCGTGCCCGTCACGCTCGCCGTAGCCACCGCCGCGCTCAAGGCCGGCCACTGGCAGCTGTACGCCGACCGGCACCGCATCGAACTCCTGCCCCGACCACGCCGCCACTGTCCCGACTGCCACGGACGCGGCGGCTGGTGGGCCGCCGGTCCAAACCCGGAGATGGAGGCATGCGGCTGCTGGGCCGACCGGCGCGAACTCCGCATACGCCTCGTGCCCGTCCGCGACCCCTGGCCGGACGAACCACCGTTTTGACGCTCACACAGCAAGAGGCGCACCCCCGATGCCTGGACAGCTCGGGGTGCGCCACTCCCATGTCCGCCCGCACGGGCGGGGAACGGAGATCTCATCATGCCCGCAACCGGCGCTTTGCGGCAGCCGTCCCGCACACTCACGACCCGTTCCTCTGCCTCCCGCTGGGCGGCGTCGGCGGTACGGCGCTCGGTCAGCTCGGTGAGGTCGCTGCGAACGCGGGCGGCCCGGTTGCGGAGCGCGGCGGCCCGCCGGTCGACTACGACTTCGCCGCCTTCCCCATCGCCCGCGAGCTGGTGGTGTGGCTGGCGACCGCGTTCGCCGGGTCGACCGCCCCGGCCGGGCGGCGCCGGACGACCTCCTCGGCCACGAGCGCAACGCGTCCACGTCCAGATCGAGCGGCTACGGCCGCTCGTCGACGACCCGCTGGCTCGCTCCGCGAGCACGTCGCCGTCTACGCCCAGGTCATCCACGAACTCCGCACCGAGCTGGACCGGCGCACCGACAACAGCACCCAGCGCAGCCCCGTCCGAAGCCTCCCCACCAGTATCACCTGACGCACGAGGCGGTCGCGGCGCTGACCGGTTTCCCAAGCCTGGTCCGTGCCCTCCGGAACGACCCTCAACAACTAGGAATAAGTGAAGCAATCTGGCAGACCAGGCAGATCCACTGCTCACGGAAGTCTCCCGCCGCATGGCCCAGGAAATCCGCCCGGCCCGCCCACCGGCACCCCCGCGCCCGGACCTGGCCAAAGCCCGGAACTGCGATGCGTGTCTGGGATGGGGAACTCCGTCGACCGCATCAGCCGGTCGAGTGCTACCGGCCCGGCCGCTCGGGCTCCATACGGAAGCAGACGAAGCGGGTCTTGGCGGCGGCCGTGCGCAGCTCGTCGTCGGTGGGCTGCCGGTCGCCTGGGAGGCCGAGCATCAGCCCCTTGGCGGCCTTGGGCCCTTTGCGCCGGCCGAACTCACCCAGCAGGGCGGCGACTTCCTCAGGGTCCTCGACGACCGTCGGGACGGCGGCGTGGTCCTGGCCCCGGATGCGCAGCCGGACGGGGGACCCTTGGCGCATGCTGGGGATCCAGCCGAGCTGGGAGGACATGGCGAGCACCGTGCCGGGATCCCAGTCGAAGTAGCTGATGGGGACCGTGAATTCGCGGCCCGTCCGGTGCCCCTTGTACGTGAGCAGCATCAGGCGTCCGCTCAGCGGCTTGTGGAAGCGGGAGGCGAGCAGCGGCCGTATGACCTTGTTGGCGGCTCGGAAGACGGCTCGGAAGATCTTCACCATGGGTGGCCTGGTCGCGTTCGCCGCGGGCGTGCCGGAGGTGCTCACCAGATGCCGCCGGGGACGGTGTGGACGATCTCGGCCTGGTCGCGCTTGGTGTAGGCGTCCCAGTAGTGCTCGGCGATGGTCTCGGGCTCGGTGCCGGGACCGCTGCCGATGAACACCCCGATGGCCACGTGCGCGGTGTGCACCCCGTGCTCGGCGAGGTCGATGCCCAGGGCCATGGCGTAGTTGCGCAGGGCCGCCGCCGCGACGCCGATGCTGCCGAACGCGCCGCCGAACGGCCGGACCGAGGAGGCGCCCGTGGAGAACAGCAGGGTGCCACTGCCGCGTTCGAGCATGGCGGGCAGCACCTGACGGACCGCGGCGACCGCTCCGTACAGGTAGTAGTCGAGCTGCTTGTGGAGGTCCTGCGCCGTGGCGTCGACGGCGGCGGCGCCGGCGAACGTGGGGTCGGCGGGCGAGTACTCCAGTACGTCGACGGCCCCGAACCGGTCGGCGACCGCGGCGAGCGCCGACTGCAGCGAGTCGGGACGCGTCACGTCCGCGGCGAAGCCCGCGGCCTCGATGCCCTCCTCGGCGAGCCGCGCGGCGAGCGCGTCGAGCTTGTCCTGGGTCCGGGAGACCAGGGCGACCTGGAAACCCTCCCTTCCGAAGCGGCGGGCGATGGACAGGCCCAGGCCGGGGCCTGCCCCGATGACGGCGATGACGGGCATGGGTGGTGCTCCTCTGGTCGGACGGCCTGAATGGATGAGGCGCACTTCCCGCCACGTCAGCGGTCAGGACTGAAAGTCGAGGGCTGCCTCATGTTCTTGGATCGTAGCAGAGAAATATGAGACACCCCTCCGGTTGGTAGGCTGAGTGACATGGCCATCGACCGTCCGTCCGCCTCCGCCGGGAACCCGGCCCCTGTCCGCCCCCTGCGGCGCGACGCGCAGCGCAATCGCGAGGCCCTGCTCACCGCGGCCCGCTCCTGCTTCGCCGAGCAGGGCATGGAGGCACCCCTGGAGCAGGTGGCAAAGCGGGCCGGGGTGGCCATCGGCACGCTGTACCGGCACTTCCCCACCCGACTGGACCTGGTGCAGGCAACCTTCGCCGGGAAGCTGGCCGTCTGGCGGGAGGCCGCCGAGAAGGCCGTCACCATGGACGACGCCTGGGCGGGGCTGTGCCACTTCCTGGAGACCATGTGCGAACTCCAGTCACAGGACCGGGGGTTCAACGACCTGGCCTCCATACGGCTGCCGGAGAGCGCATGCCTGGCAGGCGCCCAGACCCGCATCCGCGAACTCGGTGTACACATCGTCGAGCGTGCGCAGGAGCAAGGCAGCCTGCGCCCCGACCTCACCCCCGAGGACCTTGCCTTCGTCATCTGGTCGCACAGCCGCGTCACCGAGGCCACCCACGCCATCGCCCCGGACGCCTGGCGCCGCCACCTTTACCTTCTGCTCGACGGCTTCCGAACCGACCGCGCCCACCCACTACCGGCGCCGCCGCTCACCGAGGAGCAGCTGTACCGCGCCATGATCAGCCTCGGCGGAAACGGGGCCTGCGGCGCCTGACCGTCGGCACGCGCGTTGTCCCAAGGCGCCGCGGGAGCCCCTTCCCGGCGACCAGGCCGAGCCGGTACGCCTCCGTCCCCGCGACGCAGAGTTCGCGGAGGCGTTTGGTGACCTCCGCGTGCACCAGCGACACGGCGCGCTCGAAGGCCGCCTCGTCGGCGAAGCATTCGCACATCCAGACCACGTCCGGGTCCTCGCTGCTGACATGCATCAGGCAAAGCAACGTGCCCGGCTCCTTCTCCACCTGCCCGAACATGGGCTGCAGGGCGGCGATGAGCTCATCGCAACGTCCCGTTCGCGACGAGCTCGGCGAGGTGTCCCTTGACCGCGGCGATGCCGTCGGCGGACTTCAGCGTGTCGGCTGTGGCGTCCGCCGCGGCGGACGCCGCGACGATCTGACGCCCTCGTCGCGCTGATCGCGCCGGCCGTGCCTGTGCTCGGCCTGCAGACCGCGATGCCGTCCATCAAGGTCGTCCCGAAGGAGGACAGTTCACGGCAGGGGTTCCTCGAGGTCCTCATGTCGTCGGTGTTGGCGTCGGCTCCGCCGAGGACGACGGCGGTCCGTCCGTCCCGGCTGACGCCGGCGCCCGGCTGCGGCGGCACGACCTCGCCGATCCGGCAGTCGGCGCTCAGTTCCCGACGGTCCCGGCCCGCCTGCTCCGGCGGGGGTGACGGCTGACGCGGCCGCCGAACGGGACCGCCGCCCGTGACTTCGGCGATCACCTTCCGCACGGACGCGTCGGTGACCTTGTGCCCCATCGAGCTGACGACCACCTGGATCGCCGACGAGGCGTTCCCGCCGAAGTGCTCCTGCGCCAGCTCGCGCACCCGCACCGACTCCGAGCCGTTGCACTGCCAGCCCGCCCCCGACAGCACTGAGGTGACCTGCGGAGCGAAGACACCGAGCACACCCACCACGAGCAGCCAGCCGATCAGTACGTGCCTGAAGTGCCCGGCGGTCCAGGCGCCGAGCCGGCCCAGCGGTCCCGGTCGGCCCGGCGGCGGGGCGTCCGGCGCGCACTTCTGCGCCTGGGCGGATGTGTAGTGCGCAGCGGACACCCGCAGAGGAGGAAGGGCTCTGCGGTTCCGGTCCAAGGCCGGTAGGTTTGAAGGCGGAGTGGTCGACGCTCCGGGTCGGCCGTACCGCCCCGTTCCCCGGAAGGAGTCCCCGTGAAGTCACCGCCCGGCGGCGCGAGGGTCACGGTCGAGCCGGCCAGGACCGGAAGGCCGCGCGTGACCTCGCGGGCCGAGCTGGAGCGGATCGGGTTCGAGCTGTTCGCCCTTCAGGGCTTCGACGACACCACGGTGGACGACATCGCCGCGGCCGCGGGCATCGGCCGCCGTACCTTCTTCCGCTACTTCTCCTCCAAGAACGACCTGGTCTGGGGTGACTTCGAGGAACACCTGCTCAGGCTGCGCGAGCTGCTGGCGGCGACCTCGACGGACGCGCCGCTGGTCGACGCGCTCCGCGAGGCGGTCGTCGAGTTCAACAGCTTCGATCCCGTGGAGGTGCCCTGGCACCGGCAGCGCATGGAGCTCATCCTGCGGGTGCCCACGCTGCAGGCGGATTCGACCCTCCGCTATGCCTCGTGGCGGGCCGTCGTCACGGAGTTCGTCGCGGCACGCACGGGCCTGCCTCCGACGGACATGGTGCCCCGGCTGGCCGGCTACGCCCTCCTCGCGGCGGCCATGGCGGCGTACGAGCACTGGCTGAGCGAGCCCGGAACCGAACTGTCGTGTCTGCTCGGCCGGACCATCGAGCAGGTGGGCGCGGGCCTCGGCACGGTGCGGGCGGCACCTCCCCCGCCCGGCGACGCCGCCTCCTGATCTCGCCCCCGTCAGTGCGGGCCGTGCCGCATCGCACGGGCCATGAACTCCCCGATGAGGACCGCGGTGGCCGCCGGGCCACGCAGCGGAGCCGTGGGCAGGATCGAGGTGTCCGCCACCCGGAGCCCGCTCAGCCCGTACAGCCTGCCGTAGCCGTCGACGGCCGCTCGGGCATCGTCCGCCGGGCCCATGGGGACCGTTCCGCACGTGTGCTGAGCCGTGCCGAGCCCGGCCCGGATCCAGCGGTCGAGCCGACGGTCGTCGTCGAGGGTCGTGGCGTCCGGGTCCGCCAGGCCCGACGCCACCTCGCCGAAGGCGGCGGTGCCGAGCAGGGCCGCGGTGACGCGGACGGCTTCACGCATACGGCGCCGGTCGCCGGCCGTGCGCAGATAGCCGTAGTCGATGTCCAGTGGGTCCGTCGCGTCCGCCGACCTCGTTCGCAGGCGGCCGCTCGTGCGGGGCGTCTGTACGGAGACCAGGAACGCCAGCGGGGCACCCGCCACGCTCGTGCGTCCGGTGGTCAGGCCGGCCATCGGGACGAGTGACTGCAGGATCTCCAGGTCGCCCGGGTGCGCGCCGTCGGACGAGGACACGTGCAGGGCGCCTCCGAGCCAGGATCCCACGGGTTCGGCCACGTCACCGTGGGGCGCCCACTCCAGAACCACCTGGGGGTGATCGCTGAACCGCGCTCCGACCGCGGGGGCGTCCAGCACGACGGGGATGCCCGCCCGCGTCAACACCGCACCCGGGCCGATTCCCGACCGGTGCAGCAGGTGCGCGGAGGCGAAGGCTCCCGCGCAGAGCACGACCTCGCCGGCCTCCAGTACCTCGAACCCACCGTCGTGTTCGACGACGACTCCGCTCGCCCGGCCCTCGCGGACGACGACCCGGTGAACCGGACAGTCGCCCGTCACCGTGAGGTTGGGCCGGCCGAGGGCGCCCAGGAGATGGCTGATGCCGGTGTTGACCCGCAGGCCGTCCACCGTGTTCGTCGGAACCGGGCCGAAGCCCGGAACGTCCTGCGCATTCTTGTCGGGCTCGTGCGGCAGGCCCAGTTCGCGGGCGGCGTCACCGAACGCCGCGGCGGCCGGATGGCTCAGGTCCGTGCGCCGGATCCGTACCGGTCCCCGGTCTCCGTGCACGGCGTCGGCGCCGTGGTCCAGGTCGGTCTCCAGGCCGCGAAGCAACGGCAGGATGCGGTCGTACGACCAGTCCGCCCCGCCCGCGGCCGACCAGCGGGCGAAGTCCTCGCGCCGGGCCCGTACGAAGTAGCCTCCGTTCACGGTGGTGGAACCGCCGAGTACGCGCCCCCGCGGTACCGAGTAGGGCCGGTCCGGGGTGAGGCGGACCGGGTGGTGCGAGACCGCGCCGCACTCCGCCTGCGCACCGGGGACGAGCCGGGCGTCCAGCAACTGCGGTGGGAAGTCCGACAGTTGACGCGGCACCGGTCCGGCCTCCAGCAGCAGTACCGAGCGGCCGGGGTCCTCGCTCAGCCGCGCCGCCAGCGCGGCACCGCTGGCACCGGCCCCCACCACGACGACATCGGGGCGCCGACCAGGGGCGTTCCTCGGCATGGCGCACGACCCTTCCTTTTTGACACCGGGTGCCATTAGCCTCACGGTACAGGAACCCGCGGCACCGGGACCGTCCGGTCGACCGGATCGCCGCGGCCGTCGAGGAGGTTCGCATGAGCCCGCTCCACTCCCTCCCCCCGCAGGCCGCCCCCGTCCCCGACGCCGAGTCCGGCGCCGGGGACGTTTTGGCCCCCGAGTCGCTGATCGAGGAGGACGACCTCATCGAGGAGGTCTCGATCGACGGCATGTGCGGCGTCTACTAGGCGAGCGGGGACCAGCGTGCCCACCGTGAACGCCGACATGGACATCGACCGGGCCTGGGACCTGCATCCGCAGGTCTCGGTGCGGCCGGAACCCTTCGGCGCGTTGCTGTACCACTTCGGCACCCGTCGGCTGTCGTTCGTCAAGGACCTCCGCCTGCTCGCCGTCCTGCGGGCCCTGCCGCACGTGCCCACCGCCCGGGCCGCCTGCGCGCAAGCCGGTGTAGGCGCCGCCGAACTCCCCCGCTTCACCGCGGCCTTGACCGCCCTGGCCCGGTCGTCCATGGTCATCGAAAGGGCCGCCCCATGACCTCACCCGCACTACCCGCCCACAGCACCCGGCGACTGGTCGACCTGTTCGAGTACGGCCTCGCCGCGCCGATCTGCCTGACCTGGGAACTCACCTACGCCTGCAACCTGTCCTGCGTGCACTGCCTGTCCAGTTCCGGACGGCGCGACCCGCGCGAGCTGAGCACGAGCGAGGCGAAGGCCGTCATCGACGAGCTGGAGGCCATGCAGGTCTTCTACGTCAACATCGGCGGCGGCGAACCCACCGTCCGCCCTGACTTCTGGGACCTCCTGGACTACGCCACCAGCCACCACGTCGGCGTGAAGTTCTCCACCAACGGCGTCCGCATCACCCCCGAGGCGGCCCGCCGGCTGGCCCGCAACGACTACGTGGACGTGCAGATCTCCCTCGACGGGGCGACCGCGGAGGTCAACGACGCGGTGCGCGGGGCCGGTTCGTACGCCACCGCGCTTCGGGCCATGGAGAACCTCGCCGCGGCCGGGATGAAGAACTTCAAGCTCTCCGTCGTGTGCACCCGGCACAACATCCCCCAGATGGACGCCTTCAAGGCACTCGCCGACCGCTACGGCGCCCAGTTGCGGCTCACCCGGCTGCGCCCGTCCGGCCGCGGCGCCGATGTCTGGGACGACCTGCGCCCGGCCCGGGAGCAGCAGCGCCAGCTGTACGACTGGCTGCTGGCACACGGCGAGTCGGTGCTGACCGGTGACTCGTTCTTCCACCTGTCCGCCTACGGTCAGGCGCTGCCCGGCCTCAACCTGTGCGGCGCCGGCCGGGTGGTGTGCCTGGTCGACCCGGTCGGGGACGTGTACGCGTGCCCCTTCGCGATCCACGACGAGTTCCTCGCCGGGAACGTGCGCGATCCCGGCGGCTTCACCGGGGTGTGGCGGGAGTCCGCGCTGTTCCGCGACCTGCGTTCGCCTCAGACCGGCGGAGCCTGCGCCTCCTGCGGGTTCTACGACACGTGCAAGGGCGGCTGCATGGCCGCCAAGTTCTTCACCGGGCTGCCGCTGGACGGCCCCGACCCCGAATGCGTCCAGGGCTACGGCGAGGATCTGCTGGCCGAACGCCCGGCGGACCGGGCCCACCTGCCGCGCCCCTCCCAGGACCACTCCCGGCGACGGCCGGTGGACCTGCCGCTGCCGGCCCGCCGCGCGGACCTGGAACGCCCTCCCGTCAGCGACTGCGCCCAGGACCCCTTGGCCGGGCTGCGGCTCGCCCGGACTCCGTCACCCCAGCACGAGAAGAGTTGACGCATGCCCCAGAACCCCTGGTTCGAGACGGTCGCCGAGGCCCAGCGCCGGGCGAGGAAACGCCTGCCCAGCAGCGTCTACGGAGCACTCGTCGCCGGCTCCGAGCACGGCCGTACGATCGACGACAACGCCGCGGCCTTCGTCGACCTCGGCTTCGCCCCGCACGTCGTGGGCCATCATGCCGAACGCGACCTGACCACGACCGTCCTCGGCGTCGAGACGGCGTTCCCCGTGCTGATCTCTCCCACCGGTGTGCAGGCCGTGCACCCGGAAGGAGAGGTCGCCGTGGCGCGGGCCGCGGCGAACCGGGGCGTCATCATGGGGCTGAGCTCCTTCGCGAGCAAACCGGTGGAGGAGGTCGTCGCGGCCAACCCCGACACCTTCTTCCAGCTGTACTGGAGCGGCACCCGGGACAGCATGGTGCAGCGTATGGACAGGGCCAGGTCCGCGGGCGCCAAGGCGCTCATCGCCACCCTCGACTGGTCCTTCTCCCACGGCCGCGACTGGGGAAGCCCGCAGATCCCCGACAAGCTCGACGTGAGGACCATGGCGAAGTTCGCTCCCGACGTGCTGCCCCGCCCCCGGTGGCTGTGGACGTATCTGCGCTCCGGCCGGCTTCCCGACCTCACGGTCCCCAACCTCCGCCCCCCGGGCGGCGAAGCACCCACCTTCTTCGGCGCCTACGGCGAGTGGATGCAGACCACCCCGCCCACCTGGGAGGACGTCGCCTGGCTCCGCAAGGAGTGGGGCGGGCCCTTCCTGCTCAAGGGCGTGACCCGGGTGGACGACGCCAAACGGGCCGTCGACGCCGGGGTGACGGCGATCTCGGTGTCCAACCACGGCGGCAACAACCTCGACACCACCCCCGCCACCGTCCGGGTGCTCCCCTCCGTCGTGGACGCCGTCGGCGATGACATCGAAGTCCTGCTCGACGGCGGCGTCCGGCGCGGCAGCGACGTGGCCAAGGCGCTGGCGCTCGGCGCCCGGGCCGTCCTGGTCGGGCGGGCGTACCTGTGGGGCCTGGCGGCGAACGGCCAGGCCGGTGTCGAGAACGTGCTGGACATCCTGCGCGGCGGCCTCGATTCCGCGGTGCTGGGTCTGGGCCGCTCGTCCGTCCACGAGCTGTCCCCCGACGACCTGGTGATTCCTCCCGGGTTCGCCCTGACCCTCGGCGGCACGAGTGCCCCCGCCCCGGTCGCCGGATGACGACGGCACGGCACGTCCGGCTCGCGCACCGGGCCTGGCCCACCGTTTCCGCCAAGAGTCTGGTCCTGGTGCCGGTCGGCTCGACCGAGCAGCACGGGCCGCATCTGCCGCTGAACACCGACAGCGTCATCGCCGAGTCGGTAGCCGGTCGTGCCGCCGAGGAACTCTCTACCCGTCTCACCCCGCCGCCCCTGGTGGCGCCCACGCTCGCCTACGGCGCCAGCGGCGAGCACGCCGGCTTCCCCGGCACCGTCTCCATCGGACACGAGGCCCTGCACGCCGTGATCGTCGAAACCGTGCGCTCCCTGTCGTTGTGGGCCGGGCGCGTCGTCTTCGTCAACGGCCACGGCGGCAACACCGCCACCCTGGACGCGGCCCTGGGCGCCCTGCGCGCCGAGGGGCACGCCGTCGCCTGGGCCGGGTGCGGCATCACGGGAGGCGACGCGCACGCCGGCCGGACCGAGACCTCGGTCATGCTGTATCTCGCCCCTGATGAGGTACGGATCCTCGAGGCCGTCGCCGGCGACACCCGCCCGCTGGATGTCCTGATGCCTCTGCTGACGGCCCACGGCGTCAAAGCCGTCTCGCCGTCGGGCGTGCTCGGCGACCCGGCCGGCGCATCGGCCGAGGAGGGCCGCCGGCATGTGCGGACCATGGTGTCCCGGCTCGTCGGCCTGATCACTGCCGCAACGACGGACGAGCGCGGCCGCCTCCTGGACCCCGCGGCACGGGACCGACCTGGCACGAAGGCGGCAGGGAGATGACGCTGCCCCTCGGATTCGTCGTGGCGCTCGATCGTGACACCCGCGTCCTGGACGGCGGCCGCACCCTCCTCGGTGGTTCCCCTCTGCGGCTGCTGCGCCTGACCCGGCGGGCACGTCCACTGCTGACCGATCGTACGGTCCACGTACGGGACCGGGCGGGCGCCCTCCTGGCGGACCGGCTCCTGGAGGCGGGGCTGGCGCACCCGGTCGTCCGCGCCCTCCCCCTGCCCGACGACCCCCGGTACACGGTCGTCGTCCCCGTCCGCGACCGCCCGCGCGAGCTCGACCGCCTGCTCACGAGCATCGGGCCGGACACCCCGGTGATCGTGGTCGACGACGCGTCGACTCACCGCGCTCCGGTCGAGGCGGCCGCCGCGCGGCATGGCGCGCGCTTCGTCCCCCTGAAGGTCAACGTCGGTCCCGCCGGAGCCCGGAACGCGGGCCTTCGCCTGGTCGGCACGCCGTATGTGGTCTTCGTCGACTCCGACGTCGTCCTGCCCAAGGACACGGTGCCGACACTGCTGCGGCACTTCTCCGATCCCCGGGTCGCCCTGGCCGTCCCCCGTGTCACCGCTCTCGAAACGCCCGGCTCCTCGACCTGGATCGGACGGTACGAGCGCACACGCTCCTCACTCGACCTGGGCAGCCGTCCCGCCCTGGTACGCCCCGGGACACCCGTCTCCTGGGCCTCCACGGCCTGCGCCGTCGCACGCGTCGACGCCCTGGACGAGGGCTTCGACGAGCGGCTGAGAATCGGCGAGGACGTCGACATCTGCTGGCGCGCCATCAAGAGCGGCCGGCGGGTGCGCTACGAGCCCTCGGTCCACGCCGCCCACGAGCACCGCGGCCGCCTCGGGGACTGGTTTCGACGCAAGGCCGCCTACGGGACGGGAGCGCACCCGCTCGCCGAACGACACCCCGAGTTCATCGCGCCCGCGGTCCTCGCCCCCTGGAGCGGCGCCTTCGTCCTCGCCCTTGTCGCCCAACGCCGTTGGTCGCTCCCGGTGGCCGGCGCCGTCGGCGCGACGACCGTCCTGCGCGTCTGCCGGAAACTGGACGGCACGGAGCACCCGGTACGGCTGGCCTCCTCACTGACGGCCATGGGCGCGCTCGGCGCGCTCGCCCAGACGTCCGCGCTGCTGACCCGGCACTGGTGGCCCCTCACGGTGGCCGGCTGCACGATCTCCCGCCGGGTACGCCGGGCCACCGCGCTGGCCGCGGTGGCCGACGTCGCTCTGGAATACCTGCACCAGGGCGCCGCTGTGGATCCACTGAGGTACGGCATCGCACGCCGCCTCGACGACCTCGCCTACGGCGCTGGTGTGTGGTGGTCCGCCATCAAGGGACGCTCCACTGCGGCTCTGCGGCCTCGGCTGCGGCAGCCGCGGTGACCGTCACCGTTTTCCCGCCCGGCGAAACAGTCGTCCCCTCCATTGTGACCGACGACTGGAGTCGTTACCGTAAGCATCACGGGACTTGCAACAGTAAAAGCGTTGCACGGATACGGGAGCGCGAAGGAGCGACATGGCGCAGACGGAGCAGACCACGAGCGATGCGGATGAGCGGGATGCGCTGATCGCACAGCGATGCCCCTACAGTGACCTGGTGACGACGGGCGGCAGCCGCGAACCGCTCGCCGGTTTCGCGGAACTGGACTCCCTGCGGGACGCCGGACCGGCACACACGCTCGGTACCGGCCAGATCATCTACACCACCTACGACCTGGTGCAGGAGATCGGCCAGCGCGCCGACGTGTTCCACAGCAAGGCCGTCGATCCGGCGACCGGCAAGGAGGCGCCGTTCGTCCTCAAGCCGCAAACGCTCGACGGCCCGATCCACGTGAAGTGGCGCAGGCTGCTCGCCTCGTCCTTCTCACCGGCCGCCGTCGCCCGCCTGGAAGGCTCTCTCCGCGCGCGCGCCAACGAACTCATCGACGGGTTCATCGACCGCGGTCACTGCGATTTCGCCAAGGAGTTCGCGCTCAGGTTCCCGACCACCATCTTCCTCGAGCACATCATCGGCCTGCCGGTCGAGGAACTGGACAAGTTCATCGCATGGGAGACCGACATCATGCACCCGGAGTCGACGGATCCGGCCGAGGCGTTCCGGATCCCGATCCAGGCCCAGACCGAGGTCACCGAATACCTGTCGCAGATCCTGGACGAGCGCAGGAAGACGCCGGCCGGGGAGCGCGGCTCCGACCTCATCTCGCGCGCCATGGACTGGCAGATCGACGGTGAGCCGATCCCGCACGAGGATCTGCTCTCTTTCTATCTCCTGCTGTTCCAGGCCGGTCTGGACACCGTCGCCGCCTCGCTCGGCTACGGCTTCCACCATCTGGCGAGCCATCCGGCCGACCGGGAGCGGATCGCGGCCGACCCGTCGGTGATCCCCAGCGCGATCGAGGAGATCCTCCGCGTCTACTCGGTCGTGAACATCTCGCGGACGGCGATGACCGACACCGAAGTAGACGGCTGCCCGGTGAAGAAGGGCCAGCACTTCATCCTCAGCCTGCCGGCCGGCAACCGCGACGAGCAGCACTTCCCGGACGCCACGACGGTCGATTTCGACCGCACCGAAATCTCGCATCTGGCGTTCGGTGTGGGGCCGCACCGGTGCCTCGGGTCTCACCTCGCGCGACAGGAGCTAGCGATCGCCTATGAGGAGTGGCACAAGCGCATTCCGGTGTACGAGATCGATCCGGACATCCCGTTCGACGAGTCGCGCAGCCTGGTGATGGGGCTGCGCAGCCTCCCCCTGCAATGGGACCCTGCCGCCGTCCGCAGGTAGCGGCCGGCGAGCCGAACCGCGAGGGTCCCGATTCCCGCCCAGGCGGGGTCCGGTTACGTCACGAGCACACGGGCGCCCGGCAGCAGGCTCGTCGCCGCCGGGCGCCGCCACGCTGATGACCGTGCCCAACGAGCGGCCCTGAACCTGCCCTTCAGGTACGGTGCCCAAGGCCCCAGCCCAGCCCTTGGCGACATGCACCGCACGAGAACGCAAACGGCCTGCTGCGCCTGGGAGACTCCAGCCGAGCGCCCGCGTGAACCGGCCTCGATCGGACCGGACCATCCCGGTGTCGCAGCGATCCCCGGAAGCCCTCAGGATCCGGCTTTTTTGCGAGCAGGGGCCTTACGAACGGTCATCGCGCCCCGCGCGGCCGTCGATCCGCGCGACGTCTTGCGAGGCCGCTGGCTCTGCTCGCGAAGGAGGACCTCGAACCCGCAGATCAGGCGCGCAATGCCGAACTCGAAGTCCTCGTCACTCGTCCCGGAGATCGGATGGCGGTCGATCAAGCCGTCCAGGACGGGCAGGTGGGACCAGTCCGTCATGTGACGCTGGCGGGCGGCGTCGATCGTCGGCGCGTCGGCCAGCCGAAGGATGCGCTCGTGGATGATCGAACCGCGGGTGTACACACCGATCGCGCTGTACACCATCATCGCATTGTCGGGCGTGAAACCGTCCGCGACCAGCTTCGCCACCACGGACTCGACCAGTTCCATGGTGCGGCGGGCCGCCTCGCGGCTGTACGTGGAGGTGCGGATGAAGAGCAGATCGGAGAGGACCTCGTCCTCGTGGTGGATCTCGCGCTGCGCGCGGAAGTGCGAGGACAGCGTGTTCTGCCAGGTGTCATACGCCCGGATCTCCGGCGTCAGCCGCAGGTACTTGTCGACGGCGATGTCCGTCATCGCATTGAGCAGCTCTTCCTTCTTCCGGAAGTACCAGTAGATGCTGGTGACGCCGACACCCAGATGCTCGGCGAGGATCGGCATGCTCAGCTGGTCGAGCGAGGTGCGCCGCGCGACCTCGAAGGCACCTCCGACGATCTCCTCGGCGTTGATCGAGTTACGCTGACGACGCTTACGCGTCCCGGTGGAATCGGCCTTCGTCACGCTGCCTCTCCTCCTTGTCACCACCCACCGGCCCGGCCCGAGCGTAGGCCGAGCCCGCGCTCCGAACTGACTGACACGGTACCAGCCAATGCCTCCCGGCATGGCATACGGTAAGGGATTACCGTAACGCTGCCGCGACGGCTGGTCGACCGCCCCGGACCACGTCGCCGCCTGCTGGTTCTCAGCGCGGTTCTGGTAAACCGGGTCGGAACGGACACCTCACCCGCGATCCGTTCCACCACGCGGCGGACGCTCGACGTGTCGTCGGCGATTCCTGTGAGCAGCCGTCACCGCACCGCACCGCCTCGGCGCCGGCCTTCCGCCCGGGGAACGAACAACATCAGCCTGACCCGCGCCCGACCGACGATCTCGAGCAGCACCACGATGGTGTCGGCCCCGCGTCACGCCCCCTCCGGCAGCCGTGCACCGCGCCGTTGTCCCTCCGATCAGCGGGTGGTAGCTTACCGAAAGCGTTCCCGGAAGCTTTACCGGACAGAATACCGGCAGAGTCCGCGCCGGGCGGCCACAGTCCCGCAACCGACTGTGTGCCGACACCACACCACCGGCGGAAGACGGTCGGGCCGCCGGGCCGGACACCCTTCAGCGAAACACCCACCGGAAGGCGGTCTAGATGGATCTGCTCCGACGTCGTGAAGGCTCTGCCGAGGTCATCACGCTCAACCGCCCGGACCAGCGCAACGCCCTCAGCCCCGGTCTGATCGCCGCACTCTCGCGGGCGCTGCGTGACTGCCTGGACGACGACGCGGTGCGCGCGGTGGTGCTGACCGGTGCCGGCGACCGTGCGTTCTGCGCCGGCATGGACCTCAAGGCGTTCGCCGCCGGTTCCGATTCCTCCGGGCCGGAGTCCGACAACACGCATTTCACGATGTTCAGCCGAGGCGAGTACCCCAAGCCCGTCATCGGTGCCGCCAACGCCACCGCCGTCGCCGGAGGGTTCGAGCTCCTGCTCAACTGCGACATCGTCGTCGCCTCCGACAAGGCCAGGTTCGGCATCCCGGAGGTCAAGCGCGGCCTGTTCGCCGCTGGCGGCGGAACCACGCTGCCCGGCCGCATCCCCCTCGCGATCGCTCTCGAACTCGGGCTGACCGGAGATCTGATCGACGCCGAGCGCGCGTGTGCGCTGGGGCTGGTCAACTGCGTCGTTCCAGCCGGAGACGTGGTCGGCGCCGCGTTGGAGTTCGCCCGCCGTATCGGCGAGAACGGCCCGCTCGGCGTCCTCGCGACGAAGAAGCTCATGCGCGTGGCGCTCACCGAAGGCGTCGCCGCGGCACGCGCGGCACAGGAAGCCGAAAACTCCAAGGTGTTCGAGAGCGAGGACGCGCTCGAAGGAGCTCGCGCCTTCGCGGAGAAGCGCGCACCGCAGTGGAAGGGCCGGTGAGTCACCCCCCCGGGGGGTGACTCACCGCAGGACCGGACGGGTCGCGGAGGCCCAGGACCCGTTGGGTCTGCGCGGTCACACGGTGCCGAGGAATCGCCCTACCTGGTCGATGAACGCGTCGTTGTCGTCGCCGGCCACCATATGCCCGGTGCCGGCGACGTCGACCGCGCGCGAGCCGGGCACAAGCGACAGGAGCTCGCGCACCCCCTCCTCACTGAGCACGTCCGACTGAACAGCGCGGACCAAGAGCGTGGGAACGTCGATGCGGCGGGCCGCCTCGCGCAGCCGCTCCGGGTCGGGGTGCCGCCTGGGCTCGTCGGCGTCCGGCCGCACCAGCGCCGGGTCCCAGTGCCAGTACCAGCGGCCGTCTTCGGCCAGGCGCACGTTCTTGCGCAACCCCTCCAGACTCCTCGGACGCCGACGGTGCGGGTTGTACTCGGACACCGCGGCGGCGACGTCCTCCAGCGTGGCGAAGCCGTCGACGTGGCGGCGCATGAACCCGGAGACCCGTGCGGCGCCATCCCGTTCCATGCGCGGGGCGACATCGACAAGCACGAGCGCGCGAGCGTCCACCAGCCCTTCCCCGACGGCCAGCAGCGAGGTCAGGCCGCCCATCGACGCGCCGATCAGCACGGGAGGACGCGGATCGCCCTCACCGGCCCGGGCGGCCACGCCGACGAGATCGGCCACGAGGACGTCCATCGAGTAGTCCCCGTCCGGCGCCCAACCGCTGTCGCCATGACCGCGGGTGTCGAGCGAGAAGGTGCGCCAGCCGCTCCTGGCAAGCGTCCGGGCCGCGCCCTTCCAAGAATGGCGGGTCTGGCCCCCGCCGTGCAGGAACAGCGCGGTGCCCTTCGGCGCGTCCACCGGATACTCCTCGGCGGCCAGTTCCACGCCGGCGGCGGGGATCCGCCTCATGAGTGGCTCGGTCCGGCTCATGCGGTGCACCTTCCCATCTCGCGGGTCACTTCCTCTGCCAGGGCGTCAGCGCCCTCACGTCGTCGATCAGCGCACGCGGCACCTCTCGGCGCAGCGTGCAGGACCCTGACACCCTGTCGGGCGCAATCCAGCGCCTGCTCCTGATCGACGGTCGGGCGACACTCCACCGGAGGCGCCGGC
Organism: Streptomyces humidus; assembly: GCF_014649655.1. Lineage (GTDB taxonomy): Bacteria > Actinomycetota > Actinomycetes > Streptomycetales > Streptomycetaceae > Streptomyces > Streptomyces humidus. Next base: position 42,952 of record NZ_BMTL01000045.1, on the reverse strand, counting down.
GTGCCCTCGCCGGCGATACAGCCTCGGCACATACGGGCCGACCTGGACGGACCGTCACCGCAGCCCACCGGGACGTCTTCTTCATCACTTGAGCGCAGGGTCAACGTCACACCTCCCCCGCGCCTCTTGACCCCTGTACTATATACCTTACGGTATGGGTGTTGCGTTGCGATGTCCCGTCCAGACGGCCCCGGCCGCTCTGCGGGACGGACGGCATCAGCAGTGCCTGTCGTTGAGGAGGACCATATGAGTTTGCAGGTCGGCACTCGGCTGCGCGGACAGAACTCGACGTGCGAAGTCATCATCGTCAAGAGTTCCGACACCCCCGCGGTGTTGATGTGCGCCGGCGCGGAGATGCGCCCGACGGCCCCCGATCCCACCGCACCACAGGTGAGCGACGGCCCACCTATCCACCTCGGCAAGCGGTACACCGACGACGACAGCGGCATCGAGGTGCTGTGCACCAAGGCCGGAATCGGCCCTTTGACCTTCGGCAACAGCCAACTCACGCAGAAGGCGGCCAAGGCGCTGCCGGCGTCCGACTGAAACGGACCGCACCCGCGATGAACCTCACGATGCTCCTCGACATGGTGGTCGAGGGGATGCCCGACCGGGTCCTCATCGGTGACCGCGCGGACGGCCTCACCGCCAGCGAACTCGCCCGGCGGGCGCGCTCGGGCTCGGATCTCGTCCGGGCCGCCGATGCCGGCACCGTCGTCTACCTCGGCGGCAACGGTCCCGCGTTTCCGGTCGCCCTGTTCGCCGCGGCCTCCGTCGGCGTGCCCTTCCTGCCGGTCAACTACCGGCTGAGCGCCGAGCAGCTGGACGACGTCCTCGGCCGCCAGGCCAAGCCGCTCGTGATAACCGACTCGCCCGAGCGGGTCCGGGGCATGGCGGCCGTGACGCTGGAGGAGTTCGCCGGGCCGACGGCGGTTGCCGCCGATCACGAGACCGAGCCCGCCGACCCGGACCCCGACTCGATCGCCGTGCTGCTGATGACGAGCGGGACGACCGCCGCCCCGAAGAGCGCGGTACTGCGGCACCGGCACCTGACGTCCTACATCTTCGGCTCCGTCGAGTTCGCGTCGGCCGAGGAGAGCGACGCGACCATCGTCAGCGTGCCGCCCTACCACATCGCCGCCGTCGCGAACCTGCTCTCCAACCTGTACGCCGGTCGCCGGGTCGTGTATCTCGACCACTTCAGCGCCGCCGACTGGCTGCATCGCGTCCGGACCCAGGCAGTCACGCACGCGATGGTGGTGCCGACGATGCTCGCGCGCATCGTCAGCGAACTCGTCCACTCCGGCGTGCGGGGCCCCTCGACGCTGCGGTCGATGTCGTACGGCGGCGCGAAGATCGCCGTACCCGTGCTCATGGAGGCGCTGCGGCTCTTTCCCGGCACCGGTTTCGTCAACGCCTACGGCCTCACCGAGACCGCCTCCTCCATCGCGGTGCTGGGACCGGACGACCACCGTACGGCCGCCGCGAGCGACGATCCCACCGTGCGCGCGAGACTGGGGTCGGTGGGCCGTGCGCTGCCCAGCGTGGAGATCGAGGTCCATGATCCGGACGGGCTGCCGTGCCCTCCCGGCGTGGTGGGAGACATCGTCGTACGCGGGCCACAGGTCGCCGGTGAGTACCTGGAGGCCGGCAGCCGGCTGGACAGCGCCGGCTGGTTCCCCACCCGTGACCGCGGCCATATCGACGAGGACGGCTTCATCTTCGTCGAGGGCCGGTCCGACGACACCATCATCCGCGGCGGCGAGAACATCGCCCCCTCGGAGATCGAGAGCGTGCTCACCGAGCACGAATGGGTGGCGGACGTGGCCGTGGCCGGCATCCCGGACGACGAATGGGGGCAGCGCATCGGCGCGTTCGTTGTCGTCAAGCCCGGCGTGCGGCCGGACGCCGGCGTCCTGCGCGAGTTCGTCCGCGGCCGGCTGCGCAGTTCGAAGACCCCCGACGACATCGTCTTCCTGCCGGAACTCCCGACCACGCCGACGGGCAAGGTACTGCGCCGCAAGCTGGTCGCAGACATCGACAAGGACGCCGGGGCCCCCGAGGCCACCAGGACACCCGTGCTCTAGCAGCACCTGAAGACAAGGAGTGCGCGTGGAGTTCAAGACACTCGCGATAGTCGGCCTCGGCACCATGGGGGCCGGTATCGCGCAGACGGCCGTTCCCCTCGGCTTCGACGTGGTCGGCATCGAGCGGGACGAGCAGGCCGTCGGGGCCGGTCGGGCACGGGTCGCCGCCGGGTTGGCGAAGTTCGTCGAGAAGGGGAAGTTCACCGAGGAACAGGCAGCCCAGGCACTGGCCCGCCTGCGCACCTCCACGGACCGGGCGGCCATCGCCGGAGCCGACATCGTGATCGACGCGGCGTTCGAGGACGTCGACCTCAAGCGTGAGCTCTTCCGCGACTTCGAGCGCCACGCCTCTCCCACCGCGGTCCTCGCCTCGAACACCTCGACGATCCCGCTCGTGATCATGGCGGCCGAGACGTCCGCCCCCGAGCGGGTCGTCGGCCTGCACTTCTTCAACCCGGTCCCCCTCATGGACCTGGTGGAGGTCATCCGCACCCCGGCGACGAGCGAGGAGACCATCCGGGCCGCCGTCGATCTGTCGAAGGCCCTCGGCAAGTCCCCGGTGATCATCAAGGACGGGCCCGGCTTCATCGGCAACCTGCTCGTCGTGCCGTTCCTCCTGGACGCCATCCGTGCCTTTGAACGCGGAGTGGCCTCGATGGAGGACATCGACTCGGTCCTCAGGCTCGGCTTCAACCACCCGATGGGACCCTTCGGGCTCAGCGACCTGATCGGCCTGGACATCGTCCACGACATGGCCGCGCGCATGTACGAGGAGTACCACGATCCCAAGTACTGGCCCCCGCCGCTGCTCATGCAGTACGTGCGGATGGGTTGGCTGGGCCGGAAGACCAAGCGCGGTTTCTACACATACGACTGACAATTGACGAGCGCCGGCCGGGCGGTCTTCCCCGGTCGGCGGGGGGCTCGACAAGCCCGGGTTCTTGCCCGTCCCGGCCTGGTCAGGCACGGGTGGGTACCGGCAGCACGGCCACCCCCGCCCGGGCGGCCCGCTCGACGACCGCGGGCGGTGGGGTCTCGTCGCGCACGAGGTAGTCGGTGAGAGGGCCTGTGGCCAAGCCGGTGCGTTCGGCCGCGTTGAGCAGCCCGGCAAGGTGGAAGGCCGTCCCCTCCGCCGACGTCACCCCGTGGCGGTGCACCAGGTGCAGCGCGGCCTGCCTGCAGGCGCTCCATAAAGACCGTGGGTCTTCCGCGAACCATCGCCTGCAGCAGTCCGGCGGGACCCGCCGCGCAGCCGGGCCGCAACGTATTGAGGTGCACCCGATCCCGACGTGCCGTCTGGGCCGGTTGCGAGAGTGTCAGCCCGGCCAGCGGTGAGCGATGGGTGTGCTGGACGCATGCGGGAGTACCGCCGACACCTTCCGTCCAGGCCAGCAGACACACCTGATCCTGATCAGTGCGCGAAGCGGGCTCGACCGGCCGGGGGTTCAGCAGAGTGAACCAGTCCACCGCGTCAGCCGGCACCGCCGCCGCGGGCGATGTGCCCGGCACCGCGACCCGCAGCCGCAGCCGCGGCACTGCGTGCTCGGAACCTCTCGTACGGAGTACGTCGTGCGCCCGCCAGACCGAAGTGATCAGCGCGGTGGCCCCCGTGAGCCGGAGGACCAGCCGGGCCTCCTCTGCGGTGGCCTCCGGCGACACCGGTAGCAGTACTCCCCCGCACAGCAGTACGGCGGCGTACGCGCCCCCGGTCTCGACACGCGCCGGAAGCTGGACCGTCACCACCCCGCCCGCGCCGGCACCGAGCGCCGCCAGGCCCACGGCGATTCGACGGGCGTACAATCCTCAGACTCACTCGTGTTTCTCCTCACATGGCGGGTCAGGACGCGCTCGGCGCCTGCGGGCGATAGAAGAGCGCGAGCAGGGTCCCCGTCCCGAGGAGCGCGGCGCCGAGCGCGGCGCCGGTGCCCGGCCAGCCGGTCAGCTCGATGCCGGCGGCCGTGTCCACCGCGTACTCGCCGGGCCCCCAGGCCGCGAGTGCCAGCGACAGCACGGCGAGGACCAGGACGTACTCGTAGCCGTCCTTGAAGACGAAGAAGCCGTTGCGACGGTGCGCGAGCAGACCGGCGACCAGCATCACCGAGATGACGGCGGCGCCGGCGAGCGAGGTGAACAGCCCGGCGGCCAGCAGGACGCCCGCGCCGATCTCGGTGAGCACGCTCAGCCACGCCTGCAGGAGCGGTCGGCGCAGCCCGAGTCCGGCGAACCAGCGCGCGGTGCCCTCGATCCCGCCTCCGCCGCGCCAGTGGTTCCAGCCGTGTACGGCCATCACCGCGCCCACAGTGAGCCGTACCAGCAGCAGAGCGGCGTCGCCCGCCTCACCCATGTCGTTCCTCCTCGGAGGGCAGGGCCCGCACGATGCGCCGGACCACGTCCGCGGCCGGCGGGGTGGTGGCGAGGGAGGGTTCTGCTGTGGTCATGTGCCGTTATGTCCTTCCTGAGGACCTCAGGTGCGTTCGGCCTTCAGCGCCCGTGCCGGACCTGGTTGAAGGGGACGTCGCGGTCGGCGGCGTACTCGCGGGCCATTCCGAGGATCCGTTCGCTGATGATGTTGCGTGCCATCTCGGTGCTGCCGCCGCCGAGCTGGGTGGCCTGGCGGAACAGGAAGGACACGCCCACCTCGCGGGTGTCGGGCCCGTCGGGGGCGGACATCGCGGCGGCCGGGCCGGCGAGTTCGAGTGCGATCTCTGCCTGGCGGGTGGCGCTCTCGCCGTGGAAGAGGCGGATGAGCGAGCCGGCGGTGGGAGGCATCTTCTGCGTGCGCATGCCCGCGGTGACCCGGTCGACGAGGTGCCCGTGGATGACGCCGAGGGCGTGCGCCTCGGCGATCAGCTCCCGCGCGTAGGGGTCGTCCGCCCGGCCGGTGCGGCGGACCAGGTCGATGAGCGCATCGGTCTCCGTGCCGCGCCGCCCTTCGGCCCGCGCGCCGCTGAAGTACGGTGAGCCGCCGCCGACGGCGTTGCGCTCGTGGAACAGCTGGCGCGAGGCGACCGCCCAGCCGCCGCCCACCTCGCCGACCACCGCGGAGGCCGGGACGACGACGTCGTCGAAGAACTCCTGGCAGAACTCGTCGCCGCCGTTGACCTGCTTGATGCGTTCGATGTGCACGCCGGGCTGATGCACCTTCATCAGGAACATCGTCAGTCCCCGGTGCTTGGGCGCGTCCCAGTCGGTGCGGGCCAGGCACAGCGCGTAGTCGGCGGCGTAGGCGCCCGAGCTCCAGATCTTCGAGCCGTTGAGGACGAACACGTCGCCGTCGCGCTCGGCGCGGGTCGTCGCTCCGGCGAGGTCGGAGCCGCTGCCCGGTTCGGACAGGAACTGCACGAGCACCTCGTCGCCGCGGATCGCGGCGGCCAGGTGCTCACGCTTGTGCTCCTCGCTGCCCATGTCGAGGATGGTCGGGCCGCAGATGGTGAACGTCGGCACATTCAGCCGCATCGGCATCTCGTGGCCGGCGACCTCCTCGTTGAAGGCGCGCTGGTGCGCGGAGGTGAGGCCGAGACCGCCGTACTCCTTGGGGTAGCAGATTCCGGCGAAGCCACCCTCGTACAGCGTGCGTTGCAGGGCACGGGCCCGCTGCCAGGCGCTCTCGTCGCTCGACACGTTCCTTTGCGCACCTTCGTCGGCGGGCAGGTCGGCCAGGCGCCGCAGGTTCGCCGGGATCCACTCGCGGGCCCGCAGGCGGAAGCTGTCGACGCTCTCCATGCCGGTGGCGTCTGACACGGCCGTCGTGGTCGCGGTCATCTCGAATCTCCTCAGACGTTCAGCAGATCGGCGATACGGCGGCGGTGCGCGGACGGCGTGCCCCACATGAGCCGGTTCACCGTCGCCCGGCGCAGGTAGATGTGGATGTCGTGCTCCCAGGTGACTCCCAGGCCGCCGTGCAACTGGACGCAGTCCTGGATGATGTCGGTGGCCCGCTGGCCGAGGTAGGACTTCGCGACGCTGACCAGCTCACCGGCGTCGGCCCGGCGCTCCTGCACCGCGCGGGCGGCGGCGGCCATCGTCGCCTGGCCGGACTCCGACCACAGCGTCATGTCCGCCATCCGGTGCTTGAGCTCCTGATAGGAGGCGAGCGGCCGGCCGAAGGAGTAGCGGTCGAACATCCACTGCCGGGTGAACTCCAGCACGCGCTCGACGACACCGACGAGTTCGGCGCACTGCAGCACGACGGCGAGCTGGAACTGGCGCTCGACGGCGGCCGCGGCACCGCCGGCCGCTCCCACGAGCGCGGTGGCCGGGACGCGTACGCCGGCGTAGTCGACGCGTGCGAAGCCGCGCACCATGTCGAGGCTCTCCAGCGGGAGGACGGACACGCCGTCCGCGTCGCGCTCGACGACGAACTGGCTCAGGCCCTCGGGGGTATGGGCGAGTACCAGGAACGCGTCCGCGTCGCCGCCGTGCTCGACGCCGTCGTGCGTGCCGTCAAGGACGTAACCGTCCCCGTCGGGCCGTGCCTCGATCGCGCCCGCTTCGGGGTCCCAGCCCCGTCCCGGCGCACAGCAGGCCCAGGCGGCGACCATCGAGCCGTCGAGCAGCCTGCCGAGGAGTCCGGCGTGCCGGTCCGCGCCGGCCGCCTCGGCGAGGGCGGCGGCGACGACGTTGACCACGGCGAGCGGTCCGGGCGCGCACCCGCGTCCGAACTGCTCGGCGATGACCGTCGCGTCGACGACCCCCTCGCCGGAGACGCTGCCGCCGCCCGTCTCCTCCGGCACGACGAGCGACGTCCACCCGAGTTCCGCCCCACGCCGCCAGGTGTCCCGGTCGAACGTGCGGCCCTCGTCGTGCAACGCGCGGATCACGCCGAGCGGGGCGGACTTCTCCAGGTAGTCCGCTGTCGCCGTCTGCAACAAGCGCTGGTCGGCGGTCAGTTCGAATCTCATGACGGCACCTTGTCCTCCCGACGATGTACTGCGAAGCCGACGGCCATGGCGCCGGAGCTGTTGACCGGCAGTCTACACGCCATTACGGTAATGCATACAGTAAAAGCAACGTGCGGCCGGACGCAGGACTGACGGGTCGGCACGTCACCCCAGGACGGGAGCGCCGCAGATGCCCGACTCGCCGCATTTCGCCTCCTCCCAGCAGGTCGCGGACCGGCTGCGGGGCACCGGTTATGTCCCGAGTCCGCGCATCGCGGGCGTCATCCACCTGGCCGAACGCCTCGGCAAGCCGGTCCTCGTCGAGGGTCCGGCCGGCACGGGCAAGACGCAGCTGGCCAAGAGCGTCGCCGAGTCCTGCGGGCTGCGGCTGATACGGCTGCAGTGCTACGAGGGCCTCGACGAGGCGAAGGCGCTGTACGAGTGGGACTACCGCAAGCAGCTCCTGCACATCGCGCGGGCCGGGACCGCGGGCGGGGACGGCGTGGAGACCGAGTTGTTCCACGAGTGCTTTCTGCTCACCCGTCCGCTGCTGGAGGCGATCCGCTCCGAGGAACCGGTCGTGCTCCTCGTCGACGAGGTCGACCGGCTCGACATCGAGACCGAGGCACTGCTGCTGGAGGTGCTGTCGGAGTATCAGGTGTCCATCCCCGAGCTGGGGACTCTGCGGGCGCGTACCACTCCCCTGGTCTTCCTCACCTCGAACAACAGCCGTGAGCTCTCCGAGGCGCTCAAGCGCCGCTGTCTCTACCTGCACATCGGCTATCCGACCGCGGAGCACGAGCGGGACATCGTGCTGGCGCAGGTCCCCGGCATCGAGGCGGTCCTCGCCGGCAGGGTCGGCCAACTGGTGCGGTCGCTGCGCTCACTGGAACTGCGGAAGAAGCCCTCCGTGGCGGAGACCCTGGACTGGGCGCGCACCCTCGTCCTGCTCGGCGCCGACGACGTCACGACCGAACTGCTCGCCGACACCCTTCCGGTGCTTCTCAAGAACGAGAGCGACATCGCTCTCGCCCTGAAGGAGTTCGGCGAGTGACACCCCGCCCCACAGGGTCAGTCCGCGTCGAGGAAGCGGAGTACGGCATCGACGCATCCGATGTCGCGCGCAATCGCGAAGTGGTCGACACCCTTCAGAATGACCCGCGAGCAGCGCGGTATCGCCGCGGCGACCTGCTCGGACGGGCCGCCGCGGTCGGCGCCACCCTCCACGACCAGGCAGCGAGCGGTGATCGCCGCGAGATCGGCCGTTCCGGCGCGTGGCTGACTCGACCGGGCGAACGCGGCGACCGAGGCCCGGTCGTTGCCCGCCACGTCGACGAGACGGCGGATCAGGCGCGGCACGCCGACGGCCGGTTCCTCGGCGGCGAGGAGAGCGTCCGCGACGGCGTTCATCGCCGCCGGTCCCGCGTGGTTCTCGCGCAGGCCGCTGTCCGGGACACCGAGCAGTGCCACCGAGCCGAAGGCCTCGGGCTTCCTGGCCGCGGCGACCATCAGCGCGTAACCGCCCGCCGAGAATCCCACCGCGTCGACCCGAGCGCTGTCCGATGCGGCGTCGAGCACCACCTGAGCCGCCTCGCGCGTGGGGTCGCCGGTCCGCCCGTCGGCCCCATGGCCGGGCAGTTCCACCCCGACGACCTCACGCCCGCTCTCGCGCAGGAGGTCGGCCCAACCGGGGGCCACCCAGTTGTGCTCGTACGACGAACCCATGCCGTGGATCAGCAACACCGAACGCTTCCGCATGCCTTTACTGTAATGCTTTCGGGGGGGGTTGAGCGGTGTCCCTGATCACGACTCTCGACGCTCTCGTCGACGAACTGCGGGCCCTCGGGGTCCCGGTGTCGGCGTCCGAGAAAGCCGACGCCGCCGCGGCACTGGGCCACGCCGACCTCGCCGACCGGGAGGAGGTCAGAAGCGGCCTCGCGGTCACCCTGGTGAAGTCGGCCGGCCATCTGAGCGCCTTCGACAGGGTTTTCGACGTCTGTTTCGGACAGCGCGTGCCGGACCGGGCGACCGGCGGCGTCGGCCTCGGCGAGCCGGACGACGCCACGATCCGCCGCCTCCTCGCCGAGTCGATCGAGGCCGGTGAGAACGGATCCCTGATGCAACGCCACCTCGCGGGCCTGCTCGTCGACCGGCACGCGGGCATCCAGCCGGGCAGGGCCGTCGCCGGCACCTCCTACCTGTTCCGCGCCATGCGCGCCCTGGACGTCGACCGCGTCACCGCCGCCCTCGTGCGGCGAGCCGAGGCGCGCACCCCGGCCGCCCTCGCCGGTCCTCTCCCCCGGCGTCTGTTCCTGGAGGACGTCGAGCGGCGGCTCGCCGCGTTCCGGCTGGAGGTCGAGGCCGAGATCCGGCGCCGGCTCGTGGCCGACCGCGGCGTCGACGCCGTGGCGAAGACCCTGCGCCGGCCGCTGCCGGAGGACGTCGGCTTCCTCACCGCCGCCACTGCGGAACTGCACGAGCTGTGGGACACGATCCAGCCGCTGTCCCGCAAGCTCGCCGCCCGTATGGTCCACCGGCGTCGGCACGGCCATCGCGGCAGGATCGACGTCCGCCGGACCATGCGCGCGTCCCTGTCGACCGGTGGCATACCGGTCGACCTGCGCCACCACACGCCGCGCCCGGCCAAGCCAGAACTCGTCGTGCTCGCCGACATCTCCGGATCGGTCTCGGCCTTCGCCGCTTTCACCCTCCAGCTCACCTACGCGCTGCGCAGCCGGTTCGCCCGCGTGCGGTGCTTCGTGTTCGTCGACGGCCTCGACGAGGTGACCGACCTGATCGAGCGGTCGGCGAACGTGCTGGAGGTGGCGAGCGAGATCAACCGGCTCGGGCTCGGCGTCTGGCTGGACGGCCGCTCGGACTACGGCAACGCCATCGAGACCTTCTGCCGGGATCACGCCGGTGAGCTGCGCGCCCGCACCACGGTCCTGGTCCTGGGCGACGCCCGCTCCAACTACCACGCACCGCGCGCCGACGCGCTCGGCAGGATCGCCGGCCGCTGCGGGCACCTGTTCTGGCTCAACCCCGAGCCACGGGCCGCCTGGGACAGCGGCGACTCCGTGATCGGGCGGTACGCCGGGTACTGCGACGAGGTGGTGGAGTGCCGCAACCTGCGGCAGCTGCGCGCCTTCGTCGAGCGCCTCGCCTGAGCCACCCCATGCCGTCCACACCACAGACCGAAAAGAGGTGACCCGCATGGCAGGTGACGTGCTGGGCCTGCTCCGGCCGACGTACCCCGGCAGCAAGGCCTTCCTGCCGAACGGGCACCGTAACCCCACAGGAGCAGTGCAGTCATGACGGACACCACGAAACCAGCGCAGGCCGAGGTGAGTCACATCTCCGGCGAGATGCTGACGGCCATCGGCCGCACCCTGTCCCGCCGCGTCTCCTTCCGCGTCTCCGAGTCGGACATCCGCCGCTGGGCGCTGGCGGTCTACTACCCCGACGCCCCACCCGAGCGCTTCATCGAGTCGGAGACCGCCGCGAAGTCGCGCCACGGCGGGATCACCGCACCGGAGGACTTCAACCCCTTCGCCTGGCTGGCGGCGCTGCAGAGCGCGGCTCCGTCCGGGGGGAAGGAGAACGATCCCGGCTCCCTCGAGCGCCTGCTCGGTATCACCCCGCCACCGTTGGAGTTCCAGCTGAACGGGGGCCTGGAGGTCGACTACGGCGTGCCGATGCGGCCGGGTGACGTGATCACCTCGGAGAACCGGCTGATGTCGTACGCCGAGCGCCCCGGCAGGCTCGGTCTGATGCTGTTCACCGTCACCGAGGACACCTGGACGAACCAGGACGGCGAGCTCGTCAAGCGCAGCCGTACGACTCTCATCCGCTACTGACCGCGTCGAGGAATCATGACCACCATGCTCAGTCCGGCCGTCGGCGACAGCCTGCCGGAGTTCACCCGCACGACCGATTTCGCCCACTGGAACCGTTACGCCGCCGTGAACGACGAGTTCGTCCCAATCCATATGGACGAGGAGGCCGGGCGGGCCGCCGGCTACTCGGGGGCCTTCGGGATGGGCAATCTGCAGTGGGCCTACCTGCACAACCTGGTGCGCGACTGGCTCGGCGGCGCCGGCCGCATCGTGTCGCTGCGCTGCCAGTTCCGGGCCGTCAACACACGCGGCATGACCGTCTGCGCACGCGGCACGGTCACCGCGGTGCGCGTCGAGGACGGCGTGCGCCTGGTCGACCTCGATGTGTGGACCGAGGACCAGGACGGCAACCAGATCGCTCCCGGGAAGGCCGTCGTCGAGCTCGACTGACGTCGTCACACGGCGGGCCCGTCCCCGGTGACCGGGGACGGGCCCGCCGTGTCCCGCTCCCTGCCCGGTCAGCGCAATAGTGGGTCGCGGGGCAGGCCGAGTATGCGTTCGGCGATGACGTTGCGGGTGATCTCCGAGGTGCCGCCGGCGATCGTCAGGCACCGGTCGAACAGGTACTCCACGGCGATCTCCGGTTCGTCCCCGATGATGGCGGCCGTGCCGCACAGCCGCAGCGCCAGCTCGCTCACGCGCTGGGCGTGCTCGGCCGACAGCAGCTTGGTCACGTTGCCTTCCGCGCTCGGCCCCGCCCCGGTGACGGCACGCGTCGCCTGCCGCAGGTTGATCACCCGCATCGCCTGCGCCTCGACGAGGAGCCGGGCGATCGCCCGCCGGCTTTCGGCGTCGAGCGCGCCGTGCCGCAGCGCGAGGTCGGTCAGTTCGAAGGCCGACAGGCGCTCGGGCGACCCGCCGCCGATCGTCACCCGCTCGTTGCCGAGAGTCGCCCGGGCGACCTTCCAGCCGCCGCCCGGCTCACCGACGATGTCGGCGTCGGGGACGAACACGTCGTCGAAGAAGACCTCGTTGAACAGCGCGTTCCCGGTGATCTCGCGCAGCGGCCGGATCTCGACGCCGGGCGCGGTGAGGTCGACGACCATCGCCGTGATGCCCCGGTGCTTGGGCGCCTCCGGGTCGGTCCGTACCGTCGCGAGGCCCCGGTTGCAGTCCTGCGCGTTGCTGGTCCACACCTTCTGGCCGGTCACCCGCCAGCCGCCCTCGACGCGTTCGGCGCGGGTGCGCACGGCAGCCGCGTCGGAGCCGGCGTCCGGTTCGCTGAACAGCTGGCACCACTGCAGCTCGCCGAGCAGGCTCGGGGTGATCCACCGCTCGACCTGTTCCTGGTCCGCGGTCTGGGTGAGCGTCAGCAGCACCCATCCGCCGATGCCCAGCGAGGGCATCTCGATCCCGGCCAGCTCCTCCTCCAGGACGAGCTGCTCGATCGCGCCCGCCCCGCGTCCGAACGGCTCGGCCCAGTGCGGCACCAGGTATCCCGAGGACACGAGCAGCGCCCGGCGTTCTTCCTCCGGGGCGGCGCGGTACCGGTCGAGGAAGGCGCGGGCCTCGGCACGATAGGTGTCGGCCTCCTCTGGCAGTTCGACCGCGAACTGCCGCCGTACGCCGGCGTGGGTGGCTTCGTAGACGTCGTCCTCGGCCGAGCCCAGGGCGGCCACCACGGCCCGGAGCGCCGCCGCGCGCCTGAGGTGGAGGTGGGCGTCGTGCTCCCAGGTGAAGCCGATGCCGCCGAAGATCTGGACGGCCTTCTGCGCGCACTCCTGGTAGCTGCGCATGGCCAGGCCGGCCGCCGCCGCGGCCGCCAGCTCCGCTTCGGCCGGCGTGGCCGCTCCTCGGGCCGCGTCCCAGGCGAGCGCGGTGGCCAGCTCGACGGCGACCAGCATGTCGGCCAGGTGGTGTTTGACCGCCTGGAAGCTGCCGATGCTCCGGCCGAACTGCTCTCGTACCCGGGCGTATTCCAGCGCGAGGTCCAGGCAGCCCCGCGCCCCGCCGGCGGCCTCGGCGGCGGCCAGCGTCCGGAACACCGCGACCGCCGGGCCGAGGGCGCCGGCGAGGACATGGCCGTCGGCCGGGACCAGCCCGGTGACGGAGACCTTGGCGAGCCCCAGCGACGGATCCAGGCCCTTCACCGGGACCACGTCGACCGCCGCGTCGGTGGTGGGGGCCATCAGCAGGTCGTCGCCGGCCGCGAGGAGCAGCACGTCGGCCCATCGCCCGGCGAGCACCGTCAGCTCGCCGCTGTACGCGCCGTCGTCGTCGCGGGTCAGTCCGGCCGTGAGCCCGAGTCCGGCGACGGCCGAGCCGTTGCCCAGCCGGGTGACGAACTCGTGCAGCGAGTCACCCCCGGTCGCGGACAGCACCGCGGAGGCGGTGGCGGTGGCCAGCAGCGGGCCGGGCGTGATCGCGTGACCCAGTTCGTCGACGACGACGGCGAGTTCAGGAAGGCCGAATCCGGAGCCGCCCGCCTGCTCCGACAGGTGCAGGCTCAGCCAGCCCAGGTCGCCGATCCGCTTCCACGTCTCGGGTACGGCGGGAGCGTCCGCGTCCAGCGCGGCGCGCGCGCCGCTCCTGACCCGCTGATCGGCGGCGAAGGAGCGGACGACGGCCGCGAGCGCCTGGTGTTCCTCGGTGATGGCAAGCCCCATCGGGCGACTCCTCGATGCTGGAACCGGCCGACCCACCGTCGGCCACTTCTTATACTGTATGACTTACAGTAGGAAATTCAGGTGACCGCTCAGCCGATTCAGACCTCGATGAGGACCGCGCCGCCCTGGCCACCACCGGCGCACATGGTCGCGAGCCCGAGACCGCCGCCGCGCCGCCGCAACTCGTGCACGAGCGTGACGACCATGCGGGCACCGGACGCGGCCACCGGGTGGCCGAGGCTGCACCCGCTGCCGCTGAAGTTCACCCGCTCCTCGTCCAGCCCGAACTCCTTGCAGGCGGCGATCGGGACGGAGGCGAACGCCTCGTTGATCTCCCACAGCGTCACATCGGCGTACGTCAGTCCGGCTCGCCGCAGCACCTTGTCGGCCGCGCGCAGCGCCCCGAAGCCCATCAGTGCCGGGTCGACCCCGGCCGCGCCCCAGGCGAGGATCCTCGCCAGTGGCGTGAGCCCCTCGGCCAAGGCCAGCTCCGCGCTGGTCACGGCCACCGCGGCAGCGGCGTCGTTGATGCCGCTGGAGTTGCCCGCGGTGATGGAGAAGCCCGGGATCTCGGGGTGCAGCACCTTCAGCGAGGCCAGCTTCGCCGGCGAGGTGTCGCGCCGCGGGTGCTCGTCCACGGCGAACTCGACCGGGGCGTCGCCCGGGCCGTCCAACTTGAGCGGCACGATCTCGTCGGCGAACTTGCCGGCGTCGATCGCCGCGACCGCGCGCTGGTGCGACCGGCAGGCCCAGGCGTCCTGTTCCTCGCGGGTGATGCCGACGGCCTTGGCGGTGTTCCAGCCGACCGTGATCGACACGTCCAGGTTCGGCGCCGTGGGCGAGTCAGGGTGCGTCGCGGGATACCAGTCGGCGTACTCGTCGGCCGTGCCGGCGACCCGCTGCCTGAGCCGCGGCGCCATCGAGGTCGCCTGCACACCACCGGCCACGAGCGCCGACTCCATGCCGGACTTCACCGACGCGGCCGCCAGGCCGATGGAGGTGAGACTGCCGGCACAGTGCCGGTTGAGCGCGACGCCGGGCACGTCCAGCATGCCGTTCACGACGGCGGCGTAGCGCGCCAGGTCACCGCCTCCGTACTGACTCTCCGCGAGCAGGATGTCGTCGAACCGGTGGGGTTCGAGCCCCGATCGGCACACCGTCTCCTCGACGATCGCCGAGGCGAGGGTCTCGCCGTCGGTGTTGGCAAGGGTGCCCTTGCGGGCGGTGCCGATGGCCGTGCGCACTGCGCTGACGATGACTGGAGCGGACACGTGCACCTCTTCTGGGGTGATGGCCTCGGGTCTGCGGCGCCCTGATGGCCGACGCGAAACAGTAGTCAATACTGTTGTCACAACAGTACAGTACTTTCGGTGAATCGAACCCTGCTGTTTCCAGTCGGGGCATCGACCCGCCGCCGCCCGACGGAACTCCGCCGGAGCGCGTCACCCAAGGAGGAATTGTGGATCTTTCCGGATCGTCCGCACTCGTGACCGGCGGCGCCGGCGGCTTCGGCGAGGCGACCACCCGCCGCCTGGTGGAGGCCGGCGCGAAGGTGGTGGTGGCCGACCTCGCCGAGGACAAGGGCAAGGCCCTGGCCGCCGAACTCGGCGACGCCGTGGTCTTCGTGCCCACCGACGTCACCAAGGACGAGTCGGTGGACCAGGCGGTCACCGCCGCGACCGAGCTGGGCCCGCTGCGCACGGCCGTCGTCGTCCACGGCGGTCCGGCGGCCGGGCGCCGGATGGTCGGCCGGGACGGCACCCCGTACTCGGCCGACGTCTTCGCCCGGACGATGGACATCTTCCTCACCGGCACCTACCGCGTGATGAGCAAGGCCGCCGCGGCGATGACCCACAACGAACCGCTCGACTCCGGCCAGCGCGGCGTCGTCATCTCCACCGCGAGCATCGCCGGCTTCGAGGGCCAGGTGGGGCAGAGCGACTACTCCGCGGCCAAGGGCGGCGTCATCGGGCTCACCCTCACCGCGGCACGGGACCTCAGCCCGGCGGGGGTGCGCGTCATGTGCATCGCCCCCGGCACCTTCTTCACGCCCGCCTACGGCATGGCCGAAGAGGAGGCACAGGCCAAATGGGGGCCCGGGGTGCCCAACCCCAAGCGCATGGGACGCGCCGACGAATACGCCCGGCTCGCCGTGCACATCGCCGAGAACGACTACCTCAACGGCACCGTGATCCGCATCGACGGCGCGCTGCGGTTCAACCTCTGACCCACGCCCGGTCGGCCCGGCGGGTCAGGCCGGCTCGCCCTGCTCGGCGAGCAGCACCTCGAAGCCGCACAGCAACCGGGCGGCCGAGAAGGCGAAGTCCTCGTCCGTGGTGCCGGCGAGCGGATGCCGGTCGAGCAGACTCGCCAGGACCGGCATGGAGGACCAGTCGGTCATGCGCTGTTGCCGCTGGTCCAGGGTGGGCGTGTTCGACCGGCGCAGGATGCGGTCGTGGATGATGTGGCCCCGCGTGTATACCGAGAAGGCGTTGTACGCCAGCATGGCGTTGTCATGGTCGAAACCGGCGTCGACGAGCTTGCCGACCACGGCCTCGATCAGCTCCATGGTCCGCCGCGTCGCCTCGGCGCCGTAGCTGGACGTCCGGGTCAGCAGCAGGTCGGAGAGAACCTCGTCCTCCCGGTGGAGGGTGCGCTGCGCGGTGAAATGCTCAAGCATGGCCCGCTGCCAGCTGTCCTCGGTACGCACCGCGGGCATCCGGGTGAGGAGCCGGTCGACCGCGACGTCCGTCATCGCGCCGAGCAGGTCGGACTTCTTCCGGAAGTACCAGTAGAGGCTGGTCACACCGACGCTCAGATGCTCGGCGAGACGCGGCATGCTCAGTTGGTCCAGGGAGCGCCGACGAGCGACCGCGAAGGCGCCCTCCACTATTTCGTCGGCACTGATCGACCCGCGCTTGCGACGGTGCCGGGTCGTCTGCCGCTTTTCGTTCGGCACGATCTGATCCTCACCGGGGGGACTGAGCGCGAGGCACTCGAGAAGGCGACCAGAGACCTCGACAAGGATACGGCATGGCTTACTGTATGACACGCCAGCAATGCGTTCCCCACCACCGACAGGGAGACCGGGCATGACCGAGTCACCGCCCCTGCTGCCCGCTCCGGACGAGCTGACCAGCTTCTTCTGGGAGGCCGCCCGTCGCCGTGAGCTGATGATCCAGCGCTGTTCGGCCTGCGGCACCTACCAGCATCCGCCCGAGCCGGTGTGCCACTCTTGCCTTTCCTTCGACCTCGGCGGGGCCGAGGTGTCCGGCCGCGGGACCGTCTACAGCTACACGATGGCGACGCAGGCGTTCCACCCCTCCTTCGCCGACAAGCTCCCGTTCTGCATCGCCGTGGTCGAACTCGACGACCAACCGGGGCTGAAGCTCCTGACCAACATCGTCGATCTCCAGGCCGACGGCGTGAACGTGGGTGATCCGGTCGAGGTGTGCTTCCGCGCCCTCAGCGACGCGATCGACCTGCCCGTCTTCCGTCTGGTACGGGCCTGACCGACAACCATCCCCAAAGGACTCCCGTGCCCAAGAAACAGCGCGTCGCGATCGTCGGCGTCGGCTACTCGACGGTGGGCCGCGACACCGGCCTGTCGCTGGACACCCTCACCGCCCAGGCGTCCATCGCCGCGATGGAGGATGCCGGCGTCAAGCCGGCCGACATCGACGGTGTCGTCGTGCACAGCTTTCCGCACCAGTACGTGTCGGCGACACACACCGCGGCGATGCTGGGCATCCCCGACCTGGCGTTCTACTCCGGGTCGGTCGACGGTGCCGCCTACTCGATGGCCGCGCTGCACGCCATCGCCGCCATCGCCTCCGGCAGCGCCGAGACCGTCCTGACCCTGCGCACCGTGCATCGCGCGGGCGCGGCGGGTGGCAGTTCGCTGGTCCCGGGCATGGAACGCGGCGCGCCCGGGCCTTTCCAGTTCACCATGCCCTACGGCTCCTTCACCGGCTCCCACTGGGCCGGGCTGTACATGCAGCGGCACATGGCGATGTACGGCACCAAGGAGGAGGACTTCGGCGCCTTCGCCGTCGCCCAGCGCGAGTACGCGATCGCCAACCCGTCCGAGTCCTTCTTCACCGAACCGCTCACCATCGACGACTACCTGAGCGCGCGCTACATCGCCGCGCCACTGCGGTTGCTGGACTGCGACTACCCGGTCGACTCAAGCTCGGCACTCATTTTCACCACCGAGGAGCGGGCGCGCGACCTGCGCCAGAAGCCGGTGTTCTTCGAGTCCTGGGCGATGGGCACCACCCAGGAGAGCGACTTCAGCCTGGTCGAGGACATGACGCAGTCGTCCCCGTTCCGGGCCGCCCGGCGCATGTGGTCGCGCACGGACCTGAAGCCGTCGGACGTGGGCGTGGCGGGGCTGTACGACGGCTTCTCCTTCATCGCGCTGCAGTGGCTGGAGGCGCTCGGCTTCTGCGGCATCGGCGAGAGCGGTCCGTTCGTGTCGTCCGGGCACACCCGGGCCGACGGGGTCATCCCGACCAACACCGACGGCGGCGCCTGCAACGTCGGACGCCGGCACGGCGCGAACTACTTCATCGAGGTCACCCGTCAACTGCGCGGTACCGCGGGCGAGCGCGCGCTGCCGGGCCGGCCGACGGCCGGCGTGGTGAGCAACGCCGTCGGCCCCTTCTCCGGCTGCGCCCTCATCACCGCCGAATGACGCGCCCTTGCCTACCCGGACACATCGGGCCCGTGAGGAAGGACTCCGCACGGGCCCGACGCATACGCGGGATCACTCCTCGAACGGATCGCCCTCCAGTACGTCCGTGGTGAACAAGTACGGCGCGTTGAAGGTGTCCTGCGGGTCGGCGGCGAGCAGGCCGGGGCGCGGGCGGGAGGTCCTGATGCCCTTGCCGTTCAGCCACTGCTGAGCCGAGTCCAGGTCGTTGACCCGGAAGGTGATCGAGTAGATCATGTTGCCCCACTGAGCGACGTGCCGGCCCAGCGGCGAGTGAGGCCCGAGCGGTTCGGCGAGCTGGAGCAGGCAGTCGCCGAGGTGGAGGGTCGCGAACTTGTACTGCCCGCCGTCGTCGACGCCCTCGGCGATCGGCATGGCCTGCATGACGTCGACGTAGGTCTTCACCGCCGATTCGAGGTCCTTCACCCCGAGGGTCACGTACAGCATGCGCTTGATGCCGAGCGGGTGGCTGGTCTCCCAGAACTTGCGCTGTGAGGACCAGGTTCCGAGCTCGCGCGGGTCGTTCTGCATGTGGACCTTGCACAGCTCGACCATGAGGCCCGCGGTGTCGCGTGGGCTCGGGTAGAAGTACTGCGTGTCGGGGTCCATCTCCTCGATCTTGCCGCCGCCCGGCCTGCCCATGTAAACGCCCTTGTCGATCATCCGGTTGCCCAGCCCGACCAGGTCGTCCACCAGGTAGCCGACCGAGTGAAGGTGCTGACCGAACTTGGTGTAGAACTTCCCGACCGGCTTGGTCGCATCGACCGGTGTATTGGGCGCCATCGTCTCGATGCACAGGTCGCTGATCATGATCAGACCGGCCCACCTGTCCTCCGGCGGGAGGAAGTTGGGCTCGTCGACGCCCATGTAGACCAGGCCGCCGAACACGTCCTCGTAGAACTGGTTGAGCTTCGTGACGTCATCGGTCATGTGGACCGCGTGGATCATCATGCCGATGCCGAAGTCACCGGTCTTCTTCGCCTGCTTCCGCACGACCGTCCTTCCGACGGGTAACCCTTCCGTATTGCTTATCGTAAGGCTTACAGTCTCGTCTTGCCAGCGCCCGGACATGTCAGCGCGGCACATCGGACCGAGGGGTCAGTCGACCGGGACGAGGAACTGGAGGTCGGGTGGCGCGGTGGTCGTGTCCATCGCCGGGGACATGTCGAACCGGCCGTTGTCGAAGGCCGCGGCCAGCGCCTGCGCCGCGCTCGCCGCATCGGCGTCACTCAGCTCGTAGCAGCACAGGTACCGCCGGGGCCCGGACTCCTCACCGGCGCCCAGGACGGCATAGCGGCGCACGGCCGTGACGGCCGGGACGGCCTCGCGCACCTGCGGGACATGCGTGTTGACGTACCAGTCGTTGAACTCGTCCTCCGCCTCGGGGCCCGCCGGGCTGCTCCAGGCCAGGAACATCGCAGTGCTCATCCCACCATTCCTTTCACGGTGTGCCGGGTGTGCTCTGTCCGCCCGGACTCACTCCGGGCGGCACATCATCGCGGGCCTTCGCAGGTGGCTGCGGGCGAGCCTGTCCATGCGTGCGTCCCGCTCGCCGGGGTGCGCCTCGCGCAGGGCCGCGAGGACCGCGGACCGGACCGCGTCCACGTCACCGTCCGGGAGCACGTCGTCGACCACGCCCAGCCGTGCGAGCTCCACGGCGGTCAGCCGGAACGACCGCGCCAGCTCTGCCGCCCGGGACGCGTCGCGAAAGAGGACCGCGGCTCCCGGCTCCGGACCGATGACGGAGAACACCGATCCCTCCAGCAGGAACAGGCGGTCGGTGTACGCGAAGGCCATGGCTCCTCCGCTGCCGCCCTCCCCGACGCACACGGCCACCGTGGGCACGGTCAGGCCGGACATCGCCAGCAGCGTCCGGGCGATCTCACCGGCCACACCGTCGGCCTCGGCCGCCGGTCCGGGCTCGGCGCCGGGAGTGTCGATCAGGGTGAGCACCGGCAGCCGCAACCGTTCGGCGAGGTCGAACGCGCGCTGGGCCAGGCGGAATCCGGCCGGGAGTACGCGCGCGGCCGCGTCAGGTCGGCTGTGCCGGTCCATCGCCACGACGACGAGGCGTTCGCCCGCCATGACGGCCAGGCCGGCCCGGACGGCCGGGTCGCCTCCCCGCAGCTCCACCCAGCCCTCGGTCAGCAGGGCACTCCACTCCAGCCCCGAGGGGCGGCGGGGATCCCGCGCGTGCAGGACGGCGGCCCAGGGGTCGCGGGGCACCGGCTTGCGGGGAGCCGGCAGCGGACGCCCGGGCGGGAGTCGCAGCGCCGGCCCGGGACCGTACAGCGCGTTGCCCAGCCATACCCAGTGGGCCTCGGGTCCGACGAGTGCGTCGACCCGCCCCTGCGTGTAGGCGGCCTCCGCGGTGTGCGAGTCGGCGGGCGGGAAGGAGCCGGTCACCTGCGCGACCACCCGGGGACCGGCGAATCCGATCGTGGCCCCAGGCTCGGCGGCGAGGACGTCGGCGAGGGAGGCCCAGGACGCGTAGACGCCGCCGGTCGTATGCGGCCGCAGCACCGCGGCGAACGGCAGGCCGGCGCGGCGAAGGCGCCCGACAGCGCCGGCGGTGCGCGCCATCTGGGTCAGCGAGACCAGGCCCTCCTGCAGCCGCGCACCGCCGCTGGCCACGAACGCGGCGACCGGCAGCCGCTCCTCTCGGGCTCTGTCGAAAGCGCGCACGATGCGCTCACCGGCGGCCACACCCATCGTGCCGCCGTGCCGGTCGAACCGGCACTCGATCACCACGAGGGGACCACGGGGATGCTCGGTGACACCCGTACGGACGGACTCGTCCTGCGGGGCCGGAGCGTCGTAGCCGGGAAATCGGAGCGGGTTCGCCGAGGCCAGATCGACATCCCACTCGTGCGTCAGCGGAGGCATGGACAGGCACACATGATTGCGCTCGACGGTCATGGTGGAGTTCCCATCGAAGGGGTGCCATCGAGCGTGGGGCTCGGGCGAACAGATTGATGGTCCACCAACCATCTCAATTCCCGAGCCGCCCGACAACGCGGCAAACGTCACACCCGCGACATCCGAAAATGCTGGTCAAACGCACTGACAAGGCATCCCGAAAGGTATACCGTAAAGCCCATACGACTACCAACTGGAGGCCCGCTCCATGACTGCCGAGAACTCCGCCCGGTCGACCTCCGCGGCCACGCTGTACATCGACGGAGCGTGGCGGGCAGCCGCCTTGGGCCGGGAGTTCGACGTGTTCAACCCCGCCGACGGGTCCGTGCTGGGCGCGGCCTCGGACGGATCGGCGTCCGAGGCGCGGAGCGCGGTCGACTCCGCCGCGGCGGCGTTCGCCTGGTGGTCGCGCACGACCGCCTACGAGCGGGCGGCGTACCTGGAGCGCGCGCACGCGTTGATGCTGGAGCGCGCGGAGGACCTCGCCGTCCTCATGACCAAGGAGCAGGGCAAGCCGCTGAAGGCGGCCCGCAACGAGGTGCGCTACGCCGCGGACTTCCTGAGCTGGTACGCCGAGGAGGCCAAGCGGGTCTATGGCGCGACCATCCCGAGTTCGCGGGCCGGCCACCGCTTCATGACGATGCGTCAGCCGGTCGGCGTGGTCGCCGCGATCACGCCGTGGAACTATCCGGTCTCCATGATCACACGCAAGGTGGCACCGGCGATCGCCGCCGGATGCACGATCGTGCTCAAGCCGGCGGAGCAGACCCCGCTCTGCGCCGTCGCGGTCTTCCAGGTGCTGCACGACGCAGGCCTGCCCGCGGGTGTCGTCAACCTGGTCACCACGAGCGACCCGGCGCCGGTCGGCGACGCCCTGCTGGACAGCCCGGCCGTCCGCAAGCTGACGTTCACCGGGTCGACCGAGGTCGGCATGATGCTGGGCGCCAAGGCCGCGCACACCGTAAAGCGGGTGTCGCTCGAACTCGGCGGCCACGCCCCGTTCCTGGTCTTCGGCGACGCCGACCCGCGGCGCGCCGCGAAGGGACTCGGCCTGGTGAAATTCCTCAACACCGGTCAGGCGTGCATCTGCCCCAACCGGGTGTTCGTCCAGCGGGAGTTGGTCGACGACTTCCTCAACGTCCTGGTCCAGCGGGTGAGCGCGATGAAGGCCGGCAACGGCCTCGACCAGGACGTCACCATCGGCCCGCTGATCGACGAGGCCGCCATGACGAAGATGCGGCGGCAGGTGACGAACGCCGTCGACCACGGAGCGAAGGTACTGACCGGCGGCGAACGGCTCACCGACCCGCGCCTGCCAGGCGGCCGGTTCTTCGCCCCCACCGTCCTGACCGACGTGACACCGGAGATGGACATCTACCACGAGGAGACCTTCGGCCCGATCGCCCCGGTCATCGCCTTCGACGACGAGGACGAGGCCATCGCCATGGCCAATGACACGGCCTACGGTCTCGCGGCGTACGTCTACACCGAGAACCTCTCGCGCGCCCTCCGGGTCACCGAGGCGCTGCGCTTCGGCATCGTGGGGATCAACGACATCAACCCGACGAGCTCCGCCGCGCCGTTCGGCGGCACGGGGCACAGCGGGCTGGGTCGCGAGGGCGGACCGCAGGGCATCGACGAGTACCTCGACACCAAGCTGGTCGGCATCACGCTGTGACTCCTCGCGGACGTGCCTTTCCGGTGCGTGCACGGCGCATCCGCCGGCCCGCGCTGCTCTTCAAGTACGGCGCAGCCGCGGGCGTCAGACGCAGCCCCGCCCGGCCACCGACACTGTCCCCTCACATGTCGGTGGCCGGGCGGGGCTGTGCTGTGCCTCAGGCGTCGGAGCGCGGGAAGTTGTACAGACGGCGGGCGTTGAGTTCCACCATCAGGCGGACCTCGTCGTCCGGAACGTCGAGCATGACGTTCTCGAGCAACTTGCGGGTCTGGGGCCAGTTGCTGTCGGAGTGCGGGTAATCGCTCTCGAACATGATGTTCTCCACGCCGATCAGATGGCGCGTGAACACACCGGCCCGGTCGGAGATGAAGCACCCGTAGACGTGGTCCTTGAACAGTTCCGAGGGACGGACGTCCCTGTTGACCTCGTTGTACCAGCGGTGCCGCTCCCACACCGTGTCGATGCGCTCGAGCATGTACGGCATCCAGCCGATCCCGCCCTCGGACAGCGCGACCTTGAGGTTCGGGTGCTTGTGGAAGACGGGCGAGAGCAGCAGTTCCGCGGTCGCGGACATCGAGTTGAGGCCGAACAGCGAGATGGCCACGGTGAAGTTCGTGGTCATCGCCTCCGGTGAGGCCTGCGGGTTACCGCCCGACCCGAAGTGCAGCGAGAGCGGCAGGTCGTGGGCGGCGGCGGCCGCGAGCACCGGGTCCCAGTGGTCGCTGTGCCATGACGGCAGATCGCGCCGGTCGGGCAGTTCCGGGAAGGTCACGCTCTTGGCACCCTTGGCCGCGGTCCGCTCGATCTCGGCCACGGTCTGCTCGACGTTCCAGTACGGCACCATCACCAGCGGAATCTGACGTTCGGGATAGGCCGCGCACCACTCGTCCAGGATGAAGTCGTTGTAGGCCCGGACGCACGCGGCCGCAAGGTCGACATCCTTCGACCCCGCGAATCCGCTGCCGGCGAATCCGCCCATGTTCGGGAAGCACATCTGGGCCCAGACGCCCTCGAGGTCCATGTCCCGGATGCGGTCGTGGATGTCGTGGCAGCCCGGAAGCATGTCGTCGAAGCTGCGCGGATCGAGCCCGAAGTCCTTGGGATCCTTGCCGGCGACCGCGTTGAGGGCCAGGGTGCCGGCGAGCTCGCCCTCGTAGATCCATACGTCGCTGCCGTCCGGTCGGTGCTCGATCCGAGGGCCGGCCTCCTGGTACTTCTTGGGCAGGCGGTCGGTCCAGACGTTCGGGTGCTCGATGACGTGGTCGTCCACGGAGACGATCTGGGCATCAGGTGGCAGCATGCGGTCCTCCAATTCCAGTCAGCAAGGTGTCGCCCACCTCGCCGGAACTCCGCGATCGCACGCGGAGGCGGCTCAGTCGGTGTCGGTGATCTCGATGCGCGCTCCCCCGGCGTCGACCGGGGCGAGGAGGAGGCTGTGCCGGCCGAACTGCTGGAACCGCACATCCCTTCCCACCAGGAACGTCCGCGCCGCGAGCAGATCCCGCACAGTGAAGGTCAGGCAGAAGATCCGCTCCCCGCGCTCGACGAGGTGGCCACCGGCAAGGTCCGCCCGCGAGCCGGTCGCCGAGCCGACGTACTCGACGGCATGGTCGTCGAACCGCACTCCGTGCCCGGCCATGTTCAGGTGCCGTCGCTCGACGGCGTATGCCTCCCGGCCCACCAGCGCGGCGAGATCGGCCGCGGCCTTCTCCGGCTGTGCCGCGACCACCTTGACGGTCGCGCCGCCCACGAGCCCGAGGGCATGTTCGTCCGACCGGAAGGTGGGTTTGCGGTCCACGAGATCGCGGTCGTGGCTCTCGGCGCGGCGGTCGGTGAGCCCGATCGCCAGGCCGTGCATGTCCTGCGGCCGCACGAAGGCACGGCCGGCGGCGTCTTCGCCGACCCGGACGCCGTGCTCTCGAAGCGCCGTGACGGCGTCGCCCAGGGAGGACACCTGCCACTGCAGCGATTCCCAGCCGGGGCCGTTGCCGTCGGACCGGAGTGCGACGGCCCCGCCCGGCGTGGTCGGGGCGAACGTCTCGACACCGGTGCGATGGATCAGGACCAGGGCATGCCTGCTGCCCGCCGGCCCGTCCCCCCACCGCCGGAGAACCCGTGCGCCGAAAACGTCCTGCTGCAGATTCAGCTCCGCGTCCAAGGACTGCGCGAACAGGTTCACCTGCCCGAGACGTTCGACCGCGAGAGGCCTCCGCATGGCGGCCCTCCGTCCTCATCGACGATACCGATAACCCTACTGTAACCACCTCGTCGAACCGGGGCAAGGAGTGGGAGCCCTCTGCGTCAACACGCCCGAACTTCGGCCGACAGCACTGCGACCACCGCTTGAGGGAGCTTCCCGTAATTGATACGGTATGGTGCTCCACAGCCCCTTCGAGGCCCGGAACGGATCAGGTTCCGCTCGACGTCGTCGCCGGAAAGGTCCGAGACGTGGCCCAGACTCCCCCGCCCCGAATCGCCGTCATAGGCGCCGGCCCTTCAGGGTTCTACGCGACCGACCACCTGGTGCGCGCGGGCATGGCCGTCGATCTCTTCGACTGCCTGCCGACCCCCTACGGGCTGGTGCGAGCCGGCGTCGCACCCGACCATCCCAAGATCAAGTCTGTGGCCCGCGTCTTCGAGCGCACGGCCGCACACCCCGCTGTCCGCTTCTTCGGCGGCGTCGAGTTCGGCGAGGCGATCACCCGCGCCGAGATGCTCGAACGGTTCACGGCGGTCGTGTACGCGATGGGCACCGAACTCGACGCACGGCTGGGCATCCCCGGCGAGGACCTGTCCGGATCGCATCCGGCCACGCACTTCGTCTGCTGGTACAACGGCCACCCGGCCCACGCGCACCGGAAGTTCGACCTGGGCGGCGCCCATGCCGTGGTCGTGGGAAACGGCAATGTCGCGCTCGATGTTGCACGCATGCTCGTACTGCCCGAGAAGACCCTTCGCACAACCGACGCCTCTGACCAGGCGATCGACGTGCTCGCCGCCTCATCGCTGCGCCGGGTGAGCGTGCTCGGCCGGCGCGGCCCGGTCCAGTCCGCCTTCAGCACACCGGAGTTGCTGGAGCTGGGCCGGCTCGACGGCGTGGATGTCGTCGTCGATCCGGCCGAGCTCCGGCTCGACCCGCACAGTGCCCGGGAGCTGGCCGCTCACGGGGCCAACTCACCGGCGGCACGGCGGCTGGCGCTGCTCACCGAGTTCTCCCGGCGCCCGGCCTCGCCGGGCAACCGGCGCATCGAACTCCGCTTCCTGCGCTCGCCCGTCGAACTCCTGGGTGATCCTGCCGGCGAGCGTGTGAGCGCGGTCCGCACCGCGCACAACGTGCTGGAAGCCGATCTGGACGGGCGCGTCGTCGCGCGGCCGACCCACCGGCACGAGGTGCAGTCATGCGACCTCGTCATACGCGCGGTCGGTTATCGCGCGCGCCCGGTCGAGGGCCTTCCGCTGGATCCCCGCACCGGCGTCCTGCGCAACGTCGCCGGCCGGCTCGTGGGCCGCGACAGCGTGGCCCTGACCGGTGAATACGTCGTCGGCTGGGCCAAACGCGGGCCTTCGGGGGTGATCGGCACGAACAAGTCGGACGCCGAGAACACCGTCACGGCCCTTCTCGACGACCTGCGCCGGGGACGGCTCAACGGGCGTCCAAGTGCCGCGCCGGACGAGGTGCGGGCATGGATCCGCCGTGGTGTTCCGGCCTCCTTCGGCTGGGACGCGTGGCTGTCGATCGACCGTCACGAGCGGGCGAGCGGCGAACCGCTCGGGCGACCGCGCGTCAAGCTCACCTCGCTCGCGCAGATGCACGCCGTCGTCGACCGGGCGCGCGCCGACGCGGTTTCGGATTCGGCGCGGCTCGCGCCACGAACGTGAGGAGGCAGTCCGTCATGCCGTATGTCATCACCACCAGGTGCGTCGACCTCAAGGATCGCGCGTGTGTGCGCGAGTGTCCGGTCGACTGCATCTACGAGGGCGCCCGAGCCCTGTACGTCAATCCGGAGGAATGCATCGACTGCGGCGCCTGCGCACCGGTGTGCCCGAACGACGCCATCTACTTCGATCAGGAAGTGCCAGGGGCCCTTCAGGCGTCGATCGCCGACAACGCCGCCTTCTTCTCCCTTCCGCTGGTCGACGGGGCGCCGCTCGGCAATCCCGGCGGAGCGCGATCCGTGGGTCCGGTCGGCGCCGACACCCCGCTCGTCGCGGCGCAGCCACCGCAGGTCGGCGCCGGGGCCTGATCCACTCGATATCACCCGGCGCGGGTCCGACACACGCCCGGCCGCCCCCAGGAAAGGACACAGCACATGAAAGCATCCGTCGACTCAGCCAAGTGCACCGGTCACGCGCGCTGCAACGCGGTCGCCCCGCAGGTCTTCACCGTGGACGACGACGGCTACTGCAGCATCGGCACCGACAAGGCGGTGCCCCCGGAGCTGGAGGCCGCGGCGCGCGCCGGGGCCGCCAACTGCCCGGAGCGCGCCATCACGCTCAGCTCCTGAGCACGCAATCACGCGGCCGCCGGCGTCGTCCTTCAGTCGTCGGCGGCCGTGTCGAACGCGGCGATCGCCGCTCGGGCTGCCGAGAGCAGAAGCCCGCCCTCGCTGTCGGACACCATCGAGTCGGCCAGCAGTGCGACGTCCTTGCCGAGCGTCGGCCGGGCCTGGGACCGGGCGACGGCCGCCAGTCCGCCGACACGAGCGTACATTTCGACGCCGAAGCTCCGGCCCGATCCGCCCGCGAGCACCTTTCCGAAGGCCACGGGATCGAGCCCGTGGCCTTCGGCGATCCGGAAGGCGTCCGCCGCGAGGGCGAGGTGCGCGGCAAGCATGGCGTTGTTCAGCAGTTTGGCGTGCTGGCCCGCACCCACGGGTCCCACGTGCACGACCTCGGCGGAGAACGTCCGCAGCAGCGGATCGAAGCGAGCGAACGTGCTCTGCTCGCCGCCGACCATCGTGATGAGTTCGCCCGCCTCCGCGCGGATCCGGCCACCGCTCACCGGGGCGTCCAGCAGGTGCAGACCGTACGTCGCGGCCTCGCGGGCCAGTGCCCGCACCTCGTCGGGCGAGATCGTGCTGTGCACCGCGATCGTCGCGCCGGCCGGCATCGCCGGTGCGACACCGGCCGGCCCGAAAAGGACCTCCCATGTGCCGACCGCGTCGAACAGGCAGGTCCCGAGCAGGTCGACGCCCTCGCCTACGTCGGCGAGGGCGTCGACCACCCGGGCCGGGCCGGCGCGGAATGGGTCGAGCGTCTCGGGGCGGCGGGCCCACACCGTGCAGTCGACCCCCGCCGCCGCGATGCGCGCGGCGATGGGCGCGCCCTGGTCGCCCAGCCCGACAAAACCGACGCGCATCAGTCCTCCTCCGCGCTGTCCAGCCGGATACCGCTCGATCAGACCTTGAGATGTCCTCCGGCGTCGCAGTTGATGAACTGCCCGGTGATGTAGCGCGACTCGTCCGAGGCCAGAAAGACGATCACCTGGCTGACGTCCGCGGGTTCCACCCACGGCACCGGTATGGCATGCAGCACCGGGAACGCCTCGGTCGCGTCCTCGCGCGTGGGGTGCTCCAGATCCGGCCGGAACGTCTGGTACATGGCCTCGTGGTGCAGCATGTCCGTGTTGCAGTTGGACGGGTGCACCCCGTTGAGGCGAATGGAGTGAGGAGCCAGCACGACGGCGAGGTCGTGGACCAGCGAGACGAGCGTCCGTTTGGCCCAGGTGTAGGCCACGCCGCCTGGCTCCGAGCTCGGGCCGTCCTTGCTCAGGGCGGCGAGGGAACCGGTGACCACCAGCGAGGCACCGGCGCCGAGGTGCGGAATCGCCGCGTTGAGGGTGTTGAGCACGCCGCCGAGATTGACGCCGCTGACGTCCACCCACGCCTGCAGGGGCTGGTCCTTCGCTATCGCGCAGATACCGGCGTTGGCCACCACGACGTCGATCTTGCCGAACTCCGCGACGCCGTCGGCCACCGCCTGCCGCATGGCGGCCTCGTCGCGGACATCGGCCTGGATGGTGAGGATCCGCCGGCCGAGCGCCTCGACCTCCTTCACCGTCTGTCGCTGATCCTCCTGCGTCGCCATCGGGTAGCTGACGGTGTCGAAGGAGGTGAGGTAGTCGACCGCGATGATGTCCGCGCCCTCGCGGGCGAGCTGGACGGCGTGACTGCGTCCCTGCCCGCGTGCGGCACCGGTGATCAGTGCGACCTTGCCCGTAACCCGACCTGTCATGTCGTTTCTCCTCGCCGGCGGGGCCTCACCTGGACGGTGACGCTCCGTCTTCCTCATGTTGGTGAATTCGTCCGTGACGGTGCCTGCGGGTGCAGTCCGTCGACCATGTCCAGGGCGTCCCCGAGTGCCGCCCGTTCCGCGACCAGCGCCCGCAGCCGCGTCACGACGCGGGCGAGACCGAATCCGAGGACGCCGGTCAGCTCGCCGTGGCGGCTGTAGAGGTACAGCGGCCGGTCGCCGCCCGCACCGGTCATCCGTACGGTGATGTCGGCGCCTGCGTCCGGTTCGCCGACGCACTGGATCTTCGTGCCGTACTGGTCGCTCCAGAAGTACGGCACCTCGTCGAGCACCCGGCGCTGGTGCCCGGCGATGCCGCTCGCCACGATCGCCGCCTGCTCGGTCGTGGTGGTCCAGTGCTCGATCCGCCGGTGCCGGCCGGTGCGCGCGTTGACCCAGCGCGCGGCGTCGCCGACGGCGTAGACGTCCTCGTGGGACGTCCGCCCGGACGCGTCGCACACGACGCCGTTGTCGACCGCGATCCCCGAGCCCTCGACCCACTCGGTGTCCGGGACGACGCCGAGGCCGACCACCAACGCGTCGAGCGCGACACTCCTGCCGTCGGAGAGCCGGACCGCGGAAAGGATCTCACCGTCCAGGACGACCTCGTCGATCGTCACCCCGCACCGCAAGTCGACCCCGGCCGCCCGGTGGCGTCTGGCGATCTCGGCTCCGGCTTCCGGACCGAGCGCGTGTGCCAGTGGCGCCGACCGCACCTCTACGAGGGTCACATCGCAGCCCGTCTCCCGGGCACTGGCCGCCACCTCGCACCCGATGAAGCCGGCACCGAGCACGCCGATGCGGCCCCGGCCCGCGACGGTCGCAGCGATGTGGGCGGCGTCCTGTGCGGTGCGCAGGGTCCAGACGTTCGCCGCGGCCCCGGCGGCTTCCCACCGGCGGGCCCGCGCGCCGGTCGCGATGACGAGCACGTCGTAGGGCAGCTCTCCGCCGCCCTGCAGGTGGACTCGGCGAGCCGTGGTATCCACGCCTCTCGCCACGGTGCCCAGCCGCAGATCCAGCCCGAGGGCGTCCAGTTCCTTCGGCTCCCGCAGCAGTGGCGGGTTGGCGCGCGTGCCCTTCAGCACCTCCTTCGACAGCGGCGGCCGGTCGTAGGGCGGCTCGGCCTCCGCGCCGACCACGACGACGGACCCGCCGAAGCCGAGCCTGCGCAGTTCCTCGGCCACGGTCAGACCACCGAGGCCGGCGCCCACGACCACCACCTGTCGCATGTCGGCCATCACGTGCTCCACTCTCCGCGGCACGCCCCGCCGTGGCCGGTGCTCGGTGCGCTCACGTGACCGCACCGAGGAGTTTCAGATCGATGATCTCCTCCTCGGACTTGCCGAGGTCACGCAGTACGTCATCGGTGTGCTCGGCGAACTGCGGAGCCCGTCGGCTCCTCACGGGTGTCTCGTCGAACTGGACCGGGTTGGCGACGAGCTCCCGCTCCACCCCGTCGGCGTCGACGACCTTGGTGATGAAGCCGTTCTCGCGCAGCGCCGGGTCCATGCCGACCTCGTAGGCGTTCTGCACGAGTGCCCACTGTCCCTGCGCGCCCTCCATCCGCCGGCACCACTCGTCGAGGGTGATACCGCCGATGATCTCCGCGACAATGTCACCGCCCTCGGCGCCGTGCTCCAGGACGGCGTCGCCCGCGAAGCGCGGATCGGTCACCAGTTCCGGCCGTCCCATGCGCTCGCAGAACTCGGGCCAGTACCTGGTGGGCTGGAGCATGACCAGCAGCAGCCAGCGGCCGTCGGCCGTGCGGAAGGACCCGGCCAGCGGGTTCGACGACGAGCCGTGCCGCGGCTCCTCCACCTTGGGCAATGGGCCGCCGACGAGCAGGGCCTGGTTGACGGAGTACTGGGTCGCCCAGGCGCCGAGGCCCAGCAGGGACACGTCCACGACCGACGGCTCGCCGGTCACCTTGCGGGCGTACAGCGCGGCCGCGATGCCGCCGGCGATGGTCAGGCCGCCCATCGAGTCGCCGTACGCTCCCGACGGCATCCTGGCCGGCCGGTCGGCGCCGCCCGGCGTGACGCCGTCGGCGCTGCCGCCCCTGCCCCAGAACGCCGTGCCGTCGTATCCGCCCTTGCCCGCGTCCTCGCCCCGGGCGCCGAAGCCGGTGCCGCGGACGTAGATGATGTCGGGATTGACCACGCGGACGTCGTCGACGTTGATGCGCAGCTTCTCCCGCGCGCCCGGCAGGAAGTTCGTGACGAACACGTCGGCCGAGCGGATCAGCTCGTCCAGCAGGGCTCGGCCTTCCGGCACCTCCAGAGCGATGCCGACACTGCGCTTGCCCCGGTTCGGGCCCTCCATGATCGGGAAGAAAGATGTCGTCGGCACGACGTCGAGGCCGAGCAGTTTCACCAGGCCACGCTGCGCGTCGCCGCGGACCGCGTGCTCGATCTTGATGACCTCGGCCCCCCACTCGGCGAGGACCCCGCCGGACGCCGGCACGAACGTGTACTGGGCGACCTCGACGATCCGTACGCCTTCCATGGGACGTTTCACAGGTACTCCTTGCTTGTCCGGGGCCTTGCTTGTCCGGTGCTGAACGCGGGTTCTGCGGCGCGACGGTCGAGGACCGCTCAGCCGATGTACCCGACGAGCTTGGTCTCGAGGTAGGTCTCGAACCCCTCGACGCCGTTCTGCCGTCCGATACCGCTGGTCTTGTAGCCCCCGTACGGTCCGTCGGCGCCGTACCACATGCCGCCGTTCACCGAGATCGACCCGGTGCGGATGCGGTGCGCGATGGCCATGGCCCGCTCGGGCGAGGCCGAGAAGACTCCGCCGGACAGCCCGTAGCTGCTGTCGTTGGCGATGCGGATCGCGTCCTCGTCGTCGTCGTAGGGGATCACTGCGAGCACTGGGCCGAAGATCTCCTCCTGCGCGATGGTCATGGAGTTGTCGACGTCCACGAAGAGCGTGGGCTCGACGAAGAAGCCCTTGTCGAGGTGGGACGGCCGGCCTCCGCCGACGATCAGCTCGGCGCCCTCGTCGATGCCCTTCCGGATGTACGACATCACCCGGTCGCGCTGCTTAGCGCTCACCTGCGGGCCCTGCATGGTGGCCGGATCGGTCGGATCGCCGTACGGGATGTTCTCCATGACCGCCTTCAGGATCTCGACGCCCTCGGCATACCGCGACCGGGGCAGCAGGACGCGGCTCTGCACCGCGCACCCCTGTCCGGCGTGATAGCAGACGCCTCCGGCGGCCGGCAGCACCTGGGCCAGGTCGGCGTCGTCACAGACGATCATCGCGGATTTGCCGCCGAGTTCGAGGAACACGCGCTTGAGCGTGGCGGCGCCCTTCTCCATGATCCGCTTGCCCGTGACCGTCGAGCCGGTGAACGAGATCAGGTCCACCCGCGGGTCAAGGGTGAGGGCCTCGCCGACCAGGTGGTCGGAGGACGGAACGATGTTCACCACACCGGCGGGGATGTCGGTGTGCTCGGCGATGAGCCGGCCCAGGCGGGTGGCGTTCCAGGGGGTGTCCGGTGCGGGCTTCACGACGACCGTGTTGCCCGTGGCGAGGATCGGGCCGAGCTTGTTGGCGGTCACCTCGAACGGGTAGTTCCACGGGATGATCGCGCCGACGACACCCTGCGGTTCCTTCACCACCTTCCGCTTGCTGGCCACCCCGAAGAGGTTCCCGTCGGGCAGTTGCCGCTCCCATGGGAACTGCTCGATGTGCTCGGCGGGCCAGCGGAGGGCGTCCTCCAGAGGGGAGTCCAACTGCAGCATGGTGACCGCCACCGGGGTGCCGGCCTCGGCGACGAGCTCGGCGCGCATCTGCTCGCGGTCCGACTCCAGGGCCACCTGCAGCTGTTCGAGGCAGCGTCGGCGGAAGGCGTGGTCGGTCGCCCAGTCGGTCTCGTCGAACGCCCGCCGGGCCGCGGCGATGGCCTGTGCCATGTCCTCGTGCCCGGCGTCGGCGACGCTGCCGAGCACTTCCTCGGTCGCGGGGTTGATGTTGTCGAAGAGCTTGCCGGACGCCGCTTCGACGAGCTTGCCGTCGATGAGCATGCGGCGTTCCGGTGTGAACGGACCGACGTTGGTCTCGATCATCTGCGCTACCCCTCCGTGGGTGCGGACATCGCGGTGACGTCACGGTCGGCAACGGCGGGGGCGGCGCTTGACCGTGGGTACGCGGCGGCGGTCCCCGGCAGGGCTCGGCCGACGCCCGGTTCCTGCGGTGACACCGCAGGTCGCAAGGGCGCCAGCCCCTCCGTCCACGCTAACGAAAGGCTTTCTGGAAGCCATATCGTATGGCTTCCAGGCAAGGGGTGTCGAGATCCGTGCGCGCCTCAGCTCGGCGCGTGTTCCGTGTTCCGGGTCAGGCGCCGGTCGGGCCGGACGGGCTCAGTTCGTCGACCAGACCCCAGTCCAGGGCGCGTTCGGCGGTGAGCGGGCAGCCGGTCAGCACGAGATGGAGGGTGCGCCAGCGGCCGATGCGGCGCGGAACGCTGACCGTTCCGCCGGCGCCGGGGATCAGGCCCATGCCCAGCTCGGGCAGGCGGAAGACGGCTCCCGGGTCGGCGACGACCCGGGAGGCGAAGGCGGGCAGCTCGATCCCGGCGCCGATGCAGTTGCCGTGGAGGCGGACGGTGACGCGGTCGCGCAGCTTGTGCAGGGGAAGGGCGGCGCCGGCGCGGGTGCGGATCAGATGTGCGGTGTCCAGGTCGCGGGAGACTCCGAATTCGCCGAGGTCGCCGCCGGAGCAGAAGGAGGGCCCGTTGCCGCTCAGGACGACCTCGGTGAGGGTGTCGTCCAGCAGTGCGAGGTCGAGCGCGGCGACGAGAGCGTCGCGCAGTTCCCGGCCATAGGCGTTGTGCCGTTCCGGCCGGTTGAGGGTCACCCGCAGGACGTCCCCGTCCCGGCACACGAGCACGGGATCGGCCGGGGCGGGCGGCGGCGGCCGGTGGGGAGCGCGGGCGGCCTGCCAGCGGGCGAAGCGACGGCCCGCCAGCAGTGTGGAGTAGGCGAGCGACTCGGCGTCGAGGGCCTGTCCTACGGTCAGCCGCGGGCCGGTGTGCAGCAGACGGCCCAGGATGACGGCCGCCTGAGGGCTGTCCGCGGCCGCGCGCACCAGGGTGCGGGCTGTCGCCTCGGGGTCGTCGACGGCCACCAGACGCCGATCGGCGCTGTCGACGGGCACGAGTGTCAGGTCCAGCGCGTCCAGCAGCGGTGGGAAGAGGTGGCCTGTGCCGTCGGTCGTGCGGGTGAGGCCCACCAGCAGTCGGTCGCACTCCGCGGCCCGCCGCACCGCCCGGCGCAGCACTGTCTGGTCGGCGACCGGCCGGTCCAGGTCGACGACGACCAGCGGATCCTCCACGGTCCCGTCCGCACCGAGCAGCTCCGCCTGTGCCGCGCCCGCGGCCAGGTCCTCGACACGCATCATGGTTGGGGCAACCACCTCCCCGTTCTACCATCCGGGCATGGTCACTGGGTCACCGCAGTCAGCAACTGCCGCGGCAGACGCCTGGGCACGCAGCGGAGTGATGTGGCTGACCGGGCACGCCGGCGGGACTCCGCTGGTGCCCATGGGCGAGGCGGCCGGTCTCGCCGCGCGCCTGGCTACGCACATCGGGCGGGCCGGGGTGGAGGCGGGCCGTCCGGTACGGGTGGACGGAGGGCGGCTGCTGGCCGAGCGGGCGGCGCTGACCGGCGCCACTCGCAGGGGGCGGGTCTCGGTGGGCGGCGGGTGCCGGTTGCTGCCCACGGCGGACGGCTGGGCGGCGGTCTCCTGCGTACGCCCGGACGACCCGCTGCTGTGGAGCGCGCTGATCGGGCATGAGCTGGACGAGCGGCTGCCGCGGCGACTGGCCGCCTGGCTCGCCGCGCACAGCACGGCCGAGCTGGAGGAGCGGGTGGCGCTGCTGGGACTTGCGGCCGGGGCGGTACGCGGGTGGCCGGGCGGGGGGCTGGAGGCGGACGCCGTACGCGCACCGCGCCCTGGCCGACCCCGCTCGGTACGCGGCATGCTGGTCGTGGACTTCAGCGCACTGTGGGCCGGTCCGCTGTGCGCGCACCTGCTGGGGCTGGCCGGGGCGGAGGTGGTCAAGGTCGAGGTGCCCTCACGTCCGGACGGGGCGAGGTTCGGCAACCATGCCTTCTACGACCTGCTGCACGCCGGGCACCGCGCGGTGGCACTGGACCCGGCCGACCGGGCCGGCCGAGCGGCGCTGCACGCGCTGGTGCGCGCCGCGGACGTGGTCGTCGAGGCCTCCCGCCCCCGGGCGCTGGCCCGGTTCGGCCTGGACGCAGCGGCCGAGGTGGAGCGCGGCTGCACCTGGGTGTCGATCACCGCCTACGGCCGGTCCGTGGACCGGGTGGGGTTCGGCGACGACGTGGCCGCGGCAGGCGGCCTGCTGGCCACCGACGGCCAGGCAACGCCGGTCTTCTGCGGGGACGCGATCGCCGACCCGCTGACCGGTCTGACGGCCGCCGCGCTGGCGATGTCCGAACCCGAGGGCGGGGGCGGAGTGCTGTGGGAGGTGGCGATGGCCGATGTGGTGGCGGCGACGGTACGCGCGCATACGGCCCCCACGGCGCGCGCGCTGCCCTCCGACGGCGGGGACGGCTGGCAGGTGGACACCGGCGCGGGCCTGGTCCCGGTGGCGGCGCCGGTGGCCCGGACGCCGGCCGGCGCCGCGCCCATGCTGGGCGCGGACACCGGTGCGGTGCTGCGCCGGCTCGGGATCGCCGTACCATGACCGGCCTGCTCATCCGCGGCGCGGAGATCGACGGAGAGCTCCTGGATGTGCGGATCGGACGCGGCCGAGTGCTGGAGACGGGCCACGCCCTGCCGCGCGCGGGCCGTGCGGAGCACGAGCTCCAGGCGCACGGTGGAGCCCTGCTGCCCGGGTTGACGGACCATCACCTGCACCTGTTCGCCACCGCGGCGGACCTCGCCTCCGCCGCATGCGACCCTGCCACGGTCCACGACGCGCAGGGGCTGACGCGGGCCCTGCACCGCGCCGGCCCCGACCGGCACGGCTGGGTCCGGGGGGTGCGCTACCACGAATCCGTGGCGGGCGAGTTGGACGCGTCCCGGCTGGACGCGCTGCGCGGTGACGTGCCGGTGAGGGTGCAGCACCGCAGCGGCGCGCTGTGGATGCTCAACTCCCGTGCTGTCGCGGCCGTCGGCCTGGCCACGGCCGATCACGCCGGGGTGGAACGGGACGCCGACGGCCGCCCGACCGGACGGCTGTGGCGGGCGGACGCCTGGCTGCGCGATCGCCTGCCGCCCGGTGCCCCGCCCTCGCTGGCCGACCTGGGCCGACGACTGGCCGGATACGGCATCACCACGGTCACCGACGCCACGCCCGGCCTGGACGCCGCCACGGTCGCGGCCGTGTCCGAGGCGATGGCCCGCGCAGAACTGCCGCAACGGGTGCACCTGCTCGGCGCACCGCTCACCGGCAGCCCGCCCGGACGGTCCGGTCCGCAAGCCGGCCCGTGGAAGATCGTCATCGCCGACTCGGCGCTGCCCGGCTACGACGAACTCGCCGAAGCCGTCGAGGCGGCGCACCGGACCGGCCGGCCGGTCGCCGTGCACTGCGTGACCCGCGAAGCGATCCTGCTGCTCCTGGCGGTACTGGAGGAAGTGGGTACGCTCCCCGGCGACCGGCTGGAACACGCGTCCCTGACTCCTTGCGAAGTGCTGCCGGCCATACGGCGCCTGGGCCTGCGAGTGGTGACCCAGCCGGGCTTCCTCGCCGACCGCGGCGACGACTACCGCCGCGGCACACCCGCCGACGAGCACGGCGACCTGTACCGCTGCGCGTCGCTGCGTGCGGCCGGGATCCCGGTGGGCCTGTCAAGCGACTCCCCCTACGGGCCCATCGACCCCTGGGCGGTCATGCGCGCCGCCGTGCAGCGGCGCACCGGCTCGGGCACCGTCCTCGGACCCGGCGAACGGCTCACTCCCGCCCAGGCACTGGAGGGCTACCTCTCCACCGCCCGGCGGCCGGGCGACTCGCCGCAGCGGATCCACCCCGGGACGCCCGCCGATCTGGTGCTGTTGCGCGCCCCCATGCCCCAGGCACTGCTCCTCTTGGACGCCGAGCTGGTACGGCTGGTGCTGATCGGCGGTCGCCCCGTGGCCGGCGATGACACCGGACCTGCACAGGACGCGTGAACAGCTGCGCGGTTCACCGGCGCCGTGGGCTTGATCCGCTTTGACGGACATCCGAGATCAGGGGTTCAGCCCCGGGAGGATGTCCATCATGGAGAGCATGGGGAAGAAGAAGCCTCGCCCTCGCCGCTCGTTCACGCCGGAGTTCAAGGCCGAGATCGTT
This sequence comes from Streptomyces humidus, assembly GCF_014649655.1. GTDB lineage: Bacteria > Actinomycetota > Actinomycetes > Streptomycetales > Streptomycetaceae > Streptomyces > Streptomyces humidus. The sequence goes on along the minus strand of NZ_BMTL01000045.1, from coordinate 5,573 downwards.
GAGCTGTGCCGACGCGGTGACCGCGGTCTCGGTCAGATCGCCAAGGACTTCGATCTGACCGAGACCGCGGCGCGTGACTGGGTGAAGCAGGCCGAGATCGACCCGGGCGAGCGCTCACTCCTGACCCGGGCCGCCGTCACACCGTTCGAGCAGTTCACGAGCTGACACAGCCGAACCGCACCACTGGGCACGCCCAAGCGACCCCGAGCACACCGACGTAACGACTACGAAAGGCCGTCCGCCGAGAAGTCATGGATCACATTCCGGACCCGGTCCGCGCTGGTGAACGAGACCTCGGCGATCTTCGCTACGGGCATGCCCTGCACGGGTAACAGCACCAGGAGGCTGCCCGGCTCCCGCGGTGACTGCAGCCCTGGGCACCCGAGCCCTCCATGGTGGCGAGGAGGTCGGCGGCCACTCCCTGGGGAATGAAACGGGTGTCGTAGGCAGTGGCCGGGTCGGCTGCCATTGCGCCGCCGTCCGAGCCCATCGGTACCCGCGACATGGACTCCACCCCGCCGCCGATGACCAGCTCGTCCCAGCCCGACCGGATCTTCTGAGCCGATGTGTTCACCGCCTCCAGGCCGGAGGCGCAGAACCTGTTGAGCTGTACCCCGGCCACGCTGTCGGGCAGGCCCGCCACCAGCGCGGCGGTGCGCGCGATGTCCTGGCCCTGTTCCCCGACCGGAGTGACGACACCGAGCACGATGTCCGAGATCCGCTCAGGGTCCAGACCCGGGTTCCGCTTCTGCAGCTCGTCGATCAGTCCGACCACCAGCGACACGGGCTTGGTGGCGTGCAGCGATCCTGTCTTCTTGCCGCGGCCTCGCGGCGTGCGGATCGCGTCGTAGACGAAGGCTTCAGTGGTCACGGTCGGACGGTCCTTCCTCACAGTGCTGTATTCCGGCTGCCGCGACGGCACAACGCGGTCGGCGGACGACACGCTCACTGTTCAGTCGATGCGAATGGTGATGGACATTGCAGGCAGGACAGCTGCCGCTCGGTTCCGACGAGCGGGGTCCGCCCCTTGAAACCGTCCTTGTGTGCGCCTCGACCCCGCACGGGTCCGCCGACGGGACTCCCTCGACCGCCCGGTGTTCGCGGCGCATCACCGCTCCAGCCCCAGCGCCTCGGTCGGGCAGCCGGCGATGGCTTCCTCGACCTGCGCCAGGCAGCCGTCGGGCACCGCGTCCGTGAGCAGGACGAGGTCTCCCGCGCTATTGACCTCGAACACCTCGGGAGCCAACGACTCGCAGATGCCCAGCCCGGTGCATTTGTTCCGATCAACGGTGATCTTCATGGTGGCTCCTGGATGCCGTCCGGTCAGGCGGGGGTGCAGGCCGGGTCCCGCTGCTCGATCCGCCCTAGGGCGGGCTTCGTCATCTCGACACGGGCTGTCGTGCCGCCGTCGGCGTGCTCCTTGGCTGCGTCACCGGCGTTCCAACCATTCGGGGTGCACATCGCGACACGACACCCTCGCCCATCAATCTAATATAGATTAAATAGATGGGATCGTGTCAAGCACCATCCGGGTTGTCGAGGACGGCAGGCACTACGACCTGCCGCGCGGTGTGCGACTGACAGGACTGGCGGGAATCGTGACCGATCCGGCCGAGGTGCTCCGGATCGGGTCCCTGGCGGTCGCCAGTCCGCCCGCGGAGGCACCGACGACCACGACACGTGCGGTCACTTCTCCTCCAGCCGGATGGCCGCGGCGGGGCAGACGGCGGCGGACTCGCGTACCCCGTCGTGGAGTTCGGGCGCGGGGTGCTCGCCGAGGAGGACGGCCATGCCGTCCTCGTCCCGCTGGTCGAAGACCTCCGGAGCGATCAGGACACACTGACCCGAGGCCACACACTTAGGCGCCCTTGGCCTCCAGGGCCTTGGCCGTCGAAAAGTCGGCGTCAACAGGTCAGCGCACCGTGCGCCGCTGGATGGCCGCATCCAACGTCCGGCGGTCAGTCGGACGGCGGCAGCAGTCTCCTCATCAACGCCTCCTCAAGCTCGCGCAGGATGGTGTCGTCATCGACAAAGGAATGCGGCAGGGTGTGCCAGAGGGCGAACTGACCGTGCAGGCCGGTCCACAGCAGGACCCCCAGCGTGTCGGCCTCCTCGCGTTGCTCGGGACAGGCTGCGGCGAGGTACTGGTCAACGGCATCGGTCCACGCGATCAGCACCCGGTCGAGCGGATGCCCGGTGGCGCGCCGGTCCTCCGCCGAAGTCTGCTGCTCCAGGCTGAACATGAGCCGATAGCGGCGGGGATTGTCGACGGCGAACCCGCGGTAGGTGCCCACGATGGCGCGCAGGACACCCCATGCGTCGGCACCGGCCTCGGCGGCCGCGCTTCCGGCCTCGCGCATGGTCGACGCCAGCGCGGCGTACCGGGCATCGAGCACCGTCCGCACCAGGTCGGTCTTGTCGTTGAAGTGCAGGTAGATACTGGGCGCGGCGATGCCCAGCTCGCGGGCGATGCCACGCAGAGACAGGGCGTCCTCGCGACCGGACTCCTCCAGGATGCGCGCCGCCGTGTCCAGGATGTCCTGCCGGAGGCGCTCCCCTTCACCCTGCCGGTAGGGCACACGCCGCCTCTGGGCTGCCAAGTCCACGCTTCCTCCTCCGTACCCCGCCGGTTGCGACTGGGCTTTCATCATCGGCCATCCACGGCTTGCCACCCGTCTGGAACGGGCCTCGCCAAAACCACCTAACCGCGTTAGGCTCACCTCGACAACCACCTAACGGCGTTAGTAAACCTAACGCCGTTAGGTCGATGAGAGGAGCCCTCGTGCCCCCTGGCCCCACGCCCGAATTCGTCTTCGCCCGGCCGAGGACCGCACCCCTGGATCCGCCTCCCGCTTACTCCCGCCTGTGTGAGGAGGCACAGCCGCGTCACCATCTGGGACGGCCGGCGATGCGGGTCGCCGTGTCCAGGATGTCCTGCCGGAGGCGCTCCCCTTCACCCTGCCGGTAGGGCACACGCCGCTTCTGGGCTGCCGAGTCCACGCTTCCTCCTCCGTACCCCGCCGGTTGCGACTGGGCTTTCATCATCGGCCATCCACGGCTTGCTACAGTTTTTACTGTATGTATTACCGTAAGGGCGTGTAGACTGCCGGTCAAGGCAGCTCCGGCACCGTCGAGCACGGAGCGAAGGTGCTGACCGAAGTTGCGTACCAAGACCAGCCACGCTATTTATTTTACGTTAAATTCAACACTTCGAGGGGCGCGTTATGAACCTGAGAATGCAGCGGCTGTGCGTATGGTGCGGACCCGGACTGATACTGATCTTTATGATCGGCTTCTTGTTCGTCGCGGGTCTGGTTCCGCCGCCATCACCGAACCTGGGCGCATCCGAGGTGGCGCGCTTCTACACCGAGCACCAGACGCGGATACAGATCGGCCTCATCATCTCCATGATCGGCTCCGGGCTCGCCTTCCCGTGGGCGGCTGTCATCAGCGTGCAGATGCGGCGCATCGAGGGCCGGCGGTCGCCTCTCGCAGCCATACAGCTCACCGCTGGTGGAGTCCTGTGCCTGCTCCTCGTGTTCCCGATGTTCGCCCTGTCCGCGGCGGCGTACCGGCCGGCGGACCGCTCGCCCGAGATCACCCAGGCCCTCAACGACCTCGGCTGGCTTCCCTTGGTCGGCTTTGTGGCCCCGCCGGTAGTCCAGGTCATCGCCATCGCGCTCGCCGTATTCAGCGACAAGAGCGCCGAGCCCGTCTTCCCCCGGTGGGTGGGCTACTTCAGCCTGTGGTGCGCGATACTGCTCGCGCCCGGCATCCTCGTCATCGTCTTCCACACCGGACCTTTCGCGTGGAACGGCATCTTCGCCTTCTGGCTGCCCCTCACCGTACTCGGGACCTGGTTCTTCGTGATGACCGTGCCGCTGCTCCAGGCCATCAAACAGCAGGAACGCGAGCAAGAGAGCAAACAATCGGCTGCTTCGGCGCCGCTCAGCCCGGCGGGCACGTGACAGCCGGATGCCCCGCACTACGACCTGTTCGGCGACCCAGCCCCGCGCCCCACGTCATGTCCCCGGCGAGGAAGGACTGTGGTTCTTGCTCCTGGGCGACATGGTGGTCTTCGCCGTGTTCTTCGGGTCCTACCTCGTCCAGCTGGGCAAACACCCACAGATGTTCGCCACCTCCCAGCAGGAATTGAGTCAGTCCTACGGCGTCCTGAACACGCTCGTTCTACTGGCCAGTTCCCTGCTGGTCGCCCTCGGCGTCCGAGCCGTGCGCGCCGGTGCCACGGCCGTCGCACCGTGGTTGTTCGCAGGCGCCATCAGTTGCGGCCTCACCTTTGCGGCAATCAAGTTCCTTGAGTACAGAGACAAGTTTACGTCCGGAATCGGGCCCAATACCAACGACTTCTTCATGTACTACTTCGTCCTCACCGGAGTGCACTTCTTCCATGTCGTGCTCGGGCTGGGCGTACTCACCGTCATTGCCGTGAAGTCGCGGGGACGCCAGATCTCGTCCGGCCGGTTCACGTTCATTGAAGGCGGCTCCTGTTTCTGGCACGTGGTCGATCTGCTGTGGATCGTCCTGTTCTCCCTGCTGTACCTCGTGAAGTGAGGGAATCCCGATGAGCAGACCGCGCCTCACCCGGCTTACCGTTGTCTGGCTCGTCCTGGTCGCCGCGACACTGCTTTCATGGTACTTCGGCGCCGGCCACGGCATCGGTTCCTCCCCTACCGCAACCGCCCTCGTCCTCGTCATCGCTTTCGCCAAGGTGCGCCTGATCGGCTTGGATTTCATGGAGCTCCGAGCCGCTCCGATCTGGCTGCGCGCCACATTCGAGGGCTACTGCGCCCTGGTGTGCGGAACTCTCCTCGCGCTGTATTTCATGGCGTGATCCCTGGGGAGGTACAGGCTCAATCAGGTGAAGGTCCTCATGCGATGACCGTACCGACCGATGTTCGGGCGAGCGCCTCCGTCGAGAGCTGATGGCGGTCGGGTTCGACACGCGGCCTGCGAATTGTCCGGCCCGGCCTGACAGACATGGCCGTGTTCGTAGCTTCGCGGCCGCGCAGCAGTTCTACGAATGCGAACAGCATGCCGCGCAAACACACCGCCACCGACGGCGATGGCGATGGCGATGGCGAAGAGCAGCACATTGGTCTCGGCGCAGGATCAGCAACCAGCGCACCCGAGCAACCTCACTGCCGCCGGACAGGTGGAACAGCTGTCGAAGAATCGGGATGCAGCGGTCATAACGATGCGGCAGAACGTCACTCAGGGCCTTCGGGCTCGATCTGCCCGGTGGGGGAGGGTGAGGGTCGCGCTGACCAGCATCTCAAGCCCTGGGCGCCGCTGCGCCGCTGCGCCGGGCCACCACTTTCCAAGCTGGGGCGCCTTCAGCCACAGGTTCCTCGACCACTGGCACGAGGAGGCGCGCCGCGCTCCACGGCGGCCGGCTCTCCGTGCACGTCGAGGCTCGCTCGCGCTGCTGCGCTGCTGTCGAAGGCCAGGAGGGGCACATTTAATTTAATGTAAGCTAAAATCTACTCTGTCGACTGCGGTGCAGGAGCAAGGTCTTGGTGCTACCCCTGTTGGAACAGCCCGACGACTGGACC
>NZ_BMTL01000044.1 GCF_014649655.1 Streptomyces humidus | reverse complement strand
TCAACGGAGCACTCCGGGCGGGCGGTCGGCGATGAAACAGGAAGTCTCACGGCGCGAGCCGTAAGAATCTCCTTCCTTCAGGGAGGAGAGCGTCAAGGTGAGTTCACCTATCGGGGGGTGGCGCGTTTCGACGCGCAGGCAACTGCCGCGGGATCCACGTGAGAGGCTCGGTCACTGCGCGGCATCGCGCCGCCCGATCGCCATGATGGCGGAGAACTGGAGCGTCCAGACGTTGCCGTGGTTCGGGTACTTCGCCGTCATGGTGGCCACCAGTTCCTCGGCGTCCTTGGCGACCTCGTAGGCGGCTGCGAAGTCCTGGAGGTAGGCGCGGGTCTGGGCGATCATGGTGTCGACCGCGTGGTCGTCGCCGTCGGGCCTGCGGTGTCCGCACGCGATCATTCGCGGCCGGAGCCTCTCCACGACGTCCACGGTCTCCAGCCAGTCCTGCCACTCCGCGGGCGTCGACAGGCCGAGCATCGGGTGGATCTCGTGGTAGATGGAGTCGCCGGCCACGACGACATCGATCTCGGGGATGTGCACGATGGTCGTGGGATGGATGTCCGCCTGCTTGACCTCGATGATCTGCAGAGGAGATCCGTCGACGTACAGGGTGTGGCCCTCCAACGGGTCGGGAACCGGCCCCGCCAGGACGCAGGCGTCGCCGAACAGCAGCCTCCACTGCTCGGTCTGCATCTGCATGGTCTCCTTGATGGACTCGATCACGTGGGGAAGCGCCACGCACTTCGCCTCCGGGAACCGCTCCAGAAGCGGTCCGAGGCCCAGGTAGTGATCGGCGTGATCATGGGTGATGTAGATCGTCGTGAGCTTCTTGCCGGTGCGCTCGATCAGATCGCCGAGGTCCTGGACGTCCTCCTTGAGGTAGAGCGCGTCGATCAGGACCACCTCGGTGGCGCCGCTCACCAAGGTGGCTGTGGTCGGCGCGAACGTGCCGAACGGAATGCCGGGAAACTCCTCGACCGGAACCTTCGGCCAGCGACCGACGAAGACGGTGGCCCGGACGGGGACGGCCGGCGAGTGGGTGTCGGTGGTCATGAGGTACCTCCGGTAGCAGTGTGGTCGGCCGACGCGGCATGGTGATCGTCGGCGGGTGAAACCACGTTATGAACGCATGATCGTCGACTCATAGAACGAGCGCGCCCGGCGCTGGTACGCGAGTGCCACAGTCCCCCGAGCACCCTCGTGACCGTCGGAGCGGTTGGTCCTGCGGACCCGCAGGACCAACAACCTGGCAGGGGGGCAGCGGCGACGCAGGGCGCAAGGATGATCGCGACGGTCGGAGCGGTGCCCCACGACGTGGTCACGGCGCACTCCTCAGGCGCCGGAGACGGTAGAGGGCCCGGGGCGCGGTGGCTGTCAGCGCCGGAGACGGTAGAGGGCCCGGGGCGCGGTGGCTGTCAGCGCCCGCCGGTGCGCCGGGCCTTCGGTCAGGGGGTCAGCTCGCCCCCTCGTACGGGACGGCCCGGTTCTCCTTGGCCCAGAGCTTCTCCATGTCGGACTCGGGGGGAGGCGGAACGAGGCCCTGGGTACGCCACAGGTCCATGGCGGTCTCGTCGATGTGGACCTCCCAGTCGTAGCCGCGTTCCTTCACGAACGGCGCCAGCTTCTCCTCGATCACCTCCATGCACAGGAACCGCATCTGGGGGTCGTCCATCTGCCGGGCGATGTGGTCCACCCGGATCCGCACGAAGTTGTCGGCCGGCTTGCCGCCGACGTACATGGTGTTCGCCGGCATGTCCTTGAACAGGACCACGACGTAGAACTTGGGCAGGTTGGCATAGTCCACGTAGATCGAGGTGATCGCCTCTGCCAGCTGTTCCTTGTCCTCCGGGGTGTAGGCGTTCTCGGGGGTGAAGATCTCCCAGTACGGCACTGCGGCTCCTCGTGGATGGGTGGCGTGTGGATGTGGCTCTGGTGCGGGTGTCTCAGGCCCGGAGGTACTTGACGAAGTGGTCTCGTGCGGCTGCGGAGCACTCGTCGAACCCGGGGCCGCTGTAGGCGTCGAAGTGGCCGCCCCGGGTGACGATGATCTGCTTCGGCTCCCGGGCCTCCTCGTACGCGTCGAGGGCAAGCTCGAACGGCGCCACCGCGTCCTCGCCCGCCACGATCATCAGGAGTGGGGTCGGGGCGATCCGGCTGATGTAGCTGCCCGGCTCGTACTCGCCCGCCAGCTCCAGGCTCCGGACGGTCATCTCGTTCTTCCAGTTGGGCGCCCGGTCCGCCGACGTCTTGCTGAACCACTCGTAGGCCTCGGTCGCGGGCATCACAGCCTGCGCCGTCGGGTCGGGTGTGACGACCGGGAGCATCGTGGGCTCTCCGCCCGCGAACCGGTGGAGTCGGTCGCCGCCCAGAGCCGCGCGGGTGTGTGCGATGAAGTCAGGCCGGATCAACCGGCGCAGGATGCCTGACCCCGAGACGAAGGGCACCTGGGAGACGACGGCCTTCACCCTCTTGTCGATCGCCGCGACCATGAGGGCGTGTCCACCCGAGAAACTGGAGCCCCAGACTCCGACCTTCGACGCGTCGACATCAGGGCGGGTGATGGCGTAGGTGATCGCGTTCCGGAAGTCCCTGTACTGCAGGACCGGGTCGACCTCCTGGCGGGGAGCTCCATCGCTGTCACCGAAGTTCTGGTGGTCGTAGACGAGCGCGTTGAGGCCGGCTTCGGCGAAGACCGCGGCATAGTCGTCGAGGTGCATCTCCTTGACGCATGACAGTCCGTGCGCCAGGACGACGACTGGTGCGCAGGCGCTGGTGTTCTTGGCCGGATAGAACCAGCCCCGGAGGGTGGCGTCACCCTCGCCCTGGAACTCAATGTCTTCGCGATTCATATGATCTTCCGATTCGCTTGGCGTGTTCCGTCTCTCGCGTCGTGGCCCACTTGGCGTGGTCCGCCTCTCGAGGTGTGGTTCACTTCGGTTGGTCTGTCCCGCGAGTTGCAGCCTTGGACACAGGCAATCTACGAACGCGTGCGGGCGCTTCATAGAACGATTGCGCCGCGCACTGGTACGGCTGTGCCACGGTCTGTGCGCAGCAGGTCAGGCGAATCCGTGAGCTTCGCGATAGTCGCCGGGCGACAACGAGAACTCGCGACGGAACTCCCGCCCCAAGTGGCTGGCATCGCAGAAGCCCCACCGGTACGCGATCGCGGCAATGGAGAGGTTCGTGTTCACCAGGTCGCCCCTGGCCGCTGCCAGGCGGTGTGCGCGGACGACCGATCCGACCGTGTCTCCGGTCGACGCGAAAGCCCGGTGGACCGTCCTGGGTGCAATGCTGTGCGTGGCAGCGAGGTCGGCGACTCTGATCGGGCCATCGGAAAGACGGTCGACGATCCATGCCTCCAGCTGCCGTCGGAGCAGCTGCAGGAACCCACTGCCGCCGGTGTCGGACCTGCTCGCACGGATCACACCGGCGATGAGGACGAGGAGGGCGTTGCGCGTGACCTCGACTTCCGCGGCGGACATCGCCCCGACGTGACGGTCCATGCTCATGAGGAATTCCTGAAGGAGGTGGGCCAACGGGCTCTGAGCGGTCTCCAGGAGCAGGCAACCGGGCACACCACCCCCTGTGTCGAACGGGGACAGGGCGGTCATGGGCACCCTGACCGTTCGCTTGGCCAGGTGCTGCGGGACCACGAACCGTCCGGTCGTGCGGGTGCTCATGATGAGAATCGTCCCTGGCCGGAGGATGACGGACTGGTCAGGAGTCTCGATGATCTGCTCACCGGCGCGAGCGGCGAAGAGCACCAGCGCGTCATCGTCGTGACGCGCGAGGTTGCTGCCTCGGACCCCTTCGACCTGCGGGCAGACCCAGTCGGTGACGAGGAGGTCTCCGAGGTCCAGCTCCTCGATCCGTCCGAAGCCGTCGACCGCTCCTGTGGGGTGCAGGTCCATGCCCGCAAGGCGGTCACGGACGGCGAGCCTCCAGCGGAAGTCGAACTCTCCGGCTGTCGGCAGGTCGGCGGGGCTTAGGATTGATCGGGTGAGTGCCACGGTCTCCTCCGGCTTCATCGACGGGGTCCTCGACGGGGGTGTGGATATGAAGTTTTCTCCGTTGCGCGACTCGCGACTTGTCCTCAAGCGACAAGGATTTGTCCTTGCGTGACACCGACCTGCCCGTCCGGGCCTCGGCCTTGCGGGGGCTGTCCGCGATCGTCAGCGAGGTCGGCGGCCCCGGTCACGAACTCCTCGCGGCGTACGGCTTCGACGAGGCGAAGATCGCCGAGGGCAACTCATTCGTCAGCGTCCGACTGGCCGAGCGTGTTCTCGAGGAAGCGGCCGGCCGGTTCGCGCTGCCCGACCTCGGGCTGAGAATGGCGGCGCAGCAGGATCTGCACATGCTGGGACCGCTGGCGATCGCCATGGAGAACTCACGCACGATCGGCGAGGCCGTCGGGTGCGCGAGCCGGTACCTGTTCGTCTTCAGCCCGGCCATCTCACTCGAGGAGATCGAAGATCCGCTGGGAACTCCCGGGATGATCGGACTTCGCTACGCGAGCACGACGACGAACACTTCGCCGCAGTCGATCGACTACGGCATTGGGATCGTTCACCGCGTCCTGAAGCTGGTCAACGGCGGCGCGCCCTACGGACTTCGTTCGGTCCAGCTTCCGCACGCTCGCCTGGCCACTGAAAGCGCCTACCAGGAGTACTTCGGAGCCGAGGTCAGGTTCGAGTGTCCGAGTGCGGTTCTGCGTGTCCCGAACCAACTGTGCTCAGTGCCGGTCAGCGGCGGCAACAACCTGCTTCGCGACATCGCGATCGGCTATCTCCAGACACACTTCGGCAACAGCGGCGCGCCGATCTCGGAGCTGGTGGCAGCGAGTCTCAGCGAGCAGCACGGATCCGACTATCCGGACCTCTCGAAAGTCGCACGCCTGCTGAGGCTCCACCCGCGTTCGCTGCAGCGGTCCCTGTCCAAGGAGGGCACGACCTTCAGCGGCGTCGTCGACCGCGTTCGCAGGACTCAGGCCCTTGACCTGATCACGACTACCGACCTGTCGTTCTCGCACATCGCGGCCGCACTGGGAATGCACGAACAGTCCAGCCTCACTCGTGCGGTACGTCGCTGGTTCGACACGTCCCCTTCCGGACTGCGACGCGCAGGACAGAAGCCGAAAGGCCACTTCCCTTCGACCGATTCATAGCTCGGACAGCGGCTTCGTACGCCAGGGTGGGCTCCCGCGTCTCGCCGAGCCCGGCAGTGGGCCTGATCTCGTCCTCAGCAGCGACGGGCCCGGCCCGCGCGCCCCGGGGCGAGGGCGCCGCGGCACCCGCCTGAGCAGAGCCGGTCTCACAGCGGAGGCACGGGGCCGGGCAGGTGCGCAGCTGTGCACCGCGGCACGGTCTACCGGCGTTGGCGCGGTGTCGGCGGCCTGCTCGTCGACCTCGTCGACCTCGTCGACCTCGTCGACGCCGTCGGCGAGATCGACTGGCCGCCGCAGGGCACCGGCTCCCTGCGCGAAGATCTGACGCCTCACCAGGAGATCCAGGAGTCGCTGTCGTACAGCCGTCGTTCGCTGTCGCCTGACGGGAGCGAACGCCGGCGCGTCCGGCTTCGGATCACCGCGGGATGCGTGACCCGGAAGAGCCGGTTGGTCGAAGCCCCTGATTGCGCTCTTCCACCCGACGCACCGTATCGGCCTGCGCCGCCGGGTGGGTGACTTCTTTCAAGTCCAGCGCTCCAACCGTCAGTGTGAAGGGTGCTCCTCCGTAGAGCGTCAGCCTCACCGGAAGACCGGCTTCCTCTCTGCGCCGCTGCTGTGCGGGTCGGTCGGGGGCGGGCAGGTGTCAGCCGGCCAGCTGGTTGAGCTTGCGGATCTGCTTGTCGAAGACCCCGGCCGGAGCGATGCGGCGCAGGGCGCTGGCGCGTCCGGCCGTGGGACCCGCGGTATAGCGCAGCCTCGGCTTCGGGTCGGTCGCTGCCGCGACGATGACCCTGGCGACGACGGCGGGGTCGTCGCCGTTCTTGATCGCGGCCTCCAACATGTGGTCGAAGGTGCGCCGCTGGGCCGCGTACACCTCCAGGGGCGTGTCGGGCCGCGGACTGTTGGCCTCGAATCCGGTGCTGGTGTAGGCGGGTTGGACGAGCAGTGCCCGGACCCCGTGCTCGCGGACTTCGTGGTCCAGGGACTCGGAGTAACCCTCGATCGCATGCTTGGAGGCGGAGTAGACGGCCATGTAGGGCGAGGGGAGGAAGCCGACCACGGAGGAAAGGTTGATGATGCGTCCGCGTCCCCGGGCGCGCATGTGCGGCAGGACCGCCTTCACCATGCGCATCACGCCGAAGACGTTGACCTCGAAGAGGGCCTGGGCCTGCGAGACGGAGTTCTCCTCGGCGGCACCCGTCATGCCCATACCGGCGTTGTTGACCAGGACATCGATCCGGCCGAACCGGTCGAACACCTGCTGGACCACGGCGGTGACCGACGCGTCATCGGCCACGTCGAGGTCGAGGAAGGCCACGCCGCCAAGGGGGGTGACGCGGGAGGTGTCGCGGCTTGTGCCGACCACGTCGAAACCCGCTTCGACCAGCGCGAGCGCGGCTGCCTTCCCGATGCCGGATGACGCACCCGTCACAAGCGCCACCGGCCGATGCATGCTCATCATTGACTCCCGGACTCACGAGAAACCGATCGGTTTCCCAAACGTAAACCGACCGGTTTCCATGCGCAAGCTCGAGCACGCCGGAGGCGGACGCCACCGACTCGGCGAGCGGGGCGGCCCGCTGGGCCGTCATCACCGGGTCGACGAGAACCGCGTCGTGGGGGCCAAAGACGAGTACCGGCGAGATGGCGACCGTTCGCGCCGCCCGGCAGCCGGCGCCGGTCACTGCTCTCTGCGGGAACCCAGGGCGAGGTCCGGTCCGGCTCGAGGAACGCGGACTCTCCTCGTCGCGGTGCCGCGTGGGCGATGATCCGGCTCGTCGCCGGCGCGGCCCTCGTGGGGGCCGATGCGAGGCCGGACCTGCGGGAGCCGCAGGGCTCACCCCTCCGGCCGTACCTCGCGCGGTTCAAGGGACAGGGAGTGCGGGGTGATCTGCCCGGCGCAGTGGCGGCATGCGACCTCCGCGCTCAGTGGCTGGCCGCACTCGTGCCGCAAGGCGAGGGCGGGGTGATCCACCGCCCACTTGTCGCCCCATTGCAGGAGGCTGATCATCGCAGGGAAGAGCTCCCGCCCCGCCTGCGTCAGGTGGTACTCGAAGCGCGGGGGATGCTCGCAGTATTGCCGCCGTTCGATCACAGCGGCCGCCTCGAGCTTGCGGAGCCGGTCGGTGAGGATGTCGCGCGAGGCGCCCGTGTAGTCGGCGATCTTTCCGAAGCGGTGCACGCCGTAGGCGAGCTCCCGCAGCGCGAGGAGCGACCATCGCTCGCCGACGATCTCCAGCGCGGCGGCCATCGAGCACGGGCGCACGCCCACCGGCATGTCCGCCATCGCCGACGTCAGGGGTGATGTGACTTCTCCGGACATACCTGACTGCCGGTCCCTGCCCGGTTCGCGCTGTACCTCCATCTTTCCAGACTAGACGGTTGTGTTCCTGAACTCACTCGCGTTAGCGTCAGGCGAGTCAGTTGGAAATCACAACACACTCATCTGGGAAACCGTGACCATGCCCGAGAAAGTGCCTGCGGCCGTGACCGCCGACCCGGTGTCGGCGGAGCCCGCCCAGGACCCCGCCGCGCGGCGCCATGCACTGCGCGTACTAGCGCTCAGCAGCCTCGGCGCGTTCGTGGTGTTCCTCGACACGACGATCGTCAACGTCGCCTTCGAAGCGATCGGCCGCGGTTTCCACGTCACGGCTGACCACCTGGCCTGGGTGCTCAACGTCTACAGCCTGGTGTTCGCCGCCGTCCTCATCCCCGCAGGGCGGCTCGCCGACCGCTACGGCCGCAAGCGCGTCTTCCTGATCGGCATCATCGGCTTCGCCGTGACGAGCGCCTTGTGCGGCCTCGCGCCGGACACCGGGGCGCTCATCGCCGGGCGGGCTTTGCAGGCGGCGTTCGCCGCGCTGGTCACGCCGACGTCGCTTGCCCTGCTACTGCCGGAATTCCCGCCGGCGCAGCGGCCGGTCGCGATCGGCACCTGGGGTTCGATGAGCGCGGCCGCCGCCGCCCTCGGGCCCACGCTGGGTGCGCTGCTGACCCAGTACGCCTCCTGGCGCTGGGTCTTCCTGGTCAACGTGCCGATCTGTGCGGTGATCGCCGCCTTCGGCCTGCGCTTGCTGCGCGAATCGCGCGACCGGCACTCCCGGGGCCTGCCCGACCTGATCGGTGTGCTGCTGGTCGCCGCGATACCCGCAGCACTGAGTCTGGGCATCATCGAGGGGCCGAGGTGGGGCTGGTCCGACCCGCGGGTGATCGGTGCTCTCACGCTCGCCGCGTTGCTGCTGCCGGCCTTCGTGCTGCGCGACCGCTCCGCCGCCCAACCCGTGATCGACTTCGCCCTCTTCCGTGTCCGGCAGTTCCGGCTCGTCAACGCCGCGACCATGGTCTTCGCGACGGCCTTCTACGGAACCCTGCTCAGCAACATCATCTTTCTGCAGACGGTGTGGCACTATTCGGTGCTGCGCGCCGCCCTCGCGACCACGCCCAGCCCGCTGGTGGTCACCGCCATCGCCCGCACCGCCGGCCGGCTCTCCCGCACACACGGAGCGCGAAAGATACTGACCGCCGGCGCCGTCTGCTGGACAGCAGGTCTCACCCTCAGTGCTGCCTTCGTAGGCGTCAGCCCGCACTGGGCCACACATTGGCTGCCCGCCGCGCTGCTGACAGGGCTCGGCATAGGGCTGACCCTGCCCGTCCAGTCCGCAGCCGCCGTCCAGGGGCTGCCTCCAGCGCGGTTCGGGCTCGGCTCGGCGATCAACGCAAGCCTCCGCCAGCTCGGCGCCGTGCTCGGCATCAGCCTCTTCGTGGCGGTCCTCGGGACCCCTTCGGCGGCGACGGCCGTCGCATCCTTCCACCGTGTCTGGTGGCTGTTCGCGGCTCTCGGCCTTGCAGGCGGACTCCTGCTGTGGGCACCGCCCCTGTACCCGCGGCGGCAGGAGCTCAGCTGATTCCATGCCCGATCGCCACCGGACTGCGGCCTGTGCCCCATGGACGACGAAAGGCGCCCCCTTGAGCAGCCACGACGCCGAACGGATCTCCTGGGCCCACGAGGTGGTGCGACCCCAGGGCGCCTGGTGCGGGCTCCGCCGGCCGAGACGACCCCGTGCACGGCATGTGCTGCCTCAGTGCACGCCTGCCGCATCGAGCAGGGTGGCCACCGTGGGCGCGATCAGCCCCGGCAGCCTGTCGGCGCCGATCCCGGCACGGGCGCTGGCGCCGTCGAAGACCAGACTGAGCTGCCGGGCCAGCAGGTCGGGATCGCTCGCCCCGCCTTGTTCGGCCTCGGCACGGAAGAAGGCTGTCAGGTTCTCCTTGACCCGATGGGCCACCTGGCTAGCAGGGTGGCTCTGATCCTTGAGCTCGATCTGCACAGCCAAGTACGGACAGCCGCGAAACTCCGGCGCACCCGCCTGCGATTCCACCTGCTCGAAGACGTACAAGATCCGCTCGCGGGATGAAAGGCCGGCGTCCGCCGCAGGCAGGAGCCTCGCCACGAAGACGGAGGCGCGTCGTTCAAGGCTGGCTGCCAGCAGTTCGTCCTTGCTCTCGAACAGCTGGTACATGGAGCGCTTCGACACTCCCGCCGCCTTGCACAGCGCCTCGATGCCGACACCGACGCCGTCTCGGTAGGTGAGCGTGGCCGCCGCCTCCAGCAACCGTTCTCGGGGGCTCTGCTTCTCTTCGGTGCTCATGTGATGAACCCAACTCTATTCGGGCACATTTGCAAGCCTTCCGGTTTCCCGTCGGCGGTATGCCTGGCGCAGGTGGCGCTCGTCCCGGACGAGCGTGCGGTCCACTGACCCGTGGCGACGATCCGGGCAAACGCACAGGCGCAGCACAGCCGGCCATCATGTCGCGCTGACCGCAGTCGAGAGACGAGGCCTCCGATACAGAGCAGGCCCACGACCTGATCGAGCAGGTCACGAACTTGGCGCCGGCGCTCCAGGTTGGTTCGGGCGCGTGGCCCGTCGTGGATGGGTGCGTCCAGGACGGTGGCCCAGCAGCTGCTGTGCGCCTCCACCTCGCCGTGGGCGGCTTCGCACGGGCTGCGCCACAGATGCCGCCTGTCCCCGACCTGACAGCCGTGCACCCGTCCCGACGGGGCCCATGAGCCGGGGGAAGCGATCAGGCACGCCGCACGGTCGAGGGGCCCCGGTGTCGTGGCGACACCGGGGCCCCGAAGGAACTGCTACACCATCTGCCGGCCCTACTGCTTCGCCGGCCTTCTGTGTCCGCTGACCCGACCGAGACGCTGTCGGGGGCGCGGGGATCGCGGTTGCTTGACCGGAGACCACCTCACTGTCGATGTCCTGCGGTACCCGGGTTCACCACTTCCGCCCGGGCGATCCTGATGGCGCTGAAGCCCTCCGCTCTTCCCTCTGAACCGATCACTTGCCATGCGGGCGGTGCGCCCTGCTGCATCCTGTGCACCGCCGGTACTGCGAACCACCGGTGGCCTCGCGAAGCGCCACCCTCCGGCAGCCGGCCCCGTCGCCCGTCCAGCATCTGCTCTGGCTCGGAACCCCACTGCCGGACCTCCCGGTGCGCGCGCCCGCAGCCGACGCCTTCACCGGGGTACCGCTCACTTGCCTCACTGCTGGTACTGCCCTTGCGGTACTGCTTCCGGCGGCCCCTGATCACTGCGGGCCACCCGGTGCGGTCGTCAGTCCCGTCGCCGTCCTGCGAGAACACTGGCTTCGACACTCCACCACCGCACCGTCCTGCGAACTACCGACTACGCGTACTGCTCCCGGCTGTTCGTCTCTGCCGGGTCCTGCTCGATCTCGGCTACGAGTGAAACCATAACCACCCCCCTGCACAATGTCTACTCCGACGGATACAGATTTCTGCGCGCTGGAACATGAGGTAACCCGCTGCGGTCGGACCACTGACGATCTGGCCGCTCGCCAGGTCCGGCGGGGGCCGGCGGCGAGATCGAGAGAGTCCGTCCGGCCGGTCAGGGCGTACCGCCCCACCAGCCGGACGGCCGGTGAATACAATCTGTCCCGTGTCGAAGCCTGACGAACTGCTGGTCGCCGTCGCCGCCCTGGTGGAGTCCGAGCAGAGCAACCAGATGTCCCTGACCGTGGTCACCGGTGGCGCTGTCATCACCGGTCGCTTGGCTCCCGAGGGGGTGTGGAGACAGCGGGTGTCGGAGGTGCTGACGGATTCGGACCGCCTGGGCGAGTTCTCCGCCGTCTTCGCCACACCCGGGAAGGAGGGGCCGCCGACGCATCTGCACTTCCATGTCGCCCGGATCCTCCAGGGCACGGTGGGGATCCCGGAGACGGGCGGCATGTACCGCGTGGCGATCGAGGACGTCAGCGCCTGGACCGTGGGCGACTTCAGCTACTCCGACCGCTGAGCGCGCGCCGCGACGGACCTGTGTCGAGCGGGTGCTGGTGCGGGTGCGGCCGGTACCCGCCGACCGCACCAGCAGCCGCAGCCGCACGGCCGCTCAGGAGTGCCCCGGACCGGGCGTGGGCCGGTGACAGACGGGCGCACGAAGAGCTGCCGCCATGCCGGGCAAGCAGGCCCGGCCCCGGACGCCGACACCCACTCGGGCCCGTCGCCATCACCGTCACCGTCGCCGGCCAGGTCGCCCGCGTAATGGCCGCATCAGCGTGTTTCCCGGCGCCCCGCGGGGACGGTCCCGGTGATCTCGCCCCCCGTCAGGCCTCGCGCCGGCCGGGGTGAGGCGTGGGGGCGGCGTCGTAGCCGTGCGGCGCTTCCTTCTCTTCCGGCGCTCCCCCGCGCCGTGAACGCGCCCCCACGGAACCGACCGCATATATTCGCCACCCCCCGTATACGTTCGCCGCCCTCCGTATACGTTCGCCGTCTCGACGGCATCGAAATGCATATGCCTGGCGCGCATGCCGAATGCGCATTCTTCGACGGGCACCGCATAATGGATCTTGCTGGGGTGTCCCCCGGCGGCCTGAATGCCGATCCGGCCCGCTCCGCTCGAGCGTCGGCTTCACCGTGCGCGTGCCTTCCCGCAGCGCCCGGGGCAAGGCGATATCGCGACACCGGGACTTCCAGGTGTCCGCACCGAAACTTCCGGGCGTCCGTCCGCGCACAACGGGGAACCGGGCAACTGCCGCCGGACCGAGGCCGCGCAGGGCCTGCGCGCTCGATGATCGCTACCGCGCGGGAGCCGTGCCCAGGGGCCCCGCGGGCCGTTGGAGCGGGTGGTGACGGCGAGGCGTCCACGGGTGGTCGCCGGCCGATTGATCAAGAATCAAAGCTTAAGCACAAATTACACACATCCTCTCTTCATACCGGCCTCGATGGTCTAGATTGACCTTGCTTCAGCCGTTCGGACATGAGGCAACCCGTAATGATCAATAGGTCCGGCAACAGCGAAAGCCCACAGTCGGCTTCCCGGTGCCAGACGTAGGGAGCACCAATTCACGGAACCCGAGAGAGCCTTGAGTGCGGGGAGCACCCGAGGTTCCGAAAGGTTCTCGCGCATCTCAGGACTCCGATGGCACAGGCATGTCCGCTGCCGCCGGGGCGGGGTGCCCGAGCGACTCTGCAATAGCCGGAATCCGGTAGGTCGTGCACGGGAGGCGGGGGCCTCCCGAGGGGAGGAACAGCGCGGCGCGGGAGGCGGGGGCCTCCCGGGCGGGCGACAGTGCGGGAGGTGGGGGCCTCCCGAGGGGAGGCACAGTGCGGGAGGCGGGGGCCTCCCGGCGGCGATCACGTCGAAATCACTGGGAACCTGGGGGGTTCTGTGCGGCAAGGGGAATTGGTCAGCCCGTTTCCGTCGACGCGCGGGCGTCCGGCGAACGGAGCGGTCAGCCGGCCCGCGAGCGACTGGGAGCAGCGGTACCGCCGTACCGTGATCACCAGCGACACCGTGGCCACCGCCTTCGTGGTGGCGGGGATCGGCAACTTCTTCGGGGCCCGGGACGCGGCCAACTGGCATGAGAAGTGGGGGATACTCGCGTTCGGCACCGAGCTGCTGGTGCTGGGGTCGCTCGCGGTGAGCCGGGCCTGGACACCTGCCGTGCTCGGCCAGGGCGCCGAGGAGTTCCGCCGGCTCGGACGCTCGCTCTTCGCGGCGACCGTCGTCCTGGCGCTCGGCGGGATCGCCCTCACCTCGCGCAACATCAAGCTCTGGATCTTCGTCGCCATCCCGGCGATCGCGCTCGTCACCATGACCGCGAGATATCTGCTGCGCCTCGGGCTGCACAGGCAGCGCAAGGAAGGGCTGTGTCTGCGGCCGGTGCTCGCGGCCGGGAGCCCGGACACCGTGCGGGACCTGATCAGCCGGACCCGCAAGTTCCCGCACCTCGGCTGGCGGGTGGACGCGGTGTGCACGACGGACGGTCCCGGACTCGACGGCGACCTGCTGGACGGGGTGCGAGTCGTCGGCCGGCTGTCGGACGTCGCCAAGCACGTCCACGGCGACGGCTACCGCGTCGTCGCGGTCACGCCCGACCCGCACTGGTCACCGCACCGGCTGCAGCGGCTGGCCTGGAACCTCGAGGGCACCGACACCGAGATGGTCGTGGCCCCCGTGCTCATGGAGGTGGCCGGCCCGCGGCTGCACATCGACGCCGTGCTGGGGATCCCGCTGCTGCGGGTCAGCATGCCGACCTTCACCGGGGGCCGCCGGGCGGTCAAAGAGGTCGTCGACCGGCTGGGCGCGGCCGTCCTGCTGGTCCTGTTCGCGCCGCTGATGGTGTTCGTGGGGCTGCTCGTGCTGATGGACAGCCGGGGCGGGGTGTTCTACCGCCAGCGCAGGGTCGGCAAGGACGGCGGCGAGTTCACCATTCTCAAGTTCCGCACCATGGTCGCCGACGCCGACCGGGCGCGTGCCCAGCTGGCCGACCTCAACGAGGGCGCCGGCCCGCTGTTCAAGCTCCGCCGGGATCCGCGGGTGACCCGGGTGGGAGGGGTGCTGCGCCGGTACTCGATCGACGAACTCCCGCAGCTGTTCAACGTGCTCACCGGATCGATGTCGCTCGTCGGTCCGCGGCCTCCGCTGCCGGAGGAGTCCGCCGCGTACGGCCCGGACATCCGGCGGCGGCTGCTGGTCAAGCCCGGACTCACGGGGCTGTGGCAGATCAGCGGGCGCAGCGACCTGTCGTGGGAGGAGGCGGTCCGGCTGGACCTGCGGTACGTGGAGGACTGGTCGCTCGCCCTGGACACGGTGATCTTGTGGAAGACGCTGCGTGCGGTGCTCTACGGCCAGGGGGCCTACTGATGCGCGGGGGACCGCGACTCAGCGGTACGGACGGCGCGCGGACCGCAGGCCGGTGGGGCCTGCCCGGGGGGAGGAACGAGTCATGAGAGTCAGCGTTTTCGGGCTGGGCTACGTGGGCTGCGTGTCGGCCGCGTGCCTGGCCAGCATGGGGCACGACGTCGTCGGGGTGGACGTGAACCAGGTGAAGGTCGACCTGGTCAACGACGGCAAGGCCCCGGTGGTCGAGGAGCGGATCGGCGAGCTCATCGCCGACGTCGTGCGGAGCGGGGCGCTGCGCGCCACCGGCGACGTCCGCGAGGCGATCATGGACAGCGAGATCTCGCTGGTCTGCGTGGGCACGCCGTCGGAGCCCAACGGCAGCCTGTGCACGACCTACTTGGAGCGGGTCACCGAGGAGATCGGCGCGGCACTGACCGAGGGGGCCAAGCGGGGGAGCCGGCACACCGTCGTCTTCCGCAGCACCATGCTCCCCGGCACCTGTCTGAACCTGCTGGTGCCGGTCCTGGAGAAGTACGTCGGCGGCACGGCCGGGGTGGACGTCGGGGTCGCGGTCAACCCGGAGTTCCTGCGGGAGGGCACGAGCGTGCGGGACTTCTTCGACCCGCCCAAGACCGTCATCGGGGAGCTCGACCGGGCGAGCGGCGACGCGGTGGCGGCGCTGTACGAGGGCCTGCCCGGCGAGGTGTTCCGGGTGCCGGTCCCGACCGCCGAGGCGATCAAGTACGCGGACAACGCGTTCCACGGTCTCAAGATCGGCTTCGCGAACGAGCTGGGCGCGGTGTGCCAGGCGCTCGGGGTGGACTCGCACCAGGTGATGGACGTGTTCCTGGCCGACCGCAAACTGAACATCAGCCCCGCCTACCTGCGGCCCGGCTTCGCCTTCGGCGGTTCCTGCCTGCCCAAGGACCTGCGCAGCCTGGTCCACGCCGCGCAGCGGGCGGACGTCTCGGTGCCCATCCTGTCCCATGTGCTGCCGTCCAACTCCGACCATCTGCAGCGCGCGGTGGAGCTGGTCGAGCGCACCGGGAAACGCCGGGCGGGCCTGTTCGGGCTGTCCTTCAAACCCGGTACGGACGACCTCCGCGAGAGCCCGCTCGTCGAGCTGGCGGAGCGGCTCTTCGGCAAGGGGTACGACCTGAAGATCTACGACGCCAACGTGAGCCTCTCCCGGCTGCTGGGCGCGAACCGCGAGTACATCGAGAACCGGCTGCCGCATCTCGCGCAGCTGCTCGCGGACTCCGTCGAGGAGGTGCTCGACCACGCCGAGGTGTGCCTGGTCGGGACGAAGGATCCGGCCGTGCTGTCGGCGCTGCCCCACGGCGACACCCCGGTGATCATCGACCTCGTCCACCTTCCCGACGCCGACGCGCGCCGGGCCGAACAGGGGTATGTGGGCCTTGCCTGGTGACACGGTGTCCGGCGACACGGCCGGCGGCGACCGCCCGCAGCGGCGCGCGCTGATCCTGGTGGAGAACCTGTCGGTGCCGTTCGACCGGCGGGTGTGGCAGGAGTGCACGACGCTGCGCGACGCGGGCTGGACGGTCCACGTCATCTGTCCGCAGGGCGGCAAGCGGGACACGGAGCCGGAGGCCGAGATCGACGGGGTGCGGATCCACCGCTACCCGTTGCGCGCGGCCACCGGAGGGCCGGCCGGCTATCTGCGGGAGTACGGAACGGCGCTGTGGCACACGGTCCGGCTGGCCCGGAAGGTCGGCCCGGTCGACGTGGTCCACGCCTGCAACCCGCCCGACCTGCTGTTCCTGCCGGCGCTGTGGATGAAGCGGCGCGGAGCGCGGTTCGTCTTCGACCAGCACGACCTGGTGCCCGAGCTGTACCTGTCCCGGTTCGGCCGCGGCGAGGACCTGCTCTACCGCGCGGTGTGCGCGCTGGAACGGCGGACCTACCGGGCCGCCGACGTCGTGCTGGCCACGAACGAGAGCTACCGGGACGTCGCGGTGCGCCGCGGCGGCAAGCGGCCGTCGGACGTCTTCGTGGTGCGCAGCGCGCCCGACGTCGACCGGTTCCATCCCGTGCCGCCCGAGCCGGAGTTGAAGCGCGGCAAGCCTCATCTGCTGTGCTATCTCGGCGTCATGGGCCCGCAGGACGGCGTCGACTATGCCTTGCGGGCCCTCGCGAAGCTCCGCGACGAGGCCGGGCGGACCGACTGGCACGCGGTGTTCGTCGGCGGCGGCGACACCTTCGACGCGATGGTGGAGCTGTCCCGGCGGCTCGGGCTCGCGGAGCAGGTGGAGTTCACCGGGCGCATTCCGGACGCCGACCTGGTGCGCTACCTGTCCACCGCGGACGTGTGCCTCTCCCCCGACCCGAACAATCCGCTCAACGACGTGTCGACCATGAACAAGGTCCTCGAGTACATGGTGATGGGCCGGCCCGTCGTCTCGTTCGACCTCCGGGAGGCGCGGGTCTCCGCCGGTGACGCCGCCGTGTACGCGCCCTCCGACGACGAGGGCGAGTTCGCCCGGCTCATCGCCCTGCTGCTGGACGACCCGGAGAAGCGGGCCCTGATGGGCAAGATCGGCCAGGAGCGGATCGGCGGGCCGCTGTCCTGGCGGAACTCCCAGCGATCGCTGCTCGCCGCCTACGACGCCGCCTGCGGTGGCCGGGCTCCGGTGACGGCGCGCGACCCGGACCCGGACGGGGAAGGCCGCACCATTGAGCGATGACACGATACGCCTGGTCACCATCGGGCGGATTATCCGTCGGCGCTGGCGGCTGCTCACCATGTTCGCCCTGGTGGGTGCGCTCGTCGGCTACGGCGCCTCCCTGCTGTTCCCGCCGCGCTACACGACCTCGGCGTCGGTGCTGCTGCCCGGGACGTGGGAGGAGCGCGAGCTGCTGACGCAGACGGAGGTGGCGACCAGTTCGGTGGTGGTCGACCGCGCGGCCGCCACGCTCGGCTGGACCGGGGTGAGCGGCAGCGATCTGCGGGACCAGGTCAGCGCCAAGGCGAGCGACGGGAACATCATCAAGATCTCCGGCACGGCCGGCACCCCGGAGCGCGCACAGCTGCTCTCCGACGACGTGGCCAAGGAGTTCGTCGCCTACGCCACACGGATCGCGAGCGAGAGCGCCGACCCGGAGGCGGCGAAGGAGCTCGCCGCGCTGCAGAAGTCGGTCGAGGCCACCAGCCGCCGCATCAGCAAGCTGGCCGACGCGACCGATCCGGGGCAGACCGTGGAGAGCGTGCAGACCCGCACCGAGCTGGAGAAGCTGCGCACCGCGCTGCGGGAGGCCATCAACACCATCGAGCAGGCCGACCCGGCCGGCGACGAGGCGAAGAACATGGTCGTCATGGGGTCGGCGGCCCGGCCGGCCGGCGAGGCGCCGCCGACGAGGACGCAGCTCGTCGCGGGCGGGGCGCTGCTGTTCTTCCTGCTCGCGGTCATCGGCCATCTCGCCGGCGCGCGGATGAGCCGCCGGCTGCGCAGCGAGCCGGAGATCGCCGCGGCGCTGGGCTCCACGCTGCTGGGCACCGTCGACGTACCCGTCGAACGGCCCACGCACCGGCCGGAGGGCCGTGGCCCGCGGGCCCGGATCCGCAGGCTGCTGGGCCTCGACGTCCGGTGGGACATCCCGGCTCCGCAGACGTCCGGCGACGAGGCCAGCCGGCAGATCCGCTACCGGCGGGTGTGCTCCCGCCTCCGGGATCGGCTGTCGGCCCCGCGGCGGCTGCTCGTCGTCTTCCCCGAGGGGGACGAGATCGCCCGCCGGGCCGCCGGGCAGCTCGTCGTCGAGGCGGACGCGGATCCGTCGCTGCGTGCGAGGGCGGTCTCGGTGTCCCGGCCGATGGTGCCGGACCGCGGCCGCGAGTCCGGGGCGCTGATCGTGCTCAGCGCCGGCAGCTGGACCGCGGCGGAGCTCGCCGGCATCGCCGAGGCGTGTGTGGACGCCAAGCACGCGGTCGTCGGCGTCGTCCTCGCCGGTCCGGTGCGTGCGACGCGGCCGGCCGGGCGCCCTCGGCGCGCCTCCGCGCCGGAGCTCGCGGCCATCGGCGGCGAACGGGACGACGCGACGGGAGCCACAGAGTGACGACGGGCAAGACCGCGGAGTCGTCGGCCGCCGCTCCGCTGCTGGATCTGCAGGCTCTGGTGGCGGCGGTGCGCAGACGGCGCCGCCTCTGGGGGTCCCTCGCGCTGCTGGGGCTGCTCGTCGGCGCGGCGCTGGCGTTCCTGCTGCCGCAGCCGCCGACCGCGGTGACCAAGATCCTGGTCGCGCACGAGCAGGACCAGCCGAACGATCCCGGAACGCTGATCCGCACCGATGTGGCGCTGCTGCAGACCACACGTATCGCCGACAAGGCCCTGAAGTCCCTGCGGTCCCGGGAGACGCCCGAGGACTTCATGCGGGACTACAGCGGCGCCGGTCTGACCAACAACCTGCTGCAGATCACCGTGACCGGTGGCAGCGACGCGGAAGCGGTGGCCCGCGCCGAGGCGTTGGCCGACGCCTTCGTCGCGGACCATGTGAAGCGGATACAGGAGTCCTCGAAAGCCGAGGCCAAGGCCCTGCTCGACCAGCGTGACCAGCTGAAGGCCCAGCTGGCCCAGGTCAACAGGACGATCGGAGAGGGAACCGAGGCGAGCGGGCCGGGGTCGTCGGCGGACCTGGAGTCCCTCTACGCCCGCCGGGCCGAACTCACCTCGCAGATCACCGATTTCAGCCAGCGCGCCGCGGAGGCGAGCATCGGCACGCCCCGGCTCGTCGCCGGCACGCAGATCGTGGACGCCCCGTACGCGGTGCGGCACTCCCTGCCCAGGGCCGCCGCCACCGACGCCGCGATCGGGCTCTTCCTCGGGCTCTTCCTCGGGCTCGCGGTGGCCGCCGTCGGCTCGGTGGTGGCGGACCGTCCCGTGCTGCGCCGGGACATCTCCGCGAACCTCGGCGCCTCGGTCATCGCGGAACTGCCGCACCGGCCGGGCGGGCGGTGGCGGCGGCGTCGGGCCCGGACGGCACGCGAACGGCTCACCACGTCCCTGGCGCGCGCCGTGCGCGGCTCCGCGGAACCCCTGTCGCTGCTGGAACTGGGCTGCGCGCGCAACACGAGCGTGATCGCCCTGGACCTCGCCAGGGCACTCGCGGCGGAGGGACCGGTTGTCGTCGTCGACGGTCTGCCCGGCCGGCAGCTCTCCGGCCGCCGCCCGAAGCCGGGGGACCCGGCCGTGGTCACCGGCGAGCACGCCCCGGCCGGACCGGCCGAGGAGCGCCGGATCGGCGTCGGCTCGGTGGCGCCCGGCACGGCGTGGACCGACCTGCAGTACCTCGGAACCCGGACCGTGCTCGTCGTGCGGGCCGGGCACGGCAGCGCCGCATGGCTGCACACCGTGGCGCGGCAACTCGCCGACCAGCACATTCCGGTGACCGGTGTGGTGCTGATCGACCCCGATCCGCGGGACCGCACCGACGGCACGCTGTGGAACGGGCTGCACACCGCACTGCGCGGCCGGAGCGAGCGGCCGGCGCGGCAGAACGGCGGGGGTGTCGGCGGGGGGACCTCCCACGCCGTTCAGGCGGTGGGCGAGGGACGGCGGGGGACGGAGCGGCCGCCGATGTGGGCGGCACGGGTCCCGGACAGCGACCAGGAGGCGCGGTAGCACATGTGTGGCATCGCAGGCACTTACCGATGGCCGGACGGAAAGGCCGTGACCGACCGGCTCACCGAGACCCTGGCCCACCGCGGTCCGGACGGGGCGGGCCGCTACGGCCATCCCCTCGGCGACGGCGAAGTGCAGCTCGGGCACCGCCGGCTGGCCATCGTCGACCTGTCCGAGACGGGCGCCCAGCCGATGGCCTCGGACGGCCTCGTCCTGACGTACAACGGCGAGCTGTACAACGCGCCCGAGCTGCGTGCCGAGCTGGCCGCGGCCGGGGTGCGCTTCCGCGGCACCTCCGACACCGAGGTGCTGCTGGAGGCCTGGCGGCGCTGGGGCACGGACTGCCTGCCCCGGCTGCGCGGCATGTTCGCGTTCGGGGTCTTCGACGAGCGCACCGGTGAGCTGGTGCTCGCCCGCGACCAGCTCGGCATCAAGCCGCTGTTCCTGCTGCGGCGCGGCGCGGGGCTGGTGTTCGCCTCCGAGCTGAAGGCGCTGGCCGCCGTGACCGGCGGTTCGCTGGAGGTGGACCACGCGGCGCTGGTGGCGTCGCTGCTGTACTACTGGGTGCCCGACTCGCGGTGCGCGTTCCGCGAGGCGGAGAAGCTGCCCCCGGGGAGCTGGCTGCGGTGCCGGCCCGACGGCCGGGTGGAGCGCGGCCGGTTCTGGAACCTGCGGGACGTCGCCGCCGAGGGCGCGGAGCGCGCCCGCGGCGGGGAGCGGCCGGACATCGCCGCCGTCGTCGAGGAGTCGACCCGGCGTCACCTGCTCTCCGACGTGCCCGTGGCGACCTTCCTCTCCGGCGGACTCGACTCGAGCTACCTGACCGCGCTGGCGGCCCGCGACCGGCCCGGGATCTCCGCCTACACGATCGGGTTCCGCGCCGAGGACGCCAGGTTCGAGGCGATGCCGGACGACCTGCGCCACGCCCGGCAGGTGGCCGAGCGGTTCGGCGTCGATCTGCACGAGATCGAGATCGCCCCGAACGTGCTCGACCTGCTGCCGCAGATGACGTACCACCTGGACGAGCCGATCGGCGACCCCGCCGCGATCAACACGTTCCTGATCTGCCGGGCCGCCCGGGAGGCCGGGGTGAAGGTGATGCTGTCGGGGATGGGCGCCGACGAGCTGTTCGCCGGTTACCGCAAGCACCTGGCCAACCTGCTCGCGCTGCGCTACCAGGGCGTCCCGCGGCCGCTGCGGCGCGGCCTGTCCGCCGCCGTGGACCGGCTGCCGGTCGCCTCGGCCCGCCGCGGATACCGGTCGGTGCGCTTCGCGAAGCGGTTCCTGTCCTTCGCCGATCTGCCGGAGGAGACGGCGTTTAGGCGCAGCTACACCCTGTACGACCGGGGCGAGCTGCTGGCGCTGGTCGATCCGGACCTGGCCGGGACGGTCGACGACGTGCTGAGCGAGCACGCGGACGTCTACGAGGACAACGACCTCGACGACTTCGTCAACCGTATGTGCCTGGGCGACGCCCGGATGTTCCTGCCGGGCCTGAACCTCGCCTACACGGACCGGTCGAGCATGGCCGCGTCGACGGAGGTGCGGGTGCCGTACGTGGACGTCGAGGTGGTCAGGGCGGCCTTCGCCGTGCCCGGCGACCGCAAGATCGTCGGACGGCAGGGCAAGGCCGTCCTCAAGGAGGCGGCCGCCTCGGTCCTGCCCCGGGAGATCGTGTACCGGCCCAAGGGCCTGTTCAGTGCCCCGCTGCGCGCCTGGATGAGCCGCGATCTGGCTCCGCTGGTGCGCGAGGTCATCAACGACGGCGAGCTCGTCCGTTCCGGGATCCTGCGCCGCGACGCGCTGGCGCGCATGGTCGCCGAGGACGCCGCCGGACAGCAGGACTTCTCCAAGCATCTGTGGCATGTGCTGACCCTCGAGTACTGGTACCGCGGCGCGGTCTCCGGGGCCGGCCAGAACTCTCCCTCGACTGCGTAGAGACAAGAGGACTTCGGGTGAAACAGGTTGTGCAGAACTACAAGAGCGGTGAGCTCGCACTGCTCGACGTGCCGGCGCCGGGGTGCAAGCCGGGCGGTGTGCTGGTGCGGAGCGCGTTCTCGCTGATCTCCACCGGCACCGAGCTGATGAAGGTGTCCGAGGCCGGCATGTCGATGCTGGGCAAGGCCCGCTCCCGGCCGGACCAGGTGGCCAAGGTCGTGCAGAGCGTGGCCGCCAACGGGGTGCCCGCCACGTACCGCAAGGTGATGGGCAAGCTGGACTCCTACACGCCGCTGGGCTACTCGCTGTGCGGGGTGGTCGAGCAGGTCGGCGCCGGGGTGGACGACGTGAAGGCCGGCGACCTCGTGGCCTGCGCCGGCAACGAGCACGCGCTGCACGCCGAGCTGAACTGGGTGCCCAAGAACCTGTACGCCCCGGTGCCGGACGGCCTCCCGGCGCGGCACGCGGCGTTCGGCACCGTCGGGTCGATCGCCATGCAGGGCGTCCGCCAGGGCGAGTCGCGGCTCGGCGAGGTGGCGCTGGTCGTCGGCCTGGGGCTGATCGGGCAGCTGGTGGTGCAGCTGCTGGCCGCCTCGGGAGTCCGCGTCGTCGGGGCGGACCCCGACCCGGCGCGCTGTGAGCTCGCCGAGCGCCTGGGCGCGGCGGCCTGCGGTGATCCCGGCTCCGCGGCCGTGGAGAGTGCCGTCGCCGAACTCACCGGCGGGCACGGCGTGGACCAGGTGTACCTGGCCGCCGGCGGCGGCAGCAACCAGCCCGTCGAACTGGCCGCCCGGCTGAGCCGGGACCGCGGCCGGGTCGTCGACATCGGCAAGTGCCGTCTGGACCTGCCGTGGAACGCGTACTACGAGAAGGAGCTGGACGTCCGCTTCTCCCGCAGCTACGGCCCCGGGCGCTACGACCCGGCGTACGAGCTGGAGGGGCGGGACTACCCGATCGGCTATGTGCGCTGGACCGAGCGCCGCAACCTGGCGTGCTTCCTCGACCTCGCGGCCCGCGGCCGCGTCGACGTCGAGCCCCTGGTCTCCCATGTCGCCGACTTCGACGACGCCGTCGAGACGTACCGGAGTCTGAAGGACGGCGAACTGAAGGCCGTGGCCGTCCTCTTCCGCTACCCCGGGCAGCAGGAGGAGGCGCCGCGGGCGCAGGCCCCGGCGGTGACCGTGCCCGCGGTCGGGCGCTCCGGCGGCGCCGTGCCCGTCCCGGCCCGGCCCGTGAAGTCGCCGGTGCGGCTGGCGTTCGTCGGCGCGGGCAACTACGCGACGTCGATGCTGCTGCCGCACCTGGCGCAGCGCGAGGGCGTCGAGCTGTCCACGGTCGTCACGACGACGGCGCTGTCCGCGGCCAACGCGCAGCGCAAGTTCGGCTTCGCCGGCGCGACCACCGATCTCGACGCCGTGCTCGGCGACGAGTCCGTCGACGCGGTGTTCGTGGTCACCCGGCACAGCTCGCACGCCGAGCTGACGCGCAAGGCGCTGCTGGCCGGCAAGACCGTGTTCGTGGAGAAGCCGCTGGCGCTGACCGGGGACGAGCTGGCCGGTGTGCTCGCGGCGGTGGAGGAGTCCGGCAACGACCGGCTGCAGGTGGGCTTCAACCGCCGCTTCGCGCCGCTGCTGCAGGAGGCCAGGAAGCGGTTCGGCGTCCGGACCGGTCCGGCGAGCCTGCGCTACCTGGTCAACGCGGGCCGGCTCGATCACGGCAGCTGGTATCTCCGGCAGGACACCGAGGGCTCGCGGTTCGCCGGCGAGGGCGGGCACTTCATCGACACGGCGAGCTGGCTCCTCGGGGCCGATCCGGTCTCGGTGTACGCGGTCGCCCCGTCCGGCAACGAGGACCTCCAGGTCGTGTTGCGCTACCCGGACGGTTCCACCGCCGCCATCAGCTACGTCACCACCGGCTCGCCCGGCTTTCCCAAGGAGACGCTGGACCTGATCGCCGACGGCAAGGTGCTGCGGCTCGACGACTTCGTCCGCGCGTCGGTGTACGCCGGCAAGCGGTGGGTCAGTTCGCGGCTGCCCAAGGCCCGGGACAAGGGCCAGTCCGCCGAACTGGCCGCGTTCGTCAAGGCCGTGCGGACCGGCGGGCCGATGCCGGTGCCGCTGGAGTCGCTGGTCGCCACCACGGCGGCCACCCTCGCCGTACAGGCCGGCCTGGCGGGCGGCGCGCCGGTGACGTTGACGAGCGCGCCATGACCATGAGCGCGGGCTGGTACCTGCGGCGGCTGTCCCGGATGGGGCCGCGCGAGGTCGGCGGCCGGGTGGGCGACGCGGTGCGCAGGCGACGGTGGCGGTCGGCACCGCCGGCCGCCCCGCGGGTGACCGGCGCCCGGTTCACCGCGGTGCTGCCCTCGGGGACGGCCGCCGCGGCGCCGCCGGACGCCGTGAAACGTCTCGTCGCCGAGGCGGACCGGCTGATGGCCGGACGCGTCGAGTACTTCGGGGTGGAACGCGACGACCTCGCCGACCCGGACTGGTGCCGCGACCCGAAGACCGGGCGGCGGGCGCCGTGGGCCTACGCCTTCGACGTGCCCTACCGGAACGAGGACGCGGTCGGGGACGTCAAGCAGATCTGGGAGCTGTCCCGGCACCAGTACCTCACGGTGCTCGCCGCCGCCTACGCCGTCACCGGGAACGAGCGGTACGCCGAGCGGGTGGCCGAGCACCTGCGGTCGTGGTGGACGGCCAACACGCCGCTGCGCGGGGTGCACTGGATCAGCGGCATCGAGCTGGGCATCCGGCTGCTGTCCTGGGTGTGGATCCGCCGGCTGCTCGACGGGTGGCCGGGCGCGGCCGCGCTGTTCGAGGACAACCCGGTGGCGCTGAACCAGATCTGGCACCATCAGCGCTGGCTGGCCGCCTTCCCCAGCCGGGGCTCCTCGGCGAACAACCACGTCGTGGCCGAGGCGGCCGGGCAGTTCGCCGCGTCCTGCGCGTTCGGGTGGTTCCCCTCCTCGGCGCGCTGGCGGGCCGACGCGCTGCGGTCGCTGGACCGCAACCTGCGCGGCAACACCTTCCTCTCCGGCCTCAACCGCGAGCTGGCGACCGAGTACCACGGGCTGGTGCTGGAGCTCGGTCTGGCCGCGCTGGCCGAGGCGGACGCCGCGGGCGTCGCGGTGCCCGCGGCGCTCCGGCCGGTGCTGCTGCGGATGACCGACGCCCTCGCGGCCGTCGTGGACAACCGGCTGCGGCCGCCGCGCCAGGGCGACGCGGACGACGGTCACGGTCTGGTCGTGGACGGCGAGGGCACCGACCGCTGGGCCTCGCTGCTGGCCACCGGGGACGCCGTGTTCGGGCGGCTCGACTGGTGGCCCGCGGTGACCGCCGCCGACCTGCGCACCCCGCTGCTGGCCGCGCTCATCAAGCCGTACGCGAAGAACGCGGCCCCGCGGGCCGTGCCCCGTCCGGCGGTCAGGCCGGCTCATTTCGCCGACGCGGGCATGACCGTCCTGCGGGGGCCGGAGGAGATCTGGTGCCGCTGCGACGGCGGTCCGCACGGGTTCCTGTCGATCGCCGCGCACGCCCACGCGGACGCGCTGTCGGTGGAGGTCCGGCACGACGGGGTCGACGTGCTCGCCGACCCGGGGACGTTCTGTTACCACGGGCAGCCCGAGTGGCGGCGGTACTTCCGCTCGACCCTCGGCCACAACACCCTGCAGCTGGACGGCGTCGACCAGTCCGTCTCCGGCGGCCCGTTCCTGTGGACCCGGCAGGCCCGCAGCCGGGTCCTGGTCGCGGACACGTCCGGGGAGGGGGTGGCCCGCTGGTACGCCGAGCACGACGGCTACCGGCCCACCGTGCACCGCCGCCGGGTGGAACTGGCGGCCGCGAGCCGCGAGCTGACGGTGGTCGACGAGGTGCGCGGCGGCCCGCGCCGGGCCGTGCGGCTGGCGTTCCACCTCGGCCCGGCGATCGCCGCGGAGCTGGTGGCGGACCGGGCCGCGCTCACCTGGACCCGGGACGGCGAGGACCGCTTTGCGGCGCTCGACCTGCCCGGGCAGCTGAGCTGGCGGGCGCATCGCGGCGAGAGCGACCCGCCGCTGGGCTGGTACTCCGCCGGATTCGGGCGCAGGGAACCCGCCACCACGTTGGTGGGCACCGGCTTCACCGACGGCACGGAGGACTTCACCACCGTGCTCAGGTTCCAGGGTCGGTAAGGGGGGAGGGCACGTGGGGATCGACTGGCGGCGCCGGGCGCTGCCGGCGGCAGCGCTGGCGCTGGCGCTGGCGGCGGCGACCGGCTGCGACGGCGGCACGACGGACGCGACGCCGAGACCGACCGCCGCGCCCTCCGCGCCCTCCGCTCCCTCGAAGGACGTGGCCCGCGTGTGCGCCGCGCCCGCCGCCGGGCCGTCGAAGGCGCCGGCGGGCGCGGTCACGGTCGACCCCGCGGTGCCCGGCGACCTGGCCGCGAAGACCGAGAGCAGCCCCCCGCACACCACCTTCTGGCTGCGGCCGGGCCGGCACACGCTCATGTCGGACCGCTACGACCAGGTGACCCCCAAGGAAGGGGACGTCTACGTCGGGGCGCCGGGCGCGGTGCTCGACGGCCGCAGGAGCAACCACTACGCGTTCGGCGGCGCCGCCCGCGACGTCACCATCCGTTATCTGACCGTGCGGAACTTCGTCGCGCCCCGTGACGAGGGCGTGGTCAACCACGACTCGGCCGACGGGTGGGTGATCGAGCACGCGACGATCCGGGACAACTCCGGCGCCGGGCTGATGGCCGGGGCCCGTCAGCAGGTCCGCGCCAGCTGCCTGCGCGACAACGGCCAGTACGGCATGAACGCCTACAAGGCGGGCGGCCCGCTCGACGGCCTGGTGCTCGAGGGCAACGAGATCGCGGGCAACAACACGGACGACTGGGAGCGGCGGCGGCCGGACTGCGGCTGCAGCGGCGGCGTCAAGTTCTGGGCCGTCGACGGCGCGGACGTACGCGGGAACTGGGTGCACGACAACCGCGGCGCCGGACTGTGGGCGGACACCAACAACAACGACTTCCTCATCGAGGGCAATCTGATCGAGGACAACGACGGCGCCGCGCTGATCTACGAGATCAGCTACAACGCGGTCGTCCGGAAGAACACGATCCGGCGGAACAACTGGGTGGAGGGTCGCGCTCAGGCGGCCGCCGGCGACAGTTTCCCGTTCGCGACCGTCTACCTCTCCGAGTCCGGCGGCGAACCGCGGATCCGGGCCCGCACGGACAAGATCGACGTCTACGGCAACGTCCTGGAGGACAACTGGTCCGGCATCACGCTGTGGGAGAACGCCGACCGGTTCTGCAACAGCCCGGCCAACACCTCGTCCGGCGACTGCACGCTGCTGGTGAAGGACACCGGCCGCTGTGTGCAGCCCGCGATCGCCAGAGCACCGCTCGAGTCCGACTGCCGGTGGAAGACCCAGCGGGTGGACATCCACGACAACCGCTTCGTGCTGGACAAGTCCGTCGTGCACTGCACGGTGAAGTGCGACCGGATGGGGGTGCTGTCCAACTACGGCACCTATCCGGACTGGTCGCCGTACCAGGGCGAGCGGGTGGCCGAGGCGATCACCGGCGAGCAGCACAACCGGTGGCACGACAACGCCTACGTCGGGCCGTGGACCTTCGTCGTCCACGACGCGAGCCGGACCATCGGCTTCAAGCAGTGGCAGGCCGCGCCGTACCGGCAGGACAAGGGCAGCACCTTCCGCGCACAGGACGGTGGTTGAGATGAGGTCCGCGGACACCGCCGCAGACCGCACGGCGAAGATCGTCGGGGCGGTCTGGGGGCTGCTCGTCCTCAACACCCTCGGCTCCGCCGGGGCCGTGACCATCGTCCCGCTGCCCCGCTCCCTCATCCAGATGGTCACCATGGGCTCGCTGGTCGCCGCGTTCGCGCTGGCGCTCCTGGCCAACCCCCGGGTGCGTGTCCGGGCCAGCGCCTACGTGTTCCTGCTGACCCTGCTGCTGGTGCCGAGCCTGATCTCCAGCGTGGACCAGGGGGCCGGGCTCGGCGCGCTGTTCCGCTGCACCCGGCTCGCTCTCTTCGTCGGCACGCTGTGGCTGCTCAGCCGCTGGTGGGACGGCGGCACGACGTTCGTCCGGCACCACATCCGGATGTACTTCGCGGTGCTCGGGTCGGTGGCGGCCGGCCTGGTCATCTCGCCGGGCGCCGCCCTGCCCGACCTCTACGGCGGGCGGCTGGTGGGCGCGCTGTGGCCGCTCACCCCGCCGCAGATCGGCCAGTACGCCGCGGTGATCACCGGGCTCACCGTGCTGCTCCTCCTGGGCCGCCGGACCGACCGGACGGGCGCGGCGGTGATCATCGTGCCCTCCCTGGCGCTGCTCGCGCTGACCCACACCCGGACGGCCACCCTCGGCCTGATCATCGCGCTGGGGCTGGCGATCGCCTCCCTCGTCCTGACCAGCGGCGCCGCACGCCGGGTCTTCTCCTGGGCGGTGCTGTGCGCCGCGGTGGCCGCGGTGGGGTTCAGCTCCGCGCTCCAGGCGTGGTTCCTGCGCGGGCAGAGCCAGGAGAACTTCGCGAGCCTGACCGGCCGGGCCAAGGTCTGGAACGCCCTGCTGGCGGCGCCCCGGACGACCTCCCAGCACCTGTTCGGCACGGGCCTGGGCGACAAGTCGTTCGGCGGCCTGCCGATCGACAACAGCTGGCTGGCCGTCTACAACGAGCAGGGCGTGACCGGCATCGCCCTGGTGGCGGCGATCATCATCGTGCTGGGCGGCGTCGCGCTGCTGCGGCCGCCGTCGCTGTCGAGGGCCTGCGCGATCTTCCTGATCAGCTACTGCGCGATCGCCTCGTACACCGAGGCCGGGCTGGGCGACGCCTCGCCGTATCTGCTGCACCTGGCCGTGGCCGCCTCGCTGCTCGCGGCGCCGGCCGAACCCGTTCCCGCGTCGACGCCCGCAGCCCGTCGACGCCCCGTCCCGCGCTGGGCCCGCACATCGGAGGCGACCTGAGCATGCCCGACCTTCACGTAATGGTGGTGCACAACCGCTATGCCTCGAAGCAGCCGAGCGGGGAGAACAAGGTAGTCGACCAGGAGGTGGCGCTGCTGCGCGAGGCCGGCCACCGCGTCGGGCTGTTCGAGCGGCGCAGCGACGACATCGCCGCCCGGTCCCTGCCGGGCAAGGCGGCGGTGCCGCTGCTGGTGCCGTGGAACCCGGCCGTCCGTGCGGAACTCGCCGCACGGCTGCGCGCCGAGCGGCCGGACGTGGTGCACGTCCACAACGTCTTCCCGCTCCTGTCGCCCGCGGTGCTGGCCGCGTGCGCCGACGCAGGCGTGCCCGCCGTCGCCACGCTGCACAACTACACCCAGGTCTGCCCGCCGGGCACGCTGCAGCGCGACGGCCGGCCGTGCACCGAGTGCGTCGGGTCCACGCCGCTGCCCGCCGTCCGGCACGGCTGCTACCGCAACTCCCGGCTGGCGACGGTGCCGCTCGCGGTCGGCCTGGCGGTCAACCGGCGGCGGTGGTGGTCAGGCGTGGAGCGGTTCTTCTGCATCTCCGCGGCGCAGCGCGACGTCCTGGTGCGGTCCGGCATGCCGGCCGAGCGGCTGGCGGTCAAGCACAACTTCGTCCCGGAGCCGGGCGTCCGGCGCACGGGCCCCGGCGAGCACGTGCTCTTCCTCGGCCGGCTCGCGGAGGCCAAGGGGGTGCGGCTGCTCATGGCCGCGTGGGACGAGCTCACCGCCGGGGGCGGTGTGGGCGTGCCGCTGGTGATCGCCGGCACGGGGCCGCTGGAGCGGGAGGTGACCGCCTGGGCGGCGGGACGGGACGACGTGCGCCATGTCGGTCTGTACGACACGACGCAATGCCGCGAGGCCGTCGCGCGGTCGGTCGCCGTGGTGGCTCCCTCGACGTGGCTGGAGGCGTTCGGCCTGGTGGTCGTGGAGGCGATGGCGGCCGGGGTGCCGGTCGTCGCCGCCGGTCACGGCGCCTTCGTCGAACTCGTCGAGGACGGGGTGTCCGGTCTGCTGCACCGGCCGGGCGAGGCCGCCTCGCTCGCGTCGGGTCTGCGCCGGATCACCGCGGATCCGGCGCGCAACCGGGAGATGGGACAGGCGGCCCGGCGCCGGTACGAGCAGGGCTTCAGCCCGGCTGTCGGGCTGGAGCGCCTGGTGGAGGGGTACCGCACCGCGATCGCGGGTCGGTCAGCACTGGCTCGCGGCGGGGACACCCGCGCGAGCAGGGGGGATGGGGACAGCACATGACACGATGCCGACTCTGCGGCTCGGAAGCGATGGCGAGCGTCGTCGATCTCGGGGCGACGCCGCCGTGTGAGAGCTTTCTCGCCGCGGACCAACTGGACCTGCCCGAGCCGGCGTACCCGCTGCATCTGCGGGTCTGCACCGACTGCTGGCTCGCGCAGATCCCCCCGTTGATCACGCCGGAGGAGACGTTCACGCAGTACGCGTACTTCTCCTCCTACTCGACCTCCTGGGTGGAGCACGCGCGGGTCTTCGTCGACGACGCCGTACGGAGGCTGGGGCTGGGCGCGGACGCCTTCGTCGTCGAGGTGGCGAGCAACGACGGGTACCTGCTGAAGCATGTGAGGGACCGCGGGATCCGCTGTCTCGGCGTCGAACCGTCGGTGAACGTCGGCGCGGCGGCGCGGGAGGCGGGCGTGCCCACGCTCACGGCGTTCCTCGACCCGGCCACCGGCGCGGGCGTGCGCGCCGAGCACGGTCCGGCGGACCTGGTCGTCGCGAACAACGTGTACGCGCACATCCCCGACGTGGTCGGCTTCACCCGGGGGCTGCGCGCCCTGGTCGCCGACGACGGCTGGGTCTCGATAGAGGTGCAGCACCTGCTGACCCTGATCGAGGAGAACCAGTACGACACGATCTACCACGAGCACTTCCAGTACTACACGGTCGCCTCCGCGATCCGTGCGCTGGAGAGCGGCGGGCTCGCGCTGGTGGACGTCGAGCTGCTGCCCACGCACGGCGGCTCGATCCGGCTGTGGGCCCGGCCGGCCGAAGCGGCCGGCGAGCCGTCCCGGCGGGTGGGCGACGTGCTGGACCGGGAGAAGGCCGCCGGGCTCCAGGAACTGTCGGGGTACACCGAGTTCTCCGCGCGGGTGGCCAAGGTGCGCCGGGACCTGCTGCGGTTCCTCGTCGAGGCGGCCGAGCGCGGCGAGACGGTCGTCGGCTACGGCGCCCCCGGCAAGGGCAACACCCTGCTCAACCACTGCGGCATCCGGCCCGACCTGCTGCCGTACACGGTCGACCGCAACCCCTACAAGCACGGCAGGTACACCCCGGGCACCCGCATCCCGATCCTGCCGCCCGAGCGGATAGCCGCCGACAAGCCGGACTACGTCCTCGTCCTCCCGTGGAACCTGCGGGCCGAGCTCGTCGAGCAGCTGTCCTTCGTGCACGACTGGGGAGGCCGACTCGTGTTTCCCATACCGGAACTGAGCATCGTCGAGGTCACGTCATGAAGGTAGTGCTGTTCTGCGGCGGTTACGGGATGCGCATGCGCAGCGGAGCCTCCGACGATGTGCCCAAGCCGATGGCGATGGTCGGTCCGCGACCGCTGATCTGGCACGTCATGCGCTACTACGCGCACTTCGGGCACACGGAGTTCATCCTGTGCCTCGGGTACGGGGCCCATCACATCAAGGACTTCTTCCTCAACTACGAGGAGACGACGTCCAACGACTTCGTGCTGCGTCACGGGCGGACCGAGCTGCTCTCCACGGACATCGCCTCCTGGACGATCACGTTCGTCCAGACCGGCGTGGAGTCGCCGATCGGCGAGCGGCTGCGCCGGGTGCGGCACCACCTGGACGGCGACGAGATGTTCCTCGCCAACTACGCCGACGTCCTCACCGACGCCCCGCTGCCGGAGATGATCGACCGGTTCGCCCGGCGTGACGCCGGCGCGTCGATGATGGTGGTGCCGCCGCAGTCCTCGTTCCACTGCGTGGACCTGGGCGACGACGGTCTGGTGGGCGGCATCACCGCGGTGAGCGACATGCCGCTGTGGGAGAACGGCGGCTATTTCGTGCTCCGCCAGGAGATCTTCGACCACATCCCGGAGAACGGGGACCTGGTCGCCGACGGTTGCGCCCAACTGGCCAAGCGGGGGCGGCTGGTGGCGCACCAGCACCGCGGCTTCTGGAAGCCCACCGACACCGTGAAGGAGCGGGCGGCGCTCGACGAGGCCTACGCCCGGGGCGACCGCCCGTGGGCCGTGTGGGAACGGGTCGGCGCGGGACAGGACGCCGGAACGAGGACCGCGTGATACGGCTCGGGGCCGGGCGGCCCGACCGGGTCGTCGCGGTGGGCGCGCACTGCGACGACATCGCCATCGGCGCGGGCGGCACGCTGCTGACGCTGTGCCTGGCGCGGCCGGGCGTCCGCGTCGACGCGCTGGTGCTCTCCGGCGGCGGCGGCGAGCGCGAGCAGGAGGAGCGGGCCGCGCTCGCCGCGTTCTGCCCGGGCGCCGACCTGCGGCTGACGGTGCACAAGCTGCCGGACGGACGGCTGCCCGCACACTGGGAGGAGGCCAAGGCCGCGGTCGAGGAGCTGCGCGAGCGGACCGAGCCCGACCTCGTCCTCGCCCCCCGCGCCGACGACGCGCACCAGGACCACCGCGGCCTGGCGCAGCTGATGCCCACCGCGTTCCGCGACCACCTGGTCCTCGGCTACGAGATCGTCAAGTGGGACGGCGATCTCGGCCGGCCGACCGCGTACCAGCCGCTGTCGGACGAGGTCGCCGAACGGAAGGTGCGGCTGCTGCAGGAGCACTACCCCTCGCAGCGGCACCGGCCCTGGTACGACCGGGAGGCCTTCCTCGGGCTGGCCCGGATCCGCGGTATCGAATGCCACGAGCGCTATGCCGAGGCGTTCGCCGTCACCAAACTCACGCTCAACCTGGGGGGTTGAACCATGCGCGTACTGCTGACCGGACATCAGGGCTACCTGGGAACCGTGATGGCCCCGGTCCTCGCGGCCGCAGGGCACGAGGTCGTGGGCCTCGACGCCGGCCTGTTCGCCGACTGCGTCCTCG
This sequence comes from Streptomyces humidus, assembly GCF_014649655.1. Lineage (GTDB taxonomy): Bacteria > Actinomycetota > Actinomycetes > Streptomycetales > Streptomycetaceae > Streptomyces > Streptomyces humidus. The sequence goes on along the minus strand of NZ_BMTL01000044.1, from coordinate 31,140 downwards.
GCCCGGCGCCCGCCGACCCGCCGGGGCGCCGGGTGGACCTGCGCGACGTCACGGCCGACCACGTGGCCGGGGTGGACGCCGTGATCCACCTGGCCGCGCTGTCCAACGACCCGCTGGGGTCGCTGGCGCCCGAACTCACCTACGACATCAACCATCACGCGTCCGTGCGGCTGGCCCGGCTGGCCCGCGACGCCGGAGTGCAGCGCTTCCTGTACGCCTCGACGTGCTCGGTCTACGGCGCCGCCGGCGGTGACGCGCTCGTCGCCGAGGACGCCCCGCTGCGCCCGGTGACGCCCTACGCGGAGTCCAAGGTGCGGGTGGAGGACGACCTGCACGCGCTCGCCGACGGCGACTTCAGCCCGGTGTACATGCGCAACGCCACCGCCTTCGGGTTCTCGCCGCGGCTGCGCGCCGACATCGTGCTGAACAACCTGGTGGGGCACGCCCTGCTGTCCGGCGAGGTCCTCGTGCTGTCCGACGGCACGCCCTGGCGGCCGCTGGTGCACGCCGCCGACATCGCCCGGGCCTTCGCGGCCGCTCTGGTCGCGCCGCGCGAGGCGGTGCACGACCGGGCGTTCAACATCGGCAGCGAGGTCAACAACGTCACCGTCGCCGAGATCGCCGGGCAGGTCGCCGAGGCGGTGCCCGGATCCGAGGTGGTGATCACCGGGGAGAACGGGGCCGATCCGCGGTCGTACCGGGTGGACTTCTCCCGGTTCCGGGCCGCCGTGCCCGGCTTCGACTGCGAGTGGACGGTGAAGCGGGGCGCGCTCGAACTCGCCGACGCCTACCGGGCGCACGGGCTGACCCGGGAGGCCTTCGAGCGGCGCTTCACCCGGCTGGCCGTGCTGCGCGCGGCGTCCGACGCCGGCACGGTCGACGACACCCTGCGGTGGCGCCGATGACCACGCCCGGCGAGGAGATGCACGCGCTGGTGGAGCGGTTGTACCCGCTGTGCCGGAGCATCACCGGCGACGGGGTGCGCGCCACCCTGGACATCGTCGGCGAGTACGTCCCGCTGCGGGTGCACGAGGTGCCGACCGGCACCCAGGTGCTCGACTGGACGGTGCCGCAGGAGTGGAACATCCGGGACGCGTACATCGCCGACGGCTCCGGCCGCCGGGTCGTCGACTTCGCCGCGTCCAGCCTGCACGTGCTCGGCTACAGCGTGCCGGTGTCGGCGAGGATGCCGCTGGCCCAGCTGCGCGAGCACCTGCACACCCTGCCCGAGCACCCGTCCTGGGTGCCGTACCGCACCAGCTACTACAAGCCGGAGTGGGGGTTCTGCCTGTCCCAGGAGACCCTGGACGCGATGCCGGACGGCGAGTACGAGGTGTGCGTCGACTCCACGCTCGCCGACGGTCACCTCACGTACGCCGAGCACGTGGTCCCCGGGCAGGTCGCCGACGAGGTGATCGTCTCCTGCCACGTCTGCCACCCGTCGCTGGCCAACGACAACCTGGCCGGCATCGCGGTGGCCGTGTTCCTCGCACGGGCGCTGGCGGAGCGGACGCCGTACTACACCTACCGGTTCCTCTTCGCGCCCGGCACCATCGGGGCGATCACCTGGCTGGCCCGCAACGCGGAACGGGTGGAACGGGTCGCACACGGCCTGGTGCTGGCCTGCGCCGGCGACCCGGGCCGGCTGACGTACAAGCAGAGCAGGCGCGGCGACGCGGAGATCGACCGGGTGCTGGCCCATGTGCTGACCGCCTCCGGACGCCCGCACCACATCACCGAGTTCACCCCGTACGGCTACGACGAGCGGCAGTTCTGCTCCCCCGGGTTCGACCTCGGCGTGGGCTCGCTCAGCCGGACCCCGTACGCCGGCTACCCCGAATACCACACCTCGGCGGACAACCCGGACTTCGTCTCGCCCGAGGCGATGGCGGACACCCTCGCCGTCTGCCGTGAGGCGTTCGCCGTCCTCGACCGCAACCGGCGGTACGTCAACCTCAGCCCCTACGGCGAGCCGCAGCTGGGCCGGCGCGGGCTGTACGACTCGCTCGGCGGCCGCAGCGACGCGAAGCAGGCCCAGATGGCCATGCTCTGGGTGCTCAGCCTCTCCGACGGCGAGCACACGCTGCTGGACGTGGCCGAGCGGTCCGGGCTGCCGTTCGACACCGTCGCCGCCGCCGCCGACGCCCTGCGCGACGCCGAGCTGATCAAGGCGTGAAGCCGGTGACCACCGCGGGGGAGGATCCGCAGACGACGGCGCCGCCGGCCGGATCGGCCCGGCGGGCCCTCCTCGGCCGGCTGTCCTGGGGGCTGGCCGACCAGGCGGCCTCCAGCATGTCCAACTTCGCGGTGGGCATCTATGTGGCCCGCTCGCTGGGGGTGACCGCGTTCGGCGTGTTCAGCCTGGCCTGGGTGACCTACGGCGTCGTGCTGAACGTCTCCCGCGGGCTGGCCACCGACCCGCTCGTGGTGCGCTTCAGCGGCGTGCCGGAGACGTCCTGGCGCGGGGCGGTGGCCCGGTCGTCGGGCACCGCGCTCGGCGTCGGCGCCGCCCTCGGCGCGGCGTGTCTGGTCGTCGGCCTCGCGCTCGGCGGCCGGGTGGGGCCCGCCTTCGCCTGCCTCGGCGTCATGCTGCCGGGGCTGCTGCTGCAGGACGCCTGGCGGTTCTCGTTCTTCGCCGCCGGCGCCGGGCGGAAGGCGTTCGTCAACGATCTGGTGTGGGGCGTCGCGCTCGTCCCGGCCATGGTCGTGGCGGCCCGCGTGGGCACCGTGGCGGCATTCGTGCTGGCCTGGGGCGCGTCCGCCGCGGTGGCCGCCGCGTACGGCTGCCTCCAGTCCGGCATCCGGCCCCGGCCGGCCGGGGCGGCCGGCTGGCTCCGCGAGCAGCGCGACCTCGGCTACCGGTACCTGGTCGAGAACGTCAGCCTCAGCGGCGCGAGCCAGCTGCGGGCGTACGGGCTCGGCGCGCTCGTCGGCGTCGGTGCGGTGGGTGCGGTGCGGGGCGCCGAGCTGCTGCTGGGCCCGTTCCTCGCCGTGCTGATGGGGCTGTCCCTGGTCACCGTCCCGGAGGCGGCACGGGTACTGCGGCGGGCCCCGCACCGCCTGGGCACGTTCTGCCTCCTGCTCGGCGGCGGACAGGCCGCCGGCGCGCTGTGCTGGGGCGGGGCGCTGCTGCTGATGCCGGACCGGCTCGGCGAGCTCGTGCTCGGCGAAGTCTGGCACTCCGCCGCGCAGCTCATCGTGCCGATCACCCTCGGCGTCGCGGGCGCGGGCCTCGGCACCGGCGCGGCGGCCGGGCTGCGCGCGCTCGGCGCGGCCCGGCGCAGCCTGCGCTCCCAGCTGTTCGCCTCCGCCGGCTACGTCAGCGGCGGACTCGGCGGGGCGCTCCTGGCCGGCACGGTCGGCTCGGCCTGGGGCGTCGCCGCCGCGACCGTCAGCGCCTCGGCCGTGTGGTGGCTGCAGCTGCGGTCCGCCCTGGGCGAGCGCCACCTTCCCGACGTTCCCGAAGTGAGGACCCCATGACCGACCGTCCCAGGCTGAGCATCGGCCTGCCCGTGTACAACGGCGAGGAGTACCTGGCCGAGTCGTTCGAGGCGCTGCTCGGCCAGACCTACGAGGACTTCGAGCTGATCGTCTCCGACAACGCCTCGACCGACGGGACCCAGGACGTCTGCCGCCGGTACGCCGCGAAGGACTCGCGCATCCGGTACCTGCGGCTGCCCCGGAACATCGGCGCAACGCCGAACCACAACCATGTCCTCGCCGAGTCCCGCGGCGAGCTGTTCAAGTGGGCCTCGCACGACGACCTGTACGGCCGGGACCTGCTGAAGCGCTGCGTGGAAGCGCTGGACGAGCGGCCCGACATCATCCTGGCGCACAGCGGCCAGGCGGTCGTCGACGGCGACGGCCGGGTGAAGGTCCCCTACGACTACACCCTCGCCACCGACTCGCCGCACGCGCCGGAGCGCTTCCGCAGCCTGCTGTTCGAGCCCGGCGGCGACGACTTCTACGGGGTGATGCGGACCGACGTGCTGCGCCGGGTGAAGCCGATGGACAGCTACCACCACGCGGACCGCACCTACGTAGCCGAGATCACCCTGCACGGCCCCTTCCACCAGGTGCCGGAGCTGCTGTACTTCCGCCGCGACCACCCTCACCGCGCCGAGCGGGCCAACCCGGGCAAGCGCTCGCGGTGCGTCAACCTGGACCCGCGCAGGGCGGGCCCGCTGCACCCGACGCCCCGGCTGCTCGCCGAGTACGTCTGGGGCTTCGTCTCGGCGATCCGGCGGGCGCCGCTGTCCCCGGCGGACCGGCGCGCGTGCTACCGCCACCTGGCCGCGTGGATGGCCAGCCGGGTGCGGCCGGGCGCCGGCGAGCGGGTCGAGGACCGCGCCCCGGTCGACCCCGCCCGGCTCGACGTCAGCGTCGACGCGCTGGTCGCAGGCCGGGAGGGGAGGCGGGCATGACGGCGGCGGACGCGAGGAACGCGGCTGCGGTGCGCGTCGGGGTGTTCGGCCTGCTCGGCTCCGGCAACCTCGGCAACGACGGGTCGCTGGAGGCCGTGCTCGGCTACCTCCGCGCCGAGCAGCCGGAGGCGGTCGTGGACGCGCTGTGCGGCGGGCCCGAGGCCGTCACGGCCCGGTACGGGATCCCCGCGACGCGGCTGCACTGGTATCGCGGGGAGTACCGGACCGCCTCGCGTACGGGCGCGATCGCGGCGAAGGGTCTGGGCAAGCTCGTCGACCCGTTCCGCACCGCCGCCTGGGTGCGCCGGCACGACGTGGTGATCGTGCCGGGCATGGGCGTCCTGGAGGCCACGCTGCCGCTGCGGCCGTGGGGCTTCCCGTACTCGCTGTTCCTGCTCTGCGCGACCGGCCGGCTCTTCGGCGTCAAAGTCGCGCTGGTCGGCGTCGGCGCCGCCGCGATCGGCAACCGGGCGACCCGCACCCTGGTGCGCTGGTCGGCGCGGCTGGCCGCCTACCGGTCGTACCGGGACGCCCCGTCCCGCGACGCGCTGCGCGCGATGGGCGTGGACACCGCGCACGACGACGTCCACCCGGACCTCGCGTTCGCCCTGCCGGCGCCGCCGGCGAGCGCGCCCCCGGGCCCGCCGCGCCGGGTCTGCGTGGGCGTCATGGCCTTCCACGGCGGCGACGACGACCGCGCGCGGGCCGAGGAGATCCACCGGCGCTACCTCGAGGGCACGATCCGGTTCGTCCGCGCGCTGGCCGAGGACGGCAGGCCGGTCCGGCTGCTCACCGGCGACACGTGCGACGCGCCGGTGGTCGCCGCGATCCTCGACGCGGTGGACTCGCCGCTGGTCACGGCCGCCGAGACGGCCTCGCTGGCCGACCTGATGCGGGAGACGGCGGCCGCCGACACCGTGGTGGCGACCCGGTACCACAACCTGATCTGCGCGCTGAAGGCCGGCACGCCGACCCTCGCGGTCAGCTACGCGGCGAAGAGCGAGGCGCTCATGGCCGAGATGGGGCTGGGCGCGTTCTGCCATCCCGCCCGCGAGGTCGACGCCGACCGGCTGCTGGAGCAGTTCCGGGCGCTGGAGACCAGGTCGGCGGAACTGCGGCGCACACTCGCCGAGCGGAACCTGATCGCCGCCGGGCGCCTGGACCGGCAGTTCTCCGCCCTGACGGCGGCCCTGTTCCCCACGACCGACCACGCCCATGCCCTGCGGGAGACTCCATGAACGCGCCCGGAATGCAAGCGACCGAAGTCCCGGCGATCGCCGGCGCGTACCTGTTCGAGCCGACGCCGTACGCCGACGAACGCGGCTTCTTCTGCCGCACCTTCGACGCCGACGTGGTCCGCTCGGTGGGCCTCGACCCGGACGCCTTCGTCCAGGACAGCCTGTCCCGCTCGGTCCTGGGCGTGCTGCGCGGCCTGCATCTGCGCTCGGGCGCCGGCGAGGCCAAGCTGGTGCGGTGCTCCTACGGGAGGATCTTCGACGTCGTCGTGGACCTGCGCCCGGACTCGCCGACCTACCGCAACCTGGCCACCTTCGAGCTGTCGGACGCGACGCAGCGGACCCTGTACGTCCCGGCGGGCTGCGCGCACGGCTTCCAGGCGCTGACCGGCACCGCCGACGTCTCGTACCGGATCGACCGCCGGCACGACCCGGCCGAGGACGTGACGATCGCCTTCGACGACCCGGAGCTCGCCGTTCCCTGGCCGCTGCCGGTCAGCTCGATGTCCCAGCGGGACCGGGAGGCGCCGAGCCTCGCCGAGGTCCTGAAGCAACAGTAGAAAGTTGAGGTCGGTGGAAACCGCAGACACCGCAGACACCCTTGGCACGACAGACACCACAGACACCGCAGACATCCTTGGGACCGCAGGCACGCCAGACACGGCAGACACCGCAGACACGGCAGAGCTCCTCCTCCCCCGGTCGCGTCGGGCGAACGAACGCCTGCACGCCCTGGTCCCGGGGGGCGCGCACACCTACGCCAAGGGCGACGACCAGTACCCCGAGAACCTCGCCCCGGTCATCAGCCACGGCCGCGGCGCCCATGTGTGGGACGTCGACGGCAACCGGTACGTCGAGTACGGCTCCGGCCTGCGGTCGGTCAGCCTGGGCCACGCCCACCCGCGCGTGACCGAGGCGGTACGACGCGAACTCGACCGCGGCGCCAACTTCGTCCGGCCGTCGATCGTGGAGGTCGAAGCCGCGGAACGCTTCCTGGCCACGGTGCCCACCGCCGAGATGGTGAAGTTCGCGAAGAACGGCTCCGACGCCACCACCGCCGCGGTACGCCTCGCCCGCGCCGCCACCGGGCGCCCGCGGGTGGCCCTCTGCGCCGACCACCCCTTCTTCTCCACCGACGACTGGTTCATCGGCACCACGCCGATGTCGGCGGGCATTCCGGCGGCCACCACCGACCTCACCGTGGCGTTCCCCTACGGCGACCTGGCCGCCACGGAGCAGCTGCTCACCCGGTACCGGGGCGAGGTCGCCTGCCTGATCCTCGAACCCGCCACCCACACCGAGCCGCCGCCCGGCTACCTCGCCGGCCTGCGCGAACTGGCCGACCGCCACGGCTGCGTACTGGTCTTCGACGAGATGATCACCGGTCTGCGCTGGTCCGAGGCGGGCGCCCAGGGCCTGTACGGCGTCGTCCCCGACCTCTCCACGTTCGGCAAGGCGCTGGGCAACGGATTCGCCGTCTCCGCGCTCGCCGGGCGCCGCGAACTGATGGAGCGGGGCGGGCTGCGCCACTCCGGCGAGCGGGTGTTCCTGCTCTCCACCACGCACGGCGCGGAGACGCACGCCCTGGCAGCCGCGATGGCGGTGCTCGACACCTACGTCGAAGAGGGCGTCACCGCGCGGCTGCACGCCCTCGGCGAGCGGCTGGCCGCCGGCGTCCGGGAGGCCGCGGCCGCCATGGGCGTCGGCGACCACGTCGTCGTCCGGGGCCGGGCCAGCAACCTGGTCTTCGCCACCCTCGACGAGAACCTGCGGCCGTCGCAGGAGTACCGCACCCTCTTCCTGCGCCGGCTCCTCACGGGCGGGGTGCTCGCCCCGTCGTTCGTGGTGAGCAGCGCGCTCACGGACGCCGACATCGATCACACCGTCGACGTCGTCGCCCAGGCGTGCGCGCTGTACCGCAAGGCGCTGGACGCCGGCGACCCCACCCCCTGGCTGGGCGGACGCCCGGTGAAGCCCGTCTTCCGCCGCCTGGTGTGAGGCGCGGTGCGGTGAGGTGCGGTGCGTCGGCGTGAGGCGCAGTGCCGACGTGCCGTGCCGACGCGCCGTGCCGCGCCGCGCCGTGCCGTGACGTGACGTGACGTGACGTCAGCGATCCTCGCGGGCGGCGCCGGCCGACCGGCGGGCGTCCCAGCGGGCGGCCGTTCCGTCGGCCGCCCGGTCGACCAGCCACGCGGTCGCCGGCACCGCCGCCAGCGCGGTGCACCAGCCGCCGAGGACATCGGTCGGGTAGTGCGCGCCCAAGGCCACCTGCGCCCAGCCCATGGCGGCGCCGGCGACCAGCGCCGCGCCGAGCACGAGGGAGGCGCCGGCCGTCCTGCCGAGGCCGAGCCGGCCGGTCGCGGGCAACGCCACCGCGAGGGCGAGCGCGGTGGCGAAGGCGGTGTGCCCGCTCGGGTAGGACAGGTTGCCGTCGCCGTGGATGGTGCGTTCCACCAGGTGCTTGAGCAGCGTCGCCACCCCCACGGCCGCACCGGCGCCGGCCACGGTGAGCACCGCCGCACGAGGATGGCGGAGCGACAGGGCGCCCGTCACGACGGCCGCGACCAGCAGCACCGACCCCAGGGGCTCCCCCAGGAAGTCCAGGGCCAGCGCGACGTGCCGCCACGGCGGACGCACGCTGTCCGCCGCCGGCGGGACGAGCCACCTGTCCACCCTGCCGGGCTCGCCGTCACCGGCGTAGAGGACCCCGAGCACGACGACCACCAGCGCCGCGAGGCCCGCGACCGCCCCGAGCCACCCGCGCGACGCCAGGGGCAGCGCCGGGTGCGCCGGCCGGCCGGTCATCGGCCCACCGCGCCCGGCCGGCCTGCGGTGCCGCGCCGTGCTGTGTCTCCCCTGCGCCGACTTCCCACCGACGAGCCCCCCGTCGTGTCCGACGTGGCCCACCCGGGACCCGCCTCCGCCTGCCCACCCTAACCAACGACGCGGTCGCGCCACCCGGCCGTCGGGATCCGTGTGCCGTGCCGTACGCCACAGCCGGCGTGCCGGGATCCGTCCCGGGGGCGGACAGCGCGGCCCGCCCGGAAAGGATGACAAGATGTGTGCCGGTTGCACCCGCACGTCGTGACGAGCGGGCGTATCTGCACATGAGGGCAAGTTCAAGGGAATCGTCATGGCCGAACCGTTCGGGGTCGCTCCCCACGCACCCTGCGCGTGCGTGGCGGCCGCGACCCGGCATGAGGACTAGGCGCGGCACCATGCGCTCGTTCCCACCGAAGGCCCCGCCCGTGGGCCGGCAGGCCGAGATCGCCCGCCTTCTGCAGAGCGTCGAGAGCCGCGGCGAACAGCGGATGCTGATCCTGCTCGGCGAGGCCGGCGCCGGCAAGTCGCGGCTGCTGGCGGTCGCCGACGAGTACGCCAGGGGCGGCGGAGCGCTCGTGCTCGCGTGCCAGGGCTCGGAGGCCGAGTCGCGGCAGTCCTTCGCGTCCCTGCACCAGTTGCTCCTCCCGGTGCTGCCCGAGGCCGCCACGCTGGCCGACCATCTGCGCAAGGCGCTCGAGACGGCGTTCGGCGTCGCCGCCGCGGAGGGACCGTCCGATCCCATGCTGCTGCGTGTCGCGGTGCTGACGCTGCTGACCGACGTCTCACGACGGCAGCGTGTCCTGCTGACGGTCGACGACGTCCAGCACTTCGACCGGGACTCCCTCGAAGTGCTCAGCTTCGTGATGCGCCGCCTCTCCGCCGCTGCCGCCGACGTGCACGTGCTGCTGGCGGCACGCGGGCAGACTCCCCCCGACGGGGTCGTGCAGACCCTGCCCACCATGCTGTTGGGGCCGCTGACCGAACGGGCCGCGGCCGAACTCGTGGACGCCCAGCCGCACGTCCCCACCGGCCGCACGCGGATCGAACTGCTGCGGCAGGCGGGCGGGAACCCGCTGGCGATCATCGAACTGTGCCGTGCGGCGGCGTCGGGCGGCGCGGGCGTGCTGCCCGGCGGCGGGCTGCCGCGGACCGAGCGCATCCAGGAGCTGTACGCCGCCCGCCTGCGCGACCTGCCGGAGGTGACGCAGCGGCTGATCCTCTATGCGGCGGCGTCGCAGTACGAGGACCTCGACACCGTCATGGCGGCCGCGGGCGCCGGACCGGACCTCTGGGCCTGGGCCTCGGCCGAGGAGGCCGGCCTCGTGACCGTCATGGACGGACGGATCGTCTTCCGCCACCCGCTGGCCCGCGCGGCCTCCTACCACGCGGCGCCGGCGTACCTCCGGCAGCAGGCGCACCGGGATCTGGCGGCCGCGCTCACCGCCGACCCGGCCCGGCGCGCGTGGCATCTGGCCGCCGCCTGCGTCGGTCACGACGAGTCCGTGGCGGCGGCCCTGGAGGACACCGCCGAACTCGCCGAACGGCTCGGCGGGTTCTTCGCGGCGGGCGAGGCCCTGCAGCGGTCCGCCGAGTGCAGCCCGGTGACCGCCGACCGGGCGCGGCGCTACGCGAAGGCGCTGCGCGCCGCCCAGAACGCCGGCGACCCCTCGTGGGTCGGCGAACTGTACGGCAGGATCACCGCGCTCACCGGGGACCGGGACCTGCTGGGCATGGCGGCCTGCGCCGCGGGCATGGCCCTGTCGCTGTTCGGTCGCCAGCGCGAGGGGTTCCAGGTGCTGATGAGCGCGCTGGAGCCGGATCCGCCGGGGGACGACATGACGGTGGTCGCTCTGGTCAGTGTGCTCGGCGCGGTCGCGTTCCAGTCGGGCCTGCCCGAGGTCGGACGCCCGATCACCGCGCTGGTGAACGAGGTGGGGGCCGGACACCGCGGCTCCTCCTACGCCGAGCTGAAGACGGCCGACGCCGCCGACTCGGTGCTCGCCGTGACCCGGTCCGTTGCCGACCCGAGCCTCGCCACGGAGTTGTTGCGGGGTGTCCGCCGTCGGCCGGGCTCACCGCAACCCCCGCTCGACATAGCCGAGATGACCCGGGGGATCGCCGTCAGCGGGCTGGCTTTCCTGGCCGACGAGTCCGACCTGTGCGTGGAGTCCTACCGCCGGATGCAACCCGTGCTCGACGCTTACGGCGCCTCGGGCTCCATGGCCAGCGTGCTCACGGTGACGGCCACGACGCTGATCGACACCGGACGGTGGGCGGAGGCCGACCGGCACCTGGAGATGACGGGGTCGCTGGCGGCGGTGCACAAGTGGCGGCATCTGCAGGTCGACGCCGAGGCGCTCCAGGCGACCCTGCGGGCTCTGCGCGGCGAGGCCGCGTCCATGCCGACGGACCAGGCGTGGACGGCGGTCGCGCTGCAGGAGAACCGCGCAACCCACGCACGCCTCCTGCGGGCAGCGGGCACTTCCGCCATGGCGGCGGGCGACTTCGACGCCGCGTTCCGTTCCTTCCGGTCCCTCTTCGACGAGGACGGCACCGCGATGCACTACTTCCTGTCCCCGCGGTCGGTCGCCGACCTCGCCGCGGCCGCCCAGCGGACGGGCCGTCAGGCGGAGGCGAAGCACGTCCTCGAAGCGGTGCGCGCTGCGACGGGGGAACGCCCGACGACCCGGATGACGCTGCTGATGCACCACGCCGCCGCGCTGGCCGGCGATCCGAAGGACGCCGAACACCACTTCCGGCTCGCCACGGTGAACCCGGTGGGCGATCAGTGGCCGCTGACCCGGGCGCAGGCGCGGCTCCACTACGCGCAGTGGCTGCGCAGACGCCGACGCCCGCTGGACGCCCGCCCGCTCCTGGCCACGGCGCTGGAGACGTTCACCCGGCTCGGCGCGTCCGGCTGGGCCGAGGAGGCCCGCGCCGAGCTGCGGGCGAGCGGGGTGGCCACCGCTCCCGCCCAGGCCGATCCGCTGGCGGAACTGACCGCCCAGCAGCGCCAGATCGTGAGGCTGGCGGCACGAGGGCTGCGCAACCGGGAGATCGCCGAGCAGTTGCTGCTCTCCCCGCGGACGGTCAGCTCCCACCTCTACAACGTGTATCCGAAACTGGGGGTCAGCAGCCGCAACCAGCTCCGCGACCTGTTCGACGATCTGTGACCCCACGGCGGACCAGCAGGACTGCTCCCCCGGTGCCACCGCGGTCGGCACGGACAGCGGAGGGCGGTGACCGTGTGACGGACGGCCGATCGCGACCAGGGATCGCGACCGGGATCGCGACGAGGGAAGGAGACGTGCGCCGTTGAGTTCCGAAGCCCCAGGGCCTCGCGGTGGGCCGCAGCGCCCTGCCGTCGTTCTCGATCCCCTCGTGCAGCGACTCGTCGACGCCTGCGCCGACCCGCCCTATCTGCATCAGCTGGGACCGGCCGACGGACGGCAGGCCCTGCTGGAGATCCAGGGTCACCCGGCCGAAGGCTTCGGCCCGCAGGCCGAGTTCCGGGTGGCGCCGGTGGGACCCCGCGGGCTCGTCGGCTTCTGGCTGTTCCGGCCGGCGCGGCCGACCGGCCCGCTCCCCGTCGTCGTGTACCTGCACGGCGGACGGTGGATGCTGGGTGACGCCCGGACCCACGCGCACCTGATGGAGGAACTGTCGGCCATGAGCGGCGCCGCGTTCGTGGTGCCCGAGTTCACCCGTGCCCCGGAGGCCCGGTACCCGGTCGCGCTGGAGGAGTCGTACGCGCTCCTGACCTCGGTGGTGGAGCAGGCCGAGGATCTCGGTCTGGACGGCCGCAGGGTCGCGCTGGCCGGCGACTGCACGGGCGCGACGATGGCCACGGCGCTCACGATGATGGCCAAGAAGCGGGGCGGCCCTCACATCCGCGCCCAGTTGCTGTACTACCCGATGACCGACCCGTACTCCGCCACCCCGTCGCGGGACGAGTTCGGTTCCGGCTACCTGCTGCCGAGTGAGGCTCTGGACTGGTACTGGGCTCAGTACACCGCCGACGCGTGCGCACTCGCCGAGCCGACCGCCTCGCCGATGCGAGCGACCGCGGCGGACCTCGCGGGGCTGCCTCCCGCCCTGATCGTGACGGCGGAGGCGGACGTCGTCCGGGACGAGGGCGAGCAGTACGCCCGGCTGCTGCGACAGGCCGGCGTCCCGGTGACCGCCGTCCGCTACCTGGGGACCGTTCACGATTTCGTGTCCCTGCAGGTTCTGCGGGACAGTCCGCCGACCGTGGCGGCGGTCGAACAGGGCGGCCACTTCCTCGGAAAGGTTCTCGCCGACCGGCGCTGACCGGCAGCTCGACGGACGTCGCGGACTCCGACGAAGCAACCTCCTCGGCTGCGGGCACAGGCACGGCTGCCGGCGGACCCAGAACGCGAGACCGAACTCGACCGGATCGAGCACGTGCTGGACCGCTTCCCGGACCGGGTCTTCGCCTTCGACGAGTTCGGCCCGCTCGGCATCCGTCCCACCGCGGGCTCCGGCTGGGCCGGACAGGGGCGTCCCGACAGGCTGCCCGCCACCTGTCACCGCACCCCTGGAGTGCGCTACTTCCATGGCTGCTACTCGGTCGGCGATGACACTCTGTGGGGCGTCGATCGCCGCAGAAAGGGTGCCGCCGACACGTCGGCCGCGCTGAAGTCGATCCGTGGCGCCCGCCCGGACGGTGCACCGATCTACGTGATCCTGGACAACCTGTCCGCCCACAAAGGCGCCGGCATCCGCCGCTGGGCGAAGAGGAACAAGGTCGAGCTGTGTTTCACCCCGGCCTACGCCTCGTGGGCGAACCCGGTCGAGGCTCGCTTCGGACCGCTGCGGCAGTTCGCCCTCGCCAACTCCAACCACCCCAACCACCCTGTGCAGACCCGGGCCCTGCACGCCTGGCTGCGCCGGCGCAACGACAGTGCCCGCCACCGCGACGTCCTGGCCGCCGAACGACGTGAACGCATCCGCAGCGAGAAAGGCACCCGCTGGGGCGGTCGGCCTCGGTCAGCGGCGGCCTGACCCGGCTGAGCGGTGAGTCATCGAGATCGCCTGGCAGCGTTTGCCCGATAGCGTTCCAGCGTCCCGATGGCCACTACTGAAGCAGCCATCAGACCAAGATAAAATGGCTCGGCGGGCTCTCGCTCCCAGACACGGAATCCGGCCGACAGGACAACGACCCCAAGTATCGCGACCTGTATCCATCTGATGGCCACGGCCTTCCTCTGGCCATGGCCGTCAACATCGTCGTCTCCTGCGCGCACCGCAGCTCCTCCACCTTCAGTTCGCCGACTGTACTGGCGTGCTGCCCAAGTGCGCCTCCGGCAGTCGACATATCGCCCGGGGTGTTCCCCGGATCCCGTCTGAAACGGCAGAAGCCATCAACGCGGCCAACCCGGTAAACCGTTCCGGTCAGAGCACTGGACGGCCCGTGATCAGACAGCGCGCAGTCGAGGGGGGTCAGGCTGCTCCGGCCCGACCTCCGCGACGACCTTGAGGGGAACGGAGGTCTCGGCGTCGGCAGTCTCCTCCGCCCTGCGGCGCAGCTTCGACTCAAGGCTGATCAGCCCGCTCTTGACGTGCGGCGCGACAGCCATCCCCAGCGCGACGCCCGTACCGAGGATCACCAGGGCCGTCTTGGTGCCGTCGAACAGCACGGCGTGCGTGACGAGCGTGTTGTCGTCGTCCCGCGCCAGCGGGCTCTCTCCGCCCGGAGTGCTCGACTTCGAGAAGTGTGTGTCGGAGGGGCGCCTCGTCAGCATCAGTTCCCAGATCCAGTCACCCCGGTTGAACTCCATGACGCAACTGTAGAGGCGACCAGGTACGCCGCGGTCCGGAATGCCAGGTTCCGCACTTTGGTCAACGGACTGGGATCCGAAGACCTTGACACCCTTTCAGTCGAGTTCCTCGGGTCCCCCAAGGGGGGTGTCTGTCGGGAACCTTTGTGCCCCTGGCTCTCTACTTCTGAACGAGGCCATAGACGGCCCGCTGAGGATCGACTTTGACGATGACTCCGTCCGCGCACAGGTCGCGCAGGATCTGCCGCATTGCCTGGCGCCGCGAACGGCGGTGATCTCGCAGGGGTTGTCATTTCCCTGAGGGAGGCTCGAATTGCCGGGCGAGGCGGTCGAGTTCGTCGTCCGGCAGTTACAGGTGCCCGCATCCGAGCTGGACGCGCACGAGTGGAGCGGCCGGACGGTCGAGTGCCACCGCGCGCAGATCCGCGGGCACCTGGGCTTTCGTGAGTCACCCCGCCGACCTGCGCGGCCTGACCCCGCGGTTCTGGTCCCACGTCCGGCCCTCCGGTGACGTGAACCTCGACATGGACACCCGCCTCGATCTCACCGCGGCAACCGTTCCGCGTCCCCGCGCCGCGGACAGCGAGCCCGCCCGTTCCGCCGTGGAGGGCATGAACCTGTTCCGCTACAGGCCTGGGGCCGGTGGGGCGGCGGGCGTCACTTCTCGTCCGGGCCGGGTTCCGCGCTGATGGACGCCTGGTAGACATCCGCGCAGGTAGGGGAGTCCTCGACCAGGCCGTCGCAGAACGCGGCGACGTCGGTGCCGATGAGTTCCAAGACGCCCTTGCCTGCGGCGACGCCCTCCTCGAAGAAGTCGACGATCCCGGGGAGCAGGGACCCGTCGGACAGGCTGATCGGTCCGACCTTGAACAGGTACCTCTGCATCTCCTTGTAGACGATCTGGTAGTCCGGCGGGAGAGCCTTGACCCGAGCCGCGTGCGCCCGCCACTGTTTCTTGCCTTCGACGATGTCCTGGATGCTCACGTCAGCCTCCCAGCCGGCTCAGTTTCCTTGCGACGTTCCTGTTCAACTGCTCGCGCCACCGGTCGCGATAGGTTCGGGCCCCTGCTCCACCGGCAAGCGCGGTGCAGAAGCCTGGGATGTCCTCGCCGAGCACCTCGTGGACGCTCTGCCCGTCCGCCGCCGCCACTTCGAGCAGCCCCAGAGCGGCGTCGAGGATCGGCATCAGGTTGCGGCCGGTGAAGTCCCCGTAGGGGAAGAGGTGGGCGATGATCTGTCCCCACGCCGCCCGGTGGTCGTCCGGCAGGGCCTCGGCCCGGGCTTCGAACGCCTTCCATTCCCTGGTGAGATCGCTGCCTGTGGCCTTCTCCCAGAAGTTCATCTCCCGCCCTCCTTGAGCCTGTCGATGCATGATGAGAGGTACTGCCATTTCGCCCAGAACTTCGCGAGTTCCTCGCGTCCGGCGTCGTTGAGCGCGTAGAACTTGCGAGGCGGACCGACCCCGGACGGTCGTTTCGTCACCTGGACGAGCCCGTTCCTCTCCAGCCGCAGCAAGATGGTGTACACCGTCCCCTCGATGACGTCGGCGAAGCCGAGCTCGTTCAGCCGGCGGGTGATGGCGTACCCGTAGGTTTCCTCGCTGCCGATGATTTCGAGCACGCACCCTTCGAGCGTGCCCTTCAACATCTCCGTCAGGTCGTCCATCGCCGTGCTCCTCGCCCCTCCCCTGCCAGTACTGCGTGATACCGAGTACTACTATACGGTATCACCGAGTAGTGGAGGGCGGCACTATCTCCGACAGAAGTGGACCCGGGATCGGCCGGCGTCCCGGCGCAAGGCTCGCCGCGGGAACCGAAAGGGCTTCAGAGGAAACTCGCGGGCCTTTTGTCCCGATATTTCAGGCAGGAACGACGGAGTAATGGTCACTATGCGTCGATAAGTCGCCCCGGGTAGGGCTTGTTTCGTCAGTCGGCCGTGAGGTTGCTCGGTTCCTCCCCGCGATACGGGATCCACCGGTATCCGGGCTGGAACGCTTCGTAGTCGGCGCTCGGGTCGAGTTCGGCATACAGCTTTTCGCAGAGCACGAGCCCGTGGATGCTGCCGTCGCTCAGTTCGTCCGACCACTCGCTTCCGAGCTCGGCGGGGTCCAGGAGTGATTCCGGATCCCAGCCGACCTTGGCGGCGACATATCCGCGGAACTGAGCGAGCAGTTCGTAGAGTTGGTGCCCCAGTTCGGTCAGCTCCGCTGCGGTGAGCTGGAACCTGGGGAGGCTGCCGTCCAGAACACAACCCCAGCTGACGGCCACGGGCAGGATCGAGAGCTCGATGTATGAGCCCGCCTTCGCCAGCATCGGCCGGTGGAGAGGGATGCGGTGGGCGCCCGCGCGAAGCACCCATTGACCGGGGTCGATGCGGGCGGCAGCCTCTGCCGCCTCGGCGTCGTCGCCGAAGTTCACCACGAGCTCGAAACAGATCGCCACGGTTCTTGCGCCTCCCCGGCCCCACGGCCTCACTCAGCCCGCGTTTGCGTCGTACGTTCGACAAGGATCCCATTCTCGAACCTGGCGCCCGCACGGACCAGCGGCACAAGGTCAGATCCGGTGATCGCCCGCCGACGGGCACAGGTAGGGCGGTAGGGCTGCCGCCGGAGAAGGACCGTCACTTTACTGATGCGTCCGAGGCGGGGCGCTTGCGAGGGTGAGGGTGTGAGGCCGCCTTCGGCGGCAGGTCCCGTACAGCCCGCGACGGCTCGGTACCGCGTTCCCGGGACCGGACGGGGAGCGTGCACGATACGACTTCGTTCGCGGCGAGGAGAACGACATGACCCGGCCGATCACATCGTCCAGGCCGAGAACACCGGAGCGGGAAGTATCGGAAACGCTCCCGGAAGACGACTCCGGCCCCTTCGTGGGCCTGCCCTGGCCCGCCGGAGGCGACGACAGACATCTGTACCTGGGCGTCAACCCGTCCGACCGGACGCTGCCCCTGCATCCGGGCTCCGTCCATGTGCTGGGCCCGGGCGACCTCATCGTCCTCGGCACGGTGCCGCCCGACTGTCGACTCGCCGAGGAGCTGGCGTTCTTCCGAGTGCCGTGTTTCCTCCTCGACGTGCCGGAGGAGGCGTTGAGGCGGGATGCCCTGATCAAGGTCGGCGACCGGGCCGGATCGGCCGCACTCGTCTCCCCGTTTCTGTCGGCCGTAGCGAAGGCGCCCTGGGCCCGGGACTCGGCGGTCGGCAGACGACTCGCCCTGAACACCGCCGACCTGGTCTCACTGCTGCTGAGCGAGGGGCAGGAGAACAGCGCCGGCGACCTCGGCGATCCAGGTCGTGACCTGCTGGCCCGCGTCCAGACGCATATCCAGGAGAACCTCGGGGACAGCAGCATGTCACCGGAGTCGATAGCCCGGGCGCACCACATTTCCGTGCGGTACCTCCACAAACTCTTCCAGGCCCACGGCACGACCGTCGGTGCGTGGATCAGACAGCGCCGGCTTGCCGCCTGCCGCCTCGAACTCCGCCGACGCCGCCGGAGCGTGGCCGTGGTGGCCCAGTCCTGCGGTTTCACCAGCCCCTCCCATTTCAGCCGCCTCTTCCGCCAGACCTACGGCCTGTCCCCGAGGCAGTGGCAGAACTCCGTGCTGTGACCAGTCGTTCGCGGCGGGCCGTGCCGTGTGCGCCGCACGGCGTCCACCCCGTCCCGGCCGCGCCCTGCGGGGTGTGAAGGCACGCCGCCCGCCGTGGGGCGCGCGGGCACGGACGCCGCAGCGGCCCGAGCCCTTTCGCTCGTCCCCGTTCGCTCGTTCCCTTCCGCTCGTCCGCTCGTCCGCTGGTCCGCTGGTCCGCTCGTCAGGAGTTCCGCATGTCCGATGCCGGCGTGCCGGACGAACCGGTGCTGGAGCCCGCCGTCGACGAACCCGCGGGGATCTCACGGTTCGCCGACGGCGGCCTGTCCGTCGCCGTGCTCGCGGGCTCAGGTGTAGGGCAGCCGCAGAGCCGACAGGTCTCCGGTTCCCAGCGTGCTGGGCGCGTTGCCCAGGGCGTTCCAGACCTTCGCCTGCACGGTTCCGTTCCTCAGATCGCACGGGGCGCCGCTCGCGGAGAGCAGCCCGGCCGCGTCGGTGTAGTGCTCCCAGCCGGGCAGCGGGTCGGTGGCGAAGTACCTGTAGGTCTCGACGCGGTCCCACTTTCCGCTGCCGAGGCAGTCGTAGGACACCTGTATCTGGACTCCGTCGGCGACGGCCTGACCGGCGTCGACGGACAGGTCGAACCGGGTGGTCCCTCCGGCGTACGTCAGATCCAGCCCGGAGGCGGTGAACGTCACCGGCTTGTACGGGCTGCCGTCATGGTTGACGCCGTCGGCCGACGCCACCGTCGCCCTGCCCGCGGGCCCGGCGGTTCCGGTCAGCGTCCCGTCAGCGCTCGGATACAAGGTGGGCGACGAGCCCGTGCTCCCGGACGACGTCGGCGTCGGCGTCGGCGTGGGAGTCGCAGGAGGAGTGGGAGTGCCCGTGGGAGTCGGGGTGGGGGTGGGAGTCGGGGTGGGGGTGGAGCCCGTGTTGCCCGGCGCGCTGCCGCCGCTCCAGATGTGGGCGCCGGCCGTGACCGTCCGCCCGGCGGGCGCCTGCACGGTGGTTCCGTCGGAGAAGCGCACGGTGGCGTCCTCGCCGGTGGTGTTGGCGGCGACGTAGGTGCGTGCGCCGTTCTTGACGAAGACGGCGGTCAGGGGGCTGTCGGCGGTGACGGTGGTGTCCACGGTGCCCAGTGCGGCGAGGTTGCGGATCCAGTGGAAGGTGTGGGCCTTGCTCTCGCCCTCCTCGGAGGTGAGGGAACTGTCCGCGCGGAAGTCGGCCAGGGCCGCGTCGCCGTCGCCCAGCGCCAGGTACTCGTACCAGATGTCGGGCCAGATGCCGGGCCGGTTCCTGCCGGCCTGGTCGAGCATCTCCCGGTAGTTGGCCCGGACATAGGCCGGGTCGTCGCCGAGGTAGAGGTGTCCGCCGGTCACCGGCAGCAGGTTGATGCCCTGGATCTGTTCGGGGGCGCTGGAGAACCAGGTGGAGTAGGCGCCGCCGTTGCTCCAGACCATGCCGACCTCCTTGTGCGGGAAGCCGCTCGGGTAGACCTGGTCGTGGGCGTCGAACCAGTAGTCCTCGATGGCGGCGGCCTGGGTCGTGTACAGGTAGACGCCCGCGTCCCGGACGGCCTTGTTCCCGGTGGCGGTGCCCCACTGGATCAGCGCGTTGTCGAAGTTCATCCCCTCGGAGGAGGACTCCTGGTTGTTGCCGGCGGCGAACGAGCCGTGGCCCGAGGCCCAGTCGTGCCCGGCATAGATGTCGAAGTCCCGCAGGTAGGGGAAGCGCTTGTCGGCGCGGTCGTAGTTGTCGGCGTCCCGGATGAGCAGGTCGACCATCCCGCCGTAGTGGTCCGCGTCGGCCCAGACGGGGTCGAACCGGGCGAGCGTGGCGGCGGCGGCGATGAAGTAGCCGTAGTGGAAGTGGTGGTCGTTCAGCTCCTGATCGGAGCCGTAGGAGGCCGGATACCCGATCAGGGTGCCCCACTTGCCGTCGTAGGCGAAGAGGTGGCCCGTCTCGCCCGGCGACGCGGTGAACCAGTCCGTGAGCCTGGACCTGATCACGGACAGGGCGGCGTCGCGCACCTCGGCGTTGCCGGTCTGGTCGGCGATCTCCGCCAGGCGCGCCGCGCGTCCCAGGCCCTTGCCGGTCCAGTAGGTGTCGTCGCTCACCTGCCGGGCCGGGTCTGCCTGCTCCGCGTTCAGGTAGGCCTGCAGGGTCGCGGCGTCGGCGCCCGCGCTGTCGGCGACCGCCGGCACCTCCGGGAGGACCCCGTGGAAGACCATCGACGTCGAGAACGACGTGACACCGCAGAGCACCTTGAGCGGCCCGCGGGAGGAGACGTACGACTGCGGCAACGGGCTGCCGTCGGACAGATGGCGCCACTGGTGCGGCATCAGGGCCGCGACCGTGCCGTTCGCCGACCCCTCGAGGGCGGTGGTGGTGAAGCGGTACGTGGTGGTGACCGTGCTGTCCGCCTCGTCGTACCGGTAGGACACGGCCGTACCGGTCACCTCGGCGTAGGCGTACTCGGCGTACTCGGCCGCGAGCGCCTCCCGGTCGGCGGCGGAGGTGGACGGTGTGGTCGGCAGCACGGCGACCGAGAAGTAGTCCTTGCCCGCGAGCGAGGAGGTGAGGGTGGATCCGCTGACCGACCAGGTGGCCCCCTTCGGGGCGAAGGCGACGTAGTCGTGTCCGTCGACCGTGTAGCCGATCATCGAGCCCGATGCGGACCAGACGTCCACGGGGCCGGCCGCGGTCCTGATCTGCGCGTCACCGCCCGTCGCACGGAAGTAGGCGAAGGGCAGGCCGGATCCGATGGTCGCCCGCAGGGTGTGCGTGCCGTCGCCGAGGTAAGGGCTGACCGTCCAGTCGCTCCAGTCGTCCACCTTCACCTCGGGGGCGGCCAGACCGGCGACACCCACGACGAAGTCCTCCTGGTAAGCGAAGTGGTACTCGCCCACGCCCTTCGCGCCGCCGGAGATCGTCGGCTTGGTGCTGTAGGAGACGCCCAGTCCCGCCGACTGGGCCCGGAAACCGAGCGGTTGGGCGAACAGTGGTTCGCCGTAAGCGCAGTTGGTGCGCTTCCACAGGATCGACGACCACCAGTCGTTGGTGGGGACGGCGCCCGAGGGGGCGTCGGCCGTGACCCAGTGGCGCGGGTCGGTGGAGAGGTCCGCGCAGCCCGAGGGCGCGGGGCCGGGGGCCGTGGTGCTGTAACTGCCCGCACCCACCGGGTCGGCGCCGGCCGCCGCGGAGTCGAGCACCATGAGGACCGCGCCGAGCAGGGCGGCGACGGCCGCGAACACCGTCGCTCGACGCCAGGACGCGGACCGCGGTGCCGTTCTTGATGGCTGAACTCTGTCTCTTCGCATGGGGACGCCCTTCAGCGGAAGGCGGAGCGCAGGAGCGGCCCGCACCGAGGGGTTCGGCGGGGCGCATGAGGAGACGACGCCGCTGGACTTTCACATCCCAGGCCGCAGCGGCGGAGAGGCCCTTGATCTCTGGCTTGAGAGCGCTCTCAAGCCAGGAAGGCTAGGACCGCCCCAGGGGTCCGTCAAGACGATCCGCGGTGATCGTTCAACCGGCCGCCCGCCCCACGTCGCCGTGCGTCAGGAGACGGGGGACCAGGCCGACATGCGGCCTGGGGTCTGCGCATCGCCTGCCCTCACCGCCTCCCCCGGCCGAGGACGTCAGCTCACACGTACGGCAGGCCCGGCCGGGTGCGCGCCGGGAGGGGGCGTCAGGTGATGGCGAGCCGGTCCACCAGCAGCTCCAACCTCGGCTCGAGATACTCCGGCGGCAGCCGTCCCGCCCGGGTCAGCGTCGCCACCCCGTGCAGGGCCGCCCAGAACAGCTCGGTGAACAGCCCCGGGTGAACGCCGTCCCCGGCGACCTCGCCCAGGCTCTCCAGCAGCGCGGCGAAGGCGTCCTTGAGAGGTTCCGGGGTGTCCTCGGCCGCGAACGCCAGGCCGCCCTCCAACTGGAACATGGCGTCGTAGACCGCCGGGTTGCGCTCGGCGAAGTCGAGGTAGGCGCGGGCGAGGGCGGCGACCCGCTCGCGCGGGCCGTCCGCGGCGGAGGCCGCGGCCCGCACCACCGCGGCCAGCTCGGCGGCGCCCTCGAGGGCGACGGCGCCGATGATCTCGCGCTTGCCGCGGAAATGGCTGTAGAGGACGGGCTGACTGTATTCGATGCGCTCGGCGAGCCGACGGGTGGTGACCGCGTCCCAGCCCTGCTGCTCGGCGAGTTCGCGGGCCGTCGCCACGATGAGGCGCTCGCGGACCGCCCGCTCGCGCTCCTTGCGTTCCTGTACCGACATGACTCGATCCTAGCATCGCTAGACAATCAAGCAGCAGTAGAGCTAGCGTTGCCTCGTTATCTAGCAGCACTAGATTCCAGGAGGGGCAGTCATGCTCAACGCACTTCAGGTCTTCACCACCGTGATCGTCGGTCTGATGGTGGGGGTGGAATTCTCCGTCGCCTTCGTGATGAACCCGATCCTCAACGCCCTCCCCGAGGACAGCCGCCAACTCGGCCACGCCCACGGGGGGCGGATGCTCGGCGCCCTGATGCCGTTCTGGTACATCGGCTCGCTCGTCCTGAGCGCGCTCTGGGCCGTCGCCGGATGGCATCACCACGGCGCCGTGCTGGTCGTCATCGCCGCCGCGCTGCTGATCCTGAGCGTGATCATGTCGCTCCTGCTACTCGTCCCGATCAACAACCGGAACAAGACATGGACCCCCGAGAACCGGCCCGAGGACTGGAAGGAGCAGATGAACCGCTGGCTCCGCTTCCACTACGTCCGCGTCGCCGTCATCATCGCCGCCTTCACCCTGCTCGTCGCCGCCCTCGTCTGAGCCCACGAGCCGACACCACGCGGGCGGCGGACGATCCGCACCCCCGGGCCTTCCACCGCGTTCGCGGGCTCACAGGGGAATGGCGAACACGTACTCCGCCAGACGGTCTTGCCCGGGCCTCCGGGACGCCGGCACCGGCGCCGGCCCCAGCGAGTGGCGAGACCCGCGACAAGCACAGCAGCCCTCGGCCGCTGGTGGCCTCCAAGTCGGGGGCGGGCAGCGCTCCCGACTGAGGCGGCATGCGATCGGTTCGCGTCGGTGACCCCGGCCCTGACCGGGTCGGAGGATTCGCTCACGTGCAGGAGCAGGCGGAAGCGCCGGCCGGGGACGTGTCCGTGCCGTACGGCGTTGGCGGTCAGCGACCATGCGGGGCGGTCAAGTAGCCGGTGGGGCACGTGTGTTGCGTGGTAGGGCCGGGACTGCCGGGCTTGCTCGCCGCGCCGACAACGGTCCCGTCAGTGACTTGGCGTGACCGACGGTGACGCACCAACCCGGCCCGCTGTACGCACCGCGCCGGAACGTGTACGAGATGCGCGGCGTGACCAGGCCGCGGGGAAGGCGTTGAGGCAGGGAGGCGGTGGCGATGACCGAGGGTACGGACGAGAGGCCCGAGACCGTGATGGCGGGCGACGCGGGACAGGCGACGGCGGACACGTCCGGCCAGGCCGTGGTCGTCGCGTTCGGGCAGACGATGAAGACGCTGCGGGTGCGGGCGGGCCTGGAGCGCGAGGAGTTCGGACGGCGGATCGGATACTCGGCGTCCACGATCGCGTCGTACGAGCAGGGACGGCGGATCCCGTCACCCAGGACCATCGAGCGGGCGGACGAAGTCCTGCACGCGGGCGGGCTGTTGACGGTGTGGAAGGAGCAGGTGGAGCGGGCCCAGTATCCGGTGTTCTTCCAGGGGATGGCGAAGCTGGAGAAGGAGGCCCTTGAGCTGCTCATGTACGACACTCATGTCGTCAACGGCCTGCTGCAGACCGAGCAGTACATGAGGGCCCTGCTCGCCATGCGATGTCCTCCCCTTGACCAGGAAACGATCGAGCAGCGGGTCACCGCCCGACTGGCCCGGCAGGACATCCTCGACCGTCGGCCCGCACCCTTGCTGAGCTTCGTGATGGACGAGGCGGTGTTGCGACACCGCTACGGTGGCAAGGACGTCCTGCGGGGGCAGTTGGAGCATCTTCTGCTGATCGGCGACAAGCGGAACGTGGAGATTCAGGTCATGCCGGTCGATTGCGAGGACAACGCGGGCGTGAACGGACCGTTCACGGTCCTCACTCACAAGGACAGCAAGAGGTTCGTGTACTCCGAGGCGCATGCGACCAGCACCCTCGAGACCGACTCGGAGCAGACGGTTCTCGCCGCCGCCCGTTATGGGATTATCCGATCACAGGCTCTCACTCCGCGAGAGTCGCTGAAGCTGATCGAAGGGTTGTTGGGATCGCTATGAGCAGCGCTGAGTCCTCAACCGTTGCGTCCGACCTCGCTTGGTTCAAGAGCAGCTACAGCGGAACCGAAGGCGGTCAGTGCGTCGAGATAGCCACGGGCACGGGAGTTGTGCACATCCGTGACTCCAAGGCCGTGGCCGGGCCCGTCGTCCGTGTGTCACGCGAGGCGTGGGCGGGGTTCGTCGGGGAGGCCTGACGGTCGTACGCCGAGCGAAGGCCCTGCCGTCCGGCCCCAGGACGGCGGGGCTCTACGGGCTTGGCGTGCCGTACCGGCTGATCCGCAGGGTGTCGCGGGCGCGGATGCCCACGACGAACGGCATTGACAGGGCCGTGAGTTCCTCGCCGGCGAGGCGCCGGGGTCGTGTCGAGGTAACGCTGGACGACGGACGCGCGGGGGATGACGCCTCGACGCGGGAGAGCCTCCGCCTCGTCATGCCGTTGATGGGGTGGGTGCCGCCGCAGGCACGAGTACGGGCTGCGCGGGGAGCCCGCCGTTCTTCTCGCAGCGCAGTTCCTTGGCCATGGCCAGCGAGACGGAGTGGGCCACGGTCGCGTAGGCGTCCTTCAACGCCTTGACGTCGCCCCCGGGTTCCTTCCATACATCCCGGTGCTCCACGCCGATGACGATGTGGGCCACTGTCGCCAAGCTGGAGAGCCTGTCGCTCAGGCACGCGAAATAGACGTACCCCTGGTCCGCTGCTGCCAGGGCTTCCTCCCCCATCTTCAGCACGGTGAACTTCGGGTCCGCCGGGTCGTCCGTCGGGCCTCTGTCGTCGAGCCTCCAGGTGATCCTGAGCTCGAAATGCCGCGTGCCGATGGGCGTGTAGACACGACAGACGTCCTTGGTCACGGTGGAAACCGAGAACGCCTCGCCCATGTCCGTCGCGGCCTGCGCGACGGTGTACTTCTCTGCCGAGGCCTCGAACCGCGACGACCCCGTGATCACCTTGAGCGCCCGGGACGCATCGGCGGACACGGCTCTACCACCGCAGAGTTGCGTCCCCACAACGACCTCGTAGTCGTCCGGAAGTGCGTCGTCATCCCCATCCCCTCCACAATCCGTGGCACTGAGAAACAACGAGCCGGCCATGGCCGCGGAGAGGAAACCTCCGCGTACTGACCTACGACTGATCACTGTTCGCATCCTGACGTGTCCCTGGCCGCCTTGCCGATGAGCGCCTTGGTGACCACTGCGAGGTCGTATCCGCGTACGTCGGCGGCTACGCGGGAACCAGTACGGGCTGCGCGGGGAGCCCGCCGTTCTTCTCGCAGCGCAGCTCCTTGGCCATGGCCAGCGAGAAGGAGTGGGCCACGGTCGCGTAGGCGTCCTTCAACGCCTTGACGTCGCCCTCGGGCGGCTTCGGCATCATCCAGCGCTCCACGCCGATGACGATGTGGGCCGCTGTCGTGCTGGAGAGCCTCTCGCTCCGGCACGCGAAAAAGACGTACGCCTTGTCCGCTGCCGCCACAGCCAACTCCCCCATCTTCAGCTCGGTGTAGTTCGGAGCCGAGGGGCCCGTCGGGGCGCTGTCCTCCAGATCCCAGGTGACTCTGAGGTCGAAAGCCGACGTGCCGAGGGGCGTGTAGACACGGCAGACGTCCTTCCTCACGACGGGGCCCGGGAACGCCTCGACAAGCTCCGTCGCGGCCTGCGCGACGGTGTACTTCTCTGCCGAGGCCTCGAATCGCGACGACCCCGTGATCACCTTGAGCGCCCGGGACGCATCGGCGGACACGGCTTTACCACCGCAGAGTTGCGTCCCCACAACGACCTTGTAGTCGTCCGGAAGTCCGTCGTCATCCCCATCCCCTCCACAACCCGTGGCACTGAGAAACAACGAGCCGGCCATGGCCGCGGAGAGGAAACCTCCGCGTACTGACCTACGACTGATCACTGTTCGCATCCTTACGTGTCCTCGGCCTTCCAGCGGCCTCAGCCGGTCTCCGGATCGTTGCCCTGCTGCTGCGCCCGGTCGTTGCCGACCCCGTAGCCGATCACCATCGATTCGCGTAGATCCTGCTCGAACAGACTGTTGTCGGCCCCACCATGCCGATCCAGGAACTGCTCCATCGGAGCCTCGGCCATGCTTTCACCGGCGGAGTAGATCTTGGTCTTCTCCATCCTGGTAAGCTCCTCCATCTTCTCCTTGTGCTCGTCCACCGAGCTGTCGGAGATGTCCCCGACCATCTGGCTGATGACCTGTTCGGCAGCGCCACTTGCGGTGTCGGTCGCCAGCGGGATGAGCACCGCGGCCGTGCCCACGGCCGCGGTCGCGGGCAGGAAGGCGACGCCCGCCGCGACGCCCGCCGTGGCCCCGAACTCGACCCAGCCCGACCGCTTGGCGACCGCCTTCTCGTAGTCCTCGTGGGTCTTGAGGTTCGTCGCCTCCACCTGGTCGGCCCGGGACTGGTCGAGCATGCCCTGCACCTCGGCACCCGTACGCACGGTCGCCCTGGCAGCGCCCTCGTCGATCTTTCCGTCCGGGCCCACTGTCCCCTCCAGCACGCTGCGGGTGTAGGCCTGCTCCGCGGTCGAGACCGTCGCATAGGCGTCCGGGTGCTGGCCGAGGGTGCTGAGGAAGCCCCGGACGACGCTCCTCCCGTTCCCGTCCGCGGTGTCCGCGAAGTCGAGGTGCCCGTCCGGGTTCCTGCCCGGCGCGAACACGCTGTCCGGATCGTTCTTGGCCAACGCCCAGTTGATGTCGTCGACGTAGCCGGCGCCCATGACGCCGAGGCTGTCGGACATCGCCTCGTGGTGCTCCTTGAGGAGACCCGGGTCCGCGGCGTACTTCTCCATGACCTTCTGCATGACCGCGGCGTTGTCCGCGTCCCGCACGACGTCGGCGTCCGGGTGCCCTGCCGGGTAGCCGAGGGTCGCCGCCTCCAGGGCGTGGCCGAGGGCGTCGGGCATCTGGTCGAGCGACGCCTTGAGCTCTTTCTCGTCGAGCGAGTTGACGTCGGGGAAGGACTCCCACTTCTCGTTGCCGAAGAAGTCGAGGTAGTTGTCGATCCGCTCGCCGTCCTTGTTCTTGCCGAGGTCGACCGTGGCGCCGTGGTCGACCGTGCCGTCCTCGTTGTACGCGGTCGGGGGGTCGGCGAAGAACTTCTTCGCCGCTTCCGGACTGTTGCCGAGCGCCTCCAGCATGGCGGTGGCCGGGTCGTAACCGGCCCCGTTAACGCCAGAGGGGTTGAACGGGTTCTTGAACGGACTGTTCACCACCTTGTTCTCGGCGAACATGTACGGGTCCTTCTGGTGCAGCTGCGCCACGTGTTCGGCGATCGGGTTGAGGAACTTCGCGTCGTAGTTCCCGTACCGCATGATGCCGCCGAGCAGTTGGTATCCGAACGGCCCGCCGTAGTCGTGCTTGGCCAGCGGAATGCGCTCCGTACCCAACTTGCGCAGCTCCGGGCCCCACTTGTCGGTGAAATCCGTGTCGTGGGAGGCGGTGGCCAGGTTGAGGCCCAGGTTCTTCTGGAGCTCCTGGACGTCCTTGAGGCGCTCCGGGTCGACCTTGCCGTACTCGTACGTGTCCGTCGAGAGCTGTCCGAAGAACGCGAGCGACTTCTCGGGGCCGAGCTTCTCGTAGAAGCCCTTGGAGAACTCCACCGACGAACTGTTGTCCTTCAGAAGCTCGTTGAGCTGCTGCAGTTCGGTGTGTGTGATGTCCCGGCCCTTGGCCGCCAGAGCGGCGGCGCGGGCGGCCTCCTCCTGGTCCAGCTTCGTGTACGTCGGAGCGCTGAAGTCCTTGCGGTCGGTGACGTTGGCCTCGAGGGTGTTCTTGAGGGCGAGGTCGGTGTCGTTGCAGTTGTCGACGATGAGGTCGATCCTCTTCTGCCACGACTCGATGTTCCGCCTCTCCTCATGAAGGAGCTCGCTGTAGTCGGGGTCGTGCCGCGCCGCGGGGATCTCGGACAGCGGGTTCCGCGCCGTGACCTTGCCGTTGCCGTCCACGCGGATGCCTGCCGCGGGCCCCTGGTGGTCCCGGATGTCGATCAGGTCGTCCTTGGCCTTCTTGATGGCCGCGTGACCCTCTTCCAGGATCAGCTTCACACCCTTGGCCTCGGCGGCGGCGTCCGCGAACTCCTTGGCCGTCTTGCCGATGAACGGCTTGGTGACGCCTGCGTTGACGCCCTCCCAGGCCGCTCCGTCCGCCTTTGCCTTCATCCCGTCGGCGGCGTCGGCGGCGAGCTTGTCCAGCTTCCCCGCCATCTCCGACCAGTCGTCGGCGGCTGCCTTCAGCTTCGCCACCGGGGCGTCGATTATGTCCTCGTACTTCAGCATGTCCCGCGCTCCCCCGAGCCCTATTCCATGTATTCCGTGAGCACGGAGATCCGCGCCAGGTCGCCCTCGATCTTCGCCTCGTCCTTGGCGTGCTGGGCCTTGCTGTAATCGAGGTGATTCGAAATCTGTGCGCAGGCGTCCAGCAGCGTCTTCAGGTGGGTCTGCCAGAAGTCATGCACCTTCAGCACGGCCGCACCGCTCACGAAGTTCCCGTTGGTCAGCGCCGTCGCCGCGTCGAACGTGGAGGAGCGGGCGATGTCGCCGTCCTTCGTCAGCCGGCCCAGCAGGTCGTACGCGTCATTGCCTATGGCGCCGAGGTCGTCCCGACGGACCACCAGGTCGTTCCCGCCACCGCCGCTACCGCCGCCTCCGCCGCCGTCGGCCGGAACGCTGTTGATCCGCATGGCAGTCCGCTCGGCCGCCGCCGCACGCAGTTCGGCCCATTCTTGCTCGAACGTCACCCATTCCCCCAAGTCCATCCGCGCAGACCACTCCACCGTACCCGCGCGGCCGCCGCCCTGATCACCGCCGCTTGCCGGCTGCCTCATGCGCGGGGTCATTCATACGCCGACCCTCGACAGGGGGTCGGATCCAGGCCTGACGTTCCTGGCTGTGCGGGTCGTCCAGCCGGGTCCACTCCGCGTCGACGCGCATGGCGGCTGGGCGCTCTCGTCCGACGTGGCGCCGCATCGACCACTCAATCCATCAACGAGTGGCTGTGATCAGCACCTCCACAGACGTCCTACGCGACCCTGACCACGTACTTGCCCTGGACGCCGCCCGCCTCCATCGCCTGGTGTGCCGCCGCTGTCTCCTCCAGGGGGAAGACCGTGTCCACCGCCGGGCTCAGCTTCCCCTCGACCACATGCCGGGCCAGATCGTCGAAGTCCGCCCGCGTGGGGTTGCCGCTGAAGAAACGCACCCGGCCGGGTCCGTGGACCGTGCTGGCCGCGAGGTAGCCGAGCGACGCCGCAGGCCGTTTCAGGTCGAAGGCGATGGTGACCATGCGCCCGCCCGGATTCAGTAGGCGCCGGAAGGCCCGCAGGTCGGTCCCCGCGGTGTCCAGGACCACGTCGAAGCGGCCCAGTTCCGCCGGCCGCACGGTCCGGTGGTCGACGGCCTTGTGCGCGCCGAGCCCGCGGACGAAGTCGAGGTTGGCTGCACGGGCCAGGGCCGTGACCTCTGCGCCGTACGCCCGTCCGAGCTGGACGGCGGCGTTGCCGACACCGCCCGCCGCGCCCCGGACGAGGAGGCGTTCGCCGGGGCGCAGCCCAGCTTTGTCCCGCAGCGCGGTGATGGCCGTGGTGGCCACCGGCAGCGCGGCGGCGTCCACCAGGTCAAGGCCGTCGGGGAGCCGGCCGACCCGCTCGACGGGCACGGTCACGTACTCGGCGGCGCTGCCGAACCCGGATGTGCGGCCCAAGACCCCCCATACGGGGTCGCCGGCCGCGAACCGTGTGACTCCGGCCCCCAGTGCGGTGACCTCGCCGGTGAAGTCCAAGCCGACGCGCTTGGGGAATTTCCGGCCGCTCAGGAGGCGGAGACGGCCGGCACGCGCTGCGAGTTCGCCGCCGTTGACGCTGAACGCACGCACCTTCACAAGGACCTCGCCGGGGGCCGGCTCGGGGCGTGGTACGCGGCCCGTGTAGAGCACATCGGGGCCGCCATAGCGGTCGTAGAGCACTGCCTTCATCATGCGGTCGTTCATCGTTCCGCCTTTGCCGCCGGGGGCCGTACAGGGATCTGACATCGACCGTAAGCTCTTAAGTGGACGCAATCGTCCGCTTGGACCGGAAGCGAGAGACAGTGATGGCGGAATCCTCTCGGATCACAGCCCGGGACGGGATGCGGGCGGACGCCCGGCGCAACCGGGAGCGCGTCCTCGTCGCCGCCCGTGCGGTCTTTGCGGAGCACGGGATCGACGCCCCGATGGCGACCGTGGCCCGACGGGCCGGGGTCGGCGTGGCGACGCTGTACCGGCACTTCCCGACCCGGGACGCCTTGGTGAGAGGCGCGTTCGCGCAGCAGATGGAGACCTGCGCGCGGGCGCTCACCGAGGCTCTGGCCGCCCCTGACCCGTGGCAAGGCTTCCAGCAGCTGGTCGAGACGGTCTGCGCTCTGCAACGGGAGGAACGCGGGTTCCCGGCCGCGTTCGTCGCGGCCTTCCCGGAAAGCACGTCGGAACACGCGCAGTCCCGGCAACGAGCCGAGCGGGACTTCACGACCCTGGTACGCAGGGCCCAGGCGTCGGGCGCGCTGCGGGCCGATTTTCACCCTTCCGACCTCGCCGTGGTCCTGTTGGCACACTGCGGTCTGGTGACCGCCCTACCCGATGATGGTGCAGCGTCCCGGCGCCTGGTGGCCTATCTGCTCCAGTCGTTCCGCACCGACCCGGCCAACAAAGCGCTGCCCCCGCCGACTGCGCTGACACTGCGCAGCCTCCCGACTGCAACTGACAGTCCCCAGGGGCAGCGGCCCCCCAGAGCCTGACATGAAACGGTACCTGCCGCAGGGCACGTCCAGTCCGACAACTCCACTTTCGCGACAGGCCCTAATGCCCTTGATCAGCCTGCCTCGGTCAGGGCTGCGTGCGCGGCGGCGAGGATCTCCCCGGAGAGCGGAGAGCCCTTGGTGGCCCGGGACAGGACCAGCGCGCCGAACAGCGTGCAGAGCCGGACGATGCCGTCCTGGTCGTCACCGGCCAGGAAATCGGCGAAGTCGGCCACCCCCTCGG
>NZ_BMTL01000043.1 GCF_014649655.1 Streptomyces humidus | reverse complement strand
AAGGAGCCAACGCCCCCTCACACGCCTCCATCGACGCCGCGAACACCGGCGACACCTCCCACAACTCCCGCCCCATCCCCACCCACTGCGCCCCCTGACCCGGAAACACGAACACCACCCGACCCACACCACCCGCCACCGCACCCCGCACCACACCAGAACCCGCAACACCCCCACCCGCCAACACATCAAGCCCACCGAGGAGTTCCTCCGACACACCCCCCAACACCACAGCCCGGTCCTCGAACGCCGAACGCGTCGCCGCCAACGACCACCCCACATCCACCGGCCGCACACCCTCACCGGCCGACCTCACATACGAAGCAAGACGACCGGCCTGACCCGCCAACCCCTCCCCACCACGACCCGACACCACCCACGGCACCACACCACCGACGACATCACCGACCACACCACCGGCCACGAACACCGGCACGGCCTCCGCCTGCCCCTGAACCCCCACGGGCAAAGCCTGAACCTGCTCCGCCACAACCGGAGCCTCCTCCAACACGACATGCGCGTTCGTGCCGCCCATGCCGAAGGCACTCACCCCGGCGACGAGGGGCCTGTCGGGCCGGGGCCAAGAGCTGACGGTGTCCTGGACACGGAGTCGGAGGGCATCGAGGGGGATATCGGGGTTGGGGGTCCGGTAGTTGAGGCTCGGCGGGATCTCGCGGTGCTGGAGTGACAGGACCGTCTTGACGAGGCCGGCGATTCCGGCCGCGCCCTCAAGGTGACCCACGTTGGTCTTGAGGGAGCCCACACGCAGTGGCTCGTCGGAGGGCCTCCCCTCGCCCAGGGCCGCGCCGAGGGCAGCCGCCTCCACCGGGTCGCCGACCGGTGTCCCGGTTCCGTGGAGTTCGACGTACTGGACCTCCTGCGGGGACGTCCCCGCGTTGCGCAGGGCGCGCCGGATGACGTCCTCCTGGGCGCGCGCGTCGGGAGTGGTGAGCGTGTCTCCACCACCGTCGTTGTTGACGGCGCTGCCACGGATGACGGCACGGACGGGGTCGCCGTCGGCGAGGGCCCGGTCGAGGGGCTTCAGTACGACGAGGCCGCCGCCCTCGCCCCGGACGAACCCGTTGGCGCGGGCGTCGAAGGTGTAGCAGCGCCCGTCGGGCGAGAGGGCGCCGAAGCGGTGGGGGTGGAGACCGCTCTCCGGGGCGAGGTGCAGGTTCACGCCGCCCGCGAGGGCGATGTCGCTGTCGCCGTTGCGCAGGCTTTCGCAGGCGAGATGGACGGCGACGAGCGAGGACGACTGCGCCGAGTCGAGGGTCAGGCTGGGGCCGCGCAGGCCCAGCAGGTAGGAGAGCCTGTTGGCGATGAGGGCGCGGTGTGTGCCGGTGAAGGACTGGTGGGTGACTGCTTCGGGCCCGAGGGCGTGGAGCAGGGTGGCGTAGTCGTCGTGTGCGGCTCCGATGAACACTCCCGCGCTGGTGGAACGGGCGTGTTCGGGCAGGATCCGGGAATCCTCCAGGGCTTCCCAGGCGAGTTCGAGGACGAGGCGCTGCTGGGGGTCCATGGCGTCCGCCTCGCGGGGCGAGACGCCGAAGAAGCCGGCGTCGAAGCGGTCGACCTCGTCGAGGAATCCGCCCCAGCGAGGTACGCCGTCCGAGGAGGCGTCCCCGGACGCGTCCTCGGCGGAGGCAGCGGCGATCGGCAGGCGATCGGCGGGAGTCGGACGCACGGCGCTCTCACCGTCGCGCAGCAGGCGCCACAAGCCGTCGGGGTCGGGCGCTCCGGGCAGGCGGCAGGCCAGGCCCACGACGGCGATGGCCCGCTGGGGCGCGGCGTTGAGTCCGTACCGTGTGCGTTCTGACTCGCTCATTCCACTCCACCAGCTTGTTCGGCCCAGCCCGTGCGGACCGCAGTCGTCGGGTAGGGCATGCGTACGGCGCACGGCGTAGTCGGCGGCGCGATCCAACCGGACAGGGGGCGGACAGCGGACCGCGGACCGCCGGGCTGCTCACGCTAGGGGCGCATGGACTAGGGCGGCCCCTAGATTCGTGCCGGTCCGCAGGAGGCGGGGAGCGGTCTCGCCGCGGTGTGTTCCCGGGAAACGCCCAGACATGGCCGGGGGCACGGCTTCGGGTGTTGCGCTCGCGGGGGTTCTCCCGTCTGAATGAGCGACACCGCCCGCGGGGGCGGCAGTTGAGGTGTCCCGGTCTCGGGTCGGCGGGCACGACGGAGCTCTGGCCGGTCCGGAGAAGGCGGAGGAATATCCATGACGAACGTGGGACCAGCAGACCTGCGCGACGCTCTGTTCAGGCTGCGCGGCAGCCTGGAGTCGCTACGGCTGGCCGAGGGCGATTCGCCGTACGTCCGCAGGCTGATGAACGATCTCGACCGGTTCCAGCTGGACATGGAGGATGTCACCGGTGCCGGAGTCCGCTCGTCGGCGCTGCACGGGAGCGGTCGTGGGCGGGAGGTCGTACGGATCAGCGACGGCCCGTACCGGCCTCTGGCGTGGCAGGACTCCGACGACGAGGGTATCGGCGGTCACCGCCGCTGAAAGGGCGGGCGCGCCCTCGGTGGCCTCATCAGGGCCGCGGCCGAGAAGACCGGACTTCCCGGGCGGGGCCCGGGAAGTCCGGTGGCGGCACACGCCACCGTGCGGACACGTGCCACCGTGAGGCCGCTTGCCGCCGTGCGGACACCCGCCGCCGTCAGGTCACTTGCCTCCCTGCGGACACGCGCCGCCGTGAGGTCACTTCACGTACTCGGGCACGGCACGAGGCGGCCAACTGCCGACCGTGAGAACGCCCATCGAGTAGGCGCGGGAGACGAGCGCGGCCCGGTTCGGGGCCTTGAAGCGGCGCAGCATCAGACCGACGTGGTACTCCACGCCCTGCCGGCTGAGGTAGAGGCGCGAGGCGAGCTGGATGGTCGAGGCTCCGGTGGCCACGCCCTCCAGGATGCGTGCGTCCAGGGCGGTGAGCACCGGCGTCGGCCTGGCGGGTCGCTCCGCGGCCTCGGTCGGCTCGTCCTCCGGGCTCATCAGGACGACGACACCTGACAGGTCGTCCCCTTCCCCCTTGACGGCGATGCCGGTGATCTCCGCGGAGAAGACACGGTCGTGTCCGCGCATCGCGACCACGCGCTCGACGAAACGGCTGCCCTGGCCGTTCGAGAGGTGGGTGAAGTGCTTGGGCAGGATGTTGCGGGCGCTCGGATGCAGGACGTCGTAGATGCTGCGTCCGCAGATCTCCGTGGACGGCCGGGCGACATGGCGGAAGAAGTCGGCGTTCGCCGCTTCTATCTTCAGGCCGGCGTCCAGACTCGCCATGCAGGTGACGTGGGGCGGAGCGTTGTGCCGCCGGTCTCCTCCGCGTGGATTGCGCGATGCTTCGGGAAGGCCACTGACCATTGCCGACCTGTCGGCGTAGGGGAGCATGGAATTCCTCTCCTGAACGTCAACGCGGAATTAGTGTTTTAACAGCGGAAGACAGAGCAGAAAGCCGCTGCGACGAATTTCCCGTTCTTTTTCTGCACCGCTGCTGGCGACATTAGGTCGGTCGTGCGTGAGGAGTCAACGACGGCCGGGGCCGGCGGCGAAATACTGCGGTGCCCCCGTACCGCGGGTTCGGTCATCGCACGCGGTTCTGTTCGGTGGACCGGTTCGGTACGGTCACACGTGCACAGCGTGATGACGCACGCCCGCCCGGAGCCCTGTTACGCCGACACGACCGGGGTGTGTCACGGACGGAAAGGAAACGGCGGGCGCAACACTCCGGTCTGCGCCTTCGGCTGAAGATCGGACAACCGTGACGTCAGCCCTCTCATGCGGCGCCGTCGGCCTCAGCACCCACCGAAGGCTCTGTATGACGATCCGATAACGAAAGCGCGATCATGGTTTGGCCATGGATGAACATGGGAACCCACCCGCTCCCGCGGGCGGATAGCGGGGGTTCCACACGCCTCCACCACTGTTCCGGGAAGGCCTTCCGGGAAGGCGTTCCGGGAATCAAGACGCACACCGGCGCGGATACGTTCCCACCCCCTTTCTTCGCTTCGGCGCGGCAATGGGCAACCCGGCAGGGACAGGCCGCAGAAACACGAGGGAACACGCGAAGGCCGGGATTTCACTGAACGCACACCGGCCCCGGTCACCGGGCAGGGCGAACGCGACGACGCGATCGACCGGTTCGCGGCGGGTCGGCGGGTCGGCGGGTCGGCGGGTCGGCGGGTCGGCGGGTCGGCGGGTCGGCGGAATCTAGTGGCCGACGCTGACGACGATCTTGCCGGTGGCGGTCCCGTCGGCCAAGGCGGCATGCGCTTCCGCGACGTCGGCGAGACCGAACCGGCGAGGGTCGAGCAGCGGCCTGAGGTGGCCCGCGTCCGCCAGGGCGGTGATCTCGCGCAGGATCTCGCCATGGTGCTCGCGGCCACGGCCGGTCAGCATGGGCGCCAGGGTGAAGACCCCGGAGTACGTGGCGCCCCGGAAGGACAGCGGAGCGAGGCTGTGCGTTCCCCAGCCGAGGGCGCTGAGGACGTGCCCGGTGTACGTTCGCACGATGGCGAAGGACGCGTCCAGGACCGGCCCGCCGACGGTGTCGTAGACGATGTCGAAGCCCTCGCCGCCGGTCAGGCGCTCGACGTACTCCTGCGGCGTCTCGGCGGTGTAGTCGATCGCGGTGGCCCCGAACCCCTCGATGACCTTGAGGCGGTGCGGTGACCCGGTGCCGAAGACCTCGGCGCCTCGGGCACGGGCGATCTGAATGCCCACATGACCGACGCCCCCGGCGCCGCCGTGCACGAGCACCTTCTGTCCCGCGTGCACCTGCGCCCTGTCGACCAGGCCCTCCCACGCGGTGATGGCCACCAGCGGGAGCGCGGCCGCCTCGCGCATGTCCAGGGACTCCGGCTTGGGCGCCAGGAGTCGGGCGTCGACCGCCGCGTACTGGGCGAGGGACCCCTGCAGGTCGCCGACGCCGCCCGTCATGCCGTAGACCTCGTCGCCCGGGGCGAACCCGTCGACTCCCTCGCCCACCTGCTCGACCACGCCGGCCAGGTCGAGACCGAGCACGGCGGGAAGGGTGCGTGCGGCATGTGCCGCCTCACCTGCGCTGATCTTGAGGTCGAGCGGGTTCGTCCCGCTCGCCTCGATCCGTACCAGCACCTGACCGGGACCGGCCACCGGCTTCTCGATCTCCTTGAGCACCATCGAGGCGCCGAACTCTTCCAGGACCACTGCACGCATGACGCCACCTCGGATGTCGTTGTGGAAAGCGCTTCTCGGGCGGGACCCGCGACTCTGGATCCCATTAATCAAACAGACTAGTTCGTTCGATTAACGAGGGCAAGTGGACGGGCAAGCGGGCCGGCGAGCGGACCGGCAGGGAGCGCGCACCGGACCGGCGGCCCGGAGACGCCGGGCAGGTCGGGCAGGCCACCCGGCGGTTTCGTGACCTGCTCGACAGGGCGTACGGGCGGCGGGGCCGCTCAGCCGGGGCGTTTGACGGCGCGGCCGACCAGGAAGGTCTCGACGGCGGTGACGCCCAGACCGGTGAGATCCTCGCTGAGGAAGCGGTACAGGGCTGCGGTGTCCGGCAGCCACAGTGCGAGGGAGAGGTTGTTGCGCCCGGTGCCGGCCAGCGCGCCGTGCACGGCCGGGTGCGCGGCGAGGGTGCGGCCCGCCGCGTCCAGCCGGTCCGGCGGGAGCTGCAGCCACACGTTGGCGTCGACGAACAGGCCCAGGCGCCTGGGGTCGACCACGACCTCCGTGCGGAGCAGGCCCCCGGCCAGCAGCGCCGTCAGCCGCCGCCGGACCGTCGAGGCCGGGTGACCGGTGCGCTCGGCGACGGCCGACGCGGACAACCGGCCGTCCTCGGCCAGGGCGGCCGCGACGGAACGGTCGGTCTCGTCCGGCTCCCGCCGTTCCGAGGCGGCGGGAGGCGGGGTGAGCGCCTGCCGTTCGGCCGGGTCCAGCACGTCCAGCCGCCACTCGTGAGCCTGGCGGAAAGCGTGCAGCACGGTCTGCGCCTCCACCGAGGTGACGGCGCTGGTGGCGGGCAACTGCTGGAGGAGCAGGCGGTTGTGCGGGGCGGGTCCGCGGGTGAACTGGACGGCGTGGATCTCGTCCCCCGCGGCGGACATGTCCACGAACGGAATGTCCTCCCGGGCGGCGAGCGCCGAGGAGATCTGCTCGATCCTGCCGCGCAGCACGCGGATGCGGAGTTGCACCGCACCCAGGTCCGGGGGCTGCGCCAGCCGGCCTCGGACGCGAACGACGTCCTGGCGGGTCAGCGCCCGGAGCCGGCGGTGCACCTCGCGCGTGCTCATGCCGAGCACGTCCGCCAGCCGTTCCGCGGGCGCCCGGCCGTCGCACTGCAGGGCGGCGACCAGGCGCTGGTCGGCGGCGGACAGGACGTCCGCGTCACCGGAGCCGCGGACTTCTGCGCCGCCGTGGGCGACTTGGCTGTGCTTCACACGTGCAGTGTGTCGCAGGCCCGGTCGACGATCGCGGCGAGCATCAGCGCATGCAGCGCCCGCGGTGCGGCGAGGAAGCCGTCCGCGCCGGCCCGCCACGGCCGCCCGGTGAGGTCGGTGACGGCCAGTCCGGCCTCGGCGGCGATCAGGGCGGGGCCGATCAGGTTGGCGTCGTCGGAGCCGTACTGCCAGAAGCCGTCCAGCCGGCCGTCCGCCGTGTCGGCGACCTGCCAGGAGGTGGCGCCGAGGTTGCGGACCGCGCCCGCCTTCGGGAGCAGCGCGCTCAGCGACCGGCCGGCGCCCCGTACGGCCTCGGGCTCGCGGGCGATCCCCGGCGGCTGGCTGGTGCCGAGCAGGGCGGCGTCGAGCGTGCGCTTGACGGAGGGGCGCATCGGCCTGCCGTCCCGCCGGGCGCCGCCGCCGAGAGCCGCCGCGCACGTCTCGCCGAGCAGCGGACTGTGCAGCACCGCGGCCACCGCCCGGCGTTCCCGTACAAGGGTGAGCGAGACGCACCAGTGCGGCAGCCCCTGGAGAAGCTGCACCGCGCCGTCCACGGCGTCGGCCACCCACACCTCCCCTTGCTCGGGCAGCCGGGTGTCCAGCTCGTCGGCCCACACGGCCCCGGGCCGCAGCGCGCCGAGACGCTCGCGCAACAGGGCCAGCGCGGGCTCGTCGACGGCCGAGAACCGGCGCAGGAACTCGTCCCGGTCCCGGGCGGGCCGGGGAGGCAGCTCGAGCGCGCGCAGCAGCGCGCCGACGGCGTGGACGGCTTCGGTCATCGGGCCGAGCAGCATGCTGTCCGTGGGTGGCATGGCGGGGGTCCTCCGGTCGGGTCGATGCACTGCGGGATACGCGACGAGCCTGCCGCCCTCGGGTCGATGTGGGCCGTCCGCGGACTCGCTTCTGAGCGGATCTCGCGCAGAAGGGCATCGTGATGAGCGGAACTGCTGTTCTGGCCTGATTCCGTGGGCGGTCGGTACCGCGCACCGTCGGGCCGCGGGCCGCACCCACCCTCGCCGAAGACGCTCCGGCATGCTCGAGATACCTGGCCGAGCGGTCGATTGCACGTACTAACAAGACGGACTAGTCTGTTCGATCAAGGAGGTCGGGTGATGGTCACGCAGATCAGGAAGACGAAGTCCGAGGAGAGAATCCTCAGTGCGGCGGCCGAGCTGTTCTACGCCAACGGGCTGCGCGGGGTCGGCGTCGACCAGGTCATCGCCGCCTCGGGCGTCGCCAAGTCCACGCTGTACGTGCACTTCCGCACCAAGGAGGAGCTGGTCGCCGCGTACCTGCGCAGGACGGACGACTCCTGGACGGCGCAACTGCAGGACGCCGCCGCCCGCACCGGCGACGACCCCCGCGAACAGCTCGTCGGACTGTTCGACGCGCTGACGGACGCCTTCGACCGGCACGGCTTCTTCGGGTGCCCGTTCGTCAGCGCGGCGGTCGAGGCGGACCTGGACTCCGAGGCGCGGGCCGTCACCGTGCAGCACACCCAGCGCCGTCAGAAGTGGCTGACCGGGCTGAGCGAACAGGCCGGCGCGGACGACCCCGGCGCGCTCGCCCGGCACATCGGACTGCTGATCGACGGGGCCCTGACCTCAGGACGCCTGCTCCAGGACCGCGCCGTGGTCGAGGAAGCGAAATCCGCGGCACGCCTGCTCGTCGCCGCCCACGCCCGGCAGACGCGGGGAACGGCACCCGGACAGGCCTGATGCTCGTCGACGCGCGCGAGGTCAGCCCGCGGGGGTGTTGTAGTTGACGATCCCCTCCACCATGAGAGCGACCGCACCGGCCAGCGGGTTGACCGTTCCCAGGCCCACCACGTCGGGCAGCCTGTGCGCCTCGCTCTCGGTGACGGCCACCATGCCCCAGAACGCGTTGAAGCCCGACGGATCCGCCGGCTTGTCGGTGGCCGCCCCCACGGTCAGGACGCCTCCCGACTCGGCGACGGCCAGCGCGCCCATCTGCCGCAGCGTGTCGTGATCGCGCTCCTCGGCGGCCACCACGCTCCAGCCCGCCACGTCCACCTGCCGTAACGCGTCAAGGAGCCTGCCAGGCGTGTCGGCCCCCTCGACAACGATGTCGGGCAGGACGAGGACCACCGGCCCCTGTGTCATCGGCAGGGCAGACCGGATGGCTCCGTCGAGGCCGGGTCCGAACGACTCGTCCTGATAGACGAAGACGATCTGGAAGACGTCGGCATAGCGCGCGAGATAACTCACCGTTTCCAGCTTGTGGGGTCCGAACACGACGACCATGCGCACGTTGAGTCCGCTCTTGGCGAGTTCGACCACGGCTTCCAGGCTGCGGTCCAGCACGGTGACTCCAGGGGCCAGACAGTGCAACTCCTTCGCGTAGGGCGCCCCGAAACGTGTTCCGTATCCGGCGCAGGGCAGGATGACCGAGACATCAGGTACGGGTGTCGACGAACTCTGCATCCTGGCACTCCGGTTGTGTGGACGATGGGGGATCTTGCACACCTCGCCGAGCACAGACTGCCCAGAGCCGGCCGACGCCGAACCTCCCGCCGATCGCACGACGGCGCGCACCGTGACCACCGGGACGACCATTTACCTGTACATTCCGAACGAACAACTCTGCTGCGACAAAGTCGAATTGACCGACGAAAACCAATGCGGTCCGCCCGGTGACGCGGCCCGCCCGGAGCCGTGCCCGGTGACGCGGGGCGGCCGTCGCCTGCCCGGGCCGACATACGACCCGCACCGCCGCCGGTCATTCCTGACGGCCGGCATGACGCGGACATCGCCCGACGCCGACGCCCCGGGCCTGGACGGGGAAACGACACGAGCGCAGGGAATACCCGACGAAAGAGGACGCTGAATGCGGGTGCTGTTGTCTACATACGGGACGCGTGGCGACGTCGAGCCGCTGGTGGCACTCGCGGTGCGGCTGCGGGCGCTCGGCGCGGCGGTGAGGATGTGCGCCCCGCCGGACGAGGAGTTCGCCGAGCGGCTCGCGGCCGCCGGAGTGCAGCCGGTGCCGGTAGGGCTGCCCGTCAGGGAGTTGATGCGCGGGAAGACCCTGCCCTCGGCGACGGAACTGGCCCGCTACCGGAACGAGTTGGTCGAGACGCAGTTCGACGCGTTCCCCGCGGCCCTCGACGGATGCGACGTGGTGGTGGCGGCGGGTCTGGGGCAGGTCGCGGCACGGTCCGTGGCCGAGGCGGCGGATGTCTCCTACGTGTACGCGAGCTATGCGGCGGTCCACCTGCCCTCGCCGCACCACGCGCCACCGCCGCGACCGGGCTGGCCGGAGCCCGAGGCAGCCGACAACCCGACGCTGTGGGAGTCGGACGCCCGTCAGGTCGACGCCCAGTTCGGCGAGGCGCTCAACACTCGCCGGGCCGGACTCGGGCTGCCGCCGGTGAGCAACGTGCGCGATCACATCCTCACCGACCGTCCGTGGCTGGCGGCGGACCCGGTCCTGGGACCGTGGCAGGAGACCCCCGGCCTCGACGTCGTGCAGACGGGCGCATGGACCCTCGCGGACGAACGCCCCCTCCCGCCCGACGTGGCGGAGTTCCTGGACGCGGGCAGCCCGCCGGTCTACGTGGGTTTCGGCAGCATGTCCCCGGCCGAAGGCGTCGGCGGCATGGCCGTCGAGGCGATCCGCGCACAGGGGCGCCGGGTGCTCGTGTCCCGTGGCTGGGCGGACCTGGATCTCCTCGACGACGGGGACGACTGCTTCGCCGTGGGCGAGGTCAGCCATCAGAACCTGTTCCGCAAGGTGGCCGCCGTGGTCCATCACGGCGGCGCGGGCACGACGCTGACGGCGGCCCGGGCGGGCGCACCGCAAGTGGTGATACCTCTGCAACTGTCGGACAACCCGTACTGGGCCCGCCGGGTGGCGGCACTGGGCCTCGGCGCGTCCCTCGACGCTCCTGCCACCACCGTCGGATCTCTGGGCATCGCGCTCACGACTGCTCTGTCACCCGAGACCCGGGCGCGCGCGAAGTCCCTCGGAAGCCGACTGCGCACCGACGGAGCGGAGGTGGCCGCGCGCCGGTTGCTGGAGCGGCGCCGGTGAACCACCGCGCCCCGGTGCTCGGACCATAGCGCTCGGACGTTGGCGCTCGGACGGTAGCGCTCGGACCGTTGCGGGCGAAGGAGCCCCGGGCGGGGTGAACCCGTCCGGGGCCTGGCGGTCCGCTGCCCTCAGGAATACCCCTTGATGTCGCACGCCGAGCGCAAACGGTGTTCCCTCACTCAACGAGTGTGGCGTTGGTCACCGTTGACCACCCAATCGGAGCGCATTTAGCATCAACGGAAATGAGCCACCGCACGGGCGGCCGAATCAACAGGAGCGTCCGCAACCATTGTTCCGCACTTCGCGCGACTTCATGGACTTCTCGGTTGGCAGAGGGAAATTCCCAGAAGCTCGCGCGACGTGCCGCCGAGTCCGTGAAAGTCCGGTTCGAAAGTCCGGAACGGCCCGCCGCCTTCGTGTCGTTCACCCAGGCCGGATCAACAGGACCCGCGGGCTCCGTCCTGAGATCGCACTTCGTCGGCAACGCACACATTCCGGACGTCAGCCTGATACTCCGGGAGCGCGGGAACTGATTTCCGCCGCGTTCTCCTCTCGTGAAGGGTAATCCTTGTCCTTACCCCGAATCGCAGTCAGTAGTCATTCCGGCGAAGAGACGAAATCCGTTCCTCTGTCACTGGCGCAGGAACGGCTGTGGGTCACGGCGCGCATGGACGGAGACGCCGGCGCCGCCTACAACGAGCCGATGTCTTTCGATATCCGGGGCCCGCTCGACCGGGACCTGCTCATCAAGGCACTGCATCTGCTGGCGGCCCGGCACGAGGCGCTGCGCACCCGGCTGGTCCCCTGCGAGGGGTCGGCCCTCCAGGTCGTCGATCCGCCGGACACGGGGTTCCCGGTGACCTTCGAGGATCTGACGGGGCTGCCGGACGGGGCCGAACGGTTCACGCGTATACGGCGGGAGGTGGAGGGCACCCCGTTCCGCCTGGGCGAGGAGCCCATGGCACGGGGCTGCCTGACAGCGCTCCGACCGCACCATCACGTGCTGATCCTGGTGGTGCATCACATCGTCTTCGACGGCTGGTCCCGCTCCCTGCTGCTGAGAGAGCTGGGCCTGGCCTACTCCGCGCTTCAGCGGGGGCAGGACGTCCTGCTGCCCGAACTGACCTGGCAGTACAGCGATTACACGCGCTGGCAGTGGGAGTGGATGTCCGGGGACGAGCCCGCCCCGCACGCCGACTACTGGACCTCCGCACTGGCCGGCGCCCCCGCCG
Source organism: Streptomyces humidus (assembly GCF_014649655.1). Lineage (GTDB taxonomy): Bacteria > Actinomycetota > Actinomycetes > Streptomycetales > Streptomycetaceae > Streptomyces > Streptomyces humidus. The sequence goes on along the minus strand of NZ_BMTL01000043.1, from coordinate 56,675 downwards.
TCACCTCCCTGCCAGCCGATCGGCCCCGCCCGCCCGAACAGGACTTCCGCGGCGACCGGTTGCCCATGACCGTCGACGAGGACCTGACGCGGGCCCTGCGCGCACTGGCTTCGGACAACGATGTCTCCCTCTACGCGACCGTCCTCACCGGCTGGTCCCTGCTGCTGTCCCTGCTCTCCGGTCAGGACGACGTCGTGGTCGGCTCCCCCACGTCGAACCGCCGGCGCGGGGACGTCGAGGGACTGATCGGCTTCTTCGTCAACACCCTCGCCCTGCGCGCGGATCTCTCCGGCTCGCCCAGTGTCAGGGAGGCCCTGAAGCGGGTGAACCAGCGGATCCGCGACGCTCTCACACACGTCGACCTCCCGTTCGAGCGAGTCGTCGAACTGGTCAACCCACCGCGGAGCCCCGCCTGCACGGCCCTGTTCCAGACCATGCTCGCCTGGGTCCCCTCCATGCGGAGGGAACTGGAACTCCCCGGTCTGGAGGTCGAGTTGCGGGACGACTTCGCCCATGTACCCGCGAAGTTCGACCTGGTCCTGGCCCTGGCCGACGAGGGCCCGCGCCTCACCGGGGAGATCGACTACGCGGTGGCGCTCTTCGACCGGGCGACGATCGAACGGTGCGTACGTCAGTTCCTCCGCGTGCTGCGTCTGATGACCGAGCAGCCCGATGCCCGGATCGCCGACCTGACCCTGCTCGACGAGGACGAGCAGCGGGCGCTCCTCGCCGCCTTCAGCACAGGGCCCGCCGTGGCCGGCCCGGCGTCGGCGGGGGTGCTGGAACGCTTCGCCGCGCAGGTCGCGCAACGCCCGGGTCAGTGTGCGGTGGTGGCCGACGACGCGGAGCTGGACTACGCGACGCTCGACCGCCGGGCCGACCGGCTCGCCCATGCGCTGATCGCCCGCGGCGCCGGTCCCGACCGGGTGGTGGGCCTGCACGCCGGACGCACGGCCGAACTCGTCGTCGGCGTGCTGGGGATCCTGAAGTCCGGAGCCGCCTACCTGCCCCTCGACCCCGGCCAGCCCCAGGAGCGGCTCGCCGCCATGGTGAGCGACGCCGAACCGGTCGTGGTGCTGACCGACCGCAGGAGCGTCGCGGACCACGACGGACAGCTCTGGGAGCCGCTGGCGAAGGTGGAGGCGGAGGGGACGCACGCCGAGGCGCCGCCCGTCGACACGGACCGGACCCGTCTCGCCTACGTCATCTACACCTCGGGATCGACCGGCCGGCCCAAGGGCGTGGCGGTGACGCACGGCAGCGTCGTCAACCTCCTCGACCACTGGCACGAACTCATGGGGGACGCCCCCGGCGAGGCGTCGTCGGCGTGGTCGAGCATCGGCTTCGACGCGTCGGTGCACGAACTGCTCGTCCCCCTGACCACCGGCGCCGTGCTCCACCTGGTCCCCGACGAACTCAGGGGAGATCCGCGGGCGTTGCTGGACTGGATGCGCGAACGCAAGGTCACCCAGGCCTTTCTGCCCCCGTCCTATGTCCTGTGGATCGGCGAGGATCCGGCCGCACGCCTCGCCGGATCGAGCCTGCGTCAGCTTCTCACCGGGGTGGAATCCCTGCCCGAGAGCACCCTGCACCGCATGCGTGAGCTGCTGCCGGGGCTGCGCATCTGCTTCGGCTACGGCCCGACCGAGGCCACGCTCTACTCCACCGCCTACACCGACCCGCAGCCCTACGACCGGCCGTGTCCCATCGGACGGCCGCTGCGCGGCACCCGCCTGTACCTGCTCGACGACCGGATGCGCCCGGTACCCGTGGGAGTTCCCGGAGAGGTCTACCTCGGCGGGGCGAGCCTGGCCCGTGGATATCTGAACCGGCCCGACCTCACCGGTGAACTCTTCCTGCCCGACCCGTTCGTCCCCGGTGAACGCCTCTACCGCACGGGCGACCTGGCACGCTGGCTGCCCGACGGCAACGCCGAGTACGTCGGCCGCCGCGACGAGCAGCTCAAGCTGCGCGGTTTCCGCATCGAGCCCGGCGAGGTCGAGGCGGCTCTGCTGGCGGTGCCCGGGGTGCGGGAGGCCGTCGTCCTGGCCGATCGCGAGACGCCCGGCGGCCCCCGTCTGGTCGCCGGTGTGGGATGTGACGCCGAAACCCCACGGATGCCGTACGAGTGGCGTGCGGCCCTCAAGGACCGGCTGCCGGACTACATGATCCCCGCCGTGGTGGCCGAGTTCCCCCGCCTGCCGTTGAACCGCAGCGGCAAGGTGGACCGGGCACAGGTGCTGCGCGCCGCGGTGGGAGCACGAGCGGGGTGGGTCAACACGGCCGCGCCCCGTGACCATGTGGAGATGGCGCTGTACCGGGTCTGGCGCGAGGTGCTGCTGCACCCGAACATCGGCATCGGCGACAACTTCTTCGAGCTGGGCGGCACTTCGATATCGGCGATCAAGATGGCGTCGGCCGTCCAGGAGGAACTCGGCGTCGCCCTGCCCGTCCGGGACGTCCTGCTGCACCCCACCATCGAGGCGCTCGCCGAGCGGGTGCGGGGCGACGGAGATGCCGCGCGGTCCGCGGAACACGGCAGCCTGGTGGAGTTCCGTGCGGGCCGCGGCCGACAGCGCGTGGTGTGCGTGCACCCCGCCGGCGGCACCGCGTTCTGCTACCTGCCGCTGTCCGCCGAACTGGCCGATGACATCGGTGTCATGGGACTTCAGGCGCCGGGCATCAATCCCGGCGAGTCCACCCTCGCCGATGTCGGAACGATGGCCGAGGAGTATCTCCGGCTCGTCGGTCCCCGCGCCGACGAGGCGCTGGTGCTGTGCGGGCTCTCGTACGGCGGTCTGATCGCGTACGAGATGGGACGCCGCCTGGTGGCGGCCGGACACGAGAAGGTGAGCGTCGTCCTCCTCGACACCCACGGCGCCCGCGACGACGAGCAGCGCGCCGCGGTCGCGCCGGTCGGCATGGCGGAGTTCCGGGAGAAACTGGTGCGCTTCAACGGCATGTACCCGGGCATCGACGACGAACAGGTGGCCCGGTACCTGAACGTCTACAACCACCACCGCGCGACGGCGCGCGACTACGTCGTGCCCGTATCCCCCGCCCGCGTCGTGCTGATGCAGGCGACAGCCGTGGAGGACGAGGACACGGACGCCGAGGACGCCGCCGGTCTACGCGCGTTCTGGCGGCGCCGGGTCAGCGGTGAGTTCGTCGTCGAGCCGGTCGCCTGCGGCCACTGGGACATGCTGGAGAGCGACGAACTGCCCCGCGTCGCGGCCGTCCTCACCGCCGAACTGCACCGGATGACATCCGCCTCCTGCCGGAGCGAGACGGAACGCACGACACCTTCAGGCACGTCGGAGGCACGATGAAACCGCGCGTCGAGACATCCCCCGCCGACGCGGCCGGGGACCTGGCCGCCCCCGCCGGGACAGCCCTGGAGATTCACCGCCGAGCCCTTCGCACCCCCCACGCCGAGGCGGTCGTCGACGGCGAGGTCGGCCTCGACTACGCGATGCTGAACGTGGCGGCGGCCATGGTCGCCGAGGAGCTGCGGCGCCGGGGCGTCACCGCGGGACAGGCCGTGGCGGTGGCCCTGCCGCGGTCGTGGCGGCTGGTCTGCGTGATGCTGGGCATTCTGCGGCTGGGGGCGCAGGTCGTTCCCCTCGACACGCAGAGCCCCGCCGAACGCCGTCACTTCATCCTCCACGACTGTGCCGCGGCCGCCCTGGTCCACGAGACGACCGAGAGCGTCACCGGACTCCCTCAGGACGTGCAGGCGTTCGCCGCGGACGCCCTCGTGCCCGGTCTCCCGGACGCCGTCGCCGTCGGCGTGCCGGTCGAGGCGCCGTCCGCCCCCGCCGAGGTGTCCTTCCTGTTCTACACCTCGGGAACGACAGGACAGCCCAAGGGCGTCGAGGTCCGGGACGCCGGAGTCCGGCGGCTGGCGGAGCCCGGCTACATCCGCGTGGAGCCCGGTCTGCGCTACGGCTGCCTGGCCAATCCGGCGTTCGACGCGCTGAGTTTCGAGGTCTGGGTCCCCCTGCTGACCGGTGGCTGCTGCGTGATCCTGCGCGAGGCGGACGCGCAGAGCCCCGAGCGGCTCGCCGCGGCGCTGCGGCACGAGCGCGTGGACACCGTCTTCATCACCACGGCGCTGTTCGACGCGATGGTCACGGCCGTGCCGGACTGCTTCGCGTCGGCCGGTGAGGTTCTCGTGGGCGGTGAGCAGCTCGACCCGCAGGTGATGCGCCGCTGGTACCGGGACAACGCCGAGAGCGGCACGCGGCTGTTCAACGTCTACGGGCCGACGGAGTCCACCACGTTCGCCCTGTTCCATCCGATCCCGCGGGACTTCGACGGGGACGTGGTGCCGATCGGCCGGCCCCTGCCGCAGACCGGTGCGGTGCTGGTCGTGCCGGGCCAGGAGCGGGTCGCCGCGCCCGGAGAGGTCGGCGAACTCCTGTTGAGCGGAGCGGGACTCGCCGCCGGATACCGCAACCTCCCCGAGCTGACCGAGCGGCTCTTCGTGCGGCTGCCGTGGCTGGACGGTGGCGAGAAGCGGTACTACCGCACCGGTGACCTCGTGCGGGCCGACCACGCGGGACTGGTGGAGTACGTCGGACGAACCGACCGCCAGGTCAAGGTCCGCGGCTTCAGGATCGAACCCGGCGAGGTGGAACGGCGCGTCCTCACCCACCCGGCGGTCCGGCGGGCCCACGTGTGCACGCGCCGCGCGGGCCGGGAGGGGCCGAACGAACTGCTGGCGTTCGTGGTCCTGCGGGAGCGGCTGTCCTACGAGGAGTTCGACAGCCACCTGACGGCCCGCCTGCCCGTCTACATGCGGCCCCATCAGATCCACCTCGTGGCCGAGCTGCCGCTCAACGCCAACGGGAAGGTGGACGGGGCCGCCCTGCTGCGGCAGGCCGGCCCGCCCTGGCGGCCCGCCGCCCCGGACTCCGGCGGACCCGCCGCGACGGAGACGGAGCGCCAGGTGGTCGAACTGGCCGAGGAGATACTCGGCGTCACCGGTCTCGGGCTCGGCGACCGGTGGATCGCCTGCGGGGGCGACTCGTTGAAGGCACTCCGGTTCTGCTTCGCCGTGCGGCGGCGATGGGGCCGCGAGCTGTCCCGGGCTGCCGTCCTGCACGGCGACCTGGCCGCCGTCGCCCGACTGCTCGGCATGGTCCGGCCCGGTGAGGAGAGCGCCTTGCCGGCGCCGGTGGTCTCCGGCGCCCGCTCGGCGCCCGCCACCAGCGAACAGCAGCGGCTGTGGCTGCTGCAGCGCCGTACCCCTGGCTCCCTGGCCTACTCCGTCAACCAGGTCTTCCGTGTGGACGGCCCCGTCGACACCACCGCCCTGCGGCGCGCGTTGCGCGCTCTGGTGGCCCGCCACGAGGCGCTGCGGACGGGCTTCGGCCTCGGGCCCGACGGCCTGGAGCAGACCGTCGGCGAGCCGTACGACCCCTGGCACGAGCCCGGCCCCCGGCAGACCTGGGACGAGGAAGAAGCGCACGCGTTCGCCGGCGTCTTCTTCGCCGAGCCCTTCGATCTCGCGATCCCCCGGATGCTCCGGGCCTGCTGGCTGCCGCGTGACGGCGGCGGCACGCTCCTGCTGCACCTGCACCACATCGCCGTGGACGGCTGGTCGTTGAGCATCCTGCTGCGCGACCTGTCGGACTCCTACGCCGGCGCCGGCCGGCACGAGGCGCCCGCTCCGACGCCGCTGGACTTCGCCGTCTGGCAGAGCGACCGGTTCGCGAGCCCGGCCTACCGGGCGCAGCGCGATGAACTCCTCGCGTTCTACCGGGGATCGGAGGAGGCGCAGGAGCCGTTGCCCGGCCGGGAGGCGGGCCCGACGGCACGGGCGCGCCTGCTGCACACGTCGCTCGACGTGGTTCGGCGGTCCCGGGTGGACCAGCTGTGCGCCGAGTTCGGACTGACCCGGTTCCAGATCCTGCTGAGCGTGTTCTCCTGGTCCCTGTACGGGGTGACCGGCCTGGTCCGGCCGCGCATCGCCGCCCCGGTCGCGGGCCGTCCGGTGCGGGAGTTCGAGAACAGCGCGGGCATGATGGCGAACACCGTGCTGCTGCCGCTGACCGTCGCGCCCGGTGAGGACCTGCGCTCCCACCTCGCCCGCACCGGCACCGACACGGGACAGGTACTGGGACGCCAGGACGTGGCGCTCGCGGACGTCCTGACCGGCTGGGAGTCCGTCGGCGACGGCACGCCGTTCGACTTCCTGTTCGTCCTGGAGAACACCGACTTCGGGGCGCTGCGGCTGCCCGGCTGCGCCCAGCGCCCCCTGTGGTGGGCTGCGCCGGAGGCCAAGTGCCCGATGACGGTCTCCGTGGTCGAGCATGCGGACGGACTCGACGTGCTGTGGGAGTACGCCGAGGACCGGTTCGCCGCCGAGGACGTGGAGGCGATGGCGGAGCTGTTCCGGCGGGGTGTGGACGCGCTCGCGGCCGGTGGCCGCTCCACCGCCCGTGAACTCGTCGTCCCCTACCGGCGGTCGCTTCCGGAGCACGGACGCGGACCCGCCCCGGAACCCGGCTTCACCACGATCGCCGAGGGATTCGGCCGGCAGGTCGCCCGTACTCCGGACGCCCCCGCCGTCGTCACGGCCGACGGCGACGCCCTGAGCTACGCGGACCTGGACGCCCGTGCCGCGGCTCTCGCCGCGGAACTGGCCGACCGCTACCCGGTCCCGGCCGACGGCAGCCCCTGCCGGATGGCCCTGTACCTGGATCCCTCCGCCGAACACGTGGTGGCGCTGCTGGCACTGGCGAGGCTGAACGTGACCGCCGTCCCCCTCGACCCCTCCTACCCGGCCGACGTGCTGCGCCGCGTCCTGGAACAGGTCGCACCGCTGTGCGTCCTGACCACCCGGGAGGGCACACCGGCGCTGGACACGCTGCTCCCGGACGGCGTGGTGCGCCACCTCCTCGTGCCGGCCGACCCGGCGCCGCGCAAGGGCGACGGCACGAGTGCGCCGTACGACGCGTCCACGCACGGCCGGCGCACGGCCGCCGTGCCGGCGCACGACGGCGCCCGCCCGCTGTACATCCTGTTCACCTCAGGCTCCACCGGCGTCCCCAAGGGCGTGCAGATCCACGACCGCACCCTGTGCGACCTGATCAGATGGCAGTCCGGTCCCGGCGGCCTGACCGCCCCGGCGGCCACCCAGCAGTTCTCGATGCTGGCGTTCGACGTGTCCTTCCAGGAGATCTTCGGGACCCTGTGCACGGGCGGCAGCCTCCGGCTCGTCCGTCCCGAGTGGCGTCAGGACCCGCCCGCGCTGCTGAACCGGCTGGACTCCGCGGGCGTCGAGCGGATCTTCATGCCCTACGTGGCCCTCCACCTGCTCGCCGAGTACGCCGTCCGTCTGGACAGGTATCCCTCCCGGCTGCGCGAAGTGGTCACCGCGGGCGAACAGCTGGTGTGCACCGACAGCATCCGGCGCTGGTTCGCCGGACTCCCCGGCGCGCGCCTGTTCAACCACTACGGGCCGACCGAGACGCATGTGGTGAGCTCCCTGTGCCTGGCGGGAGATCCGGCGCGGTGGCCCGAGCGGCCCGCCATCGGACGCCCGGTGGCCGGCGCCGATCTGCGTGTGGTGGACGCCCAGGGCGACCCGGCGCCGCCGGGGTGCACCGGCGAGCTGCTGATCGGCGGCACCATGACCACCCGCTGCTACCTCGACGGATCCGCGTCCGAGGACACGCGATTCGTCGAGATCCCCGGCGCGGGACTGTTCTACCGCAGCGGTGACCGGGCGTTCTTCGACTCCGGAGGACTGCTGCACCACGCGGGCCGCGACGACCAGCAGATCAAACTGAGCGGGCACCGGCTCGAGCTCGGCTCCGTCGAGGCGGCCCTGCTGCGCCATCCGGCCGTGGTCAACGCCGTCGTCACCCGTGACGGCGACCGGCTGACGGCCGGCCTGGAAGTCCGTGGCGAAGCGCCGTCCGCCGACGACCTGACCGCGCATCTGTCCGCCCTTCTCCCGTCCTACGTGCGGGTGGACCGCTTTCGCAGGCTGGCGAGACTGCCGCGCACCCCCAGCGGCAAGCTGGACCGGCAGGCGGTCGTCCGCGCGCCGGGGGAGGAGATACGGCGTCACGCGATCGCCCGCACGCACCTGTCGCCCCTGGAAGAGCAGCTCAGCGCCGCCTTCGAGGAGGTCACCGGGTCGGTGATCGCACCGGACCGGACCTTCTTCGAGGCGGGGGCGTCCAGCCTCGCCCTGATGCGCTTCCACCTGCGCTGCACCACGGCACTCGGATTACGCTTCCGCGTCGCGGACCTCTTCGAGCACGTCACGGTCCGCGCGCTGGCCCGCCACCTCGACGCCCCGCGGCCCCTCGCGCCGCAGCCCCTCGCCCCGCCGGCCGCGAAGGACGGCGGGCCCACCGGACCCGGCGAGCCGATCGCGGTCGTCGGCATGGCGGTACGGGTACCCGGGGCCGCGGACCTGGCCGCCTTCTGGGAGCTGGTGGTGTCCGGGGGCACCGGAATCCGCCGCTTCGACGCACCGGAGGGAGTCGTCGGCGCGCACAGCACGCTCGACGGCATGCTCGACTTCGACCCGGGCCACTTCGGCATCAGCCCCCAGGAAGCGCGCCTGATGGACCCTCAGCAGCGTCATCTGCTGATGGCGGGCGTGCAGGCCCTGGCGCACGCCGGTGTGGGCGACACCTCGGCCGCACGGGTGGGCCTGGTGGCCGGCGCCGGGGAGAACACCTACTTCCAGTCCCTGCTGCGCGAAGCGGACCCCGACCGGCTGCCGGACGGCTTCCAGCTCGCCCTGCACCACGAGAAGGACTTCCTGGCCACCAAGGTGGCGTACCACCTCGGGCTGACCGGCCCCGTGTTCAGCGCCCAGACGGCCTGCTCCAGCTCGCTGGTCGCCGTGCACCTCGCCTCCGGACTGCTCCGGCAGGGCGAGGCCGACGTGATGCTCGCCGCAGGAGTGCTCGTCGACCCCGCCCTGGTCGGCGGCTACCGCTACCGCCCTCAGCACATCTTCTCCGCGGACGGCGACTGCCGGCCCTTCAGCGACGACGCCACCGGCACGGTCGGAGCGAGCGGCGTCGGCGTCGTGGTCCTCAAGACGCTGCGGCAGGCACGGCGCGACGGCGACACCGTCTACGCCCTCGTCACCGGCTCCGCGATCAACAACGACGGTGCGGCGAAGATGAGTTACACCGCGCCGTCCCTGTCCGGGCAGCGGGAGGTGATCCGGACCGCCCTGTCCCGCGCCGGACGCACGGGCGCCGACCTCGGCTATGTGGAGGCCCACGGCACCGGCACCCGGCTGGGCGACCCGATCGAAGTGGGGGCGCTGCGCGAGGCGTTCGACGTGAGCGAGTCCGGCCGCTGCGCTCTGGGTTCCGTCAAGAGCCAGCTCGGCCACCTGGGCGCGGCCGCCGGTGTGGTGGGCCTCGTCCGCGCCGTCCTCTCCGTGTACCACGGGACGCTCCCGCCCACCCTCAACTTCCGTGCCTTCAACCCGGAGATCGGCCCCGATCCCACTCCGTTCCACGTCCCGGCCGAGGCCATGCCCTGGCCCGGGGGACGCGAACGGGTGGCCGCGGTCAGCAGCTTCGGCATCGGCGGCACCAACGCCCACGTCATCGTGGAGCAGGACACCGCGCCCGCAGCGGAGGCGGCCCGCGAGGCGCCCGCGTGCCTGGTGCTGTCGGCGGCCGGCGCGGACGCCCTCGCCGCCGACGCCGCCCGGATCGCCGACTACCTCCGTCTGCACCCGGAGCAACACGGGTCCGTGCTGCGCCATCTGCAGTCCGGGCGGGCCGCTCGGCGCCTGCGGGCCGCGGCACCCGTGACGGACGCCGCCGCGGCCGAGCACTGGCTGCGCGCGGTGGCCGCCGGGGCGGTGCCGCTCGGCGCCTCGGACCCGGACGCAGCCACGGTCTCTGCCGCCGGCCGCACGGCCCACGACCTCGCTGCGGACTGGGTCGCCGGACGCCCCGTCGACTGGGGCGCGGGCTCCGCTCCGGCGCCCTGGGACTTCCCGCCCCCGTCGTTCTCCCTGTCGCCGTACGACTTCGAACGGCCGCCCGAGGACCGGCGCGGGGCTCCGGCCGCCGCACCCCGGCGGCTGCCCCGGGAGAACTGGCTGCACCAGCCGCACTGGGTCCGGCTGCGCCGTGCCGCCGTCGCGGACACCGCCGTGCCGGCCGGCGACGCGTCCACCGTGGTCGTCGTGGCCTGCGAGAACACTCCGCTGACGGCACTCGCGCCGTTCCGGGCGGTGGCGTCGCGCGTGATACGGGTCCACCCGGGCCGCGGCTTCGCCCGCGGAGGACCGGACGCCTACGCCGTGGACCCCGTCGATCCGTTGTCCCTGCGCCGGCTGCTCGACGCGCTGTCCGAGGACGGCGTCCCGGTCGCCGCCGGGACGGAGTGGGTGCACGCCCTCCCCCTCGACGTGAGCGGGCCGGTCGGTCCGGGCGCCCTGGAACACGCCCGTCGCGCCTGCCTGGACAGCACGGCGGCCCTGGCCCAGGCGCTGGCCGGGCGGGACGGCGCACCACGGGTGTGGTGGCTCTCGCACGGAGCCCTGCCCGTGACGGGAACGGCAGACAGACCTGAACTGGCTCTTCTCGCCGGGCCGGTCGAGGTCGCCCCTCAGGAGTCCGCCCTGGACGGCCACTGGCTGGACCTCCCCGACGGCGACCTCGCCCGCTGGGCCGGACACGTGGCCTCGGTCGTCGCCGAAGCACGGGCGGCCGGTCGTCCCGGCGGACCGGCGCTGCCCCGCCGGCTCGCGCTGCGCCAGGGTTACTGGTGGCGGCCGGGAACCGTACCGGTGCCGAGGCCGCGGGCTCCGCGGCCCCTCGTCCCGGGCGGAGCGGACACCGTCCACCTGGTGCTCGGCGGCACGGGCGGCATAGGCCGCGCCACCGCCGCCTGGCTGCTCGAACACACCGACGGCCGGGTGCTGTTGCTGTCGAGGAACCCGCGGCTGCCCGAGGAGGTGAACCGATGGGCCGACCGCGTGGGCCTCGTCGAGGCGGATCTCGCGACCACGCCCGTCCACGAAGTGGCGACGGCCGTCGCCGCTCACACGTCGCGGCTGGACGGCGTCGTCCACGCGGCCGGTCTCGGACACGGCGGGCTGCTCGTCCGTCGTGACGCCACGGCGATGCGGGACGCCGCCGCGGTCCGCGAGAGGGGCGCACTCGTCGTCGAGCACCTGATCGGAGCGTTCCGCCCGGCGATCGCGGTCTACTGCTCGTCGATGTCCGCCCTGCTCGGCGGGGTCGGCCAGAGCGACTACGCGGCCGGCGCGAGCCTCCTCGACGGCTTCGCCCACCACCGGGCCGCCGAGACGGAGACGACCGTCCGGATCGGCATCGACTGGGACGTCTGGAGCGAGACCGGAATGGCGACCCGGGTCCTGGACACGGACGGCCGCCATCAGGCCCACCTCGCGGTCGGGCTGACCGTCGAGGAGGGCAAGGCGGTCTTCGGCGACGCCCTGGCCCTGCAACTGCCGCAACTGCTGGTGTCCACGACCGGCATCGAGGACTCCCGGGCGTTCTACGCTCCTGCCGGGACCGCGGAGCGGACCGCACGCTCGGGACCGGCGCACCCGGCGGGCGAAGAGCGGGGAGCCGCGGACGCCGGCGGGACCGGAGAGCGGGCGGAGGCCATGGCCCGGGTGGTCCGGGACCTGTTGGGCGTGGACGAACTGGACCCCGAGGACTCCCTCTACGACCTGGGCGCCGACTCGCTGACCCTGATCAGCCTGATCGCCCGGATCGAGGACGACTACGGCGTCGAGTTCGACCTGGCCTCCTTCAGTCACCGCGTCAGCCTGACGGAGGTCCTGAAACACCTGGAGGCGGCTCTCACCTCGGCCGGGCCCGCCACCGGGGCGGCCGCGGGCGCCTCCGGGGTCGTCCTCGACATCTGGCAGGAGGGCACAGGTCCGGCCGTCCTGTGCCTGGTGCACCCCGTGGGCGGGGACATCCAGGCCTACCGCTCCCTGGTGGCAGCCCTCGGGCCCGCGCCGACGGTGTGCCTCATCGCCGATCCGGCGCTGCGCGACACCGGGATGCCCGCCTGGTCACTGGCCGAGCGGGCCCGTCACTACGACGCGGAACTGCGCCGGCGCTTCGGCGGACCGGCCCACCGGCTCCATCTGGCCGGATGGTCCTTCGGCGCCCGTGTGGCGATGGAGATGGCGGTTCTCGCCGAGTCGGACGGCCGGCCGCCCGAGACGCTCCATCTGCTGGATCCGCCGCCGCCCCGGGCACAGGCGCTGGTCGCCGCCTACGACGAGGCCCAGCTGGAAAGGGTGTTCGCCGCCGAACTCGGCGCCGGGGCCTCCTCGTCGCCGGCCGCGCACGCACAGGCGTACGCCGGGAGGCTGGCCCGCTGCTGCCGCGCGAACCTGCGCAGTCTCGGGGAACATCGCGTACGGCCGCTCGTCTCCGTCCCCGCGTATCTGTGGCTGGCCGAGCACTCCACGGCGGGCCTGCCCGCCCCCGCGGACCCCCGTGAGCTGGACCGGCAGTGGAGGGCCTGCCTGCCCTCGTCCTCCGTCCTGAGGTATCTGCCCACGGACCACTACGGCATCGTCGCGGCGCCCCATGTGGACACCGTGGCCGAGGTCGTCCGCGCGACGCTGGCCCACCCGGGCGCCGGCGCCGACGGGGCCGCCGACCGGTGAAACCCCCTTGTTCTCCGTAATCCCCCGTTCCCCACTGGAGGTTGACATGGAGTCATACGAACGCGCGGCGCTGGAAGCCGTGACCACACGTCCCGTGCGCCCGTACCGCACGCTCACCGTCGAACGGATCACCCCCGTTCTGGGGGCGGAGGTGTCGGGCGTCGACCTGTCGCGGGAGATCCCGGCGGAGCAACTGGAGGAGATCCGGGCCGCCTTCCGCGACCATCGCGTCCTCGTCTTCCGCGACCAGACCATCACGGCCGAGCATCATCAGCGCTTCGCCGCCGCCTTCGGCGAACTGCGCCCCGTCAACCCGCCCCCTCCCGAGGGCGATCCCCACGTCCTGGAGATCCGCACGACGCCGGCCGCGGCGGACGTGGCGGGCAACGGCTGGCACGCCGACGGCACCGCCGACGCCGAACCCTCACTCGGGTCGATGCTGTACATCACGGAGATCCCCGAGCCGGGCTGCGGCGGCGACACCCTCTTCGCCGACATGCACCTCGCCTACGAGATGCTCTCACCGGCCATGCGCGCCCTGCTGGACCCGCTGACCGCGATCCACGACGGCGCGCAGGCCCTGGCGGGGTACACACCGCCCGCGGACTACGTCATCCCCAGGAGCGAACACCCGGTCGTCGCGCGGCACCCCGAGACCGACCGCAGACTGCTGTACGTCAACAAGGCCTACACCAGCCGCATACCGCAGCTCTCCGCGGACGAGAGCCGGGCCGTGCTGGACGTGCTCTTCGACATCGTCGCCCGCAGGCCGGTCCTGCACTGCCGGGTCCGCTGGACCCCGGGCACGCTGGTCTTCTGGGACAACCGGTGCGTCCAGCACCATGCGACGTACGACTACTACCCCTACACCCGCTACGGCCGGCGTGTCGCCATCAACGGCGGTCCCGTCAAGGGCTGACGTCCTGAACGGGTGAGGCGTCCTGCACCGGCCACGGTCCCGGGCCCGGCGCCTCACCGCGCTGCATGATCGCCCCCGGCAGAGGCGCCGGGCCGGGGCCGCCGAGGCAGGCCGAGCCCGAGGAGAGCGGCGAGCGCGACGAGCGCCGCCCCCACGAGCAGCGCGGCGCCGTAACCGTGGACGAGTGCCTCGTCGCCGCCGGAGGAGTCCGCACCGGTGACCGCCGTGGCCACGGCCACCAGTGCGGCCAGCGCCACCGCTCCCCCGATCTGGCGCGACGCGTTCAACAGGCCCGACGCCAGGCCCGCGTGTTCCTCACCCGCCCCGGAGGTCGCGGCGACGGTCAACGGCAGCCCGGACAGGCCGAATCCGGCCATGGCGACGAACGAGGGAACGAAGACCCCCGTCACGTAGTCGCCGTCGAGGTCCAGCAGGGACAGCCAGGCAAGACCCACGACGGTGAGCAGCGCTCCGGCGAAGTAGACGGCACGGTCGCTCAGCCGGTCCATGAGCCGGGGCGGGGACTCGCCGACGCGCTACCGGGATTCATTCGCAGTGCATTGGGCCTTCAGTCCGGTGGTGAAGCGAATCTGATGGTTGCGACGCGGAGCGTCGCCGCGTCTGGTCCGGCGGAGCCGGACACGGCGTGTTCACCACCCGCGGCGCGGAGCGTCGCGAGGCCGGTCCCGGCGGACGCCGGGCGATGCTCACACGGGCCGGTTCCGCTGTTCGATGTACTGCCGGACCACGGTGAGGGGGGCGCCGCCGGCGGTTCCGGCGAAGTAGGAGCCGGACCAGAGGTTGTCGGCCCGCCGGTAGTGGCGTACCAGGTCGGGGAACTCTCCCCCAGCCTCCGGCCGGGAGGTGCCCCCAGACGCAGGCGGCGGGAGGAGACGCCCTTGAGGGAGTTGACCAGTTTGGTCACGGCGACCTTGGGCGGGAAGTTCACCAGCAGGTGGACGTGGTTGTCCTCGCCGTTGAACTCGACCAAGTCGCACGCGAAGTCCGTACACACCGACCGCATGATCTCCTCCATCCGCCTCAAGTGGGCATCGGTGAACACCTTGTGCCGGAACCTGGTCACGAAGACCAAGTGCACATGCATCACGAAAGCACAGTGACGACCAGTTCTGATCTCCTGCATCTCACCCATAACCCAAGTATGTAGCGTGGCCGTCATGCAGCTCCGGTACAGCTTCCGCCTGTACCCGGACACCGGCCAGCAGAAGGCGTTGGCGAAGGCGTTCGGGTGCGCCCGCGTCGTGTTCAACGACGCCGTGTACGCGCGCGAGAGCGCCCGCAAGGCCGGGAAGCCGTTTCCGAAGATCGGCGAGCTGTCCACACGGCTGATCACCCAGGCGAAGCAGACCGTGGAGCGGTCCTGGCTGGGCGAGGTCTCCGCGGTCGTGCTCCAGCAGTCCCTGCGCGACGCCGAGACCGCCTACAACAACTTCTTCGCCTCCCTCAAGGGCACCCGCAAGGGGCCCGGGACGGGTGCGCCGCGGTTCAAGTCCCGCAAGGACACCCGTCAGTCGATCCGGTTCACCGCGAACGCCCGCTGGAAGATCACCGACAGCGGACGGCTGAACCTGCCGAAGATCGGTGCGGTGAAGGTGAAGTGGTCCCGGACCCTGCCCGCCGCCCCCACCTCGGTCACCGTCGTCAAGGACTGCGCCGGGCGGTACTTCGCCTCCTTCGTCATCGACACCGACCCACATGCGGATGCCGGCCGGATGCCCGCCACCGACCGCACCATCGGCATCGACCTCGGCCTCACGCACTTCGCGGTCCTGTCCGACGGCACGAAGATCGACCCCCCGCGCTTCCTTCGCCGCGCGGAGAAGAAGCTGAAGAAGGCTCAGCGGGAGGTGTCCCGCAAGCAGAAAGGCTCGAAGAATCGCGAAAAGGCCCGGCTCAAGGTCGCTCGCGCCCACGTCAAGGTCACCGATGCCCGCCATGAGTTCCACCACCAGCTCTCCACACAGCTGATCTCCGAGAACCAAGGGATCGCCGTGGAGGACCTGTCGGTGGCGGGACTGGCACGCACCCGGCTGGCCAAGTCCGTCCACGACGCCGGCTGGGCCTCATTCGTGAACATGCTGGAGTACAAAGCACAACGGTACGGACGGACTCTGATCAAGATCGGCCGGTTCGAGCCGACGAGTCAGGTCTGCTCCACCTGCGGCGTCAAAGACGGGCCCACACCCCTCAACGTCCGGGAATGGACCTGTACCGCCTGCGGCACCGTCCACGACCGGGACATGAACGCCGCGATCAACGTGAAGACGGCCGCCGGACTGGCGGTGTCGGCCTGCGGAGCGCCGGTAGGACCAGAACTCGTTCTGGCACAGCGCGAGGAAACAGGAAGCCACGGATTCCCGACCGAACCCCGTGCCGCGTAGCGGCACAGCAACGATCGAGAAGGCCAGAATCCTCGGGCTTCAGCCCGAGGAGCAAGTCAACGACCGGCATCCGGGCCTGCGGGCAGGGGGAGCAGGGCGTCGGCGAGGTAGCCGACCGAGAGACGGACGACGGCGTCGACGTCGGCGCAGCCGTCGAAGCCGTGCCCGGCGCCGGGCACGGGCTCGAGCCGCACGTCGGCGCCGGCCGCGCGCAGCCTCTGGGCCAGCAGC
This sequence comes from Streptomyces humidus, assembly GCF_014649655.1. Lineage (GTDB taxonomy): Bacteria > Actinomycetota > Actinomycetes > Streptomycetales > Streptomycetaceae > Streptomyces > Streptomyces humidus. The sequence continues at coordinate 40,462 of NZ_BMTL01000043.1, read as the reverse complement.
TCGCTCTGCGCGTAGGGCACGACGTCGTCGGCCGTGCCGTGCACCAGCAGAAACGGCGGGGCGCCGGGGGCGACATGGGCCACCGGGCTGACGGCGGCCCGCCCTGCGGCGTCGACGCCGTCGAGGAGGACGTCCAGCGGGGGGACGAGTTCCTCGGGCCCCAGGCGGGCGGCGACCTCGGGCGGAAGCGCGAACTCGGGCATCGTCTCTGCGGAGGCCACCCCGTACCAGTCGACGACGACGTCGACCGCGCTCGACGGGCCGGTGACACCGACGTTCCCCTCCAGTTCGGGCCGGTCGGCGGTGAGCGCGACCAGCGCGGCGAGGTGGCCGCCGGCCGACTCGCCGCCGATGCCGATCCGGCGCGGGTCGATCCGCAGCCGGTCCGCGTGGTGGCGGAGCCAGCGCACGGCCGCCTTGGCGTCGTGCAACTGCGCGGGGAAGCCGCTCTCACGGGCGTGGCGGTACTCGATCGTCGCCACGGCCAGCCCGGCCGCCAGCAGCTCGTCGAAGAGCTGGTCCGGTCGCAGGCCCGGGGGCAGCAGCCGCCGGTTGCCCGACATCCACGCTCCGCCGTGCACCCAGACGACCAGCGGCGCCGGGCCGGCCGTGCCGGGGACCCACAGGTCCAGCTCGAGTGCCCGGTAGCCGGGCACCGCCGCGTAGACGGCGCCGGCGTAGTGGTGCGCGCCGTCTCGGCGCCGGGTGGGCTCGGGCGGCGTCAGCCAGCGGGCCAGGAAGTCGTCGGTCCGGGCCTCGGCCATCGGTTCTCCCTCTCGGAGTCGGTTGTTCGACAGCGGCCGTGCGCCACTGGTGCCGCGCTTTCCGCCCGGGGTCACCTCTCGGAAGCGCGGCGGCTCACTCGGCCGCCCAGTTCACGGGCGCCGCCGGGCCGCCCCCGACCACCGCCGGGTCGTCGGAGCCGAGGTACTCGAAGGAGCGGACCAGCACGCTGCCGCGGGTGGCCGCGAGGCCCACCATCCGGCCGGTCATCCCGCCGGCGACCTCGGTGGAGAGGTAACGTCCGTCCACCTCGCCGAGCGGCACGAAGCCGTCGCCCAGACGGACCCCGGCGACCACGCGGTCCGGCCCGCGGGCCGTGGAGAACTCGTGTCCTTGCGAGGGCAGCATCCGCAGCTCCAGGTCGGCCTCGCCGGCCAGCTCCGCGCGGCCCAGCCGGTGCCGGACGTCGCCCACCGCCCAGACCGCTTCCACGGCCCCGTCGGCGACCTCGAGTTCGAGGGCGTGCCGGGGGTCGACGCGGACGGAGAGGCCGCCTGTGCCTTCCACCACGATCCGGGCCCTGACCTGTGCGAACAGGTGCTCCTGCCGGCGGCCGACGAACACCGGGTCGGCACCGACGGCGGTGACCCGCCATCCGGCGTCCTCCCGGCTGACGGCCTCGGCGGGGAAGCGGGAGGCCGCGACCCAGTCCGGCGGCAGGGTTTGTCCCGTCAGCTCCTGGCGGACCGCGGTCTCCGCGGGCCGGGCGGGCGCGATGTGCCCGGCCGGCACGGGCCAGCCGTCCTCCCAGATCACCTCGTCGGCGAAGGTCTCCCGGCCGAGCACGTGCCATTCGGGGCTCGACCCCCGGGCGCGGACGCCGTGGTAGACGATCGCCCAGCTGCCGTCCGGCCGCTCGACCAGGTCGGCGTGGCCGGTGTTCTGCACCGGCAGGTCCGTGCCGCGGTGGGTGAGCACCGGGTTGCGCGGGCTGCTCTCGAACGGTCCCCGCGGCGACGGGCCGCGGGCGATCGTCACGGCGTGTCCGCGCTCGGTACCGCCCTCGGCCACGAGCAGGTACCACAGATCGCCGACGCGGTAGAGGTGCGGCCCCTCGGGGAACTTGCCGCCGGTGCCCGACCACAGCCACCGCCGTTCGCCGAGCACCTCGCCGGTGAACGGGTCGATGGCCGACTGCACGATGCCCTCGCCGCCCTGCGGGCCGAACCCGGCGTAGCTCATCAGACAGGTGCCGTCGTCGTCCCAGGCGAGGTCGGGGTCGATGCCGACGGCCGACGGGATGCGCACAGGATCCGACCAGGGACCGGCCGGGTCCTCGGCGTGCACCAGCACCTGGCCCCCCTCGTCGGACCAGTTGGTGGTGATCATCCAGAAGCGGCCGTCGTGGTGGCGCAGGGTCGGCGCGAAGACGCCGCCCGACGGGCCGGCCTGGGAGACGTCCAGCTGGGAGGGCCGGTCGAGCGCGTTGCCGATCTGTTCCCACGAGCGGAGGTCGGTGGAGCGGAAGACCGGTACGCCCGGGGCGTACTCGAAGCTGGAGGTGGCCAGGTAGTACGTGTCCCCCACCCGGCAGATCGACGGGTCCGGATGGAATCCGGGGATGACGGGGCGCTGCGGGTCGTTCATGAGGGCTGGCTCCGGTTGCTGAAGGCGGCGTCGAAGGCGGCGGCGGGGGCGTCGAACAGGTGGGAGCGGACGTACCGCAGGGCGTCGGGGGCGCCGACGAGGCGGTCCATGCCCGCGTCCTCCCACTCGATGGAGACCGGGCCGGTGTAACCGATGGCGTTGAGCGCCCGGAAGCACTGCTCCCAGGGGACGTCGCCGTGGCCGGTGGAGACGAAGTCCCAGCCGCGGCGGGGGTCGGCCCAGGCCAGGTGCGAGCCGAGCCGCCCGTTGCGGCCGCCCCCGGTGTGGAGCTTCACGTCCTTGCAGTCGACGTGGTAGATCCGGTCGGCGAAGTCCAGGATGAACGCCACCGGGTCCAGGTCCTGCCACATCATGTGGCTGGGGTCCCAGTTGAGCCCGAACGCCTCCCGGTGGCCGATCGCCTCCAGGGTGCGCTTCGTCGTCCAGTAGTCGTAGGCGATCTCCGAGGGGTGCACCTCGTGGGCGAACCGGACGCCCACCTCGTCGAAGACGTCGAGGATCGGGTTCCAGCGGTTCGCGAAGTCGGCGTAGCCCGCGTCGACGACGTCCTGCGACACCGGCGGGAACATGGCCACGTACTTCCAGATCGCCGATCCGGTGAAGCCCACGACGGTGTCGACGCCGAGGCGGGCGGCGGTGCGGGCGGTGTTCTTCATCTCCTCGGCCGCGCGCCGCCGGACGCCCTCGGGGTCGCCGTCGCCCCACACGGAGTCCGGCAGCATGGCGCGGTGGCGGGCGTCGATCGGGTCGTCGCAGACCGCCTGGCCCTTGAGGTGGTTGGAGATGGCGTGCACCTGGAGCCCGTACCGGTCGAGCAGGGCTCGTCTCCCGTCGAGGTAGGCGTCGTCGACGGCCCCGCGGTCGGGGTCGAGGTGGTCGCCCCAGCAGGCGATCTCCAGTCCGTCGTAGCCCCAGGAGGACGCCAGCCGGCAGACCTCCTCGAACGGCAGGTCGGCCCACTGGCCGGTGAAAAGGGTGACGGGTCGCCTCATCGGGTCACCGCCCGGCGGCGAGGGTGCGCAGCAGCGCGTGCTGACGGCGGACCTGGTCGCGGCCGCGGTACGGCTCGCGCCGGCCCTCGTACTCGCTCGACAGCCAGCCCGACCAGCCGGCCTGCCGCAGCGTCGGGACGATCTCCCCCCACGGCACGTGCAGGTCGTTCAGCCGGTCGTCGATGTCGAAGAACTTGGCCTGGATGAAGTGGACGTGGGGCAGCACCTCGACGAGGTCGGCCATCGGCACGGCGAGCGCCCTGAGGTGCTCGGGCACCTCGTCGCCGTCCGCCGGGTCGATCTCCTCGGCGTAGTCGCCGAGGACCGGCGCCGTCTGGAAGATTCCGGTGTCGATCAGCAGCTTGAAGTGCTTGCTGCCGGTGCGCTCGATGAAGTCGAGGTATCCCTGGGTGACGGGGTGCCGGATGGGCGTCGGTGCGTGGATCTCGGGGCAGATGACGACGTCGAGTTCGGCGGCCAGGTCGAGCGAGCGCTCGACGGCCTCCTGCCAGATCGGGTGCGGGTCCAGTTGCCAGGAGGTGACGCCGAACTTCGGCCGCACGGAGGTGAATCCGAGCCGGTGGGCCGTGCGCAGGTCGGACCGCAGCCGGTCCGCCCCCTCCTCGGCGGTGAGGTCGCGGTCGCGCCACAGGGTGGTGTCGACCCAGGAGCCGTAGTTCGTCGGGGTGATCCCGTGGGTGTCCAGCAGGCGGTGCCAGGCGTCGACCCAGGCCGGGTCGGGCGAGGGATAGCCGGGGATGTTGCCCTCGCCCAGGATCTCGATGCCGGTGGCCCCCATGTCGGCGATGTCGGCGACGACGTCCTCGAGCGTCATCGTCGTGTGGAGGTCGCCGGTGTAGCTGTAGGTGGAGACGCCGAACCGCAGGCCGCCCTCCGGCGCCGCGGGGACGATCACGCCCTTGCCGGTGGCGGTGAACGGGGTCCGCGCGATCAGCGGCGGGAAGTAGGAGCGGCGCAGGTGGACGACCACCTCGAGTTCGTGGACGCCGGGCGTGAGGCCGCCGGGCTTCGGCACCGTGATCGTCGCGGTCTCGTCGAGCTGCCAGCGCACGTCGGTGGAGGCGCGCAGCTCGTCGAGGGTGAGGGTGCGGCCCTGCAGCGTCCACAGCGGGACGTGGTCGGGGATCCGCTCCCCGTCGACGACGACGTCGATCCCGTCGAGGAGACTCGCCGCGACACCGCGGTAGTTGGGGTTGCGCAGCTGGAACCGGAAGCCGGTGACGCGGCCGCCTTCGACGACGTTGTGAAAGCCCCGGCCCTGGATGATGGCGAAGTCGAGCATGGGTTCAGTTCCTTACGGCGGTGAGCTTGGCGGCGATGTCACGGGCCCCGCCGACGGCGAGGGCGACGGAGGTGAGCGTGGGGTTGCAGGCGGTCGCGGTGGGGATGACGCCGTTGCCGGCCACGTACAGGCCCTCGACGTCCCAGACCTGCGAGGTGGGCGAGCAGACCGACGTGCCGTCGTCCGTCTCGCCCATCCGCACCGTGCCCTGGTAGTGCAGGGAGGCGCCGGGCGGGAAGGTGAGCGGCTCCTCGCCCAGCGGGTCGCCGAGCGCGGCGGCGGCACGCCGCACCGCGGCACGCGCGGCCTCGATCGAGGCGTGGTCGCGTTCGGTGAGCCGGTAGTGGAGGCGCATGGCCGGCATGCCGTACGGGTCGGTCGCGCTCTCGTCGAACTCCACCCGGTCGGACTCCCGCACGTCCTTGGCGCAGAACCAGCCGAGGCCGACGATCGAGCCGGGCGCGGGGACGTCGTCCGGCGCCAGCGGCACCGGAGAGGCGTCGAGCTGCATGACCTGGCCGTGGAACGGCTCGTCGTCGGTGTAGGGCACCCAGTTGACGCCGCTGTGCGGGACGATCGCCGGCTCGTCGCGCGGCCCGTCCTGCTCCTCGGGCGCGTCGACGACGTCACGCAGGCGGACCGCGAACACCGTCTGCGGCTGGTCGTTGAGGTAGCGGCCCAGGGCGTGCGGGCGGACGCCGGAGGCCCACAGCAGCTGCGGGGTGCGCAGCGCGTCGGCGGCGACGACGACGAACCGGGCGTGGACGACGTGCTCCTCGCCCGTGGGCAGGTCGCGGACCCGGACGCCCGAGGCGCGGCCGTCGGCGACGATCACCTCGGTGACGAGCGCCTCGGGGACGAGGGTGCAGTGGGGGTTGGCGCGCGTCTCCTCGCCGAAGACGACGTCGGAGCCGGACCAGGTGACCCGGCCGTCGTCGTGGCGGACGACGGCCAGCGGCATCGGGGCGACGAGGCGGTCGTCGTCCCGGCCCTCGTCCAGGGCGGCGGCGAGCCGCTTGCGCACCTCGTCGGCGAACGGGGCGTCGTCGAAGGCGCGCGCGTCGACGTGGAGCAGGCGCTCCGCCTCCGCGAGCAGCGTGTCCAGGTCGGGCAGGAACGCGATGCGCTCGCTCCCGCCGGGGCGCGGGCAGGCGCCGGTCCAGTGGGCGCCCATGCCGCCGACGTTGCTCGACATCGCCGCGCCGGGCAGGCCGTCCTCACCCGGCTGACGGTATCCGTCGGCCAGCAGGAAGGTGCCGGGGCGGACCAGCCGGGGCGCGTCGTCGGCGTACCCGTCCATGGTGTCGGTCGCGGTGCCGGCGGCGAGCGGCGCGGGTCCTTCGGAGCGCCGCTGCGCGCGCGCCCGCTCGGCGGGGTCGACGATGTTCTTCACGTGCGTGCCGGGCGGGTCGGCCAGCAGCGGACCGGCCTCGAAGACGGCCACGGCGGCGGCCGGGCACAGCTCGCTCAGCACGCGCGCGTAGGCCGCGCCGCAGGGTCCGCTGCCGACGACGGCCACGTCGACCGCGTCGGGGAATGTCCGGGTCATGGGGGTGCTCGTCCTTCTGTTGAGGGGGGAACGGTCGGCGGGGATCACCCGGCCACCTCGGTCCAGCCGCCGGTGCGGGCGGAGGCGAGGACGGCTTCGGTGATGCGGGCGGCGCGCAGGCCGTCGGCGAAGGTGGGCAGGCCGTCGGCGACGTCCCCGCCGACGGCTGCGTAGGTGTCGGCGACGAAGGCGTCGAAGCAGTCCTGGTAGCCCTGCGGATGGCCGGCGGGTACGACGTTGTAGCGCGCCCCGGCGGGGTGTTCGCCGGCGCCGCGCAGCAGTTGCAGGTTGGCGTGGCGGCCGCCGACCCACAGGGACTCGGGACTCTCCTGGTCGAAGCAGAGGCTTTCGGCCGAGCCGTCGACCGAGAGCCACAGCCGGTTCTTGCGTCCCGGGCTCACCTGACTGACGGTCAGGTTGCCGAAGGCGCCCCGGTCGGTCTCGAACATCACGACCGCGGCGTCCTCGGTCCGCACCGGCCGTCCGCCCCGCTGGGGGACGGCGACGACGGTGCGAGCGGCGAGGCGGGTGATGCGGTGGCCGGACACGAACTCGACCAGGTCGCACCAGTGCACGCCGATGTCGGCGAAGGCCCTGGAGGGGCCGCCGGCCGCCGCGTCGACCCGCCAGTCGTCGTCGGTGTCCTCGGCCAGCCAGTCCTGGAGGTAGGAGCCGTGCAGCAGGCGCACGGGTCCGGTGCTGCCGTCGGCGACCCGGGCCCGGGCCTCGCGCACGGTGGGGTAGAAGCGGTAGACGAAGGGCACCGTCGCCGTCACCCCGGCGTCCGCCGCGAGGCGGACCAGTTCGGCGGCCTCGCCGGGGTCCACCGCGAGCGGCTTCTCACACACCACGTGCTTGCCGGCGGCGATCGCCGCCCGCACCAGCGGGGCGTGGGTGCTGTTGGGCGTGCAGACGTGCACCACGTCCACGTCGTCCGCGCTCAGCAGTTCCTCGACGGTGTCGGTGGGGATCTCGGCGCCGATGCGCCCGGTCGCGGCGCGGGAGGAGTCCGGTGTCGATCCCGCGGTGCGGGAGACGACTGCGCCTGCGCGGCGGACCGCGCGGGCATGGACCGTGCCCATGAAGCCCACGCCGATGATGCCGGCACGAACGCGGTCGGTCATGTTGGTTCCTCGTCTCTTCCGGGTGCTTCCGGGTCTGTTCCGGATCGCTTCCGGGTCTGTTCCGGGGGCGCGCGGGGGCGCGGGAGGGCGCGTGGGGGTGTCCGGACGGCGGCGTCGAGCGCCGTCCGGTGAGGTGTGACGCGGTGGACGCGCCTTGTGTGCGATGGCCCGTCAGTGGTCGGGCGCCGCCTGGGCGGCCAGGAAGCGGTGCCGCTCGGCCCGCCGTCCGGCCTGTCGCGCCGGGTCCGGCACGGGCGCGGCGAGCAGCAGCCGCCGGGTGTACGGGTGCGCGGGCTCCGAGGTCACCGTGGCCGCGTCGCCCTCCTCGACGATCTCCCCCCGGTACATCACCGCGACCCGGTGGCTGATGTGCCGCACGACGGACAGGTCGTGGGTCACGAACAGGTAGGCGACCCCGGTGAGCTCCTGGATCTCGATCAGCAGGTCGAGGACGCGGGACTGGGTGGAGAGGTCGAGCGCGCTGACCGGCTCGTCGCAGACGATGAGCCGGGGGTCCCGCGACAGCGCCCGCGCGATGGCGACCCGCTGGCGCTGCCCGCCGGAGAACTCCCGCGGCAGTCGCCGGGCGGCGTCGGCGGGCAGGTGCACCTCGTCCAGCAGGCTGCGGACCCTGCGCTCGGCCTCCGCACGCGAGATTCCGTCGACGAGCAGCGGCTCGGTGAGGATGTCCCCGACGCTCATCGCCGGGTTCAGCGAGGTGTACGGGTCCTGGAAGACGACCTGGATGTCCTTGCTGAGGGCGCGGCGTTCCCGTTTGCCCAGCCCGGAGATCGTCCGGCCCTCGAAGCGGATCTCGCCGCCGGTCACCGGCGCCAGGCCGAGGATGGCCCGGCCCAGGGTCGTCTTGCCGGACCCGGACTCTCCGACGAGGCCGACGGTCTCGCCGGCGCCCACGGTCAGCGAGATGCCCTTCAGCGCGCGGAACGGTGGCCGTCGCCAGCCCTTGACGGGGTAGTCGACGAGGACCCGGTCGGCCTCGAGGAGCGGGTGCGCGGCGGTCATCGGTCGCCTCCGAGGTCGAGGACGGAGCGGGACGGCGCGGCCGGCGTGGCCACCGCCCGGGCCGAGCGGGGGGTGCTGTCCTCGAGCGTGGCGTCGAGCAGCATCCGGGTGTAGGGGTGCCGCGGGGCCGCGAACAGCTCGGTGGCGGGGGCGGTCTCGACGATGCGGCCGGACTGCATCACCGCGACGGTGTCGCACAGGTCGGCGACCACGCCGAAGTCGTGGGTCACGAGGATCACGCCCATGCGCCGCTCGGCCTGCAGCTCGCGGAGGAGGTCGAGGACCTCCGCCTGCACGGTGACGTCGAGGGCGGTGGTGGGCTCGTCGGCGATGAGCAGGTCCGGGTCGCAGGAGACGGCGCCCGCGATGAGCACCCGCTGCGCCATGCCGCCGGAGACCTGGTGCGGATAGGAGGCGAAGACGCGGGCCGGGTCGGCGATGCCGACGCGCTCGAGCAGCCGCAGCGCCTCGGTCCTCGCCTGCGCCCGGGAGAGCCCGAGGTGGTGGCGCATCGGCTCCGTGAGCTGGGCGCCGATCCGGAAGGAGGGGTCGAGGTTGGACATCGGCTCCTGCGGGATGTAGCCGATGCGCCGGCCGCGCAGCTTGTTCATCGCCGCGGGGGACAGCCCGCGCAGGTCCTGCCCGTCGAAGAGCAGGCGCGTCGCGGAGGTGCGGGCCTGCGGCGGGAGGAGTCCCAGCACGGAGAAGGCGGTCTGTGACTTGCCCGATCCCGATTCGCCGACCAGGCCGAGGATCTCACCCCTGCGGACGGTCAGCGACACGCCCTGCACGACGACGGATTCCGTGCCGTCGGGGCGCGGATAGGCCGCGTGCAGGTCCTGCACGGCCAGCAGCGCGTCGGCGGGAGGGTCCTGCGCGGCCGCGTCGTGCGCCGCGGTGACCACCGGGCCCGCGGCCGCGTCCGTCCGCCGCCGGGCGCGGCGGCCCGCGTCGGCGGCGCCGAGAGCGTCGCGCAGGGCGTTGCCGATCAGGCAGAACGCGGTGACGGTCAGGACGATCGCCAGCGCCGGCCACAGCAGCAGCCGCGGGGCGAAGTAGACGTTCTGGAAGGCGTTGCTGAGCATGCCGCCCCAGCTGGCCTGGTTGGCCGAGCCGAGGCCGAGGAACTCCAGTCCGGCCTGGATGACGATCGCGATGCCGAGCAGCTGCGAGGCCTGGATGACGGTGGGCGCCACGACGACCGGGAGGATGTGCCGGCGCATGATGCGGGCGTCGCCCAGGCCGGAGACCCGCGCGGCGTCTACGTAGAGCTCCTCGCGGACGGCGATCACCGAGGACCGCACGAGCCGGAAGACGCCGGGGGCGATCAGGAAACCGAAGACGGTCATCGCCAGGGCCGTGCTGCGGCCCCACTGGGCGAGGACGACGAGCAGCACGATGATCGCCGGCAGAGCCATGACCAGGCTGCCGAGCCAGTTGGCGAGGCCGTCGAACCAGCCTCGGTGGTACCCGGCCAGGACGCCGGCGGGCAGCCCGATCAGCAGCGACACGGCCACGACGATGAGCGCGCCGGTCAGGCTCGTGCGGCTGCCGTAGAGCAGCTGGGCGAGCACGTCGCGGCCGACGCCGTCGGTGCCGAGCGGGTGGTTCCCGCCCATGGGGGCCAGTGCGTTGGCGATCTCGGAGGCCGTCGGGCTGTTCGCCGTCAGCTGCGGCGCCAGGGCGCCGGCCACGGCGACGACCGCGACGAAGGCGAGCGAGACGGCCGCGGCCGGCTTGCGCAGCAGCCGCCGGAGCACGCCGGGCCGGGGTGCGCCGGGGAGCGGGGGGCGCGCCGGTCCACCGGCGACGTCGATGTCGATGTCGATGGGCTGGCTCATGCGATGCGCACCTTCGGGTTGAGCCAGCCGAGGACCACATCGACCAGCAGGTTGACGACCACGACGAGCACCACGGTGACGACGACGATGCCGAGCACCAGCGGTACGTCCCCCTGGCTTGCCGCCGACGTGGCACGGGCGCCGATCCCGGTCAGGCCGAAGACCTTCTCGATGACCACGGCGCCGCCGATGAGGGCGATGAACTGCAGCGAGAGCACGGTGAGCGAGGTCGGGGCGGCGTTGCGCAGGGCGTGCTTGAGCAGCACGCTGCGCACGGGCAGTCCGCGGCTGCGCAGGGTGCGCACGTAGTCCTGCCGCAGGACGTCGATCATCGAGCCCCGTGTCTGGCTCGCGACGGTGGCGATCGCTCCGACGGCCAGGGCGATCGACGGGAGGGTGATCGAGGCGAGCCAGCCGGCCGGGTCGCCTGCGAGGGGGACGTAGCCGACTGCCGGGAACAGACCGAGTTCCACGGCGAGGAGCAGGGCGAGGACCATGCCCACGAGGAAGTTCGGCACGGCGAACGCGACGATCGAGATGCTCTGCAGGACGTGGTCCACCCAGCCGCCGCGCACGGCGGCGACCACTCCGAGGACGATGCTGACGGCGGCGGTGAGGACGGTCGCGGCGAGGACCAGCGAGAGCGAGACCGGCAGCGCCTGGCCGACGAGGCCGGTGACGGGCTGGTTGGAGAACCACGAGGTGCCCAGGTCTCCGCGGACGGCGTGCGAGAGCCAGTCGGTGTAGCGCGTCAGGACGGGGCGGTCCAGGCCCAGCTCGTGGCGCTTGGCGATCACCTGGGCCGCGCTCGCCTGGGTGCCGGCGATCCGGCGCGCCGGGTCGGAACCGGTGACGCTCGTGAGGAAGAAGGTGGCCGTCGCGATCACGAAGACCAGGACGAGGCCGGCGCCGAGCCGGCGAAGCAGGAAGAGGGACACGATCGGCTCCGGGTGCGGGTGAGTGGAAGCCGGCCCGTGCCCGCGGAGGCAGGCCGCGGGCACGGGCAGCGGGTCAGCTGGCCGGCGAGAAACCGGACAGGGGCGGTACGGCGATTCCGGGGATCGGCGTCACCTTCACCGTCTTCGCGCTCACGTAGGCCCCCTTCTGCACGTCCCAGGGCGCGAACCAGGCCTGGTCGACCAGGTAGGCGTTGAGCTGCTTGAGCGCCTTGTCCTGCGCCGCTCCGCTCGACTGCTGGACGGTCTTCAGCAGAGCCGCGATCTTGGGGTCGCTGACGTGGAAGGGGTTGAACGTCGCGCCCGGGGCGACGGCCAGCTGGATGAAGGCCCAGGGGCTGCTCGACGTCAGCGAGAAGAAGTTGGCCGGCCACTTGCCGCCGATGATGCTGCCGACGACCTGGTCCCCGGTGATCGGCTGGTAGGTCACCTTGATGCCGATCGACTTCAGCGCCTCGGTCATGGCCGCCTGCTCGTTCGGGTACACCGGCGAGAAGTCGGGCAGCGTCATCGAGAAGCCCTGCGCGTAGCCGGCCTCGGCCATCAGCTTCTCGGCCTTGCCGAGGTCGTGGCCGTAGGCGCCTTCCAGGGACTTGTCGTAGGCCGGGGTGCTGGATCCGAAGACCTGGTCGGTGGCGGTGCCCAGGCCGCCCTTGACGTTCTTGACGATCGCCTCGCGGTCGAAGGCGTAGTTGATCGCCCGGCGGACGCGCACATCGCCCAGGGCCTTGGTGTTGTTGCCCTTGCGGTCCCAGAGGAAGACTCCCTCCATGGTGCCGTTCTCGAAGGTGGTGACGGTCAGCCCCGCCTTGCGCGCACCTTCCACGATGTCCTTGCTGGGCCCGGGCATGCCCTGGAGCTGGCCTGAGCGCAGAGCGTTCAGCGCGGCCGTGGTGTCGTCGAGGACCTTGATGCTCACCTCCTTGTAGGGGTAATGGATCTTGTCCCAGTAACCGGCGTTGCGGGTGAAGACGTAGGTGTCCCCGGCGGTGCTGCGCTTCGCGTCGAGCCGGTAGGGCCCGGTCCCGACCGGGCGGGTCGCGACGTCGCCGCGGGTGAACGCCTTGGGACTGTCCATGTAACCGGCGCTGCGGGCGAGGCCGGCGGTCAGGGAGGGGTCGGGGGAGGTCAGCACGATGTCGACGTGCGTGGGGTCCACCGCCTTGACGTGGTCGACGAACTTCAGGGCGTTCGCCGCCTCGCCCGTACCCTTCTTGGCGTGCTCGAGGTTCGTCCTGACCGCCTCCGCGTCGAACTTCGTGCCGTCGGTGAAGGTCACGCCGCTGCGCAGGGTAAGGCTGAGGGTGGTGTTGGCCGCGTCGTAGTTCCAGTTCGTCGCCAGGCCTGCCGCCGGCCGGCCGTAGGCGTCGAGCTTCAGCAGCGTGTCGTACACGGCCTGGTAGTAGTGGTCCTCGGGACCGCCCATGGCCATGGCGCCGGGCTCGAACGACTTGGGGGGCGTGACGGTCGCGAGGGAGAGGGTGCTCCCCGCATTCGCACCGCCGCCGCCCGCGGCGCCACCGCAGGCAGAGACGGTGAGGACCAGGGCTGCGGCGGGGACCGCGACGAGAAGTCTTCGCATGTGAACTCCAGAGGCGTCGGGACCGCGCGCGTCCAGGGCGGCTTGGACCGCAGAGGAACTCGGGACGGCGGGGTTCTCCGGTGAGGGGCGTGACAAGTGGGTACTGCGGCTACGGCCACGCCCTGCGCCAGACTTTAGTTCCAACGGAACTTATGTCAACCCCTCCAGCACGGATGTCCGCTGGAGGGAGGTCGCGTACCCGATCGGCGAACCGTTCTCGATCCAGAGCCCCAGGGATGCCGGACCGAACATCTGCTCGATGGCCATGATCGCCGCTCCGGTGACGCCCTCGCGGAAATCCAGGGACGCCGGACGCACGCGCAGCCGCTGCGCGGCCAGCGTGCCGGCGCGACGCATCAAGGTGTCCGCGAACACCTCGAAGACCGAGTCGCCGACGCGGACGGCGCCGCCGCCCAGCACGACCGTGCCCGGATTCACGAAGTTGACCAGGTTGGCGGCGGTCACGCCGATGAGCCGGGCCCCGCTCTCGACCTCCGCCGCGGCGAGCGGATCCCCCGCACGCGCGGCCATGCCGACATCCTCGGCCGTCAGGCGCCCCTGCCCGGCCAGCCGCTCCGACAGCAGCGGGCTCTCGGCGGCGCGCGCCGTGAGCCGCCGCACCAGCCCCCACCCACCGGTCACGGCCTCCAGGCAGCCCGTCCGGCCGCACCGGCACACCACCGTGGGATCCTCGGTGACCTGCGTATGACCGATGTCGCCGGCCGCACCGCTCTCCCCCCGGAAAACCCGGCCCCTGGAGACCAGGCCGGCTCCCACGCCTTCGTCGACGAAGACGTACAGCAGATCCCGCCCGTCGTTGGGCGTTCCCTTGTGCCACTCCCCGAGCGCCATGAGATTGACGTCGTTGTCGACCCACACCGGGGCGTCATAGCGCTCCCGCAGCCAGGAGCGGACGCTGTACCCGTCCCAGCCCGGCAGGATCGGCGGGGCGACCAGCCGTCCCGAGCCGAAGTCGACGGGGCCCGCCACGCCGATGCCGAACGCCCACGGCTCGACGCGGGTCCTGCGGGCGAGCCGCACGAACAGGCCGTCCAGGACCTCGAGCGTCTCGTCGGGGCGGTCGGCGGCGTCCCAGTCCTCGTGGAGGGACGCCAGCAGCGTCCCGTCGAGGGTCGAGACGGCGGCGGTCACCTCCGTGGCCCCGAGCACCGCGGCGAACACGTGCCCCGCCTCGGCCCGGAAGCGCAGGAGGCGCGACGGACGTCCACCGCCCGAGGGGGCCAGGTCACCGTCCTCCAGCAGGCCGACGTCGATGGCCTGCTGCACCCGCTGGGCGACGACCTTGCGCCCGAGCCTGGTCTGCTGCTCCAGCGCCGGCCGGGTCACCGCCTGTCCGGTGCGGACCAGGTTGACCAACTGGCCGTGGATGTACGCCTCCTGCGGCGAGGGCGTGGTGGCGCTCATGGCATCCTCCATGGCAGACCGCTCTGCCATTATGTTCCGACAGCACATAAGAGTAAGGCTTATGGGCTCAGTCATAACAGAGCGGGCCGAAGGCGACGCGGTCGCCGAGGTCCTCGTGCGGCCCGCCCCCCGTCCCGGGCCCGGGACCGGGCCCCGCGCGCCGCCCCGAACCCGACCCCGTGCATTCTCTGGTGGCAGCCCATGCACCCTGCCGCACGCCGCCGTCGGCCGGCCGGGTGAAGCTCGGCTCGTGACCCGTACCTGACTTCGGCACGGGCGCCGGATCGCCAGGAGAGCACCGATGGAGCTTCGCTACGAACATCTCTACATCGGCGGGGAGTGGGTGCGGCCGTCCAGTGGCCGCGTCATCGCGCCCGTCAACCCGAGCACCGAGGAGGTGCTCGGCAGCGCACCCGAGGGGCTTGAAGCGGACATCGACGCCGCCGTCGAGGCCGCGCGCCGCACCTTCGACCAGCCGGGCGGGTGGGCGGCCTGGGAGCCGGAGCGCCGGGCCGAGGTCATGGAACGCTTCGCCGAGCAGCTCGAAGCACGCGCGGGCCGCATCGCGGAGACGGTCAGCAGCCAGAACGGCCTGCCGATCAGCATCGCCAGACAGCTCGAGGCCGGCTACCCGACCGCGGTGCTGCGCTACTACGCGGGGCTGGCCCGTACGACGGCCTTCTCCGAGACGCGCGCCGGGCTGCTCGGCGGTTCGGTCGAGGTGCGCAGGACCCCGGTCGGGGTCGTCGCCGCGATCGTGCCCTGGAACTACCCCCAGGTGCTGTCCATGTTCAAGATCGCACCTGCCATGGCCGCGGGCTGCACGGTGGTGCTCAAGCCCTCGCCCGAGGCCTCGCTCGACTCCTTCCTGGTCGCCGAGGCCGCGGAGGCGGCCGGCGTTCCCGCCGGGGTGCTCAACATCGTCCCGGGCGGCCGTGAGGCCGGCGGCCGTCTCGTGTCGCACCCCGGCGTCGACAAGGTGGCGTTCACCGGGTCGACGGCGGCCGGCCGGTCCATCGCCGAGACCTGCGGCCGGCTGCTGCGGCCGGCGACCCTGGAGCTCGGCGGGAAGTCGGCGGGCATCGTCCTGGACGACGCGGTGCTGGACCCGGCGCAGATCGGGCAGGACCTCGTCGCCGCCACGCTGACGAACAACGGCCAGACCTGCTTCCTGAGCACCCGCATCCTGGCTCCGCGCAGCCGGTACGCCGAGGTGGCCGACCTGATCACCGAGCTGGCCCGCAGTCTGCCGGTGGGCGACGCGCTGGCGCAGGACACCCTCATCGGGCCGATGGTCACCGCGCAGCAGAGGGAGCGGGTGGAGGGGTACATCGCGAAGGGGCGCGCCGAGGGGGCCCGCCTCACCACGGGTGGTGGACGCCCCGCGGGCCTGGACAAGGGCTGGTTCGTGGAACCCACGGTCTTCGCGGACGTCGACAACAACTTCACCATCGCCCAGGAGGAGATCTTCGGGCCGGTGCTCTGCGTGCTGCCGTACGACGACGTCGACGACGCGGTCCGGATCGCCAACGACTCCGACTACGGTCTCGGGGGCACCGTGTGGACGTCGGACCCCGAGCGGGGGGCGGCCGTCGCCCGGCGGGTGCAGACCGGCACGATCGGCGTGAACCGCTATCTCCCCGACCCGGTGGCGCCCTTCGGCGGTGCGAAGGCGAGCGGGCTGGGCAGCGAGCTGGGTCCGGAGGGCCTGGCGTCCTATCTGCGGCCGCAGTCGATCTACCGCTGACACGGCCTCTGCCTGTGCCTCTGCTTGTGCCGCGGCAGAAGCAGAGGCACAGGCACGGCAGACCGAAGAGGGCTCCGACCGCCGGTGCGGTCGGAGCCCTCTCGTGGGTGCGGACGCTCAGCGGACGGCGGAAGGGTGCCGGGCGAGCGGTGTGACGGTGATGTCCATGTAGGGGAAGAGCGGCAGGCCCCAGAGGATCTCGTTGAGACGGTCGTTGCCGCTGACGTCGAAGATGCTGAGGTTGGAGTACTGGCCGACGCAGCGCCACAGGTGCAGCCACTCACCGGTGTGCTGGAGTCTCTGTGCGTACTCCCTCTCCGCGGCGACCACCGAGGCCTTGGCCTCGGGGTCCAGGTCCGACGGGAGCGCGACGGTCATCCGTACGGCGAAGAGCACGGCGGTCTCCGTCAGGACGCCGGGTCGAGGACGAAGTCGTAGACGACTTCCCCGGTGCCGTCGGCCGCCCTGAGCGGGTCGAGGACCAGTTCGGGCTTGACCGCGGAGGCGATGTCGTCCTCGATGTGCTCCCCGCCCTTGAAGTAGAGCTGCGTGGTGAGCGGCTCGTGACCGGGCGCCGACACCTTCAGGTGCAGGTGCGCGGGGCGCCAGGCGTGCCATCCGGCGGCGGCGATGAGCTTGCCGCAGGAGCCGTCGGTCGGGATCTGGTACGGCGCAGGCTGGATCGTGGTCACCTCGAAGCGGCCCTCCGCGTCGGTGACGACGCCGCCGCGCAGGTTCCACTCCGGGATACCGGGGGCGAACTGGGCGTAGAGGCCCTCGTCGTCGGCCTGCCACATCTCCAGCAGTGCCCCGGCGAGCGGTTGCCCGCTGACGCCGGTGACCCGGCCCTTGAAGAGGAGCGGGGCGCCGGCCTCGTTCTCGCGCATGGGCAGGGTGGCGACGCTGGGCAGGACCGGGGCGCCCGGAACGTAGTACGGGCCCTCGATCGTGCCCTTGCTGCCCTCGCGGGAGGCATGGACGACCTCCTCGACGACGTGCTCGACCCACACGTCGAGGAACAGCGGCCACTCGCCGTCCTGTCCGACGGAGATCAGCCAGGACTTCAGGGCGTTGTACTCCTCGTAGCTGACCCGGTGGCGGCGGATCACCTCGTGCACGGCGGTGATGACCTCCGTGGCCAGGGTGTTCACGCGGGCCGTGTCGGCGCCCGCTCCGGTCCCGCCGGCCTTGTCGGCGAGGAAACGCTCGGTTGCCGAAGCGCCGGAGTCGGCGGCGGTGGCCTTGGTCATGGTCTCGGACATGGTGTGCTGCTCCTTGGTGAAGAGGGTTCTCAGCGGTCCTGGCGGTAGCGGGCGAGCTTGGCGTCGTCGATCACGACGCCCAGTCCGGGCCCGTCCCGGACGGCGAGCGTGCCGTCCGTGATCACGGGCGGGTCGGTGAGCAGGTCGTCGCTCATGTCCAGGAAGTTGGAGAGCTCGCCCGCACGGCGGGACGAGGCGGCGTGGGCGGCGCCGAAGGCGACGGTGCACACCGTGCCCAGCTGGCCGTCGATCTGGTTGCCCATCACCACTTCGGCGCCCAGCCCCTCGCACAGGAAGAGCACGCGCTGGGAGTGGGTGAAGCCGGTGCGGGCGGTCTTGACGCTGATGGCCGTGGCCGCGCCGTCCAGCAGGGAACGGGCCGCCTCGGCGGGCGTGGTGGCGGACTCGTCGGCGACGAAGGGGATGCGGCTCTGTGCGACCAGCCATCTCCGGCCGAGCACGTCGTCGGCCGGGCACAGCTCCTCGGCGAGCGTCATGCCGAGTTCGTCGAGCTCACGCAGCGCGGCCGCGGCCTCCGAGGCGGTCCAGCCGCGGTTGCCGTCGACGTACAGTTCGGCCTCGTCGCCGAGGGCCGAGCGCAGGGCGCGGCACACGTCGAGGTCCAGGCCGACGGGCCGACGGCCGACCTTCACCTTGAAGACGGCGATGCCGTAGGTGTCCCGCACGCGCAGCGCCTCGTCGGCCATCCGCTGCGGCGCGTCGAAACCGAGCATGTGGCTGACGCGCATCCGGTCGGTGTGGCCGCCCAGGAGTTCGGTGACGGACCGTCCGCAGGACTGGCCGGCGAGGTCCCACAGGGCCATGTCCAGGGCCGACTTGGCGGCCGGGTTGCCGACGGTGCGGTGCAGCCGGCCGTGGATCCGTTCGCGGGCGAACACGTCCTCGCCCACCAGCTGCGGGGTGAAGATCCGCTCGATCACCGCGACGACCGACGCCTGCGTCTCTCCGTAGGTGAAGGGGCGGGGCACCGCGTCGGCGACGCCCACCGCTCCGTCGTCCGTGTGCACCCGGACGAGCACGTGCTCGGCGGCGTGCACCTCGCCGCTCGCGAACTTCAGGGGCTTGGTGTAGGGGATGGCGTACGGCACCGCCTCGATGCCGGTGATCCTCATCGGGCCCGCTCCGTGGTGCGGCGGACGACGGCTTCCACGTGCCGGGCGACGCCGAGCAGCCGGCCCACCCGGTCGGGGCGGCCGATCAGCTGGAGGCCGAGCGGCATGCCGTACGGGTCGCGACGGCCGGGGACGGTGACCACGGGCAGCCCGAGCAGCTGCCAGGGGCGGCTCAGCACGGGGGTGCCGGTGGCGCGCAGTCCGTGCGGGGCCGGGCCCGGGGCGGCCGGGGCCAGGACGGCGTCCGCCCGGTCGAGGAGCCGCAGGACCGCGTCCCGGGCCGCGCCCCGCACGCCCAGTGCCGCCCGGTAGGCGTCCTCGGGAGTGCCGCGGCCCTTGGCCAGGAGCTCGTCGAGATGTGTGCTCAGCGCCTCGGGGCGCAGCCCCTCGGCACGCAGCGAGCGGGCGGCCTCGTAGGCCATGACCGTGGCGTGCGCTTCGGCGAGCACGGCCGTGCCCATGCCGTCCGGGAGGCGGACCGTGCCGGCGCCGTCCGTGAGTCCGTCCGTGCCGGCGCCGTCCGTGAGCTCGTCCGTGGCGGCGCCTTCGGCAGCCAGCGCGCGAACGGTGTCGCGCAGCGCCTCGCGCATCGCCGGGTCGATGTCGGCCAGTTCGGCGCCGGTCCACACCAGTGCCCGGACGGCGTCCACGTCCTCGGCCCGGGTGCCGTCGACCGCCTCGACGGCCGTGGCCAGATCGCTCACGCTCGCGGCGAGCAGCCCGGGGGCGTCGAGGGTGGGGCTGAGTCCCGTGAATCCCGTCGTCGGCCAGGCCCCGACCGGGGCCACGTATCCGGCGACGCCGCAGAAGGAGGCGGGCCGGGTCAGGGAGCCCGCCGTCTGGGAGCCCAGGGCGAGCGGCACGACGCCGGCCGCGACGGCGGCCGCCGATCCGCTGGAGGAACCGCCGGGCGTGTGGGCCGGGCCGTGCGGGTTGCGGGTGGGGCCCGGCTCGAAGTAGGCGAACTCCGTGGTCACGGTCTTGCCGAGGGGCACGGCGCCCGCGCTTCTGAGCCGGTCCACCAGCCAGGCGTCGGCGTCGGCGAGCCGCCCGCGACGCAGCGGCGAACCGCACTCCGTGGGCAGACCGGCGACGTCGATGACGTCCTTCACGCCGAACGTCACACCCGTGAGGGGGCCGTCCGGCGCCCGCCGGGCCGCTGCCCGGGCGCCGTCGGCGTCCACCCGTACCCAGGCGCGGATGTCGGGCTCGGTCTTCTCCAGGCGCCGCAGCGCCAGCTCGACCGCGGCGGTGTTACGGGGTGTCATGACACGGGATTCCTTCCTGGCGGGACGGCGCGCTCAGCGCATGAACAGGCCGCCGTTGACGTCCCAGCACGCCCCGGTGACGGTGTCCGCGTGCTCGGCGGCGAGCAGGACGGCCATGTCGGCGACGAACCCGGGGCGTCCGAGCCGGCCGACCGGGATCATCGCCTCGGTCCGGGCCAGCGTCTCGGGGTCGACCGTTTCGCGGACGACGGGGAGGTCCTGAGGTCCCGGGGCGATGGCGTTGACCGTGACCCCGTGCGGGCCGAGTTCCCGGGCGAACACCTTGGTCAGCGTGGCGACCCCGCCCTTGGCGGCCGCGTAGTGCGCGCCCGTCGCCGTGCCGCCGTTCTGGCCCGCGAGCGAGCCGATGTTGACGATGCGTCCGTAGCCGCGCTCGGCGAAGTACGCGCCGAAGACCTGGCATCCGAAGAACGTGCCGTTGAGGTTGGTGGCCACCACCGACCCGAAGCTCTCGGCGGTGATGTGCATCAGGGGCTCGACCTTGGAGTGTCCGGCGTTGTTCACCAGGACGTGCACCGCGCCCCAGCGTCCGACGAGGCGGTCCCGCACCCGCGCGAAGGCGTCCTTGTCCCGCACGTCGAGCGCGAGACCGACCGTGTGCTCCCCCGAGGGGTCGAGTTCCGCCGCCGCCCCGGCCGCCGACTCCGCGTCCAGGTCGGTCAGCGCCACCCGGTAGCCCTTGTCGTACAGCCGTCCGGCGATGCACGCGCCCAGGCCGCGGGCCGCGCCCGTCACCAGGGCCACGCGATGGGTGTCGTCCTCCCACGTCTCACCGACTCCCTGGGGGCTCATCGGGCCGGCTCCGGGTCGGGCAGCGGGCGGCCGACGCGCGCCTCGATCTTCATGTAGCGCCACAGGCCGTGCTCGCCGACCTGCACGGTGCGGAAGAGGTTGCAGACCGCGGCAACCGTGGGCTGGTCGGCGACGTCGGCGAGGACGTAGCAGGTCCAGGGCCAGGAGCCGGAGGGGCCGACCATGTGCTGGTCGTCGTCGACGGTGCCGAGGACGGTGACGCCCGGCAGGCCGTGCAGTTGGGCGAGCATGCTGGTGAAGCCGTCCCAGACGCCCTTGCCCTGTCCGGTGGGCAGGTCGAAGAAGTTCTGGTTGACGCCGATGCAGAACAGCACCCGCAGCGGGGCCTCGGGGGAGACGGACATGGGATTCCTGCCTTTCGAAAGAGGGCTTCGACCGGGAGCGGGTCCGGTCACGGGTAGCCGGGGAAGGGCTGCACTCCGGTGAGGACCGCGCCGGCGCCGTCGTAGACGCCCTCCTGGAGGAAGGCGTGCTGCGGGACCACGGACGCGTCGCGCAGGTGGCGCTGCAGGGGGCTGCTCAGCGCGATGGCGGGGATGCCGCCGAGCTGGTAGGCGGACCGGACGACCTCGAAGGAGGTCCTGGCGGCGTGGGCGGACGCCAGTCGCAGCAGGCTGGCCTGGTGGGCGGTGGCGGGGTCGCCGCGCTCGACCGTCGCCCACACCTCGTGCGTGGTCTCGTAGAAGAAGGCGCGGACGGAGCGGAGCTGCGCCTCCGCCTGGCCCACTCCGATACGGAAGCCGCTTCGGTCGGCCGCCCTGGGCCCCCCGGTGTAACTGGCGCGGCCGCCCTGGGCGACGACGTGGTCGAGCGCGGCGCGGGCCACGCCGAGGCCGACGACGGCCAGCACCTGCGCGGCGTACGCGACCGCCGGGTAGCGGTACAGCGGCTCGTCGACGGTGGGTTCGCCGCCGCGGACGAAGGTCCACTCCCGCGGCACGAGGACTCCGTCCACGACCAGGTCGTGGCTGCCGGTACCGCACAGGCCGACGACGTCCCAGTTCTCGACGATCTCCACCTGTCCGGGCCGCAGCAGGGCGGTCAGCGGCCGGCCCGCGGGGTCGTCGCCCTTGACGCCGACGCCGAGGAGGTCCGCGCCCTTGCAGCCGCTGGCGAACTTCCAGCGGCCCGAGACCCGGTAGCCGTTCCCGGCGCGCTCGGCGGGCTGGACCGGGAACAGCCCTGCGGCGAAGGCGAGGTCGGGACCGTCCGCGTAGAGCTCGGCCTGGGTGTCGAGGGGCAGGGCGGCGAGGTAGATCAGGGCCGAGCCGAAGCTGGCGACCCAGCCCGCCGAACCGTCGACCTCGGATATCCGCTCGATACGCCGGAGGAATTCCGCCGGAGCGAGCGGTTCTCCACCGAAGCGCCGCGGTGTGCTCGCCCGGTAGAGACCCGCCTTCTTGAATTCGGAGATCACGTCCCGCGGCACGTGCCGCTTCTCCTCGAATTCACCCCGCCGGTCGGCCACCAGGGCCAGAACACGCTCGAAGACCTCACCGTCCGGGGATATTCGCCCCCGTTCGGCCGGCTGTGCTGAATCCAGCGTCTGCGTCATGAGATTTTCCTCTGGCATGCCGGGAATAATTGTTCTCCGCGTCCTGCGCCGACCCTAGAAGGACCGGCCGCCGGTGAACAATCAGAAATCGGATGCCTCGGCTAGGGGTTTTCCTTATCCCACAGGGGCAGCCGGACCCGGAACACGGTTCCGTGGGGGGTGTTCCCCGTGGCCTGGATGTCGCCGTCGTGACGCGTGATGATGCGGTGGCTGAGGGCGAGGCCGATGCCGTGACCGTTGCCCTTCGTGCTGAAGGCGCCGTCGAACACCCGGCCGGAGGAGAGTTGGGGCAGGCCCTGGCCGGTGTCCCGCACCTCCACCACGGCGTACGCGCCGTGACGGCGGGTGGCGACGGTCACCGCGCGTTCTTCGAGGGGCCACCGGGCCATTTCCTCGATGGCGTTGAAAGCGAGGTTCAGGACGACCTGGCCGACCAGCACCTTCTCACAGTTCACGGGCAGCGCTTCGGCCGTGCGATCCCATTGCAGGGCGACGGAGTTCACTTCGGCCCGCACCCCGACGAAATAGGCGCAGTCGGTGACGATGTCGTTCAGGTCGACGGATTGTTTGGACTCCTCGAGGTGCGTCACGTACTGCCGCAGACTCGAGAGGATGAGGGCCGCACGATCCAGTTGTTTCGTCGCGTTCTCCAGGCCCCAGCCGAGGTTTCCGCCCCCGCCGTCCATACGGCTCCGTACGCCCGCCACGAAGTTGTGTGCGGCCGCTATGGGCTGGCTCACCTCGTGGGCGATGGCCATCGCCATGTCGCCCATGGCGTTGTAGCGGGCCAGATGGTTCAGGTACTGGGCGTCATGGCGGTGCTCTTCCTCCGCGCGGACCGTGTCGGTGATGTCGTGGAAGAGGAGCAGCAGGCCCCGGAGGTCGTGCTCGATGTCGATGTACTGGGAGCGGGCGGCGAACCAGCGGGCCGGACCGTCGGCGCCGCCCGGAGTGGCGAGGCGGTAGCGGGCGCTCCCGCTCGACGCGCTCCGCGCCGGGACGGCGAGGGCCTCACGCAGGTGCGCGGCGGACTCGGGCGCCAGGAACCCGGCGAAGTCGGCGCCGACGACGCCGGCGGTGTCCGTGTCGTCCGGGTCGTCGTGGAGCAGGGCCACCGCGGATTCGCTGGCGAACAGGGTGCGGCCGTCGCCGTCGAGGACCACGATCCCCTCGTCGAGGTTGCGCAGGAACGTGTGGAGGCGTCCCTCGGTGCGGAACAGGTCGAGCCGGGTGGCCTTCTCCTCCGCGATGTCGCGGAACTGCACCATCACCACCGGCCCGCGGGCGAGGTCCACCCGCACGGCCACGGCCTCGGTCAGGATCTCCGTGCCCGCCTTCGACCGGTAGCACCACTCGACGGTGCTGCTGCCCTCGTCGACGGCCCGCTGCAACCAGGTGACCCCGATCTCCCGGGTGTAGTGGCGGGCGTTGGAGCTCATGTCGGGGGCCTTGAGCGGTCTCAGCTCGTCGACGGTGAAACCCAGCACCGCACAGGCGGCGGGATTGGCCCACAGGATGGTCTTGGTCACGGCGTCGTGCACCAGGACGCAGTGCCGCAGGGCGGCGAAGAGGCGGCCGAAGTCGGAGGAGGTGATGTCGGAGCTGCCGGACATGCGTCCTCACACCTCCGACTGTCCGAGACCACAGCGCAGCATGTCCCCGATCAGGGCGCCCAGGCTTTCGGCGCCGGTCTTCTCCCTGATCCTGGCCCGGTGGACGTCGACCGTCTTCACGCTGATGGCCAGCTCCCTGGCGATCGACTTGCTCGGCCGGCCCGCCATGACGAGCCGCAGGATCTCCCGCTCCCGCGGGCTCAGCGGCGCGAGTCGTGAGTGCACCGCGTGCCGGTCGGCTCGCTCGGCGTACCGCTCACGGGCCAGGTCCAGCGCGTTCTGGACGGCCTCCACCATGTGCTGCGGGTCGTAGGGCTTCTCCAGGAAGTCCACCGCCCCTTGCTGCAGCGCGCGGACCGACATACGGATGTCGCCGTGGGCGGAGACGAAGACGACGGGGAGCACGGCGTCGCGGGCCTTGAGGAACTCCTGGACCTGGAACCCGCCCATGTGGGGCATGCGTACGTCCAGGACCAGGCAGGCGCTGCGGTCCGGGTCGAACGCCGCCAGGAAGGAGTCCGCGTCCGTGAAGCACTCCGTGCGGATGTGCACGGATTCGAGCAGCCAGGCCAGCGACTGGCACAGCTGCTCGTCGTCGTCCAGGACGTAGACGTGCCCGGCCGGCGCCGCGCCTCCCGGGGCTTCGGAGATGGGTGGGTTGACGGTCATCGATCCTCGCTTCGAAGGACGTCGTGGCAACGACGCTAGGCGCAGGGAGGGCCGGGGCCGCGGCGCCGGGTGCACGGACATCCGCCATGCGGTGCACGCTCAGGCGTACGACGCGAGAAGGCCCTCGATGATGGCGATCTGGCTTCCGGCGGTGGTGACCTCGGGTGTGAGGACGGCGCTGACCTGGAAGCCCATGACCACCGCGAAGAGGGTCTCGACGATGTCCTCGTCGCGGACCGGGGCCGTCACCTCGCCGGCCGCCCTGGCCTGGGCGAGGTACGTGTGCATCAGCGTCCGCCACCGCCGTGTCGTGGCCTCGTGGACGGACGACAGACGCGGGTCGTACAGGGCCCGGTCCCAGAACGCGACGACGACCCGTGCCTCCAGCAGCCGTGTCTCGTCCAGGGGCACCAGCTCGTGGCAGAGGCCGCGCAGGCCGGCGAGACCGCGGGGCTCCTCGACGGTGCGTTCCAGCCGGCGCTCGGTCGCGTCGCACGCGTACTGGAAGGCGGCGAGCAGGATCTCGTCCTTGTCCCGGAAATAGGGGGCGAGTCCCCCGTTGGCGAAGCCCGCCTCCGCGGCCAGTTCCCGCATGGTCACCGCCGCGAGGCCGCGGCGGCCGATGAGCGACCAGACCGACTGGACGATCAGGTGCCTGCGGGCATCGTGATCGACGATCTTCGGCATCTCCTGGGTCTCCGTTCCCGTCTTCCGGCCGTGTCAGACGAACACGGCCGCCATACTCACGATCATGACGACCGCCCCGGACTCCCGGCACACCCGTGCCCGTCGGGCGGGCGGCGCGCAGGCCGTGCCGCGGGGGACGCCCGAGAGCTGCCCGAACATGAACCCGCCCGCGCGGGCGGTCACCCAGACCACCAGGGTCAGCACCGCCGGCCCGGCGGCCGCACCGGCCGCCGTGTGCGCATGGGCTCCGCCGACGGCGGCGGCGCCCGTCGTCATCAGCGCCATGAGCAACGCCATCGCGGCCGTGTCGATCGCCTCGTTCCAGCCGTCGCCGTCGATGCCCGCCCGCAGGAGGCACCACAGACACGCGGCCAGGACGGCGCACGCTCCCGGCAGCGACTCGTCGGCGGCCATCAGCGCCATGCCGCCCAGCGCGAGCGACGCCGGTCCCCAGTGCCGGACCGGGCCGGGAAGGTGACCGGCCAGGCAGAGGAGGGCGCCCGCCAGGCCGATCGGCAACAGCAGCTCACGCATGGCCGTCGGCGCCGCAGCAGCCGTGCGTGCCGGGCGTGGCGGGGGGGACGTCGAGCGTGGGGTTGCGGTCGAAGAATCCGGCCGGCTTGAGCTGGAAGCCGGTGTAGTCGACCGGCATGATCGGCCAGTCCTCCGGGCGGGGGGCGTGGGTGAGGCCGAAGGTGTGCCAGACGACCAGCGGCTGTCCGTCGAGGTCCCGGTCGGCCGCCGCGTACGCGGGCAGTCCCGCGCCGCCGGGGTGCTGGTTGACGAAGTCACCGGCCGGGTAGCGCTCGGCGGGGTCGTAGGCGGTGACCCACAGGTGCCGGGTGGCGAACGCGGCGCGGGCGGCGACGGAGGAGTCCGGGTCGGCGAGCAGCGTCGGCTTGCCCTCCGGGTGGAGCGCGTAGCCGACCGGCTTGCCCAGCGCGTTGAGCGAGGTGGGGTTGGTGATGTGCCACACCCGGTCGACGGCCGTGTCGGCGTCGCGCTGTGCCTCGCTCTCCCTGGTCAGCGGGGTGCGCCGGAAGGTGAAGGCGTTGCCGCGGGGATTGCCCGGCCCCATCGGGACGCGGACGGCGTCGACCTCCTCGACCCGGTTCGCCGGGCCGTCGAGCGCCATGTCCAGCCGGGCGCAGAACAGGTGCTGGTGGTAGGGGGCGCCGAGGCCGGGGGCGATCTCGGCGGCGTAGGGGTAGTCGCCGCCCGGATAGGCGGAGGTGAAGACGATGCCGGTCGCCTTGGCCTCGAACTCGATGGTGCCGTCGAGGTAGAGGTACCAGTAGAAGCCGTAGTCGTAGTTGCCGATCGTGGTGAAGAAGGAGATCACCATGCGGCGCTGACGGCGGGTCTCGTTCGAGCCGGACCAGAGGTCGGTGTGCTTCCAGAGGATGCCGTAGTCCTCCTCGTGCAGACAGACCGCGTTGGGCAGGACCCTGGGGCGCCCCGACTCGTCGGCGATGACCGCGTCGAGGTAGGTGATCTCCCCGAGGCAGTCGCAGCCGAGCCGGAGGGCGTTGGCCGCCCGGCCGATCAGGTACTCGCCGGTGTCGAAGTAGTTCTGCCAGGAGCGGACCGGGGAGGGGTCGGCGTAGGGCACGACCATCTCGGCGATCGACGCCCGGTGCAGGAGCGGGCGTTCCCTTCCCTGGTCCCGGTCCCGGAAGGCCAGCTGGTGCAGGACCAGGCCCTCGCGGGTGTCGAAGCCGATCCGCAGGGACCAATTCTCCCAGGTCAGGAGGTTGCCTTCCAGGGTGAAGCTGGGCCCTTCGGGCTGGGTGATCTCGATGGGCCGCTGGGTGGTGCGGGCGGGGCCGGCGACGGCCGGATCGTTGAAGTTCCCCGATCCGGCGGGGATGGGGACGGGGCCGAGGTCGACGACGCGGTGAACGGTCCGGTCGAGCACGTCGACGTAGCCGACCAGGCCGTCGATGGGGTGCGCCCAGGCGTGGTCCCGGTCGTGTTCCTGGAGGAAGGCCAGTCCGCGCAGGATCCGGCGCCCGGACTCCTCCGGGTACTCGTCCGGGTAGACGCCGGCGGACAGCGGGGCGACGCGTACCTGTGACACGTCCAGGTCGCGTGCCTTCAGCGCGGCCAGCCACTCCTCGTCCTGCGCGAGCACCTCCTCGACGATCGCGAACTCCTCTTCCAGGATGGGGAGTTGACCGTCGACGACGGGGTCCGGTGTCCGCTCGGCGATCACGGTCCGGCCGGTGAGGGACACGGTGACGTCCCGCCCCGGAGCACCGTCGACGTCGTGGAGCAGCACCCTCGCCCGGCGGTCGGCCGGGGTGCCGTCGCGGAACGCGAGCAGCTCGTCCCTCGTGGGCTCGTCGAGGCCCACATAGACGAAGCGCGAGGTCTCCCGGAGCATTCCGGCGCCGTCCAGCACGGAGCGGATCTGCTCGATCTCGCCGCTGGTCAGCTGGTCGAGCGGGTGTGGCGTGGCGGTCATGAGGCGTCTCCGGAGAGGTACTGGAGGGCGGGTATTTCTACGTTCGTAGAACAAAAACGCCGCGCGGGCGGAAAGTCCAGAGGTCTGCGGCGACTTTCCGGCGAAACGCCCGGCGCCGTGCACCGGAAGCGACAACCCGTGCACGCGATGGCGGTCCGCGGCGGGTGCGCCGCCGGGAATCGGGCGGCGTCAGACGGCTTCAGGTGGAGTCAGGTGACGCCAGGTGGCGTCAGGTGAGCCAGGTGGCGTCAGGTGGCGGACCTCCCGGGCGCCCGGCGCATGAGGGTCGCGCCGGGCGCCCGGGAGGGGCTGTGCAGGGGTAGCGGGCCGGGGCTGTGACGGCCGCGGGGAGATGAGCCGCCGCCGTCGGCGGGGACGCCGACCGGGGTTCGCCGGGGGCGCGGGGCGGCCCGGGTTCGTTGGGGGCGCGGGGCGGCGCGGGGGATCTCGGGGGCGCCGCCCGGCGGCCGGACCACGCCCGTGGAGTCCGTGCGGTCTCACGCCGGTCCGCGCCGGGCAGCTGCCGTGCCGGAGCCGGTCAGACCCGGGCCGGTGCGTCCTCGACGTCGCCGCCCCGGAGGCTGGGTTCAGGGCTCGTGCCGGCAACGCCCGGCCTCAGATGCCCCAGGACGATGCCTCCCACGAAGACGGCGACCACCGTCAGTTCGAGAACCGTCGCCGTGGTGGCGGAAGCGGAGATCAGCGTGGTGAAGTTCTCCAGCGCCAGGGTCGCGGCGCCCAGCAGCAGGACGATGGACGCCAGGGGCGCGATCAGCGTGTTCCACCGCCTCCGGTCGAGACCGGTCCTGCGGAAGAACACGATGACGGACAGCGAGGTCAGCAGGTAGAGCAGCACCAGCGCGAGCACTCCGACGCCCCCGCCCCAGGTCAGCAGGGTGAGTACCGGGTCCGCTCCGGCCAGTGCGAACGGGATCACCATCGCGATGGCGATGACGGTCTGCACCGAGCTGGCCGCGTAGGGAGCGCCCTGGCGGTTCGTGCGCGACAGCCACCGGGGCAGCACGCCGGCCGCGCCGAGGGAGTGGAAGTAGCGGTTGACGCCGTTGTGGAATGCCAGGACTCCCGCGATCAGGGAGGTCGCCAGCAGCACCTGCATGACGTCGGTGGCCCAGCCGCCCAGGGTCTGCGTGACCGCGCCGAAGACCACCGCGGTGGCGTCGCCGCTCTGCAGCGCGTCCAGCGCCACGCCCTGCACCTTGGACGGCCCGTAGAAGCTCACGAACATCCACGACACGAACGCGAAGAAGACCGAGATCGCGGCGACGGAGAGGTAGGTGGCGCGAGGGATGGTGCGGGCGGGGTCCTTGGCCTCCTTGGCGTAGATGGCGGTGGACTCGAACCCGAGGACGCAGGCGATCGCGAAGGTCACGGCGACCCCCGGGGCTCCGGCGAACAGGGCCGTGGGCGAGAACGAGGCGGTGAAGGCCAGCCCTTCGGGGCCGCCGCCGGACAGCAGCTCGTAGGCGGCGAACACCAGGAGCAGCGAGGTCTCGGCGACCACCAGGACGGCGAGGAGCTTCGCCCCGAACTCGATGTTCAGGGATCCGAGGAGCTGCACGAGGACGATGGTCGCCACTGCCCAGAGCCACCAGGGCAGGTCGACCGAGGCGTACCGCTGGACCAGGCCCTCGACCACGACGCCGTACAGGCCGTACATGCCCGCCTGGACGGCGCAGTAGCAGAGCACCGCGACCTGGGAGGCGCCGACGGCGAGCCGGCGGCCCAGCCCGTGGGAGATGTACGCGTAGAAGGCGCCCGCGTCGGTCACGTGCCGGCTCATGGTGATGAAGCCGACCGAGAACAGGCCGATCATGACGCCGACCACCAGGTAGACGGCGGGTACACCGGCCGCGTTGCCGAGGCCGAGCGGTACGGGGAGGGTTCCGGCGACCCCCGTGAGCGGAGCCTGGGCGGAGAAGACGAAGAACAGGATGCCCGCCACCCCCACGGCTCCTTGCCGGAGGTGGGTGCGGTGTTCCGGGTCTGAGGACTGCTGGGTCACTGGGACTCCCTGGAGAGTACGGCGAAAGCCGGGGCGCGACGCCTGCGCGGGCGTCGGGGCCGGGCGCGGTGGCCTCCACCGGGCCTCGGTCGCCGCGGAAAGCCCCTTCCGTGCCGTCCTGTCGACGGCGGGGGTGGGGACCGCGGCAGAACCGGGCGGGAACGGAGGACAGGAGCCTTGGGCCCCGGTGGACACCCGCCGGGAAGCGTCGCCCCGTCTGGTACGGAGTACTGTGCGCCCGTGCCGTGACCCGGGGGTGCGGTGGTGTGCACCCCTTGCCGCCATTCCATGCACGGGGTTCGCGCGCAGTGCGGGCAATCGCCTTCCTCGTGTACCCACACCTTTCCATCAGGCGATATGCAATGCAATATGCAGGAAGCCCGCAATGAGCCCGCCACGGGCTGTTGCGCCGAAAGACCGCTACCGGGTGGAGCGCACCATGCGAACGATCGTGACCACCGACTCCGTGGCCCAGGCGGAACGCTCCGATCACTGGGCCCACGAGATGTCCAAGCTGTTCGTCGGCCTCGAGGCCCGGCCGATGGAGCGGACTCCGTTCCACGGGCAGGCCGCCAACGAGGATCTGGGGCTGATCCACCTGAGCTCGATCAGCGCGGGACCGCTGCGGGTGCGCCGCACCGCCCGGACGATCGCCCAGCACGAGTGGGACCACTACAAGGTCGCCCTGCAGACCGCGGGCACCTGTGTGATCGAGCAGGACGAGGTGTGCAGCACCCTGGGCCCGGGAGACATCGCGGTCTGTGACACCTCGCGCCCGTACTCCTTCACCTACGACGCCGACTTCCGCACCGTGCTGCTGCTGTTCCCCCGCTCGATGCTGCCCGTGCGGCCCGAGGCCCTCCGTGACCTCACCGCGCGCAGGATCAGCGCGGACGAGGGTGTCGCCGCTGTCGTCGGCCCGTTCCTGCGATCGCTGAGCGAGCAGGTCCGCGGCTGTGCGGGCCCGGCCGTCGGGAGCCTGATGGACGGCGCGGTGTCCCTGGTCACCGCCCTGGTCACGGAGAATCTGGCCCGGTCCGCGGCGCCTCCTCCCCAGGACGCGATGATGCTCCGCATCCGGGCCTACATCGAGAACCGGCTGTCCGATCCCGGTCTGACGCCGGACTCGATCGCCGAGGCGCACGGCATCTCACGGCGCTACCTCTTCAAGCTGTTCGCCGCACAGGGCCTGACCGTCGCCGGCTGGATCCGGGTGCGCCGGCTGGAGCGCTGCGCCCGTGACCTGGCGAACGCCACGACCGTGGAACAGCCGATCAGCATGGTGGCCGCCCGCTGGGGACTGCTCGACGGCCGGCACTTCAGCCGCGTGTTCAAGTCGGCCTACGGCGAGACGCCCCGGGACTTCCGCCGGCGCACGCTGGCGGGCACGGACCGGTCCTGAAATGCGGGCCGACGGCGACTGCCCGCTCAGGATCGCGTACTCTGCGCCACCATGTTCCTCTTCTCAGGCCGTCGCAGGCCGCACCTCTCGCACGCGCTGGACGACGCCGATCTCGGGCGGATCCTGAAATCCCTGTCCGAGGCGCCCCGGCCAGGGGGGATCGGCATGACGGATCTGCACGTCGCGCGGATGGCCGACCTGCTGCGGCGGACCGGGGCCGACGACTGGGACCGCCGCGCCCACCGTTTCGCGGTGCTGGCCGAGGCCACGGCCCACTCCGGTGCGCCGAACGGCTGGCTCGCCCGTGAACCGGACAGCGCGGACGCGATGCTGCTGTACGCGTGGGCGGAGCTGGTCCGGGGAGTCCGGTCGGGAGGCATGCGGGACGCGCGGGTCGCCATCGGGTACTGCTACCGGGCGGCGGATCTGTGTCCCACGGACCCGAATCCCTGGGTCGTCGTTCTGGGCATATCGCGTCTGGAGCGCGACCGCCGCAGCATGCCGGCGATATGGCGCGAGGTGCTCGCGCGGGACCCGCAGCACCGTGAGGCGCATCTGCAGATGCTCGGCCATCTCTCACCCGAGGAGGGAGGTTCCCGCATGCAGGTCCTGGAGTTCGTCGACGTCGTGCGGGCC
The DNA here is from genome assembly GCF_014649655.1 of Streptomyces humidus. GTDB lineage: Bacteria > Actinomycetota > Actinomycetes > Streptomycetales > Streptomycetaceae > Streptomyces > Streptomyces humidus. Next base: position 8,980 of record NZ_BMTL01000043.1, on the reverse strand, counting down.
CGCACAGCGGCCGACGCCCCGACAGCCGCCGTGGAACTGACGGCGGCCGTCGACCAGCACCGGAGCGTCCTGGCCAGAGGCGGCGTCGAGGCGCTCATGGCCAGGGACTTCTGGTCCCAGCCGTCGATGGCCGGCGTCCTCGACGAGGTCGCGCAGAGGTGGCCGCAGCCAGGTTTCCTGCGGCATGCGCGAGCCCTGGCCGATCTCAACCTGCTGGCCTACGCGCTCGTCACGGCCGAGCGAAGACGGGAGGCCGCGCAGGTCTTTCCCCTGCTGGAGGGAAGGGTCACCGCGTGGCCCTGGGCCCTGCGCGGCGACCCGGTCGAGGCGTTCCTGGACGCACAGACACGGTCCGTGCGCTGACCGCGGCGCCCCTGCGACGCCGGTGCGCGTCAGGGGCGCATCAGCACCGAGGCCGAGGGGCGGCTCTCGGCGAAGTCCTGCGGCAACGGCGTGACGAAGACGTTCTCCGTACGGGTGCGCGTGATCTTCCAGACGCCGTCCACCTTGCGGAAGGCGTTGTTCAGCCGGCTCGAACGCAGCAGGGATCTCCCGTCCGAGAAGAGCCAGGGCTGCATGTGGATCCACTGACCGGTGGCCTCGTCCCCGTCGACGTGGATCTGCTCGGAGGTGAGGTAGTGCGCGTTCAGGAGCAGCGCGGGATCCTGCTTCCGGGACCAGAACGTCTCGAAGTGACTTCGTATCGCGGGGGCTCCTTCGGCACGGCCGAACTGGTCGTCGTAGTACTCGCCCACGCCCTCCCAGACCGCGTCCTCGGAGTAGAGGTCCATGATCAGGTCGATACGGTGGGCGTCGTCCCGCACACCGAACTCGGGGCACGGTGTGTCGCACAGGAACATGTAGCGGGCCTGGAGCCTGCGGATGTCGGCCTCGGCTTCGAGTACCTCGATGCGCTGGACGAGCGCGGCGATCGTTGTCCTGTCGGTCATCTGGATCTCCTGGGAAGAGGGTGCGGGTCAGCCGCTCGGGCGGGCGGATTCAGCGGGGTGGTTCTCCCGCCCAGGCCGCGCGCAGCAGGGCGGTGAGGCTGTCACGGGTGAGCGCGGGCGCGTTCGTGGGGAGCGCGGCGAGGACGGGTCCGACCGCACCGGCGATCCCCTCCTCGGGCATTCCGCAGTCCCTCAGAGCGGTCGGCGCGTCGAGACGCGTGTACAGCGCGGCCAGCCCTCCGGTCGCGGTGGGAGCGGTGAGCGCCGACGCGATCCTGCGCTCCGCCTCGGGGAAGTGGGGTGCCTGGAGCGCGAGGACGTGCGGGAGGACGACGGCGTGGGTCGACGCATGCGGGAGGTCGAACATTCCGCCGAGGACGTGGCAGATCTTGTGGTGCGGGCCCGAGCCGGCCGAGGCGAAGGCGACGGCCGCGAGGTAGGCGCCGTAGAGGGTCCGCTCGTGTCCTGCCGGTCCTGCCGGGTCGGCCTTGACGGCGGGCAGTCCCCGGCGGAGGCCGCGGATCGCCTCCTCGGCCAGGGCGAGGTCGATCGGGTCGGCGTACGGCCCCCACATCGCGTCGACGGCGTGGGCGAGGGCGTTGAGCCCGCTGGCCACCGACAGCTCGACCGGCAGCGTGCGCAGGAGCGAGGCGTCGTAGACGACGGCGCGCGGCAGCACCCCGGGATCGACGCCGGTCGTCTTGGCCGCACCTCGGGTGAGGCCCCAGACGTTCGTGGCCTCGGAGCCGGCGTAGGTCGTGGGCACGGCGACGACCGGCAGGCCCGTGGTGAGGGCGACCGCCTTCGCCAGGCCGGTCGCGGAGCCGCCGCCGATGGACAGCAGAACGTCGGCGCGGCACTTCGCCGCGGCCTCGCGGGCCCTTTCCGCCACCTCGACCGGCACGTGTCTGACGACCTCGTCGTGCACGTGGACGACCGGCAGTCCGCCGGTGAGGGCGGCGGCGAGCGCGGACGAGGAGGCGGTGACGACGACCATGACGCGTTCTGCGCCGAGCCGTTCGGTCTCGGCCCGGATCGCCCGCACCGCGTCGTCCGGGGCGAAGACGACCCGCTGCGGCAGGGTCTCGTGGGTGAATCTCATCCTCGCGGTCCTTCCGTGCGATCCCTCGGTGAGCGCGCTTCGGCCGGGCCGGAACGGGCGCGGCTCACGCCGGCGCCGGGCGGCCGTGGCGCCGCTGGTTCACGACTCGTCCCAGGCGGCGTCGGCCTCCCAGTAGTCCATCCCGGCCGCACTGACCCCGTGCCGCCACCCGGAGGTGCGCCGCAGCCCGGGTTCGACCCTGGCGGTGACGGCGTCGGCCGCGTCGGGGCCGTCCGCGGGGACCGACCAGTGGACCCAGTTCAGCTCGCGCCCGTCGGCGTCGCGGGTGAACAGGTCCACATGCCGCCAGCGATAGCCGAACGTGTCGTTGTAGCAGGTCAGGGTCATCCGGCAGGCGTCGTCCGGGGTGTGCTCGCCGGCCATCACGCGCCCAGCGCCGTGCTGATCGGGTGGAAGCGGCGCTGGAAGTAGACCAGACCGCCGCTGTCCTCGCCCACGATCACGCGGTCCGCCTCGACGAAGAGCACCGAGTGGGAGCCCTGGGTGGCGCTGCCGGTGATGCGGCCGACGATCGACGCGGCCGACCCCTTGAGCACCGGCACTGCGGCCACCGAGTGGTCCCACACGTCGGCGGAGACGGAGAACCGCTCCTCGGGCGGCACGCTCCCCGCGAAGGCCAGGGCCACGTCCTGGTGTTCGGGACCGAGCACGTTGATGCAGACCCGTTCGTTCGCCCGCAGGACGTCGTGGCTGCGGCTGGAGCGGTTGACGCACACCAGCATGGTCGGCGGGCTGTCGGTGACGGAACACACCGCGCTCACCGTGATGCCCGCACGGCCGCGGGGGCCGTCCGTCGTGACGATGTTGACGCCTGCGGAGAGGTTCGCCATCGCGGTGCGGAATTCTCGCTGTGTCGGAGTGAGTTGCGTGATGTTCGCAGCCACTGTTCCTCCTGCCGGGACCTCGGGCTCCCGGATGAACCCCGAGCAGTACCGAAACTAGGGCCGCGCGTGCCGACAGCGGTATCGAGACTTCTTCGGTCACCGCTGAGGTTTTCCCCTACGGCCGCGGGCGGCCTCCCCGCGCACCGGCGGGCCGGGCCGGGCACTGAAGAAATCCCTTACGTCCGCCGAGGCCATTCCCGATTGTCCGGCCGGGGGCGGCTCCCTAGCGTCGAAAGCGCCGAACCACGACAACCCGGGCTCCACCGGGACGACCTCCGAACCCGACCCAGGAGGCCCCTTTCATGACCGCCCCGTTCACCGCCGAGAACATCCACCGCCTCGCACCGGCCGACCTGGTCCTGGCCGACCGCGTGGCAGGCCGTCTGTACACCGATCCCGAGATCTTCGACCTCGAGATGACGAAGATCTTCGAGCGCACCTGGGTGTGGGTCGCGCACGAGAGCGAGCTGCCGAAGGCGGGCAGCTTCAAGTCGACGTACGTCGGCCGCCAGCCCGTCATCGTGGTCAAGGACCGCAAGGGCGCCGTCAACACCCTCGTCAACCGCTGCCGGCACCGGGGCGCCAGCCTCTGCGAGCGGAAGACGGGCCAGGTCAACGGCTTCACCTGCCCCTACCACGCCTGGTCCTACGGCCTCGACGGCGCGCTGCGCGGCATCCCCTATCCGGACGGCTACGAGGGCGTCATGGAGAAGGGCGACATGGGGTTGAAGAAGCTGCGCACCGAGTCCTACGGCGGGATGGTCTTCGCGACCTTCCATGACGACGTCGAACCGCTGGAGGACTTCCTCGGCGACGTGCGGCTGTGGATCGACCGCTTCATGAAGCAGGGGGGCGGTTACCCGGTCAAGGTGCTGGGCACCCACCGGTTCAGATTCCGGGGGAACTGGAAGATCCAGCTGGAGAACACGACCGACGGCTACCACTTCCCGATCGTGCACCGCTCCTGGATGGCCTCGGTCGACGCCGAGACCGCCGACATGATGTCGTTCATGACCGACCCCGCGGCGGTCACCCACGACCTGGGCCACGGCCACAGCGTCGCCCAGATGGTCCCCGGACACTCCGACCTCGACGTCGACGACGGCACCGAACCGCTGCAGCCGCGCTTCGACTCCCTGGTCACCGAGCTGAAGTCCGCCGGGGTCGACGACGCCGGGGTCCGCAAGCTGGTCCGGGCCGTGCACGGCACCGGTTTCAACCTCAACCTCTTCCCGAACGTGTCGATGTCGATCTCGTTCCTGCGGGTGCTGCGCCCGATCTCCGTCGACGAGACCCTGATCGAGCACGTGGCCCTCGGCCCCGACGGGCCGGCCGAGATCGTGGACCCGGTCAACCGGGAACGGCTCCGTATCCACGAGCACTTCCAGGGCCCGTTCGGGTTCGGCACCCCCGACGACGCGGAGGGCTGGGACCGGGTGCAGCGCGGCGCCCAGGGCGCACCGGAGATGCCGGTCATGGTCAACCGCGGCCTGGCCCGCGAGACCGCGGGTCCGCAGGGCTGGGCGACCTCCCACGTCACCGACGAGACCGGCATGCGCGCGGCCTACGACAAGTGGAAGCAGATGATGAGCGATGACTGAGACGCTGCGCACCCCTGCGGTCGCCGGGAGCCCGCTGTCGGCCGACCCGCGCGTGACCCGCGCGATCGGGCTGGTCTGGCACGAGGCCGACCTGCTCGACCGCAAGGAGTACGAGACCTGGCAGGAGCTCTACACCGAGGACGCCTCCTACGTCGTCCCGGTCGATGCGGAGACCGAGGACTTCGACAACACCCTCAACATGGTGTACGACGACGCGCGGATGCGGCGGATGCGGGTGACCCGGATGACCGAGGGCTACGCCATAGCCGCGGTGGACGCCGCCCGGACCGTCCGGACCGTCTCCCGGTTCGTGCCGGTCGAGGTCCGCGACGACGAGGTGACCCTGCGCTCCGCCCAGGTCGTCGTCGCCTACAAGCGTGGCCGGCACGACCTGTGGGCCGGCGAGGTGACCCACAGGATCCGGCTGTCGCGGGGCGGCGACCGGATCGCCCTGAAGGTCGTGCGGCTCGTCGACAGCGAGGACGCCGTGCCGGCAGCGGGATTCCTGCTGTGAGCCTCGTCGTCCGGGTCGCCGAGGTCACCGAGGAGACGCCGCAGATCCGCGCCCTGCGCCTGGTCCGGGAGGACGGCGCGCCGTTCACGCCCTACGAGGCCGGGGCGCACATCGACGTGACGGGGCCGACGGGCGTGCTCCGGCAGTACTCGCTGTGCAGCCCGCCCGACGACGCCGCGTCCCTGCTCATCGCGGTGAAACGGGAGCCGCGGTCGCGGGGCGGATCGGCCGCCCTGCACCAGGTGGGCCCGGGAGACCGCCTCGAGATCGGCGAGCCGCGCAATCTGCTGTCGCTGGCCGAGAAGGCGGACCGGCACATCCTCGTGGCCGGCGGCATCGGCATCACTCCGCTGCTGAGCATGGCCTACCGGCTGCACGCCCGGGGCTCCCGGTTCGAGCTGCACTACTTCGCCCGCTCACGGCGGGAGGCGGCGTTCGTCGCCCTGCTGGAGGAACGGGCCGCTTTCCGTGACCGGGTCCGCCTCCGCTTCGGCGTGCCGCGCGAGGAGCAGCGGGCGCTGCTCGCCGGGGCGGCGGCCGCGGCGGGCCCGGGGTGCCACGTCTACACCTGCGGCCCGCAGGGTTTCATGGAGCAGGTCGTCTCGGTCTTCGCTCCCGTGGTCGGCGAGGACCGGGTGCACATCGAGCACTTCGCGGCAGCCGAGGCGGACACCGCCGACGACCGGGCCTTCACCGTCGAACTCGACACCGGTGAGGCGTTCGAGGTCCCGGTCGGCAGGTCCATCCTCTCGGTGCTCGAGGAGAACGGGATCGATGTGTTCAAGTCCTGCGAGGAGGGCGTCTGCGGCTCGTGCGTCTCCGGGGTCCTCGACGGCACCCCGGACCACCGCGACAACTGCCTCTCCGCGGCCGACAAGGCGTCCGGTTCCCAGATGGCCCTGTGCGTGTCGCGGGCCAGGTCCGACAGGCTGGTCATCGAGCTGTACTGAGGCCCGGTCCGCCCGGTCCGCCCGGTTCCCGGCGCCGGGCGCGGCACCGGCCGGACGTGCGCGGCTCAGTACGACAGGGTGTCCGCCACCGCCGCGCCCAGTGCCTCGGCGGGCACGGACGACACCTCGGTCCAGATGGTCTTGCCGGCGGGCGTGTAGCGGGTTCCCCACCGCCGCGTCAGCTGCGCCACGAGGAACAGGCCCCGGCCTCCCTCGTCCTCGGTCGCGGCCCGCCGCAGGTGCGGGGAGGTATGGGCGCCGTCCGAGACCTCGACGATGAGTCCCCGTTCCTGTATGAGCCGCAGCCGGACGGGGGCCGCGCCGTAGCGGACGGCATTCGTGACCAGTTCGCTCACGACGAGTTCGGCGACGAAGGAGGCGGCCTCGTCGATGTGCCACTCGGCCATCCGGTCGCGGGCCAGCGACCGTGCCGTGGCCACTTCTCCCGGCTCCCGGGGGATGTCCCAGGAGGCCACCAGGTTCTCCGGCAGGGCGTGCACGCGGACGAGGAGCAGTGCCGCGTCGTCCTCGGGCGGTCCGGCGAGCAGCTCGGCGAGAGCGCTGTCGCAGACCTCCTCCAACGGCCGGTCCCCGGTTCGGGAAAGTGTGCGGCACAGGGTGCGGATGCCGACGTCGACGCCTGCCCGCCGGCTCTCGACCAGTCCGTCGGTGAACAGGGCGAGCGCCGCGCCCTCGGGCAGTTCGAGGTCGGCGCTCTCGAACGGCAGACCTCCCAGCCCCAGCGGCGGACCGGCCGGAAGATCCACGAGTTCGGCGTGTCCGTCGGCGGTGACCAGGACCGGCGGCAGGTGTCCCGCCCGTGCCACGGTGCAGCGCCGGGAGGTCGGATCGTAGATCGCGTACAGACAGGTCACTCCCAGCGCGTCGTCCTCGTGTCCGGTCTCCGGGGGTGAGGCGGCGCCGGTCTGCGCCACCAGATCGTCCAGCCGCGCCAGCAGTTCCTCCGGAGCCAGGTCGAGTGCCGCCAGAGCGGCGACGGTGGTCCGCAGGCGTCCCATGGTGGCGGCCGCGCGCGTGCCGTGTCCGACGACGTCGCCGACCACCAGCCCCACCCGTGCTCCGGACAGCGCGAAGACGTCGTACCAGTCCCCGCCCACCCCGGCGGGACCGGCCGCCGGCAGGTAGCGGTGGGCGATCTCGACGCCGGTCGGCCGGGGCAGGGCCCGCGGCAGGAGGTCGCGCTGGAGCATCAGCGCGGTCGCGTGCTCGCGCGTGTACCGGCGGGCGTTGTCCAGGCAGACCGCGGTGCGCGAGGCCAGTTCCTCGGCGAGTTCGACGTCCTCCTTGTCGAAGGAGTCGCGTGGCTTCGCCCGCACGAAGGTCGCCACGCCCAGGACGGAACCGCGGGTCCGCAACGGAAGCAGGAGTGCGCCGGTGGCCGGATCCGACACCGGTCCCGCCTCCGTCACACAGCGGACGCGGGCGCTTTCCAGTGAGCCGACCGTCGCGCCCTGCGTGCGCTGCGCGATGCGGACCAGCGGCGGGAGCGGCCGGCCGCCGGGCTCGCACCGCGGTGCCTCCTGGCCGTGCAGTACGGGCTCCAGGAGGTCGACCGTGGCGGCGTCCGCGAACTGGGGAACCGCGACCTCCGCCAGCTCGACGGCGGTGCGCCGCACGTCGAGGGTCCGGCCGATGACGCCGCTGGCCCGGCTCAGGAGTGCCAGGCGCCGGCGTGCCACCTGGCGGTCGGTGGTGTCCAGGCCGACCTCGCAGACCCCGATCGGGCGTCCTTCCTCGTCCCGGAGCCGGACGTACGAACACGTCCACACGTGCTCGTGGTGCGGGTCGCTGTCGATCGGACTCTGGAAGAGGACGTCGATCAGCGGCTCACCGGTCCGCATCACGTGCGCGACGATCCCCTCGATGTCCGACAGTGTGCGCCCGTCCCGCTCGAGCAGCCTGCCCTGGGGGTCGCCGAGGATCTGGCCCTCCTGGAGGAAGTCCTTCACGAACCTGCCTGCGACGTCCTCCACCGACAGCCCGAACTGCCGCTGTATGGCCGTGTTGATCCAGCGGACCCGGCCGTCGGTGCCGTAGATGACCAGTTGGACGGGCGACTCATGGTAGAGCCCGGCGAGCACGGCGCGGTCGACCGTCTGCTGCCCCAGCCTCGCGGTCTCCGCCGCGACGACCAGCCAGGCGGGCCCGTCGATCTCGTGGGAGAGGGGGCTGAGGGCCAGGGACAGGGAGAGGGGACGGCCGTCGCGGTGGCGCACCGTCCTGGCGCCGAGTTCCTGAGGCCGGCCCTGCCGCACGGCGGGCAGTCCGGCGCCCGTCGTCGCGTCGGCGAGGATCACCCCGGCAGCCCGGCCTAGGACCTCGTCCGGGCGGTGGCCCAACAGCGCCTCGGCTTCCGGGCTCCATCCCACGCACCGCAGACTGCCGTCGAGCACCGCGATGACGCTCTCGGCCGTGGCTCCCGGGAGAAGGAGGCCGGGCGGAGAGGGAAGTCCGGCCTGATGAGAGTTTGTGAGACCTGTCATCACCGGTCCTTGGCCTGAATGAGCGGGGGTGCTCCCCGCTCATTCAATGTAGCGCCGAAGACCGGGTGACGACGCGGGTGCGCCCTCGTGGCCGAGCGGGCCCGGCGTGCGGTGCGTGGCCTGCCCGCTCCCACCGGCCTTGCGGCGTCGGAGGGCGGGCAGATCGGCGCACGCACCCCCGCGCGCCGGGCAGGGTCCGCCCGGGTGCGCGCCGGCGTCGGTCGGCGGTCGCGGCGTCACTCCACGTCGCGTCCGGGGAACCGAGCGCTCATGACCCCGTCCGTTCCCAGCCGCGATGCGGGGCCCGTGCGCCGAGCCGGGCGTCGCGGCTGCGGTAGACGATGTAGGGCGGGTCAGTTGACTTGCACCTCGGGCTGAAGCCCGAGGATTCTGGCCTTCTCGATCGTTGCTGTGCCGCTACGCGGCACGGGGTTCGGTCGGGAATCCGTGGCTT
>NZ_BMTL01000042.1 GCF_014649655.1 Streptomyces humidus | reverse complement strand
AGAGGCCCTGCCTTCATGCCCCCGCGCGGCCACAATCACCTGAACAGCACACCCGTACGGAACCCCCAGCTCCACACTCGGTTTCGAGAAGCCCTCTAAGACCAGGGCGAAAGTCCCGGCACAGCGCGGTGAAGCAGGAAGCCCCCGGAAGGGTCAGCCGACCCAGGCCGGAATCCCTGGCCTTTAGGCCAGGGAGCACGTCAAGGCTTCTGTAAGTCGGTCGTCGGCTACGCCCTCGGCCCCCTGCTCGGCGGTGTCCTGGTGTGGGCCGGGGGCCTGCGGCTGCTGTTCGCCGTTCTGGCCGTGCTCGGTGCGGCGGTCGCCGTGTGGGCCGCGTTCGCAGTCCCGGTCGTACTCCCGCTTCCCAGGGCCCGGCAGACAGTGCTGGACCTGGCCCGGCGGCTGGTCGACCCGGCGTTCCTCGCCCCGACCTCGGCGCTGGCCGCGGCGACCGCCGCCCTGTCGGCCGGGGTGGGCTTTCTGCCGGTCTCGGGCCGCGCAGCCGGTCTCGGTGCGGTCGCCACGGGTGCCGTCGTGTCGGTCCTGGCGGCGTGCGCGGCCGTGGTCCAGCTGCGGGCGGGGCGGGCACTGGACCGTGGGCGGCTCACCACGCGCGCCGGCATCACCGGGGGACTGCTCGTGGCTGCCGCCGGAATGGGCTGCGCCATGGTGCCGGGGCTCACCGGTCTGCTCAAGGGCGCCGCGCTGATCGGCGCCGGGACCGGTCTGATCACCCCGCTGGGCTTTGCCGCGCTGGCCGCGAGCACGCCCGCCGAACGGCTCGGGCAGCCCATGGGCGCCGCCGAGCTGGGCCGCGAACTCGGCGATGCGGGCGGTCCGTTGCTCGTCGCGACGGTCGCTTCCCTGGCCGGCCTGCCCCAGGGCTACGCCGTACTCGGCGTCATCCTGGCACTCGGTCCGGTCTTCGCCGGCGTCCGGCGCCGCCTTACCGCAGGGTGAGACCCGTCCTGGTGGGACGACTCAGGTCTCGGGCGTGGTGACACATAAGCTTCTACAACATGTAGTAGATTGGCCGGACGGCCACCACTGATTCACCGTGAGGTCATCGGAGTGCCGTCACGGGCGTGGGATCGACTGGCGGCGCCAGGCCGTTCCGCGTCGCCGCGCGCTGACCCGGAAGGACGTGCCCATGACGACGGCCGCCACCACGCGACTGGCCTTCGACGGATCCGGCATCGACGGCTCGTTGTTCACCTCCCTCACGGATTTCGCCCGCGACACCAAGTGGCTCAACACCCCCATGGAGGTGTGGACCAATCTCGGTCTGGGCGTCTTCGCGGTGCTCATGGTCATGGGCTGGTGGAGCGCGCGCCGCCGCGACAGCCGGACGATGACCGTCGCCCTGGCCGCGCCGGTCGCCGTCGTGACCGCCTTCGCCGCCGCCGAGGTGGTGAAGAAGGTCGTGGCCGAGGCGCGACCCTGCCGGTCAATGCCGCACGCGTACCTCGTCGACTCCTGCCCGGCCCCCTCGGACTACGCCTTCCCGAGCGGCCACACCACCGTGGCCGCCGCGACCGTGGCGGCCCTGTTCCTGCTGGACCGCCGCCTGAGTGCCATCGCCGCGGTGTTCGGTGCGGTGGAGGGCTTCTCCCGGGTCTACGTCGGCGACCACTACCCGCACGACGTCCTCGGTTCGGTGATCCTCGCCCTCCCCGTCGCCTACCTCACCAGCGTCGCGCTGCGCCGCTGGGCCACCCCTCTGGTCGACGCACTGAACCGCGGCGCCCTGCGCCCGCTGCTGACCGCCGAACCTCGAACGGTCGCTCAGCCCGCCCGGTGACCGGCGTCCGAGGGCGCGCGCCGAGCACACCCGAATCGCCCGGCGCGTCCACCGGCCTCCACTGCCGTCCCTGACCGGTGAAGATCTCGAGCCTCTCCGGTCGACGGCCCTCTTGCGACATCCGCCTTGATCAGCACCGCCCGGTGACGTCGCGCGAGGCGCCCCGGCGCGAGCGGCCCATGCCGCAGGCCGGCCCCCACCACGGCGCCGTGAGGCCGTCCCGGCGGCGCCGTGCGCGTGCGCCCTTCTTCCGGCACGACGATCAGGGTCGGAAGCGGATCGCCGGGCTGCCGCCACGAACCACCGGTGCGAGGACCCTCTGGACAGCGCCGGCACCGGCAGGGCGGTGTCAGCGCGTACGCAGCCGCGGGGCCGCCGCGTAGGCGTGCATCGCGGCCTCGAACAGCCGCTCCGTGTCGTGTGCCGTGACGGCCAGGCTCGCGCAGCACGTCGCCATCAGGATGACGAACGCCGCCGTCACACCGTCGGCGCGTCGCAGCGGTGGAGCCAGGAGCGCTTGGACGCGCCGGGGAACCGGCCCGCCGGTCGCGGACAGGGCGGCCTTGGCGGCTCGGCCCGATGCCAGTGCGGCCCGCGCTATGGCACGGGCGACCACGCGCCGGTTCCCGACCGCAGCGCAGGCCTCCTCGTCCGCCCAGCGTTCCACGGCGAACGCGCCTGCTCGTTCCAGGGGCCGCAGCAGCGGGTTGACCACCGCCGTCAGATGCAGCAGCAGAGAGAACAGATGGTGCCGATGCCGCAGATGCGCCCGCTCATGGGCGAGCAGAGCCTGCCGCTCCGGCCCGTCCAGCAGTCGTAGCATTCCGGAGGAGACGACGATCCGTCCGGGCATGCCGAGCACGGCGAACGCCGTCGGCACCGGATCGTCGACCACGGCCAGATCCCCGCCCGCCGCGATGTGCCGGCACTCCCGCCAGGCATCGATCAGCGCACGCCCCCGGCGCCAGGAGGCCACGGTCAGGCCCGCCACCAGCAGCAGGACCACCCCGGCACACACCGCGGCGAACTTCCGGCTCACCGGGTCCTCCGCCGCCAGGACACGCACCGACCAGGGCCCCTGCTCGGCCACCAGCGGCACCTGGCCCACCGCGGTGAAGGCCAGAATCGCCAGCTCCGTGACCCACGTTCCGGCCGCCACGACCGCCGCGCACGTCATCGCCCACACGGCGACACGGGGCGGCAACCGGCGCGCCGCCCAGGGGGCGGTCAACGCCAGCACCGCGCTCACCAGCAGCGGCAGATACATCGGCACGGGCCAGAACACACCAGACCCCCGGATCAGTCGCCGCGCAGCAGTTGCTCGAGGAGTTGCTCGTCCTCGGGCGACAGGTCCGACAGGAACCGGGCCAGCACCGTCGCCCGGTCCCCGCCTTCGTCCAGCAGCGAGTGCATCCCTGCCGCCGCATGCCCGGCCCGGTCGTCCACGGGGGCGTAGACGTGACCGCGCCCCTCTCGCTGCCGGGTCACCATCCCTTTGCCGCACAGGCGGGTCAGGATGGTCAGGACCGTCGTATAGGCGGCGCCGGGCACCTGTTCCTGGATCGCGGCCGCGGGGACCGGCCGGCCGGCCGCCCAGAGGGCAGCCAGCACTTCCCCTTCCAGCTCACCCCGCGCACGCCGCCGGGCCTCGCCTTGACCGTGCTTACCGCCTGTCACCCGGCACTTCCCTCGTCCTCCGGCCAGATCGTCCTCGGCCGTTCAAGCTACTACGAGACGTAGAACGAGGCCATCTCGAGGGTCAGGCCGTCACGAGTGGCCGCCCGCGCCCTCTCGTCGCTCGGCAGCTGAAGGGCGGTGGGCGGACCGCAGTGGCCGACGCCCGGACTGAACCCCCGGGGTCCGGCTACGCCGCCACCGGCTTCGGCTGTGCCGCGCCGAGGCGTCCGGTTCGGGCGAGGCCGGCGACCGAGGCCGCGCATGCCAGCCCGATCGCGGTGAGAACGGTCCAGGGCAGCCAGCGCGCGTCGTGCCGGCGGGCGTAGTCCCACAGCGCGCCGGTGGCGAGGTTGCCCAGAGTGATGCCGAGCCCGGAGAAGGTGTTGTACAGGCCGTAGTGGGTGGCGACCAGACGGTCCCCGGACAGGGCGACCACCGTGTCCATCTCGAAGGGGTAGACGACGGCGGATCCGGCTGCGAGCAGGACCACAGCCACGACCAGCGCCGTCAGCACGGCCGTCGAGGAGCCGCGTGGGCTGAACGCGAGCGGAGCGTACGCGAGTCCCATCGCCACCAGCCCCCGTACCAGGGCGTCGCTCGGTTGCCAGCGCCGTTTCGCCCAGCTGGTGAGCCGTAGTTGGCCGACGACGGCGACGGCGGCGGAGACGACGAACAGGCCGCTGGTGACCGCGGTCCCCTCCGCGCCGAGGGTCTCGGACGCGGCGAGCGGCAGCGCGAGGTAGACCTGGAAGGTCAGGACGTAGGAGCCGATCATCGCGACGGAGAAGAGGAGGAAGGGCCGGTTGGCGACGACCGCTCGCCACTGGGCGAGGACGCTCTCCCGGTCCGTGGTGGCCGGGCCGCCGCGCCGCCCGGGAAGCGCGCGCCATTGCAGGAGGGTGAGTGCGGCGAAGACTGCCGCGGCGACCGTGCAGACCAGGCGGAAGTCGGCGGCCAGCAGGGCGAGTCCGACGAGGGGGCCGAGCAGCATGCCGGCCTGGTAGTAGACGTTGAAGGTGGCGAAGGCGTCCACGCGCCGCTCGCCGGCCTCGGTGGCGAGGTAGGCGCGGACGGCCGGGTTGAACAGGGCTCCGGCGAAGCCCGTGGCGGCTGAGGCGGCGATGAGGGCGGGGAGGTCGTCGACCCAGCCGAGCAGGCCGAAGCCGAGGGTGCGCAGCAGGCATCCGGCCATGATGGGGATCTTGTAGCCGAGGCGGTCCGCGAGCGTGCCTCCGATGAGGAACATGCCCTGCTGGGAGAAGTTGCGGACGCCGAGGACGAGTCCGACGGCCCAGGCGGCCAGTCCGAGTCCGTCGGACAGGTGGGCGGCGAGGTAGGGCATGAGCATGTAGAAGGCGAGGTTGATGGCGAACTGGTTGCCCATCAACAGCCGTGCGCCGCGCGGGAACGAGCGGGTCTGCCGCCACAGGTGTTTCATCGGGTGACTCCCACGTGCTGGTGGCGTTCGGGGCGGGCGAGCGGGTCTACGACGTGGGTGCAGCGCGTCCAGCGGGTGACGGTGCGCTCGTGGCTGTCGGTGATCTCGTCGGGATCGTCGGCGGGCAGGTGGCCGAGGAGGTCGTGGCGGTGGCAGTAGGCGTCGTCGAAGACCGTGCCGACGTAGCGCTGCGGGCCGTCGGGGAAGACCGCGACGATCCGGTTGTCCGGGGGCAGGGTGCGGGCCAGCCAGCGGGCGACCAGGGCGACTGCGCCGACGCTCCAGCCGCCGGTGGCGTAGTGGTTGCGGGCCAGGTGGCGGGCGGCCCACACGGCTTCCGGGGCGGCGACCCAGTGCACCTCGTCGAAGAGGTCGTAGGCGACGTTGAGGGGGTGGATGCTGGATCCCAGGCCGCGCATGAGGCGAGCGCCGGCGGGCTGACCGAAGATCGTCGACCCGGTGGTGTCGACACCGACGATCCGCAGCTGCGGGAGGTGTCCGCGCAGCACCGAACCGATGCCGGCCGAATGGCCGCCGGTGCCGACGGAGACGACCAGGGTGTCGATGTGGCCTAGCTGGGCGAGGAGTTCATGGGCCAGTGGGGCGTAGGCGGCCACGTTGTCGGGGTTGTTGTACTGGTTCGGGCACCAGGCGTCCGGGTGGACGGCGAGGAGCTCTTCGACGCGGTGTCGGCGGGCCTCCTGCCAGCCGCCTTCCGGGTGGGGCGTGGTGACGAGATCGACCTCGGTGCCGTAGGCGGTGAGGAGGCCGGTCATCAGAGGCTCGATGCCGGGGTCGGTGACGACGGTGACCGGATGGCGGTACGTCGCGCCGGCCAGCGCGAGGCCGAGGCCGAGAGTGCCGGAGGTCGACTCGATGATGCGGGCGCCGGGCAGGAGCCGGCCGCTCTCGCGGGCGGCGCGGACCATGTGCAGGGCGGTGCGGTCCTTGATGCCGCCCGGGTTGTGGCCTTCGAGCTTGGTCCAGAAGCCGCGGCCCACGGCGGTGAAGGGCGCGCCGATCCACAGGACGGGCGTGTCGCCGACCAGTCCGGCGGGGGTGTGCAGGGGATGTTCGGCGTCGGCCGGCAGCTGGGCCGGCGGCATCGGCAGGGTCGTGGGGGTCTGGTGGTCCATGGCGTGCTTCTCCTGCGGCCGGCGCCGTCACGGGCAGCCGACCGGTGGGTGTGGAGGGAGACGGAGGTGATCGGTCGCCGCGCGGCCCGGATCGGGTGGGCGCGGCGAGGAGCCGATCAGGTCCGCCACATGCCGAGGAGAGCCCGCGTATGTCCGGCGGACGGCGCCGGGAAGGAAGCGGGGGAGCGGCGCAGGGCCGGCGGTGGGACGACCGGTTCGGCAACCGCCGGTCCGGCCGGGAGGACGGCCGGGAGCGGCGCGTTCGTAAGTCCGAGGTCGCGGGGCGGCTGAGCGGCCGGCTCGTCCAGCTCGCAGCAGTGAGCGTCGTGGTCGGGCGAGGGTGTACTCGACCCAGCCGTGTTCGCCCGGTCGCTTGCCTTGGCGGAGATGTGCTGCCCGCACGCGGTGGGGGACGTCTGCCACGGGATGCCGGCCCGCTGGGCAGGGGCGGCCGTCAGGCCGTGGGAGCAGGCGAGGACGTGCATGAGCAGGGTCAGCAACACGGTGACCACCGCTCCGCCCCACGCCGCGGAGCGGCTTCGTCGCTTCACTGACCGAGCTCGCATCGGCACGAAGAGTAGTCGTGCGAGCGGGCGAGGTTCTCGTCGGTGAGGGCCGAATGCTCACCCCGTCCGAGATGAGGAACCGGGCTCAGGCTCCCGCACTCGCGGCTCTCCGGCGCGGCGCGACTTCGCTCCGGCAGGCTGCCCTTCGCGTCGGTGATCACCGGATCGGGTGAAGCGAGGCGTCGTTCGGATCGGCCTCCAAGGTGCTCTCAAGGGTCTCGGGTCTTCGACGCATCCGTGTCGCGTGGCAGTCCCGGTGCTGTTCGTGCGGCGCGCCGAGGCGGCTCCCGACGTCCCCGAGCTCAAGTGCCTCGTGTGCCCGAGATCCGGGGGCGAGGCCCGTTTGCCTTGCGCCCGGTCACTGTGTCCGGTGGCGGTACAGCCTTCCGTGGTTGCGCCACCAGAGCACCTTCCCGTCGGGTCCGCGCACGAAGTCGGAGCGGGTGCCGATCGGTTGGCCCTCGGCGTCGAGGTCGAGGGCGAAGTCCTGCTTGTAGAAGGCGGCCCCCAGCTCGGTGGTCTGGTCCTGGACCGAGTCCTCTTCTTCGGAGGCGGCTTCGTCCTGGCCGGCCGGACCATGGGCCGTCTGGGTACCGTGCAGCCGTCCGTTGTGACGGGTCAGTTCGGTGACGACGTCCTCCATGGCGCCCTCGTCGTTGATCCGCTGGGCCATGTAACGGCCCTCGTAGGGCGCGAGCTCCTGGCCGGGCAAGGTCATGGCGGTGGCCGGCAGGTTGGTCACACCGGCGTACCGGCTGAGGGCCCAGTCGTCGGTGAACAGCTCGTCCCTGAGCCGCGTGCCGCCTTCCGAGTTGGTCAGCAGCGTCAGTGCGAAGCCGCGGCTGGGAACCATCATGAAGCCTGAGATCTGGCCCGGCCAGGTCCCGCCGTGCTGCACGATCCGGCGCCCTTGGGCGGTCGGGCGCAGCATCCAGGTGACCCCCATGCCGTCGAGCTCCACGACGAGCGTGCCGCCGGGCCCGGGCGTGGAGCGCATCTGTTCCAGCGATTGCCGGCTCAGCACGCGTGTGCCGTCGGGGGCCGTACCGTCTCCGAGGTGGAAGCGGGCCCAGCTCAGCTGGTCGCGCACGCTGGAGATCAGGCCGCCGGTCGGTGCGAGGCTGCGTGGCTGGGGCCAGAAGGACGGCTCCAGCACGGCTTTGCCGTCGACGACGTTGTGGGACGCCGCGACGGTGAAGCCCACGATCTCGTCGCTGGAGAAGCGGGTGTGCTCGAGACCGAGCGGATCGATGACCAGTTCACGCACGGCCGCCTCGTAGGCCTTGCCCGTCACGACCTCGATGATCCGGCCGGCCACACACAGTGCCGCGTTGTTGTAGGCGAACACCTCGCCCGGCTCGGTCAGTTGAGGGAGGCGCGCCATGGACGCCACGAAGCGGGCCAGCGCGTCGTCGCCGGGACCGAAGTCCTGGTAGTCGTCGCCCAGCCATCCGGCACTGTGGTTGAGCAGCTGGCGCACGGTGACCTGCGCCGACGCGAACGGGTCGGCCACGACGAAGTCGGGGAGGTATCGGCGTACCGGGGCGTCCAGCTCGACCTTGCCCCGCTCGACCAGTCGCATCAGCGTCGTACCGGTGAAGGTCTTGGTGGTCGAGCCGATCCGGAAGACGGTGTCACCGTCGACCGGAACCGGATGGTCGACGTTGGTGACGCCGTAACCCTTCACGTACTCCTGGCCGTTCAGAAGCACACCGACAGCCGCGCCGGGGATCGCGTACGTCCGCATGGCCTCCTCGATCTTCGCGTCGAGGGCGCTGAACAGGGGGTTCCCGGCGTCGCCCGTGCCGCCCCCCTGGGGAGCGGATCGCGGGGATCCTTCCGCCGGAGGCGTTCCCAGCGAGACGGTCGCACAGCCGGCGGCGGCCGCGGTGCTCAGAAAGCCGCGGCGGGACCACCGTGGGGTCCCTGTGCGTCCAGGCGGCGCAGCGGTGCCCGGCGTGCCGGAACCGGCCGACGGCAGATCCTCATTCACTGGTGTCGGCTCCCTCGCTGCCGATGGCGAACGGCACCGGTTTCACGGTGTTCACGCAGCGGGTGTCGGGGTGCTCGGGGTCGTCGAGGAAGGAGGTGATCACCTTCGCCCCGCACGGCGTGTCGTACGCGCCGTGGGCGACACCGGCCAGCGTCACCACCGTGGAGCGGGAGAGCGTCCGGGCCGCGTAGCGCCCCCACTGTGCCCCGGTCTGCGCGTCGAAACTCCCGGAGACGGCAAGCGTGGGAATGCTGCTCCGCGTGACCTCACGCACGGAGTCGGGTGCCTTCGGGACATTCCAGGCCTGACATGCCTGGCGCAGGAACGGCAGCTGGGGCGCCTGGGCCAGGACCGAGCGGGGGAGCTCGGGGAAGGCCTGCCGGCCCTTGGCGAGCTGCTCCTGGGGGGTCTCGAACGGAACCCACTCACTGCACCACACGCTCAGCGAGAACCCGTGAGCGAACATCCCCTGCGAGCCGGGAAGCCAGGCGGACGCCCACTGCTGGGCGATGCGCTCGGGGTGACCGTGGGCCAGCTCGTCCACGCCCACCGCGAAGGTCTCGGGAGCGTGACTGGCACGCACCATCCAGTTCAGCAGCGCTCCGCCGTCGAGGACCACCTTCACCCGTCCGACCTGAGGCACCGTCACGTACGTGGTGACCGGACGAGCCTCCAGCTGACGCACCGTGCGCAGATAGGTGGCGCCGATGTCCGGGTAGCGCTGCCGGCAGGAGAGCTGCGCCGCGCAGGCGCTCACGATGTTGTCGAACGACTCCCTCATGCTGCTCCACGTCCACCCGGGCGTCGCCACGGACGGCGGTACGACACCGTCGATCGTCACGGAGCGGATGCCTTCGGGGAACATGCGCATGTAGGTCAGCGCCAGTTGCGTGCCGTAGGAATGCGACAGGACGTTCCACTCCCGGATTCCCAGGACCCTGCGCAGGTCCGCCGCGTCGGCGGCGTTCTCGCTGGTGTTGTAGGCAGCCAGATCGATGCCCTGGGCCGTCAGCCGGTCATGGCACCGAGCCGCCGCCTGGGCGTAAAGGTCTCCGGTGGAGGGTGCGTCGTAGGGGAGATGGACGCGCTCGCCGTAGAACCGGTCGATCTCCGGACACGTCAGCGGCCGCTCGGACGAGTATGTCCCGCGCTGGGACAGGAGGATCAGATCACGGTCGCGGTTCAGCCCCGCCTCGGTCAGTCCCGCGATGTCTGCCAGGGCGTCGGCACCGGGCCCGCCGGTGAAGAACACGATCGGATCGGCGTGCGGCCTCGGAGATGAGGAGCGGACGCGCGCAACGGCCAGGCGAAGCGTGCGCGACGACGGGTGGGCCCGGTTCTCCGGAACGACGAGGAAGCCGCAGCGGGTGTCCTCCAGCTCTCCGTACGTGGTCGGGCAGGGAGCGGGCACGAACCGCGAGGTCGGCAGCGTCCGCGCCGCAGCGGGCGCGGGCAGGGCGAGCATGGTGCCCGGGAAGATCCAGTGGCCCCGGTCGCTGGAGGGGTATCCGTGCCGCAGGGCCTCGTGCTCGATGGTCTGCCGGTTGAGGTCGTAGACACTGCCCCACCGGGTGGCGTCGCCGAGGGCTTGCCGGGCTATGTCCCACAACGTGTTGCCGGGGGCGACGGTGTGCATGCCGGCCTTCGCCTCCGCAGGCCCGGCCTCACCGGCCGGTCGTCCCGGCGACAGGCCGGACTGCGGCCGACTCACCCGAGGGGAGGCGCCCTCCCCCGCTGCCGGTTTCTGGCGGGTCGTGGCCAGGCCGGACGTGCCGTGGGCCGGAGCCGCGCTGAGCATCGTCAGACCGGCCAGGAACATGGCGGCTGCGGCAGCAGTGCCGCGATCGCGTATGGGCATGTCGTCCTCCCGAGGCGGTGTCGGTGGCTGCGCGACGACACCGCTCGACTCGTCACACATGGTCGGGGTCGTCAGACGCCATACTGCAAAGCCGATTCGTGCCCCGCACCGCAGCAGGCCCAAAGGGGTCATGCACGCCGCCGTCGGCGGCCGGTGAGCGGCCGTTCCATGCCGTGGACTCGGTTCGATGTCGAGAGGGTTCCGGGAGGGGAGTGGCTGGCCCTGCCGGGAGGGGGCGCCGACGGTCTGCGCGGCCCTGGGTGACCGGGGGCTCGACCGGCTTGCCCGGCGCGCCGTGCCGGTCGCCTCCGGCCAGGTCGTCCTCGACGGGCACGACATCACCCACGTCTGCCGAGAGCACCGACCATCCGGGCGCCTGGGTCCAGTCGTTCGCCGAGCCCGCGGGATCGCTGGCCGACGCGCTGCGCGGCGAGCGACCGGACCTGGACGTGACCGTGCTGCCCGGCGCCTCCTTCTTCGGGGACGACCAGGCCCTCCAGGAGCAGGCCGCCCGCGCAGCCGCCGGCCACGACGTGGTCGTCGTGGCGGTGGGAGAGCCGTCCTCACTGACCGGAGAGGCCGGCTCCCGCAGCGACCTGCGGCTGCCGGGCGACCAGGAGCGCCTGATCACCGCGGTCGCCGGCACCGGCGTCCCGTTCGCCGTCCCGCACGAGTCCGTGCGGAGGTCCGTGCCGAGGACGGACAGGGTGGGCTGGAACTGCGGATCGACGCGCGGCACGCACTCCGGCTGGAACTCACCGGCAGGCGCGTGCGGGCCGTCGCCCGGATCGGCTCACTGGTGTCGGTGCTGGGCGAGACCGAGATCGGCGGGGTACCGGACGTCACGCTGGCGCTGCGGATGGAGCCGGCCACCGGCCGCGTCTTCAGCACCGAGTTCGGTTCCGACGAGATCATCGCCACTGCAGGCGGTCCTGGCGGGGTCATCGAACTCGGCCGCGTCGACGGCCGGTACTTCTCGACCGAGGTCGCCGGAGGGATGACCGGCCGCATGATCGGCGTCTTCTGCGACCGGGGTGAGATGACCGTCCGATCGTTCACCTATACCGGATCCGATGACCCCGACGCCCTCGACGCAGTCGGCTGATCCGCCCTGCACGCGGCGGGCACACAAGCCACTGCCGCAGGTGATGTCCCCAGGGGCGGGCGGTGTGCCTCAAGGCCGTGACGAGCAGTTCCGACGCGCCCGTCGCCTTCCCCGACTGGCGCCAGGGCATCGCCACCATGCTGCTGCGTGAGTCGAGGGCCAGCGGCCGGGTGAGCGGCCCGGAGCAGCGCATCACCCTCGCTGAGGCGGTCCGCACGTACACGATCAACGGGGCATGGCAGGACTTCGCCGACGGCTGGAAGGGCTCACTCGAAGTCGGTAAGGTCGCCGACCTGTGCGTTCTGGGCGGCGATCTCCTGACCGCGGACCCGCACGACATCCCGGACCTTCCGGTGGTCCTCACCGTGCTCGACGGTGAGATCGTGCACGACCTGGGCACGGGGTGAACTGCCATGGACCGCAGGCGCCAGGCCGCCGATGCTGGCCGGATGCGGCAACCACGAGGTCCTGAAGAGGTGATGGCGGCGGTCTCACGCGTGCGCGACGCGGCGCTGGGGGCCGCCGGGGCTTCGGGGACGGCCACTGAATCCGTGCTGGCGGTGTTGTCCGAGGTGGTCGAGTGCGATCACGCGTCCCTCGCCCGCTGGGATCCCGCGCTGGGCCGTCACGTGATTCTCGCCGACGACTATGCGGCGGCGCAGCGGGAGTACCTGACCACGAGGCAGCACACCGACCCGTTGTTCGCGCTGACGATCCGCTGCGGGGGCCCGCTGTGGCTGCACGATCTGGCGGCGGACCTCCGAGCCGTCTCCACCACGATCCGCGACGTCATCGAACCGTCCGGGTTCGAAGACGGCATGACCCAGTGCCTGTTCTCCCCCGACGGCCGCTACGTGGGTGTGCTCAATCTCAGCATGGAGCGTCGCCGGTCGTCCCTGAAGTCCACCGATCTCGTGCCGGCGCTGCTCGGCGACTGCCTGGCAGCGATCGTCGATCCTCTTCCGCAGCCGAGGATCCCGGTGCCGGATTCGACGGCGGCCATGCAGACGTGCGTTCTGGCGGTGCCCCCACGCACCGCAGAGCGCGCCCGTCCACACCGGCGGAACAGCCCCGGACTGGCTCGGCGACCTGGAGTCGCTCGGCCGGGTCGTGCGCCGCGTGACCGCGAGACGCATGCTGCCCGCCACGGTTCTGGTACCCCACGGCCGGTGGCCGCTCGAACTGCGGCTCACCCACCAGGGCACCGTGATCATCGCCGCGTGCCGTCCCGTGCCGCACCCCGCAGGGCTCTCCCTGCGGGAGCTGGAGGTCCTGGCCGAGCTCAGCGCCGGGCGCACGAACCACGAGATCGCGGCACGCCTCTTCGTGAGTTCCCGCACCGTTGCCACGCACATCGAGCACATCCTCGCCAAACTGGACGTCCCCAACCGGGCGGCCGCCGCGAGCCACGCCGGGGCCTGGGGCCTGGAGCCGTCGGGCTGACGCCCATGGACGCGACGCCGCACGAGATGAGCGGTCGACGCACAGCACCGCGGTGGGCCCCGAACAGGGCCTTGCGGGCCTGGCGTCCGAGGCCGGATTCGGCGACGGCGGCTCAGAAGATGGTCACCTCACGGCTGTAGAGGACGAACGAGCGGGACGGGTCGTAGAGGCCGCCGGTCTCGGCGGACCGCTCCCGCAGGGAACGCTCGTACGAGGGGAAGTGGCTCAGGGCCTCGTCCTCGGAGTCGTAGTGCAGGGCGGCGACTCCCGCGTACGCGGGTTGGTCCGCGCCTCCGAAATGACGCAGTGCCCTCTCGGCCCCCGGCGCCCGTCGGTGCTGGACACATCCGCGCAGCGCCTTGGCCTGCGGTTCCTCCTCGGCAAGCACCTCCTCATGGGCGGCCCGCCACCGCTCGGGGAAGCGGTCGGGAGCCGGCCCCTCTTCTGCCATGTGGACGAAGTGGAGCACCTTCACGTGCCCCCCGGCCCCGTCGGGTGCCGGCGGGGGCATGAGGACAGCGGGACGGGTGAGCATGGCCAGGGCGCTGGGCAGGTCGTTGAAGCGGGCGCCGTCGGGGCCGACGACCTCGCGCGAGTACGGGGCGGACATCGTGGCGGCCAGCGCCTCCATGTCCTCGAACAGCAGCTCGGTGACGGAGTCCCGGCCGAACTCGGTCAGGTACGCCGGGTCCGCCTCGCTGCCGAAGGACGCGTCGAACACGTGGTTCTGGACGTAGCGCCGGATCCTGAGGGGATCGGCGGCGGCCAGAGGTCCGTGCACGTGCTGGAGGTAGTGCAGGAACGCCCGGTGCGTCATGCCCGGCTTGCGACGGATGGCGGCGATCAGGTTCAGCATGTCTCTCCGGTGGAACGAGTGACGATCGGCATCGCGGGGACGTGCGCGATGCCGACCTCGTCGGGTGTGCGGTGCTCGCGGCGGATCGGCGCCGCGACGGGTCAGCCCGCCATCTGCCGGATCGGCTCCGGGGCGGCCCCCGTGCCGCGCCGTCGGGCGGCGAGAACGAGTGCGGCGGCGCCGACGGCCCCGGCGAGGACGCCGACGGCCCCGGCGAGGACGAGCATGCCCAGGGAGTCCAGCCACAGGGGCGCGGTGCCGAGGATCGCGTACACGACGGTGGCGGTGACGAGGAGGCGCTTGCGGCCGAGCCGGTCGACGAGGACGCCGGCGAAGGGGGCCGGCAGCGCCAGGGCGAGGGAGGGGACCGTCAGGGCCATGGGGATGAGCACGTCGACGCCCGGCACGTCGGCGAAGTGGTCGTGCATCTGCGGCAGCACGGGGGCGATGAGCACGGCGCCCGGGATGGGCAGAGAGGCGCCGGCCATGAGCAGCGTGAGGCGAAGCCGGTGGCCGGGGCCGGACACGGTCTGCTCGGGCGGGGCGTCCACGACGGCCTCCGACGGCGGGGACGGGAGCGGGGGCACGGGAGCGGGCATGCGGGAACTCCACGGGGCGTGTCGGAGGGTAACGGGGTGGTGCGGCCGGCGTGGGCGGGTCGCCCGGTACGGGGCGCCGATGACGGCCGGGCGTCGCGGCGTGCCGCATCGCCCGGCGTATACGCCGTCCCGGAGCGGGTGGTGGGGGTGCGGCTCCGGTGCCGGGATGTGACGACTATGGGCCAACGAACAGGCCCTGCCTAGCCCTCGTCCGATCGAGATCCAAGATGTGGATCATCGGCAACCTGGATGCCGGGCACCTGCCGAGGCCTGCTGTTCGGGCGGGAAAGGGGCGCCACCGCGTCGTCACCGGTCTCGGCGTCGCGACGTCACGCCCGACGGGCCTCGCCCTGGGCGAAACCGCCCCGGCGGCGCCTTCGGCGAGATCACCGCGAAGACGGCTGTGTCCCCGCGGAGCGACGCCGGCGCCTCTGCCTGCTGAACGCCGTCGCCCAGGGCCCGGTTCGCCGGGCCGGCAGTGGCCCGTCGCCGATCCCTCGACTTACCTGATGGCCCATCAGCCTGTCGGCATCCAATCAGCGGGGGACCGGGCTACTGGGCGGGTGTGATCAGGCCGTAGTGGCCGTCGTAGCGGTGGTACAGCACGTTGCCGCGGCCGGTGCTGTCGTCGGCGAAGAACACGAACGGGAATCCGGTGGCCTCCAGGCGTTGCTGTGCTTCGGCCATGTTCATCCGAGGTGCCGGGAGTTCGCTGACGGTCAGTGGTACGGCCACGCTGCCTTCCGGTCGCGGGCTGGGGTGCACCTGGGCGAGCCGGTAGCCGGTCGGTCCGGACCGGTAGAGCACGCTGTCCTCACCGGAGTCGGCGTCGGTGAACAGGTGGAAGCCGTAGTCCATCGACTCCAGCTCGAAGGCCGCCTCGTCGGGTGACTCCCAGGCGAGGGAGAAGGACTTGTGGCGGACGACCTGCCGTTCCTCCACCGGCCGCGGATAGTAGTCGGGGCGGTGGGTGGGCTCACTGCCGTGCTGCCACTCGTGCGGGCCGGGCACGGGCGTCCGGCCGCGGCGGGCCTCCCTGTGCTCGGCCAGCCGCGCCATCCGTGCCGCCAGCCGGTCCTGGAGCAGGTCGACGGCCTGCGTGGCGGTCTGCCCCGCAACATGCGCGCGGGCAGGCCGGCCGTTGACGTCCACGTTGGCCTGGGCGGTCACCGGCCGCTCCACGGCAGGGTTCGCCGTACGGTTCAGTCTCACCCGGGCGAACAGAACCGGTTCCCGTGTCTGGCCGAGGACGGCCCGTACCTTGTCCCGGGCGTACGCGGCCGCGTCCGGTGGCAGCTGCCCGCTGGTCTCCACCTGGACCTCGGGGGCTTGCTGGGGAGCGGATCGTTTCATGACAACCTTCCCTGAAGTGTATCTTTCGGACTTATCTCTCATCTTGCATGGAGTGAAGGCCGAAGGCCCCTGGTCCCGGTGGGTCGGCTGCTCCGGTCGGGACGGCAAGCGATCCGAGGCGGGAACGGCTCGCACCCGATGCGTCCGATCCTGCCAACGGTGCGGAAAGCGTCGATCCTGGAACTGGGACACCCCTCCCCGGTCCGCGCCTCTTCGCATTCCGGGAACGGCCTCGCAGGGTCCGCTCTTCCTCAAGGGAGCCGTCCGTTGATCACATCAGTCCGTCTGGCGGGACGGCATCCGTCTCGCTCGGCCAAGTCAGGGCCTCCCCGTGAGCCGCCCAAGCGGCCCGCAGCGGCTTCACCGACGCCGTCATGGACACGCTGGCTGCTGCCCTTCGCCGCGTTGGTCCTGTTGCTCGTGGTTCTGATGCGAGCACCCTCGCCCCAGCAGGGCCGGTCACTGTCGTACAGCGACTTTGTCGGCAAGGTGAACGGCGGCCAGGTCAAGACGGTCGACATCAGCGACAAGGGCGCCATCAAGGGATCCCTCAAGGACGGCAAGAAGTTCACCACGCGGATACCGACCGCTCTGGACAACAGCCGCCTGGAGCAGCAGTTGCAGTCCGAGAAGGTGGAGATCACCGCGTCGCAGAGCCGCGGCGGAAGCCCCTGGGGGACGCTGCTGGTGCTGTTCCTGCCGCTGCTGTTCATCGTCGCCCTGTTCGTGTGGAGCGGCCGTCGGGCGGCCCGGACGCTGGGCGGAGGGCTCAGCGCCATCGGACGGGCCCGCGCCAAGATCATCGAGGCGGAGCGCCCGACGACCCGCTTCGAGGACGTGGCCGGCTACGAGGGCGTCAAGCAGGAGATCAGCGAGATCGTCGACTTCCTGCGCAGCCCCGAGCGCTATGCGCTCGCGGGGGCCAAAGGACCGCGTGGCGTGATCATGGTCGGGCCGCCGGGCACCGGCAAGACCCTCATCGCCCGCGCGGTGGCCGGCGAGGCGGAGGTCCCGTTCCTGTCGGTGACCGGCTCGGCGTTCGTGGAGATGTTCGTCGGGGTCGGCGCCTCCCGGGTGCGAGATCTCTTCGCGGAGGCGCGCAAACGGGCCCCCTCCATCATCTTCGTCGATGAGATCGACGCCGTCGGCAGCCGTCGCGGCGGGGCTTCCCGGGTGGGCGGCAACGACGAACGCGAGCAGACCCTCAACCAGCTCCTCGCCGAGATGGACGGCTTCGACCAGGCCAGCGGCATCGTGGTGCTGGCCGCGACCAACAGGCCCGAGACCCTCGACCCGGCTCTGCTGCGCCCGGGCCGCTTCGACCGGCATGTGACGGTGCCGCTGCCCAACCAGGCCGAGCGGGCGGCGATCCTGGCCGTCCACGGCCGCGGCAAGACCCTGGCCCCGGACGTCGACTGGGACACCGTCGCCCGGGCCACCCCGGGCTTCTCCGGCGCCGACCTGGCCAACCTGGTCAACGAGGCGGCCATCAATGCCGTCCGGGCCGGCGGTGTCGTCATCGACGCTCAGGATCTCGGCGACGCCCGGGACCGGCTGCTGCTGGGGCGGCGGGAGTCCACCAACGCCCTGCTGCCCGAGGAGCGGCACGCCGTCGCCGTCCACGAATCCGGACACGCGCTCATGGCGGCCCTGTGCGAGTACGCCGACCCGGTCGCCAAGGTCACGATTCTTCCCTCCGGGCCCGCCCTGGGCGCCACCGAGCAGCTTCCGGAAGCCGAACGGCACCTATACAGCGAGAGCTACCTGACCGACCTGCTCACCGTGCGGCTCGGCGGACGGGCCGCCGAGCTGGTCGTCTTCGGCGAGGGCTCGACCGGCGCCGCCGACGATCTGGCCGGAGCCACCCAGATCGCCGCTCGCATGGTCCGCGAGTTCGGCCTGTCCCCGGCCCTCGGCCCCATCGGATACGGCTCCGGCGCCCCACACCACCTCGGTGGCGAGAGCACCGAGGACACCCTGTGGCGGCCCTACTCCGAGCAGACCCAGCGCATCGTCGACGAGGAGACGGCCCGCCTGGTACGGCAGGCCGAGGAACGCGCCGTGGACCTGCTCCGTGACCACCGGGCCGCCCTGGACGCCCTGGCCGACCTGCTCACCGCCCGCGAGACCATCGACGGGTCCGTCGTCCTCGACGTACTTCGACAGCAACAGGGGCCGGAAGGACACCACCCCGCCGCGACAGGGAAGCCGACGCCCTCCCCGTGATGCCGCGGCGACGCTCCGCCGACCAGAAGGAGGCAGCCACGGAGCCGCAGCCGGGGGCGACCCACGATGAACAGGATGTCCTGGCGCGGACGGTCGCCGTCAGTACCGCTGTGCGGCCGCAGGCTCCGTCCACGGTGCTGCCCGGGCTTCCGCCCCGGCGGGGCTATCGCGGAACGGCGGTGCCCTGACCGCCCGCCACCGAGCAGCAACCGTGGCTGCACCAGGAGCGACGAGCAGCGCCAGGGCCCCGTGGTGACGGCCCGTGGGCCTTCCTCTCGAAGGTGGTGATCGCGGCAGTGACCTCGTCCGGGGCGCGGAGGCGGTCACCGCCGTGGCGTGTCGGCTGACGTGTCGGTTTCGGCGCGGAGGTGATGCGTGACGTCGACGACTCCGTCGACGCTTTCGGACAGGCGTACCGCGATGGGGACGAGGCTCTCCTGCGGCACGGTGCCGCGGAGCGTCACCCGTCCGTCGTTGACCTGAGCCGTGACCGCGCCGGGGTCCAGGCCGAGGGTCCGGGTCAGGACATCCGTCGTGATCTCCTCCCGGATCGTGAGGTCTCGTCGCAGGAAGACGTGCAGCAGATCACCACGGCTGACGATGCCCGCAAGCCGGCCGGCGTCGTCCACGACGGGCAGCCGTTTGACGTGGTGACGGGCCATGGCGCGGGCTGCCTCCACCACCGACCACTGCGGTCGCGCCGTGACGGCCGGGCTGGTCATCAGCCCCTCGGCGGTCAGCGCCTGGGCCTTGGCGCGTTCCGCGGGCAGCAGGTGCGCGGCGGCCAGATGTCCTCCCGGATCCACCTGGCTCTCCTGTTTGCGCAGCAAGTCCGCCTCCGACACCACGCCGATCGGACGGCCCTGGTCGTCGACGACGGGTACCGCGGTGATGTCGTGCTCCGTGAGGTGCTGGGCGATGTCCTTGAAGATCATGTCCCGCCGCACACTCACCACGGCCGTGGTCATGAGGTCTCCGACCAGTCGATGCAGCATGTCGCCGCTCCCTCCTCAGGTGTTCGCGGCACGGGCTCTCTCTCCACTGTCCGCTCCTTGGAGAGCTCGCGCACCGCTCACGTGACCTGGGCGCACCAGGCGGGGCGGGCGGGGCGGGCGAACGATGACCGCGCCCCGGCCGATTCCGCGGGGTGGCGCCCTGCCGGGGCGCGGCCCCGGTGCCTCGCAGGGGCCGATTCGATCACCGGTGCCAGCGGCGTCGCTGCCTGAACTGGCCGGCTGTCCGCCATGACGGGCGGTCACGGCCACTGGCGAAGAGAACGCCTTCCCCAGCGCTGACACCCCGGCGCTCGGCGTTGCCCCAGAGATCCCGGAATTGCAGTCGTCCGGGATCTGGGGCAGTCCCCGAGGCCCGGCATCGAGGCCCGGCTCGCCGACCGTCGGCAGCCTGTCGCCTCCGGACCCGTTTCACGGGAACGCCGGGACGAGCCTGCCCGGGCAGGCTCGACAGGCGGGAATCCGGGCTGAACCCGATCGCCGCGGGGTGCGGCACGCTTCGCTGCCGCTGCCGCTGCCGCTGCCGCTGCCGCTGCCGCTGCCGCTGCCGCTGCCGCTGCCGCTGCCGCTGCCGCTGCCGGACTACTGCCCTCGGTACAGCCGGCCGAGGTCGACGAGCAACAGCTCCATGGGCCGCGCGGCGACGTTCCGAGCTCCGCGCCGATCACTGTGCACCCGGCCGGAGGCGCGATCTCACGCTGCCGGTGAACCGACACGTCTCGCGGTGGACGGGCCACGGCGCCGACGTCGGTTCCAGGTACGCGAGTTCATGACTCGTGGTGGCTGGGGCCGCGCACGACGACGACGGGACACGGGGCGTGTTGAACACAGTGCTGGCTGACCGAGCCGAGCAGTGCCTCGGAGAATCCGCCGTGGCCTCGGTTGCCCACGACCAGCAGCCGTGCCCCGACGGCGGCCTCCAGCAAGACGGCGGCTGGGTGCCCCTGGGCCGAGCGGGGACGGATCTCGACCGTGCGTTCCGCCCCGAGGACCTCGTCGATCACCTGGTCGAGGAGCCTGCGCGCCTGCTCCTGGTAGTCGGCCGCCTTCGTGTCCGTGGGCGGTGCCAGGCCGTACCAGTTCGTCGGGAACTCCCAGGCGAGGATCGCGTCGACTACACCACCGGTCAGCGCAGCCTGGTCGGCCGCCAACCGCAGTGCTGCCTTCGACGGCTCGGAGCCGTCGAGGCCCACCACGATCCGCGGAGCGGACGTTGCGTTGTTGCTCATGCGCCCACCTGCCTAATCTCGAGTGGTTCTGCTTCCCACCCTCCCTCCTTGCCCGGCAGTCCGCCACCCTGGTCGACGGGGCGTCCGCACCGTCGCCGGCCCTGTGCCACCGCCCGTCCCCAGAACGACGGCCCTCCCTGCAAGGCGGCCGCCGACCGGCTGCGTTGCAGGCACTCGCCCTCCCGGCTCCAGCACAGGCCACAACGGCCTCCGGGCCTCTTGGTCCTGCGCCATGCCAGAGGCCGCTGTGCAGCGTCGCCTTCAAGGAATTCGAGCGGACGTCGAGCCGGGCGAGCGCCTCACGGTCCGGCTCCTCGTCCACCCAGGCGCGCATGTCAGGTCCGACGCTCGCCGGGAACGCGTGGCTCTGGTTGCGGGAGCCGTTCGAAACGGCTCCCGCATGCCCCCTGGACGCCGTCGGGCTATTGCGGCCGACCGGTGCGATGTGCGAACCGGCGATCCGACCGCTCCGCCCGAGGGTCAGGTCGTGATCTCGATGTGGCGGGGCTTGGTCGCCTGTGTCTTGGGGACGGTCACGGTCAGGATCCCGTCGGACAGAGAGGCCCTCACCTGCTCGGAATCGACCTTGGCGGGCAGCAGAGCGCGGTACTCGAAGTGCCCGCTGCGGCGCGTGGCGCGGCGCAGGACGCCCTCGCGTTCGCGTTCCTTGAGCTCTCCGGTGACGCATAGTTCGCGTTCGCTGACCTCGACCTCGATGTCCTCGCGCTGGAGGCCGGGCAGCTCGCATTCGACCACGTAGGCGTCGTCGGTTTCGCTCAGGTCGGCCAGTGGCACCCAGGCCATGGTCTCGGTCCACCGGGGCGCGGTGGCCTCCAGGAACCGGTTCATCCTCTCGAACATTTCGCCGAAATCTGCGGCCGGCGGCTCCCCCCAGGGGAAGGCCCGCTCCAGCAGGCTGCCGTGCCGGTGCCGTACAGGCAGAGTCATCGCATCCACCTCCGGGGGAGGGACCGGGATCAAGACTGTCTGTTTCTTCCATCCTGCGCCGTGGCAGCCGGCCGGGCGACCGGGACGCCCGGCCTTGCCGCCCCGGGCGGGACAAGCCCTCCCCGGGCCATTCCGGTTCCAGTCCGCATGGTGAGATGGCTCACAGACGTGCGCCTCGACCGGCCGACTATGATCATGAAACGAAAGCGCTCAGCTCCGGTATTCATGCCATCCTCGCTTCCCGCGCGAGGCCGATCGCGCTGCGGCGGAAGCACGACCATTCTGAGCCCCCGCGTTCGCACGTCAGAATGCAAGGATTGGTGTGTACGTCACAGCCGGTTGGCTTGAACAGCACGGTGCTGTCAAGTCGTTAGGTCCTGGCGCCGAGCAACGGGCCGCCCCGCTCGGCGTCCCCGGCCGTCATGACGGCACAGCACGGCAAGCGCACCACCCCGCGGCGACCTCCCCGCCTGACGCACCGCCGGCAGCCCGCGCCCATCTTCGACACGCCTCGCGCCGCCGGGTACGACCCGGACGGGCCTCGCCCGCATACGGGCCTACGCCGGACCGGGCCTCCCTGTGCCCGCCCCGCCTCGCGCCCGTCGCCGGACCGTCCCTCTCCACACCCGCTCAGCCCCCTCGCTTCCGCGGCGCCCTGGCCTGAGCCCCTGCGCTCCCCGCTCTTCCCTTCCCCTCGCCGTCCAGCCTTTCCCCGGCCGGACGACCGTTTTTCCCAAAGTAAGGAACGCCACTTGGCAACCACAACACGGAACGCGACCAGCGATCCGGACCGCGTCAGCTTCCTGGAGGAGCTGTACCAGGGCCGCTTCCGCTGGGACCTCGTCCGCGACTTCCCCGTGCAGGACCCCGCGGACGCAGCGGCCGGCGACAAGCTGACCGAGGAGCTGACCGCCCTCGTACGTGAGCGGATCGACCCCGACGACGTCGACGCCCGGGCCGCCCTGCCCGACGGATTCCTCGACGAGCTCGGCCGGCGTGGTTACTTCGCACTGCAGGCCGACCCCGCCCTCGGCGGACACGCCCTGTCGCACTACAACACCTTCCGCACGGTGTCGGCGGCCGCCGCGCACAGCACACCGGTCGCCCTGTCCCTCGCCATCGAGAACGCGCTCGGCGCCGGGGCGTTCCTCGCCGTGGCGCCCGAAGGCCCGCTGCGCGAACTGCTCAGCGACGTCGTGCGCCGGGGAGCCCGCTCCGCCAGCGCGGACAGCGAACCCCAAGGGGCGGCCAACCAGCGCCGGTTCACCACCGCCACCCGCATCGAGGGAACCGACGACTACCTGCTCAACGGCAGCAAGGTCTTCGTCGGGCACGCGCCCGTCGCCGAGGTGGTCAGCGTCTCCGCCACGGTCAACGAGGACGGCGTCGACCGGGTGCGGATGTTCTTCGTGGGCACCGACAGCCCCGGAGTGACCAGCGGTGACTGGCACACGTACATGGGCATCAGGGGATTCCCCAACGGCTGGCTGGAGTTCAGGGACGTACGGGTGCGCGGCGGCCACATGCTCGTTGAGCGGGACCTCGGTCACGTCGTCCGCACCACCCCCGCCACCGCCCGGCTCGTCGGCCGCGGCAGAATGCACCTGATCGCGGCTCCGTCGCTCGCCGTCGCCCGGCTGTGCGTGGGCTGGATGCGCGACTTCGCCGCCCGACGAGTCATCGACGAGCGGCCGCTGGCGGAGTACGACGAGGTACGGCGGCGGCTCGCCGAGAGCCTGGCCGACACCTTCGCCATCGAGACCATGGCCCAGTGGTGCCTGCTCCCCGAGGACCAGGGCCGGGGCCTCAACCTCCGGTTCGAGCAGAACGCCGTCAAGAACGCCTCCTCGCTCCTCGCCTGGGACGTCGCCGAGCGCGCCATGTCCCTGCTGGCCGGGGAGGGGTACGAGACGGCGACCAGCAAGCGGCTGCGCGGCGCACCCCCCGTCCCCGTCGAACGCTTTCTGCGGGACCTGCGCAACCTGCGCATCTCCGGCGGTGTCGACTTCCAGATCGACAACTGGATCGGCCAGCGGGCGATCCTGTCGTACTACTACCCCGAGCCGGACCACGCCGCAGCGCTCGAAGGCGCGGACGAGGTTCCCCCGGACACCACCGGCACGGTCCTCACCAGCCGCAACCTCGGCCACCTGCGCTGGGCGGCGGAGCAGACCCGGGCCTTCGGACGCACCTGCCTCGCCCTGGCCCGCAGCCACCCCGACCGGGCGGAGCTCGACGCCGAGGAGCGCACTCTCATCCAACTCGCCGGGATCACCCGGGAGATCCTCGGCGTGACCCTCGTGCTCGCCCGCGCCTCCACGCTCTCGGCCGCCGGGGACGACAGCGCCCAGGCATTGGCCGACGTCTTCTGCACCGCCGCGCGGCAGCGGGTGACCGATCTCCTCGGCCGGCTCCAGAGCCCGCCCGGACCGGACATCGAGGCGGTCGCCTCTGCGTGGATGTCCGGTACCGCATACGCATTCCTCACCGCCGACAGCGCCCCGCGCTCGTCCCACGGTGGCAGCATCGAAAAGAGCACCTCATGAGCACCCCCACCCAGTACGTCCCGCTGACCGTGGGCCAGGAGGCGATGTGGGTCTCCTGGAAACTCGACCCCGAGCAGTGGACCCACATCATTCCCACCCCCTTCGAGGTGAGCGGCACCCTGGACCTCGACCGGCTGCGCCGCGCCGTCGCCGAGACGGGTGAGGCGTTCCCGCAACTGCGCGCCCGCGTGCGCCCGGGAACGGACGGTTCGGTCCTCGACTGGTCGGAAGCCCCGGAGATCCCCGTCCGACGCACGCGCACGGTGCAGGACCGCGACAGCGCGATCCGGGCCGCCTGGCAGACCCCCTTCGACCTGCGAGGCGGCCCCCTCGCCCGCGTCGACCTCATCGACGGCCCGGACTACACGGTCCTGCTGATCGCCGTGCACCACCTCGTCCACGATGGCGCCTCCGTCCTGCTGTTCCTGGACGCGCTGCGCGCCGCCTACCGCGGTGAGGAGCTTGCGCGTGAGGACCACGCCCCCGCGCTCGCCGCCTTCGCCGCCCATACGCGCGACCTCGCCGACGGCCCGCAGGGGGAGGAGCACCGGCTCCACTGGAAGGAGACCCTCGCCGACGGCGGCGGTGACTTCACCCTGCCCGCAGGACAGGAGGAACCCCGCTACACCGTCGTCAGCGAGGCCCTGCCGCCGGACCTCGCCGCCGCGCTGCGCGACCGCGCCGCCGAGTCCGGCATGTCATTCGTGACCGTGCTGATGGGTGCCTGGTTCGCGCTGCTGCGGCGCCACAGCGGCAGCACCGACGTGCTGTCGTTCCTGCCGTACCACGGCCGGGCACTGCCCGAAGTGCGCGACCGCGTCGGCTACTTCGTCAATGCCCTGCCGGTCCGCGTCCCGGTCCGCGCCGACGACCGCTACCGCGACCTGCTGGCCAGGGTGCGCGGCCGGGTCAAGGAGGCCCTCGCCCACGGCGACCTGCCGCTGCCCGCCATCATGCGCGCCGCCGGACTGACCGGCCCCGAGGCGCAGCGCCGCACCCACCAAGCGGTTTTCCAGTACTGGCACGCCGGTCTGCACGCTGACATCGATGTCCACGATGTCCGGCTGAGCCACGACGGCGGCGAGGCACGGCTGAGCCTGATGGACATGGAGAGCACCGCCGGCTTCCGCCTCGCCCTCATGGTCCGTCAGGACAGCTGCGGCACCCATCTGCTGTGGAAGGACCCGGCCGGTTCCCTCGGTGCCGCCGTGGTGCGCGCCATGGCCGGAGATTATCGGTCCATCCTGCGCGCGATCGCGGCCGACCCCGACGCTCCTCTCGCCGAGGTGCTGGCCTCCAACACCCCCGCCCGGCCCGCCGGCGCGGCCGGCCGATCCGCCGAGGAGTCGGCGGGCTCGGCGGAACTCGCTTTACGGATGGGGGAGATGGCGGAGGTCTGGCAGTCGGTCCTCGGTTCGGGTCCCGTCGGTGAAGAGGACTCGTTCTTCGAGCTGGGCGGACATTCGCTGCTGGCGGAGACACTGGTGGCCGCGGTGCGGGACCGCTTCCCGGGCACGTCGGCCCGGATCCGCACCCTGTTCGACCATCCGCGGCTCGCCGACTTCACCACCCATGTCCTCCCCGCCGCCGGGACCACCGAGGCCGCCCCGGTCCCCGCCCCGGTGCCACACACCGTTGCGGCCGCGGACACCTTCCCCGCCTCCAGTTTCCAGCGCCGGATATGGCTCGCCCAGCGGGTCGCGGGCGACCCGGCGGCGTACAACGTGCCCCTCGCCTGGCGCGTCGAGGAGCCCCTCGACGCGGATGCCGTCACCCGCGCCCTGGCCGCGACGATCACGCGCCACGAGATCCTGCGCACCGCCTTCCACGAGGTGGACGGCGATCTGACGCAGAGCGTCCGCGCCCCCTGGACGCCGCACGTGGAACGGGTCGACCTCAGCGGCCACCCCGACCCCGACAAGGCGCTCAACGCCTGGATCCGCACCGCTGCCCACGAGCCGTTCGACCTCACCACCGGCCGGCTGCTGACGGCCGCCCTCATCGAGCTCGGCGACGCCGGACAGGTGCTCTTCGTCTGCCTGCACCACCTGCTGTGGGACGGCGAGTGCGAGAACATCCTGCTCAAGGAGCTCGACGCCCACTACACGCAGCCGGGCGCGGCCGGCGCGGCCGAGCGGCCGTCCGGGTCCGACGCGACGGCCCCCGCTGCCGAGGACACCCGCCCCGCCTCCGCACACCAGGAGCGCATGTGGTTCGTCGACCGCTTCGAGACGGGCTACCTGTACCCGGCCGCGCCGACCTACCACAACCTGCCCCTCTTCCTGCGGCTGGAAGCCCTCCCGGGCCGCACCCGGCTCGCCGGGTCCGTCGCCGCCGTCGTCACCGCCCATGAGGCGCTGCGCACCGAACTGCTCGACGTGGACGGCCGGGCCGTCCAGCACGTGCGGCCCGAGGCGGCCGTGGTCCCCCAGTGGCTGCCCGCCGCCGGAGGCCCGGACCGCGACCGGCTGGTCCCGGACGCCCTGACCGCCTGGAGCCGCGAGCCGTTCGACCTCTGCTCCGGACCGCTGCTGCGGGTCGCCGTCCAGCCCGACGCCGACACCCCGGGCGGCTGGATCGCCCTCAGCGGACACCAGGCCGTCGTCGACCGCGTCTCGCTGCTCACCGTCGCCGAGCAGATCCTCGCCGGACCGGAGGGTGAGACACCTCTGCCGAGCAGCTACCGGAACTGGCTCGACGCCGACGACGAGGACACCCGCCGGGCCCACCTCGACGCCCGTGCCGCCGTGCTCCGGCCGCCGGCCGACCCGCTGCGGCTCCCCGAGCGCCGCACCCGCGACGCCGTCCACGTCTTCGAGGAGCGGTCGGTGGCGTTCACCCTCCCGTCCGGCCTCGGACTGCGCGCCGCCGCCGACCGCCTCGGCGCCGACGTGCCGGAGATCGCCCTCGCCGCCTTCGCCGCTCTGCTCCAGTGGTACTCCGGCCAGGAGGACATGGTGCTCGGCCTGTCCCACGCCGGACGGGACGAGCGGGACCGGCACGTCGTCGGCCCCCTCGGCAACCTGCTGCCCGTACGTCTGCGCCCGCGCGTCCGGCAGTCGTTCGCCGACCTCGTCGCCGACACCGCCGCCGAGACCGCGCACGCCCGCGCCCACGCCCGCGCCCCGTTCGACGAACTGGTGCGCGCCGTCGACCCGTCGAAGGACATGAGTCGCACGGCGCTCTTCGACGTGCTCTACAGCTACCTGCCCGCCGCGGCGCCCCTGCCGGGCCCGGACGGCGCCCTCGCGCACGTCGTGGACACGGCCGGCGGCCGCGGCAAGTACGACCTGCACCTCGCCCTCCAGCCCGACGGGGACGGCCACCGCGGCCATCTCGTCTACAACGGGCTGTACTTCGACCACGACCAGATCTCCGCCATGGCCGGGCACTACGTCACGGCCCTGCGGCAGCTCACCGAGCGCCCCGAGCGCGAGGTGTCCGGCATCGACCCGCTCTCGGAGCGGGAGCGCCACGTCCAGCTGAAGGTGTGGAACGCCACCGAGGCGTCGTACGAGGAGACCCCCGTCCACGAGCTGATCGCTCGTCAGGCGACCGCGCGGCCCGAGGCCACGGCGCTCACCGACGGCGACGTCACGGTCCGCTACGGCGACCTGATGGCAGACGCCCGCGCCGTCGCCCGGGGCCTGCTGGCCGCGGGCGTACGCCGGGGCGAACTCGTCGCGCTGCTGTTCCCGCGCGGCACCGACCAGGTGCGCGCGGTGCTCGGAACCCTGTTGGCCGGTGCGGCCTACCTGCCCATCGACCCGGCGATCCCCGCGGAGCGCCGCGCGTTCATCCTGTCCGACTCCGGTGTGCGCCTCGCGCTCGCGCCCCGCGCCGGCACCGGCGGTGACTTCGACGGGACGGCGCTCGCGCTGGACGCGCTGCTCGCCGCTCCCGCCGCCGAGGAGACCGCGCTCCCGGCCGTGCCACTGGACTCGCCCGCCTACTGCATCTACACCTCCGGCACCACCGGCCGTCCCAAGGGCGTGGTGCTCACCCACCGCAACCTGGTGCGGCTGCTCGACAACGACCGGCTGCCGTTCTCCTTCGGGCCCGCCGACGTCTGGACCATGTTCCACTCCTACGCCTTCGACTTCTCCGTGTGGGAGCTGTTCGGCGGCCTGGTGCACGGCGGCCGGGTCGTGCTCGTCTCCGAGGACGAGACCCGGGACCCGGGCCTCTTCTTCGACCTCCTCCAACGCGAACGCGTCACCGTGCTCAACCAGACGCCCAGCGCGTTCCGCCGTCTGCTCGGCCTGCGCCCCACGACCCCGGACGGGCTGTCCGCCCTGCGCTGCGTCGTCTTCGGCGGCGAAGCGCTGCGCCCGGGGACGCTGACCGAGTGGTCGGAGCGCTTCCCGCACGTTCGCCTCGTCAACATGTACGGCATCACCGAGACCACCGTGCACGCCAGCGTGCGCACCGTCACCCGCGCCGACATGGAGACGGACACGAGCGTGGTGGGCACCCCGATCCCCACCACCCGCCTCTACCTGCTCGACCGCCACACCGGCCGTCGCCTGCTGCCCGTCGGCGCCGTCGGCGAGATCTACGTCGCCGGCGACGGAGTGGCCGGAGGTTATCTGGGCCGGCCCGAACTGACCGCCCAGCGCTTCGTGCCCTCACCTTTCGGCGACGGCACCCTGTTCCGCAGCGGCGACCTCGCCGCCCACCTGCCCGACGGCTCCCTGCGGTTCATCGGCCGCGCCGACTCCCAGGTACAGCTGCGCGGTTACCGCATCGAGCCGGGAGAGGTACAGACCGCGCTGTGCGGGCACCCGGACGTCCGCGACGCGGTCGTGTTCGCCGAGGACGACCGGCTCGTCGGCGTCGTACAGAGCGAACAGGCCCTGAGCACCACGGAGTTGCGCGGACACCTCTCGCAGCGGCTGCCCTCGTACATGGTGCCCTCGCTGTTCCACGTCGTGCGGACCATCCCGCTGACGGTCAACGGCAAGGTCGACGTGAAGGAACTGCGCGCGCGGACGGCCGAGGCGGCCGCCCCCGCGCGGCGCGAGCCCCGCACCGGCACAGCCGCCGAACTCGCCACCGTGTGGTGCGATCTGCTCGACGTGCCTGCCGTCGGCGAGGACGACTCGTTCTTCGGCCTCGGCGGGCACTCCATGCTCGTCGTCCGCCTCATCGGTGAGATCGCCGACCGGTTCGGCGCCGAGCTGCCGATCAAGACCCTCTTCGAGACGCCACGACTGGGCGACCTCGCCGACCTCATCGACGCGGCCCCCGGCCGCCGCGGCACCGCCCCCGCCGCTCCGGAGCCCACCGTACGGCGCGAGCCGGCCCCCGCCGCTCCCGCGCCTGCCGCACGGCACGAGCAGGCCCCGGCTCCTCCCGCCGTACCGGCCGCTTCCACCCCTTCCGCCGCGCCCCGCCCCGTGACGGCCGGCACCGACCCGTCGGCGGCCGACGACGAGTCGCCCGCGAGCGCGTTCCAGCGCCGCATGTGGCTGGCGGAACAGATGAGCCAGGGCGCGCCCGCACACGTCTCCCTCGGCTGGACCGTCACCGGCGTCCTGGACATCGACGTCCTGGAAGACGCGCTGGCCCGCCTGATCACCGGGCACGAGATCCTGCGCACCGCCTTCCGCATGCGGGGCGGCACCGTCCGCCAGGTCGTCCAGCAGCCCTGGCGGCCGCGCGTGCACACCTTCGTGGCCGAGGACGGCGACGGTCCCGAAGAAGCCGCCGCCCGGTGGCTCGACGAGGCAGCCGGCCGCCCCTTCGACCTCGCGTCCGGACAACTGCTGCGCGCCGCCGTCGCCGACTGCGGTCCACGCGGCACCGCGTTCATGCTCTGCGTGCACCACCTCGTCGTGGACGGCGAGTCCGTACGCGTCCTCATCAGCGAGCTGGAGCGCTGCCACCGCGACAGCCTCGCCGGAGTGCCCTCCGCGCCCCCCGCACTCCAGTACCGTGCCCACACGGCCGCAGCCGAAGTCCCCGGCGACGCACGCCGCGACGCCGACCTCGCCTTCTGGCAGGAGCGGCTCCAGGGCTGGCCGACTCGGCCCGGCCTGCCCGCCCCCGAGCGGCCCGAGGCCCACGGAGCGGTCCGGATCGCCCTGCCCGGCGGCCTGCTCGGCCGGCTGCAGCCGGTCATGGCCGAACACGGCGCGAGCTGGTTCATGATCATGGCGGCAGCCCTGGCGACGGCCCTGCACCGCTGCGGCGGCATGCCCGCGCTGACCTTCGGCGTCCCCGCCAGCATCCGCGACACCGCCTCCGCCGACCTGCTGGGCCCCTGCCTCAACCTCGTCGTGCTCCGCTCGGCCCAGACCGCCGACACCACCGCCCGCGACGCCTTGTCCGCCATGCGCACCGAGGTGCTCGACGCCTTCGAACACGCCCGCGCCCCCTTCGACGAGGTCCTGGCCCGGCTCCGGCCGGAACAGACGGCCGGCAGCGCGCCGTACACCGACGTCGTGCTCAACATGAACCTGCGCGGCGACAGGCGCGCGGTACTCGGCGAAGCCGAACTGCGGCCGGTGTCCGACGAGTCGATGTGGCTCCGCGAGGTCAAGTTCGGCGCCACGCTGACCGTGATGGAGCAGGACGGCGAACTCGGCGCCGTACTCTCCCACCGGGGCGAGCAGGTGTCCGCCGCCGACGCCGCCCGTCTGGCGGATGCCGTCGCCGCCTACCTCGTCGAACTCTCGACGGACGTGCTGCCGCCGCAGTACCGGGACTTCGTCCGCGCTCAGAGCGCGGCCCGCTTCTCCGGTCGGCACGAGGCCTCCCTCGCCTTCTGGCAGGAGCGGCTGAAGGGCGCTCCCGCCTACCTGGAACTGTCCGCGCCCGAGGAGCCCGCCCCGCACGGCGTGATCGACCTGGCGCTGCCCGAGGGAGGGGGGGAGCGCCTGCGCACCCTGCACGAGAGGCACGGCATCTCGCCGTTCATGACGGCCGCCACCGCGCTGGCCGTCCTGCTGCACCGCCGCACCGGCGCCGACGACGTGGTCATCAGCGGTCCCATGACCAACCGGGGACGCAACGGACTCGCGGACGTGTTCGGGCCCTGCCTGAACACCGTCCCGCTGCGCTCCCGGCTCCGCCCCGGCGCCACGGTGCGCGACACGCTGGAGGCCATGCGGGACGAGACGCTGGGGGCGTTCGCGCACGGCGAGGTCCCCTTCGAGGACGTCATCGACCGGCTCAACCCGCCCCGCAGGCCGGGCCGCACGCCCTACGGCGACGTCAGCCTGTCCTTCAGCACGGCCGCGGCACGTCCCCGCACCCTCGGCGGGCGCACCCTCAGCGCCGTTCCAATCGACGGCGAGGACGCCGCCTACACCGGCAAGCTCGGCCTGACCGTCGCACTCGCCCTCGACGGCGCCCACCTGCGCGGCCGCATGTCCTACCACGGCGGCCTGCTTCGCCGCGCGGACGTCGAGCAACTGGCCGGCACCCTGGCCACTCTGCTGGACCGGCTGCCCGACAGCCTCGACATGCCCGTGGCCGCGCTCGACCTGCTCGCGCCCGAGGAGACGGAGCGCATCCGCGCCTGGGAACACGGTCCCCGGCCGGGACCGGTCACGACCGTCCCGGCGCTCGTCCTGCACCAGGCCCGCACCCGCCCCGGCGCCCCGGCCGTGGAGAGCACCCGCGGCACGCTCGACTACGGCGGCCTCGTGCGCCGCGCCCGCGCGCTCGCCACGGCCCTGAGGCCGCACCTGTCGGACGAGGCGCCCACGGTCGCCCTGCTCCTCGAACGCGGCGAGGACTTCGTCGTCGCCATGCTCGCCGCCTGGTTCGCCGAAGCCGCGTT
This sequence comes from Streptomyces humidus, assembly GCF_014649655.1. Lineage (GTDB taxonomy): Bacteria > Actinomycetota > Actinomycetes > Streptomycetales > Streptomycetaceae > Streptomyces > Streptomyces humidus. The sequence continues at coordinate 42,566 of NZ_BMTL01000042.1, read as the reverse complement.
CTGCCCGCTCGACCCGTCCTGGCCGACCGCACGCCAGGAGTACGTCCTCGACGATGTACGCGCCGACGTAGTGCTGACCCGCGCCGGGACCGCACTGCCGGCGACCGGCGCGGCCACGGTCGTCGACGTCGCCGAGGTACCGGACGCCGAGCACACCGAGCACACCGAGGACCTGCCCGACTGGTCCGCCGACGCCCGGGCCTACGTCATCTACACCTCGGGCACCACCGGCAAGCCCAAGGGCGTCGCCGTCCGGCACGGCGGGCTCGCCAACCTGGTGCGCTCCGCCGCCTCGACCCTGGGCCTCGGCGCCGGGGACCGCTGCTCCCACCTGCTCAGCGTGAGCTTCGACTCCTCCCAGATGGAGGTCTGGCAGGCCCTCGCCAACGGCGCCTGCCTGGTCCCGTACGAGAAGCCCGTCACCCCCTCCACGCTCGGCGCGTGGCTGGACGCCAAGGGCGTGACGGCGGCGTTCTGCACGACCGCGCTGGCCGAGGCCATGTGGAGCACCAGCACCACCACGCCCCGCGTCCTGCGCTGGCTGAGCATCGGCGGCGCCGCGCTCTCCCAGCGTCCGCCGGCCCGGCTGCCCTACCGGGTGCTCAACTCATACGGCCCGACCGAGAACACCGTCGCCTCCTCCGAGCACATCGTGGACAGTGCCGGCACCGCCCCGCTGAACTGCATCGGCCGCCCCCTGCCCGGGGTGCGGATGCTCGTCCTCGACGCGGCCGCGCAGCGTGTACCGCTCGGCACCGTCGGCGAGATCCACCTCGCCGGTGACAGCCTCGCCGAGGGATACCTGCACCGGCCCGAACTGACCACGGAGCGCTTCCGCACGATCGAGCTGGACGGCGGCCCGCTGCGCGTCTACCGCACCGGTGACCTCGGCCGCCGGCTGACCGACGGCTCCGTCGAGTACCTGGGCCGGGCCGACCGCCAACTCAAGCTGCGCGGATACCGCGTCGAGCCAGGCGAGATCGAACACTTCCTCCAGCAGCAGCCCGAGGTCGCCCAGGCGGCCGTCACGGGAGACCCGCACCGCACACCGGCCCTCGTCGCCTACGTGACCCCGCGCGGCGACCGCACCCCCGACAGCGCCGAGCTGCTGCGCCGCGCACGGGCGGAGCTGCCCGCGTACATGGTGCCGGAGGCCGTGGTGGTCCTGGCCGCCCTGCCCCTGACCACCAGCGGCAAGGTCGACCACGCCGCCCTGCCGCGCCCCGAGCGCGCCGACCTCGTCGGCAACGTCGGACACGTCGCGCCGGGCAACGACACCGAACGCAAGGTCGCCGCGCTCTGGTCGGAGGTCCTGGGGCTGCCCGAGATCTCGGTCCACGACACCTTCTTCGACCTGGGCGGCAACTCCCTGGCGCTGGCCAAGCTGCACAGCAGGATCGTCGCCGCCTTCGGCCGGGAACTGCCCATCACCGCGCTGTTCGAGCACCCGACCGTGTCCGCCCTGGCCCGCGCGCTCGGCGCGGCCACCGAGCCCGGCCGCCCCGCCGGGAACCCGGACGGGCCCGGGCACCCGAAGCGGCCGGTCCGGTCGGGCCGGCGCGGCCGTCGCCGCCCCCGCACGGCGGGAGGCGAGTGACCGTGACCACGGGAACCACCCCCGCCACCCCGGCCGGATCCGCGCCCGGCGTCTGGAGCCACCCCACGCTGCGCGTGCTCCTCGCCGCGGAGACCACGTCCATGCTCGGCACCCAGCTCAGCGCCGTCTCCATGCCCTGGCTGGTGCTCCAGCTCACCGGTTCCGCCGGTGACATGGGTCTGGTCATGGCGGCCCAGCTCGCCGCGATCGCGGTGTTCGGCTTCTTCGGCGCCTCCTGGACCGGCCGGATCGGGCCCAGGCGGATCATGCTCATCGGGGACACCGTCCGCGGCCCGCTCGTGGCGCTGCTCCCGGTGCTGTACTACCTGCACTGCCTGAACACGGCCACCTTCGTGGTCGTCATGTTCGCCATCGGCGCCTTCTACGCGCCGTACCTGGCGAGCCAGCAGGCCATCCTGCCGAGCGTCGTCGGCGATGACGAACAACTTCTCGGCCGGGCCAACGCCGCCCTGCACAGCGCGACCCGGCTCAGCGTCCTGCTGGGCCCCACGCTCGGCGGCCTCCTCATCTCCCTGTTCGGCGCCCCCACCGTGCTCCTCGTGGACGCGGTGTCGTTCGCCGCCTCGGCGCTCCTGCTGAGCCGGCTCCTGCCGCGCACCCCGCCGCAGGCGCCGGCGCCCCGCCGGTCCCCGACGGCCGCGCTGCGCCTGCTGCTGTCGGACCGGCTGCTGCGCAGCTGGTCGGCGGGCCTGGCGCTCGGGGAGATGGCCTGGCAGGCGATGTTCGCGCTGCTCCCGGTGATCGCCGTGACGCGCGAGGGCGGCTCGTCCGTCGTCGCAGGCGCTCTGCTGACCGCCTTCGGCGGCGGAGCCCTGACCGGCACCCTCCTGGCCGGACGGCTGATGCGCAGGGTGCCCCCGCGCACCCTCGCCCTCACCGGCAGGGTGGGCCTCGGCGTGGCGTTCTTCGCGCTGCCGCTGCACCTCGAACTGCCGGGCCTGGTGTGCCTGCTGGTCTTCGCCGGACTGCTCAATGGCGTCTCCAACGCACCGGTCGCCACCGTCCGCGTCCTGCGCATCCCGCAGGACCGGCGGCCGGAGGCGCTCACCGTCGCGACGGCCCTGGCGCTCCTGGGCGGCACGGTCGGCTGGATCCTGTCCGGCACGGTCGCCCAGCGGGCGGGGATCACCCCCGTCTTCTGGGGCCTGGCCGCCCTCCAGGCCCTCGCCGCCGCCCTGTTCGTCATCGGTGCCCTGGGCACCCAGGGCGCCCCGGCCCCCTCCGCTACTTCCGCACACCCCACGAAGGACTCTCGATGACCGACAACGGACCGGAAGACCAGGACCACCTCGTCGCGGTGGTGGGCATGGCCGGCCGGTTCCCCGGTGCTCCTGACGTGGAGCACTTCTGGGAGAACCTGCTCGCGGCCCGGGAGACGATCACCGTGCTCCCCGACCGTGCCGACCCCGCCCACCCCGAGTTCGTCCCCGCCTACGGCGTCCTCGACGCCGTGGGCGACTTCGACGCGGCCTACTTCGGGCTGTCCGCCCACGACGCGCTGATCACCGACCCGCAGCAGCGGCTGCTGCTGGAGTGCGCCCACGAGGCCCTCGAACGGGCCGGGCACGCCGGCGTGGACCGCCCGGTGACCGGCGTGTACGTCGGTACGGGCGGCAACGGCTACGCGGAGGCCGTGCGGGCCCGCCTCGACGAGATGCCGTTCCTCGACGAATGGCGGGTGCGCCAGGCCACCGCCCCCGACTTCGCCGCCACCCGCATCGCGTACCACCTGGACCTGACCGGTCCCGCGATGACCGTGCAGACCGCCTGCTCCACCTCCCTGGTGGCCGTTCACCTCGCCGTGCAGGCGCTGCTGAACGGCGAGTGCGACCTGGCCGTCGCGGGCGGCGGCACCGTCGCGCCCCACCTGCCCGCCATGCGCTACACACCCGGTGGCATCGTCGCGGCCGACGGACACTGCCGCGCCTTCGACGCCGACAGCGACGGCACGGTCTCCGCCAGTGCGGTCGGCGTGGTCGTCCTGCGCCCCCTGGCGGACGCCCTCGCCGACGGCGACCACGTCCACGCGGTGATCCGCGGCTCGGCCGTCAACAACGACGGGCGCCACAAGGCGGGCTTCACCGCCCCCAGCGTCGTGGGCCAGGCCGAAGTGGTCCGCACCGCCCACGAGGTCGCCGGCATCGAACCCCACGAGGTCGGCTACGTCGAGGCCCACGGCACTGGCACCGCGCTCGGCGACCCCATCGAGGTCGCCGCGCTCACCCACGCCTTCGGGACCGGCGAGGACCGTCAAGCCCCCTGCCTCATCGGCTCGGTGAAGACCAACATCGGGCACGCGGACGCGGCGGCGGGCGTCACCGGCTTCATCAAGGCCGTCCTCAGCGTCGAGCACGGTGTCATCCCGGCGACCCTGCACTACCAGCGGCCCAATCCGGCCGTCGACTTCGACACCTCCTCCTTCGAGGTCAACGCCACCGCCCGCGCGTGGCCGACGGACGGACCGCGGATCGCCGGCGTCAACGCACTCGGGGTCGGCGGCACCAACGCCCACGTCGTCCTCGAACAGGCTCCGCACCGCGAGGAGTCCGCGCCGTCCACCGGCCATGAGCTTCTGCTCGTCTCCGCCAAGACCCCGGCCGCCGCCGAGACCGCCGCGGACCGCCTGGCCGACCACCTTGCCGCGCACCCGGGGACGCACCTGGGCGACGCCGCCCGGACCCTCCAGGTGGGCCGGACACACCACGCCCACCGCAGGTTCGTGGTGGCGTCCACCACACAGGAGGCGGTGACCGCGCTGCGCGGTCGCGCCGACGCCTCCGGGACGGGTGCACACTCCGACGCCGAACTGGTCTTCATGTACCCCGGCCAGGGCGGCCAGCACCTGGGTATGACGGCCGAACTGTACGACGGGCGGCCCGCGTTCCGGCGTGCCCTGGACGAACTCGCCGACGCCGTCGCCGGTTCGCTCGGTTTCGACCTCCGTGAAGTCCTCTACCCCCGCACGGACAACGAAAGGGCGGTCGCGGCCGGGCGGCTGGCGACCATCGAGGTCGGCCAGCCGGCGGTGTTCGCCGTGCAGTACGCCACCACCCGCCTGCTGGACTCCTGGGGCCTGCGGCCGAGCGCCGTCACCGGACACAGCCTCGGCGCTTACGCCGCTGCCTGCGCGGCCGGCGTGTTCGCCCCGGCGGACGCGTTCCGGCTGGTCGCCGAACGAGGACGGCTCCTCGGCACCGTGCCGGCCGGCGCGATGGCCGCGGTGCGCCTGCCCGAGGAGGAGGTGCTCGGGCTGCTCCCCGCCGACATCACCGTCGGCGCGGTCAACGGCCCCGGCCAGTGCACGGTCACCGGTCCGGCCGCCTCCGTGGCGCGCTTCGCGCGGGAGCTGACCGACCGCGGGCTGGAGGCGCGGGTGCTGCGCATCGCCACCGCGGGCCACTCACCCCTGGTCGATCCGGTCACCCAGCGCTTCGCCGAGGCCGTCGAGGCGCTGCCGCGCGAGCGGCCGACGCTGCCGGTGCTGTCGGACACCACCGGAGCGTGGGCCGACGAGGAGGACGTGCGCACGTCGCGGTACTGGGTGCGGCACATGCGCGAACCCGTCCGCTTCGGAGAGGCGCTGGACACCCTGTTCGGCGCCCCGGACCGCGTCCTCGTCGACATGGGTCCGGGCCGCACCCTGGCCACGCTGACCCGCCAGCACGCCGCCTACGACAGCAAGCAGACCGTCGTACGCCTCGCCCCGCACCCGGCGGAGGAGGCGTCCGAGACGGCGGTGCTGCTGGCCGGCGTCGGCGAGATGTGGGCCCGGGGGGCGCACCCCGGCTTCGCCGCCCTGCAGAACGACGGGCCCCGGCGCCGGATCGCGTTGCCGACCTACCCGTTCGAACGCCGCCATCACCTCGTGCCGCCACCGACCCCGTTCACGCCGACCGCCACGACGCCACTCACGCCCACTCCCATGGCCTCGCCGATCTCCATGCCCAAGGCGTCGGCCACCGGGCTGCCGGCCGAGCCGGGGGAGGCAGCCACCGGCGTGCCGGAGGCTGCGGCCGACGTACCGGCCGGCGTCCCCGCGCCGGAACACCCGCCCGTCCTCCAGGCCGTGCTCACCGCCTTCGGGCAGGCCCTCGGCTACCCGGACATCGACCCGCAGGACGGACTGTTCGACCTCGGAGGCGACTCGCTGACCGCCACCAAGCTCGCCGCCTGGGCCGGCTCCACCTTCCACCTCACCGTCAAAGCCTCGGACGTCCTGCGCTTCCAAAGCCCGTCGTCGTTCGCCGCGCTCATCGAGGAGCGCGGGGCCGGCGCTTCTGCCGAGGACAAGGAGAACCCGACCTCATGACCACGTGCCCTCCCGCCCGACTGCTCGGCGGCACCCCCGCCCGGCGCAACCCCTGGCTGAACGGCCGTCCCCTCACGGCGACCCCCGAGCGCCATCTGTACTGCTTCCCCCACTCGGGCGGGCTCCCGGGCGAGTACGTCCGCTGGGACCGGCACTTGAGCGGCACTCAGGTCTACGGCGTCTGCATGCCGGGCCGCGGCGGCCGGGCCGCCGAACCGGCCCTGACCGACCTGAACGCCGTGGTCCACGCCTTGCTGGCGGAGACGCAGTTCGTCGCCCCCTACGACCTGTTCGGACACAGCCTCGGCGCGCTGGTCGCGTACGAGGCGACGCGCGAACTGGCCGCCCGGGGACTGCCGCTGCCCGAACGGCTCGTCGTCTCGGCGTTCCCGGCTCCCCACCTGCCGCGCCACGGGGCCCAGCTGTCCGGCCTGCCGGACGAGGAGCTGATCGCGGTCCTGAACGAGCGCTACGGTGGCATCCCGCCCCAGATCGCTGCCGACCCCGATCTGTTGGCGCTGCTGCTGCCAGCGTTCCGCGCCGACTTCGCCCTGCTCGAGCATTACCGGTACCGGGAGTCCGCGCCGCTTTCGGTCCCGCTCGTCGTCCTCGGCGGGGAGGCCGACAGCGTCACCGCGGACCAGCTCGACGCGTGGGACCGGCACAGCACCGCGCCCGTACGCCGGCACGCCTTCTCCGGCGGTCACTTCTATTTCCGTGACGACATGGCAGCGGTCGCCGCCGTACTGGCTCCCTGAGCGCCCGTCCCCGGCGCGGCGACGAAAGGGCTCGTCCCGACCTCGCGGCGCCGGGGCCCCGGCCCCCCTCGACGTGCCCCTGAGCGCCGCCGCGACCGCCAGCCCAGCGTGCGGTCACTGCGTCCCGGAGATCCGCGGCCAGTCTGCTCCGCGAGCCCTGGACATCCCTGGTTCCCTCCCCCTTCGCGCCCCACCCCGCGGGCATCGTGCAGGTTGTGGACCAGGGGGGATCACCGGGATGCCGATCACCTGAGGAGGGAGAGCGGGCGTACCACCCTGGTAGGGCCTCCCGGGTGTACCGCCCTCGCCCGTTACGGACCCGAGGCAGCCGAGCGGGGTCGAGAGCGCGGAGCGGGCCCAGTGCGCGGCGGATGCCGGGGGGCCGGGTGCCACGTGGGCGGGGCGCCCTCCGTAACGGCAGGACGCCTGCTGCCACCGCGGCGGAGCCGACGACCATGGAAAGCGCCGCAGGCAGGCGCGTAGTACCGAGGTACTACGCGCCGCGCGCTGTTCAGCCTCCCGGTACCACCGGATCGCGGTGATTCGCCTCTTAGCGTTGCGGGTGAGGCGTCGGAGGTGTGGACGCCGGCCCCCGACAGGGAGAACGCGAATGATCGACGCACGGCGGTTGACCAAGAGGTACGGCGAGAAGACGGCCGTCGACGGGCTGGACTTCGTCGTGAAGCCCGGCACGGTGACCGGCTTCCTGGGGCCCAACGGAGCGGGCAAGTCCACGACCATGCGCATGATCGTCGGCCTCGACGCCCCGACGAGCGGCTCCGTCACCGTGAACGGCCACCCCTACGCCCGCCACCAGGCCCCGCTCCAGGAGGTCGGCGCTCTGCTGGAGGCGAAGTCGATCCACCCGGGCCGTTCGGCGTACAACCATCTCAGGGCACTCGCGCTGACCCACGGCATCCCCGGCGGCCGGGTCGACGAGGTCATCGAGCTCGCCGGACTGGGCAGTGTGGCGAAGAAGCGGGCCGGCGCCTTCTCCCTCGGCATGGGCCAGCGGCTGGGCATCGCGGCGGCGCTGCTGGGCGACCCGCAGACGGTGATGCTGGACGAGCCGGTCAACGGGCTGGACCCGGAGGGCGTGCTCTGGATCCGCAACCTGCTCAAAGGGCTCGCCGACCAGGGGCGCACGGTCTTCGTGTCGTCGCACCTGATGAGCGAGATGGCCCTGGTCGCGGACCACCTGATCATCGTGGGCCGGGGGCGGCTGCTGGCCGACACGACCGTGGCGGACCTGATCCGCGAGGCGGGCGGTGACACGGTGAAGGTGGCGACGCAGGACCCGGCGCGGCTGCGGGACGTGCTGGCGGGACCGGGCGTCGAGGTCACCGGCCGGATCGGTTCCGAGGAGCTTCAGGTGAGCGGCCTGACCGCCCGGGAGATCGGACTCAGGGCCGCCGAACACGGCATCGCGCTGTTCGAGCTGAGCGCGCGGTCCGTGTCGCTGGAGGAGGCGTTCATGGACCTGACCAGGGATGCCGTGGAGTACCACGGCTCCACGACCGGCGTCGACACCCTCGGGAGGCCCGCATGAGCACCCTCACCGCGACGGCGGAGGAACCCAGGACCGCCCCCGCCCGCCCCGCCTACCGGGTGACCGGGCGGCGCGTGCTCGCCTCCGAGTGGGCCAAGCTGTGGTCCCTGCGCTCGACCTGGATCACCCTGGGCCTCGGCCTGCTGTTCCTGGTGGCCTTCGGCCTGATCGCCGCGAGCCGCTACAAGTCCGAGATCGGCTCCGGCCACATGGACCGGGACTTCGCCGCCTCGACGGCCGTCAGCCTGTCCCTCTTCGGCACGAACTTCGCCCAACTGGCCCTGGGCGTCCTCGGTGTGCTGGTCACGGCGGGCGAGTACTCGACCGGCCTGATCCGCTCGACGCTCGCAGCGGTGCCCCGCCGGTTGCCCGTGCTGTGGTCCAAGGCGGCCGTGTTCGGGCTGGTCGCGCTGGTCGTGGGAACGCTGGGAGGCTTCGTCGCCTTTCTGATCGGGAGCGGGATCGTCTCGGGCACGCCCGCGGCCATGAGCCTTTCGCACGCGGGTGTCCTGCGGAGCCTGCTGGGCGCGGGGCTCTACCTCGGCCTGGTCGGGGTGATCGGCACCGCCCTGGGCGCGCTGCTGCGGTCGGTGGCCGGCGGGATCTCGGTGCTGGTGGCCACCCTGATGCTGATCCCGGGACTGATCTCCCTGCTGCCCAGCTCCTGGCAGAACGACATCAGCCCGTACCTGCCGTCCAACGCGGGCGAGGCGATGTTCGCCCTGACGCACGACTCCATGACCCTGTCACCGGGCGCCGGACTGCTGGTCTTCCTCTGCTGGACGGCGCTGGCGCTGGGCGGAGCGGCCTACCGCCTCGTGCGCACGGACGTCTGACGGCCTCACCATGGACGAGTGACACCCGTGACCACCGATGAACTCAGCGGGATGGGACCGCTGGTCGCCCGTCTGTCCCGGGGCGGCCAGCGGTTGAGGCACGCCGACCGGACCCGTCCGTGGGTGCTGGACACCGCGGTCGTGGTCGTCGTCTTCCTGATGTTCTGCCTGCCCGAGCTGGTCCATGGCGGGATGGACCACGGCGACGGCGACGACCCGCGCCGGTTCCGCGTCGCCTTCACCCAGCTGCCCGTCGCGGGAACGCTGGCCCTGCAGGCCGGACTGGTACTGCCCCTGCTGTGGCGGCGCCGCAGGCCGGCGGCGGCCTTCGGCGTCATCGCCGCGGTGTTCGTCCTCCAATGGGCCCTGGGCGCGGCGCTGCGCGCGGACATCGCCCTCTTCGTCGCGCTCTACAGCCTCGCCCTGCACGGGTGGCTCCGGCAGCTGCCGTGGGCCTGCGCGGTCATGGCGGGCGCCATGGTGCTGGTCGCCGTCCGCGCGTCCTCGGCCGTGTCCGTCTGGGACGCGCTGTTCTTCCTGCTGAGCACGGCGACCGCGGCCCTCACGCTCGGCCTGATGGTACGGATCCGCCGGGCCCAGCTCGCCGGACTGCGGGACCGGGCCGCCCGGCTGGAGATCGAACGCGACCAGCGCAGCAGACTCGCCACGGCCACCGAACGCACCCGGGTCGCGCGCGAGATGCACGACATCGTGGGCCACAACCTGTCCGTGATCATCACGCTCGCCGACGCCGGGGCCTACGCCACGGACGTCGCCCCCGAACGGGGCAAGGAGGCCCTCCAGCTCATCGGCGACACCGGCCGGCAGGCGCTCGGTGAACTGCGGCGCGTGCTCGGCGTGCTGCGCGAGGCCGCGGGCGGTCCGACGGGCGGTGCGGCGGGCGGGGCCGAACTCAGTCCACAGCCCGGCATCGCGGACATCGAAGCGCTGTGCGCCAAGGTACGCGCCGCCGGACTGGAGGTCGTCTACCGGACCTCCGGCGACGTGGACGCCCTGGACGGCGGGGTGCAGTTGACGGTGTACCGCATCGTCCAGGAAGCCCTCACCAACACCCTGAAGCACACCGACACCGACACCGACACCAGGGTGCACCTGGCGATCCTCGTCGAAAACAGTCGGCTGAACATCCGGGTCCAGGACACCGGCCCGGCCACACCGTCCGGGCCGCCGAACGAGGAAGGACACGGCATGGTGGGCATGCGGGAACGAGCGGCTCTGTACGGCGGCACCGTCAGCGCGGGGCCGACGGGCGGCGGCGGATGGAGCGTCGAGGCCGTCCTCGACCTCACACCCCGAAGCGGTGGTGACCGATGACCACCGTGCTCGTCGTGGACGACCAGCCGCTGCAACGCTACGGCTTTCACCTCCTCCTGGACTCCGTCCCCGAGACCGACGTCGTCGGTGAGGCCGCCCACGGCGCCGAGGCCGTCCGCAAGACGGCCGAACTGCGCCCGGACGTCGTCCTGATGGACGTCCGCATGCCGGGCATGGACGGCATCGAGGCCACCCGCCGCATCGTCGCCGCCGGCGGCCGCTCGCGCGTCCTCGTGCTCACCACCTTCGACCTCGACGAATACGTCCACGCCGCCCTCCGCGCCGGTGCCAGCGGCTTCCTCCTCAAAGACGCCCGCCCCGAGGAACTCCTCGCCGGCATCCGAGCCGTTGCCTCCGGCGACGCCGTCATCGCGCCCGCCCTCACCCGCCGTCTCCTGCAGGAGTACGCCCGCTACGTCCCCGCGCACCGCGCGGACTCCGCCGAGGACCCGGGACTGGGCTCCCTCACCGACCGTGAGCGGGAGATCCTCGTCGCCGTAGGCAAGGGCTGGACCAACGGCGAGATCGCCGCCCGGTTCGTCCTGTCCGAGTCCACCGTCAAGACCCACGTCGGCCGCGTCCTGGCCAAGATCGGCGCCCGCGACCGCATCCAGGCCGTGATCTTCGCCTACGACCACGGCCTCGCCCGGCCCAACGCGGACTGAGCCGACGAGCGGCAGCCGGGAAGCCGGGCGGCCCGCTCGCCCCGGCCGCGACACCTGGTCACAGGCCGCGCGCCAGTCAGGATGCGTTCAGGTAACCGCTGGCAACGTCCTGCCCATGACCTACGAACTCTCCGAGACTCCCGAGGCCGAACCGGGCACGAGTGCCGCCGCTCGCCCCTCCCACCGTCTGCGCTGGAACAAGGTTCCCGAGGTCACCGCCTACTTCTGGATCATCAAGGTGCTGTGCACGACGGTCGGCGAGACCGCTGCCGACCTGCTCAACGAGAAGGCCGGCCTGGGCCTGACCGGCGTGTCGGTCCTGATGAGTGCGCTGCTCGGGGTCGTCCTGGTAGGCGGGAACCTCCCTGCTTCAGCCAGGCATCCCGGGCCGGCCGTGCGGGCGGTCGTGCCTTGAGGGACACCCAAGTGCGGGCCGTGTGTGAGATTCTCTCGGCGTCAGCTTCATACGGCTGCCGGTCGACCACCGCGGCCTGACGCTGAGCTCGGTCTTTTCGTGAGCCGTGCGGTGCCGTCGATTCCGCGAATCATCTCCGCGACCAGACGTTTGCTGATTGATCCGGTGATGCATGGCGTCTTCACCGGCCGTGACCGCTCACAGTTTGACGCTCACCGTGGAGGTTCCCAAGCTGTAGGAGGGGCATGTGGAAGGGACCACGGCCGTGAGTGGTGGGCAGAGTGCACTTCCCCGGCTGCTGACGGCAGCGGAGACGGCGGCGCCGGTGGCTGCCGTCGACGTGGTCGCGGAGGATTTGCGGCGGCGTTTCGACGCTACGGAGGTCTCTTTCCTCATCGTGGACCTCACGGGGAGGACAGTGGTGCGGCTGTCCGCAGCCGAGGCGGTGGAGGGCGGGCGGGAAGCGGAGCGGATTCCCATGTTCGGCAGCGCCTACGAGCAGGTGATCTACACCCAGAAGCCGTACCGGGAGGTGAGCAGCCGGGGACAGCGGGTGATCGTGCCGGTCACCAACCGGGGGGATGCGATCGGGCTGCTGGAACTGATCCTGCCGGCCTCCGCCGGTGAGGAGGTCCTCGAAGCGGTGGGGGAGGCCGCCCACGCCCTGGCCTACATAGTGATCGCCAACGGTCGCTTCACCGACCTGTACACCTGGGGCAAACGCTCCCGTCCCCCCACCCTGGCAGCGGAGATCCAGTACCAGCTGCTGCCCCCCTCACTGTCGTGCGAGGCCGCACAGTTCACGCTGTGCGGGAGCCTGGAGCCCTCCGAAGACCTCAGCGGTGACACCTTCGACTACGCCCTGGACCGCGACACCCTGCACGTGTCGGTGACCGACCCCATGGGCCACGACATCGACGCCGCGCTGGCCGCCACGGTCCTGGTGGCCGCCCTGCGCGGCGCCCGCCGCACGGGAGCCGGTCTGGCCGAACAGGCCCACCGGGCCGACAGGGCCCTGGCCGACCACGGTCACGGTCACGCCACCGGGCAGTTGCTGCGCATCAACCTGCGCACCGGGCGGGCCCAGCTTGTCAACGCCGGCCACCCCTGGCCCCTGCGCATGCGCGAGGGGACTGCGGAGGAGATCACCTGTGAGGTGGACCAACCCTTCGGGCTGTCCGAGTCCGCGCCCCACCTCTACCGCGTTCAGGACATCGATCTGCGCCCCGGCGACCGTCTGCTCATGCTCACCGACGGCATGCTCGAACATCATGGGGGGACGGTCGACCTGCCTGCCCTGCTGGAGCACACCCGGGACCTGCACCCGCGAGAGGTCGCGCTGACGCTGACGTCCGCCGTCCGCGACGCCGCCGGCGGGCGGCTCGTGGACGATGCCACCGTGATGTGCCTGGACTGGCACGGCCCTCAGGAGGCCGAGCGGCACGTCAGCTCCGGCGCGGACACCCGGCAGGCTTCAGCCGGCCGTACGAAGCCGTGGCCATGAGCCGTCACTCAGGCAGATCCGGTGCGGACGCTGCTCCGGACGCAGGTCGTTCGGGGCGGCGTCAAAGCGGATCTTCCCGGATGCGACGGCCTCCAGCAGTTGCGTCAAGGCGGGGACGAGCGAGCGGAGCGCGTCGACGAGCAGGGCGATCATGCGCTGGGAGTGGACCGCATCGAGAGCGCCCGCTCGCGGTCCAACGACCACGGGCTCGTGAGGCCGGCCACCCCTCGTCCGGGAGAGGCCGCCCGGCGAAAGCCGCCGCGACGCCGACGAGGGGGAGGACCGTCAGTGACCGCAGTAGTGCTCAGCCAGCTTCTGGATCTCCCGGGTCCACAGCACCACGTCGTCGCCCGGCCGCGTGTACGGTGCGCGCCGGGCCAGCTTGAAGAAGCCGCCGGACGGCCAGCCGCTGTCCTTCAGCACCACGAGTGCCGACAGCAGGGGCAGCGACCCGTCCGGGCTCTCCCGGATCGAGGCGTCCTCCAACAGGTAGGGCATGGGGCCCTCGTGGGCGGGGACGTGATGACCGAGCCGTGCCAGTTCGCCGCTCAGTTCGCCGTACGGAATGGGTGCCGCGCCCTGGCGTGCCCGTGAACGCAGGATCTCGATCACGGCGTCCAGAGCCTGCTCGTACTCCAGTGTGCCCTTCTGCATGTGCCCTCCCGGCCTCGGATTCCGACGACCGCCGAACCTACGCCACCGGCCCCCAGCCGTAGCTCGAATGCTCGAAGCAGTCACTCACCTCTTGTGAACTGAGTGCATGGATCACATACTGGGTGCGGTCAACCCCTGCCCGCCCTCCCGGCAGGCGCGCCAGGCCCGGGGTTGGACATGCGTGAACGGCTCGGACGGCAGACTCGTGCAGACCGCGGTGATCGGGAGCCGGAACTCCGGACGCGGGATCATCCTGCCGAACGACGCGGACGAACTGACCCGGTGGCGCCGGCGTCACCCCACCTGCACCTACTGGTGCGGCACACAGCTCGGTGGTTGCGGCAACGAGTTGTCGGATCGTCTGTACCGCGACAAGGTGTGCCACTTCGCTCACCGGCCCCACACCTCCTGCCACCGTAGGCCACCGGCGCGGCAAGCGCGGACCGCCTCTTCGTCAAGGACGACCTCGCCTCGTGGGCAGGCCTCAACAGGCTGAAGGGGCGGACCAGTTCACGCGACCTCGGAACCGGACCCGGAGACGCCGTCGACTTCCGGGTGGGCGAGGCCAGGCAGCATGTGCGCTTCCGGTTCAGCAGGCTCGCGCACGCCGAGTGGCAGAAGGCCCGCGCGCGGCTCGCCACTGAATCCGCCACCCTCGACTGGGTCTTCGGTCCGGGCACGGTCCATCCGGAGACCATGGAGGAGCTGTACGACGAGTACGGATACCTGCTCCGCTTCCGCTTCGAGACGCACGGTGCGGTACGGCGTATCCGGCTCCGGGCGGAGGACCCTCGGCGCAGCACCGACTGGGTGCCCCTCGACGCCTGTGCGATGACCCCCGAGGGGCTTCGGCTCCCGGGAGTGCGGCCGCGACGCCGTGCGGGTACCGGCCCCGCCGCCGAGACGGGAGCCCGGCCCAGCGGAGCGCCGGTGCGGCGGCCCCGCGAGGAGCAGGTGCTCGCGCTGAAGGAGGCGCTGCTGAGCGCGGCGAGGTTCCGGACCCGGCCGACCTGGGAGGCGCTGGCCCGAACCGCCGGAAGCGACCTGCTCGGTCTGCCCGCCCCGGACCGGGGCGTGGCGGACCCTCCGAGGACGATCGGGGCGGCCGGGGGCTCGCCTCGCCGCCCACCTGGTGGGACGGACGCTATCCGCGCGTCTCGTGGGCCAAGGCGTGTGCGGCACAGACGGGAATGCCCGTCGGCGACCCGGTGGCCTACCGTCTGGCGAAGGACGAGGTCGTCTGCGCCGCCGTCCCGCCCGCACCGGCTACCGGCCCCGCACCCTGGGGGAGGTCCGCGAACGGATGGCGTACGCCCGGCGCAGCGGCGAACCCTTCGCCAGGTCACTCGTGCGGCACGAGGTGCCCTCACCCCAGCCGCGCGGTCGAGGCGAGCCTCGGATCTGGCGGGCGGGCGGCCTACGCTGAGACCCGTCGCCACCATCTGGGAGAAGCATGACAAGCAGGTTCACCGAGTTGACCGTTGACTGCCATGATCCGGAGAGGCTCGCGGCCTTCTGGTGCGAGGTCCTGGACTTCAAGGTGATCGACCGGAGCGAGGGCAAGGTCGAGATCGGCTCCTGGGTGCCGACCGTCGAGGCTGTCCGGGCCCGCCAGATGCCGCCCACCCTGAATGTTTTCCGCCGTCCCGGGCCATCTCCCCGATGCTGCGCATGTCGTTCTCCACACCCGCAACCCTGAGCCCTCGACAAGGTCGAGGGTCAACCTCGGACACGGCTCGTCTCCGTCGTCCTGGGTCTCCACACCCTCGTCGTGCAGAACCGCCCGCGCCACGTCGTGCTCGCCCGCGCCCTGTGCCGCCCGCGTCTGCTTCCAGCTCGCCGCACTCGCGGCACCGCCGGTCGCGGTCTGCGGTCCCACCTCCTTGTCGTCGTGCGTGGTCTCGGCCGTTCCCGGCATCATCGGCTCGTCGCGTCGGTCAGGGCGGCCAGGCGGTCCTCACCGATGAGGGTGTCGGCCTGCCACGGCACCAGCCAGGCGCGGGCTGCCAGCTCGTCGCGGACGCGGTGCAGCTGGGGTCGCTCCAGGGCTGCCCGGGCGTGCAGCAGGGGATCCCGGGTGCCGCCGGCCGTCAGAGCGGCGTTGACGACCCAGCCGTACGGCTCGATGCCGGCCTGCCGGAGGCCGTCTTGCAGTACTGCGGCCTCGGAGACGGGGGTCAGCTCGGGGAGCGTGACGATCAGGACCCGCGTGTGGGCCGGGTCCCGCAGGCGCATCAACGGCGTCGTGATGCGTCCGGGCACGCGGGCGGCGTCTGCCATGACCTGGCGGTGGTAGGAGCCGGTGAGGTCGAGCAGCCGCAGAGTATGGCCGCTGGGGGCGGTGTCCACGACGACGAACCGGCGCCGGGCCGTGTTCAAGAGTGCCCCGAACGCCCGGAAGACGGCCAGTTCCTCGGTGCACGGTGAGCGGAGATCCTCCTCCAGAAGCGCACGGCGGTCCGGGGACATCCGCTCTGCCGCCCGCAGGCGCTCAGCGGTGTAGTCGGCGAGTTCGGCGGCCGGATCGATGCGGCTGACGGTCAGGTGCCGGAAAGGGCCGCCGGCGAGTACATCAGCGGGCCGCCCCGCGGGGTCGGTTGTGGACAGGTGCACGTCGTGGCCCCGGCGGGCGAGGCCCACGGCGACGGCGGCGGCGATGGTGGTCTTGCCCACGCCCCCCTTGCCCATCACCAGCACCGCGCCGGGCGGGCCGGCTGCCAGCTCGTCGACCAGCGCCTCCAGGGAGGGGAGCGGTGTCTGCCGCTCGTCGGCACCGACGTCGGCGGGGACATCGGGGCCTGAAACGGGCCCGCCCTGACCGCGGACCAGCGCGCGGAGTGCCCTGATGCCGGTCAGGTTCCATGCGACCAGCGGCACGCCCGCAGAGGGGATCGCCCGCAGGGAGGCCGGCAGGGCGTCGAGCGCCGACGCCTGGCGGTCGGCGAACGCCTCGGCGACCGTGTCGCCGGCCAGAGGCTCGGTGAAGAGGCCGTTGACGATCAAGTGCTGGTTGTGGATCCCCTGGGCGGCCAGCTCGGCCCCGGCCCGGCCGGCCTCCCGCAGGGCACCCCGCTCTGGTCGGCTCGTCAGGACGAGCGTCGTGCGCCCGGGATCGCTCAAATACTCGACGGCCGCCTGGTACTGCGTGCGCTGGGCCTGCAGACCCGATCGTGGGCCCAGGCAGCTTGCCCCTTCGGGGACGCTCTCGATGTACTGGGCCCAGGAGCTGGGCAGATTCAGCAAACGCAGCGTGTGACCGGTCGGCGCGGTGTCGAAGAGCACGTGGTCGTACCGGCCGATCAGCTCCGGGTGGACGATCAGCTGCGTGAACCGGTCGAAGGCCGCCACCTCCACGGTGCACTCGCCGGCGAGCTGCTCCTCGAGGGCGTGCAGTTCCTCTTGTGGGACCGCACCCCGGTAGGGGGCCACCACGCGCTCGCGGTAGGCGGCCGCTGCAGCGTCAGGGTCGAGGTTCATCGCCTCCAGCCCAGGCACACCCGGCACCGGACCAGGCGCCGGACCCACCGCCGTGCTGAGAAGGTCACCCAGATTCGACGCCGGATCGGTGCTCACCATCAGCACGCGCCGGCCGGCATCGGCCAGCGCTATGGACACGGCGCCCGCCACCGTCGTCTTCCCCACACCGCCCTTGCCGGTGAAGAAGACGAACGGTGTGTGCCACGATCCCCACTCGAGCATCGGCAGAGGGGGCACGCGCGCCGCCAGGTCGCTGCCATTCGGGTCCCTCATGGGTAGCTCTCCGTTCGACTGTCCGGCGCGGTGAACCCGCTGGTGGGTGCCTCGCGTTCTGGGACCGGAAGGGCAGCAGCCGGCCGGATCGTTCGACGTCCTTGAGCAAGCAGGGGGCGAACGCCGAGGCCAGCAGATCGGCAGGCCCCGGCAGCCCGGACGGGACGACGACGGCCCACGAGGCGTCGAAAGCGATGGTCTGGGTCCCGGCGTCGATCCGTGCCTCACCGCCCCGAGCACTGTGGGCCTGGACCCGGCAGGTGGTGGGAGCGCTCATCATGTACTCCGTTCGCGAGGACCGCCGGCGGTGATGGGGCCGGCCGCTCGTGACAGGCACAGGGCAAGACCGGCCGGCGGAGGCCGCCTCACCCATTCCACACTCCCGCAGGCGTTCGTGCAGCAGGGCGGAACCTGATTCGGGTATGAGATCGGGCCGCTCTTCCACCGCGCCCAGAAGTCGACGAGCACAGGCTTGTCGTTGCCCAGGACGTCCTGCTCGAAGGATGCGTCGGTGACGTTCTTGAGGGCAGGTCTCCTCGCACAAGGTGGGGAGGGTGTCGTCAGAAGGCGGCGACGGCCGCCGCCGCCTCGGGTGCGTCGGCGAGAGCTGCGAGGTACCGCTCGGCGTCCAGGGCCGCCGCGCAGCCGGAGCCGGCCGCGGCGATCGCCTGCCGGTAGGTGCGGTCGACCACGTCACCGGCACCGAAGACGCCGGGGATGTTCGTACGCGTGGAGGGGGAGGCGACCTCGAGGTAGCCCTCGTCGTCCAGGTCCAGCCGGCCCGTGACCAGGTCGGTGCGCGGGTCGTGGCCGATGGCCACGAAGAGGCCGGTGGCCGGGAGGCGGGAGGTCTCGCCGGTGACGGTGCCGCGCAGGGTGAGTCCGGCGAGTTTGCCGCCGTCCTCGTGGATCTCGGCGACCTCGCTGTTCCAGGCGAAGGAGATCTTCGGGTCGGCGAAGGCGCGGTCCTGCATGGTCTTCGAGGCCCGCAGGGTGTCGCGGCGGTGGACGGCGGTCACGGACTTGGCGAAGCGGGAGAGGAAGGTGGCTTCCTCCACGGCCGTGTCGCCGCCGCCGACCACCACGATGTCGTGCTCGCGGAAGAAGAAGCCGTCGCAGGTCGCGCAATACGAGACGCCACGGCCGGACAGTGCGTCCTCACCGGGCAGGCCGAGCTTGCGGTGCTGCGAGCCGGTCGCCACGATGACGGCCTTGGCCCGGTGGACCGTACCCGTGCTGTCGGTGACGGTCTTCACGGCGCCGGTGAGGTCGACGGCGACGATGTCGTCGGGGACGAGCTCGGCGCCGAAGCGTTCGGCCTGGGCCCGCATGTCGTCCATCAGCTCCGGGCCCATGATGCCGTCGCGGAAGCCGGGGAAGTTCTCGACCTCCGTCGTCTGCACCAGCGCGCCACCGGCCGTGACCGCGCCCTCGAAGACCAGCGGCTTGAGCGAGGCGCGGGCGGTGTAGGGGGCGGCGGTGTATCCGGCGGGGCCGGAGCCGATGACGATGACGTTGCGGATGTCCGTCACTGTGCTCATGCCTTCGGCTCCGGGGCGATCTCTCCTCGATTCGACAAACGTCTATGTTGACGCTCATCGAATCAGGTGCGATGCTGGCCGCGTAAGCCATCGACGCATGTCGAAGCAAAGGGGGAGTCCCGTGGACCGGTCCATCACCAGCGTGCCCACCACCGACCAGCTGCCCGTCGTGGTCGTCGGGGCCGGCCCGATCGGCCTGGCCGCCGCCGCCCACCTCATCGAGCGCGGCCTCGAACCGCTGGTCCTGGAAGCCGGACCGTCGGCCGGCGCCGCCGTACGCGACTGGTCGCACGTGCGGCTCTTCTCCCCCTGGGGCGAGGTCGTCGACCCGGCCGCCGAGAAGCTCCTCGCCCCGACCGGATGGGTCCGTCCCGATTCTCCCACCCCGAGCAGGGCGTCTACCTGGTCGGCATGAAGTCCTACGGCCGCGCCCCCACGTTCCTCGCCATGACCGGCTACGAGCAGGTCCGCTCCATCACCGCCGCCCTCGCAGGCGACCAGGAGGCCGCCGAGCGCGTCGAGTTGACCCTCCCGGAGACGGGCGTGTGCGGGGGCGCCGGCCTGTTCGACGAGCCCGACGCTGCCCAGAACAGCGAAGGCGGCGGGTGCTGTGCCACCCCGGCCACCCTGCAGATCGGGATCGGCGCCACCGCCTCGTCCGGCGGCTGCTGACCCGCCAACCCGCCCCTTCCAGCAGGAGGTACGCCATGTCCCGTGTACAACTCGCGCTCCGCGTTCCGGACCTGGAGGCGTCCGTCGCCTTCTACAGCAAGCTCTTCGGCACCGAGCCCGCCAAACTCCGCGACGGCTACGCCAACTTCGCCATCACCGAGCCCCCGCTCAAGCTCGTCCTCATCGAAGGCGCCGCAGGTGAGGCGACCCGCATGGACCACCTCGGCGTCGAGGTCGAGACGACCGAAGCGGTGCACGCCGCCACCGCTCGCCTGGGCCAGGCCGGTCTGGCCACCGACGTGGAGAACGACACCACCTGCTGCTACGCCCTCCAGGACAAGGTCTGGGTCCACGGCCCCGGCCAGGAACCCTGGGAGGTGTACGTCGTCAAGGCCGACGCCGGCTCCCTGGCCAAGCAGCAGGGCAGCACCTGTTGCGCCGGCTCCGCCGAGGCCGACGCCAAGGAACCGGCCGTCACGAGCGGCTGCTGCTGATGCGCCGATGACCAACCTCCACACCGGCGAGGCCGTGACCAGGGCGGGGGACCGGTCACGGCCTCGCGCCGCCCTGCCCGCGCTGTGCGCCACCCAGATCACCAGCTGGGGATCGTCCACTACGCCTTCCCCGTCCTGGATCCGCAGATCACGGCCTCCACCGGCTGGTCGGCGACCGCCACCGCCGCCGCATTCTCAGGCGCGCTCCTGGTATCCGCCCGCACCGGCATACCCGTCGGACGCATCCTCGACCGCCGTGGCCCGCGCGCCGTGATGACCACCGCTTCTGTCCTCGGCGTCGCCGCCGTGTCGGCCATCGCCTACGCCTCCGGCCTCGCGGCCTTCACTGCCGCCTGGCTGCCGGCCGGCGTAACCATGGCCGCCACCTTCTACCAGCCCGCCTTCGCCGCCCTCACCCGCTGGTGGGGCGAAGACCGCGTCCGCGCCCTCTCAACACCTGGCACGCTCGCTGGGCGTCGGTGCTGTTGGCCGGGCTGGTGCGGCGCGTGAGTACGACGGCACGGCGGCTCCGGCTCGGGTGAGAGCGGCTGCCTCTGCCGTACACCAGCCTGCTCGCGCCCGGGGACAGCAGACGCTCAGAGACTGCGGGTCTACTTCGTCCCCACTGTCCGCAGTGCGGCCAGGACCAGCGTGCGGGTGACGGTGATGACCTCGGTGAGACGCACCTGTTCCTGCGGCCCGTGTGCCCACCGCACTTCGCCGGGCCCGTACTGGAGCGTGGGGATGCCCTGCGCGCTGTACAGCCGCAGGTCGCTGCCGTACGGCGCGCCCTGCGCGCGCGCCGGCCCGCTGCCGGTGATGTCGGCGTGGGCGTGACCGACCAGCGTCGCCAGGGGGTGGCCGTCCGGCATCCGTCCGCTGGCGAACTGACCGCCGGGCCAGGTCACCGTGGCCGGGTGGGCACGCAGCCAGGGATCGGCGGCGCAGGCTTGGGCGATGCAGTTCTCCAGTTCCGTGCGGGCGTCGGCCGGGTCCTCGTCCAGCCGGACGCCCAGTCGTCCCTCGGCCACGAGGAGGTCGGGGACGCTGCTGGCCCAGTCGCCGGCGTGGACCGTGCCGACTGACAGCGGGTAGGGGATGGGGTAGGCGGCCATCAGCGGGTGGGGATCGCAGTTGCGGACGGCTTCCAGACGGGCCAGTGCGCGGTGGAGGGGGAGATAGGCGTCGAGGGCGCTGACCCCTGCGTAGCGGATGCTGCCGTGGGTTGCCTGGCCGGGGACCTCGATGCGGAAGGTCAGGGCTCCTGCGTTCGCTGTCATCAGCGTGCCGCTGGTCGGTTCGGCGATGATGCAGGCGTCGGCGGTGTGGCCGCGTCGGAGCGTGCCGAACGCGCCGAGTCCGCCGTCCTCTTCGCTGACCACGAAGTGGGCCGCGAGACGGCCGCGCAGTCTCACCCCGGCGGCGCGGATCGCGGTCAGGGCCGCGAGCACGGCCGCCAGCCCGGCCTTCATGTCACAGGCGCCGCGGCCGTGGACGATGTCGCCCGTGACCCGGGGCGCGAACGGGTCGCCCGCCCAGCGCGCCCGGTCGCCGGGCGGCACGACGTCGACGTGGCCCTGCAGGACCAGGGTCGGTCCGTCGCTGTCGTCGCGTGTGTTTCCCACCAGCCCCCACGCCTCGTCTCGCGGGGCCTCGGCGCCCGGGTAGGCGGGGTCCGCACGCAGTTCGGCCAGGTTCATGGACCACAGGTCGACGTCGAGGTCCAGTCGCTGGAGATGCCGGGCCAACAGGTGCTGCAACTCGGATTCGGCAGCGCTGCCTGTCACGCTCGGCACGGCGAGCAGTTCCAGCAGCGTCCGGGCGGCGGCGGCTTCGTCCACTGCGGCCAGCGCGGCGGCTTCGGCGTCGCTCAGGCATGCGGTCATGGCAGTACTGCTCCTGGCAGATCGACGTCAGGTCGATCCGGACACTATGGCCGCCTTCCGGCGCGAACAATCTTCATTTCCTGCTATCCACCAGCGATTACTTGCAATATCGGGGGTGCTCTGGTGAATCATTGCGCACCCAATCGGTTGCGAGATCCTCCGGAGGCGCCTGTGGACCCCATCGACGAAGCGATCATCCGCTGCGTGCAGCAGAACGCGCGGGCCACGTACGCCGAGATCGGCAAAGCCGCCAACCTGTCGGCGTCGACAGCCAAACGACGACTGGACCGGCTCGTCGGCACCGGCGCGATCCGCGGTTTCACGGCCGTTCTCGATCCACAGGTGCTCGCATGGCGGACCGAAGCGTTCGTCGAGGTCTATTGCCGAGACAACCCCACTCCCGCGGAGCTGCGCCGGGCCCTGGAGGGCGTCCCAGAGGTCGTCGAGGCTTGTACCGTTTCCGGTGCTGCGGACGCTGTGCTCCACCTTCTCGCCGAGAGCATCACGCATCTGGAACAGGCCATCCAGCGGGTCCGCGCGACCGAGCCGGTCGAGCGCACGGAGAGCGTTGTCGTTTTGTCCCGGCTGATCAAACGGCCGCATCTGTGACAGCCGTCGACCAGGACCGCCACCGGATTCCGCGGTCGGAGGCCGACGGCCCCTTCGGTGACAGCGGGACGGCCGGACCGTCGACCGTCGGTCTGCGCACGGCCGAGCGGTCGGGCCTGCCTCATGGAGCCGGCGAGGCCGGGCCGAGGGAGGCCGTCACACTCCTCGCCCCGCCCCGCGGTGCCCCAAGCGGCTGCTCACTCGTCGCCGGCGGCGTCTGGGGCACCGAGCCGAGGCACCTGTCCGGCACCCTCGGATCGGCCGGCGGGATCGTCGGACTGGTTTCTGCTCTTCTCCGGCGCCGTGATCGGCGAGTACGTCCTCTCCTTTCAGGTGTATCTCGCGTTGCCGCTGGAGGTACGACGGCTCGTCGTCATCACCCCGGGATCAGGCCCTCGTCGGAGAGCAGTTCGCGCACCTGCGTGAGGCTGGTGTCCGCATCGGGCAGCACCAGATCGGACGGTGTGATCCTTTCGTCCGGCAGCGGCGTGCCGAGGCTGCGTACCGCGTCCAGCAGGGCCGACAGGGCGGCAGTGAACGCGGTCTCGTCGCCCGCGTCCGCGGCCGACTGCAGCGCCGCGTCCAGCTCGTTGAGCCGGTCCAGGTGCTCCTCGGTGATCTCGTACTGGCCTTCGCCGAGAATCCGCATGATCATGACGTTGCCTCCTGGTCCGGCGGTGCCTGCCTGGCCCCGCCGCCCCCCACGGCCGGCGGGCCGGAAGCCGCCGGGAGCTGCGCCTTCATCATGGCCAGTTCCTTGTCCACGTCGCTGCCTGCGGTGACGCGCTCGAGTTCGGCCTGGATGTCGTCACGGCCGGCCGGCAGGGTGGCGTCCTCCAGCGCGCCGGAGGCGAGCAGTTCATCCAGCGCACCGGCGCGGGCCTGCATCTGCTCGGTCTTGTCCTGGGCACGCTGCATCGCCAGACCCACATCGCCCATCTCCTCGCCGATGCCGGTGACGGCCTCGGTGATACGGGTCTGCGCCTCGGCCGCGGTGTAGGTGGCCTTGATCGTCTCCTTGCGGGTGCGGAAGCTGTCGACCTTCGCTTGCAGGCGCTGCGAGGCGAGGGTGAGCTTCTCCTCCTGGTCCTGCAGCGACGCCTGCTGGGTCTGCAGGTCGGTGATCTGGGAGGCCACGGCGGTGCGCCGGGTCAGGGCTTCGCGGGCGAGATCCTCGCGCCCGGCGGCGAGCGCCTGCTGGGCCTGTCCCTCCAGCTTGCCGCCTGACTGCTGCAACTGGCTGATCTGCAAGTCGAGCCGTTTGCGACTGGTGGCCACATCGGCCACGCCGCGCCGTACCTTCTGCAACATCTGGAGCTGCTGCTCGTAGGAGTAGTCCAGGACCTCGCGGGGGTCCTCGGCCTTGTCCAGGGCCTTGTTCGCCTTGATCCGGAACAGGGCGGCGATGCGGTGAGCGATGCTGCTCATTTCGGCCGCCTCCTCTCGACGGGGTGAGGAATCAGCCAGGCCACTCGGCGGACACCTTCAGGCTCCGGTTCGGTGGTCCGGGCCGCAACCGCGATCCCTGGTGTTCAGCCATCCTCGCCCCGCGATACCCAGCGGGGCAGGCACCAGCGGTCCCCCACTCGGGGCCGGTCGGTCCTGCACCGGGTCCGCACCCCAGGAGCAGGCTCGACGAAGCCGACCAGTACCGCTGCGCAGAGTTCTCTGCTCGGCGGCCGGCAGCCTTTTCGGGCCGGCGTTCTGCAGCACCTCGACGTCGCCGACCTGCTCTTCCGCCCCCCTCATGCGCTCACCCACGGCAGCGTGCGTTGCGCGAGGGGTGGCACGGGCGCAGGCTGCTTGATGACCAGGGGAGTCCTTCGATGACCCAGCACCCGCCTATCGCAGAGGTCGATCGTCCGGTCGTCGGCTCGTACCCGACCTGCACCGGCGTCCAGCGCGCGGTCGACTTTCTGTCCGACAGCAAATTCCCGGTGGAACACACCGCGATCATCCGTTCGGACCTCCGTATGGTCGAGACCGTCCTCGGCCGCCTCACACGCGGACGGGCCGCGCAGGCCGGGGCCGGCACCGGCGCCTGGTTCGGGCTGCTGATCGGACTGCTGCTGTCGGTGTTCGCCGCAGGCAACCATCACGTCCTGGTCCTGGTCCTGGTCCTGATGCTGAGCGGTCTGGCCTACTGGGGTGCGACGGCTTCGCCCCTCATTCATCCCGGCCTCACTCGCTGAAGGAGGAGTGACCGTGCAGCACCACGCGGATCGTCACGATCACGAAACGTCCGGACGCGAGGATCCCGGTAAGGAGCGGACCACGGCGGTTCTGGATGTGCGCGGTCTGGCCTGGGCGTCCCAGCAGAGCACCGTCGCCGCTGCGCTGGGCCGGCGGCCTGGCGTACTTCAGGTCGAGGTCAACCCGGTCGCACAATCGGCGACGGTGGCCTTCGATCCGCGGCGTACGTCACTGGCCCAGCTGCGCCGCTGGGTGACCGAATGCGGCTACCACTGCGCGGGCCGATCCGTGCCGTCCCATGTCTGTGATCCGATGGCCGAACCGGACCCTGCTGTCGAAGCCCCTCAAGCGACTCCTGAGAGCCAGGCCGCGCGGGTGGCCGCTCCAGGCGCACCCGCGGGGCAAGCCGGCCACGTCGAGCATGCGGCGGCCGAGGCTCCCGCCGGGGCCGAGGAGATGCCGGCACCGCACGAGATGATGGGGCACGGCGGCCACGAGGCCATGTCGATGGCGGCGATGGTGGCCGACATGCGCAACCGATTCCTCGTGGCGCTGCTGTTCTCGATCCCCATCGTCATCTGGTCGCCGATCGGCGAGGACGTCTTCGGTCTGGACGTCCCTGTGCCTTTCGGGCTGCGCCAGGATGTCTGGGCGCTGCTGCTGAGCCTGCCAGTGATCTTCTACTCGTGCTCGATCTTCTTCGACGGCGCGGTGCGGGCTCTGCGTGCCCGCACCCTGGACATGATGGTGCTGGTCGCGGTCGCCGTCGGCTCCGGCTGGACGTACTCGCTGATCATCACGCTCACCGGGGGCGGCGACGTCTTCTACGAAGCGGCCACCGTGCTGGCCTCGTTCGTGCTGCTCGGCCACTGGTTCGAGATGCGCGCCCGGGGCGGTGCCAACGACGCCATCCGCACCCTGCTCGACCTGGCACCGCCCAAGGCACTCGTCGTGCGGGGCGGTGAGCCGGTGGAGGTGCCCACCGCCGAGGTCGTGGTCGGCGATCTGCTGCTGGTCCGGCCCGGAGCCAAGATCGCCGTCGACGGGACCGTGGAGGAGGGGGAGAGCGAGGTTGACGAGTCGATGGTCACCGGGGAGAGCCTGCCCGTGCACAAAGCCCCCGGCTCGCAGGTCGTCGGTGCGACCATCAACGCCAACGGCACGCTCCGCGTACGCGCCACCAAGGTCGGCTCCGACACCGCCCTGGCACAGATCGTCAAACTCGTCCAGGAAGCCCAGAACTCCAAGGCCCCTGGCCAACGGCTCGCCGACCGGGCCGCGTTCTGGCTGGTCTTCGTCGCCCTGATCGGCGGCGCCGCGACGCTGGCCGTCTGGCTGCTGGCCACCGACCGCTCGCTGGGCACCGCGATGCTGTTCGCCATCACCGTCGTCGTCATCACCTGCCCGGACGCCCTGGGTCTGGCCACCCCTACGGCCATCATGGTCGGCACGGGACTGGGAGCCCGGCGCGGGGTGCTGTTCAAGAACGCCGTCGCCCTGGAGGCATCGGCGGGGATCCAGACCGTGGTCATGGACAAGACCGGCACCTTGACCAAGGGCGAGCCGGAGGTGACCGACCTGATCACCGCCCCGGGAACGGCCGAGGACCAACTGCTGCGGCTGGTCACGGCGGTGGAGCGCGAGTCCGAGCACCCCTTGGCCGAAGCCGTTGTACGGTACGCCGAGAGCCGGGCCGTGACGCCGGTGAGCGCGCGGCACTTCGAGAACGTCCCCGGCCACGGTGCGACCGCGGTCGTCGACGGCCACCGGGTCTCGGTCGGCAACCGCAGACTGGCGATACGCGAAGGCGTCGACCTCGGCCAACTGGCCGCCCGACGCGAGGCGCTGGCCGCCACCGGCCGTACCGTCGTCATCGCCGCCGTCGACGGACAGGCGGCGGGCCTGATCGGCATCGCCGACGCACCCCGGGAGACCTCGGCCGCCGCCGTGGCCGAACTGCACGCCCTCGGTGTCGAAGTGGTCATGCTCACCGGCGACAACCAGGCCACCGCCGAGCGGATCGCGGACCGTCTGGGCATCGACACCGTCATCGCCGAGGTCCTGCCCGGGGACAAGGCGGCCAAGGTGGCCGAACTGCAACGCGGCGGCCGCAAGGTCGCCATGGTCGGCGACGGCGTCAACGACGCACCCGCCCTCGCCCAGGCCGACCTCGGCATCGCCATCGGCGCCGGCACCGACGTGGCCATCGAGACCGCAGACCTCGTCCTGATGCGCTCCGACCCCCTCGACGTGCCGACCGCGCTGCGCATCGGCCGCGGCACCCTGCGCAAGATGCGGCAGAACCTCGGCTGGGCCATCGGCTACAACGCCATCGCCCTGCCCATCGCCGCGGGCGTCTTCGAGCCCGCCCTCGGCCTGGTACTGCGGCCGGAGATCGCCGCGCTGTCCATGTCCGGGTCCAGCATCATCGTCGCCGTCAACGCCCTCGCGCTCAAACGCCTGCACCTCCCCGGTGCAGCACCCTCGCCCACCGACCAACCCCCCAGCGCGGCGGCCGCCCACGCCACCGGCGAGAGAGCCGGGCCCGACATCGGACGCCGCGCCGCCTGACCTCCAGGGCCATGGGCAGGCCGTGGACGACCTGTCCGTCGTACCGAACGGCGCACGAGAGCCCTGAGACAAACAGCAGACAGAGGAGATGGCCAGGGCGGCGGCATCCGCGACCCCGTCTACGGCATGACAGCTGAGGAATCTGCTACCGGGATTCATTCGCAGTGCATTGGGCTTCAGCCCGGTGGTGAAGCGAACATGATGGTTCAGCCGTGACCTCGACGTGGCCACTGAGAACCCCGCTCCGATGCAGGAGATCGTCGCCTCACTCACAGCGGGTCTCAGCGCGCGCGGATGGCGGACCACGCACGTCCAGACTGATCCGCTCAGCGGCCGTTTCCTCGTCACCGATCCGGACACCGGCGAGGAGTGCGAGGTCGACGTCCTCAAGGAGGCGTTCTGGGCTCCGCCCGCCCAGACCCCCTACGGCCCCGTTCTTTCCCTCGACGACGTGATCGGCACCAAGGTCCGTGCCCTCGCCGACCGTGGCACTGTCCGCGACCTCATCGACGTCCAGGCTGCCTCCCGCGATCGTTCCACCGCCGACCTCGAATCCCTGGGCCGCCGTCGCGCTCAGGACGAGTTCAGCCTCGAAGACCTCCGGGACCGGCTCGTGGGCGCGGACTGGTACGAGGATGAGGACTACACCGCGTATGGGCTCACCTCCCGGCAGATCGAAGAACTCAAGGCGTGGGCGCTGGAGTGTGCGGAGGATCCGGGTGGGCGAATTCATGACGAGGACGCCTGAGAGCGGTCACGCGTCCATCCCCTTAGGTTCCGTTTCCACTGCCCGCAGGCAGTAGGGCGACGCGAAGGGGTTGCAGGAGCTGCGCCGCGTGGTCCGGCACGGAACGTCCGGCCTCTCCCTTGGGTTGCGGAGCATCATGCACCCCTCGCGTACGGCGATGGTTATCGGTCACTCGCTGGGACGCGCCGCCACGGCTGAGACCATGTGTGCAGGACTGCCGTTCACCGCCGGAGTAAACCTCGATGGGGCCCTGTTCGGCGAGGGCGTCACGCGTGTCATGGACAGACCTCTGATTGTTGGTAGGGCGGATCGGCCCGACGACCCGCCATGGCTAAGTACCCGGCCTCGCCTCGGGCTGGCATCGATTCGTGCGGCTGATCGGGTCTGAGCACGTCTTCGCTGTCCGCGAGCACCGCAAGCCACCGAGAACCGGTCGCACCCGCCTTTTGAGCTGTGTCTTCAACGAGGGAAAGGCCCAAGACGAACGCACTCGGGCCTCCACCGCGCTTGTTGAATGCGGCGGAGGCCCGAGTGTGATGGAAAAGGGTCAGTGCAGTGCGCCGACCTCGGTCGCCGAGAGGGTCCGTGGGTAGACGTGGACGTCGGCCACGGAGCCGGGGAAGGCCAAGTACGGGCTGGTGGCTGCTGCGCTGTTGACGCAGCCGCCGATGGTCAGCGGCAGCGAGGAGTCGTACTGGGGGCTGAGGTTGGTGGCGGTCCCCATCAGCGTGCCGTTCTGGTAGAGGGCCATTGAACCTGTGCCGGGCTTTCCGGCGATGGGTGCCCGGTAGGCGGCGACGAGGTGGGTCCAGGTGCCGATGGGGCCGGTGTTGGGGTCTCCTTCTGCGGTGGGGAATTCGGAGTTCTCGTCGTTGGTGGTGGTGGTCTGGAACATCCATGCACCACTGGGTTTGTCGTATGAGATGTAGAACGCCTGGTGTTGGGTGGTTCCCTGACAGACGGCGGTGGTGCCGAGAGCTGAGTTGATCTTCACCCAGGCCGAAATGGTGTAGTCACTGGCGGTGTTCACCGCGCTCTGCTTGCTCTTGAGGAAGCCGGTGCTGCCATCGAACGCGACGCTGCCGGCGCCCCCGCTCGGCGCGTCAGTGCCGAACGTCGCGCTGCCGGCAGTGGTGAGGGGGTTGAGGGTGGCGGTGTCGCTGCCGTTGGCGGCGAGCTTCCACTCGTCTTCGGGCATGCCGTTGTCCCAGCCTGCCGGCACGATCACGCTGTTCGCGCTGGCTTGGCTCGCCTGCATCGCGTATGGGTAGACGTGGACGTCGGCCACCGAGCCGGGGAAGGCGGCGTACGGACTGGTCGTGTCGACGCTGTTGATACAGCCGCCGATGGTGAGGGGCAGGGAGGAGTCGTACTGGGGGCTGAGGTTGGCGGCGGTCCCCATCAGGCTGCCGTTCTGGTAGATCGACATCACGCCCGTGTTGGAGTCACCGTCGACCGGGGCCGTGTAGGTGACCAAGAGATGGGCCCAGGTGCCGATGGCACCGGTGTTGCTGTCGCCTTCCGCGGTGGGGAAGCCTGCGCCGGCGTCGTTGGTCGTGGTGGTCTGGAACATCCAGCCCTTGTTACCGCTGTCATAGCCGATGTAGAACGCCTGATGCTGGCTTGTGCCTTGACAGATGGCGGTGGCGTCAACAGCAGAGTTGATCTTCACCCAGGCGGAGACGGTGTAGTCACCGGCGGTGTTGACGGCGGTGTGGTCGCTCTCCAGGAATCCGGTTTTGCCATCGAATGACGCTGTACCGGTACCGGCGTTGACCGCGTCCGGCCCGTCGGGGCTGAAGGTCGCGCCGCTGAGCGCGGTGAGCGGATTGTCTCCGTTGCTGTCGGAGCCGTTGGCGGCCAGCTCCCAATCGTCCTCGGGGGTGTCACTGCCCGTGGCGAGTGGAACCACCAGGTTCGGCGCGATGCCGACCACAGTGTTCGTGTCGTTGAGGTACCGGTCGGCGAGGTCGGTGTAGTAGGCGTTGGACGGGTTGATGCCGGACAGGTCGGCTGCTTTCACAGTTGAGGAGGTGGCTGTGCCGTCCGTGGAGACCGCAGCGGCGAAGTCGATGACCTGACTCGGGAAGTTGTCGAGGAGGTAGCTGTTCACCTGTTCACGCGCGGATTCCTGGGTTGCCGTGCCCGGGTGGGCAGCGGTGAAGGGCGGGATGGTGGCGAGGTAGACGGTGATGTTGGAGTTCTGGGTGATCGGCTGACCGGAGGTGTCGTAGGTCTGGCTGTCGTCGGTGCTGTACCAGCTCAGCTGGCTGTTGAGGGAGGCCAGCCCGTTCTCGACGTTGACGGCGCAGGTGCTGGCGTCGCTGGTGCAGTTGAGCAGGTCGGCGGTGCCGGTGGAGACGAGGACGGTGCGCACGTTCCCCTGGGCCAGCACGTTGCGGTCCACGGGGTTGAGCGAGTTTTTCGGGGTGGCGCTGTTGGTGATCTGAGGGAGCAGGTTGTTGCTGAGGCTGCTGCTGTTGGTGCCCGCGTTGAGGACGCCGTAGTCCACGGAGTTGTCACCGTTGGAGTCGCTGACCAGGGCACTGGTGATGGCGTCGCTGAGGTGGTGCTGGCCGTCGCTGTTTGCGGTGTCCGCGTTGACGCTCTGATCGCCGTAGAGGACGAGCGAGCCGGTGGGGGTAGCGGTGGGGGTGGTGACGTCGATGCCGGCGAGGTAGGGCAGACCGGTGTAGGTGGTCTGCGTGAAGTTGGTTGCGGCGGTGTCGGTGGTGCGGTTGGCGGCGTCGCTCGTCCAGACGGGGGTCTGGGCCGTGGCGTGGCCGGGCATGGCGGGCACCGAACCGTGCACCTGCAGGCTGACCAGGACGGTCGCCTGCTGTGCGACGGCCAAGGTGACCGGGTCGCTGGTGGCGTCGCCGCCTGCGGGGATAGTGACGGAGGCGGAGCCGCCGAAGGCCAGCGCCGTCGGTGCTGCGGCCGCGGTGGCTCCGCCCGCAGTGGTGTTCTGTAGTGCGACGGATGCGGCGTCGAAGGTTACCGGGGTGGTGCCCATGGCGTTGGACAGGCGGATGCGCACTCCGTTGCCGTCATCGGTACCGACACTGACGTGTGC
This sequence comes from Streptomyces humidus, assembly GCF_014649655.1. Lineage (GTDB taxonomy): Bacteria > Actinomycetota > Actinomycetes > Streptomycetales > Streptomycetaceae > Streptomyces > Streptomyces humidus. The sequence continues at coordinate 11,383 of NZ_BMTL01000042.1, read as the reverse complement.
GGGGATACGGAGCGTCTGTCCGTTGACGGTGGCGGTGCTGCCGCTGGACAGTTGCACCTTGGCGGTGTCCTGGACGGAAGCCCAGGTGCCGACCCAGTGCCTGGCGCTCGGTCCGCTGCCGGTGAGGGCCGTCGGCCGCACACCCAGTCCGAGGACGTGCAGGGCGGGCTGGCCGGCCTGGACGCCGTTGGTGAACAGCGGTAGGGAGATGCTGCTGATGACCGAGCCGGGGCATTGGAGCGGGACGCTGATGGCGTAGATCTTCGGGCCGGAGGCCGGGCTGTTCTGGGTGTTGTTGCTGTGGTTCTCGTGGGCGAGGGTGATCGCGGCCGCGGAGGCCGGTCCGGAGAGCCAATCGGGCACGGTGTCCAGCTGGTAGTCCTGGTCGGCTGGATCGCCGCTCAGGCAGTTGTCCTTGGCGTACGTGAGGGTGCCCTTGGCGCCTTTGGCGGGACCGCCGGTGGAGAAGGCGAGGAAGACCACGGCGTCGCCGGTGTTCACCGCGCCGCTTCCCGGCAGAGCGATGGTCTGCCCGGAGGCCAACATGTTGTCGTACGTGCCAGTGCCGAACTTCGGCAACGTGATGGTGGCGCCGTCGACGGTTACCGTCTTGTCGCTCTGCCAGCCCGACGTGGTCGTGAGGTCGGCGGAGTTGATGCTGTTGCCGGAGCCGTCGGCATCGGCCGGACTGGTCGTGGTGGTGAACGTGCTCGTGGCCGTGTTGTTCCGGCAGGCGCTGGTGGCGTTGATCGCGCAGGTCAGCGCCGGCCCGAGGCGCAGCACGTCGATGCCGGCCTGGTAGCCGGACGAGCCGGAGTTTTTGCCGCTCAGGGTCAGAGTGAGTGTGTGCACGCCCTGATTGAGGGTGAGCAGTTGGCTGCCGACCTTGGGGATGCCGAGGTTGACGAACTGGGTGGTGGTGTAGGAGTTGTAGGCGTCGAATCCGTTGATCAGCGTGGACTGCGTGCTCTTTCCTGCGTCCAGTACCAGGTGGTATATCCCGTAGTCCTTGCCCTTGGTCAGATTGACTCCGAAGCTCCAGGGGCCGTCCTTGGGGATGTCGAAGCTGAAGGTGGCGCTGTCGCTGCTGACGACCTTCGAGGTGCTCGTCTTGTTGGCGAGCATGGCCTGGTAGCCGTCGGCGAACTCGTAGCCGCTGCCGGCGGCCTGGCTGATCAGCTGGCCGCCGGTGCTGGTGGTCGTCGCCTTGGGCACTGCGGTGGTGGTGCCGTCGGTGTTGGTCGCGGTCCAGCCGCTGATCATCTTGTCGCCGTAGGCGTACGTCGGGGTGCTGGTGCCGGCGTAGAAGGTGTAGGCCGTCTGGGAGACGGATGTCGAGCCGGCCTGGTCCACCGCCTTGGCGTACAGCGTGTGGGGGCCCACCACGCCCGGGGCGAAGGCGGGGGAGGCGCTGCCGTTGATGACAGAGGTGCCGGTGCCGGGTCCGTTGTCGGAGGTGGCGTAGTAGATCTTGTTCTGTGCGATCTTCGTGCCGGCTACCAGATGGGTGACGCCGCTACTGGTGTACACCGTGCTGCCGAGAGTGGCGTCCAGCGAGAACAGGTAGCCGGTGATGTTGTTGGTGTGGTTGTTGCCCAGGACGAAGGTGCCCTGGTCGCCGAAGGCGGCGCCGATCTGCTTGGCGGGGAATTGGCTGGAGGTCACGGTGGGGGAGGGCGGGGCGCTGGTGTCCACGGTGAAGGTCTGGGTCTTGGTCCAGATGCCGGATCCGGTGCCGGCCCAGTAGCCTGCCGCGTTCTGGGCCGTGGCTTTCCAGGTGTAGGTGCCGTCCGGCAGGCTCGGTGTCGTCCAGTCGCTGCCGTTGGTGTTGTACCGTGCGCGCTTCTTGGAGTCGAGGTTCGGCCCGAAGCCTTGGTGCACCAGAGTGCCCGAAGCGTTGTAGACGTTGTACTCGATACGCAGGAGCTCGCTGCCGCCGGCGAGGTCGGGGTCGACCGCGCGGGCCGAGAGTGTCGGGGTGTGGGTGGTGGTCATCGTCTTGCCCGAGCTGACGATGGAGGGCTTGACGGCGGGCGTGCCGGTGCCGTTCTTGAGCTTGGGGCGGTAGCTGTAGGTGACCGAGAGGGTGGCACCGCCGCCGTAGGCGAGCTGCTTCCACTGGGTGGCGTCGTTCATGTTGGGCGACTGGACCATCAGCGTCATGCTGCTCCAACTGCCTGCGGCGGCGCTCACCGCTCGGGAGGTGACGTTGAATTCGAGTGAAGGCGGGCTGACCCAGGAGTTGGAACCGTTGGTGACGGGGCAGGTGCCGGCCTCGTGGCTGACGGGGTTGGTGCCGAGTGCGGCTGTGCGCCCGCCGGGTTCATGGCCCCAGTACAGCGAGGTGGAGCTCCACCCCGCGGGGCGGTCGGTGCCGTAGACGGCGGCCGGGGTGTCGGAGCAGGATGCGGCGGAGAGCTGCTTCACGTACAGCGAGGCGTGGCTGACCACGGCGCCTTTGATGCCGCTGGTGTTGATCTGGTAGTAGGTGCGGGCCCGTTCGCCGTTTCCGGGGGTGTTGTTGTCCCACCCTTCCCGGGCGTTGGTCGCTCCCGTGGTGGATGTGGAGTTGTAGACATTCCACCCGTTGTCGGAGATGCGGGCCCAGTCGAGTTGGGAGGGCCTGCCACTCCATTCCGGGTCCACGTAGACCGGGTAGGTGGTGGTTTTGGCGGTGAGCAGGGATTTGTCCAGGCCGAGCAGCTGCTTGCCGTCTTTGAGGGTCACATGGACCTGGGCGCGGTGTTTGCCGACCCTGGCGGCTGCCGCGTGTTCGGCCCGGGCGGCAGAAGTGGTCGCCGTGCGGGCGAGGGCAGTGGCGCCGGCTTTCTGCTCGCTGCCCGTGCTGTCCCACATCAAAGCGGTGTCACTGTGGAACACCGTCTTGCCGGTTTCCTTGTCAGTAGCGTGCACGCCGCCGTTCGAGGTGGTGGCCAGCTTGAGGTTGGCCGAGGTGGTCTTCCACTCGAGGCTTTGCAGTCGTGGATCGGCTGCGGCTTTCGGGGTTTTGAGGACCATGATCGAGGAGTAACCGGAGGCGTCCGCGGTCAGCTGGAGGTCGACTCCGGGAAATACCTCCGGGTAAGTGGCGGTGTCATTGGATACCACCGGATCGGGCAGCGCCCCTGGCCAGGAGAAGGCCAGCCTGTCCACCCCGCTGCGCAGCGTGACCAGCTCGCCGGAGCCGCCGCCGGAGAAGGCCACGTCCGTAACTGCGGCCTTGGGCGCCCAGGTCCCGTCCGCACGCCGCACCAGGGAGGTGTCGACAGGGACCCATTTTCCTTGTTGCCGCACACGCTGCGGCATCGAGGAGTCTGTCCGCGTGAAGGTGCCGTCCGGGTTGGCGACCACCTGGGTCCCGGTGTCGGTGAGTTGGTCGATGGTCACCGGCGTGCCGGTCGCCTTTGCCTGCGCGGAGGCGGACTCCGTTGGGTTGAGGCGCTTGGCGGCGGTTGACTGGGCGCGGTCACTCGGCGAAGTGGCCTGGTGTGATGGGGTCGGCGCACCGGACGCGGCGTGCGCCGGCGCCGTAGCGGCCAGCCATCCGGCAGCCAAGGCTGCGACGACGGCAGCGGCGACCGGCCTTGAGCCGGGGCGTCTGGACGCGCGCCCGGTTTTGTGAGGTAGGGACATCGACGTTGGGGTCCTTCGCGGGTTCCATGCGGTTCCCCCCGTGGGCCCCGCGCCGCTGTGCATTCTGTGTGGCCGGTGTGTGCGGGGTCCATCGTCGATGGATTGCCAACTGCCCGTCTGCGGTTCGCTTTTGACGCATTAGAGTCAACTTGCGTTCTGGGTTGGGCAATTTCTTTGTTCTCCCTGTGGAGATACTTTGCGTATCGGGCCGATTTCAGGCCGTAGCGTGATCGCCCGGCGGGGGACTTGATCGACGTGTGCCCTCGGTTTGGCGTGCACTCAAATCGCCCAAGTCGCAGAAGACTTGGGCGGTAGGGGGCCCGGGGGAGGGGACGCACAGCATGGTCCGGATTTTGGGGTGGAGACGCGGTCGAGCGGCCTGGGCTGGCCGGAGGGTTCGCCGCACGGCAGTGGTGACGGCCGGTGTCTTGGTGGTGGGCCTGCTGCCCGTCGGCGTGGCCACGGCTGCCTCTGCGGTGACGCCGCCCGCGGCGGTTCCCGCCGCTCCGCACAACAAACGGGTTCCCTTGGCCCGGCCCTGGCCCAAGCGGACTTCATCACCCAAGGCTTTCAAGCACTTTGACCCCAGCGGACACACGAAGCTCCCCGCGCCGGGCACCGCCGTGGTGACCCTGCCCAATGCGGCTGCCTCCGCGAGCCTGAGCGCCAAGGCGGCTCAGGCACGGGCCGGAAACCTGCCCGTCCTGCTCGGTGCTGCCGCGGGTCCACAGCCCCGGTCAGCCGCTGTCATCGGGTCGCAGCGGGTACGGGTGACGATGCTGGCCCAGAAGTCCGCGCGCGCGGCCGGTGTCCACGGTGTGCTCTTCACGCTGCAGCGCACCGGCCTGGGGAGCGGGAAGGTCGCGTTGCGAGTGGACGACTCGTCGTTCCGCTACGCCTTCGGCGGTGACTTCGCCTCGCGCCTGCACCTGGTTCAGCTGCCTGCTTGCGCGCTGACCACGCCAGAGCTGGCCAAGTGCCAGGCGCAAACTGCGGTGCGCACGGCCCCTGGAACGCGGCTGTCGGCGCAGGTCACCGTTCCCGGCCCAAGTGTGGCAGCGTCGGGTGCCGCCAACTCCGCCCCATCAGTGGCGGCGTCGTCCGGCACCATGGTTGTTCTGGCCGCGACTGCGGGCGCCTCTGGCTCATCCGGTGACTACTCGGCGACCAGTCTGGCACCGGGTGGCTCCTGGTCGACCTCGGGGAACACCGGCTCGTTCACCTACAGCTACCCGATCGCGGTGCCTCCGGCGCTCGGCGGAGCGGCCCCGAATGTGGACCTGTCGTACAGCTCCGCCAGCCAGGACGCGCGCACCGAGGGGACGAACAACCAGTCCTCGTGGCTGGGTGACGGCTGGAGCTCGACGGACAACTACGTCGAGCGCACCTACAAGTCGTGCCGCGACGACTCCTCCTCCGGCGCGCCGAAGAACGACGGCGACGAGTGCTGGGCGGGACAGATACTGACCCTGTCACTGAACGGCACGTCCACCACCCTCGTCTACGACGACGCGACCAAGACCTTGCGCCCCGCCGAGGACAACTCCACCACCAAGATCGAGGACCTGAGCAACGGCACGAACGGCACCAAGAACGGGGAGTACTTCAAGGTAACCGAGGGCGGGGTGCAGTACTTCTTCGGCCTCAACCGCCTGCCGGGCTGGTCTAGCGGCAAGGACGAAACCAAGTCCGTCTGGACAGTGCCGGTGTACCACGCGCACAGCGGCGTGTCCGACTGCCCGGACATCACAGACTTCGCCTCCACCGCCTGCACGCTGGGCTACCGCTTCAACCTGGACTACGCCGTGGACCTGCACGGCAACGCCACCGCCTGGTACTACGCCCCGGAGACCGGCTACTACGGCGCGGACATGAAGGACGCCGCCGTGGCCTACACCCGCGGCGGCAACCTGTCCCGCATCGACTACGGCATGACCGCCACAACGATCTACTCCGGCACGGCACCGGAGCAGATCATGTTCGACGCCTCCGCCGAACGCTGCATCGCCGGCACGCCCTCCGGCAACACCTGCGCGGACAGCCAGTTCACGACCGCCAACGCCGCGTACTGGCCAGACGTACCGGTCGACCTGAACTGCACCTCGAGCTCGTCGAGCTGCACCAACCACGGTCCGAGCTTCTGGTCGCGAAAGCGCCTGACATCGATCACCACCCGCATCCAGACCGGCGGGGTGACCCAGCAGGTCGACAAGTACAGCTTCACCCAGTCCTTCCCCGACGGCGGCGACCACGCCCCCACCCTGTGGCTGGACTCCATCCAGCACACCGGCCTGGACACCCTCGGCGGTGCATCGGGCAGCACCTCCACGCCGGCAGTGAACTTCGACCCGCCGCTGCAACTGCCCAACCGGGTCGGGACGATCCCGCAGATGCCGTTGATGTACCACGACCGCATCCAGACGGTCACCACCGAAACCGGCTCCCAGACCACCGTCACCTACGACCGGCCCAACTGCTCCAGCGCCCCGGCCAGTGACCCCAACGACCCGTCGGACGCCGCCGCCAAGACGTTCGCGTCGACCAATACGCTCTCCTGCTTCCCCGTGTACTGGACACCCGACGGGCAGCCGGCGCCGTGGATGGACTGGTTCTACAAATACAAGGTCACCGCGGTCGTAACCGAAGACACACACAACTCCTACCAGGACGGCACCGAGCCCAAGCTCGAAACGGACTACACCTACAAGGGCAACCCCGGCTGGCACTACGACGACAACGAGGTCGTCAAAGCCAAGAACCGCACCTGGGGCCAGTTCCGCGGCTACCCCGAAGTGGACGTCACCACCGGCGACCCGAACGTCTTCCACAAGAACAACGGCACCAACGTCTACGACCAGAAAACCCTGAACAAGACCTACTACTTCCTGGGCATGAACGGCGACACCCTGCCCGGCGGCAAAACACGCTCAGTGCCGGCGCTGACCAGCCAGGACAGCACCGTCACCGTGGCGGACAACAATGCACTGGCCGGGAAGGTCTTCGAGTCCGACACCTACGCCAGCGCAACCGGCAGCCTGAACACAGCCACCGTCACCGTGCCCACGATCCTCGGGCCCACGGCCTCCCGGTCCCGCAGCGGCCTGGCGGACCTCACCGCCCAGATGGTCCGCACCGCCAAAAGCCTCACCCGGCAGGCGGTCTCCTACGGCTGGCGCAAGACCGAGACCGACACCTTCTACAACACCACCCTGGGCAAGCCGACCACCGGCATGCCCATACAGGTCGACGACCGCGGCGAAACCGCCGACAGCAACAACGTCACCAATTGCACGTACAACCGCTACGTCACCGGCAGCGTGGACACCCTCGTGCTGCCTGCCGAGACCATCGCCACCGACCAGGACTGTTCCGCAGCCGGAGCGACTCCCAGCGGCACACTGATCTCCGACGTCCGCACCTCCTACGACGCCAACCCCTTCACCCACGACGGAGACGGCCAGCACAACCCCACGCTTCCCAAGACCGGTGACGTCACCCTGGTCCAGAAAGCGTCCGCTGCCACCGGCGCCACCGCGACCGCCTTCATCGACGAGTCCTCGGTCAGCTATGACGGCTACGGCCGCGTCACACTGACCACACGCACGCCCCACTCCACCGCCCCCAACGGCGCCAGCCTGTCCCAGAACACCGCCACCGGTTACACGCCGGCCACCGGAGAACTCCCGACAGGCATCGTCACCGCCACTCAGGTCACCCCCGGAGCCACCTGCACCACCGCGACCACGAGCTCCAAGGACTGCCAGGTCTCCAGCAGCACCATGGACCCGGCCCGCGCCCAGCCCACCGCCCAGACAAACGTGGCCGGCCGACTCACTTCACTTACCTACGACGCGCTCGGCCGCCTCACTGGGGCGTGGCTGCCCAACGAGAGCAAGATCAACGGCGCCCCCGCGAACACCACCTACACCTACAGCCTGTCCCAGACAGGACCCTCGATCGTTGCCGCCAACTCCCTCCTGGACAACGGCAGCTACGCGACCAGCGAAACTCTGTACGACGCCATGCTGCGCCCCTTGCAGACGCAGGCGACCGCAGAGAACTCGAGCACGACGGTCAGTGACACTCAGTACGACTCGCACGGCTGGACCGTCCTCACCAACAACGCCTACAACGTCGCAGGCAGCCCCCGCAGCGTCCCAATCCCCGTCTTCCAGGTGACCATCCCCGACACCACCGTCGCCGAACACGACGGAATGGGCCGCCCCGACCTGGTCACCGAGGAGCACAACGGCCTCAAGACCTGGACCACGACCACCGCCTACACCGGAGACAAGACCACCGTCCTCCCTCCCAAGGGCGGCGTGGCCACCACCACAGTCGTCAACGCACGCGGCCAGAGCACCGAACTCGACCAGTACACGTCCGCCCCCGCCCTCTCCGGCACCGCTGGCAACGGGTTCACCGCCACCGGCGGCACCACCTCGCCCACCGCCTACGGCTACGACGCTGCTGGGCAGCAGCACCAGGTCACCGGCCCCGACCAGACGGTATGGACGTTCAACTACGACCTGCTCGGGCGCAAGACGTCCCAGAACGACCCCGACGTGGGCAAGAGCAGCTACGGCTACGACGACGCAGGCAACCTCGTGTCCACCACCGACGACGCAAAGCAGACCGAACTCGACTACACCTACGACCTCCTGGGCCGCAAACTCACCGGCAGCGACAAGTCAAAGGGCAGCTTCCAGTTCGCCTCGTGGCTCTACGACACCAAGCGCATCGGCCTGCCGACCTCATCGACCCGTTACGTCCAGGGCACCACTGGCGGCTACACGGTCGCCACCACCGGCTACACCGCCCTCGGCAAGCCGACCGGCACGACGATCACCCTGCCGGCCTCCGAGGCACCTCTGCCGTCGACCTACACGACCACCTACAGCTACACCATCAACAACCAGCTGCTACAGACACAGAGCGACCCACGTACCCAGGGGCTGACGAGCGAGGGCATCACCTACGACCACGACGTACTGGGCAACCCGACGCAGACGAGCAGCAGCGCCAACGTCTACGTCGCGGCGACCGTCTACACGGACTTCGGTGCGCTGTCCCAGGTTACTCAGGGTGCCTCGACCAACCCGGCGACGACCGTTTACGGCTACGACGACCAGACCCTCCGGCTGAAGGAACGCGTCATCAGCCGGACCCAGGCACCCGGCCCGACAGTCGATGACACCAAGTACACCTACGACGCCGCCGGCAATCCGACCTCCACCACGGACCAGCAGTCGGAAACCGGCAACACCGTCACCGACCAGCAGTGCTACAACTACGACGCCCTCGACCGGCTCACCGACGCTTGGACGGCCAACGACGACTGCTCCGCCAACCCGCCCACGGCCGCCACCCTCACCACAACGCCCGGCTCCTACTGGCAGTCCTTCAGCTACGACGCCATAGGCAACCGTCACCAGAGCGTCGACCACGCCATCGGCAGCTCCGGCACCAATGCCACCACCACCTACACCAACGGGTGCACCGCCAACTGCAACGCCACCGGCATCCAGCCCCACACCCTCACCGCCACCACCGGCGGCACCAATCCCACGACCTTCGGCTACGACGAAAACGGCAACCTTCACACCCGCACGCCCACCACCGGACCAGGCCAGACCCTGACCTGGGACGACGAAGGCCACCTGGCCCAAGTGGACACGGGCGGCTCCAAACCCACGACCACCAAATACCTCTACGACGCCGACGGCAACCAACTCATCCGCCGCGACCCCGGACAGGCCACCTTCTTCGCCGGCGACACCCAGATCGTCGTCAACACCAGCGTCACCCCCAACGTCCTCCTCGGCGCCCTCCGCACCTACACCCACGGCGGCGCCGGGACCCCCGTGGCCGTCCGCTCCAGCCTCACGGGCGGGGGACTGAAGTACCTGTTCAACGACCCACACGGCACCGCGACCCTCGCGATGGACACCACCACACAGAAAGTCGCCCGACAGCAGTACACCCCCTATGGCCAGCAACGAACCAGCGCCAACACCACCACCTGGCCCGACCCCACCCGCTCATTCCTCGGCAAACCCCAGGACACCACCACCGGCTACACCGACATCGGCGCCCGCAAGTACGACCCCACCCTGGGCCGCTTCATCAGCGCCGACCCCCTCCTCCAGCCGACCAGCCCGCAGTCACTCGGCGGCTACACCTACGCCGACGACAACCCCGTCACCACTTCAGATCCCACGGGACTGTGCCCCGACATCGACTGCCCGACCCGCCCCGACCCGAACGCCGAGAACACCACACCGGGACACGCACCGGGCCCCAGGAGGAACTCCGGGAACTACCAAGCAGCCCTCGACCAGGGCAACGTTCTCAGCCCCGCTTTTCACAAGAAATACATGGAGATCTACCCGCAGGTCTTCATCCCCCGCAAATGGAAATACGCAAATCAGTTCGCCAAGATCTTCAATCAAGAGACCGACACTGCGTGCCGGGACTTCGGCTGGGACTGCCTGTCCAACCCGCAGGACGCTACAGAAGCCGAGGCCGACCAGCACATCATTACCCACCTGAAATTTTTGAGCTGCATGGCGCTCGGACACGGAAAGGGCTGCCTGGGCAATACTGGTACCTCTGTCGGGGTGGCCGCAGCGGCGATATTCGCACTCACAGGAGGTGCCGGCGAGGGCCCTGGCGGTGGCGGAGGTGCTAGGGGCGGGGGCCCCGGTCACGAACCAAACGGGCCTGGCCTTAGGACGGCATCGGAAGCCGCTATCAGCCCGAATGATGCCAAGCGAATTCAGAATGCCGCTGATAAAGCAGGGCAGCCAATCATTGTGGTCGGTAGTCGTGCGAACGGAACGCCCAACCCGACATCGGATTGGGATTACATCCTGTCAGGTCCGTCCAGAACTCGTCACAGCGTCAAGAATTCGCTGCCGAGAGGTACGGGTGACGGTGAAGGGAGTGGGCGGGGTAGAGACTTCTGGCAGAACTACAATCCGAACCGCCCAGACTACGCGGAGCTGGACCCAAGCAGGCCGTACGTTGTATTTGAGCCACGGAGCAGGTGAGCGCGTGCGAGCGTCAGAGCGGATCATCAACGAGGTTGCCCAAGGACTCCGAAGCCTGGAGGATGCTGTGGCCTGGTTCTCTTCGCTAGAGCAGGTTGAACGGAGGGCGGTGCTGCACGAGGTTGTTCGTTACTCCATGCAGGCCCATGCGACAGTGAACGACGCGCGTGATGGACTGCTGCGATCCGGCGTCAAGCCGACCATGACCCCGGCAGTGTTGATTGTTCGAGAACCGATTCTCGAACAAATGGGGAAGATTATAAATCTGCCCCCCAGTGAGTGCGTGAAGTCCTTCCGTATCCTCTTGTCCACGTTCGCTGTGGCTGACGCGCGGCGAAGGGAAACGGAGTGCCGCGGAACTTGTAGCCACGCCTGGCACAACCTGTCGTAGGCGTCGACGTTCCCCGGTGCCTCAGAGGGAGCGTTGCCGGGGATTTCTGAGTTCGTTGTACGCGCATTGGGAGCCCCTGCCGAGTCGGTACTCGGCGAGGGCTCCTGGGCGTTTGACGGCAACGTCAGTGGACGAGTGCCCAGGTGGATCGTCAGTCGGTTCCTCGGTCCGTTCAGGGCGCTTGTGGAGGCAGTCGATGGCTTACTGGCCCTAACCTCGATCTTTCTTGACGGTCCACCGACGGAGTCGGCGGACCGTTTCGCTTTCGGTGGCTGAGGGCGGGCAGGCCGCTAGCCCGAGTGTCGCC
>NZ_BMTL01000041.1 GCF_014649655.1 Streptomyces humidus | reverse complement strand
GCAAAACGCTCGGCTGGGAAACCCCAGCCGAGCGCCTCGCTAAGCTCCTGGCCACAGCCAGTTGATCACTGTGTTGCAACGACCCCTGGAATTCGCCGAGCTGCCGGGGGCCCACATCTGTGTGCGGGGGCGAGTGCCGTCAGCCGAGGCCGCCGACGAGGCGGAACATGAAGTCCTGACGGTTGGTCGTGTTGTAGCCGTACGGGTCCAGGCGCAGCCCGAAGTTCTGGTGACGCAGCATGCGGTCGGGGTAGTTCACCGACTGGAACATCACCGCGTCCGAGTACGAGGACCGCGCCACGCAGAAGGTGGCGTCCTGCGAGAACAGGGTCGAGCCGTCGTTGCGCTCCGCGCGAAGGACGAAGTTGCGGTGGCGCAGGTAGTCGCCGCCGGCCGTCCTGAACGAGTAACAGGAGCCGTTGGAAAGCCCCTTGACCACGGCGAAGGTCGAGTCGCTGCGCGACTCCGCGCCCCGCGGCGCGTCGAGCTTCACCTGACCGTCACTCACATGCCAGTAACGATCAGGGTAGTTGACCGCCTGGACCGACCGCCGGACGACAGATGACCCGGGGTCGGTGGGCTTCGTCGTCGGCTTCGGTGAGGGGCCGGTCGACGCGCCCGGCGACGAACTGCCCTGCGGCATGGGCGAGGACGAGGTCGCGGACGACGGTGACGGCGACGGCGACACGGACGGGGAGGAACTGCTCCTCTGGCCCGTGGGCTTCGACGACGTGCTCGCGGAGGGCGTGGCGAAGGAGATCAGACCGCCGCCCTCCGTCTCGTCGTCCGCCAGGGTCCGTCCCTGACGTGTGTCCTGCTTCTCCTCAACTGGCCTGTCGTTCAAGGCGATGGTGGTCACGCAGGCCACGATGGTGGCCACGGCGAGACCGCCGGCCAACCACAGGCGTCGTGTTCCGGGGGCCCGGGAGCTGTCCGGGGCCCAGCCGTTCTCCCAGGGTTGTTCCTGGGGAGGCCGGGACTTGTTAATTGGCATGCGCTGGTCCTCCAGCGGCGCCCCTGACGGCTGCCGCGGCTGCGATGGCCCGGTGTGTGAACGGTGAAACAGTAGTGGAACCTGTGGCTCGCGTTCATCCGTTTGGGCGAGCGCTTTCCATAACGCTTTTGAATCCCGGTTGGTGTGTACGTCCGTACGCATCGATGTGTACGCTCGTACGCATGGGATATCTGACACTCGCCGGCGCCATCGCCGCCGAGGTGGCCGCCACCACGGCGATGAAGTACAGCGACGGCTTCAGCAGGCTCTGGCCCTCACTGCTGACGGCCCTCGGCTACGTCGTCTCCTTCCTCCTCCTGGCCCGGACCCTCAGGACCGTCGGCATCGGCACGGCCTACGCCATCTGGGCCGGGGCCGGCACCGCGGCCATCGCCCTCATCGGACTTGCCCTGTTCGGGGAGTCCCTGACCCCCACCAAGGTCGCCGGCATCCTGCTGATCGTCGCAGGAGTGGTCGTGCTGAACCTCGGGGGAGCGCACTGATGCCCCGCCGGCACGATCCCGAACGGCGCCAGCGGATCATCGACGCGGCGATCCGCGTCGTCGGCGACAAGGGCCTGGCCGGGCTGAGTCATCGCACGGCCGCAGCCGAGGCGGACGTGCCGCTCGGCTCCACCACCTACCACTTCGCCACGCTCGACGAGCTGATGACCGCCGCCCTGCGCCAGGCCAACGAGGGCTTCGCCAAGGTGATCGCCGCCCGCGGCGGGCTGACCGACGCGGAAGCCGACCTGCCCGCCGAACTGGCCGGACTGCTCGGCGAATGGCTCGCCGGCGACCGCACCGGGGTCGAGCTGGAGTACGAGCTCTACCTCGCGGCCCTGCGCCGCCCGGCCCTGCGTCCCGTCGCCGCCGAGTGGGCCGAGGGCGTCGCCCGCCTCCTCGCCCGCCGCACGGACCCGGTCACCGCACGCGCCCTGGTGGCCCTGATGGACGGCATCTGCCTACAGGTCCTGCTGACGGGCGCGCCCTACGACGAGGAGTACGCACGGGAGGCGCTGTCCCGGCTGATGCCCGGGACCCGGCCTGCCGCGGACGCCCCACCCGCCCCGCCACGGCGCAGAGGCCCCGGACGGCGCTGAACGCCGGAAACTGCGAGGTCGCCGGCCGCCGGTGACTGATCGCGGGGCGCCGATCGCGGGGCGCCGACGGGCTTGGGCCCCGGCATCGGCCTCGGCGGGGCCGATGCCGGGCGAGGCCGGACAGCGAGGCCGGGCACCATGCGCGGACGCGGCCCCTGGCCCCGTGGCCTTCCGGGGCCTCTCATGGCCTCCCGAGGTCGTCCACAGGCTCGCGCTCACGCCGGGCGGCTTCCCGGAACTCCCCTTGCCCGCAGGGGCGTTGAGCGGGCTCGTGCGACCCGGAGTGCGCAGGAGCCCCGGCGGGCCGGGGGAGAGGGACAGGGACGCGACGCACGAGGCCGCCGGGGCCCGCGGGACCGCCACCTGAGACACCGCCGACCGGGTTGGCCTCTGCGGGCCCGCGCCGGTTAGGTTGCCCTCATGACCGACACGACTGCTCCCCGCACCACCGGCGCCGTGGCCGGCGGCCTCGCCACGATCGCCGCCGACGGCACCGTTCTCGACACCTGGTTCCCCGCGCCCGCGCTGCTCGCGGAGCCCGGCCCCGCCGGCACCGAGCGCCTGTCCGCCGAGCGGGCCGTGGAACTGCTCGGCGAGGGCGCGGCCAAGGCGATCGGCCCGGACGCCCGCCGAGGCGTCGAGGTGGTCGCGGTCCGCACGGTCATCGCCTCCCTGGACGACAAGCCCCTCGACGCGCACGACGTCTACCTGCGTCTGCACCTGCTCTCCCACCGTCTGGTCAAGCCGCACGGGCAGAGCCTGGACGGCATGTTCGGCCACCTCGCCAACGTCGCCTGGACCTCGCTCGGCCCGGTCGCCGTCGACGACGTCGAGAAGGTCCGGCTGAACGCCCGCGCCGAGGGCCTGCACCTCCAGGTCACCTCCATCGACAAGTTCCCCCGTATGACGGACTACGTCGCCCCCAAGGGCGTCCGCATCGCCGACGCCGACCGGGTCCGCCTCGGCGCGCACCTGGCCGAGGGCACGACGGTCATGCACGAGGGCTTCGTCAACTTCAACGCCGGCACGCTCGGCACCTCGATGGTCGAGGGCCGCATCTCCGCGGGCGTCGTCGTCGGCGACGGATCGGACATCGGCGGCGGCGCCTCCACCATGGGCACGCTGTCCGGCGGCGGCAGCGTGATCATCTCCATCGGCGAGCGCTGCCTCGTCGGCGCCGAGGCGGGCGTCGGCATCGCCCTCGGCGACGAGTGCGTCGTCGAGGCGGGTCTGTACGTCACCGCGGGCACCCGGGTCACCATGCCCGACGGCCAGATCGTCAAGGCCCGCGAACTCTCCGGCGCCTCGAACATCCTCTTCCGCCGCAACTCGGTCAGCGGCGCGGTCGAGGCCCGCCCGAACAACGCCGTGTGGGGCGGCCTGAACGAGATCCTGCACAGCCACAACTGACGCGAGCGGGCGGCCGCCGGTCAGGGGGTCGTCAGGACGACCAGGCGCTGGGTGGCCCGGGTCATCGCGACGTAGTGGTCGACCGCTCCCTGGACGCCCTCGCCGAACTTCTGCGGGTCGACGAGGACGACGAGGTCGAACTCGAGGCCCTTCGACAGTTCGGGGGTCAGCGAGCGGACGCGGGGCGTGGCGCGGAACGTGGGATCGCCGATCACGCAGGCGATCCCCTCCGCGTGCTCGGCGAGCCAGGCGTCGAGGACCGCGTGCAGCCGCGTGACGGATCCGTGCACGACGGGGGCGCCGCCGCTGCGGACCGAGACCGGCACGTTGGCGTCCGGGAGCACCGCCCGGACGACCGGCTCGGCCTCGGTCATGATCTCCTGCGGCGTGCGGTAGTTGATGCTCAGCGAGGCCAGGCTGATCCGGTCGAACCCGATCCGGCCCAGCCGCTCCCGCCACGACTCGGTGAAGCCGTGCCGGGCCTGGGCGCGGTCGCCGACGATGGTGAAGCTGCGGGAGGGGCAGCGCAGCAGCAGCATCTGCCACTCCGCGTCGGTCAGTTCCTGCGCCTCGTCGACGACGACGTGCGCGAACGGGCCGGCCAGCAGATCCGGGTCGACGACCGGCAGCTCGGCGTCGTCGACCAGGCTGACCTTGGCGTCCTCGCCGCGCAGCATCGTCACCAGGCCCTCCCCGTCGTCCCCGTCGGCGCCGGAGTCGGCCACGGCCCGGATCAGGTTGTCCACCACGTGGTCCATGCGCTCGCGCTGGGCGGCGAGGACGGCCTTGTGCCGGCGGGTGCGCCTGGCCGCCTCCGGATCGCCGAGGCGCTGTCGCGCCGCGTCCAGGAGAGGCAGGTCGGACACCGTCCAGGCCTGGGCCTGCGAGCGCTGCAGCAGCGTCACCTCGTCCGGCTTCAGCCAGGGGGCGCACATCCGCAGGTAGGCGGGCACCGTCCACAGGTCACCGACGAGGTCGGCCGCTTCGAGCAGCGGCCACGCCCGGTTGAACGCCGTCGCCAGCTCCCTGTTCTGCAGCAGCGACTTGCGCAGCAGCGCGGGCGGGGCGTCGCCGTCGTGCTTTTCCGTCAGGATCGTGAGCAGTTCCTCCCAGACCTGTTCCCGTGCCTCGTTGTGCGGGGCGCCCGGTTCCGCCGCCTCGAACGCGACGGCCCAGTCGTCGGCGCTCAGCGGGATGTCCGACCAGTGGGTGGTGACCGTCATCCCCTCGGAGGGCGGCTCCTCGTAGAACGCGACGGCCTTCTCGATCGCCCGCACCAGAGCCGCGGACGACTTCAGCCGGGCCGCCTCCGGGTCGGCCTCGGCCCCCGCCTCGGCGCCCTCGGCGACGAGGTCCCGCAGGGTGCACGTCTGCACGCCCTCCTCGCCGAGGCTGGGCAGCACGTCGGCGACGTACGCCAGGTAGGGCCGGTGCGGGCCGACGAACAGCACGCCTCCCCGGCGGTGACCGAGGCGGGGGTCGGAGTACAGGAGGTAGGCGGAACGGTGCAACGCGACGACGGTCTTGCCCGTGCCCGGGCCTCCGTCGACCACCAGGGCGCCGCGTGAGCCCGCCCGGATGACGGCGTCCTGGTCGGCCTGGATGGTGCCGAGCACGTCCCGCATCCGGGACGAGCGGTTGCCGCCCAGGCTGGCGATGAACGCGGACTGGTCGTCGAGCGCCGCATGCCCGGCGAACCCGTCCGCCGCGAACACCTCGTCCCAGTAGTCGCTGATCCGGCCGCGGGTCCAGCGGTAGCGGCGGCGGCTGGCCAGACCCATCGGGTTGGCGTGGGTGGCGCCGAAGAACGGCTCGGCCGCGGGGGAACGCCAGTCGAGCAGCAGCCGTTGCCCCGTGCTGTCGGTGAGCCCGAGCCGCCCGACGTACACGGGCTCGCCGTCGTCGGCTCCGACCATGTGGCCGAGGCACACGTCCAGCCCGAAGCGGCGCAGCGCGCGCAGACGAGCGGTCAGCCGGTGGATCTCCGTGTCGCGGTCCATCGCCCCCCGGCCGAGACCGCCGGGCGCCCTGCGCTCGGCGTCGAGGCGG
Source organism: Streptomyces humidus (assembly GCF_014649655.1). Classification (GTDB taxonomy): domain Bacteria; phylum Actinomycetota; class Actinomycetes; order Streptomycetales; family Streptomycetaceae; genus Streptomyces; species Streptomyces humidus. The sequence continues at coordinate 76,048 of NZ_BMTL01000041.1, read as the reverse complement.
TCGGACACCTCGGCGATCGATTGCTCCAGACACTCCGCGACGGCCGCGAAGTGCCGTTCGTCGCCGGCGATCAGCTTCGGGTCTGCCTTGTGGGACAGCCGCTCGGGAAGGTCGAAGGCCCCGGTGTTCAGGGGGGTCACGTCATCAGCTCCGATATGAGATCGCTTGCGACCGCGGTCGGTCCGTGCCGCCCGGGTAGGCCCATTCTCGTGGTTCTCGTGTTCTCGACCGCACACGTGGGTGCCGGGCGACCGGTGCCGGGCGGGGGCGGGCGGTCGGCCCGTCCGCCGGACACCGGCCCAGGCCGGAGATTCTGCGTCACGACGGGGGCCTTGCCGCAAGCCCCCCGTTGCGCTATACGTTGAAAGTGGCAAGGAGCGCATCACCTCCTTGCCTTTGTCGTGTCCCCCGGATCTCCCCCCTGGATCCCCCCCGGATCTCTCCTCAGGGAGACCGCGCCGCCCGGTCAGGCCACCAGGCGTTCGTAGACCGCGCGCAGCCCGTCGACCGTCTCCCGGTCCGCGGGCCGCAACGGAGCGCGGACCGGGCCGGACGGCAGGCCCAGATCGCCCAGAAGCGCCTTGGCGGTGACGGCTCCGGGCAGGCCCGACGCCATCATCGCCTCCACCAGCTCTGTGACCTGTCGCTGCCGCCGGGCGGCTCCGGCGGTGTCCCGGGCGTCGAAGTCGTCCAGCACGGCCCGGAGCCGGTCCGGGACCACGTTCGCGACCGTGCTGACATATCCCGCTGCGCCGACCGCGTACAGCGCGAGGTTGTGCTCGTCGCAGCCCGCGTAATACGCCAGCCCGGTGCGCGCGAGCACCTTCTGGACGCCGAGGAAGTCGTAGGAGCAGTCCTTCACCGCGACGATCCGGGGGTGCTCGGCGAGCCGGAGCATCGTGTCCGGCTCGATCCGGGTGCCGGTGCGGCCGGGGATGTCGTACAGCATCACGGGCAGTGCGGACGCGTCCGCGACCTCCCGGAAGTGGGCCTCCACGGCGTCCTGGGGCGGTCTGCTGTAGTACGGGGTGACCACGAGCACCCCGTCCGCCCCCGCCCTTTCGGCGGCCCGCGCGAGGGCGACGGTGTGGCGGGTGTCTGACGTGCCCACCCCCGTGACGATCGACGCCCGGTCGCCGACCGCCGCCCGCACCGCCGCCACCAGCTCCGCCTTCTCGGCGTCCGACGTGGTCGGCGACTCGCCCGTGGTGCCCGAGAGCACCAGCCCGTCGCAGCCCGCGGACACCAGCCGGTCGGCCAGTCGCTGTGCGCCGTCGTGATCGAGCGCGCCGGAGCCGGTGAAGGGGGTGACCATCGCGCAGAGGGCCCGGCCGAAGACCGCGGTGCGGGCCGGGGCGGGCGTCGGAGCGCCGGGTGAGGAGGCTGTCGTCATGGGAGCAGTCTCGGCCGATCGACAGTGAAGCTCTACTTAATTCTCCTACGGTATATGCGTAAGAACTGCTGCGACATTGTGTGCCGGTCGGGGTATGTCCCCCGCCCGGCCCCGGTACGGCCCGGCATGCTCCCCGGCCCGCCCCCGGCTTTCCCGGCGCTTTTCGGCCGTCCCCGGGTGTTCTCCGGGGCTCTCCGGGGTTCTCCGGAGTCCTTCCCGGGCCTCGGTCGCCGTTCGGCCGCCCCCGCGCGGCCTGTCCGCCGCATGGGTAGTGCGCACCGGCCGGGGTACCCGGATGTCTCCGGAAACCGAGAGGAGGCGGAGCACCGTGACCGGCACCACGGACTTCCGGCCCGTCCAGGACGGGCATCACACGGTCGGCGAACTCGTCGGCCAGGCCACCGAGCAGCTCTCCACACTCGTACGACAGGAACTGGCCCTGGCCAAGCAGGAGTTCGCCGAGAAGGGCCGGCGCGCCGGCCGCGGCGGCGGTCTGCTCGGCGCCGCGGGAGCGTTCGGCTACGCCGGTCTGCTCGCCCTCGCCGGCGCGGCCGTGGCCGCTCTCTCGCTGGTGCTGCCCGTCTGGGCGGCGGCGCTCGTGGTGACGGCGGTGCTGTTCGTGATCGCCGCCGTGCTGGGCGCGGCCGGCCGTGCACAGCTGCGCCGGGCGGCGCCGCCGACCCCCGAGCAGACTCTCGGCAGCGTCAAGGCCGATGTCGAGGAGATCAAGGAAAGGGCGCACCGATGACGGACGAGGCGGCGGCGGACCTGCGTCGTCAGATCGAGCAGACCAGGCATCGACTGGGTGAGACCGTCGAGGAGTTGGCGGCCAAGGCCGACGTGCGCGGACGCGCTCGGGCCCGGGCCGCCGACCTGCGGGACCGTGCGGGCGCGATGACCGTGCAGTTGCGCAGCTCGGCCGCCGAGGCGGGGCGTCACATGCAGGAACGTGCGAACCGCGCCGGTCACGCGGTCCAGGAGCGGGCGAGCCACGCCGGCCACGCCACGCAGGAGAAGGCGAGCCGAGCGGGGCACACCGTGCAGGAGACGGCGCTCCGGGCCGGGCACACCGCCCAGGAACGGGCGGTCCACGCCCGTCACGACCTCCGGGGAAAGGCGGCGGACGCGGGTCGCACCGCCGAGAGCTCCGCCCCCGCGGTGTTCCGTGCGGCCGTGGGGTTCGCGCGGCGGCATCCGTGGCCGTCGGCGATCGCGGGCGCGGCCGCGGTGGCCCTCGTGGTGGCCGGGACGCGGGGCGGGAGCAGGGCGAAGCGCTGGAAGTGCTGACGCGTCCTCGGCCGCTGCCGGCCCTGTGCACGCGCCGCGCGGCGCGTCCACAGGGCCGGCGCCGGTCGTCCGGGACCCGGCACGCACGGTAGGCACGCAGGCAGGCCCGGCCCCCGCGACCAGCGGGGGCCGGGCCTGCCTGCGCCGTCGGCCGCCCGCGCCGCCTTCGCCGGGTCAGAGGCACCCCGCGCGCCGGACGGCCTCACCGTCGCGGGCGGGCGTCCCGGGGCGGCGAGGGCGCGCGCGACCGCCGGACCGCCGGCCTCAGGACGACGGTCCGGGGACCCGGTGAGTCCGAGTCCGTCGTCGGCTTCCGCGCCCCCGGCACGTCATCGGACCGCGCACCGGCCCTGATCCAGGAGGAGTCACGGCTCGAAGCGCAGCACCTGCGGGTCGTGGTCGCTGATCTGGTCGTGGAACTCCGAGTTGATGTGCACGCTGTCGTACGCGAGGTCGCAGCTCCGCCGGATCGACGGGCTCACCAGGATCTGGTCCAGGACCTGCTGGTTGCCCTGGTAGTCGTAGGTGTAACGCTCGCTCTTCGGCAGCGACTTGATCGCCGACCACAGCTCGCCGTCGCCTTCGAGGATCTTCGCGGTGCCGGAGAACTCGAAGTCGTTCATGTCGCCGAGCGCGACGACGTCGGCGTTCTTCTGGACGTCCAGGATGCTCTTGACGAACGCGTTGACCAGCGTGGCCTGCGCGTGTCGCTGGATCTCCGAACTCCGCACCACCGGCTGGTACTGCGAGGTCAGACCCTGGTCGCCCCCCTTGGAGTTGAGGTGGTTGGCGATCACGAAGACCGTCCTGCCACGGAAGACGAACTCGCCCGCGAGCGGCTTGCGGCTCGCCTTCCAGGCGTCGTCGCCCGGTGCGACGCGGCCGGGGGAGGCCGTCAGCCGGGCCTTGCCGTGCACCTTGGCGACGCCCACCGCGGTGGTGGAGTCGCCGCCCGCGCGGTCCGTGAAGGACACCCGCTCGGGGTTGAAGAGGAACACCTGGCGGATGTTGCCGCCCGGCTGGCCGCCGTCCTGGTCGTCGACCGGGTCGATGGAGCGCCAGTCGTACGTCGGGCCGCCGGCCGCGACGATCGCGTCGATCAGCTTGCTCATCGTCGCGCCGGCGGTGACCGTGCCGTCGTCCTTGGCGCCGTTGTCGTCCTGGATCTCCTCCAGCGAGACGATGTCGGGCGACTTCAGGTTGTTCACGATCGCGGAGGCGTGCGCCTCGAAGGTGGTGTCCGAGGGGTCGAGGTTCTCGACGTTGTACGTCGCGACCGCGAGCTCGCCCTTCTTCTGCTTGCGCGTCGTTTCCCGCTCCAGGCCGCCGCTCTTCAGCGTGCCGAGCCGGCCGGCGACGAGCGTGTAGCCGCCGAACTGGTTGTAGTCCAGGGGGCCCTCGGTGACGCCGTCAAGGGTGTCGCCGACGTTCGCGACGGGGAAGTCGGCCGTCGCGCCGAGGGACTGGATCTGCAGCCGGCCGGTGTTCTGCGACGCGTAGGAGCCGTAGAGCGCGCCACCGCGGCGGGTGGAGTTCTCACGCGGTTTCACCGTGACCCACAGCTCGCTGTAGGGGTCGGTGGCGGTGACCACACGGGTGTCGGCGACCCGGACGCTCATGCCCTCGAGGGACTCGTAGTAGTCCAGGGCGTAGCTGTCGGGCCGCAGGGCGAGCGCGTTGATCGAGTTGCCCGCGGCGGCGTCGCCCGCCGGGGCGTACGCGGCCGGGACCGAGCCGGCGTCCACGACGGTCGCGGTCGGGACCGCGTTGCCGCCGGACAGGACGGTCACCGTGGGCTTGGTGATCTCCGTGACCGACTGGTTGCCGCTGGACGTGCCACCGGGCACGAACTCCGAGACCGTGCCGGTGACCGTGACGGAGTCGCCGACGGCGGCCTTCGGGGCGGAGCCGGTGAAGACGAAGACGCCCTCACTGGTGGCGGGGTCGGCGTCCGGATTCGGATCCTGGATCCAGAACCCCTTGGACGAGCCGTAGGCGCGCACACCGGTGACGATTCCGGCCACGCCCGTGACCGCCTTGCCGGCGTACGGGGAGATCCGGGTCGTGCCCTGGATGTCGTGGACGGCCACCGTGTCCGCCTGCGCGGGTGCGCCCAGGGCGACGGTGGAGGCCGCGGAACAGGCGGCGGCGACGGTGAGCGCGGCGAGACGCGCGGACTTCTTGCTCGGCAACGGAATCCCTCCGGGGACGTACGTGAGCGCCGGGACGAGGGTGAAGCACGGGACGCGGGACGCGACCGGCGGAGCGGTGCGCGACGCGCGTAGAAACCCGGTGAACAGCTGTCCAGTGGATTTCTACGCGCGTCAATCTCCTGCTTTCTCAAGCCACTTGTCAAGGTTTCGGCCATGTACGCAGGCCGTCGGGGAGATGAACCGGGCGGCATGGGCCCATATCCGTCTAGGCTGAGTGGCCCAGTGGCCCCAGCGGGCCGGCGGCACCATGCGCCCTAGGAGAACCAGCCGATGTCAGACAGCTCCCCCCTGCCGCCGGTGCGGCTGCACACCGAAGCGGAGCTGGCGCGCGACGCCCTGTCCACGCCCTTGCTCTCCCGGGCCGCCCTGCTCGCCCGCTGGGCCGGCCGCGACACCCGCGTGGACGCCGGGGGCGGACTCGTCGAGGAGCAGCTGGCGGGGGCCGCCGAGGCGCTCGGGCTGACCGGGGAGGACGCCGCCGCCCAGGCGAGCGAGGCCTGGCGGACCGCCGTGGACGCCGGGCTCGTGGAGGTCGTGGACGAGGAGGCCGGCACGGTCACGGCCGGCGAGGACCTGGCCCTGCTGACCGGCGGCGCCCCGCACGACGTGCTCGCCGTCTGGCTCACCGCCCTGGAGGCCGTGCTCGCCGAGGCGGCCGTCCCCGACCTCGACGAACTGATGGAGGCGATGGACGAAGGCGGCCAGGTCGACTTCTCCCGGCTCGACTGGAACCCCGAGGCCGAGGCCGAGTTCCTCGACGGCGTGCTCGGCAACCTCTACGTCCTCACCGCCGGCGACGACGGCCCCGGCGAGGGCCCCGTCCCGCTCCCCGCGCTCGCCGCCTCCATGATCATCCCCGGCGACATGGGCACCCCCTCCAACGACGTCCTGGAGCAGGTCTCCGACGCGATGATGCGTCTCGACGACCAGTTCCGTCTGCTGGAGCCCATCGGCCTCGTCGCCTACCGGCCCGTCGACGAGGCCCTGCTGACGGACGCCGACGAGGAGCCCACCGCCCCCCTCGACGACACCGACGTCGCCCGCTACGGCGTCGTCCGCCTCACGCCGCTCGGCCTGTACGGGCTGCGGGCCCGCCTCCAGGAGGCCGGCTTCGACGCCCCGGCGGTCGGCGACCTCGCCGACAAGGGCGCCGACGCCCTCCTCGACGGCAGCGCGGGCTACGGCCCGGGCGCCGCCCTGGCCGAGACCGAGCACTGGCTCGCCCGCCGCGAACCTCTCTCCGCCGCACGGGAGTTGCTGGCCGCCGCCCGCGGCTCGGACGCCGGCGCCCCGCTCCGCCGGCTGCGCTGCCAGCAGGCCCTGTCCCTCGTCGGCGGCCAGGCCGAACCCGCCGTGCGCGAGGTGCTCGACGACCCCGAACTCGGCGGCCTCGCCCGCGTCTGGCTGAGCGAACTCGGCGCGACCGACGTGCCCGCCCCCTCCGAGGACCTCGTCTTCTGGCTCACCGTCGACACGCTGGCCGCCCAGCTCGCCGCCGAGGGCAACTCCGAGGAACTCCAGGCCCTCGTCGAAGGCCTGGCCCAGCAGCACGGAGGCTTCTTCGCGGCCGCCTGGCGCGTCGACCACCCGGCCACCGCGGACGTCCTGGAGGCGATGGGACGGCTGCACCCCGACAAGCGCATCGCCAAGGAAGCCCGCAAGGCCGCCTTCAAGGCCCGCTCGCAGCACGGCGGATAGCCCCGCTCGGGGGTCTGCCGCCGTGAGCCGCGCGGATTCACGAGAGCAGGTCCCCCGAAGCCGCCCCCCGTTCAACTCCCGTTCAGGCATGGGCGGGACGGTGTCGCCGATACCGGAGTCCACCACTCTCCACGGCACATCCACCGTCTCAGGAGACACCATGTCGCTCACCCGCAGGGACTTCACCAGGCGATCCGCGGTCACCGGCGCCGGGGTCGCGCTGGCAGGCAGCGTGGGCGCCCTCGCCAGCGCGCCGAACGCCCTCGCCGTCACGGACGCCGGGGAGACCGCGGACGCGTCGGGCGAGCCGGCGGCCGCCGGGCGCCACGAGGTCGGCTACGGCCCGCTCCTGCCCGACCCGGACGGCATCCTCGCGCTGCCCGCCGGGTTCAGGTACCGCGTCGTCACCTACAGCGGCCGGACCCGGCTGGAGTCCGGCGAGACCACGCCGTCCAACCACGACGGCACCGCCGCGTTCTGCGGCCCGCGCGGCACCACCCTGCTCGTCAACAACCACGAGCTCAAGGGCCCGCGCGCCAACTGGCAGTACCCGGTGCCCCTCACCGAGGGCCATGTCTACGACCCGGCCGCCGCCGGCGGCTGCACGGTCGTCGAGGTGCGTCCCGGCGGCCATGTCGCCGAGTGGGTCGGCATCGCCGGCACCTCCACCAACTGCGCGGGCGGCACCACCCCGTGGGGCACCTGGCTCTCCGGCGAGGAGACCGAGGACAAGGCCGGCCAGAACGGCATGACCAGGGATCACGGCTACGTCTTCGAGGTCGATCCCGCGGACCGCCGGGCCAACCGCGACCCCAAGCCCGTCAAGGCGTTCGGCCGGTACGCCCACGAGACCGTCGTCATCGATCCGAAACACGGCCACGCGTACCTCACCGAGGACGCCTCGGGCCCCAACGGCCTGCTCTACCGGTGGACCCCGCCGGCCGGCTTCCGCCACGGCCGGGGCAGGCTGCGCACCCTCGCCGACGACGCGGGCGTCCTTCAGGCCTTCAAGTGCTTCGACTCCGGCGGCACGTTCGTCGACGACCTCTCCCGCGCCACGAAGACCGGCACCGTGTACGGCGTCGACTGGGTCGACGTCCCCGACCGCGACGCGAGGTCGGTGTCCGTGCGCAAGCAGTTCGCCGCCGGCCAGGTCACCCGCGCCCGCAAGCTGGAGGGGATGTGGTGGGGCGACGGCGGCGCGTACATCGTCTCCTCGTACGCCCGCGGCGAGAGCCCCGTGCAGCACGACGGCGCCGTCTGGTTCTACGACCCCAAGCGCCGCACGCTGACCCTGAAGGTGCTGCTCGGGGTGAACCCCGACCCGGCGGCCGACGGCGCCTTCGACGGCCCGGACAACATCACCGTCTCCCCCTACGGCGGCCTCGTCATCGCCGAGGACGGCGAAGGCGTCCAGCATCTCTTCGGCGCGACCGAGCGCGGCCGCACCTACCCCATCGCCCGCAACGAGCTCAACATCGGCACGGCGCAGGCCCCGGAGTACAGCGAGTTCACGGGCGTCACCTTCTCGCCCGACGGCCACACCCTGTACGCCAACATCCAGACGCCGGGAATCATGCTGGCGATCACCGGACCGTGGAAGCGGCAGAATCGGTGAGCATGACCGGGGATTAATTGATTGGCTCTGTCCGCGGCCGTCCTCCTAAAGTGATGCACGTCCAGGTGCGAAGGCAGGACCTACTTCCACTGATAATGGGGCGGCCGCGGGTTCGAATCCCGCCACCGGCACGACACGCCGGTGTAGCTCAGGGGTCAGAGCACCTTGTCGGTTCCGCCGGCCTCGATCTCTGGACACCACAACTTCACAGCACCTTCCGGTGCGCAGGCTGCGGCTCCTTCTTTGGATCAGAAATCCGTGCCGCCGCCGAATTGATCTCGGGAGGCGCAGCATGAGGTGGGTGCCCGGTGCGCAGGCAACGGTTACTTCATTGGATCGGACGGTCGCGGGTTCGAGTCCCGCCATCGACCTCGGGTCGGTGTAGCTCAGTCGGGTAGAGCATCTGGCTAAGTCCGTCGCCGACCCCTGATCTCGGGCACCTTCCCTTTGTTGCGCCTCCCCGAAAAACCGAGCCGCCGAACGGCGGACTCGATACCACATGAATTCGGGGGAATTCACCATGGCGCGCTTCAATATCCGTGCCCGTAAGGCGCCGCCCACCTCGCCCGTGACGACCACGGGCCGGGCGCTCCGCACCCACGAGGGCGGCCGGGGACACGAGCGGGACGCCCGCTCCGAGCTTTTCCTGCTGGCGATGGCGAACTTCGTCTCCCAGCGGACCTTCTACGAGTCCGGCGCCGCCCGCGACGACCGCTTCGCCGCGCTGGTGCGCGAGCTCGCCGTCAGCGACCCGGCCTGGACGGCCGGTCTGCTGGGCTGGCTGCGCGGCGAGGGCAACCTCCGCACGGCCGCGGTCGTCGGCGCCGCCGAGTACGTCCACGCGCGCCTGGCGGTGGGCGCCACCGACGGTCCCTCCAACCGGCAGGTCGTGAACAGCGTCCTGCAGCGGCCCGACGAGCCCGGCGAGCTGCTCGGGTACTGGACCACGGCCTACGGCCGCGCCCTTCCCAAGCCCGTCAAGCGCGGTGTCGCCGACGCCGTGCGCCGGCTCTACAGCGCCAGGTCGCTGCTGAAGTACGACACCGTCGCCAAGGGCTACCGCTTCGGCGACGTCCTCAACCTGGTGCACGCGTCGCCCGATCCGGCCAAGCCGTGGCAGGGCGACCTGTTCCGGTACGCCCTCGACCGTCGGCACCACCCGGAGACGGCCGAGCCGCCCCGGTCGCTGCCCGCCCTCGTGGCGCACCGCGATCTGATGGCGCTGCCGCCCGCCGAGCGACGCGGGGTCGTGACCGGAGCGGGCGGCGCGCGGCGCCTGGCCGAGGCGGGCATGACCTGGGAGGCGCTGGCGGGCTGGCTGCAGGGGCCGATGGACAAGGCCGCCTGGGAGGCGGTCGTCCCGTCCATGGGATCCATGGCGCTGGTCCGCAACCTGCGCAACTTCGACGAGGCCGGCGTCGGCGACGAGGTCGCCGCGCAGGTGGCGGCGAAGATCAGCGACCCGGCGGAGGTCGCGCGCTCGCGGCAGTTCCCGTTCCGGTACCTCGCCGCGTACCGGCACGCGCCCTCGCTGCGCTGGGCGTACCCGCTGGAGCAGGCGCTCGGCCACTCGCTGGCCAACGTGCCCGCCCTGCCGGGGCGGACGCTGGTGCTCGTCGACCGTTCGGGCTCGATGTTCTACGCGCGGTTGTCGGACCGGTCCGACCTCAACCGGGCCGACGCGGCGGCGATCTTCGGCACGGCGCTCGCGTTGCGGGCGGCGGACGCGGATCTCGTCGAGTTCGGTACCCGCAGCAACATGATCAAGTTCCGTAAGGGGGAGTCTGTGCTGAAGATTCTGGAGCGTTTCGGTGACCTCGGCGGTACCGACACCACCGAGGCCGTGCGCCGGCACTACCGCGCGCACGACCGGGTGCTGATCGTCACCGACGAGCAGTTCGCCCCGAGCCGCCACGGCGGCCCGACCGACCGGGTGCCGGCGCATGTGCCGGTCTACACCTGGAACCTGGCCGGACACCGTGCGGGGCAAGGTCCGTCCGGCACGGCCAACCGGCACACCTTCGGCGGTCTGTCGGACGCGGCCTTCCGGATGGTGCCGCTGCTGGAGTCCGCCGACGACACGAAGTGGCCGTGGACGGACTGAGAGCGGGACCTCGGTCGGCCCAGCCGTGACACCGGGTGGCGGCCGGTAAGCCGGTCGTCCCCGCGCCGGTCCGTCCGGCACCGTCCGGTTCGTTCCGCGCCGCTTCCGCGCGGGCGGCGCCCCGACGTCCCACGTGTCTGCTCACGCCGCGGGCCAGGGGCGCCCGTCGTCGGCGGGACGGCGGGAGGCGGGTGTGCCGGGTGCTGACTGGTGTCCCGGTGGGATGTGGTGGAGCATGCGGGCAGCACGACCGGGCACGGTCGTGCTGCCCGCGGCGCGAGCGCGGCGAGCGGGGACGGTCTGCCGGTGGTCGCCACCGGTGCGCAGAAGCGGTTCGCGAGGAGTGACTGGATGACGCAGGTCAGACCCATGCGCGCGGACGCTCGCCGCAACCACGAGCGCCTGCTGGAGGTGGCGGCGAAAGCGTTCGCCGAGCATGGGGAGGGCGCCTCCCTGGACGACATCGCCAAGCGGGCGGGCGTCGGCTCCGGCACGCTGTACCGGCACTTCCCGACCCGGCAGGCGCTGCTGGAGGCGGCCTACCTCGACCGGATCGAGGCGCTCGCGGTGCGGGCCGACGAACTCGGCGCGGAGCTGCCGCCCGGCGAGGCGCTGACCGCGTGGCTCGACGAACTGTGCGTGGGCACGATCCAGGTCCGCGGCATGAAGACGTTGCTGGGCTCCGCCGTCACGGACGGCGGAGCGGCCGCGGTCACCGTCTGCGGCACGCGCATGACGGCGGCGGCGACCCGGCTGGTGGAGGCGGCGCAGCGCGAGGGGACCCTGCGGCCGGACGTCGACGCGATCGACGTGCTGCGGCTCGCCCACGGCGTGGCGACGGCGTCGGAGCTGGCCAACGGGGACGGCGGGGTCATCCGCCGCTATGTGTCGCTGCTGACGGAGGGGCTGCGGCCCGTGCGGTGACGCCGACGGGCGCCCCCGTGACGGCGGGCGCCCCGGCGTCGAGCGAGCAGCGGGCAGCCGGTGGCCTGTGGCCGGTGGCGGGGAGAGGCTCGGGCGGGCGGCCGGCGGTTACAGGGCCTCGGCGCCGGGCTTCACCATGTTGCGCACCGTGCGCGCCTTCACGAACCCGCCGATCGCCGTCATCTCCCATTCGCCGGAGTACTGGCGGATCATCTTGGCCATCAGCACGCCCGTCTGCGGTTCGGCGCCGGTCAGGTCGAAGCGGACCAGCTCCTCGCCGGTCGCGGCGTCCAGCAGCCGGCAGTAGGCCTTGGCGACCTCGGTGAACTTCTGTCCGGAGAAGGAGTTCACGGTGAAGACCAGACCGGTCACGTCCTGCGGGAGCCGGCCGAGATCGACGACGATCACCTCGTCGTCCCCGCCGCCCTCGCCGGTGAGGTTGTCGCCCGAGTGCTTGATCGCGCCGTTCACGATGGAGAGCTTGCCGAAGTAGCAGCTGTCGATGTGGTTGCGCTGGGGACCGTAGGCGATGACCGAGGCGTCCAGGTCGATGTCCTTGCCGCGGAACGCGGGCTCCCAGCCGAGCCCCATCTTGACCTGCGAGAGCAGCGGGCGGCCGCCCTTCGTCAGGGAGACGGTCTGGTTCTTCTGCAGGCTGACCCGGCCCTTGTCCAGGTTGATCTTCCCGGCCCCCGGTGCGGCGGCCGGGGGAGCGGCCGGCGGCACGGGAGCGGTCAGCCGCGGGTCGGCGGGCGCCGCCGGGGCCTGGATCGTCGGCTGCGGCGGGGCGACGGGCTGCGGTGGGGCGACGGGCGCCGGCTCCTCCACCGTCACACCGAAGTCGGTGGCGATGCCGGCCAGGCCGTCGGCGTAGCCCTGGCCGACCGCGCGGGCCTTCCAGGCGCCGTTGCGCAGATAGATCTCCACGACGACCAGGGCCGTCTCGGCGCCGAGACCCGGGGGCGTGAAGGTGGCCAGGACGCTGCCGTCGTCCGCGCCCCGGATCGTCGCCGTCGGTTCGACGCCCTGGAACGTCTGTCCCGCGCCGTCCGGGCTCGCGGTGACGACGATCTTCTCGATGCCCGGGGGGACGGCCGTGGTGTCGACCGTGATCGCGTCGGGGGACGTGCCGCCGCCCGAGCGGTAGGTCACGCCCGGACCGCTCGGCTGGTTGTAGAAGATGAAGTCGTCGTCGGAGCGCACCTTGCCGTCGGCGGTGAGCAGCAGGCCCGATACGTCGAGCCGCACCGGGGCGGCGACGTCCACCGTCACGCGCGCGACGGGGAGAGGGATGTTCGAGCCGGGGGTCATAGCTGTCATGCCGGGTGAACGAACGAGACGACTTTGCCGTTCCCTTACCCGGCCGCACCTCCCCCGTCTGCCCTACGGCACCACCACGATCTTGCGGCCGATCCCCGCCGCGAACTGCTCCAGCGCCTGCGGATAGCGCTCCAGCGGGATCCGGTCGCTGATGAACACGTCCGGGTCCAGCACCCCGTTCGCGAAGAGCTCCGCGGCCCGTTCGAAGCTGTGCAGGACGGCCATCGAGCCGGTGATGGTGATCTCCTGGTGGTAGATCCGGTACGGGTCGATGGCGACCCGGGTCGCGTAGTCCGCCACGCCGAACTGCAGAAACGTCCCGGCTTTCGCCACCCGACCCAGGCCGTCCTGGATCGCCGCCGCGTTGCCGGTGGCGTCCACCACCAGGTCCCAGCCCTGCGGACGCTCCAGCTCGTCGGCGTTCGCCGCCGATCCGCTGACGCCCAGCCGCCGCGCCGTCTCCAGCCGGGCCGGGTTCACGTCCACGACGTCCACGCTCGCGGCCCCGGTGCGCTTGGCCAGCTCCAGCATCATCAGCCCCATGGTCCCGGAGCCGTAGACCAGCACGTGCGCGCCCAGCCGCGCGCGGAGGACGTCGTAGCCGCGCACCGCGCACGACAGCGGCTCGATGAGCGCCGCGTCCTGGGTGCGCACGTGCTCGGGCAGCCGCACGCAGTTGGCCACGGGCGCGACGGCGTAGCGGGCCGCGCCTCCGGCCGTCGTCACGCCGATCGCGGCCCAGCGTTCGCAGAGGTTGTCGTGGCCGGTACGGCAGTAGCGGCACTCGTGGCAGTACAGGGACGGGTCCACCGCCACCCGGTCGCCCGTCGACACCTCGGTGACCTGGGAGCCGGTCCCCACGACGGTGCCCGCGAACTCGTGCCCGGGCACGATGGGCAGCTTGGGCGCGAACTCGCCCTGCAGGATGTGCAGATCGGTGCCGCACAGGCCGCACGCGGCGACCTCGACGACCACCTCGCGGGGACCGGGCGTCGGGTCGGGGACCTCGGTGACGACGGCGCGGCCCACGGACTCGATGACGGCGGCCTTCATTTCACGGCTCCCAGGGACAGGCCCTGGACCAGTTTGTCCTGGGCGGCGAACCCCGCGGCGAGCACCGGCAGGGAGACGACGAGCGAGGCGGCGCACACCTTCGCCAGGAACAGACCCTGGCTGGTGATGAAGCCGGTGAGGAAGACGGGGGCGGTCTCGGCGACCACGCCGGTGAGGACCCGTGCGAACAGCAGCTCGTTCCAGCTGAAGATGAAGCAGATCAGGGCCGTGGCCGCGATCCCCGGCAGCGCGATCGGGGCGACCACGCGCGCGAGGATCGTCGGCAGCCGCGCCCCGTCCACCCGCGCGGCCTCGATCACCGCGATCGGCACCTCGGCGAGGAACGACTGCATCATCCACACGGCGATCGGCAGGTTCATGGAGGTGTAGAGGATGACGAGCAGCCAGATGTTGTCCAGCATCCCCGCGTTCTTGGCGAACAGGTAGATCGGCAGCAGCCCCGCCACGACGGGCAGCATCTTGGTCGACAGGAAGAAGAACAGGACGTCGGTCCACTTCTTCACCGGGCGGATCGACAGCGCGTAGGCCGCCGGGAGGGCGAGCAGCAGCACCAGGACGGTCGAACCGGCGGACGCCACCGTCGAGTTGATCAGCGCGGGCCAGGGGCTGGCCCCGCCGCCGGCGCCGAAGAACTCGCGGTAGCCGTCGAGGGTGAGGGACGCGGCGAAGGACGGCGGGTTGGTCGCCGCGTCCTGTTCGGAGTGGAAGGAGGTCAGGGCCATCCAGGCGACGGGCAGGAAGAACACGATCCCGGCTGCCCAGGCCGACAGCCCGAGGCCGCCTCGGCGTACGGCGTTCATGCGCGGGACACCTCCTCGCGGAACAGGGACGACACGACCCGCAGGGCGAAGGTCGCGATGACGATCGAGCCGATGACCACCAGGACGCCCGCGGCCGAGGCGAGGCCGTTCTCATGGGCCTGGTAGAAGCTCTGGTAGACGGTGTAGGGCAGGTTGGCGGTGCCGAGGCCGCCGGAGGTGAGCGTGAAGACGGCGTCGAAGTTCTGGACGATGTAGATCGAGCCGAGCAGCGCGCCCAGCTCCAGGTACCGGCGCAGGTGCGGGAGCGTGAGGTGGCGGAAGATCTGCCAGTCGCTCGCGCCGTCCACCCGGGCCGCCTCGATCTGCTGCTGGTCGCGGCTCTGCAGTCCGGCCAGCAGGATCAGCATCATGAACGGCGTCCACTGCCAGACCAGGGAGGCTTCCACGGCGAGCAGCGGGGTGCCCGAGATCCAGTCCGGCTGGGGCCCGCCCACATAGTGCAACAGGCCGTTGAACAGGCCGTATTCGGGGTTGTAGAGGACGTGCTTCCAGAGCAGGGCGGCCGCCACCGGCACCACCAGGAAGGGGGCGATCAGCAGGGTGCGGACCACGCCCCGGCCCCGGAACCGGCGGTCGAGGAGCAGCGCCAGACCCAGCCCGAGCACCAGGCAGGCCAGCACCACGGTCGCCGTCAGCAGGGCGGTCGTCCCCACCGAGCGGCGCAGGTCGGCGTCGGTGAGGACCTGGTGGTAGTTGTCGAGGCCGGTGAAGCGGCGGGCCTTGGGATAGAGGGCGTTCCAGTCGAAGAAGGAGATCACCAGCGTCGCCACGAAGGGGAGCTGGGTGACCGCGATCATGAAGACCAGGGCGGGCAGCAGCGGGGCCCGGGTGGCCCACGCGCGCAGCCGGGGGGAGTGCCCGCGCGGGGCGGGCGGCGCGGAGGGTGCGGCCACGGGGGCCGTCGTGGTCGCGGTCATCTTCCCTCGTACTCCTCGGAGATGCGCTCGGCCATCTTCTGGGACTTCCTCAGGGCCGACGTGACGGACTGACGGCCGGCGATGGCCGCGCTGATCTCCTGCGAGACCCTGGTGCCGAGGTCGGTGAACTCGGGGATGCCGACGAACTGGATGCCGGGCGCGGGTCTCGGCTGCAGGCCCGGGGCATTGGGCCTCGCCGCCTCGATGGCCTGTCTGGTCATGTCCTGGAAGGCGGCCGCCTCCGCGCGGTAGGCCGCGTTCTCGTAGGTCGAGGCCCGTTTGCCGGCCGGTACGTTCGACCAGCCGCTCTTCTCGCCGACCAACTGCTCGTACTGCTTGCCCGACGCCCAGGAGACGAACTTCCAGGCCTTGTCGGGGTTGCGGGAGGCCTTCTGGATGCCCCAGGCCCAGGTGTAGAGCCAGCCGGAGGACCGTGTTCTCTCGACGGGGGCGGGCGCGTAGCCCATCTTGCCCTTGACCGGGGACTTCGCGGCCTCCAGCGAGCCGGCCGCGGAGGTGGCGTCGTACCACATGGCGACCTTGCCCTGCGTCATGTTGTTCAGGCACTCGGCGAAGCCGGACTGGGCGGCTCCCGACTCGCCGTGGGCGCGGACGAGGCCGACGTAGAACTCGGTCGCCTTCTCGAACTCGGGGGAGTCGAGCCGTGCCTTCCAGTCCTTGTCGAACCAGGCGCCGCCGAAGGTGTTCACGACGGTCGTCAACGGCGCCATCACCTCGCCCCAGCCGGGCAGTCCGCGCAGGCAGATGCCCTTCATGCCGGGCTCGGCGCCGTCGGCCTTCGCCGCGAGGTCGGCCACCTGGCGCCAGGTCGGGTGCGCGGGCATCGTCAGGCCCTTCGCGGCGAACACGTCCTTGCGGTACATCAGGAAGGACGACTCCCCGTAGAAGGGCTGGCCGTAGAGTGCGCCGTCGTCCCCGGTGAGGGACTCGCGCATCGGCTCCAGTACGTCCTGCTCGTCGTACGCCGCGTCCTTCGCCACGTACGGGTCCATCGACCGCAGCCAGCCGTTGCGGGCGTAGATCGGTATCTCGTAGTTCGACAGGGTCGCCACGTCGTACTGGCCGGCCTGGTTGGCGAAGTCCTGGCTGATCTTGTCGCGGACGTCGTTCTCGGGCAGGACGGTGAAGCTGACCTTGATGCCGGTCTCCCGGGTGAAGTGGTCGGCGGTGAGCTTCTGCAACTCGGTCATCTGCGGGTTGTTGACCATGAGGACGTTGAGGGAGTCGCCGCCGGAACCCGCCCCGCCGGCTCCGGCCCAGCAGCCGGAGAGCAGCGGTGCGAGCAGCGTCCCTGCGGCGACCGCGGCGAGCGTGGCCCGCGGTCTCCGTCGGCTCTGGGTGCGCATGGATCGCTCCTGGGCATAGAGGGATGTATCGGGCGGCCCTGGGGAAAGGGCGCCCTGAGGGGGTGGGTGGCCCGGTTCTCAGACGCGGATGACCTGCGGGCCCAGCAGGGCGTACCGGTGCGCCTCGGCCGTCGGGAGCAGCGTGCTCGTGACGATCGTCTCCAGGGCGCCCACCTCGGCGAACCGGCAGAAGCCGACCGCCCCGAACTTGGTGTGCACGCCCACGAAGACGGTGCGCCGGGCCGCCCGCACGGCCTGGGCCTTGACCTCGCCGACGGCCGGGTCCGGGGTGGTCAGCCCGTGTTCGCGGGAGATGCCGTTGGCCCCGATGTAGGCGAGGTCGACGACGAAGCCGGCCAGCATCTTCGTCGTCCAGTGGTCGACGGTGGCCAGCGTGCCCGAGCGGACCCGGCCGCCCAGCAGCAGCACCGACATGTTCTCGCTCTCGGCGAGCGCGCCCGCGACCGGCAGGGAGGCGGTGACCACGGTCAGCGGCCGGTCCCGGGGCAGCGCCTCGGCGATGAGCTGCGGGGTGAAGCCCTCGTCGACGAAGACCGTCTCGGCGTCCCCGAGCTGCGCGGCCGCCGCGGCGGCGATCCGGCGCTTCTCGGGCACATGGCTGGTGGCGCGGAAGGCCAGCGTCGTCTCGAAGCCGGCGCTCTCCACGGGATAGGCGCCGCCGTGCGTGCGGCGCACCAGGCCGTGGTCCTCCAGGGCGCGCAGATCGCGTCGCACGGTCTCCCTGGCCACGCCCAGTTCGGCGGCGAGCGCGGCCACGTCGACCGAGCCGGTGGCGCGCGCGGCGCGCACGATCTCGCGCTGGCGCTCCTCCGCCGTTCTGGGGGTCATGCCGTCACCTCGCTCTCCCGCCGTCCTGCCCGTTCGGGCCCGGTGCGGGCCCTGGGGGAAGTTCTACAGCGGGTGCGCGGCGCTGACCAGGCCTGTTGCGGGCCCGATGCGGCCCGGTTGTGCCCGTGTCCGATGCGGACCGCCCGGCTCGGACCTGCGGGGCAGCCGCGCCCCGGGTGGGAGCGGGCAGGGCGCGTGCCCGGATACGGCGGCGGGCGGGCCCGTTCGGTGCCCGCCCGCCGTCCGTGAGATCCGACTGCCCGTCAGTACGGCCAGATCGGCGGGTCGCTGACGAAGTGGCCGCCGAGGTAGGCGTGGGCGACGTTCCGCGGGTCCAGCTCGCCCTGCTCGGCGATCAGCTTCCCGGCGTAGGGCTCGGAGTCGTCCTGCGGCTCGTAGCCGAGGGCGCGCGCGGTCGACAGGTCCCACCACAGCCGGGTGTTGGCCGAGGAGCCGTAGACGACGGTGTGGCCGACGTTCTCGGCGGTCAGGGCCGCGTGCAGGAGGCGGGCGCCGTCGGCCGGGCTCATCCACACCGACAGCATGCGCACACTGGTCGGCTCGGCGAAGCAGGAGCCGATGCGCACCGAGACGCTCTCCAGGCCGTGCTTGTCCCAGTAGAACTGGGCGAGGTCCTCGCCGAAGGACTTGGACAGGCCGTAGAACGTGTCGGGGCGGCGCGGGGTGTCGACCGGGATCAGCGGGTCCTCGCCCTGGGGGCGGGGGGTGAAGCCGACGGCGTGGTTGGAGGAGGCGAAGACGACGCGCTGCACGCCCTCTTCGCGCGCGGCCTCGTACAGGTTGTACGTTCCCGTGATGTTCGCGGTGAGGATCTTCTCGAAGGGGGCTTCCAGGGAGATGCCCGCCAGGTGGATGATCGCGTCGACGCCGCGCACGGCCTCCCGGACCGCCGCCTTGTCGGCCAGGTCCGCGACGATCGCCCCCGGTTCGCCCTCGATCGGGCGCAGGTCGAGCAGGCGCAGCTCGTAGCCGTAGGCCGGCAGCAGGTCCCGCATCAGGGTGCCGAGGCCCCCGGCGGCGCCGGTGAGCAGGACGGTGCGCGGAGCGGGCATCCTCGGGTCTCCCTGGAATCACTCGAGCGGACAGGCGCATCCATGGCCGCAGTTCACATGCGTGGACACGCTAAGGAGCGGCGGCGGTGCCCGTCAAGTGTGCGGCACGGGGGGTGAAAGTGCTGGTGTCTCCGGGGTTGGTCGGCTTGACCGGGCTCGATCGGGCACCTTAGCGTGAACCTGTTCAGGAATATGGACGCCGCTCAAGAATATGGACCGGGAGAGCCCGTGACGTCAGCCCCGCTCGCCGCCCGCCTCCGCGTCCCCAGCGGACCGCTGTTCTTCCCCGTCACCGCCTACGCCCCCGACGGCTCCCTCGACCTCGACGTCTTCCGCGCCCACGTCCGCCGCGGCGTCGAGGCGGGCGCCGCCGCCGTCTTCGCGGCCTGCGGCACCGGGGAGTTCCACGCGCTCGCGCCGGAGGAGTTCGAGGCCTGCGTCCGCGCGGCCGTGGAGGAGGCCGCGGGGCGGGTGCCGGTCGTCGCGGGCGCCGGTTACGGCGCCGCGCTCGCCGTCCGCTACGCGCGGCTCGCCGAGTCGGCCGGTGCTGACGGCCTGCTCGCCATGCCGCCCTACCTCGTCGTCGCCGCCCAGGAAGGCCTGCTGCGGCACTACCGGTCGGTGGCGGCCGCCACCTCCCTGCCCGTCGTCGTCTACCAGCGCGACAACGCCGTCTTCACCCCGCGGACCGTCGTCGAACTCGCCCGGACCGAGGGGATCGTCGGCCTCAAGGACGGCCTCGGCGACCTCGACCTGATGCAGCGGATCATCAGCGCCGTGCGCACCGAGGCCCCCGGCGACTTCCTCTACTTCAACGGCCTGCCGACCGCCGAACAGACCCAGCTCGCCTACCGCGCCCTCGGCGTCACCCTCTACTCCTCGGCCGTGTTCTGCTTCGCCCCCGAGATCGCCCTCGCCTTCCACCGGGCGCTCGCCACCGGCGACGACGGCACCGTCCACCGCCTTCTCGACGGCTTCTACCGGCCGTTCGTCGAACTGCGCGCCCAGGGCCGCGGTTACGCCGTCTCGCTCGTCAAGGCCGCGGTGCGGCTGCGTGGCCTCGACGTCGGCGAGGTCCGCGCGCCGCTGCACGAACCGAGTGAGGATCATGTCCAACAGCTCGCCCTGGTCATCGAGCGCGGCTACGCGCTGCTGGAGGAGGACGGTTAAGTGAAGGCGTCGACATTCGTCTATCCCTGGGACGTGGTGGGCGACCCGGGGGCACCGGCCCGGATCGCCGACCTCGGCGTGGAACAGGTGACCCTCGCCGCCGCCTACCACTCCACCCGCGCCCTGACCCCCCGCCACCCGCGCCACCGCATCGTCACCGCCGAGCACGCGGCCGTGCTCTACCCGCCGGACGGCCGCTGGGAGGGACGCGCCCTGCGCCCCTGGCCGGCCGGCGACTGGGCCCCCGGCGACGCCTACGGCGAGGCCGCCGAGGCGCTCGCCGGCACCGGGCTGGAAGTGCACACCTGGGTGGTCCTCGCGCACAACTCCCGCCTGGGCGCGGAGCGTCCGGACACCTCGGTGGTCAACGCCTACGGCGACCGGTACCCCTGGGCGCCCTGCATCGCGCAGCCCGCCACCCGCGCGTACCTGGTCGACCTCGCCGCCGAGGCCGCCGTGCGACCCGGCGCGGCCGGCGCCGAGCTGGAGTCCCTCGGCTGGTACGGCCTCCAGCATCTGCACGCCCACGACAAGACCGGCGGCGTGAGCCTCGGGGACGCCGGCCACTACCTGATGGCGCTCTGCTTCTGCCCCGACTGCCGGGCCGGATACGGCGAACACGGACTGGACGCCGACGCGCTCGCCGCCGCTGTACGCGAGGCGCTGGAACCGCTGTGGCGAGGGGCGGCGGACGACCAGGGCTGGACGGGGGTCGAGAAGCTCCTCGGGGAGGAGACGGCCGCGGCGACCCGCGCATGGCGCGACGAACGGGCGCGCACCCTCCAGGAGGCGGCCGTGGCCGCCGTCCGGGCGGCCGCGCCCGCCGGCTTCCAGGTCCTGCTGCACGCCGACCCCGTGACGTACCACGTCGGCGCCAACGCCGGCGTCGACCCCGCGCACATCCTGTCCGTCGCGGACGGAGTCGTCGTGCCGTGCGCCGACGGCCCCGGCCTGCTGACGCCCTTCGCCGCACAGGGCGGGCGCGCGGACGCGGTCCTCGCCGCCAACCTCGGCGTCGTCTCCGGCATGGGCGGCAGGCCGCGCACACTGAGCGCCGACATGGCCCGCGCGCGGGAACTCGGCGGCACGGAAGTGCGCCTGTACCACGCCGGGCTGGCGTCGGACGCCGACCTGAAGGCGGTGCGCGAGGCGCTCGCCGCACGCTGAGCACGCGGACCGGGGGCGCACGCGCGGCAGCGCAGGGCCGGTGACGGGGAGCGGTCGCACGGGACCCTCCCCACGGCCGGTTCTCCGTCATGCCCGGTCATCGTGGGTCCAATGAGGTCCGCACCGCATCGGGCGGGTGCCCTGCCCGGGCGGCGCGATGAGTTTCCGGCGCGCGGACGGTCTCTCTCGTATGACCGACACGACGACCACCTTCGACCTCGGGCCGCAGGCCCGGATCATCGCGCGCCTCGCGGACGGCGTGCGCGAGGCGCAGCTCGGGGACGAGACGCCCTGCCCGGGCTGGGCCGTGCGCAATCTGCTCGGGCACCTCACCGGCCTGTCCGTCGCCTTCCGGGACGTTGCCCGCAAGGACCTCGGCCCCACGACCGACACCCCTCCCGACGCGGCCGCGCCGGATGTCGGCCCCGGCCGGCGCGAAAACCTGGCCGCAGCGCTCGACGCCCTCGTCGCCGCCTGGCGCGACCCGGCGGCGCGGACCGGCATGACCCGCGCGGGCGGCGTGGACCTGCCCGGAGCGGTCGCCGCCGCCGTCGTCGCCGACGAGCTGGTGATCCACGGCTGGGACCTGGCCCGGGCCACCGGCCAGGAGTACGCCCCGGACCCGGCGGCGCTGTCGGCGGCGTACGGATTCCTGACCGCCGCCGCCGACGCCGAATCCGGCGCGGGCCCCTTCGGACCCGTCGTCCCCGTCCCCCAGGACGCCCCGCTGCTCGACCGCGCGCTCGGGCTGAGCGGGCGCGATCCGGGGTGGACGCCCGGGTCGTAGCCCCGGGCGCATGCCGCGGCGGGCACCTGCGGGCACACACCGGCCCACACGCGCACGGACCCGCACCCGCACCCGCGCGCGGGCCCGGGCGCACCGAGCCCGCGAGCGTGCCGTAGACACCGGGCTGCGGTTGCCGTAGACGGACGTGATCCGGGCGCGTCCGGGGGGAGCGAAACGTACGCTGCCCAGCATGCCCCTCAGCCTCACCGTCCTCGGCACCGCCTCTCCGCACCCGGGGCCGGGCCGTCCCTGCTCCGGATACCTGCTGCGCGGCGCGGGGGCGGAGGTGTGGGTGGACGCGGGGCCCGGCACGTTCGCGGAGTTGCGCAGGCACACGGATCCCGACCGGCTCACGGCCGTCTGGATCTCCCACCTGCACGCCGACCACAGCGCGGACCTCCTCGCCGCCGCCTACGCGTTCGCCTACGGAGGGATGGCCCCGCCGGCCCCGATCCCGGTGTACGCGCCGCTGGACTGCGCCCGGCGGCTGGCCGGCTTCCTGGGCAGGCCGGACGTACGGTTCCTCAGCGAGTACCTCGACTTCAGGCCGCTGTTCGACGGGCACACCGTGCGGCACTGGAACCTGCGCCTCACCTCGCGCGCGGTGGCCCACGACACCGAGGCGTACGCGCTGCGCGCCGAGTGCCAGGGCAGCGTCCTCGTGTACTCGGGGGACAGCGGGCCGTGCGACGCGCTCACCGGACTCGCCTCGGGGGCCGACCTGTTCCTGTGCGAGGCGGACCTCGACCGGCATCGCGAAGGCGAACACGAGCAGCCGGTGCATCTGACGCCCGAGGAGGCCGGCGAGGCCGCCCGCAAGGCGGGGGTGCGCGAGCTGTACGTCACCCACGTCGGCCCGACGCTGACCCGGAAGGCGGCGACCGCCCGCGCCGCCGCCGTCTTCGAGGGGCCCACCCGCACGGCGCGCGAGGGCGAGACCATCCCCCTCTGACCTCCCCCGGGACCCCCGCGTCCCGGCAACCTCAACTTCCTCTGTCAGAAGCATTGACGAAACCCTGGGCCCCTCCTACCTTCAACGCGTCGTACTTCGTACGTCATATATGAGACGCGATATGCGAGATCCGAGATCAGACACGCGACATCCGAGAGGCGCGCATGACCTCTGTGCCCACGCCGATCCCGTCCCGCACGCAGTACGTGCTGGAGGAGATCAAACGCCGCATCCTCACCGGGCGGCTGACGCCCGGTCAGGCTCTGGTCGAGACCGAGCTCGCCGCGCAGTTCGGGGTCTCCAAGACCCCGGTGCGTGAGGCGCTCAAGACCCTGGCCGGCACCGGCCTGGTCGTCATGAGCCAGTACAAGGGCGTCACGGTGCGCATGGTGGACGCGGACATGGCGCGCGAGGTCTACGACGTACGCCTGCTCCTCGAACCCGAGGCGCTCAGGCGGGCCGTGCGCCGGGGCGCCTCCCTGGACGCCGCACGCGACGCGCTGACCATGGCCGACGAGGCCGCCGACACCGCGGAACGGTCCCTGGCCAACCGGGAGTTCCACCGCGCCCTGTACCTGCCGTGCGGCAACCCGCTGCTCGGCCGGATGCTCGACGAGGTCCGCGACCAGGCGGCCCTGGTCTCCGCCGTCGCCTGGGCGGCCTCGCCCTCCTGGGAGCGGGAGGCCGGCGAGCACCGCGAGATCCTGCGACTCGCCCTGGCAGGCGACGCGGACGGCGCGGCCCGCGCCCTGCATGCCCACATCGCGTCCTTCGTGCACCGGGCGTTCCCCGAGACGGCCCGGGCGGACGCTCCCGAAGAGGCTCCGGCCGAGGAAGGTCAGGTATGAGCAGCGTGGCGTTCGAGGCCCAGCGCGCGGCCCTGGCCGACGTGGTGGCCATCCCGGTGACCCCGTTCGCCGAGGACGGCGCCGTCGACCGGGACGCCCACCGGGCCCTGGTGCGCCGGCTGATCGACGGCGGGATCACCACCCTCACCCCGAACGGCAACACCGGCGAGTTCTACGCCCTCACCCCCGAGGAGCGCCGTCTGGTCACGGAGCTGACGGTGGACGAGGCGGGCGACCGGGCCGTGATCCTGGTCGGCGTCGGACACGACGTGCCAACCGCCGTCGCCTCCGCCCGCCACGCCCGCGAGCTGGGTGCACAGATGGTGATGGTCCACCAGCCCGTCCACCCCTACGTCTCGCAGCGCGGCTGGGTCGACTACCACCGGGCCATCGCCGAGTCCGTGCCCGAACTGGGCGTCGTCCCCTACATCCGCAACGCCCAGCTGCACGGCGAGCGCCTGGCAGAGCTCGCCGACGACTGCCCGAACGTCATCGGCGTCAAGTACGCCGTCCCGGACGCCTCCCGCTTCGCGGCGTTCGCGCGGGACGCCGGTCTGGAACGCTTCGTCTGGGTCGCCGGTCTCGCCGAGCCGTACGCGCCCTCCTACTTCTCCGCGGGCGCCACCGGTTTCACCTCGGGCCTCGTGAACGTCGCCCCGGCCGTCTCGCTGAACATGATCGAAGCGCTTCGGTCGGGGGACTACCCGGCCGCGATGAAGGTGTGGGAACAGATCAGGCGGTTCGAGGAGCTGCGGGCCGCCAACGGCTCCGCCGACAACGTCACCGTCGTCAAGGAGGCCCTCGCCTCGCTCGGCCTGTGCCGTCGTGAGGTGCGCCCGCCGAGCCGGCCGCTGCCCGAGGACGAGCGGGCCGAGGTCGCCGCCATCGCCGCCGGATGGTCCATATGAAGCGCTTCGACGATCCGGCTCGCACCCGTCCGGAGGACCTCCGCAGCCACCAGTGGTACGGCGCGGAGGGCCTGCGTTCCTTCAGCCACCGCGCCCGCACCCGCCAGCTCGGCTACCTCCCCGAGGAGCACCTCGGCAAGCCCGTCATCGCCGTCCTCAACACCTGGTCCGACATCAACCCCTGCCACGTCCACCTGCGCGACCGCGCGCAGGCCGTGAAGCGGGGCGTGTGGCAGGCGGGCGGTTTCCCTCTGGAGTTCCCGGTCTCCACGCTCAGCGAGACCTTCCAGAAGCCGACCCCGATGCTCTACCGCAACCTCCTGGCGATGGAGACCGAGGAGCTGCTGCGCTCCTACCCGGTCGACGGGGCCGTGCTGATGGGCGGCTGCGACAAGACCACGCCGGCCCTGCTGATGGGCGCGGCGAGCGTCGACCTGCCGGCCGTCTTCGTGCCCGCCGGGCCCATGCTGCCGGGCCACTGGCGCAACGAGGTCCTCGGCTCGGGCACCGACATGTGGAAGTACTGGGACGACAGGCGGGCCGGCCTCATCGGCGACTGCGAGCTGGCCGAGCTGGAGAGCGGCCTGGCCCGCTCGCCGGGCCACTGCATGACGATGGGGACCGCGTCCACGCTGACGGCCGCGGCGGAGGCGCTGGGCGTGACGGTCCCGGGGGCGTCGAGCATCCCCGCCGTCGACTCCGGGCACGACCGGATGGCGGCCGCCGCAGGTCTGCGCATCGTCGAACTGGTCCACCGCGGACGCAGGCTGAGCGACATCCTCACCGCGGACGCCTTCGAGGACGCGGTGACGACCGTCCTGGGCCTCGGCGGCTCCACCAACGCGGTGATCCATCTGATCGCCATGGCGGGCCGCGCCGGCGTCGAGCTCACCCTCGACGACTTCGACCGCCTCGCCCGCACGGTCCCCGTCCTCGCCAACGTGCGGCCCGGCGGCCAGAAGTACCTCATGGAGGACTTCCACTTCGCCGGCGGTCTGCCCGGCTTCCTCTCCCGGATCACGGACCTGCTCCACCTGGACCGGCCGACCGTCTCGCACGACACGCTGCGCGAGCAGCTCGCCGGCGCCCGGGTGCACGACGACGACGTCATCCGCCCCCGGGACAACCCGGTGGCGAGCGAGGGCGGGGTCGCCGTGCTGCGGGGCAACCTCTGCCCGGACGGCGCGGTCATCAAGCACATCGCCGCCGAGCCCCACCTGCTCAAGCACACCGGTCCCGCGGTCGTCTTCGACGACTACCGGACCATGCAGCGCACCATCAACGACCCGGGGCTGGGGATCACCGCCGACACGGTCCTGGTCCTGCGGGGCTCCGGTCCCAAGGGCGGACCGGGCATGCCCGAGTACGGCATGCTGCCCATTCCCGACCACCTCCTCAAGCAGGGGGTCCGGGACATGGTGCGCATCTCCGACGCCCGGATGAGCGGGACGAGTTACGGCGCGTGCGTGCTGCACGTGGCGCCCGAGTCGTACGTCGGCGGGCCCCTCGCCCTGGTCCGCACGGGCGATCTCATCACCCTCGACGTCGAGGCCCGCTCCCTGCGGCTCCATGTGGACGAGGAGGAACTGGAGCGGCGCCGGGCGCGGTGGACGCCGCCGCCCACCCGGTACGAACGCGGCTACGGCGCGCTCTACAACGAACAGATCACCCAGGCCGACACGGGCTGCGACTTCGCGTTCCTGGCCCGCCCGGGCAAGGTCGCGGACCCCTACGCGGGCTGACCGCCCGGCGGCTCGGCAGCGCACCCGCCCGCCCCTGCGGAAAGCGCTTGCTCCCACGACAGCACGACGTACGCGACAGCAGACGCAAGCGACAGCCCGACGTACGCGACAAGCCCGACGTACGCGTCAGCCCGACGCACGTGAACGCTCGCAGCACCGAGAGACGCACCGAGAGACACACCGAGAACGGAGAACAGTCATGGCCCAAGCCGCAGCCGTGGCGAAGCCGCCCGCGCCACCCCGGCGGCGCCGTGCCTCCGCCACGCCCCGCAGGCTGCCGTACCTGCTGATCGCGCCGGCGGCCCTGCTGATGCTGGGCTTCATCGCCTACCCGGTCGTCAGCGTCTTCTACTACAGCCTGCAGAACTTCAACCCCACCAAGCCGTGGCGCAACGGCTTCGCGGGCTTCGACAACTTCGTCCAGATCTTCACCGAGGACCCGCAGTTCTGGGACACGCTGACCTTCAGCGCGAAGTGGGTGTTCGTCGAGGTCGGGCTGCAGCTGCTGTTCGGCCTGGCGCTGGCGCTGATCGTCAACCAGACCTTCGTCGGGCGGGCGCTGGGCCGCGCGCTGGTGTTCTCGCCCTGGGCCGTCTCCGGCGTGCTGACCTCCGCGATCTGGGTACTCCTCTACAACTCCCAGACGGGCGTCACCCGTTACCTCGCGGACATGGGGATCGGCGAGTACGGCGCCAGCTGGCTGTCGGACACCTCCACCGTCTTCCCGGCGGTGGTCGTCGCCGACCTGTGGCGCGGCGTCCCCTTCTTCGCGATCCTCATCCTCGCCGACCTCCAGTCCGTCTCCAAGGACCTCTACGAGGCCGCCGAGGTCGACGGAGCCGGCCGGATCAAGCAGTTCTGGCACATCACCCTGCCCCACCTGAAGGACGCCATCGTCCTGTCCACGCTGCTGCGCGCGGTGTGGGAGTTCAACAACGTCGACCTGCTCTACACACTCACCGGCGGCGGCCCCGCGGGGGAGACCACCACCCTCCCGCTCTACATCGCCAACACCAGCGTCGACGCCCACAACTTCGGCTACGCGTCCGCCCTCACCACGGTCGCGTTCGTGATCCTGCTCTTCTGCTCGATGGTCTATCTGCGGCTGAGCAAGTTCGGAGGAGGCGACAAGTGATCACCGAGGAGGCCACCGAGGTCACACCCGTCCCCGTGCGCCTGCCCGCCGCGGCGGACCGGCAGCCGCCCGGCCGCAAACGCGCCTGGGACGAGGCCCCGCGCTGGCAGATCTACCTTCCCCTGGGCATCTACCTGGTCTTCACCCTCGTCCCCTTCTACTGGATCCTGCTGTTCGCGCTCCGCCCGGCCGGCTCGACCTCGCTCGTGCCCTGGCCGATGACCTTCGACCACTTCGAGAAGGTCTGGAACGAGCGTGACTTCGGGATCTACTTCCAGAACAGCGTGATCACCGGCGTGGCCACCCTGCTGCTCACCACCGGGGTCGCCCTGGCCGGCGGCTACGCCCTCGCCCGCTTCGACTTCAGGATCAAACGCGGGTTCATGCTCGCCCTGCTGTGCACCCAGTTCGTGCCGGGCGCGCTGCTCCTCGTGCCGCTCTTCCAGATCTTCGCCCAGCTCAAGATGATCAACTCGCTGGGCAGCGTCATCATCGCCGAAACGGTCTTCCAGCTGCCGCTGTCGATGATCCTGATCAGCGGCTTCATCCGCAACGTCCCCTACTCCCTGGAGGAGGCCGCGTGGGTCGACGGCTGCGGGCGGCTCGCCGCCTTCCGCATCGTCGTCCTGCCGCTGCTGCGGCCCGGACTGATCGCCGTCGGCTCCTTCGCCTTCGTGCACGCCTGGAACCACTTCCTCTTCGCCCTGATGTTCCTGTCCGACCAGACCAAGCAGACGATCCCCGTCGGCCTGAACACCCTGATGAGCGCCGACAGCGTCGACCTGGGCGCACTGGCCGCGGGCGGCATCATCGCCGCCGTCCCCGTGGTGATCGTCTTCGCCTTCATCCAGAAGTGGCTGATCACCGGCTTCAGCGCAGGGGCGGTGAAGGGATGAGGAACCCCGGGAACGCCGCCACCGCACCGGGCGGAGTCCGCCGAGCCCTCGACGGCCGCAGCGGGCGCCTCACGGCGGACGCCGGCGGGACGCCTACCCTGCATCAAAAGATCGACGGCGCCGCGGTGGCCGACCGCGAGGTGGCACGCGGCGCGGGCGCAGGGAGGATCCCATGAACACCTCGGACACCGCCGTCCCCATCGTCCTCGCGGGTGCGCGCGGCCACGGCCGCTGGCACCTGGACAACATCCGCAGGCTCCAGGACAAGGGCATCGTCCGGCTGGCGGGCGTCTGCGAGCTGACCCCGCTGACCCCGGCCGAGCTCCCCGAGGGCCTCGGCGAGCCCGAGCAGTCCGCCGACTTCGGCGCGCTGCTGGAGACGACCGGCGCCCGCGTCGCCGTCGTCTGCACGCCGATCCCCACCCACACCGACCTCGCGCTGACCGCGGCCGCCAAGGGCGTGCACCTGCTCCTGGAGAAGCCGCCCGCCCCGTCCTGGGCCGAGTTCCGGCGGATGGCCGACGGGGTCGCGCGGGCCGGCGTGGCCTGCCAGATCGGCTTCCAGTCGCTGGGCTCGCACGCCGTGCCCGCGATCCGCAGGCTGATCGAGGACGACGCGATCGGCGAGGTGAGCGGAGTCGGCGGCGCCGGAGCCTGGGCGCGCGCCCAGGCCTACTACCGGCGGGCGCCCTGGGCGGGCCGGCGTCGGCTGAACGGCGTCGACGTGATCGACGGAGCGCTCACCAACCCGCTGGCGCACGCCGTCGCCACCGCCCTCGCACTGGCCGGCGCCACCCGCTCCGAGGACGTCGCCCGCATCGAGACCGAACTGGCGCACGCCAACGCCATCGAGTCCGACGACACCTCCTGCGTCCGCGTGAGCACGGCCGACGGCCGGCGCGTCGTCGTCGCGGCCACGCTGTGCGCCGAGGACCCCGACGACCCCTACGTCGTCGTCCACGGCAGCCGCGGCCGGATCACCTACTGGTACAAGCAGGACCGGGTGCTGCTCCAGCGGGCCGGCCACGGCCCCGAGGAGTTCGACCACGGCAGCACCGACCTGCTGGAGAACCTCGTCGAGCACCTCACCGACGGGACGCCGCTGCTCGTGCCGCCCGCCGCGACCGAGTCGTTCATGCGGGTCGTCGAGGCGATCCGGACGGCCCCCGACCCGGTCCAGCTGCCCGAGCGGGCCTGGCGCCTGCTGCCCGACGAGGACCGGCGCGTCGTCCCCGGCGTCGACGGCCTGGTGGCGGCCGCCGCCGACACCCTCAGCCTCTACTCCGAACTGGGCGCCTCCTGGGCGTTCCCGACCGCGCATCCGAAAGAGGTGAGCCCCTGATGACCGCACCGGCACCCGACTCACCGGTCGTCCTGCGTGTCGCCGGCCGCCCGGTCGCCCGCTACGTCATCCGGCCCGAGCTGCCCGCCCGGCTCTCCCCGCGCCCCTATCTGCACCCCGTCACCACCCTGGCCGGCACGGCGGTCACCGAGCTCAGCCCCGCCGACCACACCCACCACCTCGGCGTCGGTGTAGCCGTACCCGACGTCGAGGGGCACAACTTCTGGGGCGGCCGCACCTACGTCCGCGACCGGGGTCCGACCGAGCTGGACGATCACGGCGCCCAGTGGCACGGCTCGTTCCAGCTGCGCGACCCCGACGGCTTCGTGGAGGAGCTGCGCTGGGTCGCCTCGGGAACCGAGCTGCTGCGGGAGCGCCGCACCGTGGCGGCCACCGAACTGACCTCCACCGCTTGGGCGTTGGACTTCACCTTCTCGCTGACCAACGTCACGTCCGGACCGCTGTCCATCGGCAGCCCGGCGACGAACGGACGCCCCGGAGCGGCCTACGGCGGCTTCTTCTGGCGGGCCAGGAAGGAGGACACGCCCCCCGAGGTCTTCACCGCGGACACGGAGGGCGAGGCCGCCGTCCACGGCTCCCGAGCCGACTGGCTCGCCCTGAGCGGACGGTGCGCCCCGCGCGCGGCGGCGGCCGGGAGCGGGGGAGGGTGGACCCTCGTCTTCGCGGGCGCCACCGAGGCCACCCGCCGCGACCCCTGGTTCGTGCGCGCCGCCGAGTACCCGGGCGTCGGATCCTCGCTGGCCTGCGCCGAGCGGCTGCCGATCCCGCCCGGCGGGACGGCCGTGCGCCGGATCGTCACCGTCGTCGCGGACGGCAGGCTGAACCGGGGCGAGGCGGCGGCCCTGGTCCGGAAGGCGGTCGGCCAGTGACGCACGAGCTGTACGCACAGCGCGAGCAGCGCGCGGCGAACGAGACGCACGAGACACAAGAGATAAACGAGATAGACGAGACGTACCGGGCGCGTGAGACGTACACGAACCCGGTTCTGGACGCCGACTGGTCCGACCCCGACGTCGTGCGCGTGGGTGACGACTTCTATCTCACCGCCTCCAGCTTCGGCCGTGCCCCCGGCCTGCCGCTGCTGCACTCGCGCGACCTGGTCAACTGGACGCTGGTCGGCCACGCCCTCGAACGCCTCGAACCGGCGGACGAGTTCCGGACCCCGCGCCACGACTGCGGGGTCTGGGCGCCCGCCCTGCGCCACCACGACGACCGCTTCTGGATCTTCTGGGGCGACCCGGACCAGGGCATCTTCCAGGTCAACGCCCCTCATTTCAGGGGCCCCTGGACCCGACCGCATCTGGTGAAGGCGGGCAAGGGGCTCATCGACCCCTGTCCGTCGTGGGACGAGGAGACCGGCGAGGCCTATCTGGTGCACGCCTGGGCGAAGTCCCGGGCGGGCATCAAGAACCGGCTCACCGGCCACCGTATGCACCCCGAGGGGACGGCCGTCCTCGACGCGGGCAAGGTGATCGTCGACGGGGACCGCATTCCCGGCTGGTTCACCCTCGAAGGGCCGAAGCTCTACCGGCACGACGGCTGGTTCTGGATCCTCGCCCCCGCCGGCGGGGTGGAGACCGGCTGGCAGGGGGCCTTCCGCGCCCGGGACTTCTTCGGCCCCTACGAGGAGCGCATCGTCCTGGAGCAGCGGGACACCGACGTCAACGGCCCCCACCAGGGCGGCTGGGTGCGCACCCCGTCCGGTGAGGACTGGTTCCTGCACTTCCAGCAGCGCGGCGCCTACGGCAGGGTCGTCCATCTGCAGCCGATGCGGTGGGGCCCGGACGGGTGGCCGGTCATCGGCGACGAGGGCGCCCCCGTCCTGGAGCACCGGCGGCCCGCCCTGCCCCCGCAGCCCCCGGCCGCGCCCGCCGCCGACGACGACTTCCCCGGCGGACGCTTCGGCCGCCAGTGGTCGTGGACGGCCAACCCCCGGGACGGCTGGGCGGTCCGGCACTCCGCCGACGGGCTGCGGCTGGCCTGCGTGCGCACGGCCGACGCGCACGACCTGCGCACCCTGCCGAACGTCCTCACGCAGCGACTGCCCGGCCGCCCCTCGGCCGTCGAGGTGGAACTGCGACTGCACAGCGAGGAGCCAGGAGCCCGCGCCGGACTCGCGGTCCTCGGGGACGCGTTCGGCTGGATCGGTCTTCAGCGCGCCGCCGACGGCGCCGTCCACGTGGTGCACCGGTTCGCCGAGCCGGTGGCCGACCGGGAACGGGACGCCGCCCGTCCCGTGCCCGCCCCCGAGGGTCGGGTACGGCTGCGGATCGAGATCGGCGCCGGAGCGCGCTGCCGTTTCGCGTGCGACGTCGGCGACGGCCCGGTCCGCTCGGGCCCCGTCTTCGCCGCCACCCCCTGGCGCTGGGTCGGCGCGCTGCTCGGCCTGTTCGCCCTCGCGCCCCCCGGAACGGGACACGCAGGGGCGGCCACGTTCGACGCGTTCCGGATCAGACCGCTCTGACCCCTCTGTCGTGTACGCCCTTGGGAGCCGCAATGACGCACTTCCCCAGCAAGCGTTTACCGTGGCCGGTCACGGTGAGACCGGGCACCGTCCCGGCGGCCGCCCCCGGTCCGTCGTCCCGTGGCTGTCCGGGCGTCGTCGGCGCGCCGAAGCCCGCGGCCACCCCGGCTGTCTCCTCGGCGGCCCGCCGGACCGGCCGGGCCCACGGCCTCGCCTCCCTCGCCTTCCTCGCCGGCGGCGCCACCGGCCCAGGGCGGCCCCGGCGTCCGGACGGGGGGCCGCGGGCGGTCACCCGGGTGCTGATCCGGGACGCCGCCGGGCCGCCGACGGCGGTCGAGGCCGAGCCGTCGCCGTGCACCGGCAGGAGCGGATTCCCTTGGCGGGACGTCCGGGTCGCGGAGTACCGCGACCGGGGGCCGGAGACGTCCGCCACCGGCGACCGGCCCCGGCCCCCGCCCGGCCACGCCCCCGGCCAGGCGACAGGCGTACACCGTCGCGGCCCATGCCGAGGCCGCGAACCATGTCGAGGCCGCGGACGGCCGGAGGCCTTACGGCCGCACCACCCGCCGTGCGACCGGCCGCACCACCAGCCGTACCGGCCGCCGCGCCACCCATCGCTTCCCCCACGGCACCACCCACTGACCCCCCACAACGTCACCTGTCCGCTGGGATCCAGAAGAAGAGAGCCGACCACATGAAGAGCAGCATCCGCAGAAGCAGGCGAGCCGCCCTGGCCGTCGCCCTGGGCTCCGTGCTCGCGCTGACCGCCACCGCCTGCGGCGACGACGGCAGCGGCGCGGCCGGAGACAAGGGAGGCGACGGCTCCGGCAAGGGGGAGATCACCTTCTGGGACAACAACGGCGGCGTCCGCACCGACGTCTGGAAGGAGATCATCGCCGACTTCGAGAAGGCGAACCCGGACATCAAGGTCAAGTACGTGGGCGTGCCGTCCGACAGTGTCCAGTCCAAGTACGACACCGCCATCCAGGGCGGAGGTCTGCCCGACGTCGGCGGCGTGGGCACCGCGATGCTCGCCGAGATCGCCGCGCAGGGCGCCCTCGAGCCGCTGGACGACCGCCTGGAGAAGAGCGAGCTGGGCGGCCAGCTGAACGCCAAGTTCCTGGAGGGCGTCAAGGCCGCCGGGATCGACGGCAAGACGTACACCGTGCCGACCTCCGCCAACAACGGCACGCTCTGGTACCGCACGGACCTCTTCCAGAAGGCGGGCCTGGACGCGCCGACCACCTGGACGAAGTTCTACGCGGCGGCCGACAAGCTGACCGACAAGGACAAGAACGCCTTCGGCTACACCATCCGCGGCGGCTCCGGGTCGATCGCCCAGGCGCTCGACGCGACCTACGGGCAGAGCGGCGTCACCGAGTTCTGGAACGGCGACAAGACCACGGTCAACGACCCGAGGAACGTGGCCGCGCTGGAGAAGTACGTCGGCCTGTACAAGAAGGACACCCCGTCCGCCGACGTCAACAACGACTTCACCAAGATGGTCGCCCAGTGGGACTCCGGCACCATCGGCATGCTGAGCCACAACCTGGGCTCCTTCGGCGACCACCAGAAGGCGCTGGCCGGCAAGTTCAAGGGGATCCCCGCGCCGACGCAGGACAACGGCACCCGGGTGCAGGTGTCCAACCCGGTCGACGGGCTGGGCCTGTTCAAGTCGAGCAAGAACAAGACCGCCGCCTGGAAGTTCATCGAGTTCGCCGCCTCGCACGAGTCGAACAGCAAGTGGAACAAGACGGCGGGACAGGTGCCGGCCAACCTGGAGGCCGCGCAGGACGGCTGGGTGAAGGCCTCCGAGCCGACCAGGCTGGCCGCCGAGGCGCTGACGGGCACCACCACGAAGATCGTGCAGCTGCCCTACTACCTGCCCGACTGGAACACGATCTCCAAGGCCGACAACGAGCCGAACTTCCAGAAGGTGCTGCTGGGCAAGCAGAGCGCGAAGGACTTCCTGGACCGGCTGGCCGGCCAGCTGAACGCCGCGCAGGCCGACTGGAAGAAGAACCACAAGTAGCCCGGGCGGACGCGGTCGCGGGGTGACCGCGCGCCGGCCGACACCGGCCGCGCGGCCCCCGCGCCCCCGGCACACGAACCGACCCCTCGAAAGGTGCATGTCGTGTCCCTGACCCGCAGACAGGTCACCTCGGCGGCGCTGGCCGCCCTCCCGCTCGGGGCGGCGGCCGCTCCCGCCCATGCCGGCGCCCGCCGGCCGAGAACCGTCTACATCGCCGGCGACTCCACGGCCGCCCAGAAGTACTCCGACGCCGCGCCCGAGACCGGCTGGGGCATGGCGCTCCCCTTCTTCCTGCGGTCCGGCCTGCCCGTCGCCAACCATGCGGTGAACGGGCGCAGTTCCAAGAGCTTCGTCGACGAGGGCCGGCTCGACGCGGTGCTCGCCGCGATCCGGCCCGGCGACTTCCTGCTGGTGCAGTTCGCGCACAACGACGAGAAGACCGCCGACCCCGCCCGCCACACCGAGCCCTGGACGACGTACCAGGACTGTCTGCGCAAGTACCTCGACGGCGCCCGGGCCAAGGGCGCGCGGCCCGTGCTGGCCACGCCCGTCGAGCGGCGCAGGTTCGACGCGGCGGGCGACGCCCTGCCCACCCACGGGGAGTACCCCGCCGCCATGCGCGCGCTGGCCGCCGAGGAGGGGGTGGCGCTGCTCGACGTCCAGGCGCTGTCGCTGGCGCTCTGGCAGCGGCTGGGCGTCGAGGCGACGAAGACGTACTTCAACTGGACCGCGACCGAGCAGGACAACACCCACTTCAACCCGCCGGGCGCGATCGCCGTGGCGCGGCTCGTCGTCCAGGAGCTCCTGCGCACCCGGGTGCTCGCCTCGCGTGACGTGATCCGGCTGGACGAGGCGATCCCCCCGTCCTGGATCACCTGGCCCGCGCCCCTCTCGTGACCGCTCTCGAGACCACCGCCCCGCCCTACTCGGAGGAGACCCGCACAGTGCCGAACCGATCATGTCATGGACGCGTCATCGCAGCTCTGGTGGGGTGCACCGCACTGGTGCTCTCCGTCACCGCGGCCTCGACCGCCTCCGCCCGGACCGAGTACCGCTCCCCGTCCCGCGACCTCGGCCGCCAGGTCCTGGGCGCGAGCGACGGCTGGGCCTCCCAGGGGACGGGCACCACCGGCGGGTCGGCCGCCGACGCCGCCCACGTGTACACCGTCACCACCTGGGCCGAGTTCCGGGCCGCCCTCGCCGCCGGGGGCTCCGCGCCGAAGATCATCAAGGTGAAGGGCGTCATCGACGCCGTCGCCGAGGGATGCGACGCCTTCGCCGCGCCCGGCTACGACTTCGACGCCTACCTCGCGAAGTACTCGCCCGAGGCCTGGGGACTGGACACCGACCTGAGCGCCGAGCCCGACGACAGCCCCGAGGGGCTGCGACGCGCCTCGGCCGCCGCCCAGGACACGGCCATCAAGGCGAACGTCCCCGCCAACACCACCATCGTCGGCGTCGGCCGCGACGCCGGGTTCAAGGGCGTCAGTCTGCAGATCAAGGCCGTCGACAACGTGATCATCAGGAACCTGTCCTTCGAGTCCCCCATCGACTGCTTCCCGCAGTGGGACCCGACCGACGGCGCCAAGGGCAACTGGAACTCCGAGTACGACACCGCCGTCGTCTACGGCTCCACGCACGTGTGGCTGGACCACAACACGTTCACCGACGGCTCGCACCCGGACAGCGCGGCGCCCTCCTACTTCGGCATGCTCTACCAGCAGCACGACGGCGAACTGGACATCGTGCGCGGCGCCGACCTCGTCACCGCCTCCTGGAACGTCTTCACCGAGCACGACAAGACGATCCTCATCGGCAACAGCGACGGCGAGTCGACGGCGGCCGGCGACCGGGGCCACCTGAGGGTGACCTTCCACCACAACCTGTTCTCCGGCCTCGTCGAGCGTGCCCCCCGCGTCCGCTTCGGGCAGGTCGACTCCTACAACAACCACTTCGTCGCGAACGGCGGCTACTCCTACAGCTTCGGCATCGGCAAGGAGTCCCGGCTCGTCGCCGAGCACAACGCGTTCACCCTGCCGCAGGGGGTCAGCGCGGCCAAGGTGCTCAAGCGGTGGAACGTCTCGCCGCTGACCGCCGCCGACAACTACGTCAACGGCGTGAAGACCGACCTGATCGCCGTGCACAACGCGGAGATCCCGGCCGAGACCCTGCAGTCCGGCGCCGGATGGACGCCCGTCCTGCGCACCGGGGTCGACCCGGCGAAGGCGGTCCCCCGGATCGTGGACTGCGGCGCGGGCGCCGGCCGCCTGGGCTGACCCGTACGACGGCCGGGGCGGCGCCCACCGCCCCGGCCCCCGGCCCACCGCCCGGCCCACCCCTTGCACCCGCCTTACGGGCCCCCTGCCGGGGGCCCTCCCCGCACCAGCCCACCGCCGCCGTACCGCGAAGGAGCACCCGCATGCCCTCGCCCCACCCCCGACGTCCCCTGTCCGGACGTCCCCTGTCCAGAAGGGGATTCCTCGCCGCGAGCGCCGGGACGGCTGCCGCGCTCGGGCCGGCCGCGTGGCCCGCGCGGGCCGCCGGCGGCCCGCGCCCGTTCGGCCGCCACGGCTCCCCGTCCTCCCGCCGTACGCCCCGCACCCTGTACGTCGACCCGCTCGGCCGGGGCGACCACACCTCCGTCGGGGACGCCGTCGCGGCCGCCGCCGGCAGCGGCTGGACGCTGGTGCTCGCGCCCGGCGTCTACCGGGAGACGGTCGTCCTCGACGCCACCCGCACCGAGGCCACCTGGATCGGCGCCTCCGACGACCCGCGCGACGTCGTGATCGTCCACGACAGGGCGGCCGGCACCCCCAAGCCCGGCGGCGGCACCTACGGCACCACCGGCTCGGCCACCACGACCCTCCAGGCCGACGGCTTCACCGCCCACCGGATCACCTTCGCCAACGACTGGCTGCGCGCCGCCCACCCCGGCATCACCGGCACCCAGGCCGTCGCCGTGAAGGTCCAGGGCGACCGCTCCGCCTTCCACCACTGCCGCTTCCTCGGCCACCAGGACACCCTGTACGCCGACTCCCTCGCCCTCACCGCCTTCGCCCGCCAGTACTTCGCGCACTGCTACGTCGAAGGCGACGTCGACTTCGTCTTCGGCCGGGCCACCGCCGTGTACGAGCACTGCCGCTTCCGCACCCTCGACCGCACCGACCTGGCCACCGCCCCCTACGGCTTCGTCTTCGCACCCTCGACCGCGGGCGCGGGCCCGTTCGGGTACCTGGTCGTCGGGAGCCGGATCAGCAGCGAGGCGCCGGACGCGTACTACAAGCTGGCCCGCCCCTGGGTCCCCAGCTCCGACACCACCGCCCGCCCGAGCCTCGTCGTCCGCGACACCCGTCTGGACGCCGGGATCGACGCGGTCGCGCCCTACGCGAACATGTCGGCCTCCTTCCCCTGGCAGAGCCAGCGGTTCGCCGAGTACCGCAACAGCGGGCCCGGAGCGCGGATCACCGTCCCCGAGAACCGCCCCCAGCTCACCGACGCACAGGCGGGCTCGGCCACCCGCGAGGCGTACCTGGGCGACTGGGAGCCCTGGAAGCAGGAGTGCTGAGGTGCGCTGCCCGTGCAGGGTGCGGCGGGGAGTGCGCACGGGCGGGGGGCCTGGCGAGGCCGCGCGTGAGGCCCGCGAGCCCCGCGAGGGGGGTGCGCCGGTGCGTCGCCGTCGGCGCCACCTTGAACCGACTCCGCCGGGGCGCTTGACCCGTTTTTTGCCCGGCGGGTCTCGCGCCGCCGGGGGTGACGCGCGTAGAAAGCTGTGTCATGCATAAGCCACTGCGCATCGCGGCCGCGGCCGCAGCCTGTGCCGTCGCCGGCGCCGCCCTGTACGGCGCCGGCGCGGCGACGGCCGGCCAGTCCACGGCCGAATCCACCCACGAGCCCTACAACATCGGGCTGTTGGTGAAGGACATCGACACCTACTACGGCACCGCGCCGGACGCGAACGGCGTGTACCAGGCGTCCCCGTCCAGCCCGTACGCCCAGGACCTCGCGCGCATCGACAAGGCCGCGCGGAAGTACATCGACCAGGCCGCCCGCAAGGCGGTCCACAAGCACCGGCGGCCCGCGGTCGTCTTCGACGTCGACGACACCCTGCTGCTCAGCCTCGACTACGAGAAGCGGTACAACTACACGTACAACTCCGCCAGTTGGGCGGCCTACGTGAACAAGGCCGACCGCCCGGCGGTGTTCGGCAGCCCCGAACTCGTGCGGTACGCCGAGAAGAAGGGCGTCGAGGTCTTCTACAACTCCGGCCTCGGCGAGGCGCAGCGCTCCGCCGCCGTCGAGAACCTGAAGAAGGTCGGCGCCGACGTCGACCTGGACGCCGGCCACATGTTCCTCAAGAACGCGGCCGCTCCGCCGTCCTACCTGAGCGCCTGCGCGACCCCGGGCGCCTGGACCTGCACGACCGTTCAGTACAAGTCCGGCACCCGCAAGCACATCGAGGAGGACCTCGGGTACGAGATCATCGCCAACTTCGGCGACCAGTACTCCGACCTCGACGGCGGCTATGCCGACCGCACCTACAAGCTGCCGAACCCGACGTACTTCGTCGGCTGAACCGGCGTGCGGGGGACCGGTCGGTCCCCCGCACGGCTCACTCAGCCCTTGCCGTCCTGAGGGGCGAAGCCGCCGCCGACGGAGCTCTGCCGGGCGTCCGACCGGCCCGAGATCGTGTAGACGTCGTTGCGGGCGTCCCGGCCGCCGCGGGCGTGGTTGTACTGCCCGGCGAACACCCACTCGCCCTCGGGGACCGTCCGGCCCTCCTTGAGCACCCAGGTGTAGACCAGGAAGCCGTCCCGCTCGACCGCCGTGAAGGTGAAGTCGTCCTCGGGCAGCGAACGCCAGGCCCCCGCCGACGAGACACCCCCCGTCTGCGCCACCTTCAACTGCACGGTGAGGAGCGTGAGCCGGCCGGACGTGCGGAGCGTGACGTTGCTCTGCGCCCAGAAGTCGTTGCTGTGCGGGTCCACCGAACCCTGCGACCACAACGGGCCGTCCTGGGCGGCCTCGACGGGCGGCAGCGTCGTGGCCGCGGGAGCGGACGGCGTCGCCCCGGCGCTCTTCGACGGCGGCGGGCCGGGCTTCGCCGAGTGGTGCGCGCCGTCCCCGGAACCCTGCGTGGCCTCGGGGGAGGCGGACGGACGGCTCGTGGCGTGCGGGGACGCGACCGGCGGAGAGGAGACGGAGACCGTCTGCTGCGCCGGAGCTTCGCTCTTCACGGCGGACGCCACCGCGTAACCGCCGGCCGCGAGCATGCCCGCGACCGCGGCCGTGGCCCCGACGACCTTGGTCCAGCTCCACAGCGGCGGCCGGGTCGCCCGGTGGTCGGACCGCTGCCGCCCCTGCCCGCCTCCCGCCATGCCGCGCTCGACCCGCGCCAGGATGCGCGCCCGGTCGGGCTGGTGCGCCTCGGCCGCTCCGTGCAGCCGGGCGCGCAGATCGTCGTGCACGTCCCGCTGCATCGTCATCGGTCCCTTCCCGAGGCCGAGGCCTCACCGGTGCGCACCATGGCGGGCACCTTGAGCGGAGCTCCCTTGGCGCCGAGCAGCTTCTGCAGCTCGGCCATCCCCTTCGACGTCTGGCTCTTCACCGTACCGACCGAGACCCCCAGGGCGAGCGCCGTGTCCTTCTCCGAGAGGTCGAAGGCGTGCCGCAGCACCACACAGGCCCGTTTGCGGAACGGAAGTCTACGCAGCGCCGACTGGACGTCCACGACACCGGCGACGTCCGGGTTCTCCGTCTTCTCCTCGCGCTGCGACCAGAACAGCGCGATCCTGCGGCGCTCGCGCACGGCGCTGCGGATGCGGGTGCGGGCGAGGTTGGCGACGACGCCGCGGGCGTAGGCCACCGGGTGGTCGGCCGCCCGCACCCGGTCCCAGCGGTTCCACAGCGCGAGGAGCGCGTCCGCCGCCAGATCGTCGGCGGCATCGGCCTCACCGGTCAGGAGGTGGGCGAGGCGCGACAGTTCGGCGTAGTGGCGGTCGAAGAAGGCGTGGAACTCCACCGAGGCGGCGTCGTCGACGACTGTGCCCACGGGTGACCTCTTCTCGGTGCTGGTGCGGCTGGTGGAGCTCGTACGGGTTCGGGCGTTCTGTGGGGGTGCGCCTGTGTGCGTCCTGCGGATGACATGGGGATGCCCCGAGGAGGTTGTCGGGGCGAGGCCGGGAAGCGTAGCAGTGGTCGATGGCCTGCCGGGGTACAGGGGTTCGAACATGATGGGGCAGACCGAACGTCCCCGGAGCCCGATTCCGTAACACGGCGAAAACCTGAGGCCGGTTCGACGCGATCGATCCGATCGAGCAGATCCCCGCAGCGAAGCGACCTGTCCGACGGGCCACTTCCTCAGGCCTCCAGCCGCAGCACGATCTCCTCCGTCTCGCGGCCGCGGGCGTTCGCGAAGCAGGCGGCGCGGGCCGTGGGCCGGAAACCGCACTTCTCCAGCACGCGCAGCGAGCCGGCGTCGCCGGCCGCCGCCCGTGCGAACAGCGGACGCTCCCGGACCTCGGACAGCAGGGCCGACAACGCCTCCGTGGCGATGCCCCGGCCCCAGTACGCCCGGTCCACCCAGTACGTCACCTCACGCTCACCCGGCCGCCCGTGGACCACGGCGCTCCCGACCACGTCCCCGTCGGCCAGGATCGTGCGCGGCACGTCGGACGACGCGCGGATCCGCCTCCAGTGGGCGTCGAAGGCGTCCCGGTCGGCCGGGTCCTTCGGTGTGAACGCGGCCGTCACCAGGGACTCGGGGTCGTTCGACTGCCGGAAGAACACCGGCAGATCGCTGTCGTGGACCCGGCGCAGGGCGATCGGCATGAACCGGAGCCCACGTCCCCTCCCGCGCCCCGGGCCTCACAGCCGCCGGGTCGCCAGCGTGAGCCGGTCACGCGCGTCGAAGAGCGCGTCCTTCACCATCTGCTCGTGCGCGGGGGTGAGCCTGGCCACCGGCACCGAGCAGCTGATCGCGTCCCTGGCCGGGGTGCGGTAGGGGATCGCCACGCCGAAGCAGCGCAGGCCCAGCGTGTTCTCCTCGCGGTCCACCGAGAAGCCCTGGTCGCGGATCTGGTGCAGCTCCTCGATCAGCTTCTCCCGGTCCGTGATGGTGTGCTCCGTCAGCGCGGGCAGCGACTCCGGCAGCATCTTGCGCACCTGCTCGTCGGAGTAGGTGCTCAGCAGCGCCTTGCCGAGGGAGGTGGAGTGCGCGGGCAGCCTGCGCCCGACCCGGGTGAAGGGGCGCAGGTAGTGCTGCGACTGGCGGGTGGCGAGGTAGACGACGTTGGTGCCGTCGAGCCGGGCCAGGTGGATGGTCTCGGTGGTGTCGTCCGAGAGCCGGTCCAGGGTGGGGCGGGCGGCCGCGACCACCTCGTCGCCGTCGATGTAGGAGGTGCCGACGAGCAGCGCCCGCACCCCGATGCCGTACCGCGTGCCCGTCGCGTCCGTCTCCACCCAGCCCAGTTCCACCAGCGTGCGCAGCAGCATGTAGAGACTCGACTTGGGATATCCGACGGCCTCCTGGACCGACGCGAGGGAGTGCATTCCCGGGCGGCCGGCGAAGTACTCCAGCAGCTCAACCGTCCGCACCGCGGACTTGACCTGCGCTCCGCCCCCCGTCTCGCCAGCCGACATCGCCCTTGACCCCTTCGTTCGACGGGAAATACGCTCCGACAGCATATTCATCATCAGAGACGCCGTTCAGCATATCGAACGACCCTGATGGATGAGCCAGTACCAAACGTGGAGGGACCCGCGGTGGCAGCAGCACCAGTCTGGAGTGTCGACCCCCGAACCGGGAAGCAGCGTGAACAGGTTGCGGTGGAGGCCACGGCCCAGGAGGTCGACGCCGTCGTCCGCGCCGCGCACGAAGCGCGCGGCTCCCTCGCGGACCGTACCGTCCGCGCCGCCTTCCTGCGCTCCGCCGCCGACCGGCTGCAGGCGGCCAAGGACACCCTCGTCGAGGTGGCCGACGCGGAGACCGCGCTCGGCCCGGTCCGTCTGAACGGCGAGCTGGCCCGCACCTGCTACCAGCTGCGCGCGTTCGCCGACATCGTCGACGAGGGCTCCTTCCTCGACGTCGTCGTCAACCACCCCGACGACACCGCCACCCCGCCCATCCCCGACCTGCGCCGCTACAAGGTGCCGCTCGGTGTGGTGGCCGTGTACTCGGCGTCGAACTTCCCCTTCGCCTTCTCGGTGGCGGGCGGCGACACCGCGAGCGCGCTGGCGGCCGGCAACCCGGTCGTCGTCAAGTCCCATCCCGACCACCCCGGGCTGTCCGAGCTGGTC
Organism: Streptomyces humidus; assembly: GCF_014649655.1. Lineage (GTDB taxonomy): Bacteria > Actinomycetota > Actinomycetes > Streptomycetales > Streptomycetaceae > Streptomyces > Streptomyces humidus. Next base: position 33,631 of record NZ_BMTL01000041.1, on the reverse strand, counting down.
GCCAAGGTGGTGCGCAACGCCGCCGTCGAGCACGGCATCCCGGCGGATGTGCTGGGTCTGGTGCACGGCTTCGAGGCGGGCGTCGAGCTGATCAGGCACCCGCTGGTCGCCGCGGCCGGCTTCACCGGCTCGATCCGCGGAGGCCGGGCCCTGTTCGACGCCGCGGCGGCGCGGCCCGTGCCGATCCCCTTCCACGGTGAGCTGGGCTCGCTGAACCCCGTCGTGGTGACCGAGGCGGCCGCCGCCGAGCGCGCCGAGGCCATCGGAACCGGGCTCGCCGGGTCGATGACGCTCGGCGTCGGTCAGTTCTGCGTCAAGCCGGGTCTGGTGCTGGTGCCCTCCGGCGCGGCCGGCGACGGGCTGGTCAAGTCGCTGACGGACGCGGTGAGCGACACCGACGCGGGCGTGCTGCTCGACCACCGGATGCGGGACAACTTCATCGCCGGGGTCGCCGAGCGCGCGGAGCTGGCCGACGTGGAGTCGCCGGTCACGCCCGGCGCGGGCGGGGAGCACACCGTCAGCGCGGGCTTCCTGACCGTGCCCGCGGCCCGGCTCGCCGCCGAGGGCGAGCACGACCTGCTCCTCGAGGAGTGCTTCGGCCCGGTGACCGTCGTGGCCCGCTACGAGGACGAGGCCGAGGTCAAGGCCGTGCTGTCCCGGCTGCCCGGCAACCTGACCGCCACCGTCCAGCTCTCCGAGGGCGAGGCGGCCGGTGAGGGACGCGGCGGGGAGATCCTCGCCGAGCTGACGCCGCTCGCCGGGCGGGTGCTGGTGAACGGCTGGCCCACGGGCGTCGCCGTCGCGCCGGCCCAGCACCACGGGGGGCCCTACCCGGCCACGACGTCGACCTCCACCTCGGTGGGCGGCACGGCGATCGAGCGCTGGCTGCGGCCCGTCGCCTACCAGAACACCCCCGCCGCGCTCCTCCCGGTGGAACTCCGGGACGAGAACGAGCTGGGGCTGCCCCGGAGGTTCAACGGGCGTCTGGAGCGATAGCGCGCAGCGCTCCCGCCCCACCCCGATAATCGGGCCATGGACGTCTCGCTTCCCGAACTGCCCTTCCCCTTGCGCACCTACGGTCCCGACGGGCACTGGACCCACGAGGACGGCGTGCTCACCGGGTGGGCCGGAGCCCGGCAGGACCGGTTCGTGCCGCCCACCGGGGACGGGGTGGAACCCGCCGCCGACGCCCCCCGCCTGCTGGGGGCGCCGGAGGGCGACTTCCAGCTGATCGCACGGGTCACCGTGGGGTTCAACTGGGCTTTCGACGCGGGGGCGCTGTACGTCCAGGTCGGCGAACGGGCCTGGGCCAAGCTCTGTCTGGAGTACTCCCCGGACGTGGCCACCGTCTGCACGGTGGTCACCCGGGGGCACTCCGACGACGCCAACTCCTTCACCGTGCAGGGGAGTTCCGTCTGGCTCCGGGTGAGCCGGACCGGCCGCGCCTTCGCCTTCCACGCCTCCCGGGACGGCAGACGCTGGACCTTCGTCCGGCTGTTCACGCTGGGCGAGGAGAAGGAGACCGGCGCGGCCCTGGTCGGCTTCATGACGCAGTCGCCGATGGGGGAGGGGTGCGTCGTGACCTACGACCACCTGGAGTTCCGGCCGGACTGGCCGGACGACCTGAGAGACGGCAGCTGATCCGAGGGCGGCCGCCGCCTCCGGCTGGGGTACGCGGCGGCCGGGGCTCCCGGGGAATGAAACGAGCTGATTGAACGTTCATGCACTCGGCGGAGGGATGCTCCGCGTCACCGGTACGACCTGGAGAGAGCCGAGACATGCGCGTCGAGATCTGGAGCGACATCGCCTGCCCCTGGTGCTACGTGGGCAAGGCCCGCTTCGAGAAGGCGCTGGCGGCCTTCCCGCACCGCGAGCAGGTCGAGGTGGTCCACCGTTCCTTCGAGCTGGACCCGGGCCGCGCCAAGGACGACGTCCAGCCCGTCCTGACGATGCTGACCCGGAAGTACGGCATGAGCGAGGCGCAGGCGCAGGCCGGTGAGGAGAACCTGGGCGCGCAGGCCGCCGCCGAGGGCCTCGACTACCGCACCCGCGGCCGTGACCACGGCAGCACCTTCGACATGCACCGGCTGCTGCACTTCGCCAAGGAGCAGGGCCGCCAGGACGAACTGATCCAGATCCTGTACCGGGCGAACTTCGCCGAGGAACGGTCGCTGTTCACCGAGGGCGAGGAGCGCCTCGTGCAGCTCGCGGCGGAGGCGGGACTGGACGCCGAGGCCGCCCGGACCGTCCTCGCCGACCCGGCGGCCTACGCCGACGAGGTCCGCGCCGACGAGCGCGAGGCCGCCGAGCTCGGTGCGAACGGCGTGCCCTTCTTCGTCCTCGACCGCGCCTACGGCGTCTCCGGCGCCCAGCCCGCCGAGGTCTTCGCCCAGGCCCTGACCCGGGCCTGGGGCGACCGCTCCCCGTTGAAGCTGATCGACGACGGCGGCGCGCAGGCCTGCGGCCCGGACGGGTGCGCGGTCCCCCAGCAGTGAGCGGGCGGCGGGTGGCGAGCCGCCGGTGAAGGCGTCGCACCGGGGAAGGCGTGCCTCCCCGTCCCGGGTGAAGGCGTCGCCTCCCAGTCCCGGCGGTGAATGCGCAGCTCAGAGCCGATATATAAGCGTTGCTTAGGAGAATCGCGCAACAATCGGCAATGGACGGGGGGTTCCGCGGGGCCCACAGTGGGAGACATGGACACCTTCGAGAACCTCGTCAGGGCCGAGTTCACCCCGAAGACCACCTACCTGAACACCGCGAGCAACGGCCTGCTGCCCGCCCGAGCCGTCGCCGCCCTGCACGAGGCCGTGCTGCTGCGGGCCGAGGGCAGGTCGCTGACTTCGCTGTACGAGGACGTGGAGGCCTGCCGGGCCGCGTACGCCCGGCTGGCCGGCGTCCCGGTCACCAGGGTGGCCCTGGGCGCCTCGGTCGCCGCGCACACCGGCCTGATCGCCGCCTCGCTCCCCGCGGGGGCGGAAGTGCTCACCGCCGAGGGCGACTTCACCTCCGTCCTCAACCCGTTCCACGTCCGCGGCGACCTCAAGGTGCGCGCCGTCCCGCTGGAGCGGATCGTCGAGTCCGTCCGTCCCGGCACCGCCCTGGTCGCCGTCAGCGCCGCCCAGTCCGCCGACGGGCGGATCGTCGACCTGCCCGCCCTGCGGGAGGCGGCTCGCGCGCACGGTGCGCGCACCTACGTCGACTTCTCGCAGTCCGCGGGCTGGCTGCCGACGGACGCCGGCGTCCACGACTTCTCGGCCGCCGTCTCGTACAAGTGGCTGCTCGGCCCGCACGGCGCGGCCTTCCTCGTCGTCCCGGAGGACTTCGGCGGGCTGTCGCCGATCCTCGCGGGATGGGTCGCCGGCCAGGAGCCCTGGGACAGCTGCTACGGGCCGGTGGCCGAACTCGCCCGCTCCGCACAGCGGTTCGACCTCTCACCCGCCCTGTTCAGCTACGCCGGACTGCGCCGCTCCCTCGAACTGATCGAGGAGCTCGGCGTGACGGCGATCGGCGCCCACGATCTCGCCCTCGCCGACCGCTTCCGCGCCGGGCTCGCCGCACTCGGCCGCGAGCCCCTCCCCGCGCCCGGCTCCGCGATCGTCTCCGTGCCCGGACTGGGCTTCCGCCAGGGCGAGCTGGCCGACGCGGGCGTCCAGGTCTCCGCCCGGTCCGGCAGTCTGCGCGCCGCCTTCCACCTGTACAACACGCCGGCCGACGTCGACCGGCTGCTGGACGTCCTGGCCGGCTGACCTCCACGGGACGGTCCCGACGAGGCCCGCGGCTCGCCCACCCGGCCGGGTGGGCGAGCCGCGGGCCTCGTCGCCGTCCCTTGCGGCGGGACGCGTACGCGGGCGGTCACCTCACCGGCGTGAAGTCCCGGGCGCCGATGAACTCCGGGCGGCGGACCGGCGCGGCGAACGGCTCCACGGCCGTGTTCTCCACGCTGTTGAACACGATGAACACGTTGCTGCGCGGGAAGGGCGTGATGTTGTCGCCGGACCCGTGCATGGCGTTGCAGTCGAACCAGGTCGCCGAACCGGCCTTGCCCGTGAACAGCCTGATGCCGTGGTCACCGGCCATGGCGGTGAGCGCCTCGTCCGACGGCGTGCCCGCGTCCTGCATCTGCAGCGACTTCTTGTAGTTGTCCTTCGGCGTGGCGCCGGCGCAGCCGAGGAACGTCCGGTGCGAGCCCGGCATGATCATCAGGCCGCCGTTGGTGTCGAGGTTGTCGGTCAGCGCGATCGAGACGGACACCGTCCGCATGTTCGGCAGGCCGTCCTCGGCGTGCCAGGTCTCGAAGTCTGAGTGCCAGTAGAAGCCGCCGGCCCCGAATCCCGGCTTGACGTTGATCCGCGACTGGTGGACGTAGACGTCCGAGCCGAGGATCTGCCGGGCCCGTCCGACGACCCTTTCGTCGCGCACCAGGGCCGCGAACACCGGGCTCAGCCTGTGCACCTCGAAGACGGACCGGATCTCCTTGGACCGCGGCTCGACGATCGAGCGCTCGTCCTCCCGGATCTCCGGGTCCGCGACGAGCCTCTCGAGCTCCCGCCGGCAGACGGTGACCTCGTCGTCGCCGATCAGCCGGTCGACGGCCAGGAAGCCGTCGCGCTCGTACGTCCGCAGGTCGGCGGCCGGGATCGGGCCGGGGGCGTCGGGTGAGCCCCAGACGACGGGGTCCTGACGGGGGACGGACACCTCGGTGGTGCCACGGGTCGGGTAGAGATCGGTCAGGGTGGTCACGATGCTCACACCTCCTCGGGCTCGGTCAGCAGGGGGTAGACGCCGTTCTCGTCGTGGTCCTCCCGCCCGGTCACGGGCGGGTTGAACACGCAGAGGCAGCGGAAGTCCTCCTTGACGCGCAGCGTGTGCCGCTCGTGCCCGTCGAGGAGGTACATGGTTCCGGGCGTGATGGTGTGCGTCAGCCCGGACTCGTGGTCGGTCAGCTCGGCCTCGCCCGCCACGCAGACGACGGCCTCGACGTGGTTCGCGTAGTGCATCGACGTCTCGGTGCCCGCGTACAGAATCGTTTCGTGCAGCGAGAATCCGACCCGTTCCCGGGCCAGGACGATGCGCTTGCTCTCCCAGGTGCCGGACGCCGCCCGCACATGGCGGTCGGTGCCCTCGATCTCTTCGAACGAACGGACGATCACGGTGGTGCGATGCCTCCTGGATAGGTGACGTGGGCTGGGTGACGTGGGGAGGGTGACGTGCCGTGCGGGCGTCAGAGGGTCTCGCGCACGGCGCGGGCGAGGATGCTCAGGCCCTCGTCCAGTTCCTCGGGGGAGACGGTCAGGGCCGGCAGCAGTTTGACGACCTCGCTCTCAGGGCCGGACGTCTCGATCAGCAGACCGAGCTCGAAAGCCCGCTTGGCGATCCGCCCGGCCCGCGCCTTCTCGTGGAACTCCAGGCCCCACACGAGACCGCGGCCCCGGTACTCCTTGACGTCGGCGAGGTTCTCCTCGGTGATCGAGATCAGCCCCTGCTCGACCTGCTCGCCGCGGGTGCGGGTCTGCTTCTCCATCGCGGACCCGTCGGCCCAGTAGGTCTCCAGGGCCGCGGTGGCGGTGACGAAGGCCGGGTTGTTGCCGCGGAAGGTGCCGTTGTGCTCGCCCGGCTCCCACACGTCCAGCTCCGGCCTGAACAGGCAGAGCGACATGGGCAGTCCGTAGCCGCTGATGGACTTGGACACGGTGACGATGTCCGGGACGATGCCGGCCTCCTCGAAGGAGAAGAAGGCCCCGGTGCGGCCGCACCCCATCTGGATGTCGTCCACGATCAGCAGCATGTCCTGGCGCTCGCACAGCTCCTTGAGCGCCCGCAGCCACTCCGGACGGGCGGCGTTGATGCCGCCCTCGCCCTGGACGGTCTCGACGATGACGGCCGCCGGCTTGTTGAGGCCGGATCCCTGGTCCTCCAGGAGCCGCTCGAACCACAGGAAGTCGGGGACCTGGCCGTCGAAGTAGTTGTCGAAGGGCATGGGCGTGCCGTGCACGAGCGGGACCCCGGCGCCGGCCCGCTTGAAGGCGTTGCCGGTGACCGCGAGCGAGCCGAGCGACATGCCGTGGAAGGCGTTGGTGAACGACACGATGGCCTCGCGGCCCTTCACCTTGCGCGCCAGCTTCAGTGCGGACTCCACGGCGTTGGTGCCGGTCGGGCCCGGGAACATGACCTTGTAGGGCAGGTCGCGCGGGCGCAGCACCAGGTCCTGGAAGGTCTGCAGGAACGTCCGCTTGGCGACGGTCGACATGTCGAGCCCGTGCGTGACGCCGTCCCGCATCAGGTAGTCGATCAGCGCCCGTTTCAGCACCGGGTTGTTGTGGCCGTAGTTGAGAGAACCGGCGCCGGCGAAGAAGTCGAGGTAGCGGTGCCCGTCCTCGTCGTACATGAGGCTGCCCTGGGCGCGGTCGAAGACGGCGGGCCAGCCGCGGCAGTAGCTGCGCACCTCGGACTCGAGGGTCTCGAACACGCTGAGGTCGGGCTGGGTGATGGTCACGACGGAAAGCTCCTGGGGGTGTGGGGGCGGGGAGGGTGGGCCGGGGGTGTGGGGGTTTCAGAGGACGAGCGGGCCGATGCGGTACAGGACCTCGGGGTCGTGCGGGCCGTCGGGGAACAGCCCGGCGTCGAACAGCACCTCGCGGTCGACGGCGGCTCCGTGCCGCTCGGCGTACGAGGCGAACAGCCGCTCGGAGGCGGTGTTGCCCGGAGTGATCGTGGTCTCGACGGCGGTGAGCGGGCGCTCGGCGGCGAGCCGCGCGGTCAGCCCGTCGAGCAGTGCGGCGGCGAGACCGCGGCCGCGGTACGCGGAGTCGACGGCGACCTGCCAGACGAGCAGGGTGTGCGGGTCCTCCGGCCGGACGTACCCCGTGACGAACCCGACCGGCTCGCCGTCCTCCGCCCGTGCCACCGCCGAGGTCGCGGCGAAGTCACGGCACCACAGCAGATAGCTGTAGGAGGAGTTCAGATCGAGGGTCCCGGATTCCTTGGCGATACGCCATAGCGCGGCTCCGTCCGCCACCGACGGACGGTCGATACACAGGTCTGCTTGTGCGGCGGTCATGCGGATCGAACTTACCCAGCGAAATTCAAAAAAGCATGGAGAGGCCGTGGTGATTCCGTGATACGGCTGGGGCGCTTGGTCGAATTGACCTTATTTGCACCGGTCAAAAGGTGCATAATGCTGCGCTTGTGCAATACGTCACGCACGTGTGACGCGCCCGGAATCATCTGTGTTTAGCCGCTGAGAATCCGGGCAGAAGAACTCGGGAAACCTGTCGTGGAGAAATCGCCGAGCAGGAATAGCCGAGCAGTAATTGGCCCGTGCGCCGAATTCAGATTCCGGTGACTCCGTCGATGCGTTCCCGGAGAATGTCCGCGTGGCCGTTGTGCCGGGCGTACTCCTCGATCATGTGGACGAGGATCCAGCGCAGGCTGACCTCCAGGCCCGCCATGGGGCCGTCGGGGATGCGGCCCGTGTCCTCGGGCGACCGGCCGGCGATCAGCTCGCGCCCGCGCGCCGCCTCCCGCCGCCAGGCGGCCAGCGCCTCGTCGAGGCCGCGCCCCGCGTCGAGGGCGTACCCCGACTCCTCCTCGAAGACCGGCGGCACGACGAGTCCGGCGAAGGCCCGTTGGAACCAGTTCCGCTCGACCTCGGCCAGATGCTGCACGAGGCCGAGCAGCGTCAGCTCGGACGGCTCCGCGGACGGCAGGCGCAGCAACTGGTCGTCCAGCCCCGCGCACTTCAGCTCGAGCGTGGCCCGGTGGAACTCCAGCCAGCTCTCCAGCATGGGGAGTTCGGCACCGGTCATCAGGGGGAGCGGGCGGCCGTCGGGAAGGGTGAGGGAAGGGTCGGCGGTCATGCCGGTCAGCATGCCACGTACCACTGACGAGCGGCCTCCGCTCGACCCGGGCCCCGGTGAACTGCGGTCGGCGCAGGCGCCGTTCGGGCGCGAGCCGGCCCCTCCGCCCCCGCCGGTCTAACCCCAGGAGTTCTCCACGCCCCGTCGGGCTGCCGCCAGGTCCACGGTCCGGCCCTGCTCCTTCAGCGCCGCGCCCAGCGCCGCCAGGCAAGCCTGCACCGCCCCCACGGTCGCGTCGGCCCCGTAGTGGTTGACCCTGACCATCTCCCGGGCCAGCGCGCCCCCGCCCGCCGCCAGCGGCAACGCGGGGTCGCCCGCCAGGGCCCGGGCCACCAGCTCCGACGCCATGACCCCCGGGGGCGTCCGCAGCGTCGTGGCGACGGGCGCCGCGTCCGCCGCGTCGCGCACATACGGCTCCAGTCCGCCGCCCAGCGCCACGACGCCCGCGCGCGTCGCCGCCGCCGCCGACGCGTGCCGGGCCATCACGGTGGCCGGCCCCTCCGCCTCGATGCGCTCGACGCACGCCTCCAGCGCCAGCATCTCCAGCTGCGCCGGCGCGTGCAGCAGCACCTTGCGGCCGCCGTCGACCCACCGCTCCTTCCAGTCCAGCAGCGACAGGTACGAGCGGCGGGGCGCCCGCGGGTTCGCGGCCATCCGCGCCCACGCCCGCTCGCTCACCGACACCGCCGACACGCCCGCGGGCCCGCCCATCGCCTTCTGCGCGCCGATCACGCACAGGTCCACGCCCCAGGCGTCCGGCAGTACCGGCTCGGCGCCGACCGAGGCGACCGCGTCCAGGTAGAACAGCGCGCCGTGCGCCCGGACCGCCTCGCCGATCTCCGCGACCGGGTTGGTGTTGCCGGTGGCCGCCTCCGCGTGCACCAGGGACACGAAGTCGGTCTCCGGGTGCTCCGTGAGGGCCGCTCGGATCTGCTCGGCCGTGACCGCGGTGTGGAAGGGGACCGCCAGGTCGATCACGGTCGCGCCGCAGTCCCGCAGCCAGTCGCCGAAGGCCTGCCCGTAGGGCCCGGTGATCACGTTCAGCGCGGTCGTGCCCGGACCGGCCGCGCCGCGGATCGCGCCCTCCAGCGGCAGCAGCGCCTCGCCCTGCATGATCACGACGTCCTGCCGGGTGTCCAGCAGCCGCGCCACCCGGTCCTCGATCGAGGCGAAGTGCGCGGCGCTCAGCGGGGCGAGGTCCAGGAACGGGTGGGTCACGAGGGTGCTCTCTTCACTCACGGGGTAGAGGTGACGAGGGTAACCGGCGCCTACCGAGCCTCTCCTACTGCCGACTTCTCAGGTCACACAGCCTCGTAACCATCGGTTTGGTTTGGGATACCCAAAGTTCTCCTTATAATCAGAAGCCAAAGCTCGCTGACAGAAAGGCCCGCAGTGAACACCCTCCCCGGGCGCCGGATCCGCATCCTGGCCGCCACCACCGCGACGGCCGGGCTGATGCTCGTGGCCGCCTGCACCTCCACCGACAGCGGGGGCAGCGGCTCCAAGACCGCCGCCGGAGGGGTCGAGCTCGTCAAGGCGGGCCAGCTCACCACCTGCACCCACCTGCCCTACCCGCCCTTCCAGTCGGAGATCGACGGCAAGGTGCAGGGCTTCGACGTGTCCCTGATCGACCTGGTGGCCAAGAACCTGGGCGTGAAGCAGGTGATCACCGACACGCCGTTCGAGAACTTCAAGACCGGCGCCTTCCTCAACTCCGGGCAGTGCGACCTGGCCGCGGCCGGCATGACCATCACCGACGAGCGCAAGAAGAACGTGGACTTCTCCGACCCGTACTTCGACGCCACCCAGGCCGTCCTGGTCGACAAGGGCGCGGGCGTCACCTCGCTCGCCGACGTGAAGGCCGAGAAGGTCAAGCTCGGCGCCCAGGCCCAGACCACCGGCGAGGACTACGCCAAGAAGCAGGGCCTCGACCCGGTCTCCTTCGAGTCCTCCGACGCCGTCCTCAACGGTCTGCGCACCGGCCAGGTCAAGGCCGTCGTCATCGACTACCCGGTCGTCCAGGGCTGGCTGAAGGACAAGGCCAACGCCGACGCCTTCAAGGTCGTCGACAACCTCAACACCGGCGAGCAGTACGGCTTCACGGTGAAGAAGGGCAACGCGAAGCTGGTCGCCGCCATCGATAAGGCGCTCGCGGACGCGAAGGCCGACGGCACCTACAAGAAGCTGTACGAGCAGTGGATCGGCCCGTACGACGCGTCGGCCGCCTCCCCGTCGGCCTCCGCCTCGGCGTCCTGACCCCATGGCCGACACGGACGTACCCCTCCAGCCGAGGAAGAAGGGCCTGACCCGGCGGCAGAAGCGCAGCCTCTCGCGGGGCGCGCAGTACGTCGTCTTCGTCGCCGCCGTGATCGTCTTCGCGGTCTCGGCGGACTGGGGCCGGCTGAAGAACCAGTTCGCCCAGTGGGACATCGCCCAGCAGATGTTCCCGGACGTCATCACGCTGGCCCTGAAGAACACCGTGCTGTACACGGTGTCCGGGTTCCTGCTGGGCCTGGTGCTCGGGCTGGTCGTCGCCCTGATGCGGCTGTCCTCGGTGGGGCCGTACCGCTGGCTGGCCGGCGTCTACATCGAGATCTTCCGCGGCCTGCCCGCCCTGCTGATCTTCGTGTTCATCGGGGTGGCGGTGCCGCTGGCCTTCCCCGGCACGGAGATCGTCGGCGGCACCTACGGCAAGGCCGCCCTCGGTCTCGGCCTGATCGGCGCCGCGTACATGGCGGAGACGTTCCGGGCCGGCATCCAGGCGGTGCCCAAGGGCCAGACGGAGGCCGCCCGCTCGCTGGGCTTCTCGCCCGCGCGAGCCATGGTCTCGGTCGTCATCCCGCAGGCCTTCCGGATCATCCTCCCGCCGCTCACCAACGAGCTGATCATGCTCTTCAAGGACTCCTCCCTGGTCCTGCTGCTCGGCGTGACACTGGAGGAGCGCGAACTGTCCAAGTACGGCCGCGACCTGGCCAGCACCACCGCCAACTCCACGCCGATCCTGGTCGCCGGCCTCTGCTACCTGCTGGTGACCATCCCGCTCGGCTTCGTCGTGCGCCGTATGGAGGCGAAGGCCCAGGAGGCCGTGAAATGAGCCGACCCGAGATCGAAGTACGCGGCCTGCACAAGTCGTTCGGCGACAACGAGGTGCTGCGGGGCATCGACCTGGAGGTCGGCCGCGGCGAGGTCGTCTGCGTGATCGGGCCCTCCGGCTCGGGCAAGTCGACGCTGCTGCGGTGCGTGAACCTGCTGGAGGAGCCGTCCGGGGGCCAGGTCTTCGTCGGCGGCGCCGAACTGACCGACCCAGACGTCGACATCGACGCCGTACGACGTCGTATCGGCATGGTCTTCCAGCAGTTCAACCTCTTCCCGCACCTGTCCGTGACCGAGAACCTCACGCTGCCGCAGCGCCGGGTGCTCCGGCGCGGCAAGGCGGAGGCGGCGAAGGTCGCCGCCGAGAACCTGGAGCGCGTCGGTCTGTCGGACAAGGCGACCGCCTACCCCGCCTCCCTCTCCGGCGGCCAGCAGCAGCGGGTCGCCATCGCCCGCGCCCTGGCCATGGGCCCCGAGGTGATGCTGTTCGACGAGCCGACGTCGGCGCTCGACCCGGAGCTGGTGGGGGACGTCCTGGCCGTCATGCGCATGCTGGCGCGGGAGGGCATGACGATGATGGTCGTCACCCATGAGATGACCTTCGCGCGCGAGGTCGCCGACCGGGTCGTCTTCATGGACGGCGGCGTGATCGTCGAGGACGGCGCCCCGGCTCAGGTCATCGGCGCCCCCGCGCACGAACGCACCCGCCACTTCCTCTCCCGACTCCTCGACCCGGCGATGGCCGAGGTGGAGGAGGAGACGTCCGACCAGGTGGGCGGCCCCGGGAAGTAGCTTCACTAGAGTGCCGGACATGAGCGATCACCCGGTGCTGCACGTGAAGGGCCGGGTCCTGACCGGACCCGACGACGTCCGCGACGAGCTGTGGGTCGTCGGCGGCCGGATCTCCTACGACCGTCCCGTCGGCGCCCGTGACGTGCGCGTGGTCGAGGGCTGGGCGCTGCCCGGTCTCGTCGACGCCCACTGCCATGTGGGCCTCGGTGCGCACGGCCCGGTCGAGGCGGACGTCGCCGAGAAGCAGGCGCTGGCCGACCGCGACGCCGGCGCGCTGCTGCTGAGGGACGCGGGCTCGCCGTCGGACACCCGGTGGGTCGACGACCGTGAGGACCTCCCGGAGATCATCAGGGCGGGCCGGCACATCGCCCGCACCCGCCGCTATCTGCGCGGCTACGCGCACGAGATCGAGCCCGACGACCTGGTCGCCTACGTCGCCCGGGAGGCGCGGCGCGGCGACGGCTGGGTCAAGCTGGTCGGCGACTGGATCGACCGCGAGGCGGGTGACCTGGCCCCCAGCTGGCCGCGGGAGGCGGCCGAGGCGGCCATCGCCGAGGCCCACCGGCTGGGCGCGCGGGTCACCGCCCACTGCTTCGCCGAGAACTCGCTGCGGGACCTGGTCGAGTCGGGCATCGACTGCGTCGAACACGCGACGGGGCTCACCGAGGACCTGATCCCGCTGTTCGCCGAACGGGGCGTGGCGATCGTCCCGACCCTGGTGAACATCGCGACGTTCCCGCGGCTGGCCATGGGCGGCGAGGCCAGGTTCCCGCGCTGGGCGGCTCATATGCGCCGGCTCCACGAACGCCGGTACGACACCGTGCGCAACGCCCACGACGCCGGGATCGCCGTCTTCGTCGGCACGGACGCCGGCGGCGCGCTGCCGCACGGTCTGGTGGCCGCGGAGGTCGCCGAACTGGTGACGGCGGGCATCCCGCCGCTGACGGCGCTCTCGGCGGCCGCCTGGGGCGCCCGCGAGTGGCTCGGACGCCCTGGTCTGTCCGAGGGCGCCCCGGCGGACCTGGTGGTCTACGGGACGGACCCGCGCGCGGACGTCCGGGTGCTGGCGGCGCCGCGCAGGGTGGTGCTGAACGGGAGGGTGGTGGGCTGAGCGCGGGGCGCGCCAGGCAGGGCCGGACGCAGCCGCCCTCGTCCTGCGCTCGGCCGTCCCGTCCGGTCCCCCGCCCGTCTATCCGCGGGTCAGCGCGAGCGCCTGGTCCAGTGCCTGGAGGAATCGGTTCACCGTCGCCCGGTCCCGCACCGCCAGCCGCAGCCACTCCTCGTCGAGACCCGGGAACGTGTCCCCGCGCCGGACCGCGAACCCCAGGGTGCGCAGCCGCTGCCGGACGGCGGCGGCCCGGGGCGCCCGGACGAGGACGAAGGGGCCGTCCGCCGGCCCGACGACCCGCAGCCCGTCGGCGGCGAACTCCTCCAGGCCGGCGACCAGATGCGCCCGGTCCGCCGCGACGCGGTGCGCGGCGTGCGCGGCCTCCGCCAGCGCCTGCGCCCCCATGCACGCCTCCGCCGCCGCCAGCGCCGGCGAGGACACCGGCCACAGCGGCTGTGCCCGCTCCAGCTCGGCGATAGTCTCCGGCGCGGCGAGGACGTACCCGATCCGCAGCCCCGCCAGCCCCCAGGTCTTCGTCAGGCTGCGCAGCACGACCAGACCGGGCACGTCCGTCGCCCCCGCGAGCGCCTCCCGCTCGCCCGGCACCGCGTCCATGAACGCCTCGTCGACCACCAGCGTCCGCCCGGGCCGGGCCAGCCGCCGGACGGCCCGCGCAGGATGCAGCACCGACGTCGGGTTCGTCGGGTTGCCGATCACCACCAGGTCCGCGTCGTCGGGGACGGCCGCGGGGTCCAGCCGGAAACCGTCCTCCTCCCGCAGCAGCACCCGGTCCACCGCGTGCCCCGCGTCCCGCAGCGCCGCCTCCGGCTCGGTGAACTGCGGATGCACGACGACGGGCCGGCGGACCTTCAGGGCGCGCGCCAGCAGCACGAACGCCTCCGCCGCGCCCGCCGTGAGCAGCACCCGCTCCACGGGGAGCCCGTGCCGCGCCGCGACCGCCGCCCGCGCGGCCCGCCCGTCCGGGTACGCCGCCAGGGCGCCGAGGGACACGGCGACGCGCTCGCGCAGCCAGCGCGGGGGCGTGTCCGCGCGGACGTTCACGGCGAGGTCGACGAGCGACGAGCCGTCGCCGCGCACCTCGGCGTCTCCGTGGTGGCGCAGGTCGTGCCCCTCGGTGTTCCCCTCGGTGTGGCCCTCAGTGCGCATGGGAGTGGGAGTGCCCGTGGTGGTGACCGCCGTGGTGATGTCCGTCGTCGTCCGGGTGGAAGTGCGGCTGCTGCGGCATCCCGACCCTGTCCTCGAAGCCCGGCAGCGCGATCCGGTACACGCACGAGTCGCAGTTCATCCGCAGGTCGCCCTTGACGGCCTCCTCGTACCGCTCCATCACCAGGTCGAGCAGTTCCGGCTCGGGGCCGATGACGTCCGCCGAGCGCACCTCGACCTCCGGATGCGCGGCCGCCCAGTCCTCGGTCTGCTGCCGCACCCGGTCCGGCAGGATCCCGGTGAACAGGAAGTACGGCAGGACGACGACGCGCCGCGCGCCCAGCCGTACGCACCGGTCGAGTCCGCCCGGCACGTCCGGCGCGGCCAGCGACACGAACGCGGTCTCCACGCCCGCGTACCCGCGTCCCTCCCACAGCAGCCGGGCCGCCTTGTACACCTCGGCGTTGGCGTCCGGGTCCGTCGAACCGCGTCCGACCAGCAGCACGGTCACGTCGGCCAGGTCCTCGGGCGTCCGCCCCGCCGTGCCCAGGGCCTCGTCCAGCCGTCGCTCCAGGACGTCCAGCAGCGCCGGGTGCGGGCCCAGCGGACGCCCGTAGGTGTAGGAGATCCCGGGGTGGCGCTCCTTCTCGCGGGACAGCGCGGCCGGGATGTCGCCCTTGGCGTGTCCGGCCGAGACCAGCATCAGCGGGACGGCCGCGAAGCGCCGCACGCCGCGCTCCACCAGCTCGGCGACCGCGTCGCCCAGCGGCGGCGGCGACAGCTCGATGAAGCCGCCCGCGACGGGCAGTTCCGGATGGCGGCGGCCCAGCTCCCGTACGAACTCGCGGAACGCCTCGGCTCCGGCCTCGTCCCGGGTGCCGTGGCCGGCGATGAGCAGGGCGGGCGGCGGGGTGGTCACTGGTTCTCCTCAGGGTGGGGAAGGGGTGGATACGGCAGGCGGTCGTGGGCCGGCGCGGGGTGCGGCGGCCGGGTCACCGGACCTCCTCCGCGGCGGCTTCCTGCCAGCGGTAGCCGCGGGGCGTCACCATGCGCCCGGCGACGGCACGGGTCGCCGTGTTGCCCACGGTGACGACCGTCATCATGTCGACCCAGGCCGGGTCGAGTCCGGCGAGCGTGGACAGCCTGCTGGTCCCGTCCGGCCGGGAGGCGTTGCGCACGACGCCGACGGGCGTGGCCGGCTCCCGGTGCTCGGCGAGGATCGACAGCGCCTTGGGAAGCTGCCAGTCGCGGCCCCGGCTGCGGGGGTTGTAGAAGGTGACCACCAGATCCGCCTCGGCCGCCGCCCGCACCCGGCGCTCGATGACCTCCCACGGCGTGTGCAGGTCGGACAGGCTGATGGACACATGGTCGTGGCCGAGCGGAGCACCGAGGATCGCGCCGGCCGCGAGCGCGGCCGTCACACCGGGCACCCCGACCACGTCGATGTCGTCGGACGCCTCGGCGAGCGCGGGGGAGGCCATGGCGTACACGCCCGCGTCCCCGCTGCCGATCAGCGCGACGGCCTGTCCGCGCCGGGCCTCCTCGACGGCCGTGCGGGCCCGCTCCTCCTCGGCGCCCAGCCCGGACTCCAGGATCCGGGTGCCCGGCCGCAGCAGGTCGCGGATCTGGTCGACGTACTGGTCGAGGCCGACGAGCACGGCGGCCCGCCGCAGTTCGGCCGTGGCGCGCGGGGTGAGCAGATCACGGGCGCCGGGACCGAGCCCGACGACCGCGAGCCGCCCGCGCGCGGGACGCCGTACGACGGCGCAGGTGGCCATCGAGGCGTGGCCGTCCGCCCGCGCCGACTTCCGCTTGGGGACCAGGAGTTCACCGCCGCCGGCGAGCGCGGACGCCTCGGCGACGGACGGGGTGCCCACGGCGGCCAGGGGCGCGTCGGAGGGGTTGGGCACCTCGACCTTCGTCAACTCCTCGGCGGGGTACGTCACCAGGGGCACCGCGAGCCGCGCGGCCGCCTCGACGATGCCGGGCTCGTCGCGCTTGGCGTCCACCGTGGCCAGTTCGGCGAGGCTGCGCGGGGACAGCCCCGCGTCCCGCAACGCGCCCTCCACCAGATCGAGCACCTCGTCCACCGGCACGCCCCTGGACGCGCCGACGCCGACGACCAGGGACGGCGGACGCAGCAGCACCTCCCCGTCGCCGGGTTCGACGGCGCGGTCCGTCAGCCGCACGACGCGTGCGCCCGGCGCACGGTCCCGCGCCGTGAACGGCAGCGGCGGCAGCGGCCACGCCGCCTCGGCGTCCAGCGCGACCGGCTCCCCGTCCAGCAGGGCCCGGGTCACGCCGGCCACATCGCCCTCCACCGGCAGGCCCAGGGTGTCCAGACCGGGGATGCCCACGGCGTCCGTGGCCGTGGTCACCACGGGCTCCGCGCCCAGCGACTCCCCGACCTGGACGGCGAGTTCATTGGCGCCGCCGCCGTGTCCGCCGACCAGCGAGACGGCGAACCGCCCGGCCTCGTCGACGCACACCACTCCCGGGTCGGACGCCTTGTCGGACAGCAGGGGCGCGATGAGCCGGACGACCGCGCCGGTCGCCAGGAAGCACACGAGCTGCTCGCACTCCGCGAACGCCCGCCGCACGGCGTCGCCCACGGGGCCGTCGTACACCCGGGTGCGGTCCGGCCATGCCGCGGCCAGCCGGTCGCGTGCCGCCGCGCCCGCCGCGGTGGCGGAAATGAGGCCGATCACTGGGCAACTCCTTCAGGTCTCACGGGATTCGAGCCGGCTGGGCGCCGGTTCCCCCACAGCAGGAAGACGGGATTGGCCGCCGCGAGCCGGGTCACGTCGCCCGGCAGCGGCGCCAGCCGCGAGGACTGGAGCAACACCCCGTCGCAGTCGAACCCGGCTCCGGTCAGCGCGGCGCGCACCGCGGGCACCCGGTCCAGCGCGGCCAGGGCGACCACGACCGTGCGCCGGGCCCGCCGCGCGCACACCTCCACGATGCCGGGCAGCTCGCGGCCGCCGCCGCCGACGAACACGGCGTCCGGATCGTCGAGCCCGCTCAGCGCGTCCGGCGCGGTGCCGTGCACCACGTGCACGTCGACGCCGTGGGCGGCCGCGTTGGCGCGGACGCGCTCCACCCCGTCCGCCGCCTTCTCGACGGCGCTGACGGCGGCGCCGAGCCGGGCGCACTCCACGGCCACCGACCCCGAACCGGAGCCGACGTCCCAGACCAGTTCGCCGGGGCGCGGCCCGAGCCGGGCCAGGGCCAGCGCCCGCACCTCGAACTTGGTGACCATCGAGTCGCGGTGGGCGAAGTCGCCCTCGGGCAGCGCCCACCCGGCGGGACCGGCCCAGGGCCCGGCGAGCGTGCGGGCCGGGCCGGGCGCCCGCGTCTCGTCCAGGCACAGCACGACGCTCACCGCGCTTCCCCAGTCACGCCCGGCGGCCTCGGCGGGCGAGACCCGCTCCAGGCGCTCGCGCCCCGGATCGCCCAGCGCCTCGGCGACGACGAGCGTCCGGCCGGGCGCGCTGCGCGCGAGCGCCGCGCCCAGCTCGCCGGGCCCGGCGCCCGGTCCGGTCAGCACGGCCGTCTTCGGGTGCGCCCGGCAGACGTTGACGGCCGTCCGGGGGTTCCGCCCGTGCGCGCTGACGACCACGGCGTCGTCCCAGGCCAGCCCGAGCCGCGCGAAGGCGGCCGCCACGGAGGAGACGCCGGGCCGGACGTCGAGCAGCTCCGGCCCGAACCGCTCGGCCAGCGCCCGCACGATCCCGAAGAACCCGGGGTCGCCCGAGGCCAGCACGACCACGCGCCGCTCCTTGCCGACGTACTCCTCCATGGCGTCCAGGGCAGGCCCCAGCGGCCCGAGCACGATCCGCTCCGCGGACGCGGGCAGCTCCACGGCGTCCAGATGCCGGCGCCCGCCCACGACGAGCTCGGCCCCGGCCAGCGCGTCGGGAGGGACGGGCGCGCCCGTCCCCGCGCCGACCACCGTGATCGGACGGCTCATGTGCCGGCACCCCGCGAGCGCAGGGCCCGCCGGGCCTCCGGGTCGGCCTTGCGATGGCCGTGGAAGTGACCGGGGTGGTACAGGTGCGAGCGGGTGCCGTGCGCGTCCAGGGCCGGGCCGACCAGGAAGAGGGTGTGCTTCCAGAGCCTGTGCTCCTTCACCGTCTCCTCCAGCGTCCCGATCGTGCACTTCACGACGAGTTCCTCCGGCCAGGTCGCCTGGTGGGCGACGACGACCGGGGTGGCAGTCGGGTAGCCGCCCTCCAGCAGCTCCCGCACGAGCTGCCCGCTGCGCGCGGCGGACAGGAAGACCGCCATCGTGGTGCCGTGCCTGGCGAACTCGCGCACCTCCTCGCCGGGCGGCATCGGCGTCTTGCCGCCGCCGAGCCGGGTGAGGACGACGGACTGGGCGACCTCGGGGATCGTCAGCTCGCGGCGGGCGATCGCGGCGACCGCGGAGAAGGAGGAGACGCCGGGGACGATCTCGGTCGCCAGACCGATCTCCTCGCACCGGTCGAGCTGCTCCTGCGTGCCGCCCCACAGCGCAGGGTCCCCTGAGTGGATGCGGGCGACCTTCAGCCCCTCGGCGCGCGCCCGCTCGTACACGGCCACCACGTCCTCCAGGGACATCGTCGCCGAGTCGAGGATCTCCGCGCCCTCCCGTGCGTGGCTCAGGACCTCCGCCTGCACCAGGCTCGCGGCCCAGATCACGACGTCGGCCTCGGCGATGGCGCGCGCGGCGCGGAACGTCAGCAGGTCGGCGGCGCCGGGGCCGGCGCCGACGAAGGTCACCTTGCCGGTGGGGGCATCGGCCATGGGTTCAGGTCCTCTCATAACGGTCTTTGTGCCGTTTTACCGGTGTCGGCGGGCGGCGCGGATGTGCGCGATCGTGGGTCGATCGGATAGCAAGGGCGTATGGCCGTCTTCGTCGCGCTCGGCGCGTTCCTCATGACGCTCGCCGGCGGCTGGACGGCACAACGCGTGACCGACCGCCGTCACCTGGTGCTGGGGCTGGCCGGCGGCCTGATGCTGGGCGTGGTCGGCCTGGACCTGCTGCCGGAGGCCCTCGGCGCGGCCGGCACGCCGGTGTTCGGCGTCCCGGCCGCGCTGCTGCTGTTCGTCGCGGGCTTCCTGCTGGCCCATGTGGTGGAACGGCTGCTGGCCGTCCGCCAGGCCGCGCACGGCGCCGAGGAGCACGTCCGCACCCCGGCGCCGCGCGAGCACCCCGGCCACGGACCCCACGCCGGACGAGGCCCCGACGGCCCGGCACACGACGGCCCGGCCGGCCATGACGCGGCCCTCCACGGCGCGGCCCCCGGCGGCGGCAGGGCGCCGGAGGTCGGTCTGACGGCGGCCGCGGCGATGGTCTTCCACAGCGCCATGGACGGCGTGGCGATCGGCGCGGCCTTCCAGGTGGACGGCGGCATGGGAATCGCCGTGGCCCTGGCGGTCATCGCCCACGACTTCGCGGACGGCTTCAACACCTACACGATCACCAGCCTGTACGGGAACGCCCGGCGCAAGGCCCTGGCCATGCTGTTCGCGGACGCGGCCGCGCCGGTCCTGGGCGCGGCCTCGACGACCTTCGTCACCATCCCGGAGCAGCTGCTCGGCGGCTACCTGGGCTTCTTCGGCGGCGCGCTGCTCTACCTGGCGGCCGCCGAGATCCTCCCCGAGGCCCACCACGAACACCCCGCCCGCTCGACCGTGCTGTGCACGATCGCGGGCGCGGCCTTCATCTGGCTGGTGGTGGGCCTGGCCGCGTGACCCGGACGCGGGCGCGCTCACAGCTTGCCGCCCCGGCCGTTCCCGCGCCGCGCGGGCGCGATCAGCGTGGAGAGGTACGGCAGCGGCTCGCCGTCCAGCTCCTCGGCGGCCCGGATCGTCTCCTGCGCCAGCCCGAGCGCCGAGCCCCACACCGCGTCCTGGATCCGCCCGGTCTCCCGCAGCGCCTCGACGACCTCGGCGGCCTGCCGCCCGAACTTGTAGGCGACGACGGTCCCCGGACCGGCGAGCGCGTCCTTGAGGACAGCCGATCCGGCGGTCACCGGCACCAGCGTCAGCGGCTCGGTGCCCTCGGTCAGCACCGCGCCGGACCGCGCGGCGAGATCCTGCATGGCGGTGATTCCGGGGACGGTCTCGATCGCCAGGCCCGGCACCGACTCGGCCACGGTCTGCGCGAGATAGGTGAACGTGGAGTACACGTTGGGATCGCCGATGGTCGCGAAGGCGACCGACCCGTGCTGCCGCAGCAGCTCGGCGACCCGCTCCCCGGCGGCGTCCCAGGCGGCCTCCCGGCGGGCCCGGTCGGTCCGCTCGTTGAGCGCGAAGACGACCCGGACGACCTTGTCCAGCGGCACGTAGTGCAGCACCGTGGCCTCGGCCCGGCCCTGCTCACCGCCGTCCATCACGGGCACGACGACGACCTCGGCGGCCCGCAGCGCGTTGACCCCCTTGACGGTCACCAGCTCCGGATCCCCGGGGCCCACCCCGACTCCGACCAGCCTGCTGCTCATGACGTCCGGCACCTCTCGACGAACCGACGGGCCGCACCGGGCTCGGCCGCCCAGTGCGTGTGCAGATAACTCGCGTGCACGCCGTGCTGTACGAAGCCCTCGACCCGCCGCTCGGGCGCACGCACCCCCCACGCCGGGGCCGCCCCCGCTCCCGGCTCGACGACCGTCCGGTGGAACTCGTGCCCCCGCATCCGCGTACCGGCGGGCGCGAGCACACTGTCGCTCACGGCGACGGCGTCGCGGTAGCCGAGGGTCAGCCGTGCGGACATCCGGGCCCGCGCGTCGAGCACCCCGCACATCGGGAGCCCGTCGAGTTCACGGCACAGATACAGCAGCCCCGCACACTCGGCGGCGACCGGCGTCCCGGACTCCGCCAGCGCGGTGACGGCCTTGCGCAACTCCTCGTTGGCGGACAGTTCGGCGGCGTACACCTCCGGGAACCCGCCGCCGATCACCAGCCCGTCCGTCCCGTCGGGCAGTCGTCGGTCGCGCAGGGGATCGAAGACGACGACCTCGGCCCCGGCGGCGTCGAGCAGCTCCGCGTGCTCGGCGTAGGAGAAGGTGAACGCCGCACCACCGGCCACGGCGACGACCGGACGGGACCGGGACGCCGGGGCGGCGGCCCCCGAGGCCGCGGCGGGAAGGGGCGGCGGGGCCGAGGAGAGCGCCTCCGCCGGGTCCCACGCCGCGCAGGACAGCGCCCCGGCGCCCCGCGCCAGCGCGAGCAGCGCCTCGAGATCGCACCCGCGCGCGACCTGAGCGGCCATCGCGGCGACCGCCTCGACCGCCTCGGCACGCCGTTCGGCGACCGGAACCAGCCCGAGGTGCCGCGAGGGGGTGTCCACCTGCGGAGTCCGCCGCAGCGCCCCCAGCACCGGCGTCCCCGTCGACTCCAGCGCCTCCCGCAACAGCTCCTCGTGCCGGTCCGAGGCGACCTTGTTGAGGATCACGCCCCCGATCCGCACCTGCGGGTCCCAGGACGCGAACCCGTGCACCAGCGCCGCCACCGACCGCGACTGCGACGACGCGTCGACGACCAGCACCACCGGGGCCCGCAGCAGCTTCGCCACCTGGGCGGTGGACGCCAGCTCCCCCTCCCCGGCGGCTCCGTCGTACAGCCCCATCACGCCCTCGACGACGGCGACGTCACAGCCGCGCGCCCCGTGCAGGAACAGTGGGGCGACCAGCTCCGGCCCGCACAGATACGCGTCGAGATTGCGCCCTGCCCGCCCGGCGGCGAGCGCGTGGTACCCGGGGTCGATGTAGTCCGGCCCGACCTTGTGCGGGGACACCGCGAGCCCACGGGCGGCGAACGCGGCCATCAGCCCCGTGGCGACGGTGGTCTTGCCGCTGCCCGAGCAGGGCGCGGCGACGACCAGCCGGGGGACGCGGGAGGGGGCGGTCAGCACGGCGTCACCACTCGATGCCCCGCTGGCCCTTCTGGCCCGCGTCCATCGGATGCTTGACCTTGGACATGTCGGTCACGAGGTCGGCGAAGCCGACGAGCTTCTCGGGCGCGTTGCGACCCGTGATCACGACGTGCTGCGTGCCCGGACGCCCGCGCAGCACGTCGACGACCTCGTCGGTGTCGATCCAGCCCCAGTGCATCGGGTACGCGAACTCGTCGAGCACGTACAGCTTGTACGTCTCGGCGGCGAGGTCCCGCTTGACCTGCTCCCAGCCCTCGCGGGCCTTCTCCTCGTTGGTCGCGTTGTCACCCTGGAGGTCGCGCTGGACCCAGGACCAGCCCTCGCCCATCTTGTGCCAGTCGACGGTGCCGCCCTCGCCGGACGCCCCCAGCACGCGCAGCGCGTTCTCCTCGCCGACCTTCCACTTCGCGGACTTGACGAACTGGAACACCCCGATCGGCCACCCCTGGTTCCAGGCCCGCAGAGCGAGCCCGAACGCGGCGGTCGACTTGCCCTTGCCGACGCCGGTGTGCACGACCACGAGCGGCCGGTTGCGGCGCTGGCGGGTCGTCAGTCCGTCGTCCGGCACGACACTCGGCTGTCCCTGCGGCATTACGCGGCCCTCCTCGAAGTCCCCTGCACATCCCTGACCAGTCCCGCGACGGAGTCCGCCCGCAACTCCTCCAGCGTCACGGCGGCGCCGCCCAGCTCACCGGCCAACTGCCCCGCGAGCCCCAGCCGCACGGGCCCTGACTCGCAGTCCACGACCACGCAGGCGACGCCGTCGGCCGCGAACAGCCGCGCCGCCCGCCCGGCGAGGGCGACGGGCTCCGGACCGCCGGTGGCCCGTCCGTCGGTGACGACCACGACCAGCGCCCGGCGCGCCGGATCCCGCAGCCGCTCCACCCGCAGCACGTCGTGCGCCTTCAGCAGCCCGGCGGCCAGCGGCGTCCGCCCGCCCGTGGGCAGCGACTCCAGCCGCACGGCCGCGGCGTCCACCGACGAGGTGGGCGGCAGCGCGAGTTCCGCACCGGCCCCCCGGAACGTCACGAGCCCCACCTTGTCCCGCCGCTGGTACGCGTCGAGGAGCAGCGACAGCACGGCGCCCTTCACCGCGCTCATCCGCTGCCGTGCGGCCATCGACCCGGAGGCGTCGACCACGAACAGCACGAGGTTGCCCTCGCGCCCCTCCCGGGTCGCCTGCCGCAGATCGTCCCGCCGCACCACCAGGCCCGGCCCGGAGCGCCCGCGCACCCGCTGGTGCGGTGCGGCCGCCTGCACGGTCGCCGCCAGATGCAGTTTGGTCAGGGCGCCCCGGGGGCGGCGCGCGCCCGTGGTGCGCCCGTGCTCGGTCCGGGCCCGTGACCGCCGCCCGGCGGCCCCCTCGCCGATCCCCGGCACACTCAGCACCTTGGTGCGAAACGGCTCGGCGGCCCGTGCGGCGGACCGCTCGGAGGCTCCCGCCGGCCGTGGCCCGCCGTCCTGTCCGGCCTCGGGCCGGGCGCCCGGGTCGCCGCCGTCCGGACCGGCGTCGGGCGCGGGCCGGCCGCCCCCGCCGCCCCCGTCGGGTCCGTCGTCTTCGGGTCCCTCGTCGCCCAGGCCGTCGTCACCGCGGTCGTCGTCGCCGGGGCCGGTGTCGCCGGGGCCGCCGAACTCCTCCAGCGTCTCGTCGAGCTTGTCCTCGTCGAGCCCCGGCGCGTCGAAGGGGTTGCGGCGCCGCCGGTGCGGCAGCGCCAGCAGCGCGGCCTGCCGGACGTCCTCCGCGAGGACGTCCGTGCGCCCGGCCCAGGCGGCCAGCGCGGTGGCCGTGCGCGCCATGACGATGTCCGCCCGCATGCCGTCCACCTCGAACGCGGCGCAGGTCGCCGCGATCTGCCGCAGCGCCCCGTCGCCCAGCCGCACCGACGGCAGCAGCGCCCGCGCGGCCACGATCCGGGCGCGCACGGCGGCCTCCTCGTCCGCCCACCGCTCGGCGAAGGCGGCCGGATCGTCGTCGTGGGCGAGCCTGCGCCGGACGACCTCCACCCGCTGGTCGGGCTCGCGCGAGGCGGCCACCTCCACCGTCAGCCCGAACCGGTCGAGCAACTGCGGCCGCAGCTCGCCCTCTTCGGGGTTCATCGTGCCCACGAGCAGGAACCGCGCGGCATGGCGCACGGAGACGCCCTCGCGCTCCACGTACGAGGCGCCCATCGCGGCCGCGTCGAGGAGCAGGTCGACCAGATGGTCGTGCAGGAGGTTGACCTCGTCGACGTAGAGGATCCCGCGGTGCGCGTCGGCGAGGAGCCCCGGCTCGAAGGCCTTGACGCCCTCGGCGAGCGCCCGCTCGATGTCGAGGGCACCCACCAGCCGGTCCTCGGACGCGCCGACCGGCAGTTCGACCATGCGCGCGGGCCGCGTCTCGTACGCCCCGGGCTCGTGCGGACCGTCCGGGCAGGCCGGGTCGGGGGAGCCGGGGTCGCACGAGAACCGGCAGCCGGCGACCACGTCCAGCGCGGGCATCAGCGCCGAGAGGGCGCGCACGGCCGTCGACTTGGCGGTGCCCTTCTCGCCGCGGACCAGCACGCCGCCCACCTTCGGCGACACGGCGTTCAGCAGCAGCGCGAGCCGCAGGTCGTCCTGGCCGACCACGGCCGTGAACGGGAAAGGAGTGCTCACTTCTGGTCGTCCTCCAGATCGCCTTCCAGCTCCAGATAGGTGGCGCGCAGCCGCTCGATCGTGCCGGCGTCCGGCTCCGCCCACAGACCCCGGTCGGCGGCCTCGAGCAGCCGTTCCGTGATCCCCCTCAGCGCCCACGGGTTGGACTTCTTCATGAAGTCGCGGTTGTCCGCGTCGAACACGTACTCCGCGCTGAGCTTCTCGTACATCCAGTCGTCGACGACCCCCGCGGTGGCGTCGTAACCGAAGAGGTAGTCGACGGTCGCCGCCATCTCGAAGGCGCCCTTGTAGCCGTGCCGCCGCATGGCCGCCATCCAGCGCGGGTTGACCACCCGGGCCCGGAACACGCGGTGCGTCTCCTCGCCCAGCGTGCGGGTCCTCACCTGGTCCGGCGTCGCGGAGTCGCCCACGTACGCCTCGGGGCTGGCGCCCGTCAGATGCCGCACCATGGCGACCATGCCGCCGTGGTACTGGAAGTAGTCGTCGGCGTCGACGAGGTCGTGCTCGCGGGTGTCCACGTTCTTCGCGGCGACGGCGATCCGCCGGAACGCCGTCTCCATGTCCCCGCGCGCCGCCCGCCCGTCGAGCCCGCGCCCGTAGGCGTACCCGCCCCAGACGGCGTACACCTCGGCGAGGTCGGCGTCGGAGCGCCAGTTGCGGGCGTCGATCAGCGGCAGCAGACCGGCCCCGTACGCCCCCGGCTTGGAGCCGAAGATCCGGGCGCTCGCGCGCCGCCGGTCGCCGTGCGCGGCCGTGTCCTCGTCGACGTGCGCGCGCACGAAGTTCGACTCCGCGCTCTCGTCCAGCTCGGCCACCGCCCGCACCGCGTCGTCGATCAGCCCGACCACGTGCGGGAACGCGTCCCGGAAGAAGCCGGAGATACGGACGGTGACGTCGATGCGCGGCCGGCCGAGCTCCTCCAGGGAGACGATCTCGAAGCCCGTGACCCGACGTGAGGCGTCGTCCCAGACCGGTCGGCAGCCCAGCAGCGCCAGGATCTCGGCGATGTCGTCGCCCTGGGTGCGCATCGCGGAGGTGCCCCAGACCGTCAGGCCGACCGACTTCGGGTACGCGCCCGTGTCCTGGAGGTACCGCTGCACCAAGGAGTCCGCGAGAGCCTGCCCGACGTCCCAACTCAGCCTGGAGGGAATGGCCTTGGGGTCGACCGAGTAGAAGTTGCGGCCGGTCGGCAGGACGTTGACCAGCCCGCGGGTGGGGGAGCCCGAGGGGCCGGCCGGGACGTAACCGCCGTCCAGCGCCTTGAGGATGTGCCCGATCTCGTCCGTGGTCCGGGCGAGCCTCGGCACCAGCTCACGGCACGCGAACTCCAGCACCGCCACGGCGTCCGGCAGTTCGGCGCCGACGACGTCGCGCACCAGCGGACCGCACTCGACGACCGCCCAGTCCCGCGCCTCCATGCCCTCCGCGACGCGCCGGCACAGCTGCTCCAGCAGGTCGATCGCGTCGGCCGCGGACCGCGACGGCCCCTCGACCAGGTCCGTCAGCTCCACCGGCGCCTTCACCGGCGCGCCCGGCTCGGCCAGCAACTCCTTCTCGTCGAGCCCGAAATGGGCCGCGAACGACGACCTCAGCCCCGGCAGCGCGTTGGCCTGCCCGCCCCACACCTGCGAGGCGCGCAGCACGGCCAGCACCAGGTTCACCCGCGGCTCGCCGACCGGGCCGCCGCCCAGGATGTGCAGCCCGTCGCGGATCTGCACGTCCTTGATCTCGCACAGATAGCCGTCGATGTGCATGACGAACTCGTCGAAGGCGTCGTCGTCGGGCTGGTCGTCGACGTGCAGGTCGTGGTGGAGCTCGGCCGCCTTGACCAGCGTCCAGATCTGCGCGCGCACCGCCGGCGCCTTCGTCGGGTCGAGGTCGGAGACGAGCGCGTACTCGTCGAGCAGCTGCTCCAGCTTCGCCAGATCGCCGTAGGTGTCCGCCCGCGCCATCGGCGGGACGAGATGGTCGACGACGGTGGCGTGCCCGCGCCGCTTGGCCTGGGTGCCCTCGCCCGGGTCGTTGACGATGAACGGATAGACCAGCGGCAGCTCGCCGAGGACGGCGTCCGGCGCGCAGCCGCCGCTCAGTCCGAGCCCCTTGCCCGGCAGCCACTCCATCGTGCCGTGCTTGCCCATGTGCACGATCGCGTCGGCGCCGAAACTGTTCTCCAGCCACCGGTACGCGGCCATGTAGTGGTGCGAGGGCGGCATGTCGGGGTCGTGGTAGATCGCGATCGGGTTCTCGCCGAAGCCGCGCGGCGGCTGGATCATCACGACGACGTTGCCGAACTGCAGGCAGGCCAGCACGACGTCGTCGCCGTCGACGTACAGGGAGCCCGGCGGCTCGCCCCACGCCTGGAGAATGCCCTCCCTGAGCTGCGGGTCCAGCCGGTCGAACCAGGCCCGGTAGTCGGCCAGCGGCACCCGCGCGGGCGCGGCGGCGAGCTGGTCCTCGGTGAGCCATTCGACGTCGTGGCCGCCGGCGTCGATGAGCCGGTGGATCAGCTCGTCGCCGTCGTCGGGGTGCCCCTCGACCACGTAGCCCGCGTCCCGCAGGGCGTCCAGCACCCGTACGGCCGAGGCGGGCGTGTCCAGGCCGACGGCGTTGCCGACCCGCGAGTGCTTGGTGGGGTAGGCGGTGAAGACCAGCGCGAGCTTCTTCTCGGCGTTCGGCTTGTGCCGCAACCGGGCGTGCCGGACGGCGATCCCGGCGACCCGCGCGGCCCGCTCGGGGTCGGCGACGTACACCGGGACGTCGTCGGGCCCCTGCTCCTTGAACGAGAAGGGGACGGTGACGAGCCGCCCGTCGAACTCCGGGATCGCCACCTGCATCGCCGCGTCCATGGGGGAGAGGGCCGCGTCGGACGCCTCCCAGGCCGCGCGCGACGAGGTCAGGCACAGGCCCTGCAGCACAGGCACGTCGAGTTCGGCGAGCGCTCCGACGTCCCAGGCCTCCTCGCCCGCCCGTCTCCCGCCACCACCCTCAACGGGGGTGCTTCGCACCACTGGATCGATTCCGCCCGCCGACGCCTGCGAGGCGTGCGCGCCCCCGGCGGCCAGGACGGTGGCGACGAGGACGTCGCAGCGGCCGAGGATCTCGTACAGGCCGGCGTCCGCCCCGCGCAGCGAACCGCAGTACACGGGAAGGGCGTTCGCCCCCCGCGCCTCGACCGCCTCGCACAGGGTGTCCACGAAGGCGGTGTTCCCGCTCAGTTCGTGGGCCCGGTAGAACAGCACGCCCACGGTCGGCCGGCCCTCGGCGAACGCCCGCTCGCCGTGGACGCCGTACTCGGGCATCCGCTGCGGCTCGACGAACCCCTCGCCGGTCAGCAGCACGGTGTCGGAGAGGAACCGCGCCAGCTCCGCGAGGTTGGCGGGGCCGCCCTCGACGAGATACCGCAGGGCCTCCGCCACCACGCCGGCCGGCGCCGACGACGCGGCCATCAGCTCGGCGTCCGGCACGCTCTCCCCGCCCAGCAGCACGGTCGGGACGCCGGACGCCCGCAGCGCATCGAGCCCGTCCTCCCAGGCGCGCTTCCCGCCGAGCAGCCGTACGACGGCGACGTCCGCGCCGTCGAGGAGCGCGGGCAGCTCCTGCGCGACGTCGACGCGGGTCGGGTTGCCGATCCGGTAGTCGACGCCGGTGGCGGCCCGGGCCGCCAGCAGATCGGTGTCGGCGGTCGACAACAACAACACTGTGCTCATGCGGGCGCTCCCGGTGGAATGAAAGGCAGTCCTTGCGGCGCGCCCGACTCGATGAGCCGCCGGAGCGCGTCGGTGTCCGCGTGCTGTTCGATCAGGTCGCCGAGCCGGTCGAGCTGCTCCTCGCGCAGCCCGGCGAAGGAGGTGTCGGGGGCCGGTGTGAACCGGCGGCCCGCGGCGGCCGCCACCTCGCGCAGGAACGCCCGCCGGAACCCGTCCGACTCCAGCGAGCCGTGCCAGTGCGTGCCCCAGGTCTGTCCCACCCGGCAGCCGTCCAGGGCACGTCCCTCGCCGTCGGAGATGAACGTCTCGCCCCCCGTGACGTCGGCGACGCCGTGATGGATCTCGTACCCCTCGACCGGCTCGCCGAGGGCTTCCCCGACCGGCCGGGTGAGGGTCTTCTCACGGGCGAAGCGCACCCGGACGGGAAGGATCCCGAGCCCGTCGACCTGTCCCCGCCGGCTCTCGACGTCGTCCTCGATGCGCTCGCCGAGGATCTGGAAGCCGCCGCAGACGCCGAGGACGGGCCGTCCCTCGGCGGCCCGCCGCGACAGGGCGTCGGCCAGGCCGCGTTCGCGCAGCCACTCCAGCGCCCGCACGGTGCCCCGGGTCCCCGGGATCACCACCAGGTCGGCGTCGGCCAGCTCCTCGGGCCGGTCCACGAACCGCACGACCACGCCGGGTTCGGCGGCCAGCGCGTCCACGTCCGTGAAGTTCGACATCAGCGGGACCGCGCAGACGGCGACCCGCAGCACGTCCTCCCCGACGGGCGGGGCGGTGTTCGACTCCCGCACGGTTCCCCGCAGCGACACTCTCAGGCCGTCCTCCTCGTCGATGCCGAGACCGTGCCGGAACGGCAGCACGCCGTAGGCGCGCCGCCCGGTGAGCCCGTGCAGCATGTCCAGGCCCGGCTCCAGCAGGGAGACGTCCCCGCGGAACTTGTTCACGAGGAACCCGGCGATCAGCGCCTGGTCCTCGGGAGACAGCAGCGCGACGGTCCCGAAGAACGAGGCGAAGACGCCGCCGCGGTCGATGTCCCCCACGATCAGCACGGGCAGCCCGGCATTGCGGGCGATCCCCATGTTGACGATGTCCGTCCGCCGCAGATTGATCTCGGCCGGACTGCCTGCCCCCTCACAGATCACCGCGTCATACGTGCCCCGCAACTCGGCGAGACAGTCGAGAACGGTCCCGAGGAGCTTCTGCTGCCGCCCGCCGTGGTACCCGCGGGCGCTCAGCTCGCCCACCGGCTTGCCCAGCAGGACCACCTGACTGCTCTGCTCCCCGCCGGGCTTGAGCAGCACGGGATTCATCAGCGCCGTCGGCTCGATCCGGCAGGCCTGCGCCTGCATGGCCTGCGCCCGCCCGATCTCCGCGCCCTCGCGCGTGACGAACGAGTTCAGGGACATGTTCTGCGCCTTGAACGGCGCGACCCTCACCCCCTGCCGGACCAGCCACCGGCAGATCCCCGCCGTGACGACGCTCTTGCCGGCGTCGGAGGTGGTGCCGGCGACCAGGAGACCCCCGCTCATGACGTACGCCCCTTCCGCGCGTCGAGCGCCTTTGTCACGACGAAGCGCGCGGCGACGGTGACGCCGAGCGCGAGCAGACCGACGCGGCGGGAGAGCCGCGCGGCGCGTTCGATGTCCCCGGCGACGACGGGCCGCCCGGCCGCCCCGTTGAGCACGGGCCGGTGCTCGACCCGGCCGCCGTAGGACAGGGTCCCGCCCAGTCGCACCCCGAGGGCGCCCGCGAAGGACGCCTCCACGGGCCCGGCGTTGGGGCTGGGGTGCCTGCGCCCGTCGGCGCGCCAGGCCCGGACCGCGCCCCGGGGATCGTCGCCGGCCACGGCGGCGAGCACGGCGGTCAGCCGTGCCCCGGGCCATCCGGCGACGTCGTCGAGGCGGGCCGAGGCCCACCCGTAGCGCAGATGGCGCGGCGACCGGTGCCCGACCATGGCGTCGAGGGTGTTGACGGCCCGGAACCCGGCCAGCCCCGGCACACCGGCCACGGCGCCCCACACCAGCGCGCCCACGACGGCGTCGGAGGTGTTCTCGGCGACGGACTCGACCACGGCCCGGGCGATCCCGTCGGCGTCCAGGGCCTGCGGGTCGCGCCCGCACAGACGCGGCAGCCGTTCCCGCGCGGCGTCGACGTCCCCCGCCTCCAGGGCGTGCGCGATGCCCCGGGCCTCGCGCACGAGTGAGGCGCCGCCGACGACCGCCCAGGTGGCGGCGGCGGTGAGGGCGACGGAGGCGGCGGGACGCTCGCGCACGGTCCGCGCGGCGACGGCCGCCACGGCGACGGCGCCGCCCGCGCACACCACGGTGTGCAGGGCGCCCCATCCCCGGTGGTCCCGCCACAGCAGCCGCTCCACGGCGCCCGCGGCCCGGCCGAACGCGGCGACCGGATGCCCCCGGCGGGGGTCGCCGAGAAGCAGGTCGCCGAGAAGGCCGGCGGCGGCGCCGTACGCGTGAACGCGATCGGCACCCATCGGCTCAGCCGGCCGTGCGGGCGGGAGACGGCCTGGGGGCGACGCGCGAGGCGCTCGACGGGCGATCCGGGCAGCCGAACATGGCTATGTGTCCTCACTCAGGGTGTCCACGCCCTGGTTCGACGAGACCGCGGCGAGAGTTCCTGGCTCCCGGGGCTCACTACCCCGGTGACAGTGGCGGGACCGCGCCGGATTCACACCGGCTTCCTCTTCTGCCGCCGTACATGGCCCGGGCAGTCCACCACGGGCCCGGAAGGGCCGTCAACTCACTGTTGACCTGCGAGGGGAGAGTGTGCAGAACCCCACACGCGGGTGATCGGCGGGGTCACACGCGAAGGGGTGCGGGACGGTGACCCGTCCCGCACCCCAGGGGTGTCCCGATGACCCGTCAGGCCACGATCAGGGAGATCCCGTACGCCACCGCCGCCGCGCAGGCCGCGAAGCACGCGTACGCGCCCGTCACCGCGAGGCCTGCCGAGCCGCCCTGCGCCGTGGCGCGCTCCTGGCGCGACAGGCCCATGACGCCGAGGGTGAACAGGGCCACGAGGCCCACGGTGACCACGAGGCTGACGCCGAACACGGAGCCCAGGGCTGCCCAGTCGATCTTCATGATGCTTCTCTTCCTTCGTGCCGGAGGCGACGGCTCAGACGGCCGCGGCCGGCGGGGCGGCGGGGGCCACGGGCTCGGGGGCCGGGGAGGCGATGGTCGCGGTCAGATCGTCGACGAGCTGACCGGCCGGGGGCGGGGCGACGACCGCGATCGCCGTCGTGACGACGCCCGCGGGCTCCTCGTGCTCGTTGACGTTCGAGGCGTCGACGACCTCGCGCCGGGAGATCTTCCAGATCGCCGCGCTGGAGGCGATCAGGAAGACGGCGACGACGCCGGTGCCCCAGTCGCCCAGACCGGTCACCGACTCGGCGAGCGCGCCCACCAGGGCGGCCGCCGGCAGGGTCAGGCCCCAGGCGACGAACATACGGGTCGCCGTCGACCAGCGGACCACGCCGCCCTTGCGGCCCAGGCCCGCGCCCATCACCGAACCGGAGACGACGTGCGTGGTGGAGAGGGAGAAGCCCAGGTGGGAGGAGGCCAGGATGGCCGTGGCCGCACTGGTCTGGGCGGAGAAGCCCTGCTGGGGCTCGAGCTCGGTGAGACCCTTGCCCATGGTGCGGATGATGCGCCAGCCGCCGATGTACGTACCGAGCGCGATGGCCAGACCCGCGGAGAGGATGACCCAGGTGGGCGGGTCGGAGTCGGGGGCCACGGCGCCGCCGGCGACCAGGGCGAGGGTGATGATGCCCATCGTCTTCTGCGCGTCGTTGGTGCCGTGAGCGAGGGACACCAGTCCGGCCGAGGCGATCTGTCCGGTGCGGTAGCCCTTCGCCGCGGCCTTTCCGTCCGCCTTCCTGCCCAGGGTGTACGAGAGCCGGGTCGCGAGCATCGCGGCGACGCCCGCCACGATCGGGGCCGCGACCGCCGGGAGCAGGACCTTGGTGACCAGCACGTCGCCGTGCACCGCGCCAGTTCCGGCTGAGGCGATGGTGGCGCCGATCAGACCGCCCATGAGGGCGTGGGAGGAGCTGGAGGGCAGGCCCACCAGCCAGGTCAGCAGGTTCCAGAGGATCGCGCCGACCAGGGCGGCGAAGATGACCTCGGGACGGATGCCGGTCTCGTCGACGAGACCCTTGGAGATCGTGTTGGCGACCTCCACCGAGAGAAAGGCGCCCACAAGGTTCAGCACGGCGGACATGGCCACCGCGACCTTGGGCTTGAGTGCACCGGTCGAGATGGTCGTGGCCATCGCGTTGGCGGTGTCGTGGAAACCGTTCGTGAAATCGAACGCGAGTGCGGTGACGACCACAATCGCGAGAATCAGCGAGAAGCTTTCCATTTACCCAGGCAATCGTTCGAAGTCATTGGTGCGTCGACCGTAGGCAACCTGGGTGAACGGAAGATGAACGCCGGCGGGCATCGCGGTGTCCTTGCGGGGAGTTGACGCTCCGCTCGACGCCCCGCGCCGCCGAGACGTCCGGGACCCGCCGGGGCGTCCCCGTGGGCGGCGGCGTCCTGGCAGGATCGCGGCATGGCTGAGCAGCGGCACGAGCAGACGGACGCCCGGGATCCCGGGGACGGCGGTCAGGGCGCGGAGGGGCGCCGGGGGAGGCGCGCGACACCCGAGGAGGCGCGGGCCTGGGAGGCGCTGGTGGCGACGGCCCGCCGCACGGTGGCCGACGGGCTCGTCGTCGGCACCTCGGGCAACGTCTCCGCACGCGTCGGCGACACCGTGCTGGTCACTCCGTCGGGGGTGCCCTACGACCGGCTCGCCACGGACGACGTCACCGGCGTCGACCTCGCCGGCCGGCAGGTGCTCGGCTCCCTGGTCCCGACCAGCGAACTGCCCATGCACCTGGCCGTATACAGGACCACCGACGCCGCGGCGGTCGTCCACACCCACGCCGTGCACGCCACGGCCGTCTCGACCCTCGTCCCGGAACTGCCCCTCGTCCACTACATGGCGGGCGCGCTCGGCGGCCCCGTCCGGGTCGCCCCCTACGCCACGTACGGCACCGAGGAGCTGGCCGGGAACACGCTCCGGGCGCTCGCCGGCCGCACCGGCTGCCTGCTGCAGAACCACGGCACCCTCACCTACGGCGCCACCCTCGACCAGGCCTACGACCGCACGGCCCAGCTGGAGTGGATGTGCCGGCTGTGGCTGACGGCCTCGTCGGTCCCGGGCCACACCCCCACGCTGCTGACGGAGGACCAACTGGCGCAGGCGGCGCACCGCCTCCGGGACTACGGTCAGCGAGGCTGACCCCCGACCCCCGACCCCCGACCCCCGACCCCCGGCCCCCGGCCCCCGGCCCCCGGCCCCC
>NZ_BMTL01000040.1:32737-82501 GCF_014649655.1 Streptomyces humidus | reverse complement strand
TCAACTCGGCGATCTGCTGCAACGTCGCACCGATGTCCGACGTACGCGTCGTCGTCATCGACTGCACCGACACCGGCGCGTCCCCGCCGACCGCCACCGGGCCGACCTGGATCCGCCGCGACGCACGCCGCGGCGACACCGGCCGGACCGGCAGCTCGGGAACACCCAGGGACACGGCGGTCATGCCGTCACTCCCGGTTCCCGTTGACGGTGTCGCGCAGGGCGCGCAGGGACTCCTTGAGCGAGCCCATGGTGGCCAGGACGGCGGTGGGCTCGTAGCCGCAGTGCGCCATGCAGTTGGCGCAGCGCGGGTCCTTGCCCCGGCCGTACTTGTCCCAGTCCGTTTCCTCGATCAGCTCACGGTAGGTCGGCACATACCCGTCGCTCATCAGATAGCAGGGGCGCTGCCAGCCGAAGAGCGAGTAGTTCGGGATCGCCCACGCCGTGCACGGGAAGTCGGCCCGGCCCTCCAGGAAGTCCAGGAACAGGGGCGAGTGGTTGAGCCGCCAACGGCGCCGGTTGCCGCCCGAGAAGGCCTTCTTGAACAGCTCGCGGGTCTGCTCCACGCCCAGGAAGTGCTCCTGGTCGGGGGCCTTCTCGTAGGCATAGGCGGGCGAGATCATCATCTCGTCGACCTTGAGGTCGTCGTTGAGGAAGTTGAGCACCTCGACGACGGTCTGCGGGGTGTCGGTGTTGAAGAAGGTCGAGTTGGTGGTCACCCGGAAGCCGCGCCGCTTGGCCTCCTTGATGGCGGCCACGGCCTCGTCGAACACCCCCTCCTTGGCCACGGACTCGTCGTGCCGCTCCCGCAGCCCGTCGATGTGCACGGCGAAGGCGAAGTAGGGCGAGGGGGTGAACTTCTCCAGCTTCTTGCGCAGCAGCATGGCGTTGGTGCAGAGGAAGACGTACTTCCGTTTCGCCACCAACTGCCGCACGATCTCGTCGATCTGAGGATGCATCAGGGGCTCGCCGCCGGCGATGGACACCATCGGCGCACCGGACTCCAGCACCGCGCCCACGGCCTGGGCGACCGGCATGCGCTGCTTGAGCACTCCCGCCGGATGCTGGATCTTGCCGCAGCCCTCGCACTTGAGGTTGCAGGCGAAGAGGGGCTCCAGCTCGACGATGAGCGGGAACTTGTCGCGCTTGCGGAGCTTCTGTTCGGCCAGGTATGTAGCGACCTTGATGGACTGGCGCAGCGGCATGGCCATACGGCTCACCTCCGGGGGAGCAGAACATTACGGTGCCATTCGAAAAAAGCAGGCAGGACGCAGCGAAGAACGCGGAAAGCCGATATTCCACCGCGCACCGTGCCGATCCGGACGAGTTCATGTTCCGGAGCGTCCACGACCACCCGGACGGCCGCAACCGGGCGCGGCTCGGCGCGCACGGCGCTCAGGAGCGTGGCCGCCGATTCCATGTCGACCGCGATCGCGCCGGTCGCGAGCAGATCGCCCCGCTCGTGGCCGCGTACCACGTGGTCGGAGCCGGTGAGCGGACCGGTGTGGACGGTCCGCCCGGGCAGGGTGCGCACGAGTTCCTTGACGAGCAGTTCGGTGCCCACGCAGGGCACCCGGCCCCGCGGGTCGCGGGTCTCCTCGGCGACGACCAGGTCGCCGGGGTGCATGCCGGGGGCGAGCCCGGCGCAGAAGCCCGTGGCCAGCACGGCCGCCCCGCCCAGCACCGGGTCGGACAGGACCCGGGTGACGGAGCGCTCGGCCGCCTTGGGGCCCATGCCCGTCCGCAGGACGGTGACCGGCCCGTCGGCGCCGCCGCGGTCGCCCATGCGCAGGGCGAGGTGCTCGATGCCGAGCGCGCAGGCGATCAGCAGCGGCGCCGGGACGGGCTGGGCTCTCATCAGCTCCCCTTGCCCTCGGCGGACGCCGCGTGCGGGGCGGGCTGCTTGCTGAACGGCTCTCCGTGGACGTAGCGGCCGAGCGCGGTCAACGGGAAGACCTGCCGGTAGAGGTGGTAGTTGATCGAGAAGTCCCAGGGGAAGCCGGTGCCGGTGAAGTGGGGCTCGTCCCAGGAGCCGTCCTCCCGCTGGGTCCGGGCCAGCCACGCCACGCCCCGTTCGACGGCCTTGGAGTCCCGCTCCCCCGCCGCCAGCAGGGCCATCAGCGCCCAGGCCGTCTGGGAGGCCGTCGACGCCCCGCGGGCGCTCCATCGCGCGGGGTCCCGGTAGGAGCGCAGGTCCTCGCCCCAGCCGCCGTCGTCGTTCTGCACCCGCTCCAGCCAGCCGACCGCCGCCCGGATCGCCGGGTGCCGGGCGGGCAGGCCCGCGGCCGTGAGGGCGGGCACCACCGACCCCGTGCCGTAGACGTAGTTGACGCCCCAGCGTCCGAACCAGGAGCCGTCCGGCTCCTGGTTCGCGAGCAGCCACTCGATGCCGCGCCGGGTGCGCGGATCGTGCGAGAGTCCCTCGATCGCCAGCATCTCGACGACGTGCGCGGTGACGTCCGCGGACGGCGGGTCGATCACCTCGCCGAAGTCGCAGAACGGCATCCGGTTGGGGAACGGGCTGGTGTTGTCGACGTCGAAGGCGCCCCAGGCGCCGTTGCGGGACTGCATCCCGAGGTTCCAGCGCACTCCGCGCGCGATGGCCCGGTCCATGCGTTCAGGGTCGTGGTGGCGGACCCGGCGCAGCGCGAGGACGACCTCGGCGGTGTCGTCGATGTCGGGGTAGTTGTCGTTGTGGAACTCGAAGGCCCATCCGCCGGGCGGGAGTTGGGGTCGTCGCACCGACCAGTCACCGGGGCGCACCACCTGCTCGCCGAGCATCCAGTCGGCGGCCTTGACCAGTTGGGGGTGGTCGGCGGGCAGTCCGGCGTCGGCGAGGGCGATGGTGGCCAGGCAGGTGTCCCACACCGGCGACTGGCAGGCCTCGACCATCCGTGCGCCGTCCTCGCGCCACACCGTGTACCGGTCGAGGGACGCCAGCCCGGCCCGCATCACCGGGTGTCCGAGGTCGTAGCCGAGCAGGTGCAGAGCGATGAGCGAGTACACGGCGGGCGGCTGGATCCCGCCCCAGCAGCCGTCGTTCTCCTGGCGCTCGACGATCCAGCGGGCGGCGGAGTTCAGGGCCGCCCTGCGCAGCCTGCGCACGGCCACGGACCGGTAGCCCCGCACCACCTTGTCGAGCCGCTGGAAGAGTCCGTCCCAACTGTTCACAGGGGCGAGGGGCTTGGGCGGGCAGGGGTTCGCGGGGTCGGTGTGCAGCTCGTCGAGGGAGAACGGCGCCGGACGCACCGGCCGCTTCGCCGAGACGACGGTCAGGGGGACGATCGTCTGCCGGGCCCAGCAGCCGAAGTTGTAGATGCTCAGCGGGAACCATTTAGGGAAGAACAAGAGCTCGGGCGGCAGTTCGGGCAGGTCCTCCCATTTCCACCAGCCGAACAGGGCCAGCCAGATCCGGGTGAAGACCCGGGCGGCGGCGATGCCTCCCTGGTCGCGGACCCAGGCGGAGGCCCGGGCCATGTGCGGGGCGTCGGGGGCGTCGCCGGCCAGGCGCAGCGCGACGTACGCCTCGACGGTGGCGGACAGGTCGGGCGGGCCGCCGTGGAAGGTGGCCCAGGTGCCGTCCTCGCGCTGCTCGCCGCGCACGAAGAGGGCGGCGGCGCGGGTGGTCGGCTCGTCGCGGATACCCAGGAACTGACGGAGCAGCAGGTCCTCGGCGTCCATGGTGACGTTCGTCTCCAGGTCGCCCTTCCACCATCCCTCGGCGTCCTGCCGGGCCAGCAGGAAGTCGGTGGCGCGCTGCATCGCGCGTGCGGCGGCTTCTTGTACCCCGGCCGCCACGGGGACGGTGATGTCGGTTTCGCTGGCCGCGGCAGCGCGGGGCGGCAGGGCCCCGGTGCTTCCGTCGGTCGTCGCTGTCATGGCTTCCCCTTCGTGCAGTGTGCATGTCGTTGCGTCTGCTGTGGGTCCGCCGTCGGCCGGTGTCCTCTCCTCGCACACCGGCCGGCGACTACGCGAGGGCTATTCGACCGATAGTGATCATCTCTTTCGTACGACGACGAAGTCGGCGAGCGCCGTGAACCCGGCCCGCACCTGCTCGGGCATGTCGACGGCGTTCAGGGCCTCGATGGCGATGGTGTGCTGACGGCGTGCCTCCCCGGCGGTCCAGTCACGGCCGCCCGCCTCCTCGATCAGGGCCGCGCGGGCCGCGAACTCCTCCTCGGAGAAGTTCTCGAAGTCGCTGCTCTTGGCGTCGGCGGCGAGCATCTCGCCGAGCCGCTCGGAGGCGGGGCCGCCCGCCGCGAGCGCGGCCACCACGGGCAGGGACTTCTTTCGCTGGCGCAGGTCGCTCCAGGTCTGCTTGCCGGTGGCCCCCGGGTCGCCCCAGATGCCGAGGAGGTCGTCGACGGCCTGGAAGGCGAGGCCGAGGTGGTAGCCGTACCGCTCCAGCGCGTCGGCGGTGCGGTCGTCCGCGCCGCCGAGCACCGCGCCGATGGAGGAGGCGCAGGCCAGCAGCGCGCCGGTCTTGTTGCCCTCCATCTCCAGGCACTCCTCGACGCTGACGCGGTCGCGGTGCTCGTAGGAGATGTCCTGGGCCTGGCCGTCGATGAGGGCGCGGGTGGCCGTCGTCAGACGCCGGGTGGCGCGGCCGGCCTCCACCGTGCCGAGTTCGAGGAGGACCTCGTTGGCGAGGGCGAACAGCGCGTCGCCGACCAGGATGGCCTGGGCGGGTCCGTGCACCTTCCACACGGTGTCGCGGTGCCGGCGCTGCTCGTCGCCGTCCATCAGGTCGTCGTGCAGGAGGGAGAAGTTGTGGACCAGTTCCACGGCGACCGCGCCGGGGACGCCGGCCTCGGGGTCGGCTCCCGCGACCTCGGCGGAGAGCACGGCGAGCGCCGGGCGCACGGCCTTGCCGCCGTCGCCGTCGGTGGGGTTGCCCTGGGCGTCGATCCAGCCGAAGTGGTAGGCGGCGACCGTGTCCATGGGCGGGGCGAGTCGGTCGACGGCCGCCCGCAGCACCGGTGTGGCCAGGGTGCGGCCGCGCTCCAGGAGCGCGGTCACGTCCACCGCGGTCCGCCGAGCGGCCGGTGAGGCCTGGGGCACAGTGGGCACATTTTCTCCTCTTGTCGCGGTACCGGAGGGGGTGCGGGGGTGTGCCGAGCCGTGCTGATCGAACTTCACCGGGTGCCACCTCGCAGGGGAACGCCGGTTCCCTCCGGCTCTCGGCCGGGGGTCCGGGGGATGTCCCCCGGAACGATGCAGTAGGCCGTCTCCTCGGATTCGAAGCGACGGCGGGGTCGGGGCCGGCCGAGGGCGCTCAGCGCGGCGTCCGCCGCGTTCACGCCGCTGCGGACCGCACTCTCCATGGTCGCGGGCCACCCGGTGGCGGTCCACGCTCCGGCCAGGTACAGGCCGGGGGCTTCGGTGCGGGCGCCGGGCCGCAGGCGCCCGACGCCGGGGGTGGGGGCGAACGTCGCCGTGCGCTCCCGGGTCACGAAGAAGTCCCGTACCTCGGCGCGGCGCGCTCCCGGCAGCAGCCTGCGCAGCTCGGGCAGGTAGCGCTCGCGCAGGACGGCGACGGGCTCGTCGATCTCGTCCTGCGCGGCGGACTGGGACACGGCGAGGTACTGGCCGCTCCGCAGCCCGGAGGCGTGGGTGCGGTCGAAGACCCACTGCACGGGGGTGCCGAGCGCCGCGAAGAAGGGCGTGTCGAGCACGGTGCGGTCGTAGACGACGTGCACGTTGAGGATCGGCGCGGTGCCGATCTCCAGCAGTCGTCCGGCGTCGTCCAGCGCCCCCTCGGGCAGCAGGTCGTACGCCTCGCGCTGGGGGACGGCGAGGACGACCGTGTCCGCGCGGAGGGTCTCGCCGGGAACCCCGACGCTCCACGTCCCGTTCGCCGCACGGGAGAGGGAGGTGACGCGTGCGCGGACCTCGGTCCGCACGCCCGCGGAGTCGAGCGCCCTGCGGGCGAGCCCGTCGTGCAGTTCGCCCAGCGGCACGTGCGCCCAGCCGATGTCGGCCGCGCCCGGGTCGGACAGCAGACCGGTCTTGAACACCATCGCGGCGAGCCCGAGCGAGCAGTCGCCGGCGACCGCGTTGAGGGTCGCGACGCCGACCAGGTCCCACAGGGCCTCGACGGCGCGCCGCGACTGGCCGTGCGCGGTCAGCCAGCTGCCGAAGTCCTGTGCGTCCAGGGCCGGATCGGCGAGGTCGAGCCCCTTGAGGGCGAGCGCGGCCCGGCCCACCCTCAGGCGTTCGGCGAGGGAGAGATGCGGATACGCGGCGAGGCTGCGCCCCAGATGCAGGGGCACGGGCAGCGCGTCGCGCCGCAGTCTGCCGAGCCGTCGTCCCTCGGGCTTGGCGAGGTCGACGACCGGCACGTCGAGACGTTCCTGCAACGGCGCCAGCGCGCTGCCCCCGATGCGGTCCAGGAACCAGCGGTAGCCGGTGCAGCAGCGCAGATACACGTGCTGTCCGTTGTCGACGGTCAGCTCGCCGCGCCGGAAGGAGAAGGCGAGGCCGCCGAGCCGGGGCCGGCCTTCGAGCAGGGTGACGCGCACGCCCGCGTCGGCGAGCGCGAGAGCGGCGGTGACACCCGCCAGCCCTCCCCCGACGACGACGGCGGAACGCCCCGGGGAGGCGGCTGCCGCCCCGGCGTCCGCCGGCTGCTCGTCGTTCATCGTGCACCCTCCCGCGCGGGCCGGTCATGGTGCCTGAACTCTGCACCGCGGACCGTCGCAGTCAGGGACGCCGCGCCGCATCGGAGGGTTGCGTGGCGCATTTCTCCGGCCGTGCCGCCTCGGTCCAGCACATCGCCCGCCGCGTCCATCAGGTGTGCCTCCTGACGGCCCGTCGCGACACGTGCCGGGTGTCCAGACCGGACAGCCCGCGCACGGCGACATAGGCCTTCTCCCGGCCGGGCAGCGAGACGCGCCCGCGCAGCACCGCCTCGGGGTCGCGTTCGATGCGGTCCAGGAGCCGCCGGTAGATGCCGGCCATGGCGGCGACGCAGGCGCCGCTGCGCCGGTCGAGCAGGGGCAGCAGCCGGTACCCCTCGGCGAACAGGGTGCGGGCCCGGCGCACCTCGAAGTGCACGAGACCCGCGAAGTCGGAGCCCTCCGGCGGCTTCGGCCCGTCGAACCCGGCCGAGCAGCCGAACTTGGCGAGGTCGTCGGCGGGCAGATAGGTGCGGCCGCCCGCCGCGTCCTCGCGGACGTCTCTGAGGATGTTGGTGAGCTGGAGCGCGAGTCCCAGCGTGTCCGCGTACTCCGGGGCGCGCTCGGCGCCGCGGGCACCCTGTTCGGCGCCGAACACGCCGAGCGAGAGACGCCCGATGGCGCCCGCCACGCAGCGGCAGTACGTCTTCAGGTCGTCCCAGGTCTCGTAGGTCTCGCCGCGCACGTCCATCAGGACGCCGTCGATCAGCTCGTCCAGGCCGCCGAGCGGGACGGGGAACGCCCGCGCCGTGTGCGCGAGGGCGACCGCGACGGGGTCGGTGTCGTCCTCGTCGACCTCGCCGGCCCGGACCCGGGTCAGCAGCGCCCGGGTCTCCTCCAGCCTCGCGGTCTTGACGTCGTCGTGCAGCGCGCCGTCGCCGATGTCGTCGACGCGGCGCGAGAACGCGTACAGCGCGGACATCGCGCGGCGCTTCGGTGTGGGCAGCAGCCTGATGCCGTACGCGAAGTTCCGGGCCTGCTGTCCGGTCACGGTCTCGCAGTAGCTGTAGGCGGCGAGTACCGGTGCGGACACGTGCGGTGACGACTCCACGGTCCGGATCACCCCTCTCCTCGCAGGGTCACGCCCACCTCGCGCAGCAGCCGGAGCTTGCCGGGCTCGGGCGGGCCGGGAAGTACGTCGTATTCGGCGGCGGCGATCGCCCGGATCGCCGCCCTTCCTCCCGCCACGAACCCCGCGAGCAGCAGTCTCAGCCTGCCGTCGACGCTACCCACCAGGGGGGCGCCTTCATTCAGGAGATCGCGGGCGCGTTGCGCCTCGTACGCGACCAGCGCGCGCACCGAGGCGCCCGAGGTCCGCGCGGCGAGGTCCGCCTCCTGGACGTGAAAGCGCTTCATGTCCGCGGCGGGCAGATAGACGCGGTCACGGCCGAGGTCCTCGGCCACGTCCTGCAGGTGCTCGACAATCTGCAGTGCGGTGCAGACGGCGTCGGACCGGCGGATCCGTTCCGGGGTCGCGGCGCCGGTGACGGCGAGGACGAGACGGCCGACGGGGTTGGCGGACAGTTCGCAGTAGGCGAGGAGGTCGTCGTACGTCTCGTAGCGGGTGACGAGCTGGTCCTGACGGTTGGCCTCGATCAGGGCGAGGAAGGGCTCCGGGGTGAGCGAGCGGCGGCGCACGGTCGGCCGGAGGCGGCGCAGCAGGGGGTGGCGGGGCGATCCGTCCGGTCCGTCGCATCCGTCGAACACGCGGCGCAGGTCGGCCTCGAAGGCGTCCAGCAGCACGAGCCGGTCCTCGGCCTCGGTGGCCGACACGCCGAGCAGGCGGGCGTCCTCGCCGCCCGGGGCCAGGTCGCCGTCGCCGATGTCGTCGACGAGGCGGGCGTAGCCGTACACGGCCATGAGGTCCTCGCGCCAGGCCCTGGGCAGGAAGAAGGGGGCGACGGGGAAGTTCTCGTGCGCCGCTTTGCCGAGGGTGTTGCGCTCGGGGTCGCCGGTACGTGGCGCCGTGGCCGCCGTCACCGTCGCCCGCCCGGGGCCGGGACGGCGCGGCCTGCGTCGAGCTGGGGAGTTTCCGTAGCCATTGCCGTCACATCTCCCGTTCTACACTGCCGACCCAATACGCACTATTTCGGACACGCCGCCCGGCTGTCCGCGCGACGGCCCCGACGAGGGGGCTGCGCAGTATCGCCCCACTTGCCGCGTTTCGGGACCGGTCCAGCTTACGTTGTACAACGCGCCGGGGATCGCGGGGGTGTCCCGCGCATCACAACAACACACCGATTGGCGTCAAGATTCCTGCGCGGGGCCCGAGTTGACGCTTCCTTTGCAGACGCGTCGCCCCGCCCGGCAGTTCCGCCGGAGCCTGGCCGAAACGCCGTGCCCGGCCGTGGACTTCTCGTACGCCTCAGGGATCCCCTGCGGCCGGGCCGTCCGGGCGCGGCCGGCTCCGCCCACGCAACCGGAGGCGGCCGCAGGTGACGGGCCGTCTGCCGGCCTTGACCGCCTCGTGCCGGCCGGACCTCAGGCGCGCATCGCCCCGGCGCCGCCGTAGCGGGGGCCGGAGCGGTCCTCGCCGGCGGCGACGGCCGGCGCCCGCGGGCCCGCGGGCCGCGCCGGGAGCGGCTCAGCCACGGCCGTACCTCTCCTCCGCCCTCCAGAAGTACACGAAGCCGCCGACGGCGATCAGCACCGCCCAGCCGCCCGCGAGCGCCCAGGCGTGTTCGGGGAGGTTCTCGGCGCCGTAGCCCTCGATGAGCGCGAAGCGCATCAGGTCCATGTAGACGGCGGCCGGGTTCCACTGCAGGATGTTCGCCGCCCACTGCGGCTTGTCCGCGAGGAAGACCGGGATGGAGAACATCACGCCGGACGCGTACATCCACGTCCGCATCACGAAGGGCATCAGCTGCGCCAGGTCCGGGGTCCTGGCGCCGGCCCGGGCGAGGATCAGCGCGAGCCCGGTGTTGAAGCAGAACTGCAGGGCGAGCACCGGGACGATCAGCGCCCAGGACAGGTCCGGGTAGCTGCCCATGCCGATCACCACGAGGAACAGCACGAGCATGGAGTAGAGCAGTTGCTGGAGCTGCTGCAGGGCGAAGGAGACGGGCAGCGCGGCGCGCGGGAAGTGCAGGGCGCGGACCAGTCCGAGGTTGCCGGAGATCGCGCGCACGCCGCTCATCGCGGAGGTCTGCGTGAAGGTGAACACGAAGACGCCGGTGACCAGGAAGGGGATGTAGACGTCCTTGGACATCCCCCGGCCGGCGTCGAGGAGCAGGCCGAAGATCATGAAGTACACGGCCGCGTTGAGCAGCGGCGTGGCCACCTGCCACAGCTGGCCGAGCCTGGCCTGGCTGTACTGCGCGGCCAGCTTCGCCCGGGAGAACGCCAGGATGAAGTGACGGCGCCCCCAGAGCCGGCGGACGTACTCCGGCAGCGGGGGCCGGGCTCCGCTCACGGCCAGTCCGTGCCGGGCTGCCAACTGCGCGGCCGTGAGGCCCTCGTGGGGTGGCGGAAGCGCGCTCACGGCGACTCCGACGTCTTGTGTCGACTCACTCACCAGTAGGAAACCTTCGTCTTCGGGGTGTGCGCCCCTGGCGGGGCCGGCACGATCCGGGGCCCCGCGGCACGGCCCGGGCGCCCTCGGAAACGAGCTTGTCAGATCACCGGAGGCCGGCCCAGCCGGGTGAGCCGCCACACCGTTCGCCACTTCATGGGCCTGCGCGGTCCGCACGCGGTCGTCCACCCTTCCCGGAAACCGCCGGACCACGCCCTGAGCGCGGCTCCCGAGGGGCGGCGGGCGAGGGTGAGCAGCAGCCAGACCCCGAGATACACCGGGACCAGGGGGGCGGGAAGGTTGCGGCGGGCCAGCCAGACGCGGTTGCGGGCCACCATGCGGTGGTAGACCGCGTGCCGCGAGGGCGCCGTCGTCGGGTGGTGCAGCACCATGTCGGACCGGTAGTCGATCATCCAGCCCGCGTCGAGGGCCCGCCAGGCCAGGTCGGTCTCCTCATGGGCGTAGAAGAACTCGTCCGGGAGCCCGCCGACCTCGGCGAAGACCTTCGTGCGGACGGCGTTGGCACCGCCGAGGAACGTGGTGACCCGGGAGGAGCGCATCGGGTCGGAGGCGCGCAGCC
This sequence comes from Streptomyces humidus, assembly GCF_014649655.1. Classification (GTDB taxonomy): domain Bacteria; phylum Actinomycetota; class Actinomycetes; order Streptomycetales; family Streptomycetaceae; genus Streptomyces; species Streptomyces humidus. The sequence continues at coordinate 71,733 of NZ_BMTL01000040.1, read as the reverse complement.
GGGGCACGTGGCGACGCTGGGTGACGCCGGTGTCCGGGTCGGCGATGCGGAAGCTGACGATGCCCAGCTTCGGATCGGCGTCGAAGGCCCGGCGGCACAGCTCGGCCGTGTCGTGGCGGGCGAGGAGGCCGTCGTCGTCCAGGAACAGCAGGACGTCGACGTCGCGGCCGCCGGGGCCGAAGGCCTCGATGCCCACGTTGCGGCCGCCGGGGATGCCGAGGTTCTCGGGGAGTTCGACGGTGCGGACGCCCTCGGGGACGGGCGGGACGGGCGAGCCGTTGCCGACGACCACCACCTCGACGCGGTCGCCTTCCTGCTCGGCTATCGAGTCGAGCAGGGCGCGCAGCTCGTCGGGGCGGTCGCCCATGGTGATGACGACCGCGCCGACCTTGAGGGCCGCGCTCACTTCAGCCTGCTCGACGCCAGGATCGACACCAGGTGCAGCAGGGTCTGCACGAGCGCGATGCCGGCCAGGACCGCGACGCCGAGCCGGGAGAAGAACAGGTCGCCGCGGACCTGGTCGGCGACCGCCAGGACCAGGATCAGCAGGGAGGCCTCGATGCCGAGGATCAGGCGGTGGAACTTGAGCAGGGAGGCGGCCCTGCGGGCCAGCGCCATGCCGGAGGAGCGCATCTCCGAGGCGGCCTCCTGCACCGGCGGCTTCCCGCTCTGGTGGCGGGCGACGGCGACGAGGTCGGTCTCGGCCTTGATCAGGATCGCGCCGAGCGCGGCCAGCGTGCCGAGGAAGGCCCACAGCCAGTCGATGCGCCCGCTGCCCCACAGGTCCGCGGCGCGCAGTCCGAAGCCGACGAGGACGGCGGCGTCGGTGAGGTAGGCGCCGACGCGGTCCAGGTAGACGCCGTTGAGGGAGTACTGCTTCTTCCAGCGCGCTATCTCGCCGTCCACGCAGTCCAGCAGCAGGTACATCTGCACGCACACCACGCCGAGCACGGCTCCCGCGATGCCCGGCACCAGCAGGGCCGGGGCGGCGAGGACGCCGAAGACGGTCATCAGATACGTGAGCTGGTTGGGCGTGACCCTGGTGTTCACCAGGTAGCGGTCCACCCGCAGGGACACCTCGCGCATGTAGAGGCGTCCCATCCAGTGCTCACCGCTGCGCCGGTCCTTCACCCCCGGAGGGTGGACGACCGGTCTGAGTTCAGCTACCGATGGCCTTGACATAGTCGGCGTAGACGTCCTTGATCTGTTCGGTCTTGAGGTCGAGGTGTTCGAGGATCGTGTAGCGGCCGGGCCGGGTCTCCGGGGCGAACTCCACGGCCCGGACGAACTCGTCCGCCGTGAAGCCGATGTCCTCGGGCAGGACCGGCAGTCCGTGCCGGCGCAGCACCTGCGCCATGTAGGCCGACTCCTCGACGGCTCCGCGCAGGTACATCGCGAAGGCCGCGCCCAGGCCGCACTGCTCGCCGTGGGCGGCCGCCCGTCTGGGGAAGAGCAGGTCGAAGGCGTGGTTGATCTCGTGGCAGGCGCCGGAGGACGGGCGGGAATCGCCCGACACCGACATGGCGATGCCGCTGAGCACCAGCGCCTCGGCCAGGACCTGGAGGAAGTCGGTGTCCTGGATGCCGCCCGGGTGCCTGAGCACCGCCTCACCGGCCTGGCGGGCGATCGCGGCGGCCAGACCGTCGATCTTCTCGCCCTTGACCCGGTTGGCCAGCTCCCAGTCCGCGATGGCCGAGATGTTCGACACCGCGTCGCCGATGCCGGCGCGCACGAACCGCACCGGGGCCTCGCGGATGACGTCCAGGTCGATGACGACGGCGATCGGGTTCGGGACGCCGTAGGAGCCCCGACCCGCGTCGTTGTCGAGGGTGGCCACCGGCGAGCACAGGCCGTCGTGCGCGAGGTTGGTCGGCACGGCGACGAGCGGAAGACCCACCCGCGCCGCGGCGAACTTGGCGCAGTCGATGATCTTGCCGCCGCCCAGGCCCACGACGGCGTCGTAGCGGCCGGCCTTTATGTCGCCGGCCAGCCGGACGGCGTCGTCGAGGGTGCCGCCGCCCACCTCGTACCAGGTGGCGCCGGGCAGGGCCGGGGTGAGGCGCTCGCGCAGCCGGGCGCCCGAGCCGCCGCTGACGGCGATCGCGAGCTTGCCCGAGTGCGAGATGCGCTCGTCGGCGAGGACGCCGACCAGGTCGTCGAGGGCACCCGGGCGGATGTCGACGACGACGGGCGAGGGGATCAGCCGGGTCAGTACTGGCACGCGATCTCCCGTCCGCGGGCGAGGTCGTCGTGGTTGTCGATCTCGACCCACGCGACGTCGCCGATCGGCGCCACGTCGATACGGAAGCCGCGGTTCACCAGTTCCTGGTAACCGTGCTCGTAGAACTGCTGCGGGTCGGTCTCCCAGACGGTCCTGAGCGCGTCGGCCAGTTCCGGGGCGGCGTCGCCCTCGATGAGGGTGACGCCGATGTACTCGCCGGTGGCCTCGGCCGGGTCCATCAGCTTGGTGATCTTCGTCATGCCCTTGCCGGGGTCGACGACGACCTTCATCTCCTCGTCGGCGAGGGACTTCACGGTGTCCAGCGCGAGGATGATCCTCCTGCCCTCGCCGCGCGCGGCGAGCAGCGTCCTCTCCACGGAGACGGGGTGCACGGTGTCGCCGTTGGCGAGGATCACGCCGTCCTTGAGGGCGTCACGGCCGCACCACAGGGAGTAGGCGTTGTTCCACTCCTCGGCCTTGTCGTTGTCGATGAGGGTGAGCCTGAGGCCGTACTTGGCCTCCAGCGCCGCCTTGCGCTCGTACACGGCCTCCTTGCGGTAGCCGACGATCACCGCGACCTCGGTCAGACCGATCTCGGCGAAGTTGCCGAGCGTCAGGTCGAGCACCGTGGGCTCGCCCTCTATGCCCGCGGGCCCCACCGGCACCAGCGCCTTCGGCAGGCTGTCGGTGTAGGGGCGCAGACGCCGTCCGGCGCCGGCCGCCAGCACGAGGCCGATCATGCGGGTTCTCCTTCATCGTGTACGGCGGGGGCCCCTGCGGACACCCAGAAGCGGATGCTCTCGACGAGCACCACGACGGCGACGGCCACGGCGACGACCGTGAGCGCGACCGTGAACTGCGAAGCGGTGAGCACCACGGCCAGCACGGCGACGAGCAGCGTGCGCCCGTCCTGGCCCCCGATCGCCCGCACCAGCCAGGCCGGCGGCGCTCCGGCGTCGCCGCGGATGCGGTACACCGTGTCGTAGTGATGGTAGGCGACGGCGGCGACCAGTCCGAAAGCCGCGGGAAGGGCTCCGTCGGCCCCGGCCTTGGCCGCGAGGATCAGGACCGTGCAGTACTCGCCGGCCCGGAAGAGCGGCGGGACCAGCCAGTCGAGGGCGCCCTTGAGGGGGCGGGCGACGGCTTCGGCGCACAGCAGGACGTACAGGACGGCGGCCAGCAGGAGCGAGAAACCCGGTCCGTCGAACGCGGCCGCGAGCACCAGCAGGACGACACCGGCGAGCGCGCTGAGCGGCGCCGGGATGCGGAGGCCGGCCGGGACCCTGCGGGCCAGCAGTTCCGTGAGGGGGCCGCTGTCCGCGAGGTCCGCCAGCGCCTGCGCCGCCCGGTCGGTGCGCCGGGCCTTGCGGGTCAGTGAGCGCAGGACCCGCCCGGCCGTGGTGTACGTCGCCGCGAAGGCGCAGCCGATCAGCAGCGCGTAGAAGGTGATGCGCGGCGTCGTCGCGGCGGTGAGAACGGCGATCATGGCCCATCGTTCACCGATGGGCAGGACTATCATCCGCCGCACCCAGACGGTCCAGCCGACGCTGTCGAGCTTGTCGGAGAGGGCGGCGGTGGGGCTGGTGTTGGCGGTGGCGTCGTGGTTGGCCTCGTTGAAGGAGAAGTCCACGACGTGCCGGCAGGTCTGCAGGACCATGGCGCCGAGCGCCAGGGCCCACACGTCGTCGCCGCCGCGGGCGGCGCCGAGCGCGAGACCCGCGTAGTAGGCGTACTCCTTGGCGCGGTCGAAGGTGGCGTCGAGCCAGGCGCCGAGGGTGGAGTACTGGAGGGAGTACCGGGCGAGCTGGCCGTCGGTGCAGTCCAGGACGAACGACGCGATCAGCAGGACGCCGGCCGCGACGAAGCCGCCCCGGGTGCCGGTGGCCGCGCAGGCCGCCGCGATCAGCGCGGTGATCAGCGAGGCGGTGGTGACCTGGTTCGGGGTGAGGCCGCGGCGGGCGCACCAGCGGGCGAGGTAGCGCGAGTACGGGCTGATGAAGTGGGTGGTGAAGAAACCGTCGCGGGCTTTGACGGCCGACTTCAGCCGGACGGCCTCGTCGTCCACGGCGGCGACGGCCTGCCGTGCCTCGTTGCGGGCCTGCGGGTCGGCGGGTACCTCGGCGACCAGGCTGCCCAGCTCGGGGCGGTGCACGTCGGCGCCGTCGGCGTCGAGGGAGGCGACGACGCGGTCGGCGAGGCTGTCGACGTCCTGCACGCTCGACGTGGCCAGCGCGGGGGCGCCGCCGGGAGCTGCGCCGCCGGGAGCGGAACTCTCCCGGGCCATCGCGCGGGTCAGGGCCGGCCGGCCGGCCGGCTGCGCGGTCACCGCGCCCGGGATCGCGGCGAGCGCGAAGCGGGGGTCGGTGAGGCCGAGGCGCAGCGCGTGTCCGTGGCCCACGAAGCGGGCGTCCACGACGGCGACGCGCTCGTCGCCGGGGACGGCGGCGAGGAGGGCCTCGGCGTCACCGGCGTCGGAGGCGGTCCGGACGTCGAAGCCGAGGGACCGCAGATCGCCCTCGATCGACGATCCGGGGACCGGCGAGCCGGTGAGGATGGCGGTCGACAACCGAACTCACTCCCTGGTCCGGCGCATACGCGCCGGTCATGTACACAATGGGGGGCGGCCCCTTGGCCGCACCGGCGGTCTCACCGGTGGCCGCGCCGGGCGGGCGGCATGTCGGCAGAGGCTATCGGATGCCGGGAGGCCCGCGTTCACCGCCCGTTCGGGCTCGATCCACGTGGTCCGACGGCCCGGCTCGAACCGGCCTGTGCCGAGATCATCATCGGTGATCGGCGGCCCGGCCGACAAACCGTGCCGCACAGATCCGATATCGCCGACATCACCGACATCGCCGACCGCGCGGGGGTCCCCGCCTCTCGGCATAGGGTCTCAGGCATGACATGGCTGATCACCGGCGGAGCCGGATACATAGGGGCGCATGTGGCACGGTCCATGACCGGCGCCGGGGAGCGCGTCGTCGTTCTGGACGACCTCTCCACGGGCACGGCCGCGCGGCTCGGGCCGGACGTCCCGTTCGTGCGGGGCTCGGCCCTCGACACCGGCCTGGTCGAGCGCGTCCTCGCCGAGCACTCCGTGACGGGCGTGGTGCACCTGGCCGCGCACAAGCAGGTCGGCGAGTCGGTTGCGCGGCCCACCCGCTACTACCGGGACAACGTCGGCGGTCTCGCCGACCTGCTCGACGCGGTCGCCGGGGCCGGGGTCCAGCGGTTCCTGTTCTCCTCCTCCGCGGCCGTCTACGGCAACCCGGACGTGGACCTCATCACGGAGGACACCCCGTGCGCACCGGTGAACCCGTACGGCGAGACCAAGCTGGCCGGGGAGTGGCTGGTGCGGGCGGCGGGCCGGGCACACGGCTTCGCGACCACGTGTCTGCGCTACTTCAACGTGGCCGGGGCGACGGCGCCCGAACTCGCCGACACCGGCGTGTTCAACGTCGTCCCGATGGTCTTCGACCGGCTCACCCGGGACGAGGCCCCTCGCATCTTCGGCGCGGACTACGACACGCCGGACGGCACCTGCATCCGCGACTACATCCACGTCGCCGATCTGGCGGACGCGCATCTCGCGGCGGCCCGGCGGCTGTCCGCGCCGGACACGGTGGGCGATCTCACGGTGAACATCGGCCGCGGTGAGGGTGTGTCCGTGCGCGAGCTGGTCACGCTCATCGGCGAGGTCACCGGCGACACCCGGCCCGCGGTGGTCGAGGACCGCAGGCCCGGGGACGCGCCGCGCGCGGTGGCCTCGGCGGAGCTGGCGGCCCGGGAACTCGGGTGGAAGGCCCGGCAGGGCGTGCGCGACATGGTCGACTCGGCCTGGCGCGGCTGGCAGTTGCACCACTCCTGAAGCCCAGGGTGAGGGTGCCCTGACCTGCGGTTCGTTTCCGCAGGTCAGGGCACATGACAACGGTGTTCAGTGCCGCGTTGCCGGATACCCCCCACCCGTAGTTGACTGTGGCCCAGGGCGGGACACGACCGATCACGAAGGGGCGGCTTCCATGGGGGCTGGGCACGACCACGGCCACACCCACACGCACGCGCCGGCCACCGGCACGGCCGCGGCGGCGTACCGCGGCAGGCTGCGGGTCGCCCTGTCGATCACGCTCGGCGTCATGGCGGTCGAGATCGTCGGCGGGCTGCTCGCCGACTCCCTCGCGCTGATCGCGGACGCGGCGCACATGGCGACGGACGCGCTGGGCCTGGGCATGGCGCTGCTCGCCATCCACTTCGCCAACCGGCCGCCGAGCGCCAACCGCACCTTCGGGCTGGCCCGCGCGGAGATCCTGGCCGCCCTCGCCAACTGTCTGCTGCTGCTCGGAGTGGGCGGCTACGTCCTGTACGAGGCGGTCCAGCGGTTCCTCACGCCGGCCCCCACCGAGGCCGGGCTGATGATCTGGTTCGGCGCGGTCGGCCTGGTCGCGAACATGATCTCGCTCACTCTGCTGATGCGCGGCCAGGCGGACAGCCTGAACGTGCGCGGGGCGTTCCTGGAGGTGGCCGCGGACGCGCTCGGCTCGGTGGCGGTGATCGTCTCGGCGGTGGTGATCCTGACCACCGGCTGGCAGACCGCGGACCCGGTCGCCTCGCTCGCCATCGGCCTGATGATCGTGCCGCGGACCGTGAAGCTGCTGCGCGAGACGCTCGACGTGCTGCTGGAGTCGGCCCCCAAGGACGTCGACATGGCGGAGGTGCGGTCCCATCTCCTGGCCCTGGACGGGGTGCAGGACGTCCACGACCTGCACGCCTGGACGATCACCTCGGGGATGCCGGTGCTGTCGGCGCACGTGGTGGTGGACTCGGACGCGCTGAACGCGATCGGCCACGAGAAGATGCTGCACGAGCTCCAGGGCTGTCTGGGCGACCACTTCGACGTGGAGCACTGCACCTTCCAGCTGGAGCCCGGCGGACACGCGGAGCACGAGGCGCGGCTCTGTCACTGAAGGTCCGCGCGTTCCCCGACGGCGTATCCGCACAGGCGTTCCGGGCGGTTCCCCGCCCCCCGCGCCGGGCAAGATCAGCTACCGGGTCTCCTGCCGCGCGCGGGACATGCGCGCGTTCGCGCGAAGTGCCGGGAGTGCCGGGCGCGTACGGCAGACTGGGGACGCGAGGACCGATGCTTAAGGATGGGTATGCCGATCACACCTGCCACCGCGACACACAACTCGTCGAACGGCACCGCTGAAGCGATCTTGCTGGAGCTGGTCGACGAGAACGGCGTCACGATCGGCACCGCGGAGAAGCTCGCCGCCCATCAGCCGCCGGGGCAACTGCACCGCGCGTTCTCGGTGTTCCTGTTCGACGAACGCGGCAGGCTGCTCCTGCAGCAGCGGGCGCTCGGCAAGTACCACTCCCCCGGCGTGTGGTCGAACACCTGCTGCGGTCACCCCTATCCCGGCGAGGCGCCGTTCGCGGCGGCGGCGCGGCGCACGTTCGAGGAGCTGGGCGTCTCCCCGTCGTTGCTCGCCGAGGCGGGCACGGTCCGCTACAACCACCCGGACCCGGACTCCGGCCTGGTGGAGCAGGAGTACAACCACCTGTTCGTCGGGCTGGTGCAGGCTCCGCTGCGGCCGGACGCGCAGGAGGTCGGCGACACGGCCTACGTGACGCCCGCCGAGCTGGCCGCACGGCATGCCGAGGCCCCGTTCTCCTCCTGGTTCATGACCGTGCTGGACGCCGCGCGGCCGGCGGTCAGGGAGCTGACCGGACCCTCGGCCGGCTGGTGACGTTCAGGGCAGCGGCACCGGCTTGAGCGGCAGGGCGGCCCAGACAACCTTGCCGCCGCTCGCCGTGTGCTCGACGTCGCACACCCCGCCCGCCTCCCTGGTGAGCTCCCGTACCAGGAGCAGTCCGCGGCCGCCCGTGCGGGCGTGGTCGGCCTCCAGGGCGGTCGGGCGGTAGGGGTGGCTGTCCTCGACGGCGACCCGCACCCACTCGGCTCCGACGGCGATCTCCACCTCGAGCGTGGGCGACAGCACCGCCGCGTGCCGGACGGCGTTGGTCACCAGCTCGGAGACGATCAGCAGGAGCGCCTGGGCCAGGTCGTCGGGGACCGGCACGCCCTGGCGGCGGAGCAGGTCGCGCACGGCGTGCCGCGCCTGCGGGACCGAGGCGTCCACGGCGTCCGCGGTGAACCGCCACACGCCTTCGTAGGGCAGCGGTCGCGGTTCGGCCTCGTCAAGAGGTCCCGAAGGTGCGGCCGGTCCGCCCGCTGGGCGGGGGTCGGACCCGCGCCCGTGATCGTCCATCGTCCGGTCGCCGTCCTCGCGCTCGATTGTCACCACACGTCGAGTGTGGGAACGAGACACTCACCTCCGGATGACTGAACAGAAGTCAGCGGTTAATGAGCGTTTCCGACTCGATCAGAAGGACACCGTCGGGCGCAGGACCGTTTCTGTCGCGTCTGCGCCGCCTTCACGCACTCTTCGGGTTGTACGGGTTCGCCGGCGCCGCTTCTCCCTTTCGGCCCCTTCGCCGCCGACATCGCCCGCCGCGTGTCGCCGCCTCGCGTGAACCGCCTCGATCATGCGAGGAGCCGGGTGGTTAACATCCGTGCATGGAGCCCGAATTGCTGTACGGCGTCACCGACCAGGTCGCCACTGTCGTCCTGCACCATCCCGCGAAGCGCAACGCCATGACGGCCGCGATGTGGGCGGGGCTGCCCCCGCTGCTGGACACTCTGGCCGCCGACCCCGGTGTGCGGGCGCTGGTGCTGACCGGCGCGGGCGGCACCTTCTGCGCGGGAGCCGACATCTCCACGCTCCAGGAGGCGCCGGAGGCGCCGCAGGCGCTGGCCGTGCGGGCCGAGGAGGCCCTCGCCGCGTTCCCCAAGCCGACGCTGGCGGTGGTCCGGGGGCACTGCGTGGGCGGGGGCACGCAGCTCGCGGCGGCGTGCGACCTGCGGTTCGCCGAGGAGGGCGCGCTGTTCGGGGTGACGCCGGCGAAGCTCGGGATCGTGTACCCGTCGTCCTCCACCCGGCGGCTGGCGGCGCTGGTCGGTCCGGCGACCACGAAGTACCTGCTGTTCTCAGGTGAGTTGATCAACGCCGAACGGGCACTGCGCACGGGACTGGTGGACGAGGTGCTCGCCGCGGAGGAACTCGACGAGCGCGTCCCGGAGTTCACCCGCGTCCTGGTGTCGCGCTCGCAGCTGACGCAGGCCGCCGCCAAGGAGTTCGCCAACGGGCGCACGGACCGGGACTCCCACTGGGCCGCGCAGGCACGCGGCAGCGGCGAGACCGCCGAGGGCGTCGCCGCGTTCCTGGAGGGCAGGGGACCGCGGTTCACCTGGACCGTGTGAGCCGCGCGGGTCGCGGACGCCGGGCAGCGCCGCGCCGGGGACTCGGGCCGGGCCGCTGACGGTCCGCACGCGAGCGCCGTCCGGGGGGCAGGCAGGATGCATGTTCGCGCCGTGTCGCGGTACCCGGACATCGGAAAGCGCAAGTCGAGGTCCGGCAGGACCAGGGCGAGAGGGGACTCACGTGTTCCGTGCGATCGGAGACGTACTGCGGCAGATCGGCTCGGCGGTGGCCACCGTGGTGACGCTGCCGTTCCGGGCGGTGGCCCGGCTGTTCGGCGGCGCCTCGGACACCGCCCACGGCCGCAGGGCCTGAGCCCCGGCCCCACGCCGGGTGTCCGCCCTGATCCCCCGTTGTCCGTGCCACCTGCCACAATTGCCGCGCAACCTCAGTGGAGAAGGCGGTAGGGGATCGTGACGACACCCGGGTCCATCGAAGCAGGATCCATCGAAGGCAGGATCGCCGAGGAACTCGGCGTACGGGAACGGCAGGTCAGAGCGGCCGTGGAGCTGCTCGACGGCGGCTCCACGGTGCCCTTCATCGCCCGCTACCGCAAGGAAGCGACCGAGATGCTCGACGATGCGCAGCTGCGCACGCTCGAGGAGCGGCTGCGCTATCTGCGGGAGCTGGAGGAGCGGCGGTCGGCGATCCTGGAGTCGGTGCGCGAGCAGGGCAAGCTCACCGACGCGCTGGAGGCGCAGATCCGGGGTGCCGAGACCAAGGCGCGCCTGGAGGACGTCTACCTCCCCTACAAGCCCAAGCGGCGCACCAAGGCTCAGATCGCCCGCGAGGCGGGCCTCGAACCGCTCGCGCAGGGGCTGCTCGGCGATCCGTCGGTCGACCCGCTCGCGGCCGCCGCCGCGTTCGTCGACGCCGGCAAGGGCGTCGCCGACGCGCAGGCGGCGCTGGACGGCGCGCGGGCCATCCTGACGGAGCGGTTCTCGGAGGACGCCGACCTGATCGGCGAGCTGCGCGAGCGCATGTGGGGGCGCGGCCGGCTCGCCGCGAAGGTGCGCGAGGGCAAGGAGGAGGCCGGCGCGAAGTTCGCCGACTACTTCGACTTCTCCGAGCCGTTCACCGCGCTGCCCTCGCACCGGATCCTGGCGATGCTGCGCGGCGAGAAGGAGGACGTGCTCGACCTCGTCCTGGAGCCCGAGGAGCCCTCCGGACAGCCCGGCCCCTCCTCGTACGAGGGCATCGTCGCCGGCCGTTTCGGCATCGCGGACCGCGGCCGCCCGGCCGACAAGTGGCTGACCGACACCGTGCGCTGGGCCTGGCGCACCCGCATTCTGGTGCACCTCGGCATCGACCTGCGGCTGCGGCTGCGGACGGCCGCCGAGGACGAGGCCGTGAACGTCTTCGCCGCCAACCTGCGCGACCTGCTGCTCGCCGCCCCGGCGGGCACGCGCGCGACGCTGGGCCTGGACCCCGGTTTCCGGACCGGCGTGAAGGTCGCCGTCGTCGACGCGACCGGGAAGGTCGTCGCCACGGACGTCATCTACCCGCACGTCCCGGCGAACAAGTGGGACGAGGCGATCGCCAAGCTGGCGCGGCTGGCCGCGGAGCACGCGGTCGACCTGATCGCCATCGGCAACGGCACCGCGTCCCGCGAGACCGACCGGCTCGCCGCCGAGCTGATCGCCGGACACCCCGAGCTGAAGCTCACCAAGGTGATGGTGTCCGAGGCCGGCGCCTCCGTGTACTCGGCCTCCGCGTTCGCCTCGCAGGAACTGCCGGACATGGACGTCTCGCTGCGCGGCGCCGTCTCGATCGCGCGCCGGCTGCAGGACCCGCTCGCCGAGCTGGTGAAGATCGACCCGAAGTCGATCGGCGTCGGGCAGTACCAGCACGACCTGTCCGAGGTGAAGCTGTCGCGTTCGCTGGACGCGGTGGTGGAGGACTGCGTGAACGGCGTGGGCGTCGACGTCAACACGGCCTCCGCGCCGCTGCTCGCCCGGGTCTCCGGCATCACCTCCGGGCTGGCGGAGAACATCGTGGCGCACCGGGACGCCAACGGTCCGTTCACATCCCGCACGGAGCTGAAGAAGGTGCCGCGGCTCGGCCCCAAGGCCTACGAGCAGTGCGCGGGCTTCCTGCGGATCCGCGGCGGCTCCGACCCGCTGGACGCCTCCAGCGTGCACCCGGAGGCCTATCCGGTGGTGCGGCGCATGGTGAAGACCTCCGGACAGGAGGTGGCCTCGCTGGTGGGCAACACGGCGGTGCTGCGCTCGCTGCGGCCGACGGACTTCGTGGACGAGACGTTCGGTCTGCCGACCGTCACCGACATCCTCAAGGAGCTGGAGAAGCCCGGGCGCGACCCGCGGCCGGCGTTCAGGACGGCCGTCTTCAAGGAGGGTGTGGAGAAGATCTCCGACCTGACCCCCGGGATGGTCCTGGAAGGCGTCGTCACCAACGTGGCGGCGTTCGGGGCGTTCATCGACGTCGGCGTCCACCAGGACGGCCTGGCGCACGTCTCCGCGCTGTCGAAGACCTTCGTCAAGGACCCGCGGGAGGTCGTCAAGCCCGGTGACATCGTCAAGGTGAAGGTCCTCGACGTGGACATCCCGCGCAAGCGGATCTCCCTGACGCTCCGGCTGGACGACGAGGCCGCCGCGCCCGGCGACCAGGGGCAGCCGTCCGGCGGCGGACGTCAGCAGCGCGGCGGCGGGGGCCGTCCGCCCCAGCAGCGCCAGCGACAGCAGCAGGGCGGCGGGCAGCAGCGCGGCGGCGGCTCGCGGCAGGCGGCGCAGCCGCCGGCGAACAGCGCCATGGCCGACGCGCTGCGCAAGGCGGGCCTGCTCGACCCGAAGAAGGGCCGGAGCTGAGAAGCCGGTGACCCCGTCGGCGCCCGGTCCCCTCACGCGGGCCGGGCGCCGGCGGGCCGGCCACCCCTCCTCCGGCGCAAGTCCCCTTCGACGGACACCGTCCGGTCGGCGGAGCGCCCCCCTGAGCGGACGCGAACCCGAGGCCGGCCTGCGGACCTGCGAACCTGCCCCCAGGACGCCCGCGACGCGCAGACCCGATCGAGGTCTTCACGCTGCCCGAGGACGACGAGAAGCGCTTGCGGACACAAGCCGGGCGCGAACCGGCCAGGTTTCGCGGTGCCGCTGAGGTTCTTCGCCACGGTCCACGGCGGCACGGGCGGCCGAGCGGTCGAGCCGTCGAGCGATCGAGCGGTCGGTGGCCCGGCACCGCGTGGACCGCGGCTCACACGGGCGGCCGCGGGCCCGCGGCCGTGTTCAGGCCGCCCAGGAGCAGGTCGAGGCCGGTGGTGAACTGGTCGCGGTCGGCGTGATCGCGCAGGTGCTCGGTGGCGCGTGTCAGGAAGGGGTAGTCGGCGGCGTCGAGTGCCTCCCAGCGTCGGGCGGTCCGGGCGAGGAAGGCGTCGCGGCTGACGGTCGCGTCGTGGACGGTGCGCGGGGCGATGATCTGCGCGCTGACGCCGGTGATGTAGTAGGAGATCGCGGTGGCGACCTCGAAATGGCGTTCGGCGGGCAAGGCGGTCCCGGCGACCAGGGTGCCGATGCGGTCGAGCAGGCGCAGCGCGTTCGCCAGCGTGGGCGGCGCGGACACATGCGACGCGGCCCACGGGTGCCGGTCCAGGGCGTCGAAGACGGCGACGGCGAGCGCGCGCAGCCCGGAGCCGGCGTCTTCCCCGGAGCCCGGGTCCGCCGCGAAGGCGTGACCGAGCACCTGGTCGGCGGCCAGGGCGACGAGTTCGTCCTTGTTCGACACATGCCAGTACAGCGCGCCGGGCCCGGTCTTCAGCTGTTTGGCCAGCAGCCGGAAGGTGAGCCCCCGTTCGCCCAGCTCGTCCAGCAGCGCGACGGCCGCTTCGACGATCAGTTCTTGTGAGAGGGCGTCGGCGCGCCCTCCGGTGGGTGCTCTTCCCCGGGTCCGCTGCATGACCTCATTTTGACACACCCTGGACCGGCGTTCCATATTGCTTATGGAACGCCGGTCCATTTGGACGTCGGGTGCGTGCCCGACGCTGCGCCGTGCGGAAACGAGGAAACCCATGAACACCAGCCACCATCCGATCGTCATCGTCGGCGCCGGCCTCGGCGGCCTGACCCTCGCCCGGGTCCTGCACGTCCACGGCATTGCGGCGACGGTCTACGAGGGCGATCCCTCGGAGGCGTCCCGCACCCAGGGCGGCCAGCTCGACATCCACGAGGCCGACGGGCAGCGCGCGCTCGCCGACGCCGGACTCACCGACGAGTTCCGCGCGGTCATCCACCAGGGCGCCGAGGCGACGCGCGTCCTCGACCCGCAGGGCAGGCTGCTGTTCGACGCCCCCGACGACGGCACGGGACAGCGTCCCGAAGTGCTCCGCGGCGACCTGCGCCGGATCCTGCTCGACTCGCTGCCCGACCGGACCGTCCGGTGGGGACACAAGGTCGCCGGTGTCCGGTCCCTCGGCGACGGCCGGCACGAGCTGACCTTCACCGACGGCACGACAGCGACCAGCGGTCTCCTCATCGGCGCCGACGGCGCCTGGTCGAAGGTCCGCCCCCTGCTCTCCGACGCCGAGCCCCGGTACACCGGCACGACGTTCGTCGACATCCACCTGTACGACGCCGACGAGCGGCACACCGCGGCGGCCGAAGCGGTCGGGGCCGGTGCCATGTACGCGCTGACTCCGGGCAAGGGGATCATCGCGCACCGCGAGGCGGGGAACGTCCTTCACACGTACGTCGAGCTGAACCGTTCCGCCGAGTGGATCGCCGCCGTCGACTTCACCGACGCCCCCGCCGCGACCGCCCGGGTGGCGGCCGAGTTCGACGGCTGGGCCCCGGAACTCACCGCGCTGATCACCGACGGCGACACCGCACCGGTCGCCCGCCCGATCCACACGCTCCCGGACGGACACCGATGGGAGCGCGTGCCCGGGGTGACGCTCCTCGGCGACGCCGCACACCTGATGCCGCCGTCCGGTGACGGCGCGAACCTCGCGATGTTCGACGGCGCGGAACTCGGCAAGGCGATCGCCGCCCACCCCGACGACGTCGAGGCGGCCCTCACCGCCTACGAAGAGGCGCTGTTCACCCGCACCGAACCCTTCTACGCCGAGGCCCACGACATGCTGGCCCTCATGCTCGGCGACCGGGCGCCGGCCGGATTCATCGACCTCTTCGCGCCGCGGACCAGGCCGACTGACCCGACCCCGACAGCCGGATCGCAACCCGGCCGGCCCGACCTCTAGCGGGTCTCCGTCACCTTGCCGTTCGCGACCTCCAGCCGGCGCGTGACGTGGACGGCGTCCAGCATGCGCCGGTCGTGGGTGACCAGCAGCAGCGTGCCCTCGTAGGCGTCGAGGGCGGACTCCAGCTGTTCGATGGCCGGCAGGTCGAGGTGGTTGGTCGGCTCGTCGAGGACGAGGAGGTTGACACCCCGGCCCTGCAGCAGCGCGAGGGCGGCGCGGGTGCGTTCGCCGGGTGACAGCGTGACCGCGGGGCGCATGACGTGCTCCGACTTCAGGCCGAACTTGGCCAGCAGGGTGCGCACCTCGGCCGGTTCGGTGTCGGGGACGGCGGCGCGGAACGCGTCGAGGAGCGACTCCGCCCCGTGGAACAGCCGCCTCGCCTGGTCGACCTCGCCGACCAGGACTCCCGACCCCACGGCCGCGTGTCCGGCGTCCAGCGGGATCCGGCCGAGGAGCGCGCCGAGCAGGGTCGACTTGCCCGCGCCGTTCACGCCGGTCACCGCGACCCGGTCGGCCCAGTCGATCTGCAGGGTGACCGGTCCGAGGCGGAAGTCGCCGCGCCGCACCTCGGCGTCGCGCAGGGAGGCCACGACCGCGCCGGAGCGCGGGGCGGCCGCGATCTCCATGCGCAGCTCCCACTCCTTGCGCGGCTCGTCGACGACCTCCAGGCGCTCGATCATGCGCTGCGTCTGCCGGGCCTTGGCGGCCTGCTTCTCGCTGGCCTCGCTGCGGAACTTGCGGCCGATCTTGTCGTTGTCGTCGGCCGCCTTGCGGCGCGCGTTCTTGACGCCCTTGTCCATCCAGGAACGCTGGGTCTGCGCCCGGTCCAGCAGGGCGGTCTTCTTGTCGGCGTACTCCTCGTAGTCCTGGCGGGCGTGCCGGCGGGCCACGTCCCGCTCCTCCAGGTAGGCGTCGTAACCGCCGCCGAAGAGGTTGATCTGCTGCTGGGCGAGGTCGAGTTCGAGGACCTTGGTGACCGTGCGGGTGAGGAACTCCCGGTCGTGGCTGACGACGACCGTGCCGGCGCGCAGGCCGGTCACGAAGCGTTCGAGACGCTCCAGGCCGTCGAGGTCGAGGTCGTTCGTCGGCTCGTCGAGGAGGAAGACGTCGTAGCGGCTCAGCAGCAGGGAGGCGAGACCCGCGCGGGCGGCCTGGCCGCCGGACAAGGAGGTCATCGGCTGGTCGAGGCCGACGCCGAGCCCGAGCGAGCCGGCGATCTCCGCGGCACGCTCGTCGAGATCGGCGCCGCCGAGGCCGAGCCAGCGTTCCAGGCTCGTCGCGTAGGCGTCGTCGGCGCCCGGCGCGCCGTCGACCAGCGCCTGGGTGGCCTCGTCCATCGTGCGCTGCGCCTCGGCGACGCCGGTGCGGCGGGCGAGGAAGTCCAGCACGCTCTCGCCGGGCCGGCGTTCCGGTTCCTGGGGCAGATGGCCGACGGTCGCGGTCGGCGGGGAGAGCCGCAGCTCGCCCTGTTCGGGCGCGGTGAGCCCGGCGAGCAGCTCCAGCAGGGTGGACTTGCCCGCGCCGTTGGCTCCGACCAGCCCGATCACGTCCCCGGGGGCGACGACGAGGTCGAGCCCGGAGAAGAGGGAGCGGTCGCCGTGCCCGGCGGCGAGGTTCTTGGCGACGAGGGTGGCAGTCATCAGACGGTAGATCCTAGTGGGCGTGCGCCGCCCCCGGTCGCCGGGGCTGCGCTCCGAACGCCGTGGGCCGGGGTCGGCTACCGTCCCCGCGTGGACACTCAGGGAAACGGCGGGATCGTCGTCGTCGGGAGCGGGGTCGTCGGGCTGACGACGGCCGTCGTCCTCGCCGAGCGCGGCCGGCGGGTGCGGGTATGGACGCGGGAGGCCGCGGAGCGGACCACCTCCGCCGTCGCGGGCGCGCTGTGGTGGCCGTACCACATCGAGCCGAAGGCGTCGGCACGGCGGTGGGCGCTGCGTTCGCTCGAGGTGTACCGGGAACTGGCCGGGCGGCCCGAGGAGACCGGGGTGCGGCTGGTCGAGGGCGCCATGGGCGAGGTGGACCCGGCGGACGTCGAGGGCTGGACGGCGGGCCGGCTGCCCGCGCTGCGCCGGGCCGCCGCCCACGAGCACCCGGCGCGGAACGCGGTGTGGGCGCGACTGCCGCTGATCGACATGGCGGTGCATCTGCCGTGGCTGCGGGCGCGACTGCTGCGGGCGGGCGGCACGGTCGAGGAGCGCACCGTGTCCGACCTGGGGGCGGTGGACGCGCCGGTCGTGGTCAACTGCGCAGGCCTGGGCGCCCGTGATCTGGTCGGCGACACCTCGGTGCGGCCGGTGCGCGGGCAACTGGTCGTGGTGGAGAACCCCGGGGTGGACACCTGGCTGGTGTCCACCGCCCCGGACGGGGAGCTGACCTACTTCTTCCCCCAGCCGGGACAGCTGCTGCTGGGCGGCACGTCCGAGGACGGCGTCTCGTCCCTGGAACCGGATCCCGCCCAGGCGGAGGCGATCGTACGGCGGTGCGCCGCGCTGCGGCCGGAGGTGGCCGGGGCGCGGATCCTGGCACACCGGGTGGGCCTGCGGCCGGCCCGGCCGGCCGTACGGCTGGAGCGGCAGGCGCTGCCCGGCGGACGCACGGTCGTCCATCACTACGGACACGGCGGAGCCGGGGTGACCGTGGCCTGGGGATGCGCGGAGGAGGCGGCCGCGCTGGCCGCCTCCTCCTGACCGGTCACGGATCCGGTGCGCGTGCGCGTTCCCTGGCCCGTCTCGGCCTGTCGCGACCGGTTTCGGGCAGTCGCGCCGGCGGGTCAGGGAATGCGGAGCCCGCGGCCAGGCGCGCCCGCACCGGCCGGCGGGAAGCCCTGCGAGGCGGTGACGGCCGGCCGTGCCCCGGCCGTCGCGGCGGCGAACGCCTCGGCTCCGCCGACGAAGGGGACCCGGGCCGAGGTACGGGCCAGGTCCACGGTGAGCGTAGGAGTGTCGGCGGGCGGGTCGATGAGGTCCTTGTCGGTGCCCGCCACGATCAGCGCGAGGCGGTGACCGGCCGGGACCACGTGATCGGTGGCCGCGAGGTCGAGGGTGATCGTGTACACCCTGCCCGGGATCAGCGGCACACCCTTGCCCGGGTCTGCGTAGGTGCCGAGGTCGGCCCAGCCCCGGCTGACGACGGTGGCGACGACGTCGGCCGTCCTGGCCTCGGTCTCCTTGAAGCAGGCGCTGTCGCCCGCGGTGCTCTCGCCCCAGCAGGTGCGGTCGGCGCGGGTGATGATGCCCTCGCCGCTCGCCGCGTAGTCCCGGACGGTGTCGGGGCCGAGGTCGACGAGGACGGCGCTGAGGTGGGCCGTCGCCGTGGTGGGCGTGGCGGTGACCGTGACCTCGGAGGAGCCGGCCAGGCGCAGGCCGTGGGTGAGGGCGCCGGTGACGAAGCCGGCCTTGTCGGGGGTCGCCGTGTCGATCCGCGCGGCCCAGTCCATCTCGTCGAGCCGCTGGTCGTCGGTGAAGGTCGCCCTGCCCGTGCCCTTGCGCAGGCCGAGGGCGCCGACGCCGGGCCGGTCGCCGGCGGCCGGGCGCAGGGTCGCGGTCCGGGTGCCGTGCGGCGGCCAGACCTTCGAGGTGACCCACTGGCCGGGGTGACGTTCCACGTCGGCCATGGGCTCGCGGTCGATGCCGTTGTCGTAGCCGAGGAGTTCGTGGTCGAACCAGCGGTGCAGGGTGTCGACCCAGTCGGCGCGGCGGAAGTCGAAGGGGTCGACATGGCCGGTCTGGGAGAGCCAGATCTTGCGCTCGACGCCGTTCTTCGCGAGGGCGTCCCACCACTGGCCGAAGTTCTTGGCGCGGACGTTGAGGTCCTGCATGCCGTGCACGAGGAAGACGCTGGCCCGCACCTTGCGCGCGTCCTTGACGTAGTCACGCTCGGTCCACAGCGCCGTCCGGTCGCCGGTGCGGGGCGCCCCGTCGACGAGCCGGCGCTGGACGGCGGTGCACCGGGCGCGCGCTTCGGGGGCGGTGACGTAGTCGGCGAGGGCGTCGGGGCCGGAGTCGTACAGGGGCGCGCCCTGGGCGAAGTAGTAGTCGTACCAGGAGGAGATGGCGCTGATCGGGACGATCGTCCTCAGGCCCCGGACGCCGGTGGCGGCGACGGCGTTGGCTATGGTGCCGTCCCAGCTCTTGCCGATCATGCCCGTCGCGCCGGTGGTCCAGCTCGCCCTGGCGGCTGTGGAGCCGGTGCGGGTGGTGTAGGCCCTGGCGCGGCCGTTCAGCCAGTCGACGACCGCCTTGGCGGACTGCACCTCGAAGCGGCCTCCCACGTCCTCGCAGCCGTCGGAGCGGCCGGTGCCGGCCAGGTCGACGCCGACGACGGCATAGCCGCGCGGGACGAAGTAGTTGTCGTAGAACAGCGGCATCCGGACGATGTTCCCGGCCGCGTCGTACGTCTTGAGCTGCCCCTCGTTGCCGCGCCCGCAGCAGGAGTAGTAGGGGCTCGCGTCCATGATGACGGGCACCTTGCGGCCCTGTGCGGCGGGCTCGCGGGGGCGGACGATGTCGGCGGCGACCCGGTCCGTACGGCCGTCGCCGTCGGCGTCGAGCCCGGTGTCGACCCAGACGGCCTCGCGGACGGCGTCCGCGTAGGAGTACACGGGCCGGCTCTCGCGTGGTGCGCCGTGGGCCGCCACCGGGGTGAGTAAGGCAGCCGTCAGGAGGGTGATGACGGCGGTCGCGAGCGGTCTCCAGGTCGTGAAGCGCGTGCGTGTCGGCATGCGCGGGACGGTACTCGCGTCAACTCCCGTGCAGAAGAGGGCAGATGATGCCCGCGTGAGTGCGGGGCGGGCGGTGGCCGGAACACGGCCGTCCGGCGGTTCGCTCCCGACGGCCGAACGGCGATCGTGTGACGGGACCGGACGGTGAAGCCGGGCGGCCCGGGCCCGGAGATCCGGTTCGGCATCCGCCGTCCACGACCGGGCGCGCCTGCGGTGCAGTCACTGCGCGACGAGGCGGAAACCGCCGCGACGCACGGCGGCCACGCGCCTGAACCCTCCCGGTCCGGCCGCGGCACGTCCGGAACTTCCCGAACTCCCGTCTGGTGCGGGGCGGTTCTGGGTAACAAGCGGTGCAGGCAGACAGGTGCAGAGAACGGGGAGAGCCCATGGCGAACGCGCGGAACGGCAACGAGGGTCTGGGTGTGTGGCGGGTGCTGCCGCTCGTCGGAGCAGTGATCATGGCTGTCGGTCTGATCGGCGGTGTGCCGCTGCTGACGCTGCTGGGCTCGGTCGTCGCCCTGGTCGGGGTGGTCGGCCTCACCGTGGCGAGACGTAAGCAGAACTGACGGCGCACGCCGGCAGACCTCGTGACAGACCTCACGGGGTCCTCACACCGGGGGTCCTCGCGCCGGGCGTCGGCCCGCTCGCGGGGCACGCCGGCAGGACTGCGGTCACGGCCCGCCGACGCCGGGTCAGGCACCGCTCTGTGAGGCGGCGGCCGCCGGAGCCGTGACCGCCCCGGGGGCGGTCGCCGCGCCCGGCAGTCCGGCTCGCGACAGGGCGGCGCTCTCCGTGGCCGGCACCGTGCAGGCGTACGCCCCCGCCAGCGCGCCGTACTCGGCGCACCGGCGGGGCGGTTCGCCGCGGAGCCGGCCGAAGAGGAAGGCGGCCGCGAACGCGTCGCCCGCGCCGTTGGAGTCGATCACCGGCGCGGGCGGGGCGGCGGCCGGGACGTGGGTCACCTCGCCCCCGGTCAGCAGGTACGCGCCCTCCGCCCCGGCCGTCGCGACGACGACCTCGGCGCGGCCGCGCGCGGCGATCCGGCGCATGGTCGCGTGCGGGTCCGGCAGCGCGGTCACGGAGACGAACACGACGTCCGCCTCGTAGGCGAAGGCCTCGTGGTAGGGGTTCTCGCCGTCCCAGTTGTGCAGGTCGGTGGAGATGCCCACGCCCGCCTCGCGGAGTACGGGGAGGGCCTCGGCGCAGGGGTGGGTGATGGACACGTGCGCGTGGCGGCTCGCCGCGGCCAGGGCGCGCAGCGTGTCCTCGGGGAAACGGTCGTCCGGGCGGCTGCGGCTGTTGTCGTACAGCGAGAGCCGTCGCCCGTCCGGGCTCACCATGTTGACCGCGCGCTTGGTGCCGGCGGGCTGCGGGATCGCGGTGAGGCCGATCCCCCGGTCCCGGTGCAGCGCACGCACGAGGTCGCCCTCGGGGTCGTCGCCGAGGAAGTCCAGGTGGTGGGTGCGCAGGCCGAGGGCGGCCAGGCCCAGGGCGACGAAGTCGCCGGTCTGCCCGGCGCGGGCACGGATCCCGCCGTCGATCATGTAGCTGTCGGCGTACGGGAGCGGCAGCTCCGGCACGTACACGATGGTGTCCACACCGGCCCCGCCCAGGACCAGCACGTCGATGTCCCCTGCGACGTCCCCTGCTGCGTCCCCGTCGATCTCCGCGCTCATGTGCGTCGTCCCTCCCCGTGGTCGTGCACCGTAACCGCTGCGCCCCGCCGCGCCAGCCGCCCGCTGACGAGCGGCTCGACCCGGGACCGCTTGCCCCCGGCCACCGCGCAGCCTATCCGTGGCATGTGCACCGACGCGCCGGGTTCCAGCGCCCCCGGCTACGCGGGCCGGCGGATCCTGGCGGCGGCCCCCCGCATCCGGCGCCGCCCGCACCGCCCGCAGCGCGCGAGGCCCCAAGCCCGGGGTGACCATGCGGCGGCCGGCGTCACACAGCGTCGCTACTCGCGCGGCCCGCACCGCGGCTCCGCGCTCCGCCGCCCCGGGGTTCACAGCGCCGGTGTCACAGCACCGGTGTCACAGCGATACTGCTGCACATGACGAGCGAGATCGAGGAGCCGGCCCTCACGGTCGACGAACTGGCGGCCCGGGCGGGGGTCACGGTGCGTACCGTGCGCTTCTACTCGACCAAGGGGCTGCTGCCGCCGCCGGTCATCGGTCCGCGCCGGGTGGGTCACTACGGCCCCGCGCACCTCGCCCGTCTCGCGCTGATCGAGGAGCTGCGCGAGCAGGGACTGACGCTGGCGGCGATCGAGCGGTACCTGGACCGGCTGCCGCCCGGGCTCGACGCCCATGACCTCGCCGTCCACCGGGCCGTGGTGGCCTCCTGGGCGCCCGACGCGGTGGAGACGGTGACCCGCGAGGAACTCCAGCGCAGGGCGGGACGGCCGCTCGGCGAGGAGGACGTCGACCGGCTCGTCGCGATGAACGTCGTACGGCGCGGGCAGGACGGCTACGGCGTCGACCCCGGCCTGCTGCGTCTGGGCGTACGGCTCCTGGACGTGCCGCTGTCGCAGGAGTCGATCCGTGCCGCCCGCGCCGTCCTCCTCGACCACGCGCGCGCCGCGGCCCACGAGCTGTCGCGGCTGCTGCGCGAGGAGGTGCCGGAGGGCGACGCGCAGGCGGTGCGCTCACTGTCGGCGCACATGCAGCCCCTGGTCGTGCAGGCCCTGCTGACGGCCTTCCAGCGCTCGCTCACCGAGGAGCTGCGGGAGTGGCTCGGGGAGCCGCCGTCCGACGGCTCCCCCTGAGGCGCCCGCCCGCTCAGCGCGCGTCCGTGAACGTCTCGCCGTTGTCCGCCTTCGCCACCAGCAGCGCGGGCGGGGTGAAGCGGTCGCCGTAGCGCTCGGCGAGTTCACGCGCGCGTGCCACGAAGCCGGGGAGCCCGCCCTCGTAGCCGTTGATGTACTGCAGCACGCCGCCGGTCCAGCCGGGGAAGCCGATGCCGAACAGGGAGCCGATGTTGGCGTCGGCGACGGAGGTCAGGACGCCTTCCTCCAGGAGCCTGACCGTGTCGAGGGCCTCGGAGAAGAGCATGCGTTCCTGCATGTCCTCGAACGGGATCGCGGCCCCCGCGCGCGTGAAGTGCTCGCGCAGGCCGGGCCACAGCCCGGTCCGGCCGCCGTCCTCGGCGTACTCGTAGAAGCCCGCTCCCCCGCTGCGCCCGGTGCGCCCGAACTCGTCGACCATGCGGTCGACGACCGCTTCGGCGGGGTGCGCGGTCCAGGTGCCCCCGGCCTCCTCGACGGCTCGCCTCGACTCCCGGCGGATCTTCCGCGGAAGGGTGAGCGTCAGCTCGTCCATCAGGGAGAGCACCTTGGCCGGGTAGCCGGCCTGCGCGGCCGCCTGCTCGACGGAGGCGGGCTCGATGCCCTCGCCGACCATGGCGACGCCCTCGTTGATGAACTGGCCGATCACACGGGAGGTGAAGAAGCCGCGCGAGTCGTTGACGACGATCGGGGTCTTCCTGATCTGCCGGACCAGGTCGAAGGCGCGCGCGAGCGCCTCGTCGCCGGTGCGCTCGCCCTTGATGATCTCGACGAGGGGCATCTTGTCGACGGGCGAGAAGAAGTGCAGGCCGACGAAGTCGCCCTGGCGCTCGACGCCTTCGGCCAGGGCGGTGATGGGCAGGGTGGAGGTGTTGGAGCACAGCAGGGCGTCGGGGGCCACGATGTGCTCGATCTCCTGGAAGACCTTGTGCTTGAGGGCGGTGTCCTCGAAGACGGCCTCGATGACGGCGTCGCAGCCGGCCAGGTCGGCGGGGTCCGCGGTGGGCGTGATGCGGGCGAGCAGCGCGTCCGCCTTCTCCCGGGTGGTACGTCCCCGGGCGACGGCCTTGGCGCAGAGCTTCTCGGAGTAGCCCTTGCCCTTGGCGGCGGCCTCCGGGGAGACGTCCTTCAGGACGACGTCGATGCCCGCGCGGGCGCACGCGTAGGCGATGCCCGCGCCCATCATCCCGGCGCCCAGGACGGCGGCCCTGCGGACCGTGCGGGGCTCGACGCCCCGGGGGCGGCTGACGCCGGAGTTGACGGCCTGGAGGTCGAAGAAGAACGCCTGGATCATGTTCTTCGACGTCTGTCCGGCGGCCAGCTCCACGAAGTAGCGGGCCTCGATGACCTGCGCGGTCTCGAAGTCGACCTGGGCGCCCTCGACGGCAGCGGCGAGGATCGCGCGCGGCGCCGGGTAGGGGGCGCCGTTGGTCTCCTTGCGCAGACTGGCCGGGAAGGCGGGCAGGTTGGCGGCGAACCGGGGGTTCGACGGGGTGCCGCCGGGGATGCGGTGACCCGGCTCGTCCCAGGGCTGCCGCGACTCGGGGTGGGCGTCGATGAAGGCGCGGGCCTTGGCGAGGAGTTCCTCGGGCGTGGCGGCGACCTCGTGGATCAGGCCGTGCTCCAGGGCCTGGCGGGGGTTGTACTGGTTGCCCTTGAGGAGGACCTTCAGGAGGGCGTCGGTGATGCCCAGCAGGCGCACGGTGCGCACGACGCCGCCGCCTCCGGGGAGCAGGCCGAGGGTGACCTCGGGGCAGCCGATCTTCGAACCCGGCGCGTCGAGGGCGACACGGTGGTGGCAGGCGAGGGCGAGTTCGAAGCCGCCGCCGAGGGCCGCGCCGTTCAGGGCGGCGACGACAGGCTTGCCGAGGGTCTCGATGCGGCGGAGGTTGCGCTTGATCTCCAGTCCGCCCTCGAAGAACTCGCGGGCCGTGCCGGGGGTGACGCGGATCAGGTCGCGCAGGTCGCCGCCGGCGAAGAAGGTCTTCTTGGCGGAGGTGAGGACGATGCCACGGACGGAGTCCTGCTCGGCCTCCAGGCGGTCGGCGACCGCGGCGAGCGAGGCGCGGAAGGCCGCGTTCATGGTGTTCGCGGACTGGTCGGGGTCGTCGAGGACGAGGGTGACGAGGCCGGTGCGGTCCTGTTCCCAGCGGATGGCGGTGCTCTGTGTCATGAGGGGATCTCCGTAGAAGTCTTGGGTTCCGCCGGGGTGGTCAGACGCGCTCGACGATCGTGGCGATGCCCATGCCGCCGCCGACGCACAGCGTGGCGAGGCCGTAGCGCTTGTCCTGGCGCTCCAGTTCGTCGACGAGCGTGCCGAGGATCATCGCGCCGGTGGCGCCGAGGGGGTGGCCCAGCGCGATCGCGCCGCCGTTGACGTTGACCTTGTCCAGGGACAGGCCCATGTCCCTGACGAAGCGCAGGACGACCGCCGCGAACGCCTCGTTGATCTCGACCAGGTCGATGTCGTCGATGGTCAGACCGGCCTTGGCGAGGGCCTTGCGGGTGGCGGGCGCGGGGCCGGTGAGCATGATCGTCGGCTCGGAGCCGGAGACGGCCGCGGAGACGATCCGCGCGCGGGGGGTGAGTCCGTGGCGCTCGCCGACCTCCTTGCTGCCGATCGCGACCAGGGAGGCGCCGTCGACGATGCCGGAGGAGTTGCCCGCGTGGTGCACGTGGTCGATCTTCTCCACCCAGTGGTACTTCTGCAGGGCGACCGCGTCGAAGCCGCCCAGCTCGCCGATGTCGGCGAAGGAGGGCTTCAGCCTGCCGAGCGAGTCGGCGGTGGTGCCGGGGCGCGGATGCTCGTCGTGGTCGAGGACGACCAGGCCGGCGCGGTCCTTCACCGGGACGACCGAGCGGTCGAAGCGCCCTTCCTTCCAGGCCGTCGCCGCCCGCTCCTGGGACAGGGCCGCGTACTCGTCGACGTCACGCCGGGAGAAGCCCTCGATGGTCGCGATGAGGTCGGCGCCGATGCCCTGCGGCACGAAGTTCACGGCCAGGTTGGTCATGGGGTCGTTGAACCAGGCTCCGCCGTCCGAGGCCATCGGCACCCGGGACATCGACTCCACGCCGCCCGCGAGGACGAGGTCCTCCCAGCCCGAACGGACCTTCATGGCGGCCAGGTTGACCGCTTCCAGACCCGAGGCGCAGAAGCGGTTCTCCTGCACGCCCGCCACGGTGTCCGGCAGCCCGGCCGCGAGGGCGGCGATGCGCGCGATGTCGGAGCCCTGGTCGCCGACGGGGCCGACCACGCCGAGCACGATGTCGTCGACGGCGGCCGGGTCGAGGCCGGGGAAGCGGTCGCGGAGCTCGTGGATGAGGCCGACGACGAGGTCGATGGGCTTCGTGCCGTGCAGGGCGCCGTCCGCCTTGCCGCGTCCGCGCGGGGTGCGGATCGCGTCGTACACGTACGCTTCGGTGCTCACTGGTCAAGCCTTTCGGGAGGGTGGGCCGAGCCGGGCGGGTCAGTCGCCCCGGGACGGAGGGTTCGGGGCGGGCTGCGCGGGGTCCGTCACGAGGGCGGGTATGTCCCAGTCACGGGCCACCTCGCGGGTGTGGGCGCCGGGCAGGGCCGGCCCGGTGCGGACGGCCGTGGGTGTCGCGGAGAACCGGGGCGCGGGGGCCGGCTGGGTGATGCCGCCGTGGTCGGTGAAGGTGCCGCGGGCCTCGAGGTGCGGATGGTGCGGGGCCTCACGCAGCGACAGCACGGGCGCCACGCAGGCGTCGGTGCCTTCGAAGACGGCGGTCCACTCGGCGCGGGTGCGGGCCTTGAAGCGGGCGGCGACGGCCTCGCGCAGCTCTCCCCAGCGCGTCCAGTCCCTGCGGGCTTCACGGAACTCCTCGAGGCCCAACAGGTCCACGAACGCGTCGTAGAACTGCGGCTCCAGCGCGCCGACCGCCATGTGGCCGCCGTCGGCGGTCTCGTACGTCCCGTAGTACGGGCAGCCGCCGTCGAGGAGGTTGGCGGCGCGCCGGTCCTGCCAGCCGCCGGCCGCCAGCATGCCGTGGATCATCGCGGAGAGGTGGGCGACGCCGTCGACGATGGCCGCGTCGACGACCTGGCCGACGCCGCTCTCGCGCGCGTGGTGCAGGGCCGCGAGGACGCCGACCACGAGGTACAGGGAGCCGCCCGCGTAGTCGCCGAGCAGGTTGGCGGGGGCGGGCGGCGGCTGGCCGGGGGCGCCGATCATGCCGAGGGCGCCGGTGAGGGCGATGTAGGCGACGTCGTGGCCCGCGCGGTGGGCGAGCGGGCCCTGCTGGCCCCAGCCGGTCATCCGGCCGTAGACCAACCGGGGGTTGCGGGCGTGGCAGTCCTCGGGGCCGACGCCCAGGCGTTCGGCCACTCCCGGCCGGTTGCCCTCGATGAGGACGTCGGCGCGGGAGGCGAGATCCAGGACGCGCGCGGGGCCGTCCGGCGCCTTCAGGTCGACGATCACCGAGCGCTTGTTGCGGTTGGTCACGTCATGGGAGGGGTCGATGCCGAGGGAGGCTCCGCCGGGGCGGTCCACGCGGACGACGTCGGCGCCGAGGTCGGCCAGAAGCATGCCGGCGAAGGGCCCGGGGCCGATGCCGGCCAGCTCCACCACCCGCACCCCTGCCAGCGGGCCCTGCCCGGCCGCGTGTCCCGTCGTCATCCAGCCCCCTTGCTGTGACACAACCGATGTAACACCAGTGATGCTATGAACGCGGTGGAGCAGGCACAAGAGCCGAACGAGCAAGCGCTTGGACACTTCGGGACACCTGCCGTCGGCCTCCGCTCTTCTCACGCTAGCCTCAGCCACCGACAGCGGCGCGGGCTGTAAGGCAAAGGGGTGTCATGAGCAGGCTGAAAAGGTCGGACCGTCCGTACGACATCGTGCTCTTCGGAGCCACCGGCTTCGTCGGGACGCTCACCGCGGAGTACCTCGCCGCGCACGCGCCCGCCGAGGTCCGCTGGGCGATCGCCGGCCGCGACGGGACGAGACTGCGACAGCTGCGCGAACGGCTCGGCGTGGACGTCGGGGTGCTGCGGGCCGACGTCTCGGACCCGGCGTCGCTGCGCGCCCTCGCGGAGCACGCGCGCGTGGTGGCCACGACGGTGGGCCCCTACGTGCGGTACGGCGAGGAGCTCGTGGCCGCCTGCGCGGACACCGGCGCCGACTACCTCGACCTCACGGGCGAGCCGGAATTCGTGGACCTGACGTACGTGCGGCACGACGTACGCGCGCGGGAGACGGGGTCCCGGCTGATCCACGCGTGCGGCTTCGACTCGGTCCCGCACGACCTGGGCGCGTACTTCACGGTCCGGCAGCTCCCCGAGGGCGTGCCGTTGACCGTGGACGGCTTCGTGTCCGCCGACGCCTCCATGTCGGGCGGCACCCTCGCCTCCGCGCTCGGCCAGTTCGCGCGCGGCCGGCAGATGCTGGCCGCGGCGCGGGAGCGCGGGAGGCACGAACCGCGGCTGCCGGGCCGTCGCGCCGTCGCAACCTTGGGCGCGCCCCGGTTCGCCCCGGAGGTCGGCGCCTGGGCCCTGCCGCTGCCGACCGTCGACTCGCTGATCGTGCTGCGGTCGGCGCGGGCCCTGCGGCGCTACGGACCCGACTTCCGCTACCGGCACTACGCGGCGGTGCGGCGGCTGCCCGTCGCCGTGGGCGGCGTCGCGGCGGTCGGCGCGCTGGTCGCGGCGGCCCAGCTGCCGCCGGCCCGGCGCTGGCTGTCGGACCGTCTCAAGCCGGGCGAGGGGCCGAGCGCGCAGACACGGGCGCGCAGCTGGTTCTCCGTCCGCTTCGTCGGCGAGGGCGGCGGCCGCCGGGTCTGCACCGAGGTCTCGGGCGGCGACCCCGGCTACGACGAGACGGCGAAGATGTTCGCGGAGGCCGCGCTGGCCCTCGTCTGCGACGCCCTCCCGCCGACGGCGGGGCAGGTCACCACGGCGGTGGCGATGGGGGACGCGCTGACCGCGCGGCTGATCCGGGCGGGCGTCCGGTTCCGCGTCGCGGCGCGCCGCTGAGACGTCCCGTGCTCCCCTCGCGCCCGTTCCGCGCCGGCCTCGGACCGGTCGCCGCACGAGGGCTCAGGAGCACGGTGCGTGGTGATGCGGCGGCCTGCCCGGAGCACGGGCGTGCGGACATCCGCGCGCGTACTTCGGACGCCGTGCGCGGACGCCGTGCTCAGGCGGCGTGCACAGCGGGTGTGCGCGGCGGGCGTCCTGCGACGGCGTCCGCGGCGGGCGTCCTGCGACGGTGTCCGCGGCGGGCGTCCTGCGACGGTGTCCGCGGCGGGGGTCCTGCGACGGCGCCCCGCGCCGCGCACGGCGTGCTCGCGGAGGTCACCGGACCGCTCCCGTCGTCCCGTCCTTGCCCCGCATTGGGGACTTCTCCCGCCGCCTGCTCGGCGACTTCGCCGGAAAGTGCCAACAAGCACTTCGATGAAACGATTGAAGCAGCTGATCGCAGCGATCGGACGAGAAGAGGAGCAGCATGAAGTTCGTTCTCGAAGTCACCGTCGACGAGGGCGCGCTGGCCCGGGACCCGGTGGGCGAGCTGGGGCGCATCCTGCGGTACTGGGGCGGCAACCTGAAGCACTACGCCCTGGAGGCCGGGGACGGCTCGGTGATCTACGACTCCGCCGACGCGGAGGTCGGCCGTTGGCGGATCGTCGCCTCCTGAAGCGCCCGGCGGCACAGTGAGTCCGCCCGGCGGGTGGTCTCCGGAAGGCGGAATCGCGGGGTGAGGGCGAGGGTGTGGGCGCAGGCGCCGTCCAGGCCGACCCGGTGGCCCACGGACACGAAGACCGGCTTCACGCCCGCCCGGGTGCGCAGCGCACGCCCCACCTCGTCGCCGCCGGCCAGCAGCGGGGACGAGGATCCGCGCGGCGCGTCCGGGTCGTCGTAGGTGAAGGCGAAGGGGTTCTTGGCGACGCCGAAGGTGGGCAGTCCGGTGAGGACCCCGAGGTGGGCGGCGAGGCCGAAGCGGCGCGGGTGGGCGAGGCCGTAGCCGTCGCAGACGACCAGGCCGGGCGGGCAGGGCAGGGCCTCCAGCGCGGCGAGCACGGTGGGGATCTCGCGGAACGCGAGCAGTCCGGGGATGTACGGGAAGGAGATCCGCCCGACGGCGGTCGCCTCGGCGACGACGTCGAGGCTCGCCGCGTCCAGCACCACGGCGGCCGCCGCGACGATGTCGCGTGCGTCGTCGTAGGCGACGTCGACCCCCGTCACGTGTCCCGTCCCGGGCTGCGGGCCCGGCTCGTCGAGCACCACTTCGGCCCGCAGCTCGTCCTGGACGGCGCGGGCCTCCTCCTCGGTCGCGGGCCAGCCCGCGGGAACGTTCACGGTCGTCATGGTGGTGACGAGCGTACGACTCCCGCGGACGGGCTCGCGATCGTGTTTCCGGGGTGCCCGGGGCCCTGTCTCCCCGGGCGGTGGTGTCAGCTCCTGCCGTCGAGGGCGCGCTGCAGCTGACTCTTGTTCATGTCCGAGCGGCCCTTGACCCCTCGTCGCCGGGCCTCCTCGTACAGCTGGTCGTACGTGGGGCCCTGGGAACCCTTGCCCGACCGCTGTCCGCCGCGCCTGCCGGACGACATGTCCTGCGTGGAGGTACGACTGGCGGTCTTCGACTCGCCGGCCCGGGCGCGCTCCTTGTTGACCGTCCGGGCGGCGATCTCCTTGGCGCGGCCGGCGCTCTCGCCCCGGTCCTGCGCGCTCTCCTTGATGTGCTCGTACTGGCGCTCCCGCTTGGGGCTGGAACCGCGTGGCATGGACGCTCACTCCTTTCGCGTTCGCCCCCTCCGGGTACCCGGAAACCGGCGCCTCTCCGAGTGCGCGCCTCTTGGAGCACGCAGCTCTCCGGGCGCTCACCTCTCCAGGCGGGCCACCCGTCCCTTTTCGCCCGCGGCCCAGCAGCCGAGGTCGGCGGCGCAGTCGACGGTGTCGTACGAGCCGGTGTCGACCGTGCGCCAGGTGCGGCCCGCGTCGGTGGTCAGGTCGGTGCCGGTGGGGCCGACGGCGAGCGCGGCGGAACGGCTGTGCGGGATCCAGGCGACGCCGGAGCGGTAGGCAGGCGGGGGCGAGGCGGCGGGCCGCCACGCGCGGCCGCCGTCCCCGGTCGCGGCGGCGGCCTGCGGGGACGGCTGGTCGGGACGGTAGTCGCCGCCGACGGCGAGGCCGTGTACACGGTCGCGGAAGGCGACGGCGAAGACCCCGCGCGCGGGGTCGCCGGCCGGGACGGGCGCGTCGGCGGCCTTCCAGGTCAGTCCGCGGTCGGAGGAGTGCAGCACCCGCGCGCGTGCGGCGCCGCCGGTCGCCAGCCAGACGTCCTTCGGTCCGGAGGCGGCAAGACACTGACCGCTCGCGGCGAAACCGGCCTCGCCGTCCTGGGCGGCCGGCATCCCGCGGTCGGGCAGCACCGTCCAGGAACGACCGCCGTCGCTCGTCGACAGGACGCGGAACCGCCCGTCCACCGGGTCGCTCACGGCGAGACCGTGGCGGCGGTCGAAGAAGGTCATGCAGTCGTAGAACGCGCGGGCGTCGGCGTTGCGGAAGGACTCCGTCCAGGTCGTCCCGCCGTCCTCGGTGCGGTAGACGCGCGACGCCTCGCCCTCCCCGATGGCCAGCACCACCGCGTGGCGCGCGTCGAACGCCTCGACGTCGCGGAACTGCAGGTCGGCGGCGCCGGGCGGCGAGACGTCGCGCCAGGTCGCGCCGCCGTCGACGGTGCGCAGGACCGTGCCCCGGGTGCCGGCCACCCACGCGGTGGCGCGGTCGACCGCCGCGAGCCCGCGAAAGCGCACGGCCGCGTCGCCGGTTTCCTTGAGGGCCCAGTGCGGCGGCGAGGGGGCCCCGGTGTGCGCCTGGGCCGGCAGCGCGGTCAGGACGGCGAGCGCCGCCCCGCAGGCCGCGGCCGCCGCCCGGCCGCCCGTTCGTGTCGTCCGCATCGTGCGTCGCGTCTTCCCCAAGCGCCTCATGGCGGGGGAAGCTAGCCCACGGCTTTCACCGGCGTCCAGATGCCGCGATCGCCTCAGCCGCCTCCCAGGGCACGAGAAGAGTGGTGAGTCACTCGCGTGCATGAAAGGCGGTGACCGAGGTCACTAGAAATGCGTGTGCACGGATAGGCCGGTTCAGGCGTCTCTTCCAGTGTCCGGACGCACCGCCCGGAAGTCCGTCCCGCCGTCACGAGGGAGCAAGGCGTTGTCCACCGTCATCGAGCAGCCCGTCGAGGCCCGCCTGGTCGCCGCCGCGCCACGCATGCAGAGCATCCCCGCCACCTTGCACTACGACCGCCAGGATCCCTTCGCCGTCCGGATGACGTTCCCCGCTCCGGCCACCCTGGAGGGCGTCGAGGTCTGCTGGACCTTCGCCCGTGAACTCCTCTCGGCCGGCCTGCACGACGCCGAGGGCCACGGCGACGTCCGGGTACGCCCCTACGGGTACGACCGCACGGTGCTGGAGTTCCACGCGCCCGAGGGCACCGCCGTCGTGCACGTGCACTCCGCCGACATCCGCCGCTTCCTGGAGGCCGCGGGCGAGCTGGTGCCCACCGGCACCGAGTACCGGCAGCTCGACCTCGACCACGACCTGGCGGAACTGATGCGCGACGCCTGCTGATCCGTTTTTAATCCTTTGACGGCTCTCTCGAGCCCTCCTACGGTGTGAACGGTTCTGTTGCCGTCGATCGGAGAAGGACGTTGCTCCTCTGAGGTCCTGAGACACCGCGCCACACGTCTGGAGTGTGCGCGCCGCGTGCGACCTCGGCCTGCGAGCCGTCCCTGCGGAGCGGGATCCTCCTGCTGTCCTCCGCGTTCCCCCGCCCCGGCGGTGGTCGCCGCTTCCCGGTGTCTCGACACGCGTTGCCCTGACCGCACACGCACCCGACGAGGCCCGCTTTGACTCATTCCGTCACCTGTACCTCCCTCGCCTTCTCCTGGCCGGACGGCACCCCCGTCTTCAAGGGACTCGACATCGCCTTCGGCCCCGGACGCACCGGACTGGTCGGCGTCAACGGCTCCGGCAAGTCGACCCTGCTGAAGCTGATCGCCGCAGAGCTCGCCCCCGCCGACGGCACGGTGCGCGTCGCCGGCGAGGTCGGCCATCTCCCGCAGAACGTCACCCTGGACACCTCCCTGAGGGTGGACGCCGTCCTCGGCATCGCCGCGCAGCGCGCCGCCCTGCACGCCATCGAGGCCGGTGACGTGTCCGAGGAGCGTTTCGCGACCGTCGGCGACGACTGGGACGTCGAGGAGCGCGCCCTGGCCGCCCTCGGCGAACTCGGACTCGGTCACGTCGACCTCGACCGCACCGTCGGCGAGGTGTCGGGCGGCGAGTCCGTCCTGCTGCGGCTGGCCGCCCTGCTGCTGCGCCGGCCGGACGTCCTGCTGCTGGACGAGCCGACCAACAACCTCGACCTGTACGCGAGACGGCGGCTGTACGCGGCCGTCTCGGCCTGGCCCGGCGTCCTGGTCGTGGTCAGCCACGACCGGGAGCTGCTCGACCTCGTCGACCAGATCGCCGACCTGCGCTCCGGGAAGGTCACCTGGTACGGCGGCGGTTTCTCGGCGTACGAGGAGGCGCTGGCCACCGAGCAGGACGCCGCCGAGCGCATGGTGCGCGTGGCGGAGGCCGACCTGCGCAAGCAGAAGCGCGAACTGTCCGACGCCCGGGTCAGGCTGGCCCGCCGCAGGCGGTACGGGCAGAAGATGTACGAGCAGAAACGCGAGCCGAAGATCGTCATGGGGGCACGCATGCGCGCGGCGCAGGAGTCCGCGGGCAAGCTCCGCATCATGCACGAGGAAAGACTCGCCGAGGCCAGGGAACGGCTCGACGAAGCGGCCGAGGCCGTACGGGACGACGACGAGATCCGCGTCGACCTCCCCCACACGGCGGTGCCGCCGGGGCGCGAGGTCCTCACCCTGATGGACCTGCGGCTCGCGTACGGCGCGCGCGTGGCCGGTGGTTTCGACCTGCGCGGCCCCGAGCGGGTCGCCCTGGTCGGGCGCAACGGCGCGGGCAAGACGACACTGCTGCGCACGATCGCCGGTGAGCTGGCGCCGGAGGCGGGCGAGGCGAACGCGCGCGTGCCGCTGCGTTTCCTGCCCCAGCGTCTCGACATCCTCGACGACGAGCTCACCGTCGCCGAGAACGTGGCCCGCCTCGCGCCGGGAGCCACCGGCAACCGGGTGCGGGCCCGGCTGGCCCGCTTCCTGTTCCGGGGCGCCCGCGCCGACCGGAAGGCGGCGACGCTGTCCGGCGGGGAACGCTTCCGGGCGACCCTGGCGGCCCTGATGCTGGCCGAGCCCGCGCCGCAGCTGCTGCTGCTGGACGAGCCCACCAACAACCTCGACATGGCGAGCGTGCGTCAGCTCACCACGGCTCTGGAGTCCTACGAGGGGGCGTTGATCGTGGCCAGTCACGATCTGCCGTTCCTGGAGTCCATCGGCATCACCCGGTGGCTGCTGCTGGACGGGGAACTGCGGGAGACGACGGCCGAGGAGGTGTCGGGCCCGGTGTAGGCCTTTGCGCTCCGCGCGGGTCTCAGGAGGGCCACATTGTTACTGCGGGGTTTTGTCCTGGTGGTCCCGCGCTGCATGATGGCTGACCGGCGCCGCGTCCGAGGCGCCGGTCGCGCCACCCGATTCGGAGACCTGGACGTGCCCAGCAAGAAGGCCCTCATCCGCCGCCCCAGCCCACGCCTCGCCGAAGGCCTGGTCACGCATGTCGAGCGGGAGAAGGTCGACGTGGAGCTCGCCCTGCGGCAGTGGGAGGCCTACGCCGAGGCGCTGCGCACGCACGGCTGGGAGACCGTCGAGGTCGACCCCGCCGACGACTGCCCGGACTCCGTGTTCGTCGAGGACACGGTGGTGATGTACAAGAACGTCGCCCTGATCGCGCGCTCCGGGGCCGAGTCCCGGCGGGACGAGACCCTCGGGGTGGAGGAGGCCGTGGCGCGCCTGGGCTGCTCGGTGAACTGGATCTGGGAGCCGGGCACGCTGGACGGCGGCGACGTCCTCAAGGTGGGCGACACGATCCACGTCGGCCGGGGCGGGCGGACCAACGCGGTCGGCGTCCAGCAGGTGCGGGCCGCCTTCGAACCGCTGGGGGCGCGGGTCGTGGCCGTGCCGGTGAGCAAGGTGCTGCATCTGAAGTCGGCGGTCACGGCGCTGCCGGACGGAACGGTGATCGGCCACATCCCCCACCTGGACCGCCCGTCGCTGTTCCCCAGGTTCCTCTCGGTGCCCGAGGAGTCCGGCTCGCACGTGGTGCTCCTCGGCGGCCCGCGGCTGCTCATGGCGGCGAGCGCGCCGAAGACGGCCGAGTTGCTCGCCGATCTCGGTCACGAGCCCGTCGTGGTCGACATCGGCGAGTTCGAGAAGCTCGAGGGATGTGTGACGTGCCTCTCGGTCCGGTTGCGTGATCTGTACGTCTGACCCCGGGATCGCATCACCCGTTCAACCTTGGGACCTGCGGTTCCCGGAGCTGTTCGGGTGGGGCCGAGCAGGAGTCGAATCGCCCGGCGTACTGCTGCTGATCAGCGATGTTTACAGCGCCCTTAACTTACGGTTTCGTAACCTACGGTGACGTAGCCTACGATCCCGTAAGTTCCGGCCCCGCTCGCCGGAGTGTTCCGCTCCGCTTCACGTCCCCTGGAGTTCTCGTGACGATCGCCTCCCCTCACCTCGGCAGCCCCGCCGTCTGGACCGACGCCAAGCTGCTGTACGCGCTGGAGGAAGTGGTCGAGACCGAACTCAACCGGCATCTGAAGGTCACCAAGGACTGGATGCCCCACGAGTACGTGCCCTGGAGCGACGGCCGCAACTTCCCCGGCCTCTTCGAGGACGGCGAGGCCTGGGAGAAGGGGCAGTCCAAGGTCACCGAGATCGGCCGGATCGCGCTGGTCGTGAACCTGCTCACCGAGGACAACCTGCCCAGCTACCACCACGAGATCGCCTCGCTCTTCGGCCGGGACGGCGCCTGGGGCACCTGGGTGCACCGCTGGACGGCCGAGGAGGGCCGGCACGGCATCGTGATGCGCGACTACCTGCTCGCCTCGCGCGCGGTGGACCCGGACAAGCTCGAGCAGTTCCGCATGTCCCACATGAGCGAGGGCTTCGAGTCCGACAACCGGCACTCGATGCTCCACTCGGTCGCCTATGTCGCCTTCCAGGAGCTGGCGACCCGCGTCTCGCACCGCAACACCGGCCACCAGTCCGGCGACCCGGTCTGCGACCGCATGCTGGCACGCATCGCGACCGACGAGAACCTGCACATGGTCTTCTACCGCAACCTCCTGAAGGCCGCGTTCGAGCTCGCCCCGGACATGACCATGCAGGCCGTGCGCGACGTGCTGGTCAACTTCCGCATGCCCGGTCACGGCATGCCCGGCTTCGAGCGGTTCGCCGCGCAGATGGCCATCGGCGAGGTCTACAACCTGCGCATCCACCACGACGACGTCATCCAGCCGGTGCTGCGGTTCCTCAAGGTCATGGAGATCGACGGCCTCGGTCCGGAGGGCCTGAAGGCGCAGGAGGAGATCGGCCTGTACATGGGCGGGCTGGACGCCGAGGCGCTGAAGTTCGACGAGAAGCTGGCCGCCCGCAAGGCCCGCATGGCGGCACGCGCCGCGGGCTGACCGGCTCCGCCACGCTCGCTCCGACGGCTCGCACAGGGGAAACGCCTCCCCCGTGCGGGCCGTTCGCGTCGTCAGGGGCGTGGCGCCGGTCGGCCCCGGGCAGGCGACCGGCGCCACGCGCCGGGTGGGAGCGAAGCCCACGCGCCGGGAACGGTGTCGATCCGCCGGGCGGGCGCGTGCCTTCGCGCGCCCTGTCCGCACGCCCGGCCCGAAATCCTCGACCGCGCCCCCGCGACGCGGTCGCCCGGATCCCGGGATCTCCGTGGGCCCCGCCCGGTCCGACCCACCGACCCGGCTCACAGGTCCGCCCCACCGGTCCGGCCGGGGTGACCTGCCCGTTCAGTGCGCCGTGCGCCTGATCTCCAGACGCTCCTTCTCGGAGAGGCCGCCCCAGACGCCGAAGCGTTCGTCGTGGGCCAGGGCGTAGTCGAGGCAGGCGGGGCGCATCTCGCACATGCCGCAGATGCGCTTGGCCTCCCGCACCGAACTGCCGGGCTCGGGGAAGAAGAACTCCGCCCCGGTCTGTGCGCACAGCGCTTCCCGCTGCCAGGTGAGGTCGGGGGTGGGAATCGTGTCGGTGTACATGGCGAAGATCGTGCCCGGCGGCGCAAAACGTTCGATCAACGCCGGATATACGCACGCCGCTGCCGGGCCCGGACCCGGTCCGTCCGAATGCCCGATGCCCCAAGACCCCGATTCCCGATGCCCTGATGCCGGGAAGACC
The DNA here is from genome assembly GCF_014649655.1 of Streptomyces humidus. Lineage (GTDB taxonomy): Bacteria > Actinomycetota > Actinomycetes > Streptomycetales > Streptomycetaceae > Streptomyces > Streptomyces humidus. The sequence continues at coordinate 35,166 of NZ_BMTL01000040.1, read as the reverse complement.
CGCCGCCTCGATGATGGCCCGGGCGACCGCCGCGACGCACGGCGGCGCGCGCGGGCCTACGACGACCGCCCGCGGCTGCGCCTGCGCCGACAGTCCGTCCGGCCCTCCCCGCCCTTGGGCCGTCCGCGTCCATACGGCCGCCGGTGTCCGTGGGACCTTCCGGCTCCTTGGGACCGCCGGTGTCCGTGGGACCGTCCGACTCCGTGGCCCCGCTCCGGCAGCGGTTGTCAGTGGTCGGTGCCAGACTCGGCAGTGCACTGGACGGGACCCCTGCGAGGAGGGCGATGATGCTCACCACCCGTTTCGTCGACGGCGCCCCGAACTGGATCGACGTCGGCACGCCCGACATCGACGGCGCCACCGCCTTCTACGGCGCTCTGTTCGGCTGGAGCTTCCGGTCGGCGGGGCCCGAGGCCGGCGGCTACGGCTACTTCCAGCTGGACGGGAAGACCGTGGCGGGCGGCATGCAGACCACACCGGAACAGGGCCCGCCGTCGTGGACGGTGTACTTCGCGACGGCGGACGCCCGGGCGACGGCGGAGGCCGCCGAGCAGGCGCACGGCAGAGTGACCCTCGCGCCGATGGACGTGATGGGCGAAGGCACCATGGCGATCCTCGCCGACCAGGCGGGAGTGCCGTTCGGCCTCTGGCAGCCGGGCCGGACCAAGGGCGTGGACGTGGCGAACGAGCCCGGCTCGCTGTGCTGGGTCGAGCTCTACACGCCGGACATCGCCGCGGCTGCCGCCTTCTACCACGCGACGCTGGGCCTGGAGACCTACGCGGTTCCCTTCCCCGGTGGCACGTACACCTGCGTCAACCCGGCCGGCGCCGACGAGGACGCGATGTTCGGCGGCATCGTCCCGCTGTCCGACGACCCCACCGAGGCCGGGTCGCAGGCGTACTGGCTGCCCTATTTCGAGGCCGCCGACGTGGACGCGGCGGTCGCCAGGGCCGAGGAGCTGGGCGCCGGTGTGCGGATGCCCGCCACGAACCTCGAAGGAGTCGGCCGCGTCGCCCGGCTCGCCGACCCCTACGGCGCCCGTTTCGCCGTGATCAAGAGCGCGCCCCGGGAGCAGTGAGCCTGCCCCGGCCGGCCGGGGCAGGTCCCTGAGGCCGCACGGATCTACGCCGACGCCCGGCGCACCAGCGTGGTGGGCAGCACGACCCCGCCGCCCTGTTCCTCGCCGGCCCCGCGCCGGTCGAGACGGCGCAGCAGAAGACGGGCCATGATCCGGCCCATCTCCTCGATGTCCTGGCGGACCGTCGTCAGCGGCGGATCGGTCTGCTCGGCGACGGGCAGCATGTCGTCGAACCCCACCACCGCGACGTCCTCGGGCACGCGCCGCCCGTGTTCGCGCAGCACGCGCAGCACGCCCGAGGCGGTGAGGTCGTTGGCGGCGAACACCGCGTCGACGTCGGGGCAGCGGTCCAGCAGTTCGCGCATGGCGCGCTCGCCGCCGCCGGGGGTGAAGTCGCTCTCGACGACGAGATGCGGCCCGGTGTCGCCCACCACCTGCCGGTATCCGTCGAGCCGGTCCGCCGCCGAGGTCTGGTCGAGGGGGCCGCTGATGTGGGCGATACGGGTGCGGCCGAGACCGGTCAGGAGGCGCACGGCCTCGCGGGCGCCGCCGCGGTTGTCGCTGTCGACGTAGACGACGTCCCGGGTGCCGTCGCTCCAGCCGGGACGCCCCCCGAACACGGTCGGCACGCCCGCGCCCTGGATCAGGCCGGGCAGCGGGTCGTCGAGGTGCAGCGAGAAGACCAGCGCCCCGTCGACATGGCCGCCGGCGAGGTAGCGGGCGACGCGGGCGTGGTCGTCGCGGCCCTCGGTGAGCAGCAGCACCAACTGGTTGTCCTGAGCCGTCAGTTCCTTGCTGATGCCGCGCAGCTGGAGAGCGAAGAAGGGATCGGCGAAGACCCGGGTCTCCGGTTCGGCGATGATGACGGCGACCGCGTCGTGCCGTCGGGTGACAAGGCTGCGCGCGGCCTGGTTGGGCACGTATCCGAGTTCGTCCACGGCCTGCCGCACTCGCGCGACGAGCGGTTCGCGCACACCGTCCCCGCCGTTGACGACCCGCGACACGGTCGCCCGGGAGACCCCGGCCCGGGCTGCCACGGCCTCCAGCGTGGGACGCGGCGCTGTCTCGGTCACTTCGGGACTCCTCCTGGGCCGGCTGCGGATCAGGATAGCCCCGCGAGGCGGTCACGGTGAGAGCGCTCTCGCCGTCGGCCCGACAGCCGCCGGCTCCGTGCTCGTGCGAGTCGCACGACGACCGGGACGAGCGACGTCCGGGGAACGGACAACGTCCCGCCCGGGAACGGGCCGCGTCCGGGGAACGGGCCGCGTCCGGGGAACGGGCCGCGTCCGGGGAACGGGCCGCGTCCGGGGAACGGGCCGCGTCCGGGGAACGGGCCGCGTCCGGGGAACG
>NZ_BMTL01000040.1:0-32638 GCF_014649655.1 Streptomyces humidus | reverse complement strand
GGGGCGACGCCCGGGGAACGGGGCGACGCCCGGGGCTCGCGCCGCGTCGGGCTCGCGCGACCGTGTGTGCCGGACGCGGCGACGTTCGGCTGCTCCACGGCAGGGAACTCCGTGCGGGCCGGTTCCCTAGGGCGCCCCGGGGCCGTCCGGGACGTCCTCGTGCCGGGCCCGGCTCGGCTGCACCCGCTTGGGCTCCCCGGGCATCTTCGGGTACTCCGGCGGGTACGGCAGGTCGCCCAGCCCGTGCTCGTGTTCGTCGCGCCGGGCGAGGTCGAGGAGCGCGTCGAGGGAGAACGCGTGGTCGTCCATGTCGGAGTGCACGTCGCCGAGTTCGGCGTAACGGGCGGGCATGGTCGCGATGTCGAAGTCACGCGGGCGGGCCGAGCCGACCTCCTCCCAGCGCAGCGGCGCCGAGACGGGGGCTTGCGGGTGGGGGCGCACGGAGTAGGCGGAGGCGATGGTGCGGTCGCGGGCGGTCTGGTTGTAGTCGAGGAAGACGCGCTCGCCGCGCTCCTCCTTCCACCACTTGATCGTCACCAGCTCCGGCATCCGGCGCTCCATCTCCCGGCCGACGGCGATGGCGGCGCGCCGGACCTGGGCGAAGGTCCAGCGGGGCCGGATCGGCACGAAGACATGCAGGCCACGGCCGCCAGAGGTCTTGGGCCAGCCCCTCAGTCCACCGAACTCGTCGAGGACCGCGCGCAGTTCGTGCGCCGCGCGGACCGCGTCGTCGAAGTCGGTGCCGGGCTGCGGGTCGAGGTCGATGCGCAGTTCGTCGGGCCGGTCGACGTCGGTGCGGCGCACCGGCCAGGGGTGGAAGGTGAGGGTGCCGTACTGGGCGGCCCACAGGACCGCCGCCTCCTCCGTCGGGCACATCTCGTCGGCGCTGCGTCCGCTGGGGAAGGTGATGTGCGCGGTGGGGATCCAGTCCGGCATGTTCTTCGGCGCCCGCTTCTGGAAGAAGGACTCCCCCGTCACTCCGTCGGGGTAGCGCTCCAGGGTGGTGGGGCGGTCGCGCAGAGCGCGCAGGATGCCGGGGGCGACCGCCTGGTAGTAACGGGCGAGGTCCAGCTTGGTGAAACCGCGCTCCGGGAAGAAGACCTTGTCCGGGCTGGACAGCCGTACCGTCCGTCCGGCTACTTCCAGTTCCACCGCATCGCCCATGCGAGCCACCGTAGACATACCGCCGACACCTCGCATCAGCACGCATCTCCGTACATACCGGGCGATCGATGCGCATCTCGCGCAGAATCAGAGCATGGATCTGCCGGTGATGCCGCCCGTGAAACCGATGCTCGCCAAGTCGGTGGCGGCCATCCCGCCGGGCATGCAGTACGAGGCGAAGTGGGACGGCTTCCGGGCGATCGTGTTCCGTGACGGGGACGAGGTCGAGCTCGGCAGCCGCACCGGAAAACCGCTGACCAGGTATTTTCCCGAGCTGGTGGAGGCGCTGCGGGAGCGGGTGCCGACGCGGTGCGTGCTGGACGGGGAGATCGTGATCGCCCGCGACGGGAGGCTCGACTTCGACGCACTCACGGAGCGCATCCATCCGGCGGCCTCCCGGGTGCGCACGCTCGCCGAGCGGACCCCAGCCTCCTTCGTGGCCTTCGACCTCTTGGCGCTGACCGACGCCTCGCTGCTGGACGTCCCGCTGACCGACCGGCGCGAGCTGCTGACCCGGGCCCTGGCCGGGGTGACGGCGCCCGTGCACCTGGCGCCGGCGACGACCGACGTCGAGGTGGCCCGGCAGTGGTTCGAGGAGTACGAGGGCGCGGGCCTCGACGGTGTGATCGCCAAACCGCTCACCCTGCGCTACCTCCAGGACGAGCGCGCCATGTTCAAGGTGAAACACGAACGCACCGCCGACGTCGTCGTCGCCGGGTACCGCTTCCACAAGAGCGGGCCGGTGGTGGGCTCACTGCTGCTGGGCCTGTACGACGACCGGGGCGTGCTGCAGCATGTCGGCGTGTCCGCCGCGTTCACCATGAAGCGGCGGGCCGAGCTGGTCGAGGAACTGGAGCCGCTGCGCCTGGCGGACGCGGCCGAACACCCCTGGGCGGCCTGGTCGGAGGAGGCCGCCCACGAGACGGCGCGGCTGCCGGGCGCGCCGAGCCGCTGGTCGGGCAAGAAGGACCTGTCCTGGGTGCCGCTGCGGCCCGACCGGGTCGCCGAGGTGGCCTACGACCACATGGAGAACGGGGCGCGGTTTCGGCACACGGCCCGCTTCCGTCGCTGGCGCCCGGACCGCACCCCCCTCAGCTGCACGTACGAACAGCTGGAGGAGCCGGTCCGCTACGACCTGGCGGAGATCCTGGGCGGACCGGCCGCGGGCTGAACCGGCCCGCGGGCTGAACTCCCCTCCGCCGACGGCCGGTGCGATGGGCCGCCGACGGCAGGGGGGGCGGTGGGGCGGTCCGGCTCAGGGCCTCATCAGGACCTTGACCGCGCCGTCCTGCTTGCGCTGGAACATCTCGTACGCGTGCGGGGCGTCCGTGAGCGGCACGCGGTGGGTGGCGAAATCGTCGACGCCGAGGGGGTCCTCGTCTGTGAGGTACGGCAGGATCTCGTCGCTCCAGCGGCGCACGTTGGCCTGGCCCATCCGGATCTGGATCTGCTTGTCGAACATCGTGAGCATCGGCAGCGGATCGGCCATACCGCCGTAGACGCCGACCAGCGAGAGGGTGCCGCCGCGGCGCACCAGCTCGATGGCGGTGTGCAGGGCGGCGAGACGGTCGACGCTGAAGCGTTCCGCGAGCGGGCCGCTGATCTTCCGCGGCAGCAGGGCGGAGGCGTTCTGGATCATGCGGGCGGCCGCGCTGCCGTGCGCCTCGGTGCCGACCGCGTCGATCACGGCGTCGGGTCCGCGGCCGTCGGTCTCGTCCCGGATCGCGGCGACGAGCTCCTTCTCGCTGTCGAAGGTCCGCAGGTCGAAGGCCTCGACCCCACGCGCGCGGGCCCGGCGCAGCCGGTCGCCCACGAGGTCGACGCCGAAGACCCGGCCCGCCCCGCGCACCTGGGCGACCCGGCAGGCCATGTCGCCGATGGGGCCGAGGCCGAGCACGGCGACGCTGCCGCCTTCGGGGATGTCCGCGTAGGCGACCGCCTGCCAGGCGGTGGGCAGGACGTCGGAGAGGTAGACGAACCGGTCGTCGGGCGGGCCCTCGGGCACCTTGATGGGGCCGAACTGGGCCTGTGGCACCCGCAGATACTCGGCCTGCGCTCCGGGCACCGCACCGTACAGGCGGGTGTAGCCGAACAGGGCGGCGCCCATGCCCTCGCCGGTGACCTGGGTGGTCTCGCACTGGGTGGGCAGGCTGTTCAGGCACATCCAGCAGTTGCCGCAGGCGATCTGGAAGGGCACCACCACCCGGTCGCCGGCCCGGAGGTCGGGCACCCCGGCGCCGACCTCCTCGACGATGCCCATCGGCTCGTGCCCGAGGATGTCGCCGGGGGTCATGAACGGGGTGAGGACCTCGTAGAGGTGCAGGTCCGAGCCGCACAGTCCGCTGGACGTGACGCGGATGACGGCGTCCGTCGGTTCCTGGATCTCCGGATCGGGCACGGTGTCCACCCGCACATCGCGCTTGCCCTGCCAGGTCACTGCCTTCATCGTGCCGCGCTCCTTCCGCCGTCCGGTCGGTCCCCGGCAGGTCCCGGGGGTGTCCGGATCATGGCTGCGCCCCGGGTACCCGAGCGTCCCGCCCCGAACCGCCGGGGCCGCCCCGCGGGCCGCCCGGCGGGGTCGCCGACGGCCGGGAACGGCCTCGGATGACCACTGACGGCCACGCCGGAGGGCCCCGGACGGCCATGACGGAGAGCCGCGTACGGCCACGGATGGCCGGTCTCGAACGGACGAGCGCACAATCGAGACACGGAACGGGGGCGCCCATGACGGACACGAGTCGTTCGAGATGCGGGATACGCACGGGGCGCGCGCGCCGTCCGTCCACCGCGGCGACGGCGGTCGCGGCGGTGGCCGCCGCCCTGGCGGTCTCGCTCTCCGCCGCGGGCTGCACCTCGTCCGGCGGGTCCTCCCCGCCCGACGACGGCCGCAGCGCGTCGCAGAGCCCGAGCCCGACCGGCACCGGTACGGGTGCCGCCGTCGGCCCGGTGCTCGCCGTGAAGATCGACAACGCGCCGGACGCCCGACCGCAGACGGGCCTCGACTCGGCGGACATCGTGTACGCCGAGCAGGTCGAGGGCGGGCTGAGCCGTCTGATGGCGGTCTACGCGAGCAGGCTGCCGAAAGCCGTGGGACCGGTGCGCAGCGCCCGGGAGTCCGACCTGGAGCTGCTGCGGCAGTTCCAGCGGCCGGTGCTCGCGTTCTCCGGCGCACAGGGCAAGCTGCTGCCGCTGATCGACCGGGCGCCCTTGGACGCCGTGACGCCCGGGAAGAAGCCCGACGCCTACTTCCGGGGCGGGCCGCGCCCCGCGCCGCACAATCTGTACGTGCGCCCGGGCGTCCTGCTGCCCGCCGCGCCGGGAAGGGACGCGCTGACCACGGGCTTCCGCTTCGGCCCCGCGCCTGCCGGGGGCAGGGCGGAGACCTCGAGGACCGTGCGCTACCCGGCGGCCGGCTTCACGTTCACGTGGTCCGCGAGCCGGGCCCGCTGGCTGGTCTCGACGGACGGCAGGCCCACCGTGGCGACCGACGGACAGCAGTCGGCGCCGGCCACGGTGGTCGTGCAGTACGTGCGGGTGCGGACCTCGGGGTTCCACGACTTCCTCGGCAACAACACGCCGTACACCGAGACGGTGGGCTCGGGGAAGGCGGAGGTGCTGCGCGACGGGCGGGCCTACGACGTGAGCTGGAAGCGGCCGAAGGCCGAGAACGGCACGGAGTTCACCGCGGCCGACGGCAAGCCCGTCGCGTTCGCCGAGGGGCAGGTGTGGGTGGTGTTCGCGAAGGCGCCCTGAGCGGTCCCCTGCCGGGACGGCCACGCGCGAACAGCCGCATCACCGGAAACGTCCACGCGCGGACAGCCCCACGCCGGAACGGCCGGCACCGGCCGGAGGGGCGTCGGGCCCGGCCTGGCCGTCGGCCTCGGCCAGGTCCGAGGTCGGCCCGGGTGAGGTGGGCGATCGACTCCGGCCGGGGCCGGGTTCAGCCCTGGTCGACGAGGGGTTCGGCCGGGTTGCGCAGCCCCTCGGCCGCGTCCGAGACGCGCTGGATCAGTTCGAGGAACAGGGTCTGCTCCTCGGCCGACAGCGGGGAGAGGAAGACCTGGTTCATCCGGGCCGTGCGCACGGTCAGCTTGCGGTGGGTGCGCAGGCCGTCCTCGGTGAGCGCCAGCAGGAACCGGCGCCCGTCCTGCGGGTCTCGGACCTTGTCGAGGAGGGCCCGGCGGGTGAGCCGGCTGATCACCTCGGCGATGGTCGAACGGTCGAGGCCGACCCGCTCGCCCACCGTGCGCTGGTCGAGGCCCGGCTCGGCGACGAGCGCGTTGAGGACCGCGAACTGCGGCGAGGTGATCTCCTCGGAGACCATCGTGTTCCACAGCAGGTAGTGCGCCTGCTGCAGCCGCCGGGCCAGGTGCCCCGGGTGGCTGGTGAGGTCCACCGCGGCCATATGCGCTCCTCTGCTGGAATTCGTCGGTGCACTGAACGATACCGTTCGAAGGCGAGAGCGTCTCACCTCCCGGCGATGCGCTCCAGGACTCCTGCCTGGGGTCTTGACTGGCATGACCTCCGGTGGCAGCGTGTGGGAGATCCCGGAGAGATGCTCAGTGTCCTGATTATCTGGGTTCTGATCATCAGTGTCCCGAACGATGGGCCAGGGGCGCACACAAGAGATGGGGCTTCACGGATGGACAAGGTGGTCGCCACGGCCCTGGAGGCGGTGGCCGACGTGCCGGAGGGCGCGTCGCTGGCAGTGGGCGGTTTCGGCCTGAGCGGCGTGCCCGGCGTCCTCATCGGCGCCCTGTACGAGCGGGGGGTCACCGGGCTGTCGGTCGTCTCCAACAACTGCGGGGCGATGGAGTCGGGCCTCGCGGTCCTGCTGGCCGCCGGGCGGATCGCCCGGGTGACCGGTTCCTACATCGGCGCGAACAAGGAGTTCGCCCGCCAGTACCTGGCCGGGGAGCTGGAGGTGGAGCTGATCCCGCAGGGCACGCTGGCCGAGCGGCTGCGGGCCGGCGGCGCCGGCATCCCCGCCTTCTACACCCCGGCGGGCGTGGGCACGCAGGTCGCCGAGGGCGGGCTGCCGTGGCGTTACGACGGCTCGGGCGGCGTGGCGCTGGCCTCGCCGCCGAAGGAGGTCCGGGAGTTCGACGGGGTGGAGTACGTGCTGGAGCACGGCATCCGCACCGACTTCGCCCTGGTGCGGGCGGCGAAGGGCGATCGGCACGGCAACCTGGTCTTCAACAAGTCCGCCCGCAACTTCAACCCGCTCGCCGCGATGGCCGGACGCGTCACGATCGCGGAGGTCGAGGAGCTCGTGGAGCCCGGCGAGATCGACCCGGACGCGGTGCACCTGCCGGGCGTCTTCGTGCGGCGCGTGGTCGCGCTGACCCCGGAGCAGGCCCGCGACAAGAAGATCGAGCAGCGGACGGTGAGCAGCTGATGGCCTGGACACGTGAGCAGATGGCGGCCCGCGCCGCGCGCGAGCTGAAGGACGGGCAGTACGTCAACCTCGGCATCGGACTGCCGACGCTCATCCCCAACCACCTCCCCGCGGACGTCGAGGTGGTGCTGGAGAGCGAGAACGGCATCCTCGGCACCGGCCCCTACCCGGCCGAGGACGCGGTGGACCCCGACCTGATCAACGCGGGCAAGGAGACCGTGACGGTGCTGCCGGGCGCGTCCTTCTTCGACTCGGCGCTGTCCTTCGGGATGATCCGCGGCGGCCACATCGACGTCGCCGTGCTCGGCGCGATGCAGGTCTCCGAACACGGCGACCTGGCGAACTGGGCCGTCCCCGGCAAGATGATCACCGGCATCGGCGGGGCGATGGACCTGGTGCACGGGGCCCGCACGGTCATCGTCGTCATGACCCACACCGCCAAGGACGGCGGCCCCAAGATCCTGGCCGACTGCGCACTGCCCCTGACCGGCAAGCGCTGTGTGAACCGGATCATCACCGACCTCGGCGTGCTCGACGTGACCGAGGAGGGCCTGGTGCTGGTGGAGACCGCGCCCGGCGTCACCGTGGAGGAGATCGTGGCGAAGACCGCCGCGAAGGTTCGCATCAGCGAGGAGATCCGGTCATGACCCTCAAGGACGTCTACGTCGTCGACGCCGTACGCACCCCGGTCGGCCGTTACGGCGGCGCCCTGGCCTCGGTGCGCCCGGACGACCTCGCCGCCCACGCCGTCCGCGAGCTTCTCGCCCGCACTCCCGCGTTGGACGCCGGGCGCGTCGAGGACGTGTACTTCGGCAACGCCAACGGCGCCGGCGAGGAGAACCGCAACGTGGCCCGCATGGGCGCACTGCTCGCCGGCCTGCCCACCTCGGTGCCGGGTGTCACCGTCAACCGGCTGTGCGCGTCCGGCCTGGAGGCCGTGATCCAGGCGGCCCGCGCGATCGCGGTGGGCGACGCCTCCGTCGTCGTCGCGGGCGGGGTGGAGTCGATGACCCGCGCGCCCTACGTGCTGCCGAAGTCGGACCGGGCCTTCCCCGCCGGGCACGCCGAGCTGTACTCGACGACGCTGGGCTGGCGGATGGTCAACCCGCGGATGGACCCGCAATGGACGATCCCCCTGGGCGAATCGGCCGAGCTCATCGCCGACAAGCACCGGATCAGCCGGGCGCAGCAGGACGAGTTCGCCCTGGAAAGCCACCGCAAGGCGGCCGCCGCGCAGCGGGCGGGCCTCTTCGACGCCGAGCTCGCGCCCGTGCCGGTCCCGCGCCGCAAGGGCGACCCGGTCCTGTTCGACGCCGACGAATGCGTCCGCCCGGACGCCTCCCTGGAGGCGATGGGCAGACTGAAGCCGTCCTTCCGCACCCAGGACGGCACGGTGACGGCGGGCAACGCCTCCCCGCTGAACGACGGGGCCGCGGCCCTGCTGCTGGTGGACGAGGAGGGACTGCGCGCGACCGGCCGCGAGCCGCTCGCCCGGGTGTCCGCGACCGGCGTGTCGGCCATCGACCCGCAGTACTTCGGGCTCGCCCCCGTCGAGGCCGTCAACCGCGCACTCGCCAAGGCCGGACGCGGCTTCGACGACCTGTCGGTGCTCGAACTCAACGAGGCGTTCGCCGCACAGGTGCTGGGCTGCCTCGCCGAATGGCCCGAGTTCGACCCGGCCGTCCTCAACCCGCAGGGCGGCGCGATCGCCCTCGGCCACCCCCTCGGCGCCTCCGGCGCCCGCCTCGCCGGCACCGTCGCCCACCAGCTCGCCGCCAAGGGTTCGGGCGTCGGCGTCGCCACCCTGTGCATCGGCGTCGGCCAGGGTCTCGCCCTCGTCCTCGAACGATAGGAACCCCGGGAACTCCCATGACTCTCACGCAAGCCGACATCGACCGGGAGATCGCGGCCGAACACGCCGCCTACGAGAAGCGGCTCGCCGACGGCGGCCCCGTCGAGCACCAGCCGCGCCGCGACTACGCGCCGTACCGCTCGTCCGTCCTGCGGCATCCGAAGCAGCCTCTGGTCGCCATCGACGTCAGCAAGGATCCGGAGCTGGTGGAGCTGGCCTCGCCCGCCTTCGGCGAGCGGGACGTCACCGAGACCGACAACGACCTCACCCGGCAGCACCACGGCGAGCCGATCGGGGAACGGATCACCGTCTCCGGCCGGCTGCTGGACCGCGACGGGCGTCCGGTCCGCGGTCAGCTGGTCGAGATCTGGCAGGCCAACGCGGCCGGCCGTTACGCCCACCAGCGCGAGCAGCACGACGCGCCGCTGGACCCGAACTTCACGGGGGTCGGCCGCACCCTGACGGACGACAGCGGCTTCTACCACTTCACCACCGTCCAGCCGGGCCCCTACCCGTGGCGTCAGCACCTCAACGCCTGGCGGCCGGCACACATCCACTTCTCGCTGTTCGGCACGGCCTTCACCCAACGGCTCGTGACCCAGATGTACTTCCCGAGCGACCCGCTCTTCCCCTACGACCCGATCATCCAGTCGGTGACGGACGACACGGCCCGGCAGCGGCTGGTCGCCACCTACGACCACAGTCTGTCCGTGCCCGAGTTCTCGATGGGCTACCACTGGGACATCGTGCTCGACGGGCCGCGGGCCACCTGGATCGAAGAAGGACGCTGAGCCGCCATGACGAAGATCGACCCGAGCCGTCCGCAGACCGTGCTCCCCACTCCGTCGCACACCGTCGGCCCCTTCTACGGCCACGCCCTGCCGTTCCCCGGCGGCGGCGACATCGCCCCGCTCGGCCACCCGGACGCCATCGCCCTCCAGGGACGCGTGTACGACGGCGAGGGCGCCCCGCTGCCGGACGCGTTCCTGGAGCTGTGGGGCGCGGATCCCGACGGAGAGCTGCCGACGACCGACGGCTCGATGCGGCGCGACCCGGCGTCGGGCGGGTTCCTGGGCCGCAACGGCGTGGAGTTCACCGGCTGGGGCCGCGTCCAGACCGACGCCGACGGGCACTGGTCCGCGCGGACCCTGCGGCCCGGCGCGCGCGGCGCGAGCGCCCCGTATCTGAGCGTCTGCGTCTTCGCGCGCGGACTGCTGGTGCACCTGTTCACCCGGATCTACCTGCCCGGCGACGACGCGGCGCTCGCCGCCGACCCGTTGCTGCGGCGGGTGGACCCGGCACGACGCGACACGCTGATCGCGACGCGCGACCGGTCGGGGACCTACCGTTTCGACATCCGCCTTCAGGGCGAAGGCGAGACGGTCTTCCTGGAGTTCCAGTGACAGCAGCTCAGCCCGAGTCCGGTCTGCTCGCCCCGGGGTGGACCGGCTCCCCCGCCGCCCGCGCGACCGACGACGACGCCTATCTGCGGGCGCTGCTGGACGCGGAGGCGGCGCTGACCCGCGCCCAGGAAGCGGTGGGCGCGGCCCCGGAGGGGGCCGGAGCGGCGGTCACCGCGGCCGCGTGCGGCGACTTCGACGTCCGCTCCCTCGCCGAGCGGGCCCGCGGCGGCGGAAACCCGGTGATCCCGCTGATCGCCGATCTCACCGAGGCGGCCGGCGTCGAGTACGGCCCGTACGTGCACCGCGGCGCGACCAGCCAGGACATCATGGACACGGCGACGATGCTGGTCGCGGCGCGGACCCTCGACCCGGTGCTGGCCGACCTCGACCGCGTCCAGCGGGCCCTGGCCCGGCTCGCCGCCGAGCACCGGGACACCGCGATGCCCGGACGGACCCTCACCCAGCACGCCGTGCCGACCACCTTCGGGCTGAAGGCCGCCGGGTGGCGCTCACTGGTGCTGGACGCCCGCGACCGGATCACGGCCGTACGGGACTCCCTGCCCGCCCAGCTCGGCGGCGCGGCCGGGACGGCGGCCGCCTTCACGGCGTACGGCGTCGAGGACACGACCGCGCTCACGACGGCGTACGCCCGCGAACTCGGCCTCGTCGCACCGTTGTTGCCATGGCACACGCTGCGCACGCCCGTCGCCGACCTCGCCGCGTGCCTGGCCTTCACGGCGGGCGCGCTGGGCAAGCTCGCGACGGACGTCCTCACCCTGGCCCGGACCGAGATCTCCGAGATCGCCGAGGTCTCGGCGGGCGGTGGGGGCGGTTCCTCGGCCATGCCGCACAAGGCGAACCCGGTGCGCTCGACGCTGATCGCGGCGGCCGCCCGGCGGGCCCCGCAGCTCGCGGCCACGCTGTACGGCTCCCTGGTCGCGGAGGACGAGCGCCCCGCCGGGGCGTGGCACGCCGAGTGGGAGCCGCTCAGGGATCTGCTGCGGCTGGTCGGAGGGGCCGCCCGGGACGCGGCGGAGCTGACCGCGGGGCTGCGGGTGGACCCGGACCGGATGCGCTCCGGCCTCGGCCTCACCCACGGGCTGATCGTGTCCGAACGGCTGTCCGCCGAGCTGTCGGGCCTGCTCGGCCGCCCCCGGGCCAGACGACTCCTCACCGAGCTGTCCCGGCGGGCCTACGCCGAGAACCGTCCACTGGCCGAACTGCTCGCCCAGGAAGCCGACCTGAAGGACGTCGACCTCGACGAACTCACCGACCCCACCCGCTACACCGGCTCTGCCGGAGCCCTCACCGACCGTGCGCTGGAGCGACGTTGACCGAGAAGCTGCTCAACCACCACGCCGAAGGGCCGACTTCGGCGCCCCCGCTGCTGCTCGGCCCCTCGCTGGGCACCTCGTACGCCCTGTGGGACAAGGTCGCGCCCGAACTGTCCCTCACCCACCGGGTGATCCGCTGGGACCTGCCGGGGCACGGCGGTTCGGCCGCCGACCTGATCGGTCCCGGCGCCACCGTCGGCGATCTGGCCGACCTGGTGCTGGCCCTCGCCGACTCCCTCGGCCTGGAGCGGTTCGCCTACGCGGGAGTGTCCCTGGGCGGCGCGGTGGGGCTGCATCTCGCACTGCACCACCGCGAGCGGGTGTCGTCGCTGGCCGTGATCTGCTCCTCCGCCCACTTCAACGGACCGGGGCCGTGGGAGGAGCGGGCCGCGCTGGTCCGCCGCGAGGGACTGGCGGAACTCGCCCGGAACGCGAACGCCCGTTGGTTCACGCCCGGGTTCACCGCGCCCGAGCTGATCGCCGACCATCGCGCCGCCGACCCGGAGGCCTACGCCGCCTGTTGTGACGCGCTCGCCGCGTTCGATCTGCGCGAGCGGCTCCCGGAGATCGCCGTCCCGACCTTGCTGATCGCCGGGCGACAGGATCCGGCGACGCCGCCCGCGCATCTGCGGGAGATCGCGGACGCGGTGCCGGACGCCACGCTGGTCGAGCTCCCGGGCGCCTCGCATCTCGCGCCCGCCGAGTGCCCCGAGGCCGTCCTGACCGTGCTGCGGACCCATCTCGACGGCGGGGCCAAGCGGGGCATGGAGGTCCGGCGCCAGGTCCTCGGGGACGCGCATGTGGACCGCGCCCAGGCCGGGCAGACCGCGTTCACCGCGCGCTACCAGGACTTCATCTCCCGCTACGCCTGGGGCGAGATCTGGACCGACCCGACGCTCAGCCGCCGCGAACGCAGCATGATCACGCTGACCGCGCTGGTGGCGCACGGCCACTACGACGAACTGGCCATGCACGTCCGGGCGGCCCGGCGCAACGGGCTGACCCCGGACGACATCGGCGCCGTTCTCCTGCAGACGGCCGTCTACTGCGGCGTCCCGGCCGCGAACTCGGCGTTCGCCACAGCCCAGCGGGTACTGGCCGAGGAAGCCGCCCCGGACGTCCCGGAACCCACCCGGGACCCGACCGACTGAGCCGGGCGGACGGACACGGCCCGAACCGGCTGAGGCCGCAACCGACGGCACCGGAACGGGCGGGGCGGACGCGGCTGAGGCACGACCACCGGCCGACGGGCAACGGGCAACGGGCCGAGACAGCCCCCGGCCCTCGCCCGACATGCCGCGGCCCTCAACGCGGGGGCCTTCCCACGCCTCTGGCGAAACCGACCGAGCCCGCGGGCGCGGACACGGCCGACGACCGGCTGAGGCACGACCGGCCGGCGCAAGACGGCCGAGTCGGCCCCGCCCGGAAGCCGCCACCGCCCCGCTCGCCGACGGGCAGCTCGCCACGCCCGCCGTTACGGCCGGCGCACGACGGGCCGGGACAGCCCCCGACCCGACCCGACCCGGTCGGCCGCGGCGCTCATCGCCGGGGGTATGCGCGCCTGGTGCGAGGGCGTCGAGCTCGATCTCGGCCCCCGCAGCGGCGCGCCACACCGGCTGGCGGCCGCTCTCGCGCTAGCGCCGGGTCTGGCCGGGCACCCTGCCCACCTGGGGTGCGCCCAGGTTCTGCAGGGCCTGCTGTGCCTTGTCGGTCAGAGCGTCCGCGCCGCAGGAACGTGCCAGCGCCAGACCCCGGCCGAGTTCGGAGACCGAGCGGGAGAGGATGCCGTACTCGATGCGGGCGGCGGCGTGTTCGTACTGGCAGGGCGAGGACTCCAGATAGGCGACCGCCTGCTGGGCGAGCCGGACCGCGCGCTGACCCGTCTCCAGGGCGGCGGCACAGCGCAGGGCCTCGCCTATCGCGGTGTCGGTGCCGAAGCGCTCGGCCCGGCGGCGTGCCTCGGTGGCGAGCCCGGCCGCGCGGGCCGGGTCCTCCCCGGCCAGGGCGCGGGCGAGCTCGACGGTCCAGGGGACCACCACCGGGTTGAGATGCCCGCGCGCGGCGGCGGCCTTCCCGGCCTGCTCCAGTTCGTTGACGCCGTCCTTGACACGGCCGACGGCGAGCAGCAGCCGGCCGCGCACCGAGCGGGGGTCGGGCAGCACGATCGTCGACGGGTAGGGCGGGGTGAAGCCGTACTGCTCGGCGATCTCCCAGGCCTCCGCGACATGGCCCCGGACGAGCAGCGTGTCGACCAGGTTGCAGATCGCCGACCAGTACAGGGGCAGGCCGCGGCCGACGCGTTCGGCGAGCCGCAGGGACTCCCGGAGGGACTCCTCCGCCTCCCTGAGACGGCCCCGGCGGCGCAGCCCCAGCCCGAGGTAGGCGTGGGCCAGGGCGAGGTGACCGCCGCTCCACCCGGCGGAGGCGTAGGCGCGCAGGGCCTCGTTGAAGAGGACGTCGGCGCGGTCGAGCCGGTCGGTGTAGGCGTAGGAGCTGGCCAGCATCATCAGCAGCTCGATGCCCCACTCCTGGTCGGTCCAGCCGAGCCCGGGGGCGAGGCGGCCGTTGACCAGGGCGCGGTCGCAGGACTCGACGACCTCCTCGGCGTTCTCGCCGCGGGTCATGGCGTCGAAGCCGCGCAGGATGAGCAGGGCGCGCTCGGCGCTGTCCCGGCCGGTGCAGGTCGCGGCGAGCGCGGCGAGCCTCTCCGAGCCGTGCGGCGAGGTCGGCTCGCCGGCGTTCACGCTTTCCCACATGAACTGCACGGCCTGCAGCCTCAGCCGCGCGGGGCCCGGCGGGAGCCGGGCGACCTCCGCCTCGACCGTGCGGACGGCCTCCTCCATCTGGTCGTTGTGCAGCAGTGCCTGGGAGAGCCGGTAGACGGCGTCGACGCGATCGCGGCCGTCGAGGCCCTGCAGCGACAGGGCCGAACGCAGGTGCTCGATGGTCTTGGCGGGCGCGGTGAGCAGGGTGGCGCAGCCCAGTTCGTAGAGCACGCGCGCGCGGACGTGGGGGACGGGCGGTTCCCGCAGGGCCCGCTCCAGGCAACGGCGGGCCGCGTCGGGGGCGCCGACGGCCAGGTGTTCGCGCGCCGCCTCGCGCAGTTGCTCGACGAGTTCCTCGTCGCCCTCCTCGTGCACCTGGAGCAGATGCCGGGAGGCGGCCGCGAGCCCTTTGCCGGCGTCGGTGACGACCTGGGCGGCGATGCCGTGCATCGCGGTGCGCAGACCGCCGGGGATCGATTCGTAGACGGCGGTGGCGATCAGCGGGTGGACGAACTCCAGGCCGCCGTCGTCCGCGGGGGCGGCGCCGGGGTCGGGCTCGGTGAGGATGCGGGCGTTGCGCAGCAGTTCGGCGCAGCGCACCGCTTCCTCGCGGCCGAGGCCGGCGAGCCGGGCGGCCTGGGCGACGGAGATGTCGGCGCCGAGGATCGCGGCCGCCATGGCGAACTTGGTGGCGTCGACGCCGAGTTTCTCCAGGCGGTCGACGAGCCCGCCGCCCCGGGCCGCGCGGTTGAGGGGCCGCAGTTCGGTCGCCGAGGACTCGCTGGGCGCCAGTTCCCTGTCGCGGACCTTGGCGAGGAGCTCGACGGTCTCGTACGGATTGCCGTCGGTGACCGCCCACACCTCGCGGCAGAACGCGGCCTCGGCGTGCGCGCCGCGGGTGGCGCGGGTGAGGCCGGCGACCGCGGCCGGAGTCAGGGCGCTGAGGCTGGTGACGGATCGGCCCGCGGCCTCGCCGACGGCGTCGAGGTGTCCGGCGGCGTCGCCCGTGACCTCGCCGGGCCTGCGGGCCACGACGACCAGTACGGGAAGCTCGTCGAGGTGTTCGGCGAACGCGGCGAGCCAGCGCAGGCTCTCCTGGTCGACCCAGTGCGCGTCGTCGATCAGCAGGACGAGCGGGTAGTCCCCGCGGGCCAGCCGGGTCACGGCGGCGACGAGGCCGTCGCACACGCCCTGCGGGTCGGCGTGGCCCTCGCCGGGCTCCGCGATGCCGAGTGCGGGGCCCGCGATGTCGTACCAGTCGCCGAGGTACTCGCGGGCCTCCTCCGGGTGCAGCGCCAGCAGCGCGGGCTGCAGCAACTGCCGTACCACGTTGAAGGGGACGGAGCGCAGCGTCTCGCCGCCGCGGGCCGACCACACCGAGCAGCCACGGGCCTCGGCGATGCGACGTGTCTCGGCCAGCAGCGCGGTCTTGCCGAATCCGGCCTCGCCCCGGAGCACCAGCAGGTGGCCCGAGGCGGACCGGTCGGCGCAGAGCCTCTCCACCGCCTGCACGATGGCGGCGACTTCCTCGTCGCGCTCCCACAGGGGAGCCGAGACGGCCGCCGTCGGCCCGACCTCCGTCATCCCGCTGCCTCCCCAAGTCGCCCGAACGACGTACAGACGTCGAGCGTAGCCCTCCGCGGGTCCGCGTGGAGCGTGGTCCACGCAGGTCCCGCTCCACGAGTGACGGTCGGCGGCCCGGGTCGCACCGACGGGCCTGCGCGAGAGCGTCCATCGCGTCAACAGCGAAGGGCGAGAACCGAATTGACGTCGAAAACACGCCATCCCGGCGACAGCCACCCCGAGCAGATCCGGACTCGGCGGCCGCCCTCTCATCCGGCTTTCACCGACGCCTCATACGGTGGGGGCATGACGCAGGTGACTCCTCCCGGGTGGTACCCCGACCCGGGGCAGACGAATGACGGTCCGGCCACCGAACGCTGGTGGGACGGCAAGGCGTGGACGGACCGGACCCGGGCCGCGGGCTCGGCCGCCGTGTGGGGTCCGCCGGCGCAGACCCCGGCCGACGAAGCGCATCCGACCTATCCGGACCAGGCCGGCTACCCGGGCCAGGCCCCCTATCCCGGCCCGGCCGCCCATCCGGGGCAGCCCGCCTATCCGGGGCAGCCCGCCTATCCGGGGCAGCCCGCCTATCCGGGCCAGGCCGGCCATGCTCAGTATCCGGGGTATCCCGGATACCCGGGCCATCCGGTCACGCCGCCGGGCTCGGGTGGCCGGCGCGGGCTGCGCACGGGCATAGCCGTGGCGGCGGCCGTCGCGGTCCTGACCAGCATCGGGGTGGGCGTGTACGCGCTGGCCCGGAACGACGGCTCGGGCGGCGGCGGCACGGCCCAGGGGCCGGGCGGTCAGCGCGGGCCCGGTGGCCCGGGCGGCCGGGACGGCGGTCCCTTCGGCGGCCCGGGCGGGTCCGAGGGCCCGGGCGGCGACTCTCCCTCGCCCGGGGAGTCCGAGGCGCCGAAGATCAGGAGCGGTTCGGTGACCGACGCGCTGAACGGCATCAGCGTCCCCATCCCGGACGGCTGGGCCGGCCAGGAGCTGAACGTGGGCGTGCAGGTGACCTCCGACGCCTCCTACAAGTGCCCGGGCGACGCCTCCAAGACCTGCACGAAGGGGGGCGTCTACTCCGCACCGGCCGAGCTGCTGAAGACCAAGGGCGACACCGCCGAGGAGGTCGCGAAGGCGGACATCGCGGCCAACGCCGTGGAGTCCTACGGCGGCACGACGTACGGCGCGATCACCTCGCACCAGGTGCTCGCCTCGAAGGCGGTGACGGTGGCCGGGCAGAAGGGCTACCTGGTGCGCTGGAAGGCGGTCACCAGCAAGGGCGCGGACGGCTACGTGGAGTCGCTGGCGTTCCCGGCCCCCGCCGACGCCAAGCGGCTGGTCGTGCTGCGCTTCGGCCTCGACGCCGACCAGAGCGCGTCCGTCATCGACACCATCACCGAGGGCATCAAGGTGGCGAAGGGCGGCGGCGCCGGACAGCACGTCTGAGCCGGCCCCGGAGCTCCGCCTGCGGCGCCCCGCCCCGGGCACACGGCCGGCCGGGTGGGGCGCCCCTCCGCTCGAGGGGACCCCGCCCGGCCGGAGGTGCACGCCGCCCCCGTCCCCACGGTGCGGCGCGGGACAGGTCGCCGTCCGGTCATCCCGTGGAGACGGCGGCCTGAGCCATGTGGCGGCCTGAGCCATGTGTCGACCCGCGCGGGCCCGCGCGGGCGTGCGTGGGCGTGCGTGCCGGGTCCTCGCCCGCCCGTTCGTCGCGTCGCCGAGTCGTCGAGTCGTCGAGCCCTGGTCCGGCCCGGCCCGCCGGGTGCTAGGTGAGCCCGAGCGCCGGGAGCACGGCAGCCTCCACGAAGCGGACCAGGTACTCCTGGTCCGCGTACTCCCCGTCCACGACGGGACGGGCCCGGATCACACCGAACATCTGCGCCGGGACGTACTCCAGCGCCGGGTGGTCGCGCGGGACCTCGCCGCGTTCGACGCCGCGGCGCAGGATCTCCCGCAGCGCGGCGATCTCGGGGTCGATGAGCGCCTCCCGCAGCGCCTTCGCGAGCTCCTCGTCGCCCGTGACGGCGTGGCCGAGCGCCTGCAGCAGCTCGGAGTCGTGGGTCGACCAGCGGCCGGTGGCCCGCGCGGCCTCACGCAGGTCCTCGGCGAGCGAGCCGGTGTCGATGCCGGCGAGCCTGGCCCGGCGGCGTGAGCGCAGGGCGGCCACCACGAACTGGGGCTTGGTCTTCCACTGGCGGTAGAGCGTGGACTTGCTGCAGCGGGTGCTGGCGGCGACGCCCTCCATGGTGACGGCCTCGTAGCCGCACTCGCGGACCTGGTTCAGGACGGCGTCGAAGAATTCCTGTTCACGCTCGGGCGTGATCTTGGAGCGGCGCGTGGCGGCGACCGACTCGGGTCCGTCCGCGGCCTGCGACGTCATCTGCTCTTCCTCCCTGGTCCGCTTCCGCTCCGGCCTGTGCGCCGGGGCCCGGGCGGCGGGCCCGATCTCCAGTGTGGCGCACATCAATCGATACGTCACTGTACCGGTACGCCTCCGTATCGGTACACTGACGTATCGGTACGACATCGTATCGATGGTGTATGCACGAGTCACGAGCACGGCAGCACCACCTCACCGCACCACCGTCAGCGAAGGGGCCGGGGGATGAATGCCCGCACCGAGCCTGCAGAAGCGGAGCCGGCCACACCGGCGCGACCGCCCGTAGTCCGCGAACCCCTGCTTTCCGCAGGGGTCTTCCTCGTCCACGGGCCCGGCCGGCAGCTGGTCGCCGGCCGGACCGGCGAGGCCTTCCGCGACGCCCGGGGGGTGTGGCGCTCCGAACGGTGGCCGCGGCTGCCCGGCGAAGGCGCGGCGCAGTCCCCGCCGCTGCCCGGCGACGCCCCGGCCGAGGGCGCGAACGCCCACGCCGCGACCGTGCGCCTCCCCGCCGCCCTGGCGTTCCCGGTGGGAGCGGGCCGATGAGCGCCACGCTGGTCGCCGTCGTCCTCTCCCTCTTCTCCGCCGTCGCCTACGCGGCCGCCGCCGTCGCCCAGGAGCGGCTGGCCTCCCGGCATCCCGGCGCAGGCCTGACGCGGCTGCTCGGCAACGGGGCCTGGTGGTGGTCGGTGGGGCTGAACGCCGGCGCCGCGCTGCTGCACGTCGTCGCCCTCAGGTACGGCCCGCTCACGGTGGTGCAGCCGCTCGGCGCGCTCACCCTGGTCGCAGCGGTGCCGATGGGCGCGATGGTGGCCGGGCGCCGGGTCGGCGCCGCCGAGTGGCGGGGCACCGCCCTCACCCTGGCCGGCCTGGCCGCCGTCCTGGCCACGGCGTCGGGATCGGCTCCCGAGGACGTGCTGAGCGTGCCGGAGGCCGTCGCCGTGGCAGGGGCGACGGCGGCGCTGATCGGGCTGCTGGCCCGGCGCGGAGCCCGGCCGGGACTGCGGCACGCGACCGCCTCCGGCTTCACCTCGGGCGTCGCCTCGGCGCTCACCCAGACGGTGACGGTGGCCGCCACCGACCGTTCGGGCTCGCTGCTGAGCATGCAGGTGATCGGGGTGGCGCTGCTGGTCGCGGCCTTCGCGACAGGCGGGCTGCTGCTGTCCCAGACCGCCTACCGGGACGGCCTCGGCGCCCCGCTGGCGGTGGTGACCCTGGCCAACCCGGTGGCCGCCGCGGCGATCGGCCTCGCGCTCCTGGGCGAACGGCTGCAGGGCGGGCCGGCCGGTGTGCTCCTCGCGCTGGCGGGGGCGGCTCTGGCCGGCCGGGGCGTGGTGCTGCTCTCGCGGGCCACGCCGCACCCGGCGGCCGTCGACGAGGACCATCCGGTGGCGGCGGTGCTGGCCCTGAGGCCCGGGACGGCCTCGGCCGAACCGGCGCTGCTGCCGCGGCCGGCGAACGGACCGGAGCATCTGACGCCGCTGTAGAGCCGCGCACGCAGGGGCCGCCGTCCTGAAGGCGGCGGCCCCTGCGCCGTGCCGGCGGGCGGCGGCGCGTCGGCCGAGACCGCGCGCGTCCTGCTCGAGCGCGGTGTCCACGGTCAGGGCCGCTGTCCCGAGCCCGACGGGAACGGGACGGCCGCCCACGACCCGCTGCGGACCGTGTGTGCGTCGTCCCGCCAGGCCATGTCCCGACAGACTTCGTCCCGACAGGCTCTGTCCCGACAGGCTCTGTGGATCACTCCGTGGCGATCGCCGGGTCGCTGAGGCCGGGGCGCCCGTTCTCGACGTGGCCGGCGAACCGCCTGAGAAACGTCCGGTCGGCGCTCGAGGTGACCGTGAGGTCGTACCAGCGCCGGCTCGCGTGCAGTTCCACGGTGCGCTTGAGCACCGCGCCGGGCCGCAGCGCGACGGTCGTGGTCCGGCCGCCGTAGCCGTCGGCCAGCGTCAACTCCACCGTGCCCTTGCCCCGGTGGGTGAAGATCAGCTCGAGTCCGTCGCCGACGTGCCGTGCGACCACCTCGGGCCCGGTCGTCCTTCCCGGCCCCTTGAAGACGCGCAGGAACCCGTTCGGGCCGTGCACGGTGAGATCGTGCGTGCCGCCCGAGTGCGCCGAGTTCCAGGTGTCGGAGACGGTCGCGCCCGCCGCGGTGGTGTAGCTCCACGGGCCGTCGGCGCGGTTGCCGGCGGTCACCAGGAAGGCGGCGCCCGCCTTGGCGCCGGAGGCGAAGGTGAGGGTCAGCGTCCCGGCCGTCGCATCCGCCGAACCGTCCACCTGGGGTGCGTACTTGAGCGGTCGGGTCGGGCGCGAGCCGCGCTCCTGCTTGGGCAGGACGGGGTGGGCCGGCGGGATCGGCACATAGTCGGGGTGGCGATCCCGGTCCGGGGGCTCGTAGCCGTCGGTGCCGGGCAGGGCGACCGGCCGGGTATCCCTGCGGGAGAAGTCGAACGCGGAGGTCAGGTCGCCGCAGACGGCGCGCCGCCACGGCGAGATGTTCGGCTCGCGCACGCCGAAGCGACGCTCCATGAACCGGATGACCGAGGTGTGGTCGAGCGTCTCGGAGCAGACGTAACCGCCCTTGCTCCAAGGGGAGATGACCAGCATCGGCACCCGCTGGCCCAGCCCGTAGGGGCCCGCGGCGTGACCGGCGTCGCCCGTGAAGAGGTCCGGCCCGACGTCGACCGTCGAGCGGCCCTGCGCGGCCGAGGCGGGCGGGAACGGCGGCACGAGGTGGTCGAAGAAGCCGTCGTTCTCGTCGTAGGTGACGAACAGGGCCGTCTTCGCCCACACCGCGGGGTCGGCGGTGAGCGCGTCCAGGACCTGCGAGATGTACCAGGCACCGTAGTTGGCGGGCCAGTTGGGGTGCTCGGTGAAGGCCTCCGGCGCGACGATCCAGGAGATCTGCGGCAGCCTGCCGCCCTTGACGTCCGCCTTCAGCTGCTCGAAGTAGCCCTCGCCCGTGCGGGCGTCGGTGCCGGTGCGGGCCTTGTCGTGGAGCGGGTCGCCGGGGGCGGCGTTCTGGTACTGCTTGAAGTAGAGCAGCGAGTTGTCGCCGTAGTTGCCGCGATAGGCGTCCTGGATCCAGCCCCAGCCGCCCTTCGCGTCCAGACCGTCGCCGACGTCCTGGTAGATCTTCCAGGAGACCCCGGCCTGCTCCAGGCGCTCGGGGTACGTGGTCCAGCTGTAGCCGGCCTCGTCGTTGCCGAGGACCGGCCCGCCGCCCTTGCCGTCGTTTCCGGTGTACCCCGTCCACAGGTAGTAGCGGTTGGGGTCGGTGGAGCCGATGAACGAGCAGTGGTAGGCGTCGCAGACGGTGAAGGCGTCGGCCAGCGCGTAGTGGAAGGGGATGTCCTCGCGGGTCAGGTACGCCATCGTCGTGGCGCTCTTGGCGGGCACCCAGTGGTCGTACCTGCCCGCGTTGAAGGCGGCGTGCCCGTCGTTCCAGCCGTGCGGCAGGTCCTGGATGAAGGCGAGGCCGAGATCGTCCGCGTCCGGGCGGAAGGGGAGGACCTCCTTGCCCGAGGCGTCCGGCTGGTGCCAGACCGACCTGCCGTTCGCCAGGGTGACCGGGCGCGGGTCGCCGAAGCCCCTGACGCCCCGCAGCGTGCCGAAGTAGTGGTCGAACGACCGGTTCTCCTGCATCAGGACGACGATGTGCTCGACGTCCTCGATCGACCCCGTGCGGTGGTTCGCGGGCAGCGCCGCGGCGCGTTCCACGCTGCTGGACAGCGCGGTGAACGCCGTGCTGGCGCCCGCGAGTTGGAGAAAGCGTCGCCGGTTGACTTCGGACATGGGTGAGGCACCTCTCGTGCAGAAGGGTTCTGCCGGCCGGGTCGTGACGGATGCGCGCGCAAGGAGTTTCGCAAGGGCGGCGAACGTCAGGGAAGGGCCTGATGACGCCCGCGTGAAAGTCGCCGGTACACGGGATGAGCGACAGGCCGAGAGCACGCCGGGCGGCCCCGCCCCGGCCGCCGGATCGCGCTCGCCCGCGGGGGCGTCCGGACGGGGGCGGTCCGGACGGGGCTGCCCGCAGGGCTCCCACGGGGACCCGGTCGGCGCCGGACCGCCGAAGCGCCGCCCTGCTCGTCGGCGGCTGCGGACTCCCCGGACGACCGGAACGAGGTGACCTGTTCACGGCCTTTCCCGGAGCGTGGGTTTTGCCTGGAGCGGGCAGCCGACGCACCCTGGTCGGCAGGCGGACCGATCCCTGTGGCCCGGAGCAGGCGTGCCACGGTCGGACGGGGTGGAGGGCGGAGCGATGGAAGGTACGGCGGCCGGGACCGGCACGGGGAGTGCGGGGCCGTCAGGCGGGCACCGGAAGATCGCCCGGTCGGCTCCGGAAGGACCCGTCGTCGCCCGCCTGGCCCATCTCCAGTGCGCGGCGGGCAATGACGTCGTCGTACGTCTCCTCGGCGGGCGGACCGAGGGAGGCGAGGCTCCAGGGGCAGCGGATGATGCCCCTTAGTTCCTTCCGCCGCCACCGCGATTTCGCATACAACAGGTGAACAGGCATCCAGTCGTCAAGGAGGACCACCTGTGCACTCCGTCGGTCGGGAGCACGAGAAGGCCCACGAGCGGACATCGGGTCCGGCGCGCCGGACACACCCGTCGACGACGATGAGCAGTGCGTGGGTGCGGCATCTGCAGCGGGTGGCCGCGGACGGGGCCAACGCCTCGTCCGCCGGAGGCGGCAGGGAGGCCGAGGCCGCCGACCACGCCCAGGTGCAGCGGACCGCGGTGGACGAAGGCCTGCGCTCGTCGGCACGGCCACTGGATCCCGCGCTGCGCACCGAGATGGAGGGGCGGTTCGGCGGCGTCGACTTCAGCGGCGTCCGGGTGCACGACGGGCCCGCGGCGCGGCGGGCGGCCCAGGCCGTCGAGGCCAGGGCGTTCACCAGCGGCTCGCACATCGTCGACGGCGGCGGGATGTCCAAGAAGGACTGGGCGCACGAGCTGACGCACGCTCTCGATCAGGCGGCGGGCCCTGTGCCGGGCTCCGACAACGGCGCGGGCCTGCGCATCTCGGACGAGGGCGACCAGGGCGAGCGCCGGGCGGTCGCTGTGGCCGACCAGGTCATGGGCGCCCCCGCGCCCGTCCAGCGGCTGCCCGCCGAGCCCGGCCACTGCGGTGATCACACAGGGCACGGCCACGGACGCCCGCACGCCGGTACGGCGTCCGTCCAGCGGGTGCACCAGGACGCGGCGGCCGACGCCCCCGCCCCCGAACAGTCCGGGCAGGTCGGCCCGGCCGAGCAGCAGGCCAAGGGAGCGGGGGCCATCGCCCGCCTGAGCCGGTCGATCGAACAGCACACGGTCCAGAGCAAGATGAAGAAGAACGTCTTCGCTCCCGGCACCTGGTGGCCCGAGCAGTGGATGCCCGTGGGACCGGCCCGGCTCAGGAAGACCCTGGACCGGCGGGTGATGCGCGGCGAGGCGTTCAACGACCAGGAGCTGCAGGACATCAGGCACCTGTCCCAGGTGAATCCGCAATGGCTCGACGAGGTGGGCATCGGCACCTACGAGCAGGCGGAGAACTACGCCGAGGGCCGGTTCGACAACTGGCTGACGCTCCCCGCGGGCAAGCGCGTGCTGACCGCCACCCTGGCCGTCCGCGCCGGTCACCCGGCCGTGCGCGAGGCGGGCCGGACCACACCGATCTCGCCGGACTACACGCTCGGCCGGTTCATGCTCACCCAGGCGCCCGGTACCGCGCCGGAGGAGAAGAAGGACCTGGAGCGCGAGCGCGACCAGCAGATCCGGGACACGGCCGTCGACACCCTGCACCCGGCGGGGATCGCGCCCGAGCGCCTGCACCCGGGCGGCCTGCCCGAGGCGGGCCCCACCACGGCCAAGGGCAAGGGCACGAGCACGGCGTCGGACTTCGTGGCGAAGGACGCGCGGGCCCGCGAGATGCTCACCAAGGTGCTGCTGATCCTGCAGCACGGGCTGAAGCTGTACGACCCGAAGGCCGGGGCGCACGTCGCCGACTACGAGAAGGACGTCATCCGCGCCCTCGCCCACGGCGGGCGGGTCAACATCCGTATCCCCGCGCTGAGTTCCGCGGACGAACCGGCCTACTCGCTGCCGGCGTTCCTGGGCGTGACCCAGGACGACCGTTCCAACGCCCGTGCCGGAGACGTCGTCGACCGCGGTTTCGCCACCCACCGCACCGCCATCACGGCCAACAAGGAGGGCAAGCCCGGCACGTTCAAGGAGAAGGGCGGGCCCCTGGCCTCGCTCACCAACGTGGTGTCCATGGGCGCCGACCGTCCCGACCTGTGGGGTCAGAACATCTCCGGCGGCGGTCTCGGCTCGAAGGACTGGAACGGCGACGTGGTGCTGCCGGACGGGTCGCACGGACACATGCTGCTGGTCCACCACCGGCCGACCACGAAGAAGGACGGTTCGCTGCAGATCGGCATCGAGACCCTCGCCCCGCACGCCACCAGCCCGGTGGGCTACCAGCACGATTTCCGTTCCACCGAGGCCACCGCCAACCCGGAGTCGGTCCTGCACGGCCACAAGGGCGACAAGGTCGGCTCGGGCGGCCTGAGCAAGAACGAACGCCTGGTGGAGCTGCGGGAGATGGGCACGGCCGGTTCCGGCGGGGACTGGCGCACCTTCCTGCAGGAGGTCAAGCAGCAGTGGGACGCGGCGCTGGCGGAGACGGAGGACGGCTCGCAGGAACGACGGGCCCTGTACGAGAGCCTGGTCGGCCCGAGGAAGCGGCCGGAGTCCTGACGCGCCTCGGAGCAGGCGCGCCGGTGACGGCCGGGGTGAGGACATGCCTGTCCCTCCGGTCTCTCCGGCCTTTCGGGCACGGCGGATCAGCCCGCACGTGGGGAGGGAGAAACCAGGGATCGAGGAGGGCGAGTGCCCCCGCAGGGCGCGAACGGCTGCTCAGACGAGCCGCTTGCGACCCCAGAAGAAGAGGAACGCCACGATGCCGGCCGTCAGGGCGAACAGGATCGACGCGCCGAACCACTGCATACTGCTCATCTGCGAGATGGGGATGTAGTCGATCGACGCGCCGACGATGTCCGCTTTCTTCATGCACGACGTGGTCGCCTCCTCCGCCGGCGTGTCCGTACACGTCGTCAAGTCGAACAGTTTCCCGCTGCCGCTGACATACGAGGCGTCGAACGCGTGCGCGGTGCGGGGCACCGACGACGGGAAGGTGATCGGGGTGCCGGGACTGACCGGCTTGGTGGTGGCTGTGACGATGTCGCCGAGCGACAGCTTGAAGTAGCCCCAGACCATCTGGAGGGCGACGGTGAATCCGAGGGTCACGACCATGGCCGCCAGCGTGCGGCGCACGATCACACCGATCAGCACCCCGCCGAACACGGAGAGGAGGGAGAGGGCGACGGGCACCGGACCCGTGGTGTTGAAGAACTCCCTGGAGGTCCAGTCGATGTCCACGTAATGGAGCTTGATGGGGCTCCACCACCAGGCGAACACAGCCGACAGCGTGACCGTGGTCACCGTCACCACCAGCCCGGTCAGCGCCAGCTTCGTGGCGAGCCAGCGGTTGCGGCTCACCGACTGGGCGGCGATCAGCTTGGCCGTGCCGTTCTCCAGGTCGCCCGCGAGCAGCGGGGCGCCGAGGAGGACACCGAGTATGACGGGTATCGCCGTGAGACCGGTGGTGACGGAGCTGAACGCGCCGATGTACGGCTCGAACTCCTTCTCCGCGTCGTCGAGGTTTTTGGCGGGAAAGCCGTAGGCGTCGAGGAAGTCCGTCATCTGGCCGCGCTGGTAGACGATCCAGGCCACGGAGACCACGGTGGCGGCGAGCATGGTCCAGAACGCGGCCCGGTGCTGGCGCCAGACCAGCCAGGTCATACCGCTGAGGCGGGGGCGCCGGGTGGTCTGCGCGGTGGTCGCGTTCCTGGCCCCGTGCCTGGGTCCGTTCGTGGTTGCGTTCATTGTGCCGTTCATCGTCCGGTTCGCCGTCCTGATCTTGCCGTCGGTCGGGGGGCTGGTGAAGGTGCTCATGCCGCCACCGTCCCGGTGCCGGACGCCTGGCCCTGGACCTGGGCGGTGGGAGTGATGAGCGGTGGTGCGTCGGGTGAGCGGAGATAGGCGAGCAGGAGTTCCTCCATGCTCGGGGCGGCCACCTCCCAGGGGCCGGTGACCGGGCCCTCCGGGCGGACGAGCGCGGTGAACTGCCGTCCACTGGTCCGGGCCTCGACGAGGGTGTGGTACCCGAGGGCGGCGGGCAGGCCCTCGCCCTCCCTGACCCCGGTGATCAAGGTGTGCACGGTCATCAGGTCGTCCACGTCACCGGCGAGGCGCACTCCGCCGCCGGAGACGACGACGAGGAAGTCGCACACGTTCTCCAGTTCGGCGAGGACGTGGGTGGACATCACCACGGTGGTGCCGCGCTCGCCGGCCTCGGCGAGGAGGGTGCCCATGAGTTCGTGGCGCACGACCGGGTCCAGGTCCGACATCGGCTCGTCGAGCAGCAGCAGGTCGGGGCGCTTGCCGAAGGCGAGGGCGACGGCGACGCGGGTGCGCTGGCCGCCGGAGAGGGTGCCGATCTTCGCATGGAAGGGCACGTTGCCCGCGCGGACGATGTCCTCGGCGGCGCGCTGGTCCCAGCCGGGGTTCAGCTCCCGGCCCAGCCGCAGAGTCTCCGCCACGGTGAAGCGGCGGAACAGCGGCTTCTCCTGCGCGAGGAAGGCCGTACGCCGACCGGACTCCACCGAGCCCGGCGCCTCGCCGAACAGACTGAGCGAGCCCTGCGTCGGCTTCAGGACATGGGCCGCGATGTTCAGCAGCGTGGTCTTGCCCGCCCCGTTGGGGCCGACCAGCCCGCAGACCCTGCCCGCCGGAAGCCGGAAGGTGCAGTCCCGCAGCGCCCAGCCCCGCCGGTAGCGCATCCCCAGTCCGTGCGCCTCGAGCGCCGGCTCCCCCGCGTACATGACGTCACTCACCTGTGCTCCTCGTTGTCGTGGCCCCCGTGACCGCCGTGGTCCCGGTGGCGTACTGCTTCTCCAGCGCCGACGCGACCAGCGCGGCCACGTCCTCCTGCTCCAGACCGGCCGCGGCCGCCTTCGACATCCACGCCACCAGCTCCCCGTACAGCGGCGAGTCGGTGCCCGTCTCGGGGCGGCCCAGCGTGCGGCGTACGAAGGTGCCCTGGCCCGGTCGCGGTTCGACCAGGCCCTCGCGCTCGAGTTCGCGATACGCCTTGAGGGTGGTGTTCGGGTTGACCGCGCTCTTCTCGGCGACGTCCTTGGCGGTGGGCAGCCGGTCGCCCGGCACCAGTACGCCCAGCCGCAGGGCCTGCTTGGTCTGCTGCACGATCTGCTGGAAGGCGGGGACCCCGCTCCGCCTGTCGATGCGGTACTCCACGGCCACCACCTCTCCCATCATCATTCCACTACTTGATTAGTGGAATGATGATGGAGTGGAGTGGCGGCAGTTGTCAATGCGGTCCGGGAACGGCCGGAAACAGACCATGCCTGCTCCGGGGCCGAGTTCGACGGCCGTCGAGTGGAGCGGGGAGCGGTTGCGCTCCTCCCGCATGCGCCGCACGCGCCGGTCGGTGACGTACTACGTCACCGCACCGCGCGGTGGAAAGTCGTGCGGAAGCAGGTCCCAGTGGCAGCCGGTGCGGCCCTGGTGGGGGAGCGCGTCGGCGATCTCTCACGTCTCGTGGCGGCCCTGGTGACCGCTGACCGATGGACGCGCGGCCTTCCACGCGGCGATCACCGGCTCGACCAGCGCCCACCGCTCGTCGGGCAGGTCGGTCCTGCAGGGCCTGCGCTCCCTCACGGTGTTCAGCCCGGCACGTCCGAGCCCATCGACGCGCCGGGACACCGCAGCCCCCTCCCTTCAGGTGACGCCACATCACTTGTCACCTCACGTACCGCCCTCTCAGACGCCCACCGCCCGCAGTCTCCGCGTGGGCCGCCCGGCCGCTTCGCTCGCCAGCCACTCCAGGTACACGGGAGCCTGCCGGGCCGCCTCCCAGTAGGCCCTCTCCAACTCGGCGAATTCGGTGTCGAGTTCGTCCGCCGTCCGGGCGGCGAGCAGCAGCCGCACCCCTATCGGATCACCGTGCAGGGGCCGGACGACCAGGTCGGAGCGGGGTGGGACCGCGGTCGGCTGGCTGACCGTGACCACCTCGCCGACAGCGGCCAGGAAGTAGGCGGTGAGGTAGTCGCCGTGCAGCAGATCGGGCCTGATCCCGGCGTCGCGCAGCGCACGGCACACCCCGTCCCACTCGCCGTCGACCGTGGCGTCCACCATCCAGCGGTCGTGCGCGAGGTCCGCGAGGCGCACCTCGCGCCGGGCCGCCGCGGGATGGTCGGCGGCCATCGTGACGAACTGGGGTTCGCGCTCCAGCAGGATCCGCAGGCACAGCCCGTCCGGGACCCGTAGCGGGCTGCCCTCGACCTCGTGGACGAACGCCAGGTCGAGCGTGCCCTCGGCCACCTGCCGCAGCAGGGCGTTGGCCGAGGCGTCCATCTGCAGACTGAACTCCATCGCGGGCAGGCGTGCGCGCAGCCGGCTGAGCCACCCGGGAACCGCCCGGCTGGCCGTGGCGCCGATGCGCAGCCGGGGACCGCCCGCCGCGCGGGCGGCGGCGGCCCGGGTCTCGGTCACGATCGCGGAGAGTTCGGCGACCAGCGGCCGGGCACGGCCCACCACGATCCGGCCCAACGGGGTGGGGCGGCTGCCCGTGCTGTCACGGGTGAAGAGCCGCCCGCCCAGCAGCTGCTCGATGCGACGCAACTGGGTGCTCAACGAGGGCTGGGACATGCCCAGTTCACGAGCCGCCTTGTGCAGACTGCCGGCGTCGGCGATGGCGCACAGAACGCGTAAGTGCCTCACCTCGAGCTCCATGCGCGGAGCGTATGGGCTCGGTCTGACGGGACGCCAGATGTTCAAACGCCAACGTAACAGCACGAGTCGCCCTGATAGCCGTGGGCTATCCCCAGTTGCCATCATCCGCACGGCCGCCCGGCTGCCCCACACTCGGCTCAACCGACCGTTCACCCCACACGAACGAGCAGGAGCCCCCCATGACGTCCACCCGTACGTCCTCCGCGTCCACGAAGGCCTCCAGGAGACTGCTGGCGCTCGGCCTGGGCGTGACGTTCGCGGCCTTCGGCAGCGCGATCCCGGCGAGCGCCCAGACCGCCGACGCCCCCGCGGCAGCCGCCCCCTCGGCCGCCGCCCACGCCGGCTATACCGGTTCGGCCCAGGAGGCGGCGAACAACAAGGCGTTCTTCGCGGCCGTGCTCGACTCGGTCGCCAGGAAGCAGGCGGCCGCCCCCGGCCTGCGGACGGTGACCGTCTACTACAACGCCTCCCAGGCGCCGTCCTTCAGCTCCC
Organism: Streptomyces humidus; assembly: GCF_014649655.1. Lineage (GTDB taxonomy): Bacteria > Actinomycetota > Actinomycetes > Streptomycetales > Streptomycetaceae > Streptomyces > Streptomyces humidus. The sequence continues at coordinate 3,430 of NZ_BMTL01000040.1, read as the reverse complement.
AGATATCGAGCTCCGCCTCGATATGGAACGGCTCCGTCAGCAACGTCAAGCTCCAGGCCACGTCGGGCACCGGCGACTTCTCGTACTACGAGGGCAACGACTCCCGCGGCTCGTACGCCTCCACCAACGGCCACGGCAGGGGCTACATCTTCCTCGACTACGCCCAGAACCGGCAGTACGACTCCACCCGTGTCGCCGCGCACGAGACCGGTCACGTGCTGGGCCTGCCGGACCATTACAGCGGTCCGTGCAGCGAACTGATGTCGGGCGGCGGCCCCGGCACGTCCTGCACCAACCGCTACCCGAACTCGACCGAGCGGGCACGCGTCAACCAGCTGTGGGCCAACGGTCTCGCCAAGGCCCTCGACAAGCTGAACAAGGTGCGCTGACAGCCCAGGACCCCGCGCCCCGCACTCGGAGCGGGCCGCGCCGGAAGCGGGCCGCGCCCCCGACGGCACGGCCCGCTCCACCACGTCCGTGGCGGCGTCATGCCGGTGGCGGTCGAACGGGCCGGCATCGGTCAGCTCCGACGCGCTCGCTCGGCGCGACGGTCTCTGGTCCGACGGCGGTGGTCAGTCGTCGTCCGGGCGTGGAGCCGCTGGAGCAGCTGTTCCCCTTGGCCTGCTCCCCTGGCCTCTTCGGCCCTCTGCGCTCGGCATGAGCTGCCCCGAGTTTCGCCGGGCAACAGTTCAGGACGCTGCGGGACCGAGGGCGAGGAGGGCCCGCAACGGCCGGGTGGGCTGCGGGGTGCCCCGCCAGACCAGCGCCTTGCGGTACGCGAGGGAGGGACTGAGCGGAACGGCACTGACCTGGGGGTTGCCGGCGAGAGCCTGATCGGTACCCACCGTCAGGGAGACGCCGACTCCCGCCTCCACCAGGGCGACGTGGAGGGCCCCGTCGTTGGTCGCGTACCGGATGCCGAAGTCGATGCCGGCGGCATCGAACGCGGACTGCAGCCATGGCCGCAGTCCGCTGTTCCGGCCGTAACTGATCAGGGTCTTTCCGGACAACAGCTCGATGGGGATGCTCTTCCGCCCTGCCAGCGGGGAGTCCGCCTGGACGACGGCCACGATCTCGTCTTCGAGCATGACCACCTTGCGCATGCCCTGGGGCAGGGACTGCTCTGGCAGGGCCACCACGGCGGCGTCCAGCTCGCCGTTCTCCACGCGCGAGATGAGCTCGGCGCTGCGCCCTTCGACGAGCTGCACGGCGACGCCCGGGTACTGACGGTGGAAGGCGCCGAGGAGCGAGGGCAGGCGTGTGTGCTCGACCCCGTCCACGGTGCCCAGGACGAGTGTGCCGGTGACCAGTGCGGTGCGTGAGGCGAACTCGGCGGTCACCCTGTCGGCGTCGGCCAGGGTCCGGTTGGCCATGGGGAGCAGCACCCGGCCGGCCTCGGTCAAGCGCACGCTGCGCGCGTTGCGTTCGAAGAGCGATTCGCCGAGTTCCTTCTCCAGGGAACGGATCTGGTGGCTGACGGCGGGCTGCGCGACCGACAGCCGCTCGGCGGCGCGGGTGAAGCTCTGCTCCTCGGCCACGGCAACGAAGAACCGCAAGGTTCTCAGCTCCACGATCATTCACCTCGTTTATCACTGGAATCGAAAACTGGTCTTTGACCTCGGCCCTGCTTATCTCCACTCTAGAGGCATGACGGATGTGAAACAGGCGTCGAAGCGCCTCGACGGGTTTGGTCCGAGGTCTGCGGACACCTCCGACCGGGCCGGACTCAGCGGCGGGAACGTCACATGGATGTCGATCGCGGCCGGCGTGAGCGTCGCCAACATCTACTACCTGCAGCCGCTGCTGCGCCCGCTGGCCGCCTCCTTCGGGGTCTCTGACGCACTCGCCGGGCTGCTGCCGATGATCACCATGGTGGGGTACGCGGCAGGGCTGCTCCTGGTGGTTCCCGTCCTGGAAAGGGCCGGGCTGCATCGGCTGATGCGCCGGCTGAACGCGAGCAGACTGATCGCCCTGGCTCTGGCGGCATCCGCGACCGACTACTCCGTGTTCGCAGCGGCATCGGTGCTCCTGGGAGCAACGAGCGTGCTGGGACAGATCCTGATGCCGGCGGCCGCGTCGCTGGCGCCGCAGGAGGCCGTCGGGCGCACCACCGCACGCATCACGGCCGGCCTTTTCGGCGGCATCGTGGGGGCCCGCGTCATCGCGGGGGCCCTCGACGGCCTCCTCGGCTGGCGTTCGGTGTACGTGCTGTCGGCACTGATGACGCTGGTCGTGCACCTTGCGTTGAGACGGTTGCCCGAACCGCCCGTGAGCAAAGGGCTGGGCTACCGGGCCCTGCTGGCGTCGCTTCTTCCGCTTCTGCGCAGCGAGCGCGGTCTACGGCGAGCGGCGCTCACCGCGGCTGCCGGATTCGCCGCGTTCAACGTCTTCTGGACGGCGGTGACGTTGTATGTGACCGGTCCGGCGCACGGCTGGTCGACGACCGGTGCGGGGTTGCTGGGGTTGGTGGGCGTCGTGGGCACCGCCACGGTGCTGGCCGTCGGCCGGTTCCTCGACCATGGGATTCAGCGGGGCCTCGCCGTGGCGGCCGCCGGTGTGATGGCTCTCGGTCTCCTCGTCGCCGGTCTGTGGGGCGTGTCGGCCGGCGCGCTCATCGTCGGGGCGCTGCTGCTGGACTCCGGTGCACGCGTCAGCAACGTCGCCAACCAGACGCACGCCCTGAGGCAGCGTCCCGAGGCGCGTGCTCGCCTCAACACCCTCTACATGACGGCCTACTTCGCAGCCGGGTCCGTCGGCTCCGCGGTGGGGGCACTGCTGTTCGCACACGTCGGCTGGACCCTCACCGCCCTGACCGCCGCAGCCCTGGCCGCGCTCGGTGCCGCATTCGCAGCCAGGACGTAGCGTCATGAAGGAGTTCGGAGCACAGGCCACCGGCCCGCGGCTCCCGGTGAGATTCACCGGTCGGCCGTGGCCTGGTGGCGGACGGCAGGGGCGGCACGGTGGAACCCCACGGCGGCTCCGGCCGGCAGGCCGGGCGGATTCCTCCGTGGGCGTCCGCCGACGACCGGCGCGAGTACCCCGCCCGCCCCGCACGCCAGGCTCGTGACCGGCAACGTCAGACGCACGGTGCTGCATGCACGGTGAGCACATCGGCAGTGCACTGACGGAAACGCGCCGCCGGTCGGCCGGTTCTACGGTGATGGCATCCGCACAAGGCGAGCAGATGCCCGTTCCCTCTTTCCGCCCCGCCCCCGCTGGAAGGCCGTAAGGCCGGTCGGGGGTCGCCGGGGGCGGCCGGACCGGCAGTGTCCGGCGGGCCCCCGCACAAGCCGCCGCGGCTCCGGCCGTGGCTCTCACCAGAGGAAGCAAGCAATGAGTGATTCGAAGAAGGTCCTGTCCGATCTGGTCCTGTCCGCCTCGACGGAGCACGCGCCGCTCGACGCCCCCTGGGACGCGATCGACATCGCCG
>NZ_BMTL01000039.1 GCF_014649655.1 Streptomyces humidus | reverse complement strand
CGGGACGTGAACGCGGCGAAGAACCTGCTGGCCGCCGGACGGGCGGTATCGGCCTGTGGAGCTGGTGTAAGACCTCAACGGAGAACTCCGGGCGGGCAGTCGGCGATGAAACAGGAAGTCTCACGGCGCGAGCCGTAAGAATCTCCTTCCTTCAGGGAGGGGAGCGTCAAAAACTTGTGTGCTGCCCGCCGTCCGTCCCTCCGAGAGGCACCGCCCACTCATGAAGCTCGTCTTCGCCGGCACCCCCGAGGTCGCCGTTCCCGCTCTGGACGCTCTGATCGCCTCCGGGCGGCACGAGGTGGTCGCCGTGGTCACCCGCCCGGACGCGCCGGCCGGCCGGGGGCGCAGGCTGGTCGCCTCTCCCGTCGCCCAGCGGGCCGAGGAGGCCGGCATCGAGGTGCTGAGGCCCGCCAGGCCCCGGGAGCCGGAGTTCCTGGAGCGGCTGAGGGAGATCGCGCCGGACTGCTGTCCCGTCGTCGCGTACGGGGCGCTGCTGCCGAGGGCGGCCCTCGACATCCCGGCGCACGGCTGGGTCAACCTGCACTTCTCCCTGCTGCCCGCCTGGCGGGGGGCCGCTCCCGTGCAGCACGCCATCATGGCGGGCGACGAGATCACCGGCGCGTCCACCTTCCTCATCGAGGAAGGGCTCGACTCGGGGCCGGTGTACGGGACGGTCACCGAGGAGATCCGGTCCACCGACACCAGCGGCGACCTGCTCACCCGGCTGGCGTTCGCCGGCAGCGGGCTGCTGGCCGCGACGATGGACGGGATCGAGGACGGCGCGCTGGAGGCCGTGCCGCAGCCGGGCGAGGGGATCACCCTCGCACCGAAGATCACCGTCGAGGACGCCCAGGTGGACTGGGCCACACCGGCCCTGCGCGTGGACCGCGTCGTACGCGGCTGCACCCCCGCCCCGGGGGCGTGGACCACGTTCCGCGGCGAGCGGCTCAAGCTCATCCAGGTCAAGCCCGTTCCGGAGCGGACCGAACTCCCGCCGGGCGCCCTCTCCGTCGGCAAGAACAGCGTCCACGTCGGCACGGGCTCGTACGCGGTCGAGCTGGTGTGGGTGCAGGCCCAGGGCAAGAAGCCGATGCGCGCCGCCGACTGGGCACGGGGCGTCCGGATCGCGGACGGCGAGACCGTCGGGGCGTGACGCTAGACCGCGGGCCCGCCTTGACCGGCCCACGGGTCGGGTGGACCTGCCGGCCGGGTGGGCCCAGCTGTCGTGCGGGCCCATCGTTCGGGTGGGCCCGTCTGGCGGGCGGGTTCCCGGCCGCGCGCCCGTCGGTCGTGCGGGCCCACCGAGTGTGTGCGCGTGGGTACATTGGTCACGCGGCCGCGCGTCCTCGGGCGGGTGCCGGGCTCCTGCGGTCCGGCCGGGCCGCCCTCGCGCCGCGCAAGCCCAGTCAGTCCCTCGAGCCGTCGGGCGTGCCGGTCGACGTACGCTGGACGCGTCTTCTCTCCTGCAATCCGGAGCACCTTTTCGTGAGCGAACAGCCCCAGCGTCCCCGTAAGTCGGGCAAGCCCTACCGTCGGCCCCAGAAGGACCCCGTCCGCCTCCTCGCCTTCGAGGCGCTGCGGGCGGTGGACGAACGGGACGCCTACGCCAACCTCGTGCTGCCGCCGCTGCTGCGCAAGGCCCGGGAGAAGGAGGGCCCCGACAAGTTCGACGGGCGGGACGCGGCCCTCGCCACCGAGCTGGTCTACGGCACGCTGCGCCGGCAGGGGACGTACGACGCCGTCATCTCTGCCTGCGTCGACCGGCCCCTGCGCGAGGTCGACCCGCCGGTTCTCGACGTCCTGAGCCTCGGCGCGCACCAGCTCCTGGGGACGCGCATCCCGACCCACGCCGCCGTGTCCGCCTCCGTCGACCTCGCCCGGGTGGTGCTCGGCGACGGGCGCGCCAAGTTCGTCAACGCCGTGCTGCGCAAGATCGCCCAGCACGATCTGGACGAGTGGATCGAAAAGGTCGCCCCGCCCTACGACGACGACCCCGAGGATCACCTCGCCGTCGTGCACTCGCACCCGCGCTGGGTCGTCTCCGCGCTCTGGGACTCGCTCGGCGGCGGCCGGGCCGGCATCGAGGACCTGCTGGAGGCCGACAACGAGCGGCCCGAGGTGACGCTGGTCGCCCGGCCGGGCCGGGCCACGACCGGGGAACTGCTCCGGGAGGAGGCCGCGGTCGCCGGGCGCTGGTCGCCGTACGCCGTCCGGCTGACCGAGGGCGGCGAGCCCGGCGCCATCGACGCCGTCCGGGACGGGCGGGCGGGCGTCCAGGACGAGGGCAGCCAGCTCGTGGCGCTCGCGCTGGCCGACGCGCCGCTCGACGGGCCGGACACGAAGTGGCTGGACGGTTGTGCGGGCCCCGGCGGCAAGGCCGCGCTGCTCGCCGCGCTCGCCGCCGAGCGCGGAGCCGTCCTGCTGGCCTCGGAGAAGCAGCCGCACCGGGCGGGCCTCGTCGCCAGGGCGCTGGCCGGGAATCCCGGGCCGTACCAGGTCATCGCCGCCGACGGGACGCGGCCGCCGTGGCGGCCGGGCTCCTTCGACCGAGTGCTGATGGACGTGCCGTGCACGGGGCTCGGCGCCCTGCGCCGGCGGCCCGAGGCGCGCTGGCGGCGTCGGCCGGAGGACCTCGACGGGTTCGGGCCGCTGCAGCGCGGACTGCTGCGGACCGCTCTCGAGTCCGTCCGGGTCGGAGGCGTCGTCGGGTACGCCACCTGCTCGCCGCACCTCGCCGAGACCAGGGCCGTCGTCTCCGACGTCCTCAAGCAGTACCCGCAGGCCGAGCTGATCGACGCGCGGCCGCTGCTGCCGGGCGTGCCGGCGCTGGGGGACGGCCCCGACATCCAGCTGTGGCCGCATCTGCACGGCACCGACGCCATGTACCTGGCGTTGATCAAGAAGACCGGCTGAGCCCCGCGCTCGAGCCCGCGCGGGATCGCGGAGAAGGCCGGCCGCACGCTGTCCGCGTGTGGCCGGCCTTCTCCGTGCGTGTCACCGGCTTCATGCGGTTCCCACTGGTTCCGCGGGTTTCACCGGTTCCTCGGGCATGGCGCGGATGCACGGGAGCCCGGGGACCGGCGCGCCGGCCCCCGGGCTCCTACTGGCGTTCGCCCCGTAGGGGTCAGTCCGTGCCGAACTCCATCGCGGCGCGGTCCAGCAGCGCGTCGTCCTCGGAGACCTCGCCGCGCGAGGCGATGGCCTCGGCGCCGCCCTCGGGCATCTCCGGCATGGTGCCGATCAGGCCGGTCGCGGCCGCCTGGGCCGCGCCGATGGCGGGGCTGCCGGTGCCGATCAGACCGAGCCCGGCGTACTGCTCCAGCTTGGCGCGCGAGTCGGCGATGTCGAGGTTGCGCATGGTGAGCTGGCCGATCCGGTCCACCGGACCGAACGCGGAGTCCTCGGTGCGCTCCATGGACAGCTTGTCCGGGTGGTAGCTGAACGCGGGGCCGGTGGTGTCGAGGAGCGAGTAGTCCTCGCCGCGCCGCAGCCGCAGGGTGACCTCACCGGTCACGGCCGCGCCGACCCAGCGCTGCAGCGACTCCCGGATCATCAGCGCCTGCGGGTCCAGCCAGCGGCCCTCGTACATGAGGCGGCCCAGCCGCCGGCCCTCGTTGTGGTACTGGGCGACGGTGTCCTCGTTGTGGATCGCGTTGACCAGACGCTCGTAGGCGGCGTGCAGCAGGGCCATGCCGGGGGCCTCGTAGATGCCGCGGCTCTTGGCCTCGATGATCCGGTTCTCGATCTGGTCGGACATGCCCAGGCCGTGGCGGCCGCCGATGGCGTTGGCCTCCATGACCAGGTCGACGGGGGAGGCGAACTCCTTGCCGTCGATCGTCACCGGGCGGCCCTGGTCGAAGCCGATCGTCACGTCCTCGGCGGCGATCTCGACCGAGGGGTCCCAGAACCGTACGCCCATGATGGGCTCGACGGTCTCGATGCCGGTGTCCAGGTGCTCGAGGGTCTTGGCCTCGTGGGTGGCGCCCCAGATGTTGGCGTCGGTGGAGTACGCCTTCTCCGTGCTGTCCCGGTAGGGCAGCTCGTGGGCGACGAGCCACTCGGACATCTCCTTGCGCCCGCCGAGCTCGGTCACGAAGTCCGCGTCCAGCCAGGGCTTGTAGATGCGCAGGTGCGGGTTGGCCAGCAGACCGTAGCGGTAGAACCGCTCGATGTCGTTGCCCTTGAACGTCGAGCCGTCGCCCCAGATCTGGACGTCGTCCTCGAGCATCGCCCGGACCAGGAGGGTGCCGGTGACGGCACGGCCGAGAGGCGTGGTGTTGAAGTAGGCGCGCCCGCCCGAGCGGATGTGGAACGCCCCGCAGGTGAGCGCGGCCAGGCCCTCCTCGACCAGCGCCGCGCGGCAGTCGACCAGGCGCGCGATCTCGGCGCCGTACGTCTTCGCGCGGCCGGGCACCGAGGCGATGTCGGGCTCGTCGTACTGGCCGATGTCGGCGGTGTAGGTGCACGGGACGGCGCCCTTGTCGCGCATCCACGCGACCGCGACCGAGGTGTCGAGCCCGCCGGAGAAGGCGATGCCGACGCGCTCGCCGGCGGGAAGGGAGGTGAGGACCTTGGACATAGGAAGATTATGCATGAACTCGCATGGTCATGCAAAGGGCTCGTTCGTCCCCACCGGCGGCGGAGGCCGTCGCGGTCCGTTCCGGCCGTCCTCCCGGGAGAGCCGGTGCGGCCACCACACCCGCGGCCCGATGTCCAGGAACAGCGAGGTGACCAGGATCGAGCGCACGATGAAGGTGTCCAGGAGGACGCCGAGGGCCACCGCGAAGCCGATCTCCGCGAAGGCGACCATGGGGAGCGTGCCGAGGGCCGCGAAGGTGCCGGCCAGGACCAGACCCGCCGAGGTGATCACCGCGCCGGTCGCCGCCAGGCCCGTCACCACGCCCTGCCGGGTGCCCTGGTGGGCGGCCTCCTCGCGGATCCGGGTGGTCAGGAAGATGTTGTAGTCGATGCCCAGGGCCACCAGGAAGACGAAGACGAACAGCGGGAAGTCCGTCGACTCGCCCGCGTAGTCGAACAGGTGGCGGAACGCCAGCGCGCTGAGGCCCAGGGCCGCTGTGAAGGACAGGATCACGGTTCCCACCAGCAGCAGCGGGGCGATCAGGGCGCGCAGCAGCGCGCAGAGGATGAGCAGGACCACGCCCAGGACCAGCGGGATGATCAGCCGGTTGTCGTGGGTGGTCGCCCTGTCCATGTCGAGCAGGGCCGCAGTGCCGCCGCCCACCTGGGCGTGGGCGTCGGGCACCTCGTGCACCGCGTCCCGGACCCGCTCCACGGTCCGCTTCGCGGCCTCGCTGTCGGCCGGGGCGGTCATCGTGGCCTCGAACAGGACCTTGCCGTCGTGGACGGGTCTCGTGCCCGGTGGCAGACCGAGGGACGTCGGCACGACGCCCTCTGCCCCCGCGACCACGCGTTTCACCTGCCGGGACCGGGCCGCGTCGCTGATGACGACCAGCGGGTCGCCGCTGCCCGCCGGGAAGTACCTCCTCGACACCTCCTGGCCCGTGATCGAGTCGGGCTTGCCGGTGAAGGCGTCCGCGTTGGAGATGCCCTCGGCGCGCAGCTGGAGCAGGCCGAGCGAGCAGACCACCAGAGCCAGCGCGGTCACGGCCCACACCGGCCGGGGGCGGAGGGCGATGCCGCGTCCCGTGCGGGCCCAGACGCCGCGCTCGGTCGGGTCGGCGGAACCGAAGCGCGGGATCACCGGCCAGAAGATCCAGCGACCGCAGATCACCAGCAGGGCGGGGAAGAGGGTCATCATCGCGAGCAGCGCCACCGCCACCCCGATGGCCGCGACCGGACCCAGGCCACGGGTGGAGTTCATCTCGGCGGCCAGCAGCACCAGCATGCTCAGGACGACTGTGGCGCCGGAGGCGAGCACCGCGGGACCGGCGCGGTGCAGCGCCAGGGCCATCGCCTCGTGCCGGTCCCCGTGGCGGCGCAGCTCCTCCCGGTACCGGGCCACCAGCAGCAGGGCGTAGTCCGTGCCCGCGCCGAACACCAGTACCGTCAGGATGCCGGCACTCTGGCCGTTCACCGTCAGACCGGCGTGCTGAGCCAGGAAATAGATCAGCGCCTGCGCGGTGAACAGGGCGGCGACCACGGCGAGCACCGGGACGATCAGCAGGGTGGGACTGCGGTAGGTGATCAGGAGCATGACGACGACGACCCCCATCGCCGCCAGCAGCAGGGTCGAGTCGATGCCCTCGAACGTCTTGGAGAAGTCCGCGGAGGTGCCGCCGGGCCCGGTGATGTGCACGGCCAGCCCGGCGCCGCCGTCGCCGACGACGTGCCGCATCGAGTCGACGGCCGGGGCGATGCGCTGCCAGCCCTTGGCGTCCATGGTGATCGGCACCAGGATCTGGGCGGCGCGGGGGGCGTTCGGACGGTCGTAGACGGGGCCGCGGGTCTCGGCGCCCAGGATGCCGTGGGCGGTGAGCCTGCGGAGCCCGGCGGCGTCCTCGGCGATCTGCGCCCGGTCCTTCGCCGTCAGGCCGCTGTCACGTGCGTAGACGACGACCGCGGGGATCTGCTCGGGCCGGAACCCCTGTGACAGCTCCAGGACCTGGGTGGACTCCGCCGACCCCGGCAGCCACGAGGCCGCGTCGTTGTCCTGGGCGTCGGAGAGCTTCGAGGCGAAGGGCGCCGTCAGCGCCAGCGCCACCACCCACAACGCCAGCACCAGCCACTTGGCCCGCCGCCCGCACACGAGGTGCGCGATCCCGCGGTTCCCGGTCATGTCCACCCCCGCGCCCGTGCTGAGTGAGGGGAGCGGGGAACCGCACGACCGGCCACGGCGGGCCCGCGCCGGACGGACGACCGCGGCCGTCGCGTACCGATGCCGTCATCCCCCGCGGGGCATGGCAGGCTTGGGTCATGGCCGTGCAGATCAACCCCAGCATCCTGTCCGCCGACTTCGCCCGTCTCGCGGACGAGGCGAAGGCGGTCGAAGGAGCCGACTGGCTCCACGTCGACGTCATGGACAACCATTTCGTCCCGAACCTCACGCTCGGTGTGCCGGTCGTAGAGTCACTGGCCAGCGCGACGGACACGCCGCTGGACTGCCATCTGATGATCGAGGCCCCCGATCGCTGGGCCCCGCAGTACGTAGAGGCGGGCGCCTCGTCCGTCACCTTTCACGTCGAGGCGGCCGCCGCGCCCGTGCGGCTCGCCCGCGAGATCCGGGCGAAGGGCGCCCGGGCCTCCATGGCGCTCAGGCCCGCCACGCCGATCGAGCCGTACGAGGACCTGCTGCCCGAACTCGACATGCTGCTGATCATGACGGTCGAGCCGGGCTTCGGCGGACAGGCCTTTCTCGACATCATGCTCCCCAAGATCCGCCGCACCCGCGAGTTGATCAGCAAGCACGGGCTCGACCTGTGGCTGCAGATCGACGGCGGGGTCTCGGCCGCCACGATCGAGCGGTGCGCCGAGGCAGGCGCGGACGTGTTCGTGGCAGGCTCGGCCGTGTACGGGGCCGACGACCCGGCCGAGGCGGTCCGTGGCCTGCGGGCTCAGGCGGAGGCGGCGACCGCCGGCGCCACCTGGGGTTGTGGACACTGAACCGACCACTTGCCGACAGGAATATGAACGGCTCCCATCAGAGCTGATCAACTGCGCCGGATCTGCGAGGATGAACGGCGTATCCAGAGTGTGAACAGCAGTGAGGAGAACGCCGTGTCGGGTATGTCGGCGGGCCGGTCAGCCATGCGGATGGGACCCGCTGAGCTGGTGCAGGCGGCGGCCATGGCCCGCCGCTTCTACCTCGAGGGCAAGTCCAAGATCCAGATCGCGGAGGAGTTCGGCGTCAGCCGCTTCAAGGTGGCCCGGGTCCTGGAGACCGCCCTCGAACGGGATCTCGTACGGATCGAGATCCGTGTGCCGGCCGAACTGGACGCCGAGCGCTCCGACGCGCTCCGCGCCCGGTACGGCCTCAGGCACGCCGTCGTGGTCGAGTCCCCGGCCGAGGCCGAGGAGACCACGGACCCCGAGAACCTGGGGGAAGTAGCCGCCGACCTGCTCGGCGAACTGGTGGACGAGGGGGATGTGCTGGGACTGGCCTGGGGCCGGTCCACGATTCACATGGCGGCGGCGCTGGACCGGCTGCCGCCGTGCACGGTCGTGCAGCTGACGGGCGTGTACGACGCCGGGACCGCCGAGCGCGGCTCCGTCGAGGCGGTGCGCCGCGCCGCCCAGGTGTCCGGCGGCGACGCGCACCCCATCTACGCGCCGATGCTGCTGCCGGACGCGGCCACCGCGATAGCGCTGCGCCATCAGACCGGGATCGCCCGGGCCTTCGAGTACTTCGACAAGGTCACGGTCGCCTGTGTCTCCATCGGCTCCTGGGAGCCGGGCATCTCGACGGTGTACGACATGCTCAGCGACGAGGAGCGGGGCCACTACGCCTCGCTCGGGGTCGCCGCCGAGATGTCCGCCCACCTCTTCGACGCCGAGGGCCGCAGGGTCGGACGCGACCTCGGCGAGCGGTGCATCACGGTCAAGGCCGACCAGCTGCGCCGGATCCCCGAGGTCGTCGCGATCGCGGGCGGTCAGCGCAAGGCGGCCGCGATCGACGCGGTGCTGCGGTCCGGGCTCGTCACCAGCCTGGTGACGGACACGTCCGCGGCCGACTACCTGATGACGGCCGGGCCCACGCCCAAACCCGCCCTCAACCGGTCGGACCCTGACGGGATCTGACGGGATCCGCGATCCGGCGGGATCCGGCGGGACGGGATCCGGCGGATGATCAGAGAGAGGGGGGTGGTCTTCCGGACCGCCCCCCTCTGCCGTGACCACGACTCGCTCAGGACGGTGCCTGGATGACGGAGCACGTGCTCGAACTGGACCTCGACGGCGTCACGGACAAGGCGGCCCTGATGGACCGCTGCGCCCGCCACCTCGAACTGCCCGACTGGTTCCCCCGCAACTGGGACGCCCTCGCCGACAGTCTCACCGGCCTTCCCGACGGCCCCGAGTCAGGACCGGTGCTCGTGGTCGTCCGGAACTGGCGGCAGTACGCCAAGTCCCGGCCGGAGGAGTGGGAGATCGCCCAGGAGGTGTTCTCCTCGGCGGTGGACCTGGCGCCCGCGCTGTCCGTGGTGCTCGCTCTCGGAGGATCCTCCTGACAGCCCCGTGAGCTGCTTGGACGTTCCGTCCGGGCCTCGCATCCCGGCCCTCGTGGGAGAATGAAGTACGTGCTTCTCCCCCCGGCTGACCTGTCCGGGGGTCACTTCTGATCGACTGGGATGTGCAGCACGTGCGTTTCCTCAACGACATCCGGCCCGCCTACGACCTCACCTACGACGACGTCTTCATGGTGCCGAGCCGCAGTGCGGTCGGGTCGCGTCAGGCCGTTGACCTCGGCGCCCCGGACGGCACGGGCACCACGATTCCGCTGGTCGTCGCCAACATGACCGCCGTCGCCGGTCGCCGGATGGCCGAGACCATGGCCCGCCGCGGCGGGCTCGTGGTGATCCCGCAGGACATTCCGATCGACGTCGTCACCGACGTCGTCGGCTGGGTCAAGAGCCGCCATCTGGTGCTGGACACCCCTATCGTGCTCGCCCCGCACCAGACGGTGGCCGACGCCCTGGCCCTGCTGCCCAAGCGCGCGCACAACGCCGGCGTCGTCGTCGACGAGGACTTCCGTCCGGTCGGCGTCGTCACCGACGCGGACCTCAGCGGTGTCGACCGGTTCACGCAGCTCGAGGTCGTCATGTCCCGTGACCTGCTGCTGCTCGACGCCGGGATCGACCCGCGCGAGGCCTTCAACACCCTCGACGCGGCCAACCGGCGCTACGCTCCCGCGGTCGACGCCGAGGGCAGGCTCGCCGGCATCCTGACCCGCAAGGGCGCCCTGCGCGCCACGCTGTACACCCCGGCCGTGGACGCGCAGGGCAAGCTGCGCATCGCCGCCGCCGTCGGCATCAACGGCGACGTGGCGGGCAAGGCCGAGCAGCTCCTCGACGCGGGCGTGGACACGCTCGTCATCGACACCGCGCACGGTCACCAGGAGTCGATGATCGGCGCGGTGCGCACCGTGCGCGCCCTCGGCCCGCGGGTGCCGGTGGTGGCCGGCAACATCGTCTCGGCGCAGGGCGTCAGGGACCTGATCGACGCGGGCGCCGACATCGTCAAGGTCGGCGTCGGCCCCGGCGCCATGTGCACCACCCGCATGATGACCGGCGTGGGCAGGCCGCAGTTCTCGGCCGTTCTGGAGTGCGCGGCCGAGGCCAGGAAGCACGGCAGGCACGTGTGGGCCGACGGCGGTGTCCGCCACCCCCGTGACGTCGCCATGGCGCTCGCCGCGGGCGCGTCCAACGTGATGGTCGGGTCCTGGTTCGCGGGCACCTACGAGTCCCCGGGCGACCTCCAGCACGACGCGAACGGCCGCCCGTACAAGGAGTCGTTCGGCATGGCCTCCGCGCGGGCCGTCCGCAACCGCACCTCCGAGGAGTCCTCCTACGACCGCGCCCGCAAGGCGCTGTTCGAGGAGGGCATCTCCACCTCCCGCATGTTCCTCGACCCGGCCCGCCCGGGCGTCGAGGACCTGGTCGACTCGATCGTCGCGGGTGTGCGTTCGTCCTGCACGTACGCGGGCGCGGCCTCCCTGGAGGAGTTCGCCGAGAAGGCCGTCGTGGGCGTCCAGAGCGCGGCCGGCTACGCGGAGGGCAAGCCGCTGCACGCCAGCTGGAGCTGAGCCGCCCGCCCGCCGCACGGCCCCCGGGACGACAGGGGGCGGTGCGGGCCCGCGCTCCACGTGCTCGTCCCGGCCGTGGCCGCCGGCGCCCGGCCGTGGCAGCGGTTCGGGGCTCCGAGGCCGCGCTCGCCCGGACCGTGCGCGAGGTGAAGAGCGGCCCGCCGCAGCCTGGCCGCCGTCACCTGGGCGGTCTTCGGCGTCCGGGCGGCGGTCGGGCTCGTGTTCTACTTCCTCTACGGCCACCGCCGCACCCGACTCGTGTCACCCGCACCATCTGAGAAGTGATCGACCCACTGTGCTGAACGATCTCGACGAACGCATCGTGCACGCCCTCGCCGAGGACGCCCGCCGCTCCTACGCGGACATCGGGCACCTGGTCGGCCTCTCCGCGCCCGCCGTGAAACGGCGTGTGGACCGGCTGCGGGCCACCGGAGCCATCACCGGCTTCACCGTACGGGTCGATCCGGCGGCCCTCGGCTGGGAGACCGAGGGGTTCGTCGAGATCTACTGCCGGCGCAACACCTCCCCGGAGACCATCCAGCGTGGCCTGGAGCGCTACCAGGAGGTCGTGGCGGCGTCCACCGTCACCGGCGAGGCGGACGCCGTCGCCCAGGTCTTCGCCGCCGACATGCGCCACTTCGAACGTGTCCTGGAACGGATCGCGGGGGAGCCCTTCGTGGAGCGCACGAAGTCGGTGCTGGTGCTCTCCCCGCTCCTGCGCCGCTTCTCCTCGGGCTCGCCGGCCTGACCGCGGCCGCCGGCCCGAGCCGGTCGGCGTCCTACTCGGCCGTCTTGCGGGCCAGCGCGTTGTTCCCGATGGAGTTGTGCACGCTGAAGCTGACCGCGTCGGAGCGGTAACGGTCGTCCGACCACTCCACCGGGCGGCCCTCGCGGGTCGTGGTGACCCGGCGGACGCGCAGCAGGGGGCTCGTACGGCGCACGCCGAGCAGCTCGGCGTCCTGGGCGCCCGCGGCCACCGCGTCGATGACGTGCTCGCCATAGGCGAAGACGAGGCCGGTGTCGTCGAGGAGCCGCTGGGTCACCGAGGGGCAGTCCGGCTCGATCGACTCGACGGCCGGGGAGATCCAGTCCGCGTACACGGTGCGCTCCAGGAGCACCGGCTCACCGTCCAGGCCGCGCAACCGCAGCACGTGCAGCACGGGTGTCCCGTCCCGGAGCTGGAGGCGCACGGCGTCTTCCGCGCCGGCCGGGCGGTAGTCCTGGTGGACGACCCGGCCGGTCGCCCGGCGGCCCATCGCGCGCGCCCACTGGGCGAAGCTGCGCAGCTCGGCGAAGCTCTGGCTGCGGTGGCTGGCCAGGACCACGCGGCGGGCGCCCTGGCGGGAGCCGATCAGTCCCTCGGCGGTCAGCGCCGCGACGGCCTGGCGGACCGTGCCGCGCGAGACCCCGTACCGGGCGGCGAGGTCGGTCTCGGCGGGCAGCCGCGCGCCGACCGCGTACTCCTCGCGGTCGATCGCCCGGCGCAGCTCGTCGGCGATCTCCTCGTGTCGCGCGGTCATGATTCCCCTCTGCCTCGACTGCTGTGCACAGCCTGACCAGCGTAGTCCACCGGCGATGCGGTCCGGCGACGGTCACAACTGTGCGGGAAACAGGGGCTCAGGGTTTCGCCGTTGTTTACGAAGACGACACCGGCGGCGTGCGTACTGAGGCCAACTTGTTCAGACAAGTTGTCCCTGCCTCCCGCATTCCAGCCCCTCCCCTGGAGAAGTCGTGACCGTGCCCCTGCCGAGAGTCGCCGTCCGCGGCGGCGCCCTTGCCGCCGTCGCCGTACTCGCCCTGAGCGCCTGTGGCGCCGCCCCCGACAGCGACGCCGCGGCCGCCGCCGACGGCAAGAACGCCGCCACCGCCACCTCCGCCGCCGGGTTCGGCGGCCTCGACGCCCTGGTGAAGGCGGCCAGGAAGGAGGGGACGCTGAACGCCATCGCGCTGCCCCGCGACTGGGCCGACTACGGCGCCCTCATCGACGGCTTCCAGAAGAAGTACGGCATCAAGGTCGCGGTCGAGAACCCCGACGCCGCCAGCCAGGACGAGATCAACGCCGTCACCTCGCGCAAGGGCCAGGGCCGCGCGCCGGACGTCCTCGACCTCGGCAGCTCCTTCGCGCTGAGCGCAGCCCAGCAGGGGCTGCTCGCGCCCTACAAGGTGGCGTCGTACGCCGACATCCCCGCGGCGCAGAAGGACGCACAGGCCCGCTGGTACAACGACTACGGTGGATACATCTCCATCGGCTGCGACGCGGGGCGCGTCAAGGTCTGCCCGACCACCTTCGCGGACCTGCTCAAGCCGCAGTACAAGGGCCAGGTCGCCCTCAACGGCAACCCCACCAAGTCCGGCTCCGCCTTCGGCGGCGTCTACGCGGCCTCCCTCGCGAGCGGCGGCTCCTTCGACGACATCCAGCCCGGCCTCGACTTCTTCGCCGAGCTGAAGAAGAACGGCAACTACACGGCCGTCGAGTCGACGCCGGCCACCGTCGAGAAGGGCGAGACGCCCATCAGCATCGACTGGGACTACCTCAACGCCGGATACGCCGACGAGTTCACGTCCAAGGGCGTCGACTGGAAGGTGGCGGTGCCCCGCGACGGCCAGTTCTCCCAGTACTACTCGCAGGCGGTCAACAAGGACGCCCCGCACCCGGCCGCCGCCCGCCTGTGGCAGGAGTACCTCTACAGCGCCGAGGGCCAGAACCTGTGGCTCAAGGGGCACGCACGGCCGGTGCTGATGACCGTCATGGAGAAGGCCGGCACCCTCGACAGGACGGCCGCGGCCGCGCTGCCCGAGGTCTCCGGCACTCCCTCCTTCCCGACCGAGGCGCAGCAGAGCAAGGCCAAGACGGTCCTCGGGCAGGGCTGGGCGAAGGCCGTCTCCGGATGACCTCCACCGCCGTACGGGTCGACGTGGCGTCCGCCGCCGAGGTCAGGCGGCGGCGCCGGTCCCTCGGCGGGCTCGCCGTCGTCCCGCTGCTCGCCTTCACCGCGCTCGCCTTCGGGCTGCCCGCCGTGGCCATGCTCGACGGCGCGTTCACCGTCAGGGACCCGGCCTCGGGCGCCACTTCGTACACGGCCGGCAACCTGACCGCCTCGCTGCGGGGCGCGTACCTGACGGCCCTGCTCGGCAGCGTGAAGCTGTC
This sequence comes from Streptomyces humidus, assembly GCF_014649655.1. GTDB lineage: Bacteria > Actinomycetota > Actinomycetes > Streptomycetales > Streptomycetaceae > Streptomyces > Streptomyces humidus. Next base: position 77,703 of record NZ_BMTL01000039.1, on the reverse strand, counting down.
GGCCGTGTCCGCGGGGCTGGCGGCGCTGCTCGGACTGCCGCTGGCCCAGGCCGTGGTGACCTCCCGCCGCCGCGCGCTGCGCGAGGCCGTGCTCACCGCGTCCGGGGTGCTCGCCAACTTCGGCGGCGTCCCGCTGGCCTTCGCCTTCGTCGCCACGCTCGGCAACGCCGGTGTGCTGACCCGCCGGTTCGGCCTCACCGACCAGGGCTGGGACCTGTACAGCTTCTGGGGACTGGTGATCGTCTACCTGTACTTCCTGATCCCGCTGACCGTGCTCACCCTCACCCCGGCCCTGGAGGGGCTGCGCACCCAGTGGCGCGAGGCGGCGCAGAACAACGGGGCCACCCCCGTCCAGTACTGGCGGCACGTCGCCCTGCCCGTCCTGCTGCCCTCGCTGCTCGGCGCCCTGGTGCTCCTCTTCGGCAGCGCCTTCGCCGCGTACGCCACCGCCGCCGCCATGGTGGGCAGCTCCGTCCCGCTGGTCACCCTCCAGATCGCCGACGCCCTCTCCGGCAACGTGCTCGTCGGCCAGGAGAACGTGGCCCTCGCGCTCAGCCTCGACATGGTCCTGGTCGCGGGCCTGGTCATGGCGGTGTACCTGCCCCTGCAACGACGGAGCGCGCGATGGCTCGCCTGAACCCGTGGCGGTGGCCGGTCCTCGGCCTCGCCGGACTGTACTTCCTGACGCCGCTGGCCGCGTCGGTCGTCTTCACGCTCGACGTGCCCGGACAGGGCGTCACCTTCGACGCCTACACGCAGATCTTCTCCACCGACGGCTTCGGGTCCAGTCTGCTGCTCTCGCTGGAACTGGCCGTCGCCACCATCGCCGTCGTCCTGCTGCTGACGGTGCCGGCCATGGTGGCACTGCGACTGGGCGCGCCCCGGCTGCGGCCGGTCGTCGAGGTGGTGTGCTCACTGCCGCTGGTGGTGCCGCCGATCGCGTTCGTCGCGGGCATCGGGACGGTGCTGAAGTGGGGACCCGAGCATCTCTCGCGCACCCCGCTCTTCCAGACCCTCGTCGCGATCCAGAACCCCGGCTTCCCCGTGGTCCTCGTCCTGGCGTACGTCGTGATGGCGCTGCCGTTCGTGTTCCGGGCCCTGGACGCGGGACTGCGCTCCGTCGACGTCCCCACCCTCGTCGAGGCCGCCCGCAGCTGTGGGGCCGGCCGGCGGCAGGCACTGGTCCGGGTCGTCCTGCCCAACCTGCGCGGCGCGCTGCTCAACGCCTCCTTCCTCACCCTGGCCCTCGTGCTCGGCGAGTTCACCGTGGCGCAGCTGCTCGGCTTCCAGCCCTTCGCCGTCTGGATCGTGAACGTCAGCGGCGCGCAGGCCCAGCTCTCCGTCGCCGTGTCCGTGCTCAGCCTGCTCGTGACCTGGGCGCTCCTCCTCGTCCTCGCCGGCTTCGGCGGGCGCACCCGTACTGCTTCCCGGGGATGAACCATGACCGTGCTCGACAACACAGCGACGACGCCCGAGCCGGCGACGGAGGCGGCGACCGTCGAATTCCGCCGCCTGCGCCGGGAGTTCGGGCCGACCGTCGCACTCGACGGCCTCGACCTCACCGTCCGGCCGGGCGAACTCCTCGCCCTGCTCGGCCCCTCCGGCTGCGGCAAGACCACCGCGCTGCGGATGCTCGCCGGGTTCGAACATCCCGACTCCGGTGAGGTGCTGGTCGACGGCGACGACGTCACCAGGGTTCCGGCCCACCGCCGGGACGCCGGGATGGTCTTCCAGTCGTACAGCCTCTTCCCGCACCTGGACGCGCTCGACAACGTGGCCTTCGGGCTGCGGATGCGTAAGGTGCGCACCGCGCAACGACGTTCCCGGGCAGCCGAGTTGCTGGACCTGGTGGGCCTCGCCGACAAGGGCGCGCGGTTCCCGCACCAGCTCTCCGGCGGGCAGCAGCAGCGGGTCGCCCTGGCCCGCGCCCTCGCACTGCGCCCGCGCGTCCTGCTCCTGGACGAACCGCTCTCCGCGCTCGACGCCAAGGTGCGGCTGACCCTGCGCGAGGAGATCCGGCGGCTCCAGCAGGAGCTCGGCATCACCACCCTGTTCGTCACCCACGATCAGGAGGAGGCCCTGTCCATGGCGGACCGGGTCGCCGTGATGCGTGCCGGACGGCTCGAACAGTGCGCCGCCCCGGCCGAGTTGTACGGCCGTCCCGCCACGGCCTTCGTCGCCGGGTTCGTGGGCACGACGAGCCGGATCCCGGGACGCCTGGACGGCGCGAGCGTCGAGGTGCTCGGCCGCCGGCTGCCCGTCGACGGCCGGATCCCGGCCGGGGCCGAGGTGGACGTCCTGGTGCGGCCGGAGTCCGTGCGGGTGCGGGCCGAGGACGACGGGCACGCGCGCGTGGTCGCCACCTCCTTCCTGGGCGCGGCCGTCCGGATCACCGTCCGGCTCGCCGACGGCGCCGAGGTCAAGGCCGACCTGCCCGCCCACGAGGCCGCCGAGCTGACCGCGGGCGCCGCGGTGGACGTGTCGCTGCCCGACCGCCCGGTGCTCGTCACCGAACGCACCTCCTGAATCCGCCACCGAAAAGAGGCAACCGTGACGCAACTCCCCCTCCAGGCCGTCCTGTTCGACATGGACGGCACGCTCGTCGACACCGAGCGGCTGTGGTGGGAGGCGGTGCGACAGGCGGCCGGCCGGCCTCTGACCGAGGCGGACCGGCCCGAGGTGCTCGGCCGTCCCGTCGAGCACACCGCCCACTGGCTGGCCGCCGACACCGGCCGCCCCGCGGCGGAACTCGCCGAGGCGCTGCACCGGGACTTCGCGGACCGCGTCCGCGCCGGGATCGTGCCGCGCCCCGGCGCGCTCGCCCTGCTCGACGGCCTGGCCCGGGAGGGCGTGCCGACGGCGCTGGTGACCGCGTCCCCCCGGACGGTCGCCGACACGGTGCTCGACGCGCTCGGCGCGAGCCGCTTCGCCGTCACCGTCACCGCCGACGACACCGAGCACACCAAGCCCGCCCCCGACCCCTACCTCGCCGCCTGTCGCGCCCTCGGCGTCGACCCGGCGGCCTGCGTGGCCGTCGAGGACACCGAGACGGGGGTGACCTCCGCCGAGGCCGCCGGTTGCACGGTGCTGGCGGTGCCGTCGCTCGCGCCGATCGGGACGGCGCCCGGCCGCACCGTCGTGGCCGGCCTGGAGGGCGTCACCACGCAGCGGCTGCGCTCGCTGCTGCCCGCCGGGAAACCGGTGGGCGACGGGGTGTGAAGCGGCTACCGTGGGCAGCATGACCTGGCGACATTGATCGACACCCCGTTCCGGCGTCCGTCGGCTGACCGCCACGCTCTACGCGTACGCGTTCCTCGACGAGTTCGTCCTGCTCTACCCGGTGTACGTGCTGCTGTTCGTGGACAGCGGGCTGTCCGTCGGGCGGATCTCCTCCCTCTTCGTCCTGTGGTCGCTGACCGGCGTCCTGCTGGAGGTTCCTTCCGGAGCCTGGGCCGACGCCGTGTCCCGGCGGACGCTCCTGTGGCTGGGCCCGCTGCTGGGCGCGGCCGGCTTCGCGCTGTGGGTGCTCGTCCCGTCGTACTGGGCCTTCGCGGCCGGCTTCGTCCTGTGGGGAGCGCGCGGCGCACTGGGATCCGGCGCGCTGGAGGCGCTGGTCTACGAGGAACTGGAACGCGCCGGCGCGGCGGACCGGTACGCCCGGGTGATGGGCCGCGCCCACGCGCTGGGCCAGGCCGCCGTGATGGCGGCGACGGCACTGGCCGGGCCGGTGCTCTCGGCCGGGGGCTACCGGGCCGTCGGCGCGGCCAGTGTGCTGGCGAGCCTGCTCTGCGCCGCGGCCGCCACCCGCTTCCCCGAGCACCGCACCCCGGCCGCCGCCCCGTCCGAGGACGGCTGGGCCGCCACCCTGCGCGCCGGGTTCGCCGACGTCCGCCGGGACCGCTCCGTTCTCGGCGCTCTGCTGTTCGTACCGGCCGTCGCGGCGGTGTGGGGCGCGCTCGACGAGTACACCCCGCTGCTGGTCGCGGAGACCGGCGTTCCGGCCGCCGGCGTGCCCGGTCTCCTCGTGCTGATCTGGGCCTGCGTCACGGTCGGCAGCCTGCTGTCAGGCGTGGCGGAACGTTCCGGCCGCGCCGGACTCGCCACGCTCCTCGCCGGGGCCGCGCTCGCCCTGGCGGTCGGCGCGCTCACCGGGAAGCCCGCGGGCGTCGCCCTCGTCGCCCTCGCCTTCGGCGGCTTCCAGCTCGCGACGGTCCTGGCGGACGTCCGGCTCCAGCGCCGTATCGAGGGCGCCGGACGGGCCACCCTGACCTCGCTCGCGGGTCTGGGCACGGAGCTGGTGACCATCGGGGTGTACGGCGTGTACGGGCTGCTCGGATCCGCAGTCGGCCATCGCGCCGTGTTCGCCCTGTGCGCGTTGCCGTATCTGACGACGGCCCTGGCCGTGGCCCTGGCGGGGGCCCGGGGACGGAGGCGGTGAGCCCGCGCAACGAATCGCCGCCGCGCCCCCCGCGCACGCAACGATCCGCTCACCGGTGCGCAACGGCTCCTTCTTGTCCGGCCCGCGCGGCCGACCGTACCGTCTATCTGGCCCCGCCACAGACCCCCGACGGCCCCCGCAAGCGGCCTCCGCGGTCCCCACGACGGCCACCGCCCCCTCGACCCCGGTGAGGATCACGCATGCGCACCGCCCTGCTCCAGAGTTCCGGCCGTCCCGGATCCGTCGTCGAGAACCTCGAGGTGCTCGACGAGGCCGCGGCGCGGGCCGCCGCCGCGGGCGCCGCGCTGCTCGTCGCGCCGGAGCTGTTCCTCACGGGCTATGCCGTCGGCGACGACATCGCCCGCCTCGCCGAACCGGCCGACGGCGCCGCCGCGGACACGGTCGCCGGGCTCGCCACGCGGCACGGCCTCGCGATCGTCTACGGCTACCCCGAGCGGGAGGGCGAGACGGTCCTGAACTCCGCGCAGCTGATCTCCGCCGAGGGCGTCCGGCTCGCGAACTACCGCAAGACCCATCTCTTCGGCCGCTTCGAGCGCGACCACTTCCGCCCGGGCGGGCAGCCGGTGGTCCAGGCCGAGCTGAACGGCCTCACCGTCGGCCTGATGATCTGCTACGACGTCGAGTTCCCGGAGAACGTCCGTGCCCACGCCCTGGCCGGCACCGACCTGCTCGTCGTGCCGACCGCGCAGATGCACCCCTTCCAGTTCGTCGCCGAGTCGATGATCCCGGTGCGCGCGTTCGAGAACCAGATGTACGTCGCCTACGTCAACCGGGTCGGCCGGGAAGGGGAGTTCGAGTTCGTCGGGCTGTCCGCGCTGGCCGGGCCGGACGGGGTCGTCCGGGCCCGCGCCGGACGCGACGAGGAACTGGTCCTCGCCGACGTCGACCCCGTCGCCCTCGCGGCGTCCCGCGCGGCCAACCCGTATCTGCACGACCGCCGCCCCGGCCTCTACGGGTCCCTGGTCTGAGCCCCCGCCGTCCTTCGAGTCCGTTCGTCTTCGCCGCAAGGAGTCCGCACCCCATGACGTCCACCGTGCCCAACGCCGTCGAGCACGCAGACGAGCAGCAGCCGCCGATCACGATGTTCGGCCCGGACTTCCCGTACGCGTACGACGACTTCCTCGCCCATCCGGCGGGGCTCGGCCAGATCCCCGCGACCGAGCACGGCGCCGAGGTCGCCGTCATCGGCGGCGGGCTGTCGGGCATCGTGGCCGCCTACGAGCTGATGAAGATGGGTCTCAAGCCGGTCGTCTACGAGGCCGACAGGATCGGCGGGCGGCTGCGCACCGTCGGCTTCGACGGCTGCGACCCCTCCCTCACCGCGGAGATGGGCGCGATGCGCTTCCCGCCGTCCTCCACGGCGTTGCAGCACTACATCGACCTGGTGGGCCTGCGGACCCGGCCGTTCCCCAACCCCCTCGCCGAGGCGACGCCTTCGACGGTCGTCGACCTCAAGGGCGAGTCCTGCTACGCCGAGACGATCGACGACCTTCCGCAGGTCTACCGCGATGTCGCCGCCGCCTGGAACAGGTGCCTGGAAGAGGGCGCGGACTTCTCCGACATGAACCGGGCCATGCGCGAGCGCGACGTGCCGCGCATCCGCGAGATCTGGGCGAAGCTCGTCGAGAAGCTCGACAACCAGACCTTCTACGGCTTCCTCTGCGACTCCGAGGCGTTCCGGTCGTTCCGCCACCGCGAGATCTTCGGCCAGGTCGGCTTCGGCACGGGCGGCTGGGACACCGACTTCCCCAACTCCATCCTGGAGATCCTGCGGGTCGTCTACACCGAGGCCGACGACCACCACCGCGGGATCGTCGGCGGCAGCCAGCAGCTTCCGCTGCGGCTCTGGGAGCGCGAACCGGAGAAGATCGTCCACTGGGCGTACGGCACCTCGCTGGCGAGCCTGCACGAGGGCCGTGAGCCCCGCCCGGCCGTGACCCGGCTGCACCGCACCGCCGGCAACCGGATCACCGTGACGGACGCGGCGGGCGACATCCGCACCTACCGGGCGGCGGTCTTCACCGCCCAGTCCTGGATGCTGCTGTCGAAGATCGCCTGTGACGACTCGCTCTTCCCGATCGACCACTGGACGGCGATCGAGCGCACCCACTACATGGAGAGCTCGAAGCTGTTCGTGCCGGTCGACCGGCCGTTCTGGCTGGACAAGGCCGTCGACGACAGGGGGAACCCGACCGGGCGGGACGTCATGTCGATGACGCTCACCGACCGCATGACGCGCGGGACCTACCTGCTCGACGACGGCCCCGACAGGCCCGCCGTCATCTGCCTGTCCTACACCTGGTGCGACGACAGCCTGAAGTGGCTGCCGCTGTCGGCGAACGAGCGGATGGAGGTCATGCTGAAGTCGCTCGGCGAGATCTATCCGAACGTCGACATCAGGAAGCACGTCATCGGCAACCCGGTGACGGTCTCCTGGGAGAACGAGCCCTATTTCATGGGCGCGTTCAAGGCCAACCTGCCCGGCCACTACCGCTACCAGCGCCGCCTGTTCACGCACTTCATGCAGGACCGGCTGCCGGAGGACAAGCGGGGCGTCTTCCTGGCCGGCGACGACATCTCCTGGACGGCCGGCTGGGCCGAGGGAGCTGTCCAGACCGCGCTGAACGCCGTCTGGGGTGTGATGCACCACTTCGGCGGGGCGACCGACGCGACCAACCCCGGTCCGGGCGACGTGTACGACGAGATCGCGCCGGTGGAACTGCCGGAGGACTGAGCGTCCCTGCCCTCCGGGGCCTCACAGCGGGGTGAGCATCATCCGCCCCGCGAAGCCGACGGCCGTGTCGAGCCGCTCGGCGAACTCCTGGGCAACGTCCGGGAGCCGTCGCAGCGCCCACAGGGCCCGGGCCGCCGTCCAGGTGGCGTCCCGGGCGCGCTCCAGGCTCCAGGAGCCGAGCAGGTGGGTGAGGGGGTCGGCGATCTGCAACAGGTCGGGGCCCGGCATCAGTTCCTCGCGGACGCGCTCCTCCAGCGAGACCAGGAGATCGCCCACGCGGTCGAACTCGTCCTCCAGCTCGGCCGGTTCGCAGCCCAGGCTCCGGCAGGCGTCCACCACGGCGAGTGCGAGGTCGTGCCCGATGTGCGCGTTGACGCCCGCGAGCGCGAACTGCAGTGGCCGTACGCCGGGATGGCGGCGGAACTGCAGCAACGGACGCCAACAGGCCGGTGCGCGCCGGTCCGACGGCACCGGGTCGACGGCGTCCAGGTAGCGCTGCGCGAACCGTACGTCCAGCGCGACCGCGGCTCGAGGGTCGGGGAACCGGCCCCTGTCGATGCGCCGGCCGACCTCCTGGGTCACCGCCAGGTAGACGCGGTTGAAGACGGCGACCCCGTCCTGGGCGGGGAGGGCGGCGTCGAGGGCGTGCATCCGGGCGAGCACGTCGTCGACGCCCGGGCCGGGCGGACCGGCCGGGTCGGTCCGCTCGGGGCCCGGCTCGACGGGCGGGGTGAACTGTTCCCATTGCAGCATGAGGGCAGGGTCGCAGCCCCGGGCGGGCCCGCGCGCCCGCGAGCCCGACGCTTCCCCGGAACGGGGGAACGCGCCCGTCACGCGGAAGAGATCGCGCAGGAGTGATCGCGCGGCAGAGGTCGCCGGGGGACGGTCGGGCGGCAGCTGTCGCGTCGGAGGGGGAGAGCACCACCGTGCCGGGCTTGCGTGAGCGGCGGGCCCGCCGGCACAGCGGCACGGTCGCCGCCGGCCGGTCCCGCCGGGCGGACACAGCTCGTCGGACGCCCTACGAACCTGCCTCGTCGTAGCTGCTGGTGCCCTCGTCCAGCAGCGGCTCCCGCGTCCTGAGACGGGCGGGCGCGAACGCCCGCAGCGCGTGGTAGCCGGTGATGACGACGACGGTGCCGAGCGCGATGCCGCTCAGCGAGAACGTGTCGCCGAACTTCATCGTGACGTTGCCGACGCCGATGATGATGCCCGCCGCGGCCGGCACCAGGTTCAGCGGGTTGCGCAGGTCCACGCCGGCGTTGATCCAGATCTGCGCGCCGAGCAGGCCGATCATGCCGTACAGGATGACGGTGATCCCGCCGAGGACGCCGCCGGGGATCGCGGCGACGATCGCACCGAACTTCGGGCACAGGCCGAACAGGAGGGCGAACCCGGCGGCGGCCCAGTAGGCCGCCGTCGAGTAGACCCGGGTCGCGGCCATCACGCCGATGTTCTCGGAGTAGGTGGTGTTGGGCGGGCCGCCCAGGGCGGTGGACAGCATCGAGCCGACGCCGTCGGCCGAGATCGCCGTGCCGAGCCGGTCGTCCAGGTCGTCGCCGGTCATCTCGCCGACCGCCTTGACGTGCCCGGCGTTCTCCGCGACCAGTGCGATGACGACGGGCAGCGCCACCAGGACCGCCGACCACTCGAAGGACGGGCCGTGGAAGGACGGCAGGCCGACCCAGTCGGCGTGGGAGACGCCGGACAGGTCGAGCCGCCAGTGGTCGGTGACCTTGCCGCTCGCGTCGGCGGAGTGGATCCGGCCGAAGATCCGGTCGAACGCCCAGGAGACGGCGTATCCGAGGACGAGCCCGAGGAAGATGGCGATGCGGGACCAGAACCCGGGCAGGCAGATCACGGCCGCGGCGGTGAACGCCATCACCAGCAGCGCGGTCCACTGGTCCTGCGGCCAGTAGGTCGAGGCGGTGACCGGCGCGAGGTTGAAGCCGATCAGCATGACCACGGCGCCCGTCACGATGGGCGGCATCGCGGCGTGGATGATCCGCGCCCCGAACCGCTGCACGGCCAGCCCGACGGCGAACAGCGCGACCCCGACCACGAACACCGCTCCGGTGACCGTGGCGCTCGTCCCGCCCTGCGCCCGGATGACCGCCGCCACGCCCACGAAGGACAGGGAGCACCCCAGGTAGCTGGGCACCCGGCCGCGGGTCGCGAGCAGGAAGACGACGGTCGCGACGCCGGACATCATGATGGCGAGGTTGGGGTCCAGGCCCATGAGGACCGGCGCCACGAAACTCGCCCCGAACATCGCCACCACGTGCTGGGCGCCGAGGCCGACCGTGCGCGGCCAGGACAGCCGTTCGTCGGGGCGGACCACCGCGCCGGGCGCGGGAGTGCGTCCGTCGCCGTGCAGTTTCCAGCGGACGCCGAGATCCATGGTGCGGGTTCTCTTTCGTGAGGGGACGGCTGTCCCGGTCATTCTCCCGTGCGCCGGAGGGGGTGAGCGACCGCTTAGGGGCGGCTTAGGATGGTGGCCGTTGCCTCATCCACGCACAGGAGTGCCCGTCGTGACCGCCGAAGCCCCGCCCGCCCCCGCTGTCTCGTACGGGCGGCTCGTCCCCGTCACCGTCCACTTCGACGACCTCGACGCGCTCGGACTGCTGCACAACGCCCGCTATCCGCTGCTGGCCGAACGCGCCTGGACCGAGCTGTGGCAGGAGCACGGCGTCCGCTTCGAGGGCGACTGGGCCACGGCCGGCGACGCCTGCAACGCCGTCAAGGAACTGCGCGTCAGCTACGAGGCCCCGGTCACCAAGCCGGGCGCGTACGCCGTGCACCTGTGGCTGGAGCGACTGGGCAACACGGGGCTGACGTACGGCTTCCGGTTCTGCTCGACGGACGGGACGCTGACGTACGCGCGCGGCGAACGGGTCCTCGTCCGGCTGGACGCGGCGACCCTGCGTCCCACGCCGTGGAGCGAGACCTTCAGGAGCGGGGGCCGGGCACTGATGCGGCCTGCGCACTGACCTTCGCGCCCGTGCGCTCGCCGGTCCGCAGCACACCGGCGAAGGCCACCAGCCCGCACGCGAGCACCGTCACGACGCCGAACGACACCGTCAGGCTGGTCGCCTGCGCCACTCCGCCGATCAGGCTGGGGGCGATCAGGCCGGAGGCGTACGTGATGGTCGCGACGCCCGCGATGGCCTGGCTGGGATTGGGCCCGCTGCGACCGGCCGCGGCGAAGCACAGCGGTACGACGGCCGCGATACCGAGCCCCATCAGCCCGAACCCGCCGATCGCCACCGCCGGATGACCCGCGAGCACGATCAGCAGCCCGCCCAGCGCGGCCAGGGCGCCCCCGGCGCGCACGGTGCGCACCGGCCCGAACCGGTTCACCACCGCGTCCCCCGCGATCCGGGCCACTGCCATGGTCAACATGAAGCCGGTCGTACAGGCCGCCGCGACCCCGGCCGAGGAGGCGAGCCGGTCGCGCAGGTACACGGCCGACCAGTCCAGGCTCGCGCCCTCCGCGAACACCGCGCAGAACCCGACGGCGCCGATCAGCAGGGCCGAGCGGGGCGGCAGCGTGAACCGCGGGGGCGGCTCCTCGTCCTCGGTGGGCCTGAGGTCCAGCACCCATCGGCAGACCACCAGGCCGACGACGGTGAGGACGGCGGCCGCCAGCGCGTGATGCAGACGCGCGTCCGAGCCGAGGTGCGCGGCGAGCGTCCCGCCGGCCGAGCCGATCAGGGCGCCCGCGCTCCACATGCCGTGCAGCCCCGACATGATCGACCTGCCGAGCCGGCGTTCGACCTCGACGCCCAGGGCGTTCATCGCGACGTCCGCCATGCCCGCGGTGGCGCCGTACGTGAACATCGCCAGGCACAGGAGCGGCAGGTTCGGTGCGAGGGCGGGCAGGATCAGCGACAGCGTCCACAGGGCGAGCAGTGCGCGCAGAGCCGCCCGGCTGCCGAAGCGGTGGGTGATCGAGCCGGCCAGCGGCATCGCGCAGGCCGCGCCGAACGCGGCGAAGGCCAGGGCGAACCCGAGCTGGCCGGTGGAGACGCCGGCGTGGTCCTGGATCCACGGCACGCGCGTCGCGAACGAGCCGGTGACGGCGCCGTGCACGGTGAACACGGCCGCGACCGCGTACCGGGCGCGCCGTACCTCCGCCGGTGTGTGGACCACGTCGCCCGCTCCGCTCATTCCTCGACCTTTCCGGGTCCGCACCGCTCCGCCACGGTGCCGACGTAAACTATCAGGAACCCTGCCTGATAAATAGAGTGGTCGGTCAAGAAGCGTCGGCCGGGCCCCCTCGGCCGTGGGAGGATTCCCGCCATGCCCGCATCCCCGAGCACCGCCCGGGTCATCAACGACCGGCTCGCCCTGCGGCTGCTGCAACGCGAAGGCCCGTTGACGGCAGGGCAGTTGAAACAGCTCACCGGCCTGTCCCGGCCCACGGTCGCCGACCTCGTCGAACGCCTCACGGCCTCCGGGCTGATCGAGGTCGCGGGGGAGACGGGCGAGCAGCGCCGCGGGCCGAACGCCAGGCTCTACGGCATTGTCGCGGACCGCGCGCATCTGGCCGCCCTGGACGTGCGCACCGAGGGGGTCTCCGTGCTCGTCTCCGACCTCGTCGGCCGGGTGCTGGCCGAGGCGTCCGTGCCCATCGGCGGCGACACCGGCACCGGGACGGCCGTCGAGCGGGCGGTCGCGCTGGTCGAGCAGGCGGCCGAGGAGGCCGGGGCCGACCCGCTGCACACCCTGTGCATCGGCGCGCCCGGCCTGATCGACCCGGCGAGCGGCCACCTGCGGGACTCCAGCGGGCTGCCCGAATGGCACCGCCGTCTGGTGGACGCGCTGCAGGAACGGTTCCCGGACGCCCGCGCGCACATCGAGAACGAGACCAACCTCGCCGCGCTGGCGGAACAGCGCGAGGGCTGCGCCCGCGACCGCGACACCTTCGTCCTGCTGTGGCTCGGCCACGGCATCGGCGCGGCCGTCGTGCTGGACGGCGCCCTGCGCCGGGGGGCCTCCGGCGGCACCGGCGAGATCGGTTTCCTGCCGGTGCCCGGCACCGACGGCCTGCCCTCGGCCACGGGGTGCGAGGGCGGATTCCACTCGCTGGCCGGCTCGGCGGCGATCACCGCCCTCGCGGGGGAGCACGGCCTGACGTCCCCGACACGGCAACGCACCGACGAGCCGGTGGCGGCCGAACTGGTGCGCCGGGCGGTCGAGGCGGTCCGCCCCGCCCCGGCCGACCGGCCGCCGCACGCTCCCGCCGACCGGCTTCCGCACGCCGTGCCCGCGGACCCGCTTCCGGACGCCTTCGAGGCCTCGGACACGTTCGACGCCTCGGACGGCCCGGCCGGGCGGGTCGCTGCCGGTCGGCTCCCGGACGCCGCCGACCGGTTCCTCGACGCCCTCGCCGACCGCCTGGTCCTCGGGGCCGCCTCCGTCGTCGCGGTCCTCGACCCCGGCTGTGTGGTCCTCGGCGGTGAGGTCGGCCGGGCCGGCGGCGACGAGCTGGCGCTCCGGGTGGCGCGGCGACTGCGCCGGATGGCGCCCCTGCCCACACAGGTGCGCCCCAGCGCCCTGGGCGGCGGCGCGGTCCTGCGCGGGGCGCTGCTCACGGCCCGCGAGTCCGCGCAGGACGAGCTGTTCGGCAGCGGTGAGCGAGAGGCCGGCGACCTGCCCGGGGCGGCTCAGCGGCGGATGCGCGTCGCCAGGTAGTCCTCGAACGTGCCCTTGCCGACGGCCCGCCCCGGAGCGAGATGACCGCCCGAGCGGAAGCCGCGGTAGGCCGCCCCGAACAGGGGCACGTTCAGCACGGCGCACCGCCGCCCGCTCGCCTCCAGGAACGCGCGGGCCAGCGACTCCGCGGTGCGTACCTCGGGGCCGCCCAGGTCCTCGACCCGTCCGGCGGGCGCGCCGACCGCCAGCTCCGCGAGCCGGCGGGCGACCTCGGCCACCTCCACCGGCTGATCGCTCACCCCGGCGGGCAGCAGCAGCACCGGCACCCTGGCCAGCGCCTGGAACGCCTGGACCAGCAGGTCGTGGAACTGGGTGGCACGCAACACCGTCCAGCCCAGCCCCGACTCCTCCACCAGCTTCTCCACGGCGAGCTTCACCCGGTAGTAGCGGTAGGGCACCCGGTCCACCCCGACGATCGAGATGTAGACCAGATGCCTCACCCCGGCCCGGCGCGCCGCGGCGATCAGCTGCCGGGCCGCCCGCTCGTCACCGCCGCGCGGCGAACTCGCGCAGTGCACCACGGTGTCCACGCCCTCGACGGCCGAGTCCAGCACCGCTCCGCCCTCGCGCAGATCGACGGCGTAGGGCGGGGCGTGCCGGCTCAGCACCCGCACCTCGTGCCCGTCGGCCCGCAGCCGCTCGGTGAGGAGCCGGCCCAGGGTTCCGGTACCGCCCGTCACCAGGATCGTGGTCATCCTCGAGTCCCTTCCGTCGCCGGACGCCCCCGGTGGGAACGTCCTCCACAGCTGGGACCGAGCGGCGCCCCCGGAATGTGACAACCGCCGCTACGCCCGGCCCGTCTGACGCCGTACGAAGACCAGCTTGTCCGGGTTCATCACCGCGTGCACCCCCGCGATCTCCCCGTCGAGGATGTCGAAACCGAGGGTCATCATGAGCGCGTCGCCGTCCCGGACGAGCACGCCGGGAGCGCCGTTGAGCTCGGCCACGTCGTAGCCGACGCCTGCCGGGAGGCCGCGGGACACGCCGGCCAGGAAGCGCAGCACCTTCTGGCGCCCGAGGATCGGCCGCAGGGCCGCCGTGACCCGGCCCCCGCCGTCGCTCCACCAGGTCACGTCCTCGGCGAGCAGTTGCTCCAGCCGCCGCAGGTCCCCGTCCCGGGCGGCCGTGACGAACGAGTCGACCAGCTTCTCCCGGCGGGCGGGGGCCGCCTCGAAGCGCCGCTCCGCGGCCGCCAGCCGCTGCTCGGCCCGCCGGTGCAGCTGACGGCAGTTGGCCTCGCTCAGGCCGGTCACCTCGGCGATCTCCCGGTGCGTGTGGCCGAACGCCTCCCGCAGCACGTACACCGCCCGCTCCGTGGGCGTGAGCCGTTCCAGGAGCACCAGCATCGCCAGCGACACCGCCTCGCGCTGCTCCGCGGACTCCAGGGGCCCGAGCGTGCCGTCGGAGGTGACGACCGGTTCGGGCAGCCAGGCGCCGACGTACGTCTCGCGCCGCGCCCGCGCCGAGGTCAGCCGGTTCAGGCAGAGGTTGACGACGGTTCTGGCCAGCCACGCCGCCGGGTGCGCGATCCCCGCGCGGTCGGCGCCGTCGAACCGCAGGTAGGCGTCCTGCACCACGTCCTCGGCCTCATGGGCCGACCCGAGCATCCGATAGGCCAGCCCGAACAACCGGGGGCGGTGGGCCTCGAACTCGTCGGCGCTCGCGGTCGTCATGGGGTCACCCTGTCAGAGCCGCGCGAGCGGCCGGAGAAAGGACCCGGTGGCGGGCAAGGGCCGTCGACACCGCCACCGGGCCGCGCACGTCGACCCTAGAAAGGACTAGACCACAACGTCAACAGGTATGGACCAATGGCGGAGGCCGAGACGGCGGTGACGGAGGCGCGCCCGGTTCACGACGCTCTGTGACTCACCCCACACACTTCACCCGTATGGACCCGTATCCGGCGTGGCACACTGACCCTGTACCAAAAGCAGCGCACTCCGGGGTCGGTGAAAGTCCGAACCGGCGGTTACAGTCCGCGACCCGGCCGCTTCCAGCGGCCGGTTGACCAGGTGAAATTCCTGGACCGACGGTTAAAGTCCGGATGGGAGGCAGTGCGCGGCGGGCGGGCATTCGTGCGCGCCGCCGTATGTGTACTCGTCCGCGGACGAGTCTGTCCGGCGTCGCCCCCGGTGCTCTCGCCCGTACCTGCTGTCGTCATCGACAGGCCCCGGAGTCCGTGCCCGAAGAGGCAGGAGGACCCGGGAAGTGTTCACCGGAATCGTCGAAGAGCTGGGTGAGGTCACCGCCGTCGAGAATCTCGGCGACGCCTCCCGCTTCCGGCTGCGCGGCCCCGTCGTGACCGACGGCGCGAAGCATGGCGACTCCATCGCCGTGAACGGGGTCTGTCTCACCGTCGTCCAACACGAGGGCGACGAGTTCACCGCCGACGTCATGGCGGAGACCCTGAACCGTTCCAGCCTCGGCGCCCTCGGCGTCGGCTCCCGGGTCAACCTCGAACGCCCCACCGCCGTGGGCGCGCGCCTCGGCGGGCACATCGTGCAGGGCCATGTCGACGGCACCGGCGCGGTGGTGGAGCGCAAGCCCTCCGAGAACTGGGAGATCGTCAAGATCTCCCTGCCCGACGGCCTCGCCCGGTACGTCGTGGAGAAGGGCTCGATCACCGTGGACGGCATCAGCCTGACGGTGGTCGAGGCCGGTCCCGACTACTTCACCGTCAGCCTCATCCCCACCACCCTCGCCCTGACCACGCTCGGTCTCAAGCAGCCCGGCGACCCGGTCAACCTCGAGGTGGACATCGTCGCCAAGTACGTCGAGCGGCTGCTGGCGAACTCGCAGGGCACGGCGGGCACCCGGGGAGCGGCGCTGTGAACTGGCTGAACTCCGAGGCCTTCGTCATGTTCGACCAGCACATCATCTGGTCGGACATGATCGGCAACATCCTCGGACTGATCACCCTCGCGCTCGGCTGGCGTCGCTCGCTGCTGACCTGGCCGGTGCAGTTCCTCTCCGGCCTCGTCCTCTTCGTGGCCTTCTACGGTCATCTGGCCGGCAGCGCCGGCAAGCAGGTCGTCGTGATGGTCGTCGCCCTGTACGGCTGGTGGCAGTGGAGCCGCAGCAAGGGGCGGTCCGCGGACGGGCAGATCACCCCCCGCTTCGCCACCTGGTCCGAGCGCGCGGTCATGGCCGGCGCCGCCGCCCTCGGCACCGTCGCCGTCGCCCTGCTCTTCAAGGCCTACCCGTCGCTGTCCTGGGACCCCTGGCCGGACGCCTACATCTTCGTCGGCACGGTCGTCGCCATGTACGCCCAGGCGCGTGGCATGGTCGAGTTCTGGATCGCCTGGCTCCTGGTCGACGTCGTGGGCGTCCCTCTCAACTTCGCGAACGGCTACGCCTTCTCCGGCTTCGTGTACGTCATCTACGGCGCGCTCGTCCTGTGGGGCATGCGCGACTGGTGGCTGCGCTCCCGCAAGGCTTCGCAACCCGCTCTGGAAGGAGCGCCGGCATGAGCACGGCACCGATCCTCTACAGCACCGACGGCGTCGAGGACTTCTCCCTCGACCCCGTCGAGCAGGCCATCGCCGACATCGCGGCCGGCCGTCCCATCGTGGTCGTCGACGACGAGGACCGCGAGAACGAGGGCGATCTCGTCGTCGCCGCCGAGAAGGTCACCCCCGAGATCGTCGCCTTCATGATGAGCGAGTGCCGCGGTCTGATCTGCGCCCCCATGGAGGGCGACGAGCTGGAGCGGCTGCATCTCCCGCAGATGGTCGAGGACAACACCGAGTCGATGACGACCGCGTTCACGGTCTCCGTCGACGCCGGCGCCGCCCACGGCGTGACCACCGGCATCTCCGCCGCCGACCGCGCCACCACCCTCCGGCTGCTGGCGAGCGGCGAGGCGCAGGCAGGCGACTTCGTCCGGCCCGGGCACGTCTTCCCGCTGCGGGCCAAGTCCGGCGGCGTGCTGACCCGCAACGGCCACACCGAGGCCGCCGTCGACCTCGCCCGCCTCGCGGGGCTGCGGCCGGCCGGCGCGATCGTCGAGATCGCCGGCGAGGACGGCCGGATGCTCCGGCTGCCGGAGCTGATCCCCTTCGCCCGCAAGCACGGGCTGACGATCATCTCCATCGAGGACCTGATCGCCTACCGCCGCGGCTCCGAGCCCACCGTGCGCCGCGAGGCGGAGACCCGGCTGCCCACCGTCCACGGCGTCTTCACCGCGTACGGCTACCGCTCCACCGTCGACGGCGTCGAGCACGTGGCCCTCGTCCACGGCGAGATCGGCGACGGCGAGGACGTCCTGGTCCGCGTCCACTCCGAGTGCCTGACCGGCGACATCTTCGCCTCCCAGCGCTGCGACTGCGGTCCCCAGCTCGACGCGTCCCTGGAACGCATCCAGAGCGAGGGCCGTGGGGTGGTGGTCTACCTGCGCGGACACGAGGGCCGCGGCATCGGGCTGCTGTCCAAGCTGCGCGCCTACGAGCTCCAGGAGCAGGGCCACGACACCCTCGACGCCAACCTGGAGCTGGGCCTGCCCGCCGACGCCCGCGACTACGGGGCAGGCGCGCAGATCCTCGAGGACCTCGGCGTGCGCAGCGTCCGCCTGATGACCAACAACCCCGAGAAGACGCAGGCGCTCGCCCGGCACGGCATCGAGGTCACCCGGCGCGAGCCCATGCCCGTGCAGGCGGGCGAGCACAACATCCGCTACCTGCGCACCAAGCGGGACCGGATGGGACACGACCTGCCCTGGCTGGACGCGGTCCCCGTGTCCCCCTGCGGCAACCAGTGACCCGCCACCGGTGACCCGCCACCGGTGACAGACGACCAGTAATCGGCCAACCAGTAACAGGCAACCAGTGACCGGCGATCGGCGAGCACGGTCGGCGAGCACGGCATCGGAGGAGAGACGTGAGCGGCAAGGGCGCACCGGAACTGTCCGTACGCAATGTGGGTGACCTCCGGGTCGCCGTCATCGCGGCGCAGTGGCACGAGAAGGTGATGGACGGTCTGGTGGACGGCGCGCTGCGCGCCCTGCACGACCTCGGCATCGACGAGCCGACCCTGCTGCGGGTCCCCGGCAGCTGGGAGCTCCCGGTCGTCGCCAAGGTGCTGGCCGGGCGCGGGTACGACGCGATCGTCGCCCTCGGCGTCGTCGTCCGGGGCGGCACGCCGCACTTCGAGTACGTGTGCCAGGGCGTCGTCCAGGGCCTCACCCAGGTCTCCGTCGAGACCGGCGTGCCCGTCGGAATGGGCGTCCTCACGTGCGACACCGAGGAGCAGGCCCTGGACCGGGCCGGCCTGGAGGGCTCCCACGAGGACAAGGGGCACGAGGCGGTGACGGCGGCCGTGGCCACCGCGGCCGTCCTCCGCTCAGTATCCGAACCCTGGCACTGACCCGCCCGGTCTTGGAGCTAGGCTGACCTCACCATGTCGAACAAGACTTTCGAGGAGCTCTTCACCGAGCTCCAGCAGAAGGCCGCCACCGGCGACCCCGCCACTTCCCGCACCGCCGAACTGGTCGGGAAGGGCGTCCATGCCATCGGCAAAAAGGTCGTCGAAGAGGCCGCCGAGGTCTGGATGGCGGCCGAGTACGAGGGCAAGGAGGCGGCCGCCGAGGAGATCTCGCAGCTGCTCTACCACGTTCAGGTGATGATGGTCGCCCGCGGAATCTCGCTGGACGACGTGTACGCCCACCTGTAGAACGCTCTCCCGACCCCGCTCCGCACACACCTGCCGCACCCGCCCCGTCTCCCCGTACCACGCGAAGGAAGCCGACCTCATGCTGCGCATCGCCGTCCCCAACAAGGGTTCCCTGTCAGGCCCCGCGGGGGAGATGCTGCATGAGGCCGGCTACCGGCAGCGCCGCGAGTCCAAGGAACTGCGGATCGTCGACCCGGTCAACGACGTCGAGTTCTTCTACCTCCGCCCCCGCGACATCGCGATCTACGTCTCCTCCGGCCGCCTCGACATCGGCGTCACCGGCCGCGACCTGCTGGTCGACTCCGCCGCCGAAGCCGAGGAGATCCTCCCCCTCGGCTTCGCCCGCTCCACCTTCCGCTTCGCCGCCAAGCCGGGCACCGCGCACACCCTGGACGACCTCAGGGGCCGCACGATCGCCACCTCCTACGAGGGGATCGTCGCCAAGCACCTGGCCGAGCAGGGCGTCGAAGCCTCCGTCGTCCACCTCGACGGCGCGGTCGAGACGGCCATCGAACTGGGCGTCGCCGAAGTCATCGCCGACGTCGTGGAGACCGGCACCTCGCTGCGCAACGCCGGCCTGGAAGTCTTCGGCGACCCGATCATGCAGTCCGAGGCCGTCGTCATCCGCCGCACCGGCGCGGACGCCGAGGACGCCGCCGAGCCGAAGGTCCAGCAGTTCCTGCGCCGCCTCCAGGGCGTCCTGGTCGCGCGGACCTACGTGATGATGGACTACGACTGCCGCGTCGAGCAGTTGGAGAAGGCCGTCGCGCTGACCCCGGGCCTGGAGTCGCCGACCGTCTCCCCGCTGCACAACGAGGGCTGGGTCGCCGTCCGTGCCATGGTCCCCGCCAAGGAGGCCCAGCAGATCATGGACGATCTGTACGACATCGGCGCCCGTGCCATCCTGACCACGGCCATCCACGCCTGCCGACTCTGAACCGGCCCGGGAACATGTCCGATCACGCGGTCAGCGACCTGCCCGCCCTTCCCGCCACCTTCCGGCCCGGCCGGACCCGCGCGGTCCTGATCACGGCCGGAGCGGCGATCCTCGTCGTCATCTCCACCGTGGCGATGCTGCTGGAACAGCTCGGCCCGGGGGAGCGGCTCAGCTTCATCCTCACCGGCGCCCTCATCTTCTGGGTGCTCGCCCGGATCGCCCGGGTGCGCGTCGACGCCGACGACGCCGGCGTCACCGTGGTGAACATCGCGGGCCGGCGGCGGCTCGAGTGGGCGGAGATCCTCCGGGTGAACCTCCGTCCGGGCGACCCCTGGGTGTTCCTCGACCTCAGCGACGGCACCAGCCTGCCCGCCCTCGGCATCCAGCCCGGCATCGACAAACGGCAGGCCATCGCCGACGCACGCAGCCTGCGGGCGCTCGCGGAAGCCTGGTCGGTCCGAGACCCCGAGACGCCCTCGGAACAAGATCAGGGCTGACTCGGGGCCGTCCGCCCTGCCGTTCAAGGCCCCGTCTTGATTAATCTGGTGACGGAGGCGCTGTCCCTGCGCCTCCACCCCTGTCGTGCCCTGCCGGGCTCACGGGGGTTCCTGCTACCCGAGGAGTGACTCCCTCCGGCGATGGACGGTTCGTCCTGTAGTACCTGCGCCGCCCCGGTCCGACCTGGTTCCAAGGCGGCGGCATCATGACCCATCCCTTGCTGCTCCTGGCAGCCGCGTTCCTGCTCATCCTCGCCAACGGCTTCTTCGTCGCCGCCGAGTTCGGCCTCGTCACGGTCGAGCGCCCGGACGCCGAGAAGGCCGCCGCCGAGGGCGACCGACGGGCCCGCACGGTCGTCGATTCGCTCAAGGAACTGTCCTTCCAGCTCTCCGGCACCCAGCTGGGCATCACCATCACCTCCCTCGTGGTCGGCATGCTCGCCGAACCGGCGCTGGCGGAGCTGCTGCACGGCCCGTTCACCGTGATCGGCATCCCCGGGAGCGCCGTCTCCGGTGTCGCCGTGGTCGTCGGCATGCTGCTGGCCTCCGCCGTGCAGATGGTGATCGGCGAGCTGGTGCCCAAGAACTGGGCGGTGTCCAGGCCCTTGCAGGTCGCGCGGTTCGTCGCGGGCCCGCAGGCCGGCTTCTCCCGCCTCTTCCGGCCGGTGATCGCGGCTCTCAACACCGTGGCCAACCGGCTGGTGCGTGCCCTGGGCGTCGAGCCCACCGCGGAGCTGGCCTCCGCGCGGACCCCCGGCGAGCTCGTGTCCCTGGCCCGCCACTCGGCCCGGGCCGGCGCGCTGGAACAGGACACGGCCGACCTCTTCGTGCGGACGCTGTCGCTGGCGGAGCTGACCGCGCAGCACGTCATGACCCCGCGCGTGAAGGTCAGCGCCCTGCAGTCGTCGGCCACCGCCGAGGACGTGGTCAACCTGACCCGCGCCACCGGCCTGTCCCGCTTCCCGGTCTACCGCGAGAAGATCGACGAAGTCGTCGGCATGGTCCATCTCAAGGACGCCCTGGCGGTCCCGGTCCGCGACCGGCTGCGCACCCCCGTCGTCCGCATCGCCCGCCCGGCGCTGCAGGTTCCCGAGACCCTGCCCGTGCAGCCCCTGCTGGCCCGGCTGCGCAGCGAGCAGCCCATCGCCGTCGTCGTCGACGAGTACGGCGGCACGGCCGGGGTGGTCACCCTGGAGGACATCGTCGAGGAGATCGTCGGCGAGGTCCGCGACGAGCACGACGGCCAGGACGCCCCTGAGCTGGCCGCGGCCCCGCCCGAGGAGGGCAGACCGGCCTGGGACGTGGACGGCAGCTGCCGCGTCGACACGCTGCAGCGCATAGGGCTCGAGGTCCCCGAGGGGCCGTACGAGACGGTCGCCGGCCTCGTCGCCGACCTGCTCGGCCGTATCCCGGCCGTCGGCGACCGGGCCGAGCTGCCCGGCTGGCGGCTCTCGGTGCGCCGGATCGGTCACTACCGGGCCGAACGGGTCCGGCTGGTGCGCACCGGCCAGGTCGTGGAGGTCACCCGATGAACGCCCTGCAACTCGTCTTCGCCGCGCTGCTCGTGCTCGCCAACGGCTTCTTCGTGGGCGCCGAGTTCGCCCTCGTCTCGGTCCGCCGCAGCCAGATCGAGCCCCTGGGCACCGCGCGGGCCCGCCAGGTCCTCTACGGCCTGGAACGCCTGCCGCAGATGATGGCCGCGGCCCAGTTCGGCATCACCGTCTGCTCCCTCACCCTGGGCGCGGTCGCCGAGCCCACGGTCGCCCGGCTGCTGGAGCCGCTTTTCGGGTGGATCCGTCTCCCGCACGGGATGATCCACCCGCTCGGCTACGTCATAGCCCTCGCGGCCGTGGTCTTCTTCCACCTCGTCATCGGCGAGATGGTGCCGAAGAACCTGGCGATGGCGGCCCCCGAGAAGGCCGCGCTGTGGCTCAGCCCCGGCCTGGTCGCCTTCGCCCGGCTCTGCCGGCCGATCACCGTGGCTCTCGGCGCCTGCGCCCAGGGCATTCTGCGGCTCTTCCACGTGGAGCCCAAGGACGAGGTCGAGGCCGTCGTCACCAGCGAGCAGCTGAACCGGCTGCTGGAGGACTCCGGGCAGGCGGGACTGCTCGGTCCCGAGGAGCGGGAGCGGCTCGAGGACGCGCTGGAGCTGGGTTCCCGTCCGGTGACCGACGTGCTGCTGAAGCGTGAGTCCCTGGTCACGGTCAGCCCCTCGGTCACCCCGGGCGGGATCGTGGAGCTGACCGCCCGCACCGGTTACTCCCGTTTCCCCGTGGCCGCCGAGAACGGCGCCTACATGGGCTACCTGCATGTCAAGGACGTCCTGGATCTGGAGGACTCCGAGCGGGCAGTGCCGCAGCAGGTGTGGCGTCCGATGACCAAGCTCCGGTCCGAACTGCCGCTGGACGACGCCCTCACGGTGATGCGCCGGGCGGCGACCCATCTGGCCCAGGTCGCCGACGCGTCCGGCAGGGTCCTCGGCCTGGTCGCCCTGGAGGACGTGCTGGAACTCCTGGTGGGCGAGGTCACCGACCCGGCGCACCGGGAGGTTCCCCAGGTGCGGCTGACGGATCCGACGGCGCGCGACGAACCGGAGCAGGCGCTGGCGAGCTGAGAGGCGCCGCGGGATCCGTCACCTGGCCGACGGATCCTGCGGCCTCCTCCCCGACAGCACCTCGCCGTACGCCTGCATCAGGTCCGGAAGCCGCAGTGTCGACAGGTCGTCCCGCGTCAGCGCGCCCGGGTAGGCGGACAGGCGCAGATCCCGGTAGGCGCAGCTCTTCTCGTACAGCGTCCGCAGGAACCGCCCGTTGCCCAGCTCGTCGATCCAGCCCTGGTCGACGACGTGCCCGGCGATCGAGCGCAGCTCGTCCAGCGCCTCCTCGTCCCACGCGTCGCCGTTCTCCGCGGCCAGCACCTCGCCGATGGAGGTGAGCTCCAGGGGCCGGTAGGAGGGGAAGTCGACGCGGGTCGTGAACCGGGAGGACAGCCCGGGGTTCGCGGCCAGCAGCCGGTCCATGCCCTCGGGATAGCCGGCCAGGATCACGACCAGGTGGTTCCGGTTGTCCTCGGCCCGCTTCAGCAGCACCTGGAGCGCTTCGTCGCCGTACGCGTCGCCCTTGCCGTATCCGGAATTGGAGAGCGAGTAGGCCTCGTCGACGAAGAGCACGCCGCCGAGGGCGGAGTCGATCAGCTCGTTGGCCTTCACGGCCGTCTGGCCCAGGTACTCGCCGACCAGGTCGGCCCGCTGGGCTTCCACGAGGTGGTCGCCCCCCAGCAGTCCGAGGGCGTAGAAGACCCGGCCGAGGATGCGCGCCACCGTGGTCTTTCCGGTGCCCGAAGGGCCGGAGAAGACGAAGTGCCGCTTGGGCGGCTGGACCGGAAGTCCCTGCCCGGTCCGCAGCCGAGCCATGTTGAGCTGGGCGGACAAGGCCTTGACCTGGCGTTTCACCGGCTCCAGCCCCACCATGCGCTCCAGCTCGGCGAGCGCTTCCTCAAGGAGGGCGGGATCGGTGGGCCCGGCCGGCAACGGTCCGGAGGGAACGAGGCCGGTGTTCCGTGCGGCGGGTTCGGTCACCGGCGGCAGCGGGACCACGGGGGGCGGATCGGCGGGCTCGGTGAGCCTGAGATCGCGCCCCTCCGTGCCGAACAGCGGGTCGAGGCCGTCCGGCCCGTCCATCGTGTCCTGCCCGAGCCCGGTGAGCGTGATCGCCGCGAGGTCGGCGGTGTCGTCGTACCCGTCGTACCCGTCGCTCTCGGCGATCGCGGCCAGCCGGGCCGAGGTGTCCATGAACGCGGCGTCGACGCGGTGGACCGCCCGGTACAGGGGAAGGGCGGCCGCCGAACGGCCGGTGCCCTCGTGGGCCCGGGCGAGCCAGTACCGCAGTTCCTTGCGCTGCGGCTGCTCGCTGCGGCAGCGCATCAGCGCCGCCGAGAGCAGCGGCTCGGCCTGCCCGTACATCTCCAGGCGCACCCGGGCCATCCCCCCGAACAGACCGGCCTCGATGCCCAGCAGGGAGTCGTCCAGCAGCGGGTCGGTGTGCCGGACCAGCTGCTCCCAGTCCTTGACCAGGTAGGCGCGGCAGGCGTGCAGGAACCGGACCTGGTGGTCGGCGTCGACGGGCGGGAGTCCGGCGAGCGCCCGGTCCAGTTCGGGCACATGGCGGCCGTCGAGCCAGTGCGAGGCGTGCGCGAGGAGCAGATCGCGTGGGCTCTCCAGCACCGGTTGCACCCACCAGCCCAGCCAGTACCAGGAGTTGAGGGTGCGGCGGTGCCGGGTCCGCTGTTCGCCGAAGCGCTCGCGGTGGCGGAACATCCGCAGCAGCGCGGTCGTCGTGTCGACGCGCAGCGCGTGCAGCCCCAGCCAGCCGTCGGCCATCCCGGGATCGATCCGCACCGCGGTGCGGAACTCCTCCTCCGCCTGCGGATAGGCGCCCATGGTGTAGGCGTCCACGCCTCGCAGCCAGGCCAGATCGGCCGGGGCCTCCGGGCCCTGCGTGCCGAAGTCCATCACGTCCCCCACAAACCGTGCCCCGTCGGTCTGCCGCCGGGCCGTCGCCCGTCGGCTGCCTTGGTCGAACCGCTGTGCCGCGGACCGGAGTTGCAAGGTGCGCGCAGCAGTCCAGGTCGCACCGATGGCATCGTACCTGCGTGGGCGTCGCCCGCCGTAGGGTGCCGCACGTGCCCGTTCGACGAGGTGGGAGCAGACGGGGCGCACAACCGGACCGTGACCCAGGGTGAGTGAACGGTGGCGCGTCGCGCCCGAAAGGGGAGGGCGGAACCGGAGGAGGGCAGAACGAAGCCCCCGATCACGGGGGAACAACCGGGGGCTTCGCGTCTGGGGGCGGCTTCGATGCCGCACATTCAGAACGTAAGACCTGTACGGGCCGTCGGTCAAGCGGAGTTGAAGCACTTGGCGAAGTTCGAGTGCAGGGACCTTCACCGTCTCGTCACATCGCGGCCGGGCCCTCACGGTGGGTGACATCCTGGTCCGGACCAGGCGCTCCCATCGGCCCCCGCAGCACCGCGTATCCCTCCTGCAACTGCCGTACCAGCAAGTCGGCGTACGGTCGCGACGGGTCCTCGGCGAAGTGGCCGGCTTCGGCCGAAACCCAGCCGTCCCAGAACTCCCGCTGCTCCTCCCCGTCACGGGACCGGCCGCGCGCCCAGGCCTCCCGTGCCGGTACGTCCATCCACAGCAGGCACGCGAGCGCGGGCCGCAGTGCGCGCCGGCCCGCACCGACTCCCTCCATGAGGACGACGGGTCCGGCGGGCAGCGGCCGAGACGGGCCGAAGCGACGGGCGCGCCAGTCGTAGGGGGTGTACCGCGCGCTCTCGCCGCGGCCGAAGGGTTCGATCACCTGGGTCAGCAGCCGCCCGGTCCACGCGAAGAGCTCGTCGTGCGAGGCGATGTCGTCGAGATGCAGGACCGGCGCTCCGCCCAGCGCCCCGGCCAGCGCCGCGGCGAAGGTGGACTTCCCCGAGCCGGCGTGTCCGTCGACGCCGATCAGACGGACCGGCCCGCAGGACGGCGGCAGGCGGCGGAGCCGGGAGGCGAGCTGACGGATGGCGGGTCCAGGTGTGCGAGGAGGAGAGGGAGGAGGGGGGAGAGGAGGCGGCCCGCGGGACGAGCGGGAGGGCCGGGAGCAGGGGGACGGGCGGGGTGGGCAGGAGCAGCGGGACGGCCGGGTGGGACGGCAGAAGGACGGACCCGTCGGTGCGGCGGGCAATTCTACGTCCGTACGCCACACCGGTGGTCCGGGCCCTCGTTCGTGGGCGTGGCCCGGGCGGCGGTGCTGGAAGGCGCGCCCGCAGCCGTCCATAGTGGCCGCACAGCCGCGCCGAGACCTCGGGGGTCCTTCCGCCCATGACCACAGCCGAACAGCCGTCCCGCAGGAGAGTCCTCGCCGCCGCGGTCGCCGCCGCCGTCGCCGGTGGACCGGCCCCGGCCGCGACGGCGGCGACAGCCGCGACGGCCGCGGGCGCGACGGAGACCGGCGACGCCGGATCGGCCGCGGTCCGATCCGTCGACCACCGCGCCTGGATCACCTACGCCGACTGGCGCACCGGCGCCGTGCAGGGCACCCGTGTCCAGGCGGGGGTCCGCCCGGGCGTCGTCATCGCCGACCCGCTCGGATCCGTCGACTACACGGACCCGCACACCAGGACCACCGCGGCCTGGGAGTACGCGACCTGGACGTCCCCGGTCCGGGCGCTCGCCGTCCCGGCCACGGAGGTGATCGCCTCCTGGAACGCGGACACCCCGGCCGGCACCTGGATCCAGGTCGAGCTGAAGGGCACGTACTCCGACGGCAGGGGCACCCCCTGGTACGTGATGGGCCGCTGGGCGTCCGGCGACCAGGACATCAGGCGCACCTCGGTCGACGGCCAGACCGACGGCAGGAGCTCCGTCCGGACCGACACCTTGGCCGTCGACGACGCCTCGACGGGTCTACGCGTCGCCGCGGTCAGGCTCCGGCTCACCCTGTACCGCCGTCCCGGGACCGATGCCACCCCGACCGTGTGGCGACTGGGCGCCACGGGCTCCGACGTCCCGGACCGCTTCACCGTCCCGGCCTCCGTGCCGTCAGTTGCGCGGGAGCTGGTCGTCCCGCGCTATTCGCAGGAGATCCACCGGGGCCGCTACCCCGAGTACGACAACGGCGGCGAGGCCTGGTGCAGTCCCACCTCCTCGCAGATGATCATCGAGTTCTGGGGCGGCCGGCTCACGCCCGAGCAGCTGGCCTGGGTCGACCCCTCCTACAGCGATCCGCAGGTGTGCCACGCCGCCCGGTTCACGTACGACTACCAGTACGGCGGCTGCGGCAACTGGCCGTTCAACGTCGCTTATGCGGCGACCTTCGCCGGTCTGCAGGGCGTGGTGACCCGGCTCGGCTCCCTCGCCGACCTGGAAAGGCTGATCGCCGCCGGGATCCCGGCTCTGACGTCGCAGTCCTTCCTGAAGACGGAGCTGACAGGGGCGGGGTACGGCACCTCGGGCCACCTGATGACCGTGATCGGCTTCACGGCCCAGGGAGACGTGATCGCCAACGACCCGTTCTCGGCGGACGACGAGGCGGTGCGACGCGTGTACCGGCGGCGGGAGTTCGAGAACATCTGGCTCAGGACCAGACGCCACGACGCGAGCGGCAGAGTGGCCTCCGGCAGCGGCGGCGTCTGCTATCTCTACTTCCCGGCGCTGCCGACCGCCCGCCAGCGCGAGGCCCTCACCGCCGTGGGCGTCCCCGTGTGAGCAACGTCTCTGCCGCCCGGACCCGGGCGGGTGGCAAAGTGGACGGATCGTAGGGGGATCCACCCGTACGTCCGAACTCGGCGAGACACCATGACCGAACAGACAGCCACCGCAGCACCGGTCCGCACCGGAGGCCCCGACGCCGACGGCCCGAAGATCCTGGAGCACATCGTGGGCTGGGTCCTCGTCGTGGTCGTCGCGATGCTGGTCACCAGGCTCGGGCTGCTCTGACTGGCTTGATCTGACGCACGGTTGACCTGACATACTGCGGAAGTCCCGCCGACCGCCCGAGACCAGGGTCGACCTTGAATATCAGTGAACAGCGCGAAGCCGTCCGCCCCCGGGCGCGCGGTACCGAGCGCTCACTGGCGCGCCGCGCCGAACTCATCTCCATCGGGCGGAAGTTGTTCGCCGACACGTCCTACGACGCGCTCTCGATGGACGACATCGCCCGGCAGGCGCACGTCGCCAAGGGGTTGATCTACTACTACTTCCAGTCCAAGCGCGGCTACTACCTGGCGATCATCCAGGACTCCGTCGCCGATCTGGTCGCCTTCGCGGCGAGCGGCATGGATCTGCCCCAGGTGGACCGGGTGCAGCGCACCATCGACGGATATCTGCGCTACGCCGAGCACAATCAGGCCGCCTACCGAACGATCGTCAGCGGCGGCGTCGGTTTCGACACCGAGGTGCACGCCATCCGGGACGGCGTGCGGGCCGCGATCGTGGCGACCCTCGCCGAGGGCGCGTACGGCCGCAGCGACGTCCCGCCGCTGCCCCGCATGGCCCTGCTGTCCTGGGTGTGCAGCGTGGAGGGGGCCACGCTGGAGTGGATCGCCCGCCCCGAACTCTCCCGCGAGGTCATGGGCGACCTGCTGGTGAAGACGCTGGGCTGCTGTCTGCGCGCCATCGAGGAACTCGACCCCGCCTTCCCCGCGCCCGTACCGGCCCGCCGCGAGGGCTGACGCCGAGGCGGCCGGGGGAGCTCGTGTCCCTCCTCCCCGGCCGGCCGGTCATACGGTGCGGAACGCGGCGCTGCGGGCACGGCTGCGCCGCCGTCCTCACCGTCCGGCCGGCGTCGCCCGCGCCGGCCGGGGCCCCGAGGCTCGTCGAGAGCCTGCCGCCGGGCTCGGCGGGCCGTCAGCGCCCGTCGCCCAGCGGATCCCCCGAGCCGCTGAACGGCCCCGGCCGCACCTGCGGGGCTGCCGTCAGACGCCCACACTCGGGACCGTTGCGGCCCGGCCGGGTCCGGCCCCGGTCGGCCCAGGTGCGCAGCAGGTCACGGTAGATGGGCGGGTCCTGAGCGCTCGACGCGGCCTGCGGAACCGGTCCCCCGCGGGCGGGTCCAGGGCGCGGCGGAACGAGAAGATGGCGGTGACGCCCGGGCGCGGCCGAACAGGTGGGAGTCATACCAGGCAACGGCGGGCCGCCCGACAGGTCACCCCACCGCCCCCGCAGAGCGAGAGTTCGGAAGGTGTCCCGGCTCGGTCGGTCGTGTCCCGCCTCGCGGGGCGAGAGAGCAAGGGGTACCCGTTCCGGTACGAGGTCTCTCCACGGTTTCCGGGCGACATGGCAGTGCACGAGGCGCCCTGCCGGGGCGAGTCGACCCGCGATCCGGCCGAACTGCCGCCCCCGGCACACGGATTCCGGCACCTTGATCGGCTGCACCGCCCGGCGGGACGCCACCGCCCGGTCGCCCGCACCGCCGGCCACGGTCGTCCGTCCCGGCCGACACGACCTCGACCTGACGCGCGCGCCACGAAAGGCTGATGCTCCTGATTGACGTCCTGTCAGATCCCTTTCGCTCGGAGGGATTTCGCTGCCGGGCTACGGGGTGACGGACTACCGGTCAC
The DNA here is from genome assembly GCF_014649655.1 of Streptomyces humidus. Classification (GTDB taxonomy): domain Bacteria; phylum Actinomycetota; class Actinomycetes; order Streptomycetales; family Streptomycetaceae; genus Streptomyces; species Streptomyces humidus. Next base: position 48,589 of record NZ_BMTL01000039.1, on the reverse strand, counting down.
CGGGCTACGGGTGGTGCCGCGCCGAACGAGGCGTACGCGTTCGAGGAGTGCGGGATCCGTCGTCCAGCCCGGTTCGGCGACCGGTCACCGCCCCGACGGGCGGAGTTCCTCGCGCCCCCGGCGACGGCGGCAGCCGACGGAGTCGGAGCGGCCGGGCGATTGGCGCGAGGATCCTGGTCAGGCCGCGGCGCTGCGCAGCACCGGCACGCGCATCGGGCGTGAGCCCGGGCCGCCGACGTGCGAGAAGGGCTGCGTGCGCCAGTCCAGTCCCTGGGGGAGCGTGAGCAGCAGTGCGGTTTCCTGCTCCTGGGGCTCGGCGGACTCGTCGGCGGAGCGGGCCTCGGTCGCTGCGCGTCCCGTCCCGGCGCAGACCGTGAGGCCGAACGGGTTCCACGGCGAGGCGCACAGCGCGTGCTCCGGCAGGATCTCCTCGTCCGCGAGCAGCGCGATGGGCTGCGCGCAGTCCGGGCAGATCACGCGGTACATCTCGAAGGTGTCGTACGCGTCGAAGTGGTCGGCGTCATCGGCGTCGAAACCGTCGGCGTCGAAGGGTTCGACGCCCTCCGGCTCGGGCTCGATGACCGACTGGAGCCGCTTGGGCGCGGTGCGGCCAGGGCGCTTAAGACTCTGCATGGGATTCTCCCCCTCGGGCTGGGTCGTGACGGCACTGCGGCCTCGACCACAGCAAGCACTTCCCAGCCCGTCCGGGCGGTAACCACGGGGCCGTCACGAAGCCTTGACAAGTGCTGTGGCATTCGTCACATGCCGTTTGCAGATGCCGCACGCCCCATCCGGCCCGGCACATCACGAACCGGCTATGACCTGGGCTGCATACGTATACGCGGAGATCGGCCGCACGGTAGGTTCTTACGTCATGGAGGAGCTGGACCGGCAAATCGTGCAGCTGCTCGTCAGGGACGGGCGGATGAGTTACACCGACCTGGGCAAGGCCACGGGCCTGTCCACGTCCGCCGTGCACCAGCGGGTGCGCCGGCTGGAACAGCGCGGCGTCATCCGCGGGTACGCGGCCGTCGTCGATCCGGAGGCCGTCGGGCTGCCCCTGACCGCCTTCATCTCGGTGAAGCCGTTCGACCCCAGCGCCCCCGACGACATCGCCGAGCGGCTGGCGGGTGTGCACGAGATCGAGGCCTGCCACAGCGTCGCCGGCGACGAGAACTACATCCTCAAGGTGCGCGTGGCCACCCCGCACGAACTGGAGGAACTCCTGGGGCGGATCAGGGCGCTCGCGGGGGTGTCGACGCGCACGACGGTAGCTCTGTCCACCCCGTACGAGGCCCGGCCGCCGCGGATCTGAGGGGCCCCAGGCCCAGGACAGCCGTCGCGGATCCGAGGGCCCCGTGCCGGGTGGCCGGCGCGAGGCGCGAGACTGTTCCCCATGAGTGAGCGCGCCCCCCAGCCGAAGACCGTCCTGCTCCGCCGCGGAGAGGTCCACAGCCCCGCCGACCCGTTCGCGACCGCGATGGTGGTCGAGCGCGGCCAGGTCGCATGGGTCGGCTCCGAGGGCGCCGCCGACGCCTTCGCGGACGGCGTCGACGAGATCGTCGACCTTGACGGCGCCCTCGTCGCGCCCGCGTTCACCGACGCTCATGTGCACACCACGTCCACCGGTCTCGCGCTGACCGGACTCGACCTGTCGGGCGCCCCCTCCCTGGCCGCCGCTCTCGCCCGTGTGCGGGACTTCGCGGCCGCCCGTCCGCAGGACAAGGTGCTGCTCGGGCACGGCTGGGACGCCTCCCGCTGGCCGGAGGGGCGTCCTCCCCGGCGCGAGGAACTGGACGAGGCCACGGGCGGCCGGCCGCTCTACCTCAGCCGGATCGACGTCCACTCGGCCGTCGCCACCACCGCCCTGCTCGATGTGACGCCCGGCGTGCGAACCGCGGCCGGTCACGTGGACGGGGAGCCGCTGACCCGGGACGCGCACCACGCCGTCCGCGCCGCCGCGTTCGCAGCCGTGACGCCCGCGCAGCGCGCCGAGGCACAGCGGGCCGCCCTCGCGCACGCCGTGTCCCTCGGCATCGGCTCCGTTCACGAGTGCGGCGGTCCGGAGATCTCCTCCGAGGACGACTTCACCGACCTGCTGCGGCTCGCCGCCGAGGAGAGCGGCCCGCGGGTCGTCGGCTACTGGGCGGAGCAGGACGTCGACAAAGCCCGGGAGCTGGGCGCGCTCGGCGCCGCCGGGGACCTGTTCGTCGACGGCGCCCTCGGCTCCCACACCGCCTGTCTGCACGGCCCGTACGCCGACGCGGACCACACCGGCGCCGCCTTTCTGGACGCCGCCGAGGTGGCCGCGCATGTGACGGCCTGTACCGAGGCCGGCCTTCAGGCGGGGTTCCACGCCATCGGCGACGCCGCCGTGAGCGCCGTCGTCGAAGGGATCCGGGCCGCGGCGGAGAAGACCGGTCTCGCCCGGATCCGCGCCGCCCGCCACCGGGTGGAGCACGCCGAGATGCTCACGCCGGAGACGATCGCCGCCTTCGCCGAACTGGGACTCACCGCCTCCGTCCAGCCCGCCTTCGACGCGCTGTGGGGTGGCGATGAGGGCATGTACGCGCAGCGCCTGGGCGTCGAGCGGGCCCGCACGCTGAACCCCTTCGCCGCCCTGCTGCGGACCGGCGTTCCGCTCGCCTTCGGCTCGGACAGCCCGGTCACCCCCCTCGACCCCTGGGGCACGGTCCGCGCCGCCGCCTTCCACCGCACCCCCGGGCACCGCGTCTCCGTACGCGCCGCGTTCACGGCTCACACGCGCGGCGGCTGGCGGGCCGTCGGACGCGACGACGCGGGCGTCCTGGTCCCGGGCGCGCCCGCCGACTACGCGGTCTGGCGGACGGACGAGCTCGTCGTCCAGGCTCCCGACGACCGGGTCGCCCGCTGGTCCACCGACCCCCGCTCCGGCACCCCGGGCCTGCCCGATCTGACCCCGGGGGCCGGTCTGCCGGTGTGCCTGCGGACCGTGGTGGGCGGCCGGACCGTGTTCGTGCGCCCGAGCGAGTGATCTCCCCGGTCGGCGCGGCGAAGATCACCCGTCCGCCTGGCGTCGTGCCGGTGGCCCCTCCTCCCCTCTGACCAGGGCGTTGGTGAAAGACTCGCAGGTCGAACGGCTGTTGACAGCCGACTGCGGCGGCCCGGTAGGTTCGGCGGAGTCCACCACCGGACGCCCCGCCGGGGAACGTCCGCGCACTCGCCGCGGTGCCGCTGGGTCAGGGACGGTGTGCCGTGACCGGCGCACCGCCACTGGCAGCCAGGCTCAGTGCCCGCGCCGCAGCGAGGGACGTTCCGGCCGGTCGGGGAGGTGTGACCCGGGTGGGGCCCGGGCGCTCAGTAGACAACGGCTTTCGGTAGACCCGCAGCCAGCGGATCCCGGGCCGGCCCGAAGAGCGCCGGGCCCCCATCCGCAGCGGGCTTGCACAAGGCCCGCCCGGGGCGGAAACCGGGGGCCGGACGGTCCCGGGGGTGCATACGAGCTCAGAAGCGCGTTGTCGCCCCGCTTTCGTGGACTCGACACCGCCTTTCGAACGTCCTGTCACGTCATCGCAGGCCGCGGCCACTATGGTGGTCCCCTGCGTACGGACTTGAAGGGGCAGCAGTGAACGACGGCGACGGGACCCGAGCGGCACAGGACCGGGGACGGCAGTTCGGTCCGCTCGGCACGGCCTTGGTGATCATCCCGACCTACAACGAGGCGGAGAACATCAAGAGCATCGTCGGCCGGGTGCGCAAGGCTGTCCCGGAGGCCCACGTCCTCGTGGCCGACGACAACAGCCCCGACGGCACCGGCAAGCTCGCCGACGAACTGGCCGCCGAGGACGACCAGGTCCAGGTGCTCCACCGCAAGGGCAAGGAGGGACTCGGCGCGGCCTACCTCGCGGGCTTCCACTGGGGCCTGGACAACGGCTACGGCGTGCTGATCGAGATGGACGCCGACGGCTCCCACCAGCCCGAGGAACTGCCGCGCCTCCTCACCGCGCTCAAGGGCGCCGACCTGGTCCTGGGCTCCCGCTGGGTGCCGGGCGGACGGGTCGTGAACTGGCCCAGATCCCGCGAGGTCATCTCCCGGGGCGGCAGCCTCTACTCCCGCCTCGCCCTCGACCTTCCGCTGCGCGACATCACCGGCGGCTACCGTGCCTTCCGCCGCGAGACCCTGGAGGGCCTCGGCCTCGACGAGGTGGCCTCCCAGGGGTACTGCTTCCAGGTCGACCTCGCCCGCCGTGCGGTCAAGGCCGGCTTCCACGTGGTGGAGGTGCCCATCACGTTCGTCGAGCGTGAACTCGGCGACTCCAAGATGAGCCGCGACATCCTCGTCGAGGCGCTGTGGCGGGTCACGGCGTGGGGCGTGGGGGAGCGGGTCGGCAAGATCACCGGGCGGGGAACCGACCAGCCGGAGCGTCCGCAGACGCCCGCCCCGGCCCACGGCGGCACCCCGAAGTCCGTCGAGTCAGGCGGCGACGCCACGGAGTCCGGCGGCGACGCCGTCAAGCCCGACAGCGACGCGGCCGGGACGGAGGCCGGCGGCGCCTCGCAGGGCGACGGCAGGTCCCACCGCGACGGCTGAGCCGCCTCTTATGCCGCTCTGAGCCCCGTCCGGGCACACTGGAGGCATGACGACCGGCTCTCCGATCCCCGCGTACCCGACCGACGCCCGGCCCCCACGGACGCAGCCCCGACGGACCCAGCCCCGCCGCTCCCGCCTGCGGACGTTCCTGCCGCTGGGCCTCGCCGCCTGGCTGGTGCTGGAGATCTGGCTGCTGACCGTGGTCGCGGGTGCGACGAGCGGGCCGGCGGTCCTCCTGATCCTCGTCGCCGGCTTCGTCCTCGGCGCCGTCGTGATCAAGCGGGCCGGGCGCCGGGCCTTCCGGAACCTGAACGAGGCGCTTCAGCGCGGCACGGCCCCCCGCAAGGGCGGCGGTAACGGTCTCATGATGCTCGGGGGCCTCCTCCTGATGATCCCGGGCCTGGCCTCCGACGCGATCGGTCTGCTCCTGCTGCTCCCGCCGGTCCAGAAGGCGGTCAGCGGCTACGGGGAGCGCAAGCTGCGCGAGGCCGCGGCCACGCCCGGCTCCCTGGGCGACGCCTTCCAGCAGGCCCGCATCCACCGCCCGGACGGCAAGGTGGTGCAGGGCGAGGTCATCCGGGACGAGCACTGACCTCGGAGAGCCGGCTTCCGCCCCGGGTCCGGCGCCCCGGATCCCGGGTTCCACCCCCTCGCTCTCGACTCCCGGTGCCCCCGGCTCCAGGGCCGCGGTGACCCCGCCCCGCCATCGGACTACGACCACCGCTCCCCGACGCCCCCGCTCCCGAGCGCGGGCGTCGGTGGCCGGCCTCCGCGCAGTGCCCCGTGCGCACGCGCGGAGACAGTCAGGCGAGCACAGGCGGAAACGGGCGACCAGGGCGGGCAGGACCGCGGGGCGGGCAGCACAATGACCGCGGGCGCCGTACGTGTTTCACGTACGGCGCCCGCGGTCATTGTTCGTGCGCTGTGAAGTCGGCGCAGCCCCTGAAGGAGCTACGCGCTTTTACGGCTGTCGCGGGGATGTACCGCGAGGTTCATCGCCCCGGACCGCAGAACGGCCAGGCGCTCCTCGAGGACCTCTTCCAGTTCCTCGCGGGTCCGCCGCTCCATCAGCATGTCCCAGTGCGTACGCGCGGGCTTGGCCTTCTTTTCCTCAGGGCCGTCGCCGTCGACCAGAAGTGCAGGGGCTCCACAGACCTTGCACTCCCACTCCGGCGGAATCTCCGCCTCGACCGAGAAGGGCATTTCAAACCGGTGCCCCTTCTCGCATGCGTACTCCACGGCCTGGCGCGGGGCCAGGTCGATACCGCGGTCCGTCTCGTAGCTGGTCACCACGAGGCGCGTGCCGCGAAGAGCTCGCTCACTCATGAATCGTGCCTCCCGGGCTTGTCGCCCACAGGACAGGTGTGTCGCTGTCGTCGTCATCCGGTCAACGTCCGGGCGGCGGTAAAGATTCCCGAGCCGAGTCCGTTCGGGGTCGTGCCTCGCCGTCGTAGCCGCAGCCTTGTCAACCAGTGCAGTACCCACCGGCGCCCGGTTTGTCACATCTGAAAGGAGATGTCACCCAGCGTTTCGGCATCTTTGACGCGCAGTAACGGTACGCCTGGCGGGCCAAACGCGTACACTACCGCCCTTTCGCCTTGAGCGCTAAATCTTCTCGGGCACCGGGTTCCCCGCGTCGCCGATCGCCCGCCGCACGGGTACCCGCGCGAGCAGCACGAACCCGATCACGAAGAAGGCCACCAGAGAGACGATCGCGTCGCGATAGCTGCCGGTGAGCTGGTAGGTGATCCCGAACAGCAGCGGACCGAGCCAGCTCATGCCGCGGTCGCTCATCTCGTACGCCGAGAAGTACTCGGCCTCCTTGCCGGGCGGGACGAGATGGGAGAACAGGGAGCGGGACAGGGCCTGGCTGCCGCCGAGGACCAGTCCGATGGCTGCCGCCAGCAGGAAGAACCCCACCGGCGCCCCGGCAGGCAGGAAGTATCCCGCGCCCAGGGTGAGCGTCCAGGCCGCCAACGAGCCGAGAATGGTCCGCTTGGCGCCGTACCTCCGAGCCAGCCGTCCCATCCCCAGGGCGCCCGCCACCGCGAGGAGCTGCACCAGCAGCACGGCGCCGATCAGCGTGGACTGACCGAGGCCCAGCTCCTCGGAGCCGTAGACCGAGGCCTGGGAGATCACCGTCTGGATGCCGTCGTTGTAGACGAGGTATGCCAGGAGGAACGAGAGGGTCAGCCGATGGCGGCGCATGTCGCGGACCGTCGCGGCGAGCTGCCGCAGCCCCGGAGCCGTCGCCTCCTCCCGCACGGCGGCCGGCCGGTCGCGCAGCCGCAGCAGCGGGATCAGCGCGAAGCCGCCCCACCACAGCCCGGCCGAGGCCAGGCAGATGCGGACGGCCGTCGACTCGGAGACTCCGAAGGAGTCGTGGGCGAGATAGAGGACCAGGTTCAGGACGAGGACCAGCGAGCCCGCCGCATAGCCGAACGCCCAGCCCCGGGAGGAGACCGCGTCGCGTTCCTCGGGCGGGGCGATCTGCGGCAGATAGGAGTTGTAGAGCATCATCGCCACCGACTGGGCCGCGTTCGCCACGATCAGCAGCGCGCCGCCCAGGAGATACCGGTCGCCGCCGAGGAAGAACATGGCGGTCGTGGCCGCGGCGCCCACATAGGCGGCGGCGCCCAGCAGCGGCTTCTTGCGCCCGGTGCGGTCGGCGGCCGCGCCCACCAGAGGCATCACCACGACGGCCACGATCACCGACAGGGACACCGAGTAGGCGAAGAAGGAGCCCGCCCGGACGGGGACGCCCAGGGGATGCACATACCCGTCGGCGTCCGCCGCCGCCCTGGCGACCGAGGTCAGATAGGGGCCCAGGAACACGGTGAGCACGCTCGTCGAGTAGACGGAGCACGCCCAGTCGTAGAAGTACCAGCCGCGCTGCTCGCGCCGCCGCCCGACGGCTTCGTCGGACGCAGCCGTCCGCACGGTCTCGATTCCCACCCGCGCCCTCGCCTCCCGGTGCCGGAACCGCGTGCGGGCGGTGGGCCCGAGGTCAGACCCAGACGCCCCGGTCCTCCATGACCTTGCGCAACGCGTCGATGTGATCGGTCATGATGCCATCGACTCCCAGGTCCAGGAGCCGGTGCATCCGATCCGGATCGTTGATCGTCCACACGTGGACCTGCAGCCCGCGCGCGTGGGCGGCGCGGACGAAGCGGCGGTCGACGACCTGGATGCCCGACCGGGCCTCGGGAACCTGCGCGGCGATCGCCGAGCTGCGCGGCCTCGCGGGCACCCCCCAGGAGTTCAGCCGCAGGTCGAGCACGCCCCGGGTGCCGTACGACGTCGCCAGGCGTGGCCCGGCCAGTCGCTGGGCACGGGCAACGCGCGCCTCCGAGAACGAGCCGACGCAGACACGGTCCCAGGCGTCCGCGCGGGCGATCAGGTTGAGCAGTGGATGCAGAGCGGGCTCCGCCTTGAGGTCGACGTTCCACCGCACCCCGGGGAACGTCTCCAGGAGTTCCTCGAAGAGCGGCACCGGCTCCTTGCCCCCCACGCGCGCCTGCCGCACCTGCGACCACATCAGATCGGCTATGCGGCCCGCGCCGTCGGTCACCCGGTCCAGCGTCGAGTCGTGGAAGGCCACGAGTCTGCCGTCCCGCGTGGCGTGCACATCCGTCTCGACATAGCGGTACCCCGCGTCCACCGCGCGCCGGAACTGCGCCACGGTGTTCTCCAGACCGGCCGCGGCCCCGCCGCGGTGCGCGAACGGGATGGGCCCCGGATGGTCGAGGTACGGGTGGCGTACGAGGCTGGTCACGGACGCAGTATTGCTCCCTGCGGTGTCCCGGTGGCAACGACCGCGCTGCCGCCGGATGCCGCGGGAACGGCGAACACCCGCAGGAAGAACTGGGCGAGCGGTCCGATCGTGACCGCGTACAGCAGCGTGCCGACGCCGATCGTGCCGCCGAGGGCGAACCCGGTCGCCACGACCGCCACCTCCACCGTCGTCCGCATCAGGCGGACCGAACGACCGGTGCGCCGGTGCAGACCGGTCATCAGCCCGTCCCGCGGACCCGGCCCGAAGCCGGCCGAGATGTACAGGCCGGTGGCCGCGCCGTTGAGGACGAGCCCGGCCACCAGCAGGGGCGCCTGCGCGGCCAGTGTGCGCGCCTCCGGGACGCACGCGAGGGTGCCGTCCATGGCGAGCCCGACGACGAACACGTTGGAGACCGTGCCGAGGCCCGGCCGCTGGCGCAGCGGGATCCAGAGCAGCAGCACCGCCGCGCCCACGCCGATCGACACGACGCCGATCGACAGCCCGGTCAGCTCGGCGAGACCCTGGTGCAGCACGTTCCACGGCTCCAGGCCCAGGCCCGCCTGGACGAGCAGGGCGGAGCTGGCGCCGTACAGCGCGAGGCCGGCGTAGAGCTGGAGCAGCCTGCGGACGACACGGCCGTTGGGTTCCCGCGAGGAGGTTTCCTGCGGTGACGGCTCGGACAAGGGGACCCCCGGTGGTGGCAGTGGCCTGACTCGTGACACTCTGTGGCGTGGAAGCGCACGTCATCCATGGCCAATTCGGGGAAGGTGGACTGGTAATCATGGCGCAGTGGACTTCTGCGGTGGGGGCCGCGCAGCTCGCGAGGCTCCTCAAGTCCCAGCAGGACCGCCCGGTCGGCCCCGGCGCCCGGCGTCCGCCCGCCTACCGCGCCCTCGCCGACGGCGTCCGGCTGCTGGTGCTCGAAGGCCGGGTCCCCGTCGCTGCCCGGCTGCCCGCCGAACGGGAGCTGGCCCTTTCCCTCTCCGTGAGCCGCACGACCGTCGCCGCAGCCTACGAGGCGCTGCGCGCGGAGGGTTTCCTGGAGTCCCGGCGCGGCGCCGGCAGCTGGACGGCCGTGCCGGCGGGCAACCCCGTCCCGGCCCGGGGACTGGAACCGCTGCCCCCCGAGAGCCTGGGTTCCATCATCGACCTGGGCTGCGCGGCTCTGCCCGCGCCCGAACCCTGGCTCACCCGTGCCGTGCAGGGCGCCCTGGAGGAGCTGCCTCCGTACGCCCACACGCACGGTGACTACCCGGCGGGCCTGCCGGCGCTGCGCGCGATGATCGCCGAGCGCTACAGCGCGCGCGGGATCCCGACGATGCCCGAGCAGATCATGGTCACGACCGGGGCCATGGGGGCCATCGACGCCATCTGCCACCTCTTCGGCGGGCGCGGCGAGCGCATCGCCGTCGAGTCGCCCTCCTACGCCAACATCCTTCAGCTCATGCGCGAGGCGGGCGCCCGGCTGGTGCCCGTGGCCATGGCCGACGGCCTGGCCGGCTGGGACATGGACCGCTGGCGTCAGGTCCTGCGCGACGCCGCGCCGCGCATCGCGTACGTCGTCGCCGACTTCCACAACCCGACCGGGGCGCTCGCCGACGACGACCAGCGACGCCGGCTGGTGGAGGCGGCCCGCTCGGCCGGGACGGTGCTGGTCGCCGACGAGACCATGAGCGAACTGTGGCTCGACGACGTACGGATGCCCCGGCCCGTGTGCGGCTTCGACGCCGGAGGGTCGACCGTGATCACGGTCGGTTCGGCGAGCAAGGCCTTCTGGGCCGGGATGCGCATCGGGTGGGTGCGGGCGGCACCGGACGTCATCCGCAGCCTGGTGGCGGCCCGCGCCTATGCCGACCTGGGCACGCCGGTGCTGGAGCAGCTGGCGGTGAACTGGCTGTTCAGCACCGGCGGCTGGGAGCAGGCCGTGGAGTTGCGACGAAGCCAGGCCCGCGGGAACCGGGACGACCTGGTCGCGGCGGTACGGCGGGAGCTGCCGGAGTGGGAGTTCGCCGTCCCCGAGGGCGGTCTGACCCTGTGGGTGCGGGCCGGCGGGCTGTCGGGTTCCCGGCTGGCCGAGGCGGGGGAGCGGGTGGGACTGCGGGTGCCCTCCGGCCCCCGGTTCGGGGTCGACGGCGCCTTCGAGGGGTATGTGCGGCTGCCGTTCACCGTGGGAGGCGCCGTGGCTGACGAGGCGGCCGTGCGTCTGGCCGCCGCCGCGCGGATCGTGGAGAGCGGCGGCACGGTGGGCGGCGAGGGACCACGCACGTTCGTGGCGTAGCGGGAGCGGGAGCGGGAGCGGGAACGGGACCGAGCGCGGGAGCCGGAACGGGCGCGGGAGCCGGAATCGGCTGAGGGCGGAACGGGCGTCCCGGACGGGCGTCCCACGTTCGTCGCGCATCGTCGTCTCGCATGTCCCTCGCGCAGGTCCGTCGGCCCGGGCGCGTGCTCGGTGGGGTGCCGGGTGGGGGGTCGGCGGAGAGGCGGGAGGGACGGGTGAAGTGCTTGGCCACTCGGCCGGACGCGGTCGGCGCAGGCGTCCGCCCCGGCCCGTCGGAGGGACGCGGTGCTGCGTCGGCGCCCGGTCGGTCCCGGTCCGGGTCCGGCTACTCCGCGGTGGTCGTCTTCGCCACTGCCGCCTCCGGAGCCGCCGTCTCCAGGACCGGCCTCTCCAGCAGAGCCGTCTCCGGGACCGTCGTCCGCGCGGTCGCAGTCATGGTCTGCGCAGTCGCGTTCCGCGCACCGACGTTCTGCGCGGTGACGGTCTGAGGATCAGGGGCCGCCGGAGTCGCCGCCTTCGTGACGACGATCCTCGGGACGGCGGCGCCCACCGGCGTCGGCCGCGGCTCGACCTCGGCCGGTCCCTCCATACCGTCCGGAGTCCCCGCGTCGGCCGGAGTCCCCGCGTCGGCCGGACTCTCCGTGCCGTCCGGACTCTCCGCGTCGGCCCCGGTCTCCGTTGCGACGGGACTTCCCGTGTCGGACACCGTCTCCGCACCGGCCGGCGCGCAGCGTGGCGGCAGCAGGTCCAGCACCGCCTGTACGTGCGCGTCGCTCGTCGCGTCGTCGTACGGGTCCGGTGTGGCAGGGACCTGAAGACGGTGGACCGGCGCCGAGCCCAGCCGGGCGTATCCGCGCCCCGGCGGGACGTCGTCGACCGGGGTGGTGTGCGGGGGCGCGCCGAGCACCGCCGCCAGGTCTTCCGCCGACGCCGCCCCTAGGGCGACCCGCGCGCGGGTGTGCTGGTGCACCACGTCGTTCAGGGAGTCCAGGGCGTCGAACTGCTCGGCCACGACCACCGTGACGGCGGCCGCGCGGCCGTGTCGCAGGGGGACCTGGAGGAGGGACTGCGGATCCTTGTGGCCGCCGGCCTGGGCCAGGTGGGTGAAGGCGGTGGGGCGGTCCAGGATGATCCACAGCGGACGCTTGGTGTCTTCCGGCGCCGGCTCTCCTGCCTGGCGGGCCCGGTTGGCGGCGATGAGCCGGCGCTCGGTCTCGCCGGTCGCCCATTCCAGCGCGGCCAGCGCGCCGTCGAGTCCGATCTCGACGGCGAGGACGCCTTCCCGGCCGGCCAGGCAGGCGTACTCGCCGGTCCCGCCGCCCTCGACGATCAGCACGTCCCCGTGTTGCAGGGCCTGGAGAGCGAGGGAACGCAGGAGGGTCGAGGTGCCGCTGCCCGGCTGGCCGACCGCCAGCAGGTGCGGCTCGGTGGAGCGGATACCGGTGCGCCAGACGACCGGAGGGACGTCGCGCCGGTCCGCGCCGAAGGCGAGCGGGAGAGTGCGCCGCACCCGGGAGGGGTCCGTGAAGCCCAGCACCGTCTCGCCGGGAGCGGTGACGAAACGCTGGGCCGCGATGTCGGTGGGAAGGGGGGAGAGGACATCGACCGTGAGCTCGTTGCCCTCCTCGTCCCAGACGAAGAGGTACTCGCGGCCGCGGCCGGACTTCGCGGCGAGCAACTGCTCGATCCGCGCGCGTGAGGCGGCCTCGCCGTCCGGGAAGTACGCCGGATAGCGGATCACCAGGTGGGCCACGCGGCCCGACTCGTCGAACCGCTGGGTCGGGAAGACCGTCTCCCAGTCGCCGCCGTGGGCGTAGAGGGGAGACGGGTCTTCGGCCGCCGAGAAGTGCGGGACGAGGGCCTCGTACAGCACCTGGAGTCGCTCGATCTGCGATTCGTCAGGGCCATCGGGAGCCGGTGGGGTGCGGTCCCGGCCCTGCCAGGCCGCCGCCGCCATCAGGGTGACGACGGCGAGCAGCGGGCCGTACGGCACGAGCACCACGACCAGGATCGCCGAAGCCACCAGGAACAGCAGCGGACCGCGCCTGTCCTTGGGGGTCCCGGTCCATCTGCGCCGCCCGGCCGATGCCAGCCGGCGCAGTCCGCGGGTCAGCGTGATCAGCGGATGGAGGACATCGATGGCGCTGTCGGCTGCCGTCCGGGCCAGCTCCCGGCTCCGGGCGATCTGCGCGCTGCCTGTGCTCAGGATGCGGGGGAGGGGGCGCCGGGCCACTGCTGTCTCCTGGAGGTGCGTACGGACAACGACGTGCGGCGTCAGAACTTGATGCCGCCGAGAAGGCTGGCCAGGCTCTCGCCGCCGGCCTTGATGCTCGGGGCGATGGCCGTGCTGGACATGTAGAACCCGAACAGGGCCGAGACGATGGCGTGCGACCCCTTCAGCCCGTCCTTGCGGAAGAAGAGGAAGACGACGACGCCGAGCAGGACCACGCCTGACATGGACAGGATCATTTGGTTTCTCCTGGTTCGCGGGGACAGTCACCATGAGTACTTCCAGGCTCACAGGATGTATCCATACGATAAAAGGTGCAACCGGGTGAAAAACTACTCATTTCCCCCAGGTGGCGGCAGGGTTGGCGGGTCGCCCTGGCAGGAGAATCACGGCGAACAGGGGCATACGTGATCTTTGCCTCGATCGGCACCGGCCATGTGGACGACGAGCCAGTACGCTGGCGATTCACCTGAACGGTTGTAGCGAGAGGCGGTCCGGCCGATGACCGAAGCCCCCGACCCCGAGGTCGTGGAGCTGGCGACCAAGATCTTCGATCTGGCTCGTCGGGGACAGACCGAGGAGCTCGTGGCGTACGTCGACGCGGGCGTTCCGGCCAACCTCACCAACGACCGCGGCGACTCGCTCCTGATGCTCGCCGCGTACCACGGCCACGCCGAGGCGGTCCGGGCCCTGCTGGCCCGCGGCGCCGAGGCCGACCGCATCAACGACCGCGGACAGACCCCGCTCGCCGGAGCCGTGTTCAAAGGTGAGACGGACGTCATCACGGTCCTGATGGAGGCCGGCGCCGACCCCTCCCAGGGCACGCCGTCGGCCGTCGACACGGCCCGCATGTTCGCCAGAACGGAGCTGCTGGACCTGTTCGGCGCGCACTGAGCCGACGGTCCTGAGCAGGTCGACAGAAGTTCCTGACCAGGTAAATCGACGACCACGGGGGAGGCGGTACAAGGCCGCCGGAAATTTCGGTCGCGGCAGGCAGAACAGCCGGGTCATCATGACGTCGTGATTCACGGACGCGATGGCCGGGCAGGTGTTGCCGCACCGCGCGGGCCGTGACGCGGTCCGTATGGGCCACCGACGAGAGGCAGAGGAAGATGGTCTACAGCAAGCAGGAAACGGCGGGCGCCCCGACGTGTTGGCACGCGGCCAGGTAATGCACGTCCCCGGTTGCGTCGACGCTTGATGTGAGGCTGTTTCCCATGTTCGATCCGGTCATAGCGCCCAGCGGGACGCTGCTCGGCCTGCTCCAGAGGGGTCGCGGCGACGGCACGCTGCACGCGCTCACGGCACCGCGCGCCGAGGCGCTCGCGGCGCTGAACCACTGTGTGCAGCGGGACCCCCGCCACGACTGGCAGGTGGAGAACCGCTCCCTCTACTACGCCCGTCTCTACCTCGACCTCAACGGCGAGCTGGACGAGATCGAGGCCCACCTCTTCGACGTCGAGGACGTCTTCGACACCGAGGAGTCCCGAACGGGTCTCGCCCTGGCGGTCCTCGGCCACCTCGCCTCCTACGGCAGGCGGGACGCCCTCGAACTGCTGCGCAGATACGCCGCCACGGGAGCCAACTGGGCCTGGGCCCTGGACGAGCTGGCCCTGCGGGACGACGATGCCGGCCTGCGCGCCCTCGCCGCACCGGTGCTCGCCCGGTTCGCCACGGACGCCGAGGGCGAGGCCGAACTGGCCACCGCGGTGCGGGACGCCTTCGAGCCACGGCCCTGGCGGCTGTGGGCAGAGGACCCCCGCGAGTCCGTCTCGACCCGCGTGCGTGCCGCTCACGAGGCCGGCTGCTTCGACCGCTGGCAACGCCAGATGAGTCCCAGCGGCCCACGGCCCGGCTGGAGCGTGCAGGCCGTGTTCGAGTGGGCGCAGCAGGGCGTCGAGCGCGGAGCCGCGCTCCACGTCCCCGCCGCCCGCTGCCTCTCCGCCGTGGCCGGGCCGGAGGACCGCCCCGAGATCGTGCAGGCGGCCAAGGACGGCGGCGAAGGCGCTCGGTGCACCGCCCTGCGCTATCTCGCCGACTGCAACGACCCGGACGCCCTCGTCCTCGTCGAACAGGCCGTCGCCGCCGGTTCGGCGATCGTCGCCGAGGCCGCCGTCGACGCCTTCGAACGCATGCGCAGCGTCGCCGCCGTCGACCGGGCCCGCGGCTGGGTCCACCGGCCCGACGCCCTAGGCGCCGCCGCCGGCCGCATGCTCGCCTGCCGGGGCGGCGCGAGGGACAAGGAGCTGGTCCTCGGCGCCCTGCGCGAGGCCGTGCGTGGCGAAGGCTGCGACGCGCCCACCCTGTGGACCCTCGTCGACGGCGCGGGGCGGCTCGGCATCGTCTGCGCGGCACCCGTGCTGCGCCATATCTACCGTGAGACGGCCTCGTCCCATCTGCGCGGGCGCTGCGCCCGCGCACTCGCCGCCACCGACCCCTCCTACGCCACCGGCTTCGCCGTCGAGTGCCTCTGGGACTGTGAGGAGGGCACCCGCGAGATCGCCGCCCGGCACGCCGAGACGGGTGACGCCCGGGTCGTGGAGCGCCTGCGCCGGCTCGCCGCCGACCCGGCCGAGGAGGCCGAGGTCCAGACGGCCGTGCGGAGCCGGATCGGCCCCGACGCGGCCTCCGCGATGTGACGTCGGGGGCAGGCCGCCGTCCGAGGAGAACCCGGCGGCGGCCCGCCCTGCGGATGAACGGCGGGTGGCGGGCGGGCCCGACCGTCATGGACGGTGTCCGACCTGCGCGGTGCGCGCGGGGCGGGCGCGCCGGCCGCGCAGCGCAACGCTCACGGGACGTTAGTCGTGCGGACAGATCCACTTTGACGCGGCCACGTCCAGGACGGCGACAACACGGGTATGCGTGTCGTCATCGTGACCGAATCCTTTCCCCCCGACGTGAACGGCGTGGCCCATTGCGCCTTCCAGACCGCCCGGCACCTCGTCGATCGCGGTCACGCCCCCGTCGTCGTCGCCCCTGCCGCCGCCGCGGGGCCCGGACCGGACGCCGAAGCGCCCTGTCCCGTCGTGCGTGTCCCTTCCCTGCCGCTCCCCGGCTACCCCCAGGTCCGCGTCGCCCTCCCCAGCCGACGCGTCGCCGCGGCCATCGCCGAGCACCGTGCCGACCTGGTCCATCTGGCCAGCCCGTTCGTCCTCGGCGTCCGGGGCATGTCGGCCGCCGCTCGGCTCGGCATCCCCGCCGTCGCCGTCTACCAGACCGACCTGGGCGGATACGCCCGTACCTACATGGGCGCCGGCGAGGCCGCCGCCTGGCGCCGGATACGGTCCGTCCACGCCGCCGCCGACCTCACCCTCGCCCCCTCCAGCGCGGCTCTGCACGACCTGGACACGCACGGCGTGCCCCGGGTGAAGCTGTGGCCGCGGGGGGTGGACACCGTGCGGTTCCGCCCGGACCGCCGCGACGAGGCCCTGCGCCGCACGCTCGCCCCGAACGGCGAGCTGATCGTCGGCTACGTCGGGCGGCTCGCCCCGGAGAAGCACGTCGAGCTCCTGGCGGACACCTGCGGGCTGCCGGGCGTCCGGGTCGTGGTGGTGGGTGACGGGCCGAGCCGGCCCGGGCTGGAGGAGGCCCTGCCGGGCGCGGTCTTCCTGGGCAGGCGCACCGGCGACGACCTCGCCCGGATCTTCGCCTCGCTGGACGTGTTCGTGCACACGGGCCCGTTCGAGACGTTCTGCCAGACCGTGCAGGAGGCCATGGCCAGCGGCGTGCCCGTGGTCGCGCCCGCCGCGGGCGGCCCGCTCGACCTGGTCGCCCACGGCCGCACCGGCCTGCTCGTCCCGCCGCGCGACGCCGCGGCCGTACGGGACGCGGTCGCCTCGCTGACCGGCGACCGCGCGCAGCGGGCCGCCTGCGGCGCCGCCGGGCGGGACGCGGTCGAGGGACGCACCTGGGCCGCCGTCGGAGACCGGCTCATCGCCCACTACCAGGACGTGCTCGCGGCGCGCCGTCCGGCGGTGGCGGCATGAACGGCCCGTCGCTGCGGATCGTCCGCCTCGCCAACTTCGTGGCCCCGGCCTCGGGCGGCCTGCGCACCGCGCTGCGCGAACTCGGCAAGGGGTATCGCGAGGCCGGCCACCAGCCGGTCCTGATCGTCCCCGGCGAGCGGACCACCGACCGGGAGACCGCGCAGGGCAGGGTGATCACCCTGCCCGGACCGCTGCTGCCCGGCACCGGCGGCTACCGCGTCCTGACCGACAGGCGGCGCGTCGCCCGGCTGCTGGAAGGTCTCGCCCCCGACCGTCTCGAGGTCTGCGACCGCACGACGCTGCGCTGGACCGGCAAGTGGGCGCGGCGTGCCCGCGTGCCCGCCGTGATGGTCTCGCACGAGACGGCCGACGGCGTCCTGCGCACCTGGGGCGTGCCTGAGGGGGCGGCCCGGCGCGCCGCCGACGCGCTCAACCTGCGCACGGCGCACACCTACGCGCGCGTCGTGTGCACCACCGAGTTCGCCGAGCGGGAGTTCGTGCGGATCGGGGCCCGTAACGTGGTGCGCGCCCCGTTGGGCGTCGACCTCGTCGAGCGGCATCCCGCCCTGCGGGACGCCGGGCTGCGGGCCGTCCACGCGCGCGGGGACGAGATCATGCTGGTGATGTGCACCCGCCTCTCCGTGGAGAAGAGGCCCGGGACGGCGCTGGACGCGCTGGAGGCGCTGCTGCGACGCGGTGTGCGGGCGGTGCTCGTCGTCGCCGGGGACGGTCCGCTGCGGCACCGGCTGGAGCAGCGGGTGCGGGAACGCGGGCTGCCGGTGACCTTTCTGGGGCACGTCTCCGACCGGGGCGCGCTCGGCGCGCTCCAGGCCGCCGCCGACGTGTGCCTGGCGCCTGGGCCGGCGGAGACGTTCGGGCTCGCCGCCCTGGAGGCGATGGCCTGCGGCACCCCGGTGGTGGCGAGCGCGTCGTCGGCCCTCCCCGAGGTGATCGGGGCCGCGGGAGCCGTGGCGGCGGACCGGGGGGAGGCGTTCGCGGATGCGGTGGAGGACCTCCTGGGGCGTCCTGCGGCGGAACGCCGTGAGGCGGCCCGCGCGCGTGCGGAGTGCTTCGGCTGGACGACGGCGGTCGACGCGTTCCTCGCGGCGCACGACGCGGCGGCGCCCACCCGGGTCGGGGGCCACGACCAGGCGGCCTCGTCCTCGACGCAGGCACAGGCGCAGGCGCCGGTGTCGACCACGCCGCCGACCCTGCCGACGGGCACGCCCTCGGCCTCCGCTGCCGTGCGCCCGTTCCCGCCCGGCGCCCTCGGAGCCCTCGGATGAGACGCGTGCGCTTCGTGGCCCTCGGGGACTCGCTCACCGAGGGCGTGGGGGACCCCGTGGGCCGGGCGTGGCGCGGGTGGGCGGCACTGCTGGCCGATGGCCTGACCGGTGGGATCGACGGGATCGACCGGATCGACCGGATCGACCGGATCGATGGGATCGATGGGATCGATGGGATCGGGAAGGCACGCGAGACCCATGTGATGACCGGGACAGGCGAGATGTACGGGACTCATGAGGTGCCCGGGATCCACGAGAGGAGCGAGGCAGACGAGTCGCAGCAGGATGGAGGGGCCAAGGAGACAGCGGGGACCGGGAATTCCGCGACCGGCGTCCTGACCGGCGTCCTGACCGGTGTCGAGTTCACCAACCTGGCGGTCAGCGGGGCGCAGACACGGGACGTGCTGGAGCGCCAGCTCCCGGCCGGCCTGGCGCTGCGGCCCGACGTCGTCTCCGTCGTCGTCGGCGTCAACGACACCCTGCGCCGGACCTTCGACATCCAGGCCGTGGCCGCCCGCCTGGACACGGTCTACGGCGCCTTCACCGAGCAGGGTGCGGTCCTGCTCACCGCGTGCCTGCCTGGCCCGGGCGGCATCCTCGGGCTGCCGGGCGCCCTCGCCCGGCCGCTGGCCCGACGGCAGCGCGCGGTCAACTCCGTCGTCCACGCGCTCTCCGAGCGGTACGCCGCCGTCCATCTGCACGCTTCTGAGGGCGAGTGGCTGACGGACCGGGCGATGTGGAGCGCGGACCGGCTCCACCCCGGCGAACGGGGACACCGCCAACTGGCTGTCCGCTTCCATGCGTTGCTGACCGAAGCCGGACTCGCCACCGGTGACGGGCCGTCGCCCGAGCCTGAGTCGCCGGCGCCCACGACGTCGGCGAGCCTGTGGTGGCTGGCGACCGCGGGCACCGGCTGGGTGGCCCGCAGATGCACCGACCTCCTTCCTCAACTCCTCGTCCTCGCGGCCGACGAGATGCGTCACCGCGCGCGGGGCACGAGCGCCCGGCTCGACCTGCGCACGACCGCATCGGTATCGGCGGCCCTGGCCTCACTGTCCACGCCGGAGCGCCGACCGGACGCTGTTCCCGGGGCCGTCTGACGCCTCGCACACGCGACCAGGCGGACGGCCCACCGGCCGCGTCGGCGCGGACGACCCGGTATCACCGCCTGCGTACGGCCACGAAACGGACCGGTGTCCCCGGTCGCGCCTGGGCGGCTGCCGACAGGTCGGCCGCGCGGACGACTGCGATCACCGGGTACCCGCCGGTGGTCGGGTGGTCGGCGAGGAAGACCACCGGCCGTCCGGCCGGCGGTACCTGCACGGCGCCCAGGACCATGCCCTCGCTCTGGAGCTCGCCGTCCACGGCACGCGCCAGAGCGGGCCCCTCGGTGCGCAGTCCGATGCGGTTGCTGGCCGAGGAGACATGGAACGTCCGTGACGTGAAGGCGCGCACCGCCTCGGGGGTGAACCAGTCCGCGCGCGGGCCGGGCGTCACCCGCAGGACCAGCTCGGCCGGGGGCGCCGGCCGCGGACCCACGTCCACGCGTGCGTACGGGGCCAGTTCACGCCCCAGATGCAGGACCGTGCCGTTCGTGAGCACCGCTGGGCCGAGGCCGGACAGGAGATCGGTGGAGCGGCTGCCGAGGACCGGTTCCACGGCGATGCCGCCGGCCGCGGCGACATATCCGCGCACTCCGCTCAGGGCCGGTCCGACGTCCAGCACCGCCCCGGCGGGCACCCGCACCGGCGCTCCCCAGGCCACCGGCCGATCGTCCACGGTGACCCGGCACGGAGCGCCGCCCACCGCGACGGTCACGTCCGAACGCGGCTTCAGGGCGCAGCCGTCGAGTGTGGTCTCCAGGACGGCCGCGTCGGAGGAGTTGCCCACCAGCCGGTTGACGAGGGCGGCCGCCGGCCCGTCGAGCGCACCGGAACGCGGCACCCCGAGATGCGCGTGTCCGGGGCGGCCCCGGTCCTGCACCGTGGTGAGCGCTCCGGCGCGGACGACGACGAGCGCGCGGTCGCTCATGAGGCGCCCGCCGTCCCCGCCGGTCCCGCGGGCTCCGACGGCTCCACCGGCACGAAGCGCACGCGCGTGCCCGGCGACAGCAGGGCGGCCGGCACGCGCGCGTGGTCCCACAGCACCGCCTCCGTACTGCCGATCAGCTGCCAGCCGCCGGGCGAGCTGCGCGGGTACACGCCCGTGTAGGGCCCCGCCAGCGCCACGGAACCGGCCGGCACTGTGGTGCGCGGCGCGGCCCGGCGCGGGACGTCGTAGCACGAGGGCAGGCCGGTGAGGTAGCCGAAGCCGGGCGCGAAGCCGCAGAACGCGACCCGGAACTCGGTGGCCGCGTGGATGCGGGCCACCTCGCCCTCCGGTACGCCCCAGTGGGCGGCGACGTCGGCCAGGTCCGGACCGTCGTAACGGATCGCGATCTCCACGGCGGCCTGCTCGCGCGGGGGAGCGGGCGGTATCTCGGAGGCGGCCAGCTCGGACGCCAGCCGGCCGGGATCGGTCAGACCGTCCAGCAGCACGGTGCAGGCCGCCGGGACGATCTCGCAAGCGCCCAGCAGGCCCGCCGCGCGGCGACGCAGCAGCTCCGCGTGCAGCGCCTCGGCCTCCTCGCCCGAGGCCAGCTCCACGAGCAGGGCGTCGTCGCCGACGGGCAGGACGCGCACGGTCATGCGAAGGCCTCCACTCGTACCCCCGACTCCTCGAGGCCGCGTCGCACCCTGATGGCCAGCTCCACCGCGCCGGGTGTGTCGCCGTGCAGGCACAACGAACGCGCGCGTACCTCGATGGACGCCCCCGCGTGGGAGGTGACCTGGCCGACGCGGGCCAAGCGCACCGAGCGTTCCACGACGATCTCCGGGTCGGTGACCTCGGCTCCGGCCCGCCCACGCGGTACGAGCGTGCCCTCATCGGTGTACGAGCGGTCGGCGAATGCCTCGGGGACCGCCGCGAGGCCCGCCCCCCGGGCCAGGTCCAGCAGCCGTGAGCCCGGCAGCCCGAGCACGGTCAGCGCGGTGTCCGCGAGGAGCACGCCCTCGATCACCGCCTCGGCCTGCTCCTCGTCGTGCACGACCCGGTTGTAGAGCGCGCCGTGCGGCTTCACGTACGCCACGCGCGCGCCCGCCGCACGGGCGAACACCTCCAGCGCGCCGATCTGGTACGCCACCTCGGCGGCCAGTTCGGCGGGCGGCACGTCCATGGCGCGCCGGCCGAAGCCCGCCAGGTCCTGGTAGGACACCTGCGCGCCGATCGTCACGCCGCGCTCGGCCGCGAGTTCGCACACCCGCCGCATGGTGGCCGCGTCCCCGGCGTGAAAGCCGCAGGCGACGTTGGCGCTGGTGACGACGGACAGCAGTTGCTCGTCGTCCGTCAGCCGCCACCGGCCGAATCCCTCGCCGAGGTCGGCGTTCAGATCGATCGCGGTCGTCGGGGGCGTGGCCGGCGGGCCGGGCGTCGCGGGCATGGGGGGCGTTGCGGTCATGGTTCCTTCGTACCTCCTTCTCAGGCCACGCGGTACTGCTCGTCGCGGGCGTCGGTGAGGAACATCTGCCCCGGGGCGTGAGTGAGGGCGAAGGGCGGTCGCGAAGCCGTCACCACGGCCTGTGGGGTCACCCCGCAGGCCCAGAACACCGGGATGTCGTCGGGCTCGGCGTCCACCGGATCGCCGAAGTCGGGCCGCCCGAGGTCGCCGATGCCGAGCCCCGACGGATCTCCGCAATGGACGGGGCTGCCGTGCACCGCCGGGAGAAGACTGCTCTCCCGGATGGCGGCCGCCAGGTGCCGCGGCGGCACCGGACGCATCGACACCACCATCGGCCCGTGCAGCCGTCCCGCCGGACGGCACTGACGGTCGGTCACGTACATCGGGACGTTGCGCCCCTGTTCGAGGTGCCGCAGGGGGACGCCCGCTCCGGACAGCGCCCACTCGAAGGTGAAACTGCATCCGATCAGGAACGACACCAGGTCTTCGCGCCAGTACGCCCGCACGTCCGTCGGCTCGTCCACCAGTTCCCCGTCCACCCACACGCGGTAGCGCGGCAGATCGGTGCGCAGATCGGCGCCCTCGGCCAGGACGGTCGTCCAGGAGCCGGCGTCCGTGACGTCGAGGACGGGACAGGGCTTCGGATTGCGCTGGCAGAACAGCAGCATGTCGTACGCCCAGTCCGCGGGCACCGAGATCAGGTTGACCTGCGTGTGGCCCGCGGCGACCCCGGCCGTGGGGCCCGCCAGACCCGCCCGGAAGCGGGCCCGCGCTGTTTCGGGGCTCCACGCGTGCGCGTGCCGCTCGACGAGTGCGACGGGACGGTCTTCGCCCTGGGGCGGACGACGGTCCTGCGTGAGAAGGGGACGGTTCACTCCAGCTCCTTGCCGCGCGTCTCGGGAAGGCCCAGCAGCGCCAGGGCGGCGATCGCGTAGCCGATCGCGCCGAAGGTCAGTGCGCCGCCGACGCCCCAGCTGTCGGCCAGGAAGCCGACCGTGGTGGGGAAGACCGCGCCCACGGCGCGGCCGGTGTTGTACGTGAAGCCCTGTCCCGTGCCGCGCAGGGCCGTCGGGTACAACTCGCTCAGGAAGGACCCGAAACCGCTGAAGATGGCCGACATGCAGAACCCGAGCGGGAAGCCGAGGACGAGCAGCAGGGTGTCCGCGCCGCTCGGGATGTTGGCGTAGGCCAGGATGCATATCGCCGAGAGCAGGGCGAACAGCCAGATGTTGCGGCGCCGGCCCAGCCGGTCGGTGAGGTAGCCGCCGGTGAGGTAGCCGAGGAAGGCGCCGGAGATCAGGAAGGTCAGATAGCCGCCGGTGCCGACCACCGACAGGCCGCGCTCCGACTTCAGATACGTCGGCACCCAGGTGGCGAGGGTGTAGTAGCCGCCCTGCACGCCGGTGGAGAGCAGGCCCGCGAAGAGCGTCGTCCGCAGCAGCGGGCCCTTGAAGATCGCCGGGAACGAGCCCTTCCCGGCGCTCTGTTCCCGTGCCGCCGCGGCCTGCGGCGCGTCCTGCACGCGGCGCCGCATCCACACGACGAGCAGGGCGGGCAGCGCGCCCGTCCAGAACATGATCCGCCAGGCCATGTCGTCGCCGAAGAGCGAGAACACCAGGGTGTACGCGACGGCGGCGAGCCCCCAGCCGACGGCCCACGAGCTCTGGATCGCGCCGAGGGTGCGGCCCCGGTGCCGTGCGCTCGCGTACTCGGCGACCAGGATCGCGCCGACCGCCCACTCGCCGCCGAAGCCGAGCCCCTGGAGGGACCGGAGCACCAGCAGCGTCTCGTAGGAGGGCGCGAAACCGCAGGCGACGGTGAACACCGCATAGGTGATCACCGTGATCATCAGGGCTCGGACCCGGCCGATCCGGTCGGCCAGGACGCCCGCCACGGCGCCGCCGATGGCCGAGGCGACCAGGGTGACGGTGGTGAACAGACCGGTCTGCCCGCTGTCCAGGCCGAAGTACGCCGCCAGCGCGACCATGCTGAGCGGCAGCGTGAAGTAGTCGTAGGAGTCGAGGGCATAGCCGCCGAAAGCGCCGGCGAAGGCGCGGCGGCCGCGCGGTCCGAGGGCGCGCAGCCAGGCGAGTGCCCCGTCGTCGGGGGTGGGCCCGCTCGCCGCTCGCAGGTCTTCGGCGGTCGGCGTCTGTGGTGGAGGGGGAACGCTCATGGACACCTCGGTGAGGGAGGACGGAGCGTGCTGGGACTGAGCCGTGCCGTGCGGGAAGCGCGGGTCGCCGCGGCCAGGGACGGAGCGGCGCCGTGGAATCGAAGGTAGAGGATCGTTGAACGATTCTTCAATAGTCCCGTTGTCTCGTTCTCGGGTCTGCGCTTGAATTCCGGGCATGGCAGAGCAGCTGGCGGGACTGGCCGACGACCGCGCCCTCCTGGGCCGCACGAGCACAGCCGAACGCGTTTCGGACATCCTCAGGAGCCGCATCGCCGAGGGCTACTTCCCGCCCGGGACGCGGCTCTCGGAGGACAGCATCGGCGGAGCGCTCGGCGTCTCGCGCAACACCTTGCGCGAGGCGTTCCGGCTGCTCACCCATGAACGCCTGCTCGTCCACGAGCTGAACCGGGGCGTGTTCGTCCGGGTCCTGACCGTGCAGGACGTCGAGGACATCTACCGCACGCGCACCCTCGTGGAGTGCGCCGTCGTGCGAGGGCTCGGGAAGCCGCCGTACGCGCTGGAGGGCCTCCGCGCGAGCGTGGCCGAAGGGCAGCTGGCGGCCGTCGAGAACGACTGGAAAGAACTGGGGACCGCCAACATCCACTTCCACCGGGAACTGGTGGCCCTGGCCGAAAGCGCGCGCACCGACGAGTTCATGCGCAGCGTCTTCGCCGAGCTGCGCCTGGCCTTCCACCTCGTCGACGAGCCGCGCCGGCTGCACGAGCCGTACCTCCAGCGCAACCACCAGATCCTCCAGGCCCTGGAGGCCGGGGACAAGTCGGGGGCCGAGCGACTGCTCACGGTCTACCTGGACGACTCTTCGGCAAGGGTGGTCGAGGTGTACCGGCGAAGGGTGCGGGAGGACCGCGCCCTTTAGGGGAACGGGGAACGGCGCGACGAGCCCCCGCCGGTCCGGGGGCGCACCACGGCCGGCGGCCGCCGCTCGACCGTCGGAGGCGATCCGCGTCGTTTGGGTCGATGTCAGACCGAGGACCTAGTCTGTGCACCGTGACTTCGCCTGCTTCGACGGACCGTGTTCCGCCCCAGCTCAGCGCGGGGCCGCGCCCCGCTCAGGGACCGGCCGCCGACGAGGGGCTGGCGCGCAGGCTGCGCGCGCTCGCCTGCACGGCGCCGATCCACGACCTCGACGCGCGCAAGGCCAATCTGGCCGGTGAGTACTCGGTCTACGGCATGGCGGAGATCGCCCTGGCCGCCATCGACCTGGTCACGCTCAACATGGACTTCGACACCGGCGCCGACCACGATCAGATAGTGGCCCGTCTGCTGCCGCGCATCGCCGCACAGGCCCCGCAGCGGCCCGTCGCCGAGCATGAACGGGTCGCCCGCTGGGTCCTGGAGAACCTGATCAACGTGGGCAGCGTGGACCGCGGTTTCCGCGCCGCCTACGGCATGTTCGCGTCGGACGGCACGTACGTGCGCCGCGACTACGACTTCAAGCTGATCGAGGAGGTCCCCGGCTACGGCGGAGGGGTCTACCTGCGCACCACCGACGAAGCGGTCAACGTGCTCGTCGGCGCCCTCGACACGGACGTCACCAGCGCGCAGATCGCTGCCGAGGTCAAGCTGGAGGTGCTCATCCGCCGCGGTCGTCTCGCCGACGCCCAGCTGGCCGCCGAACAGGCCCGCTACCGCACCGTGCAGTACTCCGAGACCCTCCGCCGCGCCCTGGAGGCGACCCGGCGCAACGTCCGGGCGGTGGACTGGCTGAACGCGGTGCCCGACATGATCGCCGAGGCCCTGGACCACGTCGCCGACCGCTACCGCCACGAGAACGCGATCCTCACCAACATCCGCAAGGCACGCGACGAGATCGAGGACGCGGAGAACAAGCGCCGGGCCGCCGAGCTCGTCGACATCGTCAAGGACTGCATCCGCCGGCACACACAGCTCCAGTCCCGGCTGCTGGAGGCAGGCCCGCTGTTCCGCGCCGAGCAGGACCGGCAGGCCTTCGCCAGCCCCATGACGTCGTCGGGGACGGATCTGTACGGGCACCTCGTCGCCCCGCTGCTGCCCTTGCCGGTGGAGCAGGCTGTCCGGGTCACCGACGCGTTCTTCGCGCACGGCACCGGCCTGCGCACCCCGGTGTCCGTGCGGATGGGCGACCTCGTCGACCTCCTGCTGACCCCGCCCCTGGAGCGGGAGCACCTGGGAGCGGAGATGCCGGAGCCCGACCTCATCGCCACGCCGGACGACAGCCGGTTCAGCGAGGAGCAGCTGGCAGCGGCGAAGGAACTGCTCGATCTGCCGGCGGACGCGCCGCGACGCCTGTCCGGGCTGCTCGCCCAGGCTCGCCGCACCGATCCCGACCTGCCGTATCTGGTGGCCCTGTTGGCCGTGCACGCGGCCAGCCCGGCCGTCGGCACCGCCTATCGGCAGGGCGAGGACAAGCTGCTGTTCGCCGTGGACGACGGGACGGAACTGGACGACCCGGAGTTCGGCGGCGCCGATCTCATCGTCGGCACCGCCCTGCTGGACTCCGCGGGAATGGCGGCGGACCGCACGGAGGCGGCATGAGCCGGGCCGTGCACCGAACGAACGAGCACGAGCGCACGTACGCGTGCCGGAACAGCAAGGAGCCGAGGCCGTGACCGACCACGTCGACCGGAGTGAACCGGAGGCCGCGGTCGTACCGGCCTCCGCCGCCCTCACCCCTGCCGACGCCGCCGACGCGGCGCGGCTCGTCGCCTTCGGGCTGCAGCCCAAACTGCAGCCCGCGCGCGACCAGGAGTACGCCGACCTGCTGCGGCGCCACCGCGAGGACCCCGCGTTCGCACGGCTCGCCGACGCCGTCGCGGCCGGGCTGGGGCTGATCGTGCTGGAGGTGTCACCCCGCGCGGGAATGGCCGTGACCGCCGCCGAGGACTCGGTGTTCGCCGTACGGATGGGGGACTACGCCCGCCGAGCGTCCGCCGACGGCAGCGACCGCTTCCTGCACGGCCTCGCCCACCTCTGCGTCGCCGCGATGGCCTTCCCCCGCCCCGAGGACCTGGCCGACGACGGATACATCGGCCGGGTCAGCGTCAACGGAGTCGACGCCTTCGTGCGCCAGGCCTGCCACCGCCTCGAACAGCGGGCGCAGGAGCAGGGCGAGAACACCGACCCCGCGAGCGACGCGCCCGGCCTGGAGGCCGCCTGGCGGATCTGGGCCAGACGCAGCTCCACCGGCGCCACCAAGGACGCCCGCAGACTCGCCGGTTCGACGACCGGCATCGTCGGCAAGGCCGTCGCGTTCCTCACCGACTCCGGGTTCCTGCAGCGCACCGGCGACGACAACGGCGGCACCTGCCGCACGACGGCCCGCTACCAGCTGCAGGTGCGCGACATGGCCGGCAGCGCCGCCATGGCCGAACTGCTGGAGCTGGGCGTCGTCCCGGTCACCGACGGAACGCCCACCCTGCTGCCCGCCGAGGAGAGCGACGATCTGGAGCTGGTGGCCGACGCGGGCCTTCCGTTCCACTCCTGACGCCTCCCCGCGCTCCCAGCGCTCCGCACCCCCTGATCTGCCGATCTGCCGAAGACTTACGAGAGTCCGCCATGTACGAGCTGTCCCGGGTCCGCCTCTACTCCATCGGGCCTGCCGGTGCGCGCTACGCCGACACCGTGCTTGACCTGCGGGGCGTCGGCGACGTCGTGCCCGACCCCGCGCCCACCCAGGCGGAGTTCTTCGCGGAGGAGCCCGTCGGTCCGCCGCGCCGCCCCGCCCCCGCCGGCGTGCTCTTCCTGGAGAACGGCGGCGGCAAGTCCGTCCTGCTGAAGCTGATCTTCTCGGTGATGCTGCCGGGCCACCGCAACACCCTCGGCGGCGCCAGCTCCGGCGTGCTGCGCAAGTTCCTGCTCGCCGACGACTGCGGCCACGTGGCGCTGGAGTGGCAGCACGTGCTCACCGGCGAGTGCGTGGTGGTCGGCAAGGCGAGTGAATGGCGCGGCCGGCAGATCTCCAACGACCCGCGCAAGTTCGCCGAAGCCTGGTACTCCTTCCGCCCGGGGCCCGGGCTGAGCCTGGACAACCTGCCCGTCGCCGAGTCCACCGCCGTGCGCCCGCCCGTCGAGGGCGCCTCCGGCGCGCGGGGGCGGCGGCGCACCATGAAGGGCTTCCGCGACGCCATCACCGAGGCGGGCAAGGCGTATCCGCACCTCGAGGTGCACTGGGAGGAGATCCACGACCGGTGGATCGAGCACCTCGGCGATCTCGGTCTCGACCCCGAACTCTTCCGCTACCAGCGCGAGATGAACGCCGACGAAGGCGAGGCCGCCGGCCTCTTCGCGGTCAAGAAGGACTCCGACTTCACCGACCTGCTGATGCGCGCGGTGACCGACACCCGCGACACCGACGGCCTCGCCGACCTGGTCAGCGGCTTCGGCAACAAGCTCGGCCGCCGCGCCGAACTCATCGCCGAACGGGACTTCACCGCCGGGTCCGCGGACCTGCTCGGCCGGATCGTCGACGCCGCCGAGGCGCGGGCACGCGCGCGTGACGTCCACGCCGGGGCCGAGCGGCGCAACCGCGCGCTGGCCCGCCGGCTCTCCGCGCGCGGGCTGCGGGAGAAGCTGCGGTCCGGTGATCTCGCCCAGCGGGTCACGGCCGCCGCCCACGCCGTCACCCACTCCGAGGGCGCGCGCGAGCGCAGTGCCCTGATCGCCGCCGAACTCGCCTATCGGCACGCCTCGTTGGCGCTCTCGGCCGCCGAGAAGACGGCCACCGCGCAGAAACGGGAACTCGCCGACGCCCGTACCCTGCACGCCGCCTGGCAGGCAGCCGAAGCCGCGCTGCGCCACCGCACCGCCGCCGACCGCGTCGCGCGCGTGTCCGCCGCGATCCAGGAGGCCGAACGCGACGCCGCCCCGGCCCTCGCCGCCCGCGCCAGGGCCGCCGTCGACCTCGTACGCGCCCTGCACGCGGCCGCCGAGAGCGCCGAGAGCCTCGCCAACGAGGAGGAGGGGCGTTCGGCCGCCCTCCAGGAGGTCGGCGAATCGGCGCACCGGGACGCGACGTCCGCCGCCACCGACGCCCAGCGCGCCCGCAGCGAGGTCGGGCACCTGCGCGAGCGTCTCGCCGAGGTCGAGCGGGAGACCGCCGAAGCCGTACGCGCGGGCTGGCTCGACGACAGCGCGCCCGACGCCGACCCCGCCCGCGCCGCGCTCGCCGCCAGCGACGCCGAGAAGACGGCCGTCGCCGCCTGGGACACCGCCCGAGAAGCCTCGCGCAGAGCGGGCGAGCACGCCCGCGAGGCCGCGTCGGCCGAGTCACGCGCCGAACTCACCGCGGCCCGGGCATCCGACGCGGCCACCGCCGCCCAACGCTCCTACGACGCCGAGCGACGGCTCGCCGACGCCCTGGCCGGCGAGGAACGGCTCGCCGAACTGCTGGGGCTCACCGACGGCCGTGCGCCCCGGCAGATCCCGCAGCCCCGGCGGGCCGGCGAGTCGGACGGCGGCTCCCTGCTGAGCCCCGAGGATCTGGACCGCTGCGCCGACGAACTGCGCGAACTGCTCGACGACGCCGTCTCCTCCGCCGAACGGCAGCTCTTCGAGCTGCGCACCGCCGCCGCCGACGACGCCCGTATCCTCGGCGCGCTCGGCGACGGGGGACTCCTGCCGCCCGGCCCGGACGTGCTGGCCACCGTCGAGTGCCTCGGCGAGCACGGCATCCCCGCGCTGCCCGGCTGGCGCTACCTCGCGCAGTCCGTCGCCCCGGCCGACCACGCGCGGGTGCTCGCCGCCCGGCCCGAACTGGTCGACGGCGTGATCATCACCGACCCCGGCTCGCACGCACGCGCGCGTGAGGCGCTCGGCGAGGCCGCGCTGCTGCCGCGCTCGGCCGTCGCCGTCGGCACGGCCGCGGCCCTCCTCGCGCCGACCCCGCCGACCGGCTCCGACAGCGGGGACGTCTTCCTCGTCCCGCCCAACCCGGCCATGCACGACGAGCACGCCGCCGACGAGGAGCGGCAGACGCTGCGCGCGCGGGCGAGCGCGCGGGACGAGGACATCCGCCGGCTCGCGGCGCGGCTCGGCAAGGACCGGGAACTGGCGGCACGGCTCACGTCCTGGCGTACCGGCTGTCCGGCCGGGCGGCTCACCGAGCTGGCGCAGGCCGCCGGGGAGGCGCGTGCGTTCGCCGACGAGTCCGAGGCCGAGCTGGCCGAGGCGCGGTCCGTGCGCGCGGAGGCGGACGAGACCGCCGCCGAGGCGGCCCAGGTGCGCGACGAGCGCCAGGAGGCCGCGCAGAGGGCCCGGCGTGCCGCCGACGCGCTCGCCGGGCTCGCTTTCCGGCTGCGCGAGCGCGCCGGCTGGCAGGTCAAGGTACGTGAACTCGCCGACGAGGCCGCCGAGTCGGAGGCCCGCGCCCAGACCTGCCTGGAGCGCGCCCGCGCCGCCGACGAGGACCGGCGCGGCGCCCAGCGGGCCGCCGACGATGCCCGCCGCACCGCGCGGGCGCTGCGTGCCGAGCGCGCCGAGATCGCCGGCGCCCCCGACGACGTGCCCGCTGACGACGCGGACGCCTCCAGGACCTCCCTGCCGGCCCTCCGGGAGGCCTACCGGGCCGCGTCCCAGCTGTACGAGAAGGTGGGCGTCGGCGCGGACCTGCGGGCCGAGCAGGCCCGCGCGGAGAGCGACGAGAGCGCGGCCCGCGCCGAACTGGACCGGCTGAGCAACAAGGTCCGCACCCGCGCGGAGCAGCTTCTGCAGTCGCCCGGCGGTTCCGACGGGCCGTCCCGGCAGGCGGCCGCCGCCCGCGCGGAGGAACTGGTGCAGCTTCTGGAGACGCGCGTGTCCACCGCGAGCGAGCAGCTCGGTCGCCTGCGCGGCGAGGCGGAGCGGCACGCGCCCGACGACGGCGTGGCGCACACCGAACTCCCCGAGGAGCTCCAGCCGCGCGACGCCGAGCACGCACAGGCGCTGCTGCGCACCGCGACCTCCGAACTCGCCTCCCGCACCGAGGCCCTGGACCGGTCCCGCGAGGCGCACGCCGAACTCCTGGCCGCCCACCGGGCCGCCGAGGACGCGGCCGGCGGGTTCGACGAGATCGCCGCCATGCTGCGCGACCTGCTGCGCGAACACACTCCGGAGGAGGACCAGGAGGAGTCCGAGCCCTACCCCGGCACTCTGGAGGAGGCCCGTCACTCGGCCGCCGAGGCCCGCCGTTCCCTGCGCGGCTGCGCCGCCGACCTGTCCGCCGCCGAGTCCGCGGTCCGCGAGGCCTGCGACATCCTCGTGCGGCACGCCAACTCCACCCGCTACGAGCAGGTGCGCACCCCCGCCCGCCAGCAGATCCGTGAGCTGCCCGCCTCCGCGCTGCCGGAGCACGCCAAGAGATGGGCGGACGCCTTCGCACCCCGACTGCGCGTCCTGACGGACGAGTTGGAGCAGCTGGAACGCAACCGGGACTCGATCGTGGACCGGTTGCGAGGGCTCGTGGAGTCCGCGCTCGCCACCCTGCGCTCGGCCCAGCGCCTCTCCCGCCTGCCCGAAGGGCTCGGCGAATGGTCCGGCCAGGAGTTCCTGCGCATCCGCTTCGAGGAGCCCGACCAGGCCACGCTCACCGAACGGCTCGGCGAGGTCATCGACGAGGCGACCCGGGCGGCCCTCAAGAAGAACTCCGACCTGCGGCGCGACGGAATGTCGCTGCTGTTGCGCGGAGTCGGCGCGGCGCTTCAGCCCAAGGGCGTCGCCGTCGAGATCCTCAAGCCGGACGCCGTGCTGCGCGCCGAGCGCGTCCCCGTCGGCCAGATGGGCGACGTGTTCTCCGGCGGCCAACTGCTCACCGCGGCCATCGCCCTGTACTGCACGATGGCCGCACTCAGGAGCAACGACCGGGGCCGGGACAAGCACCGCCACGCCGGCACCCTGTTCCTCGACAACCCCATCGGACGCGCCAACGCGACCTATCTGCTGGAGCTCCAGCGCGCCGTCTCGGACGCGCTGGGCGTGCAACTGCTCTACACCACAGGCCTGTTCGACACGACGGCACTGGCGGAGTTCCCGCTGGTCATCCGGCTGCGCAACGATGCCGACCTCAGGGCGGGCCTGAAGTACATCAGCGTCGAGGAGCACCTCCGCCCCGGTCTGCCGCAGCAGGCCCCGCCCGCCGAGGGCGACGCGACGCAGGTGCACAGCGAGATCACGGCGACGCGGATGTACAAACGGCCCGCGCCGGACGCCGGTTGACCGACAGGCCTGACACGACGGCTCGGGCGGGCCGAGGCAGGTGAACGGAGACGCGGTCCCACAGCCGCGTCTCCGCGCCACCTCCGGGAGCGGTCCGCGCTTCAGGAGTGGGAGAGCCGCCCGGCGCCGCTCCGCCTGCGTATCCTCTCCTGCCCGCGCGCGGCGATTCGTGCCTGCCGACGTGCCCGGCGCCGCTCGCGCCGCAGGGCGCGCGCCGTGCTGCTCGGCGTCGACACCACGCCGTTGCGCTGGTTCCACACCTGCCGGGTGACCCAGACGTCCAGCGCGGCCCAGGTGGCCAGCACCGTGCTCACCACACTGCTGATCACCATGGGGAAGGCGGGCCAGGCCCCGGCCATCGTGCACAGGAACGCGATCATGGCCTGAATCAGCGTCACAGCGATGATCAACACCGCGCGTACGGCGGCCGTGCGCACCGGATCGGGCATCCGGCGTCGACGCGCGGTTTCCTCGACCCACAACGGCCGGTAGGCCACCCGCGCCGGCCGGGCGCCGCGCTCCGCCGACGCGCGCCCCGCCGCGGCCCCGGCACGTCCAGCCGTCGTCACGTCCCCGTTGGCACGTCCAGCCGTTGTCACGCCCCCGTTCGCGGAGGCCCCACGACCCCGTGCCCCGGGTTCCCGCAGTGCCGCACCGCCCGTCGCCGCGCCGTCCTCGGGCGCCTCGCGCCGCTCCGCCGTGCCCATCACCGTGTCACTCCCCACCGCCAGCAGACCGCTCGCCTCCGGGTCGAAGACCCCGCTCCCCAGTGGCTGCCCGGCTTGCGCTGATTTACGCCGCCCGGGTGCGGCATACGGCACGTGTGGCCGATTCCGCCTCCGATTCCCGATCAGTAGGACGCGTGACCTGCCCCGAAGATTCCCGCCTTGCGAAAAATTCTGGCCAACTCGTGTGCGCGGCCGATCGGATCCGGCCGAACTCCCAGGACGGGATTCCAGGGTGGAATCTCCCACAATGGCATGACAACACGCCATGTCTCGCCCCGGGTGCGGAAGTTCGCCTTCCGGACGGCTCTTCGAGATATCGGCGTGTCGGTAGTAGGCTCGCGCCGTTTGTTGACGCACATGTGTACCCCCCTGCCGGTGGGGTCCGAGCAGGGGGAGGCCATGCGCTTTCGCGGGAAGTCGATCCGCCGGAAGATCGTGGCGCTGCTTCTCGTGCCGCTGGTTTCCCTGACGGCGATCTGGGGTTTCGCCACGGTGCTCACGGGGCGTGAGGCGAGCCGTCTGTTCGCTGTGTCGTCCGTGGTCGAAAAGGTGGGCTACCCCATCGAGGACACGGTCCGCGTCGTCCAGCAGGAACGCCGCCAGACCCTCGTCTACCTCGCCGATCCCCGTGCCGCCGGCGCACTGTCCGCTCTGCGCCGCACCCGGACCGCCACCGACGCGGCCATGACCGAGATCCGTGGGAACGCCCGCGACCCCGAGGTGCGCGACGTCCTGGACCAGGACGACAGCGAGGGCCTCACCGCGGTGCTCGACGCCTTCGACGGCATCGACGCCCTGCGCCGGAGCGTCGAGGAGCGCACCGTCACCCGGGCCCAGGCCCTCGACCTCTACACCCAGCTGATCGACCCCTGTTACTCACTGCTGGTCAAGCTGGACGTGGTCGACAGCGTCGAGATGGACAAGCAGTACCGGGCTCTCGTCAGCGTCGCCCACGCCCGTGAACTGCTCTCCCGGGAGGACGCCCTGCTGGGCTCCGCCCTGGTCGTGGGCCGGCTCGGCCGCCAGGAGATCCGCGAGGTCTCCGACCTGCAGGCCCAGCGGGAGGTGGTCTACGACATCAGCCTCGTCCAGTTGCCCGCCGCGGAGCGGGAACGCTACGAGAGCTTCTGGAAGAACGCCACCACCGCCCCGCTGCGCACGGTCGAACTGGCCGTCGTCGGCGCCAAGCCCGGCGATCCGCCCCGCGGGGTCAGCGCCAAGAACTGGGACACGGCGGCCGGCAGCGTCCTGGACGAACTCGGCGCTCTGGACGACCAGGCCAACGACCGTTATCAGGACCGGGTCCGCCCGGTGGCGATCGAGGTCATCGTCAAGGCGGTCGTCGCGGGCGTCTTCGGGCTGGTCGCCCTGCTCGTCTCCCTCGTGCTGTCGGTGCGCATCGGACGTGGCCTCATCCGCGACCTGCGCCAGCTCCGGGTGGAGGCCCACGAGGCGTCCGGAGTGCGGCTGCCCAGCGTGATGCGCCGTCTCTCCGCGGGCGAACAGGTCGACGTCGAGACCGAAGTGCCGCGGCTGGAGTACGACAAGAACGAGATGGGCGAGGTGGGCCAGGCCCTCAACACCCTTCAGCGCGCCGCCGTCGAGGCCGCCGTCAAGCAGGCCGAACTGCGCTCCGGCGTCTCCGAGGTCTTCGTCAACCTGGCCCGACGCAGCCAGGTGCTGCTGCACAAGCAGCTCACCCTGCTCGACACCATGGAACGCCGCACCGAGGACACGGAGGAACTCGCCGACCTCTTCCGCCTCGACCACCTCACCACCCGCATGCGGCGCCACGCCGAAGGACTGGTGATCCTCTCGGGGGCCGCTCCTTCCCGGCAGTGGCGCAAGCCCGTGCAGCTCATGGACATCGTGCGCGCCGCCGTCGCCGAGGTCGAGGACTACGAACGCATCGAGGTCCGCCGTCTGCCCCGACTGGCCGCCACCGGCCCGGCCGTCGCCGACCTCACACACCTGGTGGCCGAACTGCTCGAGAACGCCACGGTGTTCTCCCCGCCGCACACCGCCGTCCAGGTGTACGGCGACCGGGTGGCCAACGGCTTCACCCTCGAAATTCACGACCGCGGCCTCGGCATGGCGCCCGAAGCCCTCCTGGAGGCCAATCTCCGGCTCGCCGAGACACCGGAGTTCGAGCTCTCCGACACCGACCGCCTCGGTCTGTTCGTGGTCAGCCGGCTCGCGCAGCGGCAGAATGTCCGCGTCTCGCTGCAGCCCTCGCCGTACGGCGGGACGACCGCCGTCGTCTTCATTCCCGACGCGCTGCTGACCGACGACGTCCCCGACACCAACGGCATCGGTTTCCGACTCGACCGTCCCCGGCCCCCGAAGGAGGCCGAGCTCGCAGAGAACCGCAGGTCCGCGCTGTCCCCGGCCTCTGCGCAGCTCCCGGGAGTCCCCGCCTCGCTGCTCGACGGGCCGGTCGAACTCGAAGCCCCCGTCGGTCTGGACGCCCTCGGCGAATTCAAGGTCCCGCTGGCCGAGGACGACGACCAGGGTGTTCTGTTCCGTCCCCGTCGCTCCCTCACCGAGGCCGACGAGCCGAGCGCCGGCGTCGTCGACCAGCACCGCAGACCGTCCGCCGGGCCGGGCGACCCCGAGAGGTCCGTCGCAGACGGCCCCGCCGCGCCCGTGCCGCTGCTGCCGGGGCGCCGCACGCCCAAGCTGGTCAGCTCGCACGGGCGCCCCGTCCCCGAGCAGCGCACCCCGCGCGCGGAGGCGGATCCGGAGTTCCCGGCCGGGCCCGGCCCGCGCCGCGTCGCTGACGGCCGGCCGGCGCCTCTGCCGTCCCGCCGACGTGGCACGGCGGCCCAGATTCCCCACGGCGGAGCCACCGAAGGCCTCCCCGCCCAGGAGCACGCAGGCCGCGGTGCGCAGGAGCCTTCCTCGCCCGCCGCACTGCCACGACGCGCGCGCCAGGCCGCGGCCCCGTCCGACGCCCCGGACGGCGGCGCCGGTCGGCGAGGGGACGCGGACCGGAACACCGGCTCCGGCACGGGGGCGCTGCCGCGGCGCGTGCGCCAGGCGAACCTGGCTCCGCAGCTGCGGCAAGGCCCGGCGCCGCGGGCGGAGAACCGCGCCGACCCGGCGGACCGGGACGCCGACGAGGTACGCAGCCGCATGGCCTCGCTCCAGCGTGGCTGGCAGCGCGGCCGCGTGGAGAACGCCGCGGGCGACGACGCCCACAGCGGCACAGCACCACAACGAACGACAAAGGGGGACGGTCGATGACCGCACCGAAGACGACCGGCCACACCAGCATCAACGGCGAGCTGAACTGGCTCCTCGACGAACTGGTCGACCGTGTCGCCAGCATCCGTAAGGCCGTCGTCCTCTCCGGCGACGGTCTGCCGACGGGAGTGTCGAAGGACCTGACCCGCGAGGACAGCGAGCACCTCGCCGCCGTCGCGTCCGGATTCCACAGCCTCGCCAAGGGCGTCGGCCGCCACTTCGAGGCCGGCAGCGTCCGCCAGACGGTCGTCGAGCTCGACGACGCGTTCCTGTTCGTCACCGCCGCCGGCGACGGCAGCTGTCTCGCCGTCCTCTCGGACGCCGACTCGGACGTGGGCCTCGTGGCGTACGAGATGACGCTGCTCGTCAAGCGGGTCGGCGTGCATCTGGGCGCCGCCCCGCGCACCGATCTGCCCTCGGGCGGGTAGTGGGACGGCATGAGCACAGACGGTCAGGGAAGCAGTCACTGGTTCGACGACGAGGCCGGGCCGGTCGTCCGTCCGTACGCCATGACACGCGGCCGCACCACCAGTGCGGGCCAGCATCGTCTCGACCTGATCGCGGTCGTCGTCGCCGAGCCCCACGCGGATGACGCGGAAGAGGACCCCTCGCTGTCGCCCGAGCACGTGGACATCGCGGTGCTGTGCCGTGACGCGCCGCAGTCGGTCGCCGAACTCGCCGCTGAACTCAACCTCCCCATCGGGGTGGTACGGGTCCTGGTCGGCGACCTCGTGGACGCGCAGTTCGTCCATGTGAACCGGCCGGTACCCCCGGCCGAGCTGCCGGACGAAAGCATTCTCCGCGACGTGATCAACGGTCTCCGGGCGCTGTGAACAGCGCGGACGAGACGGCGGCCGGCTCCCGGCGCACGCGCCGCCGTCGCGGAACCCCGGCCGTGCCTGCCGTCGGACCCGTCGCGGGAGCCCTGTACGGGGCCCCGGCGGGCGGGCCGAGGGCTCCGGCACTGCGTACGGCATCCCACGGGGCAGGGAACACGACAGGACGACGAGGCCGTCGCCCCCGGCCGTCGTCCGTCCCTGTCGACCGGCCGGCCGGCTCACCGGCCGACCCACTGCCCCACCCCCTCATCAAGCCATCGAGCAGGAGAAGAGATCGATGATCTTCGGGCGTTCTGAGCGCGGCAAGCCCCCGGTCGAGCCCGTCACGCTCAAGATCCTGGTGGCCGGCGGCTTCGGCGTGGGCAAGACGACCCTCGTCGGCGCCGTCAGCGAGATCAAGCCGCTGCGTACCGAGGAGTACCTCACCGAAGCCGGTCGTCCCGTCGACGACACCACCGGCGTCGAAGGCAAGCACACCACCACCGTCGCCATGGACTTCGGGCGCATCACCCTGCGCGAGGACCTGGTCCTGTACCTGTTCGGGACGCCGGGCCAGGAGCGGTTCTGGTTCATGTGGGACGAGCTCTCCGAGGGCGCGCTCGGCGCCGTCGTACTCGCCGACACCCGCCGCCTGGAGGACTGCTTCGCCGCCGTCGACTACTTCGAGCGGCGCTCCATACCGTTCCTGATCGCCGTGAACTGCTTCGAGGGATCGGCGCGTTATCCCGAGGAGGACGTGCGCGGCGCGCTAGACCTCGACGACGACGTACCGGTCATCCTGTGTGACGCCCGTGACCGGAGGTCGGTCAGAGACGTCCTCGTCGGCGTCGTCCAGCATGCGATGGACTACGGCGCCGAACGCCGTGAGACCGTCACCACCTAGCGGCGGCGCGGGGCGAGGGCGCCGCCGTTCCAGGCGTTCCGGCCCCCTCCTCACCGCACGGCGACCACCGCCGAGCCATGGCCGAACAGCCCCTGGTTGGCCGTGACGGCCACGCGCGCGTCCGCGATCTGGCGGTCGCCCGCCTGCCCGCGCAACTGCCAGGTGACCTCGCAGACCTGGGCGATGGCCTGGGCGGGCACCGCCTCCCCGAAGGAGGCCAGTCCGCCGCTCGGGTTCACCGGTATGCGGCCGCCCGGCGCGGTCGCGCCCTCCCGCAGCAGTTTGACGGCCTCGCCGTCGCCGCACAGACCCAGGTCCTCGTACCACTGCAGCTCCAGAGCCGTCGACAGGTCGTAGACCTCGGCGAGGGACAGGTCCTCGGGGCCGAGGCCCGCCTCCTCGTAGGCGGTCCGGGCGATGGACGCGCGGAACGGTTCAGCGCCCGGCTCGGCCCCTCCGGCGGAGTCGGTCGCGATGTCCGGAAGGTCGAGCACCGTGTGGGGGTATCGGGGGGTGACGGTGGACACCGCCCTGATCCGCACCGGATCCGTCACCCCGTGCCGACGGGCGAACCGCATGCTGGACAGCACCAGGGCCGCTCCGCCGTCGGAGGTCGCGCAGATGTCCAGCAGCCGCAGCGGATCGGCGACGACGGGGGAGGCGGCGACCTCCTCCGCAGTGACCCGCGTGCGGTAGCGCGCGTACGGGTTGAGAGCGCCCATGGCCGCGTTCTTCACCTTGACCTGGGCGAAGTCCTCCGGGGTGTCCCCGTGCACCGCCATGCGTCTGCGCGCGTACAGCCCGAAGTACGCCGGATTGGTCGCGCCCAGCGCACGGAACCGCAGCCAGTCCGGGTCGTCCGGCCGGTCTCCTCCCGCCGGGCGGAAGAAGCCCTTGGGTGCGGCGTCGGCCCCCACCACCAGCACCACGTCCGCCCGGCCCGCGAGGATCTGGGCCCGGGCCGTATCGATCGCCTGCGCTCCGGACGCGCACGCCGCGTACACGCTCGTCACCCGGGCTCCCTGCCACCCCAGCGCCTTCGCGAACGTCGCCCCCGCCACGTAGCCCGGATACCCGCCGCGCACCGTGTCCGCGCCGACGATCGAATCGACGTCCCGCCACGCCACGCCCGCGTCCGCGAGAGCCGCCCGCGCCGCCTTCACCCCGTACTCGACGAAGCCGCGCCCCCACTTGCCCCACGGATGCATTCCCGCGCCGAGCACCGCCACCTCTGCCGTCATCCCGTCACCCCCGTGGGCCGCCATCGCCAGATCGTCCAGGTCGTCTCCGCGTCCTCGTTGAGCACGCCGGGGACGACCTCCACCTCCATGCCCACCGTCAGATCGGCGACGGTGATCCCGGGAACCGCCTGTCCCAGCACCACGATCTGCTCGGACTCCAGCTCCACAGCGATCAACGCGTACGGCTCCCACGGAAGTTCCGGATCCGTCACATAGGGTGACGGAGGGCGGTACCGGCTGTCCGTGTACGACCACACGCGTCCGCGCCGGGAGAGCGGGACCTCCTCCAGATCGTCGCTCTCGCAGTCCGGATTGCGGCAGTGCGCGTCCTCCCGGGGGAAGAAGACCGCCCGGCACTCCGAGCAACGCGTCCCGAGCAGCCTGAAGTCCTCTCCCTCCCCGGTGAACCATCCGGCGACCACAGGCATGCGTGTACGTGACAAGGCCCCTCCCGAGCTCACCATCTGACGGCTCGTCAGGAGTGTGGCACGCCGGTGGTGAAATGGGCAGGGCGAAGACATGACGCGACGCTCCACAGAGCAACGTGCCGTCGCGCGGACACATGGGAACCGGTTCCGACCGGCTCGAGACGCCGGCCCACCCCAAGCCCCAGCCCACCCGGACTCCCACTCGGGCTCTCCGGCTCCGCCGGATCCCTCGTCGGACGGCGCCGAGCTGCTCCCGTACGACGCCCACCCCAAGATCGGATACGCTCCGCCGCGTGTCCGAAACTCTGCATTCCACTGCGAACTCCGCGCGCGGCTCCCACTGTTCGAGCTGCGGAGCGCCCTACGGGGAGGGCGTCACCGACTGGCCCCGCACCTGTCGGGTCTGCTCCGCCGTGGTCTATCGCAACCCCCTGCCGGTGGCCGTCGCGCTCCAGCCCGTGTACGACTCGAAGGGCACCGCCCTGGTCGTCATCACCCGAACCATCGCTCCCGCGCGCGGGGGCATAGCCCTGCCCGGCGGCTTCATCGACGACCGCGAGGAGTGGCGGCAGGCCGTCGTCCGCGAGCTCAGGGAGGAGACCGGGATCGAGGCGGCGTCCCGCGACGTGCGGCTCGCCGACGCCATGAGCTCGCCCGACGGTCACCTGCTGCTGTTCGGTCTCCTTCCGGAGCGCTCTGCGGACGGGCTGCCGGCGTCCGCCGCGACCGACGAGACCGAGGGCTGGCACCTGCTGCACCGGCCGGAGGAACTCGCCTTCCCGCTCCACACCATCGCAGTGCGGGCGTTCTTCGAGGGCCGCTACATCTGACGTCACCGCTCGCCGAGCCCGCGAACGCGGACCGGGTGGGACGGCGCCCGCACGCCGTCCTCACCCTCCCGTTCCACGACGATCCGCAGCCCCTCCCAGCGGGTGACGTACCGCTCGGTCCGCGGCTCTTCCCCGCCGTCTCCCGCTTCCCGCACCACCAGGCCCCCGCCCCTCCGCCCGCGGGCCGGCGCCCACACCTCCAGTTCCAGCCCGCCGTCCTCGCCCCGCACCGGCAGCACGGCGCCCGCGCGCGCGAGCACCGGAATACGCGACGCCGGGGCCTCCACGAGCACCTGCCCCGGCCCCTCGTACACCCGGCCCGTCGCCGTGTCGTACCAGCGTCCCCGCGGAAGCCGCACCGTGCGCCGGTCGACGCCGGGCTCCAGCACGGGCGCCACCAGCAGACAGTCGCCCAGGAGGAAGGCGTCCTCACAGTCCCGCAAGGTCCGGTTCCCGGGGGATCCCCACCACACCGGACGCACACAGGGAGCGCCGGTACGGCTCGCCAGATGCGCCAGCGTCACGAAGTACGGCAACAGCCGCCGACGCTCCAAGAGCGCCCCACGCGCGTGCTCCAGCACCTCCTCGCCGAACTCCCACGGCTCCCGCCCGCCCCCGCGCCCGACTCCATGCGTGCGGAACAACGGAAGGTAAGCCCCCAGCTGGAGCCGGCGCAGATACAGCTCGGGCGACGGACTGCCGTCGAATCCGCCCAAGTCCGGCCCCGAATACGGCACCCCGCACAACCCGAGGCCCATCACCAGCGACAACGACGCCCGCAGCCCCGGCCAGCCGGCGCCCACATCCCCCGGCCAGGCTCCTCCGTAGCGCTGCAGACCCGCCCAGCCGGACCGCGAGACGACGAACGGGCGCTGCTCCGGATCCGGCCCCCGCAGGCCCTCGTACGCCGCCCGGGCCATGCACAGCCCGTACACGTTGTGCGCCTCGCGGTGATCACCGCCGTGCCCCTCCAGGACGTGCCGTGCCGACCGGGGCAACGTCGGCTCCCCGAAGGCGGCGAACAACGTCGGCTCGTTCCTGTCGTGCCAGAATCCGGCGAAGCCCTGCTCGATCCGCTCGGCATAGAGACCACCCCACCACTGCCGCACTCGCGCGTGCGTGAAATCCGGGAACACCGTCTCCCCGGGTCGCCCCACGCCCTCGACGAGCCGCCCCGACGCGTCCCGCACGAACACGTCCTCGGCGACCCCGCCCTCGTACACGGCGCTGCCCGGCGCGGCCTTGACCGCCGGATCCACCGCCGACACCAGGCGTATCCCGTCCCGCCGCAGCTCATCGGCCAGCACCGACAGTTTCGGGAAACGCTCCTGGTCGACGGTGAAGACCTGATGCTCGTCGTAGTGGTCGACGTCCAGGTGGAGCGCGTCCAGCGGCAGTCCGTGCTCCTGATAGTCCGCGACGATCCGTCGGACCTCCTGCTCGCCGCCGAGGCCCCGCCGCGCGTGATGGTGCCCCAGAGCCCACTCGGGCGGCACCGCCGCCGCCCCGGTGAGCGATGCCCAGGCGAGGAGCACGCGCGCGGGAGTGCCCACCATCACCCAGCACCGCAACGGCCCGCCGTCCATCCGCACCTCACACGACCCCGGCCGGTCGTGCCCGGAGCCCGCCCCCTCCTCGCCCTCCCGCACCACGACCGTGCCGTCCCAGGAGGTGTCGTGGAACACCAGATGCGTCCCCGCGTCGGCCACCACGAGCTGCACCGGCATCGTCACACCCGACGGGTCGTGGCCCGCACCGGACGCGCGCCCGGGGCCGGTGTTCCACAGCCGGTACGACCCGTCGCGCAACCGCAGCCCGGACGCCCTGCCGCCGAGGCCGAAGAACCGCGCGTCCGCCGCCACCTCCGAGCGCTGCACCCACCGCGCCGCACCGCCCGCCTGCCGCTCCCACCAGCGGGGCGGCAGATCACGACGCAGCACGACTCCTCCCGGCGTGCACACCTCGACGGCGCCGTGCCGAGAGACCACGACCGTCAGCCGCTCCGCCACCACCCGCCAGCCGCCGTCCTTGTCCGGCTCCAGCACCGCACGCGGGTCCGCCTCGGGACACGGGCCGGCCAGCGCGTACGACGGCTCCGGCTCCGCCCCGTCCCAGCCCCAGAACACGGCACCGTTCACGGCGACGCGGATCCTCAGCTCCGAACGGCTGAAGCGGAGCGTCCCACCACCAGGACCCGGCATCGCCTCCTGCACCGGCCCGGGCACCCGCGCGCGCTCAGGACCCCGCGCCGGCAGCCCCACCGCGTCGGCCCGCCTCCTGCGCCACGAGGCCCTCACGGTGCGCAACCCCTGGGCAGCTCCCGCGGAACCGACCGCCTTCATCGAACGCACCAGGTCACGACCGCTCATGCTGCTCACCCTGTCACTGACCGCGTCACGCGCGCGGGTCGTTCAACTGCCGTTCACCTGTGGCGGGAGCACATCTTCACGACTCGGACTGTGGGGCGCCCGCTCTGGTGCAGAAGTCGATCACATGGCATCGTCCGTGTCAGCCGCGTCACGCGCACCACCCCCTGCTCGTGCGCGGGCGACGCACACGACGCGCACAGTCCGGGAGCCGCTTCATGCCCATCGTGAACCCCGAGCCGCTCTGGCGGCCAGATCCGCAGCGAACGGCCCAGGCCCAGATCACCAAGTTCCAGACCTGGGCGGCCGAGCACCACGGAGCGCCCTCCGAAGGCGGTTATCCGGCGCTGCACCGCTGGTCCGTCGACGAGCTGGAGACGTTCTGGAAAGCCCTCACGCAGTGGTTCGACGTACGGTTCTCGACGCCGTACACGCGCGTGCTGGGCGAGCGCGCCATGCCCGGCGCCGCATGGTTCCCCGGCGGGACGCTGAACTACGCCGAACACGCGCTGCGCGCGGCCGCCACCCGGCCGGACGAACCGGCCCTGCTGTACGTCGACGAGATCCACGAACCGAGTCCCGTGACCTGGTCCGAGCTGCGCCGCCAGGTCGGCTCACTGGCCGCCGAACTGCGCGCGCTCGGCGTGAGCCCCGGCGACAGGATCAGCGGATATCTTCCGAACATCCCCCAGGCGGTCGTCGCCCTTCTGGCCACGGCCGCCGTCGGCGGAGTGTGGACTTCCTGCGCCCCCGACTTCGGCGCCCGCAGCGTCCTCGACCGGTTCCAGCAGGTCGAACCCGTCGTCCTGTTCGCCGTCGACGGCTACCGCTACGGCGGCAAGGAACACGACCGCCGCGCCGTCGTCGCCGAACTGCGCGCCGAACTGCCCACCCTGCGCGCCGTGGTCCACATTCCCCTCCTCGGCGCCGAACCGCCCGAGGGCGCCCTGGAATGGTCGGCCCTGACCGCCGCGGACGAAGAACCCCTCTTCGAACAGGTCCCCTTCGACCACCCCCTCTGGGTGCTCTACTCCTCCGGCACCACCGGCCTGCCCAAGGCCATCGTCCAGTCCCAGGGCGGCATCCTCGTCGAGCACCTCAAGCAGCTCGGCCTGCACTGCGACCTCGGGCCCGAGGACCGCTTCTTCTGGTACACCTCGACCGGCTGGATGATGTGGAACTTCCTCGTCTCCGGCCTCCTGACCGGGACGACGATCGTCCTCTACGACGGCAGCCCGGGCCACCCCGACATCGGCGCGCAGTGGCGCGTCGCCGAACGCACCGGCACCACTCTGTACGGCACCTCGGCGGCGTATGTGATGGCCTGCCGCAAGGCGGAGGTGCACCCCTCCCGGGACTTCGACCTCTCCGCGGTCCAGTGCGTCGCCACCACGGGGTCCCCCCTCCCGCCCGACGGCTTCCGCTGGCTGCACGACGAGGTCCGCGACGACCTGTGGATCGCCTCCGTCAGCGGCGGCACGGACGTGTGTTCGTGCTTCGCCGGAGCCGTCCCCACTCTCCCGGTGTACACCGGCGAACTCCAGGCCCCCGGTCTCGGCACCGATCTGCAGGCCTGGGACCCCGACGGCAGGCCCGTGATCGACGAGGTCGGCGAGCTCGTCGTCACCAACCCCATGCCCTCGATGCCGGTCCGCTTCTGGAACGACCCGGACGGCAGCCGCTACCACGACAGCTACTTCGACACCTTTCCCGGCGTCTGGCGGCACGGCGACTGGATCACCGTCACCTCACGCGGCTCCGTCGTCATCCACGGCCGCTCCGACTCCACGCTCAACCGCCAGGGCGTGCGCATGGGCTCCGCGGACATCTACGAGGTCGTCGAACGCATCCCCGAGATCAAGGAATCCCTGGTCATCGGCATCGAGCAGCCCGACGGCGGGTACTGGATGCCGCTCTTCGTGCACCTCGCCCCGGGAGCAGTCCTCGACGCGGCTCTCCTGGACCGCATCAAGCAGGCCATCCGCGAACAGCTCTCCCCACGCCACGTCCCGGACGAGGTCATCGAGGTACCGGGAGTCCCGCACACCCTCACCGGCAAACGCATCGAGGTGCCGGTCAAACGCCTTCTCCAGGGCACCCCCCTGGAGAAGGCCGTCAATCCCGGCTCCATCGACGACCTCGACCTCCTGCACTTCTACGAGGACCTCGCCCGCAATCGATCCTGAGCACGCCCCCGCAGCCGAGGGCCCTGCCGAGCCCCGCAGGGCCGCAGCGGGTCCGCGCCTCGCCGAGCAGGACCGCCGAGGCCGGACCACTTCCCCCACCCCTGTGACCAGCACGTTCCGTGCCGTACGAGGCAGCTGTCGCTCGACCGAACTCTCACTGTCAGTACCGTCGATTACTGTGAGTGAGCATTGATCGACGTGCACAACAG
Organism: Streptomyces humidus; assembly: GCF_014649655.1. Classification (GTDB taxonomy): domain Bacteria; phylum Actinomycetota; class Actinomycetes; order Streptomycetales; family Streptomycetaceae; genus Streptomyces; species Streptomyces humidus. The sequence goes on along the minus strand of NZ_BMTL01000039.1, from coordinate 3,652 downwards.
GGGGAAAAAATGGCAGCCACCGACCAGCAGACCATGCGGCGCGTCCTGCGCCGGGAGATCGCCGGCACCATCGGCGTCCTCACCGACGAACACGACTTCCGCGCCATGCGGCGCTACCGCACCTTCACGTTCGACGATCACGCCACCTACCTGCGACAGGTCGAAGGCCTGCTCAGGGCACGCGCCCTGCAAGGCAGCCACACCACGCTGGCCCTCTTCGACCCCCAGGACTACGCCGCCTACTGCACCGCCAAGGGCCTCGACGCCGACGACCCCGCCAACCGCACCCGCTTCACGGCCGAACTCGCGACCACGGGCCCCACCATCCCCTACGAGGGCCAGCCTCTCGCCGACCTCCTGCCCGCCCTCGTCGACGAAGCCGTCCGCCAGGCCACCTGGGAGTACGCTGCCACGCTCCTCGCCCGCCTCGGCGCCTGCGCCACCTGCGGCGAGGACATCGGGCGCGCCGCCTTCACGCATGCCTCGGACCTCCTCGCCCGCATCCTCGACACGGCGCCACCTGGCGACCGGCATCTCGTCTGCAGCGTCACCGGCACGCCCGAAACCCTGGTCGGGGTCCTCCACGCCGACGACCGAGCCGACGACACCGCTGTGCTCGACGACGCCGAGGCCCTGGAGTTCACCACCGTCCTTGCCCTCGGGCTCGCCACCCGGAGCCCGGGCGGACTGGTCATGCGCACCAGCGCTCCGGGCGTCTCCGACCAGATCTACGGATGGCGTCTGCGCGGCGACGGCCTCGAACCCCTGACCGCCGGCGAAGTCTTCGACGCCTACTGCACCGACATCGAATCCGGCGACCTCATCTCACCGGAGTCCGGCGTCGACTACTGCTTCCCACCGGACCTCGGTCCCAGGGGAGGGCCCTCAGGCCACGCCCACTGATCGACGGGAACCCGACCGCGCCAGGGGCGCTCCACCCGAAGGCGGAGCGCCCCTGGCCACCGGCCCGCTGCCTACGGCTCCGGCTACTCCCCGGACAGCGCGGCCTGCGCCGCCTCGCGCGCTTCCGCCGCGCTGTCGCAGGCACGTGCCGCGGCCGCGGCACGCTCGCACTGCGCCAGCGTGTACTTCGCCAGCGCACCACGCACATAGGGAATCGACGCGGACCCCATGGAAAGAGAGGTGACCCCCAGACCGGTCAGCACACACGCGAGCAGCGGATCGGCGGCGGCCTCGCCGCACACACCGCAGCTCTTGCCCTCGGCCTTGGCCGCCTCGGCGGACAGGGCCACGAGGTCCAGCAGCGCGGGCTGCCACGGATCCTGCAGACGGGACACCGCTCCCACCTGCCGGTCGGCCGCGAACGTGTACTGCGCGAGGTCGTTCGTGCCGAGAGACAGGAACTCCACCTCCTGCAGGATCGAGCGAGCCCGCAGGGCCGCCGACGGAATCTCGACCATCGCGCCGAACTTCGCTCGCAGCCCCGCCTCGCGACACGCGTCCGCGAAGGCCTTGGCGTCCGCGCGGTCCGCCACCATGGGCGCCATCACCTCGAGGTGGACCGGCAGCCCCTCGGCAGCCTTCGCCAGCGCCGTCAGCTGCGTCCGCAGCACGTCGGGGTGGTCCAGGAGCGTCCGAAGCCCCCGCACGCCCAGCGCGGGGTTGGGTTCGTCGGCCGGCGTCAGGAAGTCCAGAGGTTTGTCCGCCCCCGCATCCAGCACCCGTACGACGACGCGACCCTCCGGGAACGCCTCGAGCACCTGCCGGTAGGCCTCGACCTGCTTCCCCTCCGACGGCGCGTTCTCGCTGTCGTCGAGGAAGAGGAACTCGGTACGGAAGAGCCCGACGCCCTCTGCCCCGGCGTCGAGGGCAGCCGGCACGTCGGCGGGCCCGCCGACATTCGCCAGCAGCGGCACCTTGTGACCGTCGGCGGTGGCGCCAGGCCCGGTCGAGGCCGCCAGCGCCGCCCTGCGCTCGGCGGCCGCCGCTTCGAGCTGCGCCTTCTTCGCGTCGCTCGGGTTCACGAAGACGTCGCCGGTGCTGCCGTCGACGGCGATCACCGTGCCCTCCGCGAGCTCACCGGCCCCCGGCAGAGCCACGACGGCCGGCACCCCGAGCGCGCGGGCGAGAATCGCGCTGTGACTCGTCGGCCCGCCTTCCTCGGTCACGAAGCCGAGGACCAGCGTCGGGTCCAGCAACGCGGTGTCGGCGGGGGCCAGGTCGCGGGCGACCAGCACGTACGGCTCGTCACTGTCGGGCACCCCCGGCATCGGGACACCCAGCAGACGGGCGACGATGCGATTGCGCACATCGTCGAGGTCGGCCACGCGACCTGCCAGATACTCACCCGCTCCGGCCAGCAACTCGCGGTAGGCGGCGAAGGCGTCGTACACGGCGCGCTCGGCCGTGCTGCCGACGGCGATACGCCGGTCCACGTCGACCATCAGCTCGGGGTCCTGGGCCATCATGGCCTGCGCCTCGAGCACCGCCTGGGCTTCGCCTCCCGCCAGATTGCCCCGCGCCGTCAGGTCGGCTGCCACAGCCTCCACGGCCTTGCGGGCGCGCCCCTGTTCGCGCCCCGCATCCTCCGCCGGGATCTGCTTCGCGGGCGGTTCGAGCACCGCCGTTCCCATGTGCCGTACCTCGCCGATCGCCACACCGTGGCTCACGCCGACGCCTCGCAGCGTTGTCTCCATCTCACCCGTCTCCCATAGTGCGGCGGGTCCCGCCGCCGCGGTGGTTGTCCTGTGTGCCGTCGGCCGGGACGGCGTCGGCGTCACTGCCAGGAAAACAGAACGTCGCCTGCTTTCACATCGCCGTCCTCACGGAGATCGCCCAGGGCGTCGGCCGTGGCTTCCAGAGCGACGATCGGGCACACCGGCGACTTGCCGGCCGATTCCACCGCACTCGGGTCCCATCGCACGATGGCCTGCCCGCGCGTGACGGTGTCTCCCTTGTTCACGAGGAGTTCGAAGCCCTCGCCGTTGAGCTGCACGGTGTCGATCCCGAGATGGGTGAGCACGCCGTGCCCCTCCGGGGCGACGACGACGAAAGCGTGCGGGTGGAGGGAGACGATGACGCCGTCCACCGGCGCGATGGCCTCGGAGGGTTCGCGCACCGGGTCGATCGCCGTGCCCGGGCCGACCATGGCTCCGGAGAAGACCGGATCCGGCACCGCTGCCAGTCCGACGGCGCGTCCTGCGATCGGGGACGTCACGGTGGTCATGGGAAGCCTCCCAGGGATGGAGATGTATAGGGGCCGTTACTGTCTGTCCAGGTCAGCGCACTGTGCAGCAGCGTATGTCAGATGAACTGACGGTTCCGCACGAGAACGACCGATCCGTGGTCTAGACCACTACCCTAGACGATTTGCAGCAGCTCCGCGGCCCCGTGTACAGTCGTGCTCCTGCTTCAGGGTGAACGGCGCGATCAAGCACGCTCATCGAGCAGCATTCAAATTTGTCAGATCCCATCCTCGGATCGCATTCCGCATGCCTGCGGAACGGTGGTCAGAGGGGCGGGAAAACCCTGATAGAGTTTGAAACGCAAGACGAAGGGAAGCGCCCGGAGGAAAGCCCGAGAGGTTCGGGTGATTACAAAGGAAGCGTCCGTTCCTTGAGAACTCAACAGCGTGCCAAAAATCAACGCCAGATATGTTGATACCCCGTCCCCGGCCGTGAAAGCCGAGGAT
>NZ_BMTL01000038.1 GCF_014649655.1 Streptomyces humidus | reverse complement strand
TGAAAGCTACCAGGCCGGACTCGAATTATGCGCCGGCCTCCTCTGGATCCGATACCTCGGATCGCAGCCTTGATCACAACTCCAGACAGGCCCTAGGTTCGCTGAGACAGAAGCCCGAACGACTCGGTTCGTTGAGAAAACGACTCGATTGAGTGAGACGGGACAGTGAAGACTCCGGCGAGGCCTTGTCGAGCGGACTCTTCCGATATATCGTTGACGCATCGCGACAGATCAACGATGGAATGAAGGAGTGGTGTGCGATGCGTACCCATGGTTTCGAGCGTGGACATGGACAGGGCGGCCCCCGGCGCGGACGCGGCGGCTTCGAGGGGCGGCGTGCGGCCTTCGGGCCCTTCGGCCCGGGCGGCCCCGGCGGTCCCGGCTTCGGCTTCGGGGGTCCGGGCTTCGGCCCCGGACCCTGGGGTGGGCGAGGGCGTGGCGGACCCAGGGGGAGGGCGCGGCGCGGCGACGTACGGGCCTCGATCCTGGCCCTGCTCAAGGACCGGCCCATGCACGGCTACGAGATGATCCAGGAGATCGCCGAGCGCAGCGGCGGGGCGTGGAAGCCCAGCCCGGGCTCGGTGTACCCGACCCTTCAGCTGCTGGAGGACGAGGGTCTGATCAGCAGCGAGAGCGATGGGGGCAAGAAGCTGTTCTCGCTCACCGAGGAAGGTCGCGCGGCCGCCGGGGAGGGCCCGGACGCTCCCTGGGAGGAGGCCGCGCGCGGGGTCGACTGGGAGGCTCTCGGCGAGATCCGTCAGGCCGGCTTCGGTCTGATGGAGGCCTTCGGGCAGGTCTGGAAGACCGGCAGCAAGGAGCAGCGGGAGAAGGCCCTGGCCGTCATCAACGAGTCCCGCAAGAAGCTGTACCTGATCCTGGCCGACGAGGACTGAGCCGACGGGTGGGACAGGGTTACGACGAGGAAGGCGCTCCGCGGCATCGGCCGCGGGGCGCCCTCGTGTGCGGCGGGCGCACTGCGTGATACCGGGCCGGTGCTCCGGGCCGCGCTCAGGTCACCAGCGCGCCCAGCTTGCGCAGCGACTCGTTCAGGGCGGCCGTCCCCGAGTCCTTGAGCTTGCCCGCCATCAGCGACACGGCCGCGCCGGTGAACTCGCCGTCGATGCGGACCGTCGTGGCGTCGCCGTCGGGGGTCAGGGTGTAGCGGGTGGCCACGGACACGGCCATCGGCCCCTTGCCGCGGATGACGAGCAACCGGGCCGGCTCGAGCTCCGCCACGGTCCACTCGACCTCGGCCGGGAAGCCCATGAGCTTCATGTTCTCCAGGAAGGTCGCGCCCGGTTCGAGAGACGCGGGGCCGCCCTTCGGGAAGTTGGTGTGGGTCGCGTTCCACTCCCCGTACGCCGGCCAGTCGGTGAGCTGGGCCCACACCTTCTCGGCCGGCGCCTGGATCCGTGCCTCCGCGCTGACTTCGGCCATGCGACCACCTCTTCGTCTCGGGCAGCTCCGGCTGCGGTGTCGCGGAACGTAACCCCGGACGGTCGAACATTCAATACTGACGAACCGTCAGGAAGTGCACCGGGTGGGAGCCGCCCCGCGCCGCTCCGCCCTTTGCACCGCCCGCGCCCCCATGGTCCCACCCTTCGCCTCACCCTCCGTCCCGCCTTCCTCCCGCCTTCCTCCCGCCTTCCGTCCGGCCCTCCGGATCCCCGCCGGCTCACCATGCCCGCGGGAGACGTACGGGCTCGGCTCGGTCGACCGAGGGGCGTGCGGCAAGGCGGCGCGTCCCGTCGGGGAATCGGCCTGATCTCATCCGCAAGGAGGAGATTCCGGCGGCCCTGCTCCGCTCTGCGTGGGACGCGAAGATGCTTCCTGCCGGGGACGCCGGCACCCGGCGGGGCCTGATGGGATGGGCACGTGCAACCCCGTATCCCCTGGCAGTCGCCGCGTGACCGGGCGGCGCCGCACGGCACGGGCGACGTCCCCGGGCTCGGCGCCGAGGCCGCGGCGGCGCTCGCCGCCGCCCGCCGCCGGGCGGTGCGCGACGGGGACCGGCAGGTCGACACCGCCCATCTGCTGCACTCCCTCCTGGAACACGACCCCCAGGTCCGCGCCGCCTTCGACGGCGGCCCCCAGCTCGCCCGGCTGCTCGGCTACCTCGTCCAGCGCAGCATCGGGTACGGGCTGCGCTGGCAGGGCGGCGTCGAGGACTCCGGCGCCGTGCCCGCCGTCACGGCCGTCGCCCCTCCCGGCCGGACGTCCCTGGCGGCGGACCCCGCGGACTCGGACGGGGCGCCCGCCGTGACGGTCGTCGAGGGGCTGTCCCCGCTGGCCTCGGCCGCGCTGGAGCAGGCGCGCGCGGAGGCCGCCCGGCGCACGGGCGGGCCGGCCCGTGGCGTCGACCTGCTCGCGGCGATGGTCGCGCACCCGCAGGCCCGGGCGGTCGAGGTCCTCACCCGCGCCGGGGTCGACGTGCACGCGCTGCGGACCCGCAGGGACGACGGCCCTCAGGATCGCGAGGCATGCCTCGAAGGCGGCGGTCCCTCCTGTTGAGCGGCCCTCCCGCGCGACGGATCCGTCTGTCGGGCGGCACCGCCCCGCCCGCGACGTCCGGCCGGTGAGACAGGTGTCAACGGAGGTGAAGCTCCTGTCGCCGCCTGTCATCATGTGGCGGTGCGTACCTCTGTGAGCAACCAGGGTGACCGCGGAAGGGGCATCGGGCTCGCTCTCGCGGTCGGGTCGGCTGTCGCCTTCGGCGGATCCGGTGTCGCGGCGAAACCGCTGATCGATGCGGGCCTCGCCCCCCTGCATGTGGTGTGGCTGCGGGTGACCGGCGCGGCGCTGGTGATGCTGCCGCTCGCCGTGCGCCACCGCGCGCTGGTGCGCAGCAGGCCCGCGCTGCTCGCCGGCTTCGGTCTGCTGGGCGTGGCCGGAGTGCAGGCGTTCTACTTCGCCGCGATATCCCGGATCCCCGTAGGGGTCGCCCTGCTCGTGGAGTACCTCGCCCCCGCCCTGGTGCTGGGCTGGGTGCGCTTCGTGCAGCGACGGCCGGTGACACGGGCCGCCGCGCTCGGCGTCGTCCTGGCCGTGGGCGGACTGGCCTGTGTGGTCGAGATCTGGGCGGGGCTGGGCTTCGACGCCCTCGGGCTGCTGCTCGCGCTGGCGGCCGCCTGCTGTCAGGTCGGGTACTTCGTCCTCTCCGCCCAGGGCGGCGACTCCGGCGACGACGTTCCCGACCCGCTCGGGGTCATCGCCCACGGCCTCCTCGTGGGCGCCGTCGTGCTGACCGTCGTCGCGCGCCCCTGGGGAACGGACTGGTCCGTGCTCGCGCACACCGCCGACATGAACGGCTCCGAGGCGCCCGCCTGGCTGCTGCTCGTCTGGATCGTGCTGCTCGCGACGGTCCTCGCGTACGTCACCGGCGTGGTCTCCGTGCGCCGGCTCTCCCCACAGGTCGCCGGAGTGGTGGCCTGTCTTGAGGCGGTCATCGCGGCCGTCCTGGCGTGGGTGCTGCTCGGCGAGCACCTCTCGGCCCCGCAGATCGCCGGCGGGGCGGTCGTGCTCCTCGGCGCGTTCATCGCCCAGTCGTCCACGCCCGCCGAGGGTTCGCCGGAGCCGGTGGCCGCCGGCAGCCCCGAACGGGAGCTGTCCGCACGCGGAACGGTCCTGTAGGCGGTACGCGGGAGCTGCCCCGACGGCGGCTCTCCGGGCGGCCCGTCGACGGGCCGCCCGCCGACGGCGTGCGGGACCGGCTTTGTCCCGACGCCTCCGTGTCGTCGTGCGGCACCTCAGGCGTGGACCGGCATCACAGCGCCGCGAGGTAGCCGGGGAGTTCGGCGCCGGGCGCGAGGTCGGCCTCCGGGACGGGGGCGTCGTAGCCCTTGCGCAGCGGGACCACGCCGGCCCAGTGGGGGAGGGCGAGGTCCTCGGGCTCGTCGTTCACGCCTCCGGTGCGGGTCTTGGCCGAGACCTCGCCGAGGTCGAGGCGGATCACCGCGGTCGCCGCCAGCTCCTTGCGGTTCGCGGGGCGCGAGTCGGCGGCCCGGCCCGGGACGACCTGGTCGACCAGGGCGTCGAGCGCGGCGCGCTTCTCCCGCGGGTCCGCCACGTCGTACGCGGTGCCGTGCACCACCACCGAGCGGTAGTTGACCGAGTGGTGGAAGGCCGAGCGGGCCAGCACCAGACCGTCGACGTGCGTCACCGTCAGGCAGACCGGCAGTCCCGGGTCGGCCTGTCCCGTCATCCGCAGCGGGCGCGAGCCCGTCGAGCCGTGCACGTAGAGCGTCTCGCCGACCCGGGCGTAGAGCGTCGGCAGCACGACCGGCGCGCCGCCGCGGATGAAGCCGAGGTGGCACACATAGCCCTCGTCGAGTATCGAGTGCACCAGTTCCCTGTCGTAGGACGCCTTCTGGGCCGCCCGGGTGGGGATCGTGCGGTCGGTCGGGGTGTAGGCGGCGGGCGACGTCGGCGGCTGGGTCCCCTGCATGGCGCTCTCCATTGCACTAGTGCATAATAGACTTTGTGCTAGGAGAATATCGGATCCAGGGCCGAAGGGCAGCGGAGATTTCCGCGAGCATCGAGGAGGCGGTCGGTGCGGGCGAGCTTCGTCCGGGGCAACTGCTCCCGCCCATGAGGGAGTTGGCCACCTCGCTCGGGGTCAACCCGAACACGGTCGCGGCTGCCTATCGCACCCTGCGCGAGCGGGGCGTGATCGAGACCGACGGCCGCCGGGGGAGCCGGGTGCGCGCGAAGCCCGCCACGACCGGGCGCGACTTCATCCGTGTGGAGGTTCCGGAGGGCGTGCGGGACGCCTCCACCGGCAACCCCGACACGGCGCTGCTGCCGCCGCTGGCCCCGGCGTTCGCCTGGGCGGCAGCCCAGGGCGACCGGGAGCCGGTGCTGTACGGGCACGCGCCGGTGGAACCCGGGCTGGCCGCGCTGGCCGGGGCCGATCTGGGGGCCGACGGTGTGCCGGCCGCGCCGATGGCCGTCGCGTCCGGATCGCTGGACGCGATCGAACGCGTCCTCGCCGCCCATCTCAGGCCGGGGGACGTCGTGGCCGTCGAGGATCCCGGCTGGGGCTCCCTGCTCGACCTGGTGCCGGCTCTCGGGCTGCGCACCCTGCCGGTCGGCCTCGACGACGAGGGCCCCCTGCCCCAGGACGTGCGCCGGGCGCTGGAGGCCGGGGCACGCGCCCTGATCGTCACCGACCGGGCGCAGAACCCGACCGGCGCGGCGGTGAGCGCCCCGCGCGCGCGTGCTCTGCGCGCCGTGCTCGGGGAGCATCCGCACACCCTGCTCGTGGAGGACGACCACGGCCATGGGATCGTCGACCAGCCCCTGCACCCCCTCGCGGGAGTGACCCGGCACTGGGCCTTCGTGCGCTCAGCCGCCAAGGCCTACGGTCCGGACCTGCGGTTCGCCGTCCTCACCGGGGACGACGTCACCCTCGACCGGGTGAGCGGGCGGCAGCGGCTCGGCCCCGGCTGGGTCAGCCGGATCACCCAGCGGGCCGTGCTGCGGCTGTGGACCGACGGCGCGGTGGACCCGCGCGCGGTGGCGCTCGCGTACGGCAGCCGGCGAGACGCGCTGATCGCCGCACTGGCCGCGCGCGGGGTCCGGGCGCACGGGCGCAGCGGAATGAACGTGTGGGTCCCCGTGCCGGACGAGACGGGGGCCGTCGCCCGGCTGCTGCAGGCGGGATGGGCGGTCGCCCCGGGGGCGCGCTTTCGCATCGAGTCCCCGCCCGGCATCCGGATCACCGTGTCCACCCTGGCGCAGGACGAGATCGACGCACTGGCGGACGCGGTCGCGGACGCCGTGCGGGTGGGCGGAGTGCGCGGCTGCGTCTGATGCCACCGGTGCGCGGCGACCCCTGGCGGAGGCCGCCGCGCACGGTCAGGACCGGCCCCGCACCTGGGTCAGCGCCGCGCCCGCCAGGACGATCGCCGCTCCCACCGGTGTCGACCAGTTCAGCGGCTCGTCCAGCAGGGCGACGCCCGCGGCCGTCGCGATGACCGGGATGAAGTACGTGACCATCTGCGCCGTCGTCGGACCGACCTCCGCGACCAGGCCGTACTGGATCAGCAGGGCCAGGCCCGTGCCCAGCGCCCCCAGAGCCGCCGTCGCGAGCAGGGGGAGCAGTGGGAACCGGGCCGGGAACGTGGTGAACAGCGGGGTGACCACGGCGAGTTGCAGGGTCGCCAGGAACAGTTGCGCGCCGGTCATCGACAGGGCGGAGGAGCCGGTGGCCGCCAGCGTGCGACGGAGGTAGATCCAGCCGACCGGGTAACTGAGCGAGGCCAGCAGGGCCAGCGTCGTGCCCCGGGCGTCCAGGCCGTGGAAGCCCTGCCACGCGCCGAGCACGGTCAGCACACCCAGGAACCCGAGGCCCAGACCCGCGACGCGCAGCCGGGTCGGCCGGTCCTCGGAGAGCGCGACCAGGGACAGGGCCATGCCCCACAGCGGCGAGGTCGCGTTGCAGATGCCGGCCAGGGTGGACGGGATCGTCAGCTCCGCGTAGGCGAAGAGCGAGAAGGGCAGGGCGTTGAGCAGGAACGCGGACACGGTCAGATGCGCCCAGGTGCGCGCCCCGCGCGGGAGTCGCTCCCGCTTCACCGCCATCGCGACCGCCAGCACCGCCGTCCCGAACGCCAGCCTTCCGAAGGTGACCTGGAAGGGCGCGTAGCCGCCGGTGCCCACCTTGATGAGCAGGAAGCTGAAGCCCCAGATCAGCGACAGTGCGCCGAAGCGAAGGCGCCAGTCGAGAGCGCGGCGCGGGCGGGCGGGGCCCAGGGTGGGCCCGGCGGGGGAATGCTGCGTGGGCCGGGCGGGGGAAGGCGCGTGGGGCGGGGTCGGGGTGGACGCGGTCACCGTGGTCATGGCCTCAACGATGCGGGAGGCAATCTTGTAGCACAAGCGAGAATTCTCGAGGAATACCTCGTAGCATCGCTTATATGTTGAACCTGGAGCGCCTGCGCACCCTCGACGCCCTCGCCCGGCACGGATCGGTCAGCGGAGCGGCCCTCGGGCTGCACATCACCACGTCGGCCGTCTCGCAGCAGATGGCGAAGCTGGAGCGGGAGGTGGGCCAGCGGCTCCTCGCCAAGCACGGCCGTGGCGTGCGGCTGACGGACGCCGGGCGGCTGCTCGCCGAGCACGCGTCCCGGATCCTGTCCCAGGTCGAACTCGCCCAGGCCGATCTGGAAGCCCAACGTGGGCAGGTGGCCGGAGAGTTGCGAGTGTCGGCGTTCCCTACCGCGGCGCGCGGGCTGTTCCCCGTCGTGCTCGCCGAGCTGCGCAAGGCGCATCCGGGGCTGCGGTTGCGCTCGTCCGAGCTGGAGCCGGAGCGCGGCATCGCCGGCGTCGTACGCGGCGACCTCGACCTCGCCGTCGTCCTGGACTGGTACAACAAGCCGATGCCCGTGCCGGACGGCCTGGTGAAGGCGCCCCTTCTCGACGATCCCGCCGATGTCGCGATGCCGGCCGGACACCCCCTCGCCCACCGGGACGAGGTGGACCTCGCGGAGTTCGCCGAGGACGAGTGGATCACCTGGGGCGAGGGCGAGTTCTGCCACGAGTGGCTGATGTTCACGCTGCGCTCACGGGGCGTCGAGCCGATCGTCGGACACCGGGCGGCCGAGACCCACACCCAACTCGGCCTGGTGGCGGCCGGGCTGGGCGTGTGCATCGCGCCGCAGCTGGGGCGGCACCCGATGCCCGAGGGGGTCGTCACGGTCCCGTTGCGGCAGCGGGTGCGCCGCCATGTGTACGCGGTCTGGCGGGCGGACGCCGACCGCCGCCCGTCCATCCGTGCGGCCGTGGAGGCGCTCAAGGCGGCGGGCCGAGGGGTGGGGCGGCCGCCAGGTGAGCGGCCGGACGGGACGGCCGGCTGAAACGGCCGGCCGGGGCCAGGGGCTGGGGCCGGCCCGCGGCGTCACACCCCGCCGAGCTTGCGGAAGTCCCAGGACACGATCTTCTCCGGCGTCAGCCGCACCCAGGCGTGCCGCCCGTCGTGCGGCATCGCGTCGAGGCCGAAGTTCTTGCGGGCGAACAGGGTCTCCACCGCGTCGAGTTCGGCGCACAGCTCGCCGGTGCGCGGGATCTCGCCGACGAACTCCACGGCGCCGGACAGCTCGACCCCGCGCAGGGTGTCGTACTCCTCGCCCGTGTCGATCACGATCGCGACCCGGGGGTCGCGGCGCAGATCGGCCCAGCGCTTGCTGCGCACCACCGAGTACAGCCAGAGCGCGTTCCCGTCCCAGAGGAACCACAGGGCGCTGACGTGCGGGGCGCCGTCGGTGGACACGGTCGCGACCCGGCAGGTGCGCTGGACGGTGAGGAACGCGTCCAGTTCGCCCGCGGTCATCATGATCTTCCGGCCCCGGCGCTGAGTGACGGTCATCCGGCCCCCTTCATTCTTCTCTTGTCATTCGTCTCTTGTGCCGTCCTGCGCTGATCTTCTGAGACACCGTCAGAAAATGATGGGTCTTCTTCCTTCTCCGCGCAATGGCGGTTAGTGTCGCCCGCCCCACACCGACGTCAGGGGGAGCCCATGCCGTCGCACGAAGTCCTCGGTGACCTTCTCGACCCGGCCGGCACCGTCCTGATCACGGTGGAATGCCAGCAGGGTGTCGTCGGACCGGCCGCCGCTCTTCCGCAACTCGCCCGAGAGGCAAGGGAGTCGGGGGCCCTCGCCAACGTCGCCCGGCTGGTGGCGGCCGCTCACGCGCACCGCGTCCAGGTCGTGCACGCCGTGGCCGAGCGCCGGCCCGACGGCCGGGGCGCCAGCCGCAACGCCCGGCTGTTCCGCGCGGCCGCACGCCTTCCCGTCCAGCAGCTCGCCGGAACCGACGCGACCCGCGTCGCACCCCCGATCGAAGTCGCGGAGCAGGATCTCGTCGTCCGGCGGCTGCACGGGCTGTCGCCCGTCCAGGGCACCGACGTCGACGCCCTGCTCCGCAACCTCGGCTGCCGCACCCTGGTCGTGACCGGGGTCTCGGCCAACGTCGCGATCCCCAACACCGTCTTCGACGCGGTCAACCGGGGCTACACCGTCGTCGTGCCGTCGGACGCCGTCGCGGGGGTGCCCGCCGACTACACCCCCGCGATGATCCGCCACACCCTCGCGCTGGTTGCCACGATCGCGACCACCGACGAGGTGCTGGACTGCCTGCGCGGGACCGCCACGGCGGGAGCGGAGGTCAGGCCAGGGTGATCGAGTCTCCGCTGACCTTGATCGACACCTCGGGCAGCGGCTTGCGCGCGGGACCGCTCTTCACGCTGCCGTCCGTGATCGAGAAGTTGCTGTTGTGGCAGGGGCAGTGGATCACGCCGTCGTTGACGGACTTCACCGCGCAGCCCGCGTGGGTGCACACCGCGGAGAACGCCTTGTAGGTGCCCGCCGTCGGCTGGACGACGACCACCTTCTCGGACTCGAAGACCTTGCCGCCGCCCGCGGGTATGTCGGCCGTCTTGGTGAGCGCGGCGCCCCCCGCCGCGTCCCCGCCGCCCGTGCTCGCGGCGGGCGCGCTGCCGGTGGATCCGGTGGAACCCGCGGCGCCGGCCGACGACGAGGAGCTCGACGAGTCGTCGTCGGAGCCTCCGCACGCGGTCAGCGCGACGGAGAGCCCCGCGGCTCCCGCGGCCGCCACGACGGTACGGCGGGCAGGCCCCGACGCGGACTTGATCGATGCGCTGGTCATGCTGTGGGGTTCCCTTCCAGGGGGGACGGTGGGTCTGCCGTGAGGTACGAGCCGGGGGCGCGGCTTGTTCAGCGACCCCGGCCAGTTCGGACAGTGTCGAGATCTTGACGGCTTCGACATGAGCGCGGCGTAAGCCGCAGCTGTCGCCGAGCTGTCGGCCGCGCATCGGCCCAGGCCCAGTAACCTGGGGCGATGCTCAAGGAAGTCACCGCGACCCGCTACGTCACGCCCCTGCGCGAGGGCGGATCCCTGCCGGGGCTCGTCGAGGCCGACGATCTCGGCCTGTACGTCCTGAAGTTCACCGGCGCCGGACAGGGGCGCAAGACGCTCGTCGCGGAGGTGGTCTGCGGCGAACTGGCCCGCCGGCTCGGCCTGCGGGTGCCCGGTCTGGCGGCCGTGGAGCTCGACGTCCTGCTGGGACTCGGCGAACCCGACAGTCAGGTGCAGGAGTTGCTGAAGGCGAGCGGCGGGACCAACCTCGGCATGGACTTCCTCTCCGGCGCCCTCGGCTTCGACCCGCTCGCCTTCCCGGTGAGCTCCGAGGAGGCCGGCCGGATCGTCTGGTTCGACGCGCTGGTGAACAACGTCGACCGCTCCTGGCGCAACCCCAACCTCCTGGTGCACCGCGGCGACCTGTGGCTCGTCGATCACGGCGCCACCATGATCTGGCAGCACAACTGGCCCACCGCCGAGACCTCCGCGGCCCGCCCCTACGACGCGTCCGACCACGTCCTCGCCCCCTTCGGGCCGGACGTCGCGGCCGCGGCGGCGGAGCTGGCCCCGCTGGTCACGGCCGACCTGCTGGCCGAGGTCACCGCCGAGATCCCGGACGTCTGGCTGGCGGACGAGCCCGGCTTCGACACCCCCGACGCGCTCCGGCACGCCTATGCTGCGCCGCTCCTGGCACGCGCCGCCGTCATCCACGACCGCATCAAGGGGACCGAGTGAACGACCGCCACATCATCAGGCCCGGCCAGGGCGGCGACCGGGACGTCTTCGAGTACGCGCTGCTGCGCGTCGTCCCGCGCGTCGAGCGCGGCGAGTGCGTCAACGCGGGCGTGCTGGTGTACTGCCGCGGCCAGGACTACGTCGGCGCCCGCACCCACCTCGACGAAGCGAAGCTGCTGGCACTGGATCCGCGGGCGGACGTGGCAGGGGTGCGGGCCGCTCTGCGGGCGGTCGAAGGCGTGTGCGCGGGCGGCGCGGCGGCCGGTCAGGCGGCAGGCGACGACGCCGGACGGCGTTTCCGCTGGCTCATCGCGCCCCGCTCGACGATCGTCCAGCCGGGCCCGGTGCACACCGGGCTCACCGCTGACCCGGCCGCCGAGACGGAGCGGCTGCTCCGGCTGCTGGTGAGGTAATGGATCACACCGGCGACGTGTGGCGTTGACACCGGGTGCCAGGGCTTCTAGCGTCACGTCTGCCGAAGGTACTAAGCGGTCGCTCACCAGTCGGGGGCGCCAGCGCCCCGGCGGAACGGCGCCCGCTCGGGCGCACCAGGCTTTCTCAAGGGCGAGGAGAACCAGCAATGTCCACCACTGAGCAGCGGGTCGCCGTGGTCACGGGCGCGGCGCGGGGCATCGGAGCGGCCACCGCCGTGCGACTGGCGGCCGAGGGCCGCGCGGTCGCGGTCGTCGACCTCGACGAGGCCGCCTGCAAGGACACCGTCGAGAAGATCACCGCGGCCGGCGGCAGGGCCGTCGCCATCGGCGCCGACGTCTCCGACGAGGCCCAGGTCGAGGCGGCGGTCGCCCGGGTCGTCGAGGAACTCGGCGCGCCGACGATCCTCGTCAACAACGCCGGTGTGCTCCGCGACAACCTGCTGTTCAAGATGAGCGCCGCCGACTGGGACACCGTCCTGAACGTGCACCTGCGCGGCTCGTTCCTCATGACCAAGGCCGTCCAGAAGCACATGGTCGACGCCGGCTTCGGCCGCGTCGTCAACCTGTCCTCCTCCTCGGCGCTCGGCAACCGCGGCCAGGCCAACTACTCGGCCGCCAAGGCCGGTCTGCAGGGCTTCACCAAGACCCTGGCCATCGAGCTCGGCAAGTTCGGCATCACCGCCAACGCCGTCGCACCCGGCTTCATCGCCACCGACATGACCGCCGCCACCGCCGCCCGCGTCGGCATGGGCTTCGAGGAGTTCAAGGCGGCGGCCGCCACCCAGATCCCGGTCGCGCGCGTGGGCGAGCCCGACGACATCGCGAACGCGATCGCCTTCTTCACCGACGAGGCCGCCGGCTTCGTCTCCGGCCAGGTGCTGTACGTCGCCGGCGGACCGCTCGACTGACCGCCGCCAAGAACCCTGGGGATCACGAACATGACTGAACTGCCCGCACTCTCCGGCAAGGTCGCCCTCGTCACGGGCGCCAGCCGAGGCATCGGCTACGGCGTCGCCGAGGCGCTCGTCGCCCGCGGCGACCGGGTCTGCATCACCGGCCGGGGCGAGGACGCCCTGAAGGAGGCCGTCGAGCGGCTCGGCGCCGACCGGGTCATCGGCGTCGCAGGCAAGGCGCACGACGAGGAGCACCAGGCCGCCGCCGTGGAGCGCACGATGGACGCCTTCGGGCGCATCGACTTCCTGGTCAACAACGCCGGTACGAACCCGGTGTTCGGGCCGATCGCCGACCTGGACCTGAACGTGGCCCGCAAGGTCTTCGAGACCAACGTGCTCTCCGCGCTCGGCTTCGCGCAGCGGACCTGGCACGCCTGGCAGAAGGAGAACGGGGGTGCGATCGTCAACATCGCCTCCGTCGCGGGCCTGTCGGCCTCGCCCTTCATCGGCGCGTACGGCATCAGCAAGGCCGCGATGATCAACCTGACCATGCAGCTGGCGCACGAGTACGCGCCGCGGGTGCGCGTCAACGCGATCGCCCCGGCCGTGGTGAAGACCAAGTTCGCCCAGGCCCTGTACGAGGGCCGAGAGGAGGAGGCGGCCGCGTCCTACCCGCTGGCCCGGCTCGGCGTGCCCTCCGACATCGGCGGCACGGCCGCGTTCCTGACCTCGCAGCAGGCGGACTGGATCACCGGTCAGACGCTCGTCGTCGACGGCGGCATCTTCCTCAACGCCGGCTTGGGCTGAGCCCGTCCCGGCCCGGACCCGCCCGGCCCGAACCGGTCCGTACCGAACCGGTCTGTACCGAACCGTGATGATCGCGTCCACGGGTGCCGTTTCCTCGAGGGAAACGGCACCCGTTTCGTCATATACAGGGACATGCGCGCCTCGAACACGGGGATGACAACGTCGTCATACCGAGAGTGATCATGAACGCCGTACAGGCGCGGGTTCAAGCCACGTGGCGCTGCGGTATGGTCTGCCAACCCTTGGCATGGCAGATCGAGGAGCGTGCGCGTGTTCAACCGGAACCGATCCTTGCAGCAGATGGCGGCGATCGTGTCCATATCCCTGGTGGCCGGGTGCAGCCTCCTGGGGACGGAGGGCTCCGACGACGCCGGGCCGATCGTCGTGGGCACCACCAGTGCTCCCAGCACGCTGGACCCCGCGGCCGCCTGGGACGGCTCCTGGGAGCTGTTCCGCAACGTCTACCAGACGCTGCTGAGCTACCCGAACGGCACGACGGCCCCGCAGCCCGACGCCGCCGAGTCGTGTGAATTCACGGACAGCACCAGTCGCGTCTACAAGTGCGAACTGCGCGAGGGGCTCAAGTTCTCCAACGGCGACAAGCTGGACGCGCGGGCCGTGAAGTACTCGATCGACCGGATCCGGACGATCAACGCCCCCACCGGCCCCAGCGGACTGCTCGGCAGCCTGGACAGCGTCGAGACGAAGGGCGACCGTGAGGTGCTCTTCCGGCTCAACACGGCCGACGCCACCTTCCCGTTCGTGCTCGCCACCCCCGGCATGTCGGTCGTCGACCCCGACGACTACCCCGCGAAGTCCCTGCGCAAGGACGACGGCATCGTCGGCTCCGGGCCCTACCGGCTGCAGTCCTACCAGGAGGGCAAGCAGTCGGTGCTCGTGCGCAACGACAGCTACAAGGGCCTCGCCGACCGCAAGAACGACGCGGTGACCATCCGCTACTTCCAGGACTCCGGCGCCATGGTCAAGGCCCTGCGCGCCAAGGACATCGACATCACCTACCAGGGCCTCGCCGCCGACGACATCGTCGACCTCGAGGGCAAGGGCAGCGCCAACGAGGGCATCCAGCTCGTCGAGGGGGCTGGCACCAACATCAACTACCTGGTCTTCAACCCCAAGGACTCCTGGTCGGACAGACTGCCCGTGCGGCGGGCCGTGGCCCAGATCATCGACCGGGAGGCGATCGCCCACAAGGTCTACAAGGACACCGTCGACCCCCTGTACTCCATGGTCCCGACCGGGCTGACGGGCCACACCACCGGCTTCTTCGACTCCTTCGGCGAGCCCGACACCGCCAAGGCCCGCAAGATCCTCGAAGAGGGCGGCATCACCGAGACCGTGCCGCTCACCCTCTGGTACACCACCGACCGCTACGGCTCCGACACCGGGCTGGAGTTCAAGGAGATCAAGAGCCAGCTCGAGGCGACGGGCCTGTTCACGGTCACGCTGAAGAGCCGGCCCTGGAACGCTTACGTGGTCGGCTACCAGAAGGGCGAGTACCCGGTGTTCGGCCGCGGCTGGGCCCCCGACTTCCCGGACCCCGACAACTTCGTCGCCCCCTTCGTGGGTGAGCAGAACGCGCTCGGCACGCCCTACCCGGAGAAGCAGATCACGCAGGTGCTGCTGCCCCGTTCCCGTCGGGAGAGCGACCGCGCCGACGTGGTGAAGGACTTCGAGGAGGCCCAGCAGATCCTCGTCCGGGACGCCCGGCTGCTGCCGCTGTGGCAGGGCAAGCAGTACATCGCCTCGTCCGAGGACGTCTCGGGCGCGGAGCGCTCCCTGGACCCGGCGACGATCATGACGGTGTGGGAGCTGTCGCGGAAGACCAGCTGGTAGACCAGCTGGTGGACGAGCTGCTGGACCTGCGGCTGGACCGGCTGACGGACGGGCCGGTCGGCGGACCGTCCGGGGGGCGCTCCTCGGACGGTCCCCGGGACGCGTTGTCAGTGGTCGCCTGTAGGTTCTGTGGTCTGAAGCGACCGCACACCAAAGGACGTTGACGTGACCGACATCGCCATGCTGCCCGAGTCCTGGCGCGGGGTTCTGGGCGACGAACTGCAGCAGCCCTACTTCAAGGAGCTGACGGAGTTCGTCGAGGAGGAGCGGGCGCGAGGCCCTGTCTACCCTCCGCGCGAGGAGGTGTTCGCCGCGCTCGACGCGACGCCGTACGAGCGGGTCAAGGTGCTCGTCCTGGGACAGGACCCCTACCACGGCGAGGGGCAGGGGCACGGCCTGTGCTTCTCCGTGCGGCCGGGGGTGAAGATCCCGCCGTCCCTGCGCAACATCTACAAGGAGATGCACGCCGAGCTCGGCACGCCGATCCCGGACAACGGTTACCTGATGCCGTGGGCGCAGCAGGGTGTTCTGCTGCTCAACGCGGTCCTCACCGTCCGCTCCGGCGAGGCGAACTCGCACAAGGGCAAGGGCTGGGAGAAGTTCACCGACGCCGTGATCCGCGCGGTGGCCGACCGTCCCGACCCCGCGGTCTTCGTCCTGTGGGGCAACTACGCGCAGAAGAAGCTGCCGCTCATCGACGAGACGCGGCACGTCGTGGTCAAGGGCGCGCATCCCTCGCCGCTCTCGGCGAAGAAGTTCTTCGGCTCCCGTCCCTTCACCCAGATCGACGCGGCGGTGGCCCAGCAGGGCCACGAGCCGATCGACTGGACCATCCCGAACCTGGCCTGACCCGCCCCGCCGCGGCTCGGGCCACTCGCCCCGCCGCGGCGCGGTGCCGCCTGACCGTGATCGCCCGCGCCGGCGGCTAGCGTCGTCGCAACGACGCAAGGAGGCCGAGGGTGGCGGAGCGACAGGGGCGGACGACGACGGACACCCTGCTGACGCGGATCGGGCAGGTCGTGATGCTGCACCACGGGGGAGACCGCGAAGAGGCCCGCCGCAGGCTCCTCGACCTGTGGACGGAGATCGGCGAGGAGGGCGACCCGTTGCACCGCTGCACCCTCGCCCACTATCTCGCCGACACCCAGGACGACCCCTCGGACGAACTGGCGTGGGATCTTCGGGCGCTGACAGCGGCGCAGGAGCATGACGGCTCGGCCGGGCGGGACCAGAGCGGCTCGGTGGGGGAGTGCGGGCAGCCGGAGCGGGAGCACCGGGGGCCGTGGGAGGAGCCTCAGGGCGCAGCCCAGGATCAGGGGTCGGCCGCCCGGGACCAGGGGTCGGCCGAGGCGAGGGCGCTCTTCCCGTCCCTCCACCTCAACCTGGCGGCGGACTACGTGAAACTCGGCCGCGCCGATGCCGCCCGCACCCATGTGCGCCGGGCACGCAGGGCGGCCGACGCACTGGGCGAGGACAGCTACGGGGACGGGGTGCGCGCGGCGATCAGCAGGATGGAGCTGCGGCTCGGGGAGGGGGAGTGGAGAGGGGAGCGATGAGCGGTGGCGGCGGGCCCGGCTCCTGTGCCCGGCCGGCTCGCGCTCCGAGCCTTGCCTCGGTTCTGCCTCAGTCACCCGTGACGCCGTCGATCCGTTCGCGGATGAGGTCGGCGTGGCCGTTGTGGCGGGCGTACTCCTCGATCATGTGCGTGTAGATCCAGCGCAGGCTGAACGGCTCGTCGGTGTACTTGCTCGGGCCGCGGGAGAGGTCGTCCAGGGCGAAGTCGGCCGCGTACCGCCGGGCCACCTCGATCTCGGCCTGCCAGGCGGCGTGCGCCTGGGCCCAGGTGTCCTGCTCGGTGAGGTGGAACTCGCCGTCCGGATCCGCCTCGCTGTAGTGGATCGGTCCGGCGCCGTCGCCCACGAGCACCCTGCGGAACCAGCTGCGCTCCACGTCCGCCATGTGCCGCACCAGTCCCATCAGGGACAGTTCGGACGGCGGCACGGAGGCGGTGCGCAGCTGTGCGTCGGTGAGGCCCTCGCACTTCTGCGCCAGGGTCTGCCGGTGGTAGTCCAGCCAGCCTTCCAGCATCGTGCGTTCGTCGGCGTTCAGGGCGGGTTCGGTGCGCGGTGTGGTCATGCCCGCATGGTGTCTCCTCACCGCCCCGCCCACCACGGATTTTCCGCCGACGAGGCAGGCGGCCCGCCGCCGCGTCGTCCCTCGCCCGCCGCCCCGCCGCCCCGTCGTCCCCCGGCCTGCCGACTCTCGGCACCGGACGCGCCGGCCGCACTGGCCACTACGGACGCGCCGGCCGCACCGGACGCACGGGCGGTACGGTCCGAGGCCGGCCCGCAGGCCGCCCGGCCGCCCGGCCGGGACGGGGCCGTATGCTGCGGGGCAGGCAAGGCGAGCAGTGAGGGAGCGCCCGTGAAGGTCGGCTGCGTCGGACTCGGCGACATCGCGCAGAAGGCGTATCTGCCCGTGCTGGGCGCGCTGCCCGGGATCGAGCTCCACCTGCAGACCCGCTCCCCGGCCACCCTCGACCGGGTCGCCGACGGCCTCCGGCTGCCCCGCGAGCAACGACACCGCGACCTCGACGCACTCCTCGCCGCCGGCCTGGACGCGGCCTTCGTGCACGCTCCCACCGCCGTCCACCCCGAGATCGTGACCCGGCTGCTGGAGGCGGGCGTCCCGACGTACGTGGACAAGCCCCTCGCCTACGAGCTCGCCGACTCCGAGCGGCTGGTGGCGCTCGCGGAGACCCGGGACACGTCTCTGGCCGTGGGTTTCAACCGGCGCCTGGCCCCCGGCTACGCCCAGTGTGCCGACCATCCGCGCGAGCTGATCCTCCTGCAGAAGAACCGGGTCGGCCTGCCCGAGGAACCGCGCACGATGATCCTCGACGACTTCATCCACGTCGTCGACACGCTGCGCTTCCTGGCGCCCGGCCCGGTCGACGACGTCACCGTCCGCGCCCGCGTCGTGGACGGCCTGCTGCATCACGTGGTCCTCCAGCTCGCCGGCGACGGCTTCACCGCCCTCGGCGTGATGAACCGGCTCAGCGGTTCCAACGAGGAGGTCCTGGAGGTGTCCGGGCAGGACACCAAGCGCCAGGTGATCAATCTCGCCGAGGTCGTCGACCACAAGGGACAGCCGACGGTGCGGCGGCGCGGCGACTGGGTGCCGGTGGCCCGGCAGCGCGGCATCGAGCAGGCGGTCCTCGCCTTCCTCGACGCCGTGCGCGCGGGAAAGGTGCTCAGCGCCCGGGACGCGCTGGCGACTCACGAACTGTGCGAGCGGGTGGTCCGAGCGGTGCTGGAGCGGTCCGCCGCAGCCTGACGGCCCGGCCGCCCTCGGCGAGCCCCACGGCCACGAGTACCAGCAGGGCCGCGTGCACGGCCCAGTCCCCGTAGCGGACGTACAGGGTGACGCCGTCGGCGAGCGGCACGTCGTAGACGGCCGCCGTGCTCGCGTCCGTGCCCAGCCACGAGCCCAGTCGCCGGCCGCGCGCGTCGTACACGGCGGAGTCGCCGGTGAGGGTGGCGTGGACGAACGGCCGGCCGGTCTCCGCGGCGCGCAGGGCGCCCAGCGAGGCGTGCTGCGCGGGCGCCCAGCTCCGCTGGAACGACGAGGTCGACGACTGACCGACCAGCAGGTCCGCGCCTTTCTCGACGAGGTGCCGGCTCATGTCCGGGAACGCCGTCTCGAAGCACACCATCGGCCCGAACCGCACACCGTGACCGGCGCCCATCAGGACCTGTTCCGTGCCGCGCCGCCGGTTCTCGCCGGCCGCCTTGCCGACCGAGGTGGCCCAGCCGAGCAGCGAACGGGCCGGTATGTACTCGCCGAACGGCACCAGACGCATCTTGTCGTACCGGTCGCCGGTCGGGCCGCCCGCGCCGACGAGGATCGAGCTCTTGTAGATGCCGGGCCGGTCGGAGCGGCGGGCGTCGACGTTGACGAGGACGTCGGCCCCGGTCGCCCGGGCCAGCCCGGCGACGCGCCTGGCCAGATCGGGACGCTCGGCGAGGTCGTAGCCGACGCTGCTCTCGCCCCAGACGATCAGATCGACGTCCTGCCCGACCAGTCGGCGAGTCAGCTGCTCCTCGCGGTCGAAGCGCTGGTCGGGCCCGTCGATCACACCCGGCTGGACGACGGCGATCCGGGTCTGCCCGTCGGCGCCGGGCCGGGGCGCCCAGGCCCACGCGGCCGAGGCCAGGGCCGCGGTGGCGGCCAGTCCGGCGACGGCCGGCATCCGGGAGGAGGGGAGTGCGATCAGGACGGCGGCGGCCACGTTGACCGCCACCACCAGGAAGCTGAGCAGCCACACCCCGCCGACGGAGGCGAGCCGCAGAGCGGGCGCCAGTTGCCACTGACTGGCCCCCAGCACCCCCCACGGCCCGCCGAGCCCCTGCCAGGAGCGGACGAGCTCGACGGCGAGCCAGGCCGAGGGCAGGACCAGCAGTGCGGCGAGGACCCGCCCGCGGGTGGGAGCCTGGGCCGCCCCGGCGAGGAACCGGCGCACCAGCCAGCCCCACGGCGCCCAGAGCCCGCCCAGCAGCGCGGCCAGGACGAGCGTGAAGACGTGCAGATCCGACAGCAGCCAGTGGTGCATGGCCAGCATGAAGCCGAACCCGCCGGCCCAGCCGTCGTACGCGGCCCGCCGCCCCGTGGGCGCGGAGCGGGCCAGCAGGATCCAGGGGACGAGCGCCAGGTAGGCCCACCACCACAGGGCGGGCGCGGGAAACGCGAGCACGGGCAGCGCGCCCGCGAGAGCCGCGAGGGTCGTCCGCCGCCAGGGGGAGGTGAGCCAGTGTCCGAACGTCTTCATACGACACTTCCCTACCCGGGTTGGGTCGCTTCAGTGTGCGCGTCGAGGACGATCTCCGACAGGGCTTCTTTCTCCGCCCGGCTTCCGGCGGCGTCCGGGTGAGCCGGGAAGACGTCGTCGGCCGGGCAGCCGTGGCCATCGGCTCCGGCCTGCCGGGAGACGCCGTCGGCCGAGGGCCCCCTCAGCCGGGCAGCCGCCGCCACTTCTCCCGCACGACCACCTCGCGCACCCGCCAGCCGTCCGGCGTCCGCAGCAGAGCGAAGGAGTACCGGCCGCCGCAGACGAAGTCGGGCGCCTCGGCCGGTGCGCCGTCCCGCTCGTCGGCGAGCCGCATGGGGTTGACGTAGTCGGCCTGCACCTGTGCGGTGTCGCCCGTGTCCTGGTCCAGGACGCCGAAGCGCACCCGGCGGTTGACGATGAGGTGCTGCCGCATCGCGAACGAGCGCATGGTGTCCTCGAGCCAGGAGGCGACGTTCACCGCCTCGCCCTCGATGCCGCCGGCGGACCGGTAGTCCGCGCGCCCGTCGGCCGTGAACAGTCGCCGGTACGCCGTCCAGTCCCCGTCGTCCACCGCCACGGCATAGTCGGTGATCAACCCGTCGACGGCCAGCCGGTCCATCACGGCGGCGAGCTCCACACGCTGCGTCATGGCCCGAGTGTTGGGCATGGCGGGTGCACAGCCAAGGCCCGTGCGGTGATCGGCCTCCCGGGCGGGGAAGTCGTGGGCGGCTCGACGGCCGAACGGGTGGCCGGGACGGCCGGGTGAGCCGACACTCGCGCAGACGCAGACGCAGACGCAGACGCAGACGCAGACGCAGACGCAGACGACCGGACCGGGCCGCGGGCATCGCGCCGAGGCAGGGCGGATTCCGTGATGCGGGAATCGGATTTCGTCGGCTGCCTCGGTCCGGGGTCAGGCCGCCGCGACCACCTCGTCGCGGATCGCCGCGGCCCACTCCACCACGAGGAGTTCGTACTCGACGCGCTCCTGGGCCGACAGCGACCCGCCCGAGCGCAGCCAGAGGGCGCGGATCCGCTCGTTCAACTCGGCAGCGGACCGCACGGAACCAGAGGCGACAGAGTGGGGGGACATGCGGCAAGCCTAGGCGCAGGAGCTGACACTGCGCTACTGGACGGCTACGCGCGACGCTATGGGGTTGGTCACGACCGGCCGTTTCGTCGATCGATCAACTACCCGCTCCCGGCAGCGGGTTGGGACCCGAGGAAGCCCGTATCCGCACCGGTGGCGGGCCGTGAGGCGGTCGCAGGAGCGGATTCAGCCCGCCGACTCCGCCGCGCGTGGGTCAGCCCGCCGACTCCGCCGCGTGCGGGCTCAGCGCGCCCGTCGCGACCAGGGCGATGATCACGATGCCGAGGACGACGCGGTAGTACACGAACGGCATGAAGGACTTGGTGCTGATGAACTTCATGAACGAAACTATGTCGACGTGTCCTGAGCGGCTTTGACCTGCTGGTTTCCACAACTTTTCAAGATCGAATGGTAGAGCAGTGGGAGATGGCGCCTTTCCAGTGCCCTCCCTCGCCGACCACGAACGGCGCAGCCACCTGCTTTGCAGCGAATCGGCAATCTCCTGCTCCATGGCCAGGGCAACGTGCGAGTAGAGACCATCCATGCCGGCGACCTCGCGGCCCATGCGGGTCTCCACGGCGATGCGACTGTGTCGATCTTCATCCAGCCACTCCTTGCCGCCGTGACGAAGCAGGTACAGCCGCTTTCCGGCGTTCGTGGTCGCGGGGAACCGGCCCCTGACCCGCGGCCAAACTGTCCAACAAGGCACTGGCCGCAGTGCGCGCCTCGGTCGCTCACCAGCCCGGATGAGAGTTTCGGCAAGGGAAGGATGCATGAGGCCGACTGGGACGACAGCGGTGCCCCGGATGAGCTGATCGGCACGTGAAGAGCTGTGCCGCGGTGACCTGCGTGCCCTGGCGGTCGCCGGAGGTGCTCCAGCGGTCACCGCTCCCCAGTGGGCGCTGGCCGCGTTTCTGCGTCTGTCCGCCGGGTGATCCCCTCGCCGGGGCACCGCTGCTTTGGCACTCGTGCCCGTACGGGGCGGAGTAGCCGGTGGTCGGGTGCACGGTCGCCTCAGGTTGTCGGTGCCGTCGGCTAGCGTGCACGGTATGCGCTACTTCAATACGGCCGGGCCGTGCGTCCCCACGCGTCACTACATGGTGCCGGCCCAGGAGCGGCTGCCCAGGGCCCGCGGGTACATCGAGCAGGGTCAGTACTTCGTGGTGCACGCGCCACGGCAGACCGGGAAGACGACGGTGCTGGCGGCGATGGCCCGGGAACTGACGGCCTCGGGCCGGTACGCGGCGCTGCACTTCTCGTGCGAGAGCGCGGAGGTGGCCGGGGAGGACTACGGCCAGGCCGAGCTGCTGGTGCTGGAGGCGATTCGGCGGTCCGCGGAGTCCGCTGGGCTTCCTGATGAGCTGGTGCCCCCCGCCTCCTGGCCCGACGCGGTGCCCGGGTCCCGGCTCACGCGGGGGCTGACTGAGTGGGTGCGGAGCTGTCCGCGTCCGCTGGTGCTGTTCTTCGACGAGATCGACGCGCTGCGGGGGGAGAGCCTGCGCAGTGTGCTGCGCCAGTTGCGCGATGGCTTCACTGTCAGCCGTGGCGGCTTCCCGCATGCGGTGGTGCTGTGCGGGCTGCGGGATGTGCGTGACTACAAGGCGGCCTCGGGCGGGGATCCGGGGCGCCTTGGTACGTCGAGTCCGTTCAACATCAAGGTGGCGTCGCTGCGGTTGGGCGACTTCACCGAGGCCGAGGTCGCCGGGCTGTACGGGCAGCACACCACGCAGACGGGCCAGGATTTCACGGTGGATGCGCTGGAGCGTGCCTTCGGCTTTACCCAGGGACAGCCGTGGCTGGTCAACGCGCTGGCCCGGGAGGTCGTCGAGGAGATGGGGGTGCCGTCGGACACGCCGATCACGGCCGGGCACATGGAGGAGGCGAAGGAGCGGCTGATCCTGGCGCGTGCGACGCATCTGGACTCGCTGGCCGCCAGGTTGGGCGAGGACCGGGTGCGGCGGGCGATCCAGCCGGTGATCGCGGGCGAGCTGCTCCTGCCGACGGACACGTACGACGACGATCTGGCGTACGTACGCGACCTCGGGCTGGTCGCTCCGGACGCGCCGGTGCGGGTGGCCAATCCGATCTACCAGGAGGTCATTGTCCGGGTCCTGGGAAACAACACGGAGGGCCAGGTCGTCGCCGCCCCGAGCAGCTTCCGGCTGCCGGACGGCCGGATCGACATGGACAAGCTGCTGTGCTCCTTCGCCGAGTTCTGGCCGGAGAACGGCGAGATCCTGGCCACCGCCTCGACCTACCCGGAGGCCGCAGCACAGCTTGTGATGATGGCCTACCTGCACCGGATCGTGAACGGGGCGGGTTTCATCGACCGGGAGTACGGGGTCGGCCGGCGGCGCGTGGACCTGCTGATTCGCCAGCCGTACACCGCTGCCGACGGTTCGCGGGCGGTGCAGCGCGAGGCGCTGGAGCTGAAGGTGTGGCGCCAGGGCCGCACAGACCCCCTCGCCGAGGGGCTGGCACAGCTGGACGACTACCTGGACCGCATGGAGCTGTCCACGGGCACCCTCGTCGTCTTCGACACCCGCCCGCAGGCAGCCCCGGTCCACGAGCGCACCGCCTTCTCGCAGCGGACCACGCCCTCCGGGCGCACCGTCACCCTGCTGCGCGCCTGACGGCCGGGAGACCTCAGCCAGGAGCGCCCCCGGATCTTCCTCCCGTGGCCGTCTTCCCGGAGCAGCACGGGTTCGGTGCGGGAGCCGAGATCTTCGGTGCCCAGTACGCGACGTGCCCGGCCACCCGGGTCACTGGTGGCTGGCCTGCGAGGTGTCGAACTACGGCATCGCCTGCAGACACTGCAACAGCGGCGGAGCCCGCTACAACGGTGTCCGGGAAGGCCGCGCCAAGGGCAGCCAGTCCCCGGTCATAGGCGGTACCCGCGCCCGCGCATCAGCCGACGACCTGGACCGCGAACAGCCGCTGCTCCTGGACCCAGCCCACCACAGCGATCCCGACCTGCTCGGCTCCGACAGCGCCGGCTACGCCCGGCGCAGCAGCACCCCCTACTCGCAGGCCGAAGCGAAACGCGGCCTGTGCCGCGCCGACGAAACCATACGGATCCTCGCGCTCAACGACTCTCACCTCGTCCTGCCCTGCTCCGCAGTCGCCCCATGCGGGCGGTCGGCGTGCTCGCCCGCTACGGGGACGATCCCGCCATACAGCAGCTGATCGACGACAAGGTGGGGCCCGAGGCGCCATACAGCTCAGCAGCCGCCATGGCCCTGGCCCTGCCCCCGCCTGCGACCGGCCCGCCGCCGCGCCCACACCGGCCGCAACGACGCCCGGCATCAAACCCACCATCGACCCGACACGCTCCCGAGTCGACCTGGAAGACCCGCTGGAGCATCTGGACCCGGACGACCTGAAGGTCGGCATCACCCTCATCGGCGGGCACGAGAAGAAGGCGCACCAGGCAGTCCTGAACCATGAGGGCCAGATCAAAGTCCTGGGCCGCCCCTGGCGCACCCCGACCACCGCCGCCAGGGCCGCGACCGGCAGCAACAAGATCGACGGCTGGGACTTCTGGCGTCTGACCATCGCCGGTGTGGAGCAGACCCTCGCCGAATTCCGCGCCACGCACTTCCCGCCCACCGCACCGGTGTGAGAGGGCTGAACTGTCCGCCTCGCCGGCGACGGTCTCCTGCTGATCCCTTCGGTCTTCGTCGGGAATATCGCCGCCCACCTGGAAGACCCCTGGCCGAGGACCTTGATCTACCCTGCCCGCGGCACCGCCGTCCTGCGGGGCGAACAGGAGACCGTCCCTCAACCGGACGCGCTGACCGCTCTGGTCGGCCGGGCCCGAGGCCGGCTGCTGGTGGCGCTGGATGCCCCGGCCAGTACCCGGCGTATAGCCCTGCTCGTCTGCCGCTCTATATTTCCGCAGGTCAGAGGCCATGTTTAGCAGATAAACAAACCCTCGGGGTCGAATCCGGGTCGAATCTGCCCTACGGGTATTGTCGTTTCCGTCTGCCGCCTGCGCCGCATATCCGGGAATTCCGGGTTTCAAGTGCGGTCCGGTGTCGCTCTGTAGCAGACATCTCGGACTCTGACGCACTTGGAAGTACATGTACGAGCTGTCTCCTTGCAGACCTGCTCGGTCGGGACCGCAGCGGAATCTGGAAGTGATCAACGGCGCTTTCATCCGGTTGAATGCCCCTCGTCAAGGGCGGACGCGACGTTGCGGCACAGCTCGGTGCAACTCCTTGTGTCAAGGTCTTGGACCTGACTCCGAGGGCCGCGCGGTGCCGAGGGTGGTCCACCGTGCGCCTACGCACAAGGGGCCCCACCGGTTCCTGGTTCCTGTCATCCCGTGACGTCGCGTCCGATGAGGTGACGGGCGACGATCCAGTGCTGGAGTTCGTTGGCGCCCTCGAAGATCTCGAGGATTTTGGCGTCGCGGTACATCTCTTCGAGGCGCACGGATTCGCCTGTCGCTCCGACCTGGCGGGCAAAACCGAGCGCACCGTGGATCTGGATGGCATCGCGGACGATGTCGTTGGCGACTCTCGTGCCGTAGGCCTTGGCCATCGCGGCCTCGGGTTCAGCGCTGTGCCCCTTGTCGAGGAGGAGTGCCGCCTTCTGATAGAGGCTGCGAGCGGCCTCGATATCGGTCGCGTGCTTGGCCATCGTGAACTGCCAATGCTGCATGGCGCCGAGTGGCGCACCGAAGACGTGGCGCGAGCGAAGTCGCTCGACGGCGAGGTCGAGCGCGGCCTGGGCGAGGCCCACGCCGGCTGCTCCGATGCCGATGCGACCACGGACCAGCGCTGAGAGCGCGACCCGCATGCCCTGGCCCGCCTCCCACAACACCTGGTCGGCGGGGACCTCGACGTCCTCGAACACGATGTCGGCGGTGATCTGACCGCGGTGGCCCATCTTCAGGTCGGGGGAGCCGATGGTCACGCCTGCCGAGGTCAGGTCGACGAGCAGCATGGTCGCGCGACCGCCGCTTTTGCCGTCGCGGCACAGGACGGAGACCCAGCCGGCCACCACGCTGTTGGTGATCCACCGTTTGCGGCCGCTGACCACGAAGCCTGTGGCGGTTCGTTCCGCGACGGTGGAAAGGCGCTCTGCTGTCAGGTCGGAGCTTGTCTCGGGTTCGGTGGTGGCAAACGAGAATGCTGTCGCCCCCGAGACCAGCTCGGGGATCAGTCGCGCCTGGACCTCCGGTTGGGCAAAGGTCAGAGTCTGAGGTACGAGGATGCACTGGCCGTCGTACACGCCGGCCATGGAGGAGGACTCGTAGGCGATCTCCTCGGCGACCGTGCACGTGGCGAGCATCGGGTGCTCAAGGCCGGCACCGTACTCGGCGTCGAAAGGCACAGCGAACAGGTCTTCAGCCGCCAAGCCGCGGAAAGCAGCCCAGGGGAAGCTCTCCGGTGACTCCGTCCGTTGCCCGATCTCCCGGGCGTACGGTGCCAAGTGGGTGGTGACGGCCTTCCTCGCGCGCTCGCGGACCTCGATGGTCTCAGCCGGCAGCCACACGTCATGGGAGAAGCGGTCCTGGGTTCGCGGGACGGTGGGCATCGCATTCCTCTTTTCTTCTGCAGTCAACGCTTACTCCTCGGATGACCTTGTGCTCCGCTATCGCCGGATATGAGACAGGACCGTTGATTGGACACTCCACTCCCAACCACCCCTGTCGGAAGGCAGGATGAGTTCAGCGCTTGACGACGGTCAGGCCGGCATCGTCGCCGTGGTCGAGGGCGCGGGCGATGACGAGGCGTTGGATCTGGTTGGTGCCTTCGAAGATCTGCATGACCTTGGCTTCGCGCATGTAGCGCTCAAGGGGGAAGTCACGGGTGTAGCCGTAGCCTCCGAGCACTTGCACAGCGTCGGTGGTGACTCTCATGGCGTTTTCGGTGGCGACGAGCTTTGCGATGGACGCCTGGCGGGAGTAGGCGAGGCCGGCGTCCTTGCGGCGGGCGGCGGCGAGATAGGTGGCTCGGGCGTTTTCGACGGAGGCTGCCATGTCGGCGAGCAGAAAGCCGAGGCCCTGGTGGTCGATGATGCGGGTGCCGAAGGTTTCGCGTTCGCGGGCGTACGTCACGGCGTGATCGAGCGCGGCTTGGGCCAGGCCGGTGGCGACGGCGGCGATGCCGAGGCGTCCGGCGTCGAGTCCCGCGAGGGCGAGCTTGAGGCCGTCGCCTTCGGCGCCGAGGCGTCGTTCGGCAGGGATGCGGACGCCGTCGAGGTGCATGGTGGCGGTGGTGGAACCGGTGAGTCCCATTTTTCGCTCGGGAGGGTCTGCCGTGAGGCCGGTCGTGTGGGCGGGGATGAGGAAGCAGGAGATGTCTCCGCGGCTTTGGCCGGTGCGGGCCACGACCTTGTAGAAGTCGGCTTGCCCGCCATGGGTGGTCCAGGCTTTGGTGCCGGTGAGGACGTACTCGTCGCCGTCGCGGACGGCGCGGGTGGTCATGGCAGCGGGGTCGGAGCCCGCCTGTGGTTCGGAAAGGCAGTAGGCGCCCAGGAGTTCACCGCCGATCAGTTCGGGCAGCCAGAGTTGCTTCTGGCGCTCGGTGCCTGCGGTGGCGAGGCCGAAGCAGGAGAGGACATGGACGGAGGTGCCGACGCCGATGCTGCTGGAGACGGTGGCTATCTCTTCGACGGCCTGGAGGTAGACCTCGTAGGTCTGGGCACCGCCGCCGTATTCCTCGGGGTAGGGGAGGCCCAGGACGCCGGCTCGGCCGAGGATGCGGAAGGCCTCCCGGGGGAAGGTCTCGGTGCGTTCCTGCTCGTCCACGGATGGGGAGAGTTCACGGGCGGCGATCTCGCGGACGAGGCCGATGAGGTCAGCGGCGTCGTCGGTCGGCAGGATCCGCTGGGCGGGCATGTTGAGTTCCTTGTCTGCAGTGGCAGGCTGTGGGAGCGCAGGTGTTGATCGCGGCAATGGCGGTGCGTAGGGCGCTTGAGCTGCTGAGCGAGATGCCGTCACGCCCGACGCCCGACTTCGTCGACGAACGATGCGGAGGGCGAGGACGGCGGGAGCGTGGCTTGAGCGCGGAGTTCTTGGCAGCCGTCGACATCACCATGGGACACCTTCGGACGTACCGACCCGCTGGCCGACGTCGCTGGACTGCGCTCCGGGCACCGCGGCTCGGTGTCGCGGCCGACCCGGAGCGCGCGGCCTGGTCCGCATCAGGCGGGGAAGGTCTCACCCTTGGCTGCGAGGTCACGCAGGTACTGAGTGGGGCGCAGTTGCTCGCCGTACGCGTCGGCCAGTTCGTCGGCACGGACGATGAACGCTTCGATGCCGATCGAGCCGTCGGGGGCCTCGTAGCCGGTGATGTACTGCGCGGCTCCGCCGGTCCAGGAAGGGAAGCCGATACCGAGGATCGAGCCGATGTTCGCGTGCGCGGCGGAGGTGAGTACGCCCTCCTCGAAGCACTTCGCGGTCTCGATCGCCTCGCGGACCAGCATGCGCTCGCGCATGTCCTCGATGGGAAACGGCGTGTCGCTGAGCGGGAAGAGCTCGCCGAGTCCGGACCAGATCGCGCCACGCCGGCCCTCGGGGTAGTCGTAGAAGCCCGCCCCCTTGAGCTTGCTCCCGCGGCCTGCCGCGATCATCGTGCCGCAGACCTGCTCGGTGACGGTCGGCTCGGTCACGCCGAGTGCCTCGCGTCCGGTCCTGGCGATCTTGACCATGAGCTCCATGTTGAGCTCGTCCGTGATCTGCAGCGGACCGACCGGGTAGCCGGCCTGGGTGGCGGCACGCTCGACGGAGTAGGGGTGCTGGCCCTCCTGGAGCAGAGCCAGGCCCTCCTCGATCTGGGCGCCGATGACACGCGAGGTGAAGAAGCCGCGTCCGTCCTGGACCACGATGGGAGTCTTCCGCATGTGCAGAACGACGTCGTAGGCCTTGGCGAGTGCCTCGTCAGAGGTCTCGGTGCCGCAGATGATCTCGACGAGCGGCATCTTGTCGACCGGTGAGAAGAAGTGCAGCCCGATGAAGTCGGCCGGCCGGGCGATGTCCTTGGCCAGCTCGGTGATGGGGAGCGTGGAGGTGTTCGAGCACAGCAGCGCGTCCTTGTCGACGAACGGAAGGACCTCGTTGAAGACCCTCTGCTTCAGCGCGACGTCCTCGAAGACCGCCTCGACGACCAGGTCGACGCCAGCGAAGTCGGCGGGGTCGGTGGTCGTGGTGATCCGGGCGAGCAGCTCCTCGGACCGCTCCCGGGTGAGCTTGCCGCGGGAGATCGCCTTCTCGTTGAGGTCCCGGCTGTAGGTCTTGCCGCGCTCGGCCGCTTCGAGGGACACGTCCTTGAGCACGACGTCCATCCCGGCCCGTGCGCAGACGTAGGCGATGCCCGCTCCCATCATGCCCGCACCGAGGACGCCGACCTTGGTGCTCTTCCACTTCGCGACATCGGCGGGGCGCAGGACACCCGAGTTGATCGCGTTGAGGTCGAAGAAGAACGCCTGGATCATGTTCTTCGACTGCTGGCCCACGATGAGATTCGCCAGGTAGCGCGACTCGATGCGCGAGGCGGTGTCGAAGTCTACCTGCGCGCCCTCTACAGCTGCCGAGAGGATCGCCTTCGGAGCGTGATAGTCGGCCTGCTTGAGCTGCCCCCGCAGCAGCGCCGGAAGAGCCGGAACGACGGTCGCCAACCCCGGCGAGGCAGGGGAGCCGCCCGGGATCTTGAATCCCTTCGTGTCCCAGGGCTGTGTCGTGGCTTCGGGGTGGGCCTTGATCCATGCCTTCGCGGCCGGAATCAGGTCGTCCTGGACCGCGACGACCTGGTCGACCAGTCCTTTCTCCCTGGCGGCCGACGGCTTGAACTTCGCTCCGGTCCCGAGGATCTCACTGATCGCTGTCATCAGGCCGAACATCCGGACGGTGCGGGTGACACCGCCACCGCCGGGCAGCAGGCCGAGGGTCACCTCGGGAAGGCCGATGGCGTAGGTGCCGTCGACCGCGATGCGGTGGTTGGTGGCCAGCGCGATCTCGAGACCACCGCCGAGGGCGGCGCCGTTGATCGCGGCGACCACCGGCTTCGGCAGCAGTTCGAGCCGGCGGAGCGGGGACTTGATGTTCTCGGCCATCGTGACCACGGCCGGGGCGTCGGCCTTCGTCGTCCTCAGCATGCCTTTGAGGTCGCCGCCGGCGAAGAACGTACTCTTCGCGGAGGTGATGACCACACCGGTGATCTGGTCGATCTCGGCATACAGCCTCTCGACCGCCGCGCTCATCGAGGCGATGTACAGGTCGTTCATGGTGTTGGCCGACTGGTGCGGATCGTCGAGGGTGAGGGTGACGATGCCGTCGGCGTCGATGTCGTAGCGGACAGCGGACTCGGTGCTCATCAGGTGTCTCTCCGTTGTCTGTGTGTACGCCTGTCTGTGCGTACGCGCTGTCTGTGTGGACGCAGGTCAGACGAGCTCGACGATCGTGGCGATGCCCATGCCGCCGCCGACGCACAGCGTGGCGAGGCCGCGCTTCCTGCCGCGCCGCCGGAGTTCGTCGACCAGGGTGCCGAGGACGATCGCGCCGGTCGCACCGAGCGGGTGACCCATGGCGATGGCTCCGCCGTTGACGTTGGTGACGTCGTGGCCGATGCCCATGTCGCGCATGAAGCGCATCGCGACAGCCGCGAACGCCTCGTTGATCTCCCACAGGTCGATGTCGTCGACCGTGAGGCCGGCCCTGGCGAGTGCCTTGCGGGCTGCCGGGGCGGGGCCGGTGAGCATGATCGTCGGGTCGGCGCCGGAGACAGCCGCACCGATGATCTTTGCCATCGGGGTGAGGCCGAGTTCCTTGCCGATCGCCTCGGTGCCGACAAGCGTCAGCGCGGCACCGTCGACGATGCCGGAGGAGTTGCCCGCGTGGTGGACGTGGTCGATCTCCTCGATCCAGTGGTACTTGCTGAGGGCGACGTCGTCGAAGCCGGCGTCCTTGCCCGGCTGGGCGAACGAGGGGCGCAGGGCCGAAAGGCTCTCCACGGTGGTGTCGGCCCGGATCAACTCGTCCCGGTCCAGCACCACGTCGCCCGCGACACTCCGCACGGGGATGACGCAGCCGTCGTAGTGGCCGTTGGCCCAGGCCTTGGTGGCACGGGCGTGCGACTCGGCGGCATAGGCGTCCACGTCGGTGCGGCTCCACCCCTCGATCGTCGCGATCAGGTCGGCACCGATGCCCTGGGGCACGAACCCGGTGGCGAGGTTCGTGGCCGGGTCGTTCGCCCAGGCGCCGCCGTCGGAACCCATGGGCACCCGGCTCATCGACTCGACACCGCCCGCGATGATGAGGTCCTCGAAGCCGCCGCGGACGCGCGAGGCGGCCTGGTTCACGGCCTCGAGGCCGGAGGCGCAGAAGCGGTTGAGCTGCACGCCGGCGGTGGTCTCGGGCAGGCCCGCCTTGAGCGCCGCCGTCTTCGCGATGTCACCGCCCTGGTCGCCGACCGGAGAGACCACACCGAGCACGATGTCGTCGACGCGCTGCGGGTCAAGGCTCGGGTTGCGCCTGCGCAGCTCGTCGACGAGGCCGACCACGAGGTCGATCGGCTTGGTTCCGTACAGCGCGCCGGTCCGCTTGCCGCGCCCCCGAGGCGTGCGCAGGTGGTCGTAGACGAAAGCTTCAGCCATGAGACGGAGTCCTCCAAGGGCTGCTTGACCAAGGGTCACTAAGATAAGGTGCTCTACATTTGAAAGGTAGAGTGCTCTACATCTGGCGTCAATGGAGGTCACATGAAGACGGAGCTGGCCGACGGTGTCCTGACTGTCGCGATCGACCGGCCCGAGCGGATGAACGCACTCACGGCCGAAGTGATGGAGCAACTCGCCGACGCGATCGGTGATGCGGCGACGGACGACCGTGTCACCGTCGTGGTCCTCGCCGGCGACGAGCGCGCCTTCTGCACCGGCGCCGACCTGCAGACCGCCGCCGTCCTCGGCGACGACGCCGCGGTCGCCGGCGCCACCATCGACAGCGCGAACCGTTTGGTCGCTGCGATCGTCCGGAGCCCCAAGCCGGTGGTCACCCTCGCGCGGGGTGCGGTCGCCGGCGTGGGCGTTCCGATCGCGCTCGCCGCCGACCTGGTGCTGTGCGAGGAGAAGACCTACTTCATGCTCTCCTTCACCAAGGTCGGCCTGATGCCGGACGGTGGTGCCTCGGCGGTCGTGGCGGCCTCGGTCGGCCGGGCACGGGCCCTGCGGATGGCCCTGCTCGCGGAGCGGCTCACCGCGGCCGACGCGCTGGCCGCGGGCCTGGTGACCCACGTAGCCCCGGAGGGCGCCTTCGCCGCCATGGCGGCCCAGGTTCTGGCGACTCTCACCGGCGGCCCCCAGGTGGCGTTCCGGCGTACGAAGGAAGCCATCAACCGGGCCACTCTCAGTGGGCTCGAGGACGCGTTCCACCATGAGCGAGCAGGTCAGGTCGGCCTTCTCGCCGCCCACGACTTCGCAGAGGGTTCGGCCGCCTTCCGCGAGAAGCGGACCCCGGCTTTCAGTGACCGCTGACACCAGCATCAGGAGGAGAGAAACAGCCATGCCCATGCCTGAGGTGCTTCAGCGCCCACTGTCCCTGCCCGTCGTGTGTGCCCCGATGTTCATCGCATCCGGCCCGGAACTCGTGATCGCGCAGTGTTCCGCCGGCGTGATCGGCTCGCTGCCCTCGCTCAACGCCAGGCCCGCCGGCCAGGTCCGCGACTGGCTCGCGCGGATCGAGGAGGAACTGGGAAAGCTCGGTGCGACTCGTCCCGAGACGCCGGTGGCACCCTTCGCGGTGAACCTGATCGTCCATCGGTCGAACGACCGGCTCGAAGACGATGTCCAAAGCTGCATCGATCACAAGGTGCCGATCGTCATCACGTCGTTGGGCGCACGCGAGGACATCAACGACGCCATCCACGGCTACGGCGGAATCGTCCTCCACGACGTCATCAACGTGCGGTTCGCGCACAAGGCGGTCGAGAAGGGTGCCGACGGTCTGATCGCGGTCGCCGCGGGTGCGGGCGGCCATGCCGGCACA
This sequence comes from Streptomyces humidus, assembly GCF_014649655.1. Lineage (GTDB taxonomy): Bacteria > Actinomycetota > Actinomycetes > Streptomycetales > Streptomycetaceae > Streptomyces > Streptomyces humidus. Next base: position 59,954 of record NZ_BMTL01000038.1, on the reverse strand, counting down.
CAGTCGCCGTTCGCGCTGGTGCGAGAGATCCGCACCTGGTTCGACGGCCCTGTCCTGCTTTCGGGCGCGATCGCGCACGGGAGTTCCATCCTCGCGGCACAGGCGGCAGGAGCGGACTTCGCCTACATCGGCAGCGCGTTCCTGGCCACCCATGAGGCGAATGCCGTGGACGCCTACAAGGACATGATCGTCGCCGGCGGCGCCGGCGACATCGTCTACAGCAACCTCTTCACCGGAGTCCACGGCAACTACCTGCGCGGGAGTATCGAGGCGACCGGCCTCGATCCGGACAACCTGCCCACCTCCGATGCCTCTGCGATGGACTTCGGCTCCGGCGGCAACACCGGCGCGAAGGTCTGGCAGGACATCTGGGGGTCGGGCCAGGGGATCGGAACGGTGACCCGCCGTCAGAGTGTGAGCGACCTGGTCGGCCGGCTCCGGGCCGAGTATGTCGCCGCGCAGCGCTCGTTGGCGCAGCGGGCCGGCGACTTCCCGACCGCGTCGGTGTGATCGGCCGCACGGGGCCCTGAGGCAGGGTGTCCCCGGTTCGTGAGGTGAGGATCGGTTGTTCGAGTCCGCACCGATCCTCACACAGCGGTGGATTCGCCGGGCCGGACCGCTCAGACGTCGGCGGCCACGGCGCTCATCCTGGAACGAACGATCCGCTCGAACTCGTTGAAGAGCATGTTGAAGTCCTTCTTCGACACCGGCTGACGCCACTGCTGGAGTCCCACCAGGAGCGTCATGGCCATGGTGCCGAGGACTCGCGCCTCCTGTGCCGACGCCGACGCGGGCCGCAGAACGCGGATCAGCGCCTTCAGACGCCGGTCGTCGACCTTCTTCTGCATGTCGGCGACCCTGGGGTTGGTGTGTGCCCACGACCGGATGGCGCCCTCCGCGGCATGCGGGAGGGTGCTGCCGAGCTCCTTGAGCAGGTGAATGCGCTCGGCGGGATCGTCCGGGGCGTTCGCCAGGAGCACGATGCGTTTGGTCTGCGAGTCCTCCCAGTACGCCAGGAAATCGTCGACGAACCCGTCGAGGCTGCCGAAGTAGCCGTAGAACGATCCCGTGGTCACCTTGAGCGCCTTGCACAGTGTGGTGACCTTGAGCCGGCCCGCGCCCTCGGACCCGAGGATCGCCATGGCGGCCTCGTAGTAGTCCTCGCGGGTCACCAGAAGGCGCATGGGCTCAGCTCCTAGGGGCATGTGTCTTGGTTTCCCCCAGCCTAGTGCCCGCCTGTAGCCCCTCCCGACGTCCGCGCGGTGAGGGCGCTCTTCACCAGCTTGCCGGTAGGGGTGCGCGGCAGCTCGTCGATGAACTCCACCGAGCGGGGCGCCTTGTACGCCGCGACCTTGGTGCGCGCATAGGCGATGAGCTCCTCCGCCAGTGCGTCGGACGGGGTGATGCCCGGCCGGAGGGCGACGAAGGCCTTCACCTGCTGGCCCATCACCGGGTCCGGGATCCCGACCACGCCGATGTCGTACACCGCCGGATGCAGGGCCAGGGCGTTCTCGACCTCCTGCGGGTAGATGTTCACGCCACCAGAGATGATCATGAAGGATTCCCGGTCGGTGAGGAACAGATAGCCGTCGTCGTCGACGTAGCCCAGGTCGCCGATGGCGGTCCAGTTGGCGTGATCCGGGTGCTCGGCGGCCTTCGTCTTCTCCGGTTCGTTGTGATACTCGAAAGGCCGCACGTCGCGCTCGAAGTAGACCCTGCCGACCTCGCCGACGCACAACTCCTCGCCGCGCTCGTCGCAGATGTGGATCGGGCCGAAGACGCTGCGACCGACGGAGCCGGGCTTCTTGAGCCACTCGGGCGTGGTGATGACGGTCATCCCGCTCATCTCGGTCGAGGAGTAGTACTCGACGAGCTTGGGCCCCCACCAGTCGAGCATCGCCCGCTTGACCTCGACCGGACAGGGCGCGGCAGCGTGGATGGCCAGCCGCAGAGAGGAGAGGTCGTACTTCGTCCGCAGAGCACTGTCGAGCTGCAGCATGCGCACGAACATCGTCGGGACCATCTGGACGACGGTCACCCGGTGGTTCTGGAGTGCCTCGAGCGCGCCCTCGGCGGAGAACTTCTCCAGCACCACCACGGTGCCCCCGTACGCGTGGACCACTCCGCACCAGCGCAGCGGTGCGGCATGGTAGATCGGAGCCGGGGACAGGTAGACGTCGTCGGGACCGACGCCGAGATACGTCCCCGCCAGTGCGGTCAGAGGATCGCCGGGTTCGTCCACCGCGATGGGCAGCAGGGGCGGCTTGATGCCCTTCGGGCGTCCCGTGGTGCCGGAGGAGTAGAGCATGTCGCTCCCGCGGGGCTGTTCCGCCGGCATGCGGTCCTCGGCGCTCTCAAGGAACGTCTCGTACACCCCGTAGCCCGGGATCGGGCCGTCGAAGCTGAACGCCGTCTCCAGCCCGGGGCACTCGGCGAGCGCATCGGACGCCTGCTCTTCGAGACGGCCCGACGCGAACAGCACCTTGGCGCCCGAGTCGCGGACGATGTACGCCGCCTCGCTCGCGGTGAGGTGGTGGTTGACCGCTGTCAGATACAGGCCTGATCGCAGAGCCGCCCAGTAGAGCACGAAGCATTCGGGTGCGTTGTCGCTCAGCATGGCGACGACGTCTCCGCGCCGCAGGCCGAGATCGTGGAGTCCGACAGCGAGCCGGCGGGACTGGTCGTCGAGCTCGGCGTAGGTCAGGGTCCGGCCTGAGGCGGCCATGACGACGGCAGGCTTGGCCGGAGTTGTCTGGGCGTGAGTCCCGGGGTACATCGGCGTCCTCCAGGGAAGCGTCGGGGTGGGTGGTCAGAACGAGACGGGCATGCGCTTGACGGCGTTCACGAAGTGCCCGACCACGTATTCCGGTTCGCCGAGCCGGAGGTCGGGAACGCGCGTCAGCACCTCCCGGAACAGCGAACGCATCTGCATGCGCGCGACATGCTGTCCGAGGCAGTAGTGGACCCCGCCACCGCCGAGGCCGACGTGGGGGTTGGGGTTGCGGGAGATGTCGAACCGCCACGGGTCGGCGAAGACGCTCTCGTCGCGGTTGGCCGAGCTGTAGAACATCACCACCTTGTCGCCGGCGGCGATCTCCTGCCCGCCGAGGACGGTCGCGGCGCGCGCGGTGCGCCGGAAGGTCATCACCGGGGTTGCCCAGCGCATGAACTCCTCGATCGCTCCCGGGATACGACGGTCGAAATCGCTCAGCAGCAGCGCCTTCTGGTCGGGGTTGTCGCAGAGCGCCTTCATCCCGTGGCTCGTGGTGTTGCGGGTGGTGTCGTTGCCGGCGACGGCGAGCAGGCAGAAGTACGAACGGATCTCCTCGTCGGTGAGCCGCTGTCCCTCGATCTCCGCCTGTACCAGCGCCGTCATCAGGTCGTCGGCAGGCGCCGAGCGCCGCGCCTCGATGAGGTTCTGAGCGATGTCGTGCAGGGCGCCGGCGCCCTCGAGCAGGCACATGAAGGGGTCGCGGTCACCGACGTTCTCAGGATCGTTGTATCCGACCATGTCGTCGACCGCGGCCACCATCCGCTCCCGGTCTTCGAGGGGAACGCCGACCATTTCTGAGATGGTCCACAGCGGAAGCCGCTTGGAGACCTGCTCGACGAAGTCGACGGGCCCCTGGTCGAGGAGCGTGTCCACGATCGCGGTCGCCTGCTGCCTGATCTGTCCCTCGATCAGCCGGATCTGGCGCGGACTGAACGCCGAGGCGACCAGGGCGCGCGTCCGCCCGTGCCTCGGCTCGTCCATGGTGAGGATCGACTGGGTCTCCCGCAGGAAGTCCGCGGGCACGTTCTCGAACATGACTCCGCCGAGATCCGGGTCGGAGGAGAACACCGCGTCGTTCTTCGAGACCGCTACGACGTCCTGGTGCCGGACGACCGCCCAGTAGCCGGAGTCCTCGGGGTCGTCCATGAGGGACCCGTAGGCCTTGGGCTGCCAGGAGACCGGACGCTCGGCACGCAGGGCGGCGAATGACCGGTCACGGTCTCGGGGCGAGCGGGACCAGAACGTCTCGCTCGACAACTCGATCTCGTCGTACGTGGGACGGGTGACGGTGGCGGACATGGGTTGCCTCCCCGGTAAGAAGCAAAGAGGGACTGTAACGTTCCTTACATTATCTTTGCGGGCGGCCGGGTCAACCCTTGCAGTCAAATGTAACGTAGATTATGTTACATGTTCGCCATCCAGACGAAAGGAGGTCCGGCTATGACGACCGCCGCCATGGCACCCCCGCTCGACGCGGGAGTCCTCGACCTCATGGTCGAGGCGAAGCGCCCCGTGGCCGACGGGGTGGTGGAACTGGTCCTCCACGCACCACAACCCCTGCCGGCCTGGTCGCCCGGTGCTCATCTCGACCTGGTGCTCGCCGACGACCTCGTTCGGTCGTACTCGCTCTGCGGTGACCCCGACGACCGCCACCGTTACCGCGTCGCCGTCCTGCGCGAGCCGGCCGGCCGTGGCGGCTCGGCCCACGTTCACGACACCATGCGAGCCGGTGACACCGTGCGGGCCGCTCCACCGGCCAATCACTTCGCCCTTGTCGACGCGCCGCGCTACCAGTTCATCGCCGGCGGCATCGGGATCACACCGCTTCTGGCCATGATCCGCGCAGTGGAGGCCAGAGGCTCCGCCTGGTCGCTGCTGTACGGCGGCCGCCGACTTGCCTCCATGGCCTACCGCGACGAGCTCGAACGCCTGGGGGACCAGGTGCGGATCCAGCCCGAGGACACCGCGGGCAGACTCGATCTCGCCGCGGTGCTGGAGCCAGTACGAGCCGGGACCCTCGTCTACGCATGCGGGCCGGAAGCGCTGCTGTCGGCAGTCGAGGAGCGGATGAGTGCGTGGCCGCAAGGCAGCCTCCACCTGGAGAGGTTCGCGGCAGCCGGCACAGCTCATCGCGATGACGACTCCGCCTTCGAAGTGGTCTTCGCGAGGTCGGGAATCTCGGCGACCGTGCCCCCCGGCGTCTCGATCCTCGATGTCGCGACCGACTGCGGCGTCTTCGTCCCCCGCTCCTGCAGCGAGGGAATCTGCGGCACCTGCGAGACCGAGGTCATCGAGGGTGAGGCGGACCATCGCGACTCCGTCCTGACGCCCGAGGACCGGGAGGCGGGTTCCTTCATGCCCTGCGTCTCACGGTGCTCGTCCGGCCGTCTCGTCATCGATCTGTAAGGAGCACGCCATGACCGAAAGTCTCGCCGGCCTTCGCGTCGCGATCACGGGAGCGGCGCGAGGCATCGGGCTCGCGACCGCCACCGAGCTCCATTCCCGCGGTACGCACGTGATCATCGGCGACGTCGACGCCACGGCCGCGCAGAACGCTGCCGCCGGGCTCGGCGGCTCCGCCGAGGCGCACCAGCTCGATGTGTCCGACCGCGCCTCGTACGCGGCGTTCCTCGACAAGGCCGCCATCGGCGGTCCGGTCGACGTCCTCGTCAACAACGCCGGCATCATGCCGATCGGCCGCTTCGTCGACCAGCTCCCGGCCGTCTACCAACGGGTGCTGGAGATCAACGTCCTCGGACACCTCCACGGCCTCCACCTCGCACTCCCGGCCATGATCGAACGAGGCCGGGGCCACATCATCAACGTCGCCTCCACCGCGGGGAAGGTCGCCATCCCGGGCGGTCTCGCCTACTGCGCCGCGAAGTCGGCGGTCGTCGCCCTCACCGAGACGGCCCGTATCGAGTACGCGGGGACCGGGATCGACTTCACCTGCGTCCTGCCGAACTTCACCAACACCGAACTGATCGACGGAACCGCCGGGATGAGGTTCGTCCCGACCGTGGAGCCGTCAGACGTCGCCAGAGGCATCGTCAGGGCGATCGAGAAGAAGCGTGCCGACGTGTACGTTCCCGCCGTCGTCGGACCGATGCTCAAGGCACAGTCCTTCCTGGGCCGGCGTCTGCGTGACCTCGTCAACCGCAGGATGGGCGCGTACGACGCCTTCCTCACCTACGACCCCGAGCGCCGCGCGGCCTATGAGCAGCGCGTGCGCGAGTCCTGAGGAGCGCCCGATGACCGCGCCGACGCTCACCGTCACCGCGCAGATCGCCCGGCTGCGCGCCACGTTCACATCCGGTCGCACCCGGCCCATCGCCTGGCGGCTCGCCCAACTCGCGCAGATCGAGCGGCTGCTGGCAGAGGGCGAGCAGCGGATCACCGCGGCTCTCGCCGAGGATCTGGGCCGCCCCCCGCACGACTCCTTCCTCGGCGACATCGCGCCGACCGCCGCCGAAGCGCGGTTCGCCCGCGCGCACCTGAGGAAATGGATGCGGGCGAAGCGAGTGCCGGTGCCGCTCTCGCAGTTCCCGGGGAGGGCCTGGTACGACTACGAGCCGCTCGGCGTCGTGGTCGTGATCGGGCCCTGGAACTATCCACTGCTCCTCACCCTCGCCCCCTTGGTGGCAGCCATCTCGGCCGGCAACTGCGCCGTGATCAAGCCCTCCGAGCACACACCGCGAACGGCCCAGCTGATCACGGAGCTTGTGAGGGAGTACCTGGATCCCGAGGCATTCGCGGTCATCCAGGGCGGCCCGGAAGCAACGCAGGCGATCCTCGCCGAGGGGCTCGACCACGCCTTCTTCACCGGTGGCCCGGAAGTCGGCAAGGTGATCATGGCCGCCGCGGCACCACACCTGACTCCGGTCACCCTCGAACTCGGGGGCAAATGCCCGGTACTCGTCGCGCGTGACGCCGACCTCGACGTCGCGGCACGACGGATCGCCTGGACGAAACTCCTCAACTCCGGTCAAACCTGCATCGCCCCCGACTACGTGATGGTCGACGGAGCCGTGCGCGACGCGTTCCTGCCGAAGCTCAGACAGGCTCTCGTCGAGCTGAGTCCCCACCGGGACGGAGGCGCGTCCATGCCGATCGTGAACAGCCGGCACGCCGGGCGGCTGGCCGGCATGCTGCGAGACCACGGTGGACAGGTGCTGATCGGAGGAACCGGCGACCCCGGTCGCCGCCAGGTCGACCTCACGGTCGTGGTGGATCCGGACCAGGATTCGGCGCTGATGACCGAGGAGATCTTCGGCCCGATCCTCCCGGTCGTCACCGTCGCCGATGACGAGGAAGCGATCCGCTGGATCGACCGCGGCACAAAGCCCTTGGCCGCCTACGTCTTCACTCGCTCACGGCGGCTGCAGCGACGCTACCGAGCCGCGGTGTCCGCAGGGGCCGTCGTCAGCAACCACGCCGCCGCGCATTTCCTGGTCCCAGGTCTGCCGTTCGGCGGAGTCGGTACGTCCGGGATGGGCGCCTACCACGGCGCCTGGGGATTCCAGACCTTCAGCCACCGCAAGGCCCACCTGGCCAGACCGAGCCGACCGGATCCGCGCATCGTCTACCCGCCGTACGGTCCGCTCGCCCAGCGGATGCTTCGCAAGATCTTCTGACCCCACTCGCAAGGAGAGCGAACCTTGGCCACATTTGCCGACACGCCCGAAGCCGAGAAGTACATCGGCGGCATCTTCGAGGCCGGCTTCGCCGACCCCGACGTGCGGCAGGCCCTGGCCCGATCAGGGCTGGTGCTCCGCATGAACCTGTCGCGGCCCGACGCCGTCATCACCGCCGATCTCCCGGCCGCCCAGGTCCACTACGGCGATGCCGACGCCCCGGCGCCGAACATGACCATGACCCTCGACGGTGAGACGGCCAACCGGTTCTGGCAGGGCAAGGTCAGCATCCCGCTCGCCGTCGCCCGCAAGCACATCACGGTGTCGGGCGCACTGCCGAAGCTGATCGCCCTGCTTCCCCACGCCAAGACCATGTACGCCGTTTACATTCAGCGCCTTGAGCGCGACAACCGCGCCGATCTGCTCGTCTGAAGGGTTAGCCGTGAGCTTCTACGACACCGACCACGACGCCTACCGTTCGACGGTCCGGACGTTCATCCAACGTGACGTCAAGCCGTACTACCAGAAGTGGGAGGAAAACCGGCTGGTCGACCGCAGCGCGTGGACGCGCGCCGGTGAGTCCGGTGTCCTCGGTATCGGAGTCGACGAGACCTACGGCGGTGGCGGCACCCGCGACTACCGGTTCCGGTTCGTCGTCGCGGAGGAGTGCGCCCAGGCCGGCGTCACATCGTTCTCGGCGGGTCTCTCGGTCCAGGACGACATCGTCGTTCCCTACCTCGCCGAACTCGGCGACGAGACGCAGAAGCGGCGTTGGCTGCCCGGCCTAGCCTCCGGTGAGCTCATCGGCGCGATCGCCATGACCGAGCCCGGCGCCGGCAGCGACCTTCAGGGCACCCGAGCGAGCGCCGTACGCGACGGGGACGACTGGATTCTCAACGGTCAGAAGACGTTCATCACCAACGGCATCCAGGCCGATGTCGTCGTGGTCCTCGCTCGCACGGACCCCGGCGCCGGCTCCCGCGGTTTCAGCCTCTTCGTCGTCGAGGAAGGGCAGCACGGGTTCAAGCGCGGCCGGAAGCTCGACAAGATCGGACTCGCCGCCCAGGACACCGCCGAGCTCTTCTTCGACGGCGTCCGTCTCTCCCCGGAGCAGTTGCTCGGCGAGCAGGGTCGCGGTCTCCACGCCCTGATGGAGCGGCTGCCGCTGGAGCGGCTCTCCATCGCCGTCAGTGCGCTCTGCTCGGCCGAGGCGGCCTACCGGTGGGGCCGCGACTATGTCTTCGAGCGGCAGGCTTTCGGTCAACCGGTCGGCGATTTCCAGCACGTCCGGTTCACGCTGGCCGAGCTCGAGACGGAACTCGACGTGACCCGTGCCTACGTCGAGTCGGCGACGAGGAAACTGAACGCGGGCACCCTCTCCGCGGTCGAGGCCGCCAAGGCCAAATGGTGGGCCACGGAACTCCAGCAGAGGGTCATCAACCGCTCGCTCCAACTCTTCGGCGGCTACGGCTACATGCTCGAATACCCGATCGCCCGGGCCTTCCGTGACGCGCGCATCCAGACGATCTACGGCGGCACGACCGAGATCATGAAAGAGATCATCGGCCGCGACATCGCCGCGCGGACCCGCAGGGCATGAGCGGACCTCTCCCGAGCCGGCAGCCCGAGGGCACCGGACACGATCGCCCCATCTGACCGCACCCCTGTCCCTGTTCGGCAACCGGGCGTCTTCCGGTCGCCCGTGGCCATGAGCGACGCCCTCATGAAGGCTCCCGGCCGGCCACGCCTGCGACGCAGGACCGCATCCGCGGTGCGGACGACATCGATCACGACGAAGGAAGACATGGATCTCCAGAACACCGCTGCCATCGTGACCGGCGGAGCCTCCGGGCTCGGTGCGGCCACCGCCCAGGCCCTGGCCGGCCAAGGCGCCGCCGTCTTCGCGTTCGACCTGCAGCCGTCGATGGAGAAGGCACGTGCCGTCGACGGCGTCACGTATGTCGCCGTCGACGTGACCGACGTCGAAGGCGTGCGCCTCGCCGTCGCCACCGCCGTGGCCGCCGGACGTCCGCTCCGCACCGTCGTGAACTGCGCGGGTATCGGCACGGCGGGAAGGGTTCTGAACAAGGACGGCAGCGCGACCGACCCGGCGCTGTTCGCCAGGACCGTCTCGATCAACCTGGTCGGCTCGTACAACGTGCTCGCCCTGGCGGCGGAGCAGATCGCCAAGACGGGCCCGCTCGGGGACGGCGCACGGGGCATCGTCATCAACACCGCGTCGGTGGCCGCGTTCGAAGGCCAGATCGGGCAGGAGGCGTATGCGGCGTCCAAGGGTGGCATCGTGGGCCTGAACCTGCCGGCCGCGCGTGATTTGGCGCAGTACGGAATCCGGGTGAACACGATCGCGCCGGGCATCGTGGAGACACCGATGCTGGCCGGGGTGACGGAGGAGTTCCAGAAGACCCTGGCGGCCGGCGTGCCGTTTCCGAGGCGCCTGGCGCGGCCGGAGGAGTATGCCCGGCTCGCGGTATTCCTGATCGAGCACGACTACATCAACGGTGAGGTCATCCGCATGGACGGCGCGCTGCGGATGGCCCCGCGGTGATCGCCACGGGACCGCTTGAAGGTGTGAAGGTCGTCGAGCTCGCGGGCATCGGGCCCGGCCCGTTCGCGGCGACGATCCTTGCAGATCTCGGGGCCGACGTGATCCGCATCGACCGTCCAGGGCCCCAGCTCCTCGGGGGAGGCCCGGAAGACTTGCTGACGCGGAACCGTGAACGCGTCGAGGTCGACCTCAAGTCGCGCAGCGGTGTCGGGCTGGCCCTGCAGCTCATCGACGAAGCCGACATCCTCCTGGAAGGAATGCGTCCCGGGGTCACCGAGCGCCTGGGCCTGGGCCCGGACACCTGTTGCGCGCGCAACCCACGGCTCGTCTACGGGCGCATGACGGGCTGGGGGCAGACCGGACCCCTGGCACACGCCGCGGGTCACGACCTGACGTACATCGCGATCACCGGTGTGCTGCACGGCCTCGGGCAGACGGCTGACAGGCCGCAGTTCCCCATCAACCTGCTCGGGGACTTCGGCGGAGGATCCACCTTCCTCGTCATCGGCGTGCTGTCGGCTCTCCTGAGTGCCCGGATGACGGGTCAGGGCCAGGTGGTCGATGCCGCCATCGTCGACGGCACCTCCTACCTGGATTTGATGACGGCCGGACTTCGTGCGTCCGGCCGGCACTCGCCGGCGCGGGGCAGGAACCTGCTGGACGGCGGAGTACCGTACTACCGCCTGTACCGGACGCTCGACGACCGTTGGGTTGCGGTCGGTGCCCTCGAACCCCAGTTCTTCCGGACGCTCGTCGAGCAACTCGGTGTGGCCGACATCGTTCCCGCACAGGACGAGACCGAGCGCCACGGCGAGATGACGTCCATCTTCGAAGCCGCGTTCGCGTCCCGGACCATGGCCGACTGGGCTGCCCACTTCGAGGGAACCGACGCCTGCGTCGCACCCGTCCTGACGCCGGCTGAGGCGGCGCGACACGCCCATCTCAGTGCGCGCGACACGTACATCGTCATCGACGACGTCACGCAGCCAGCACCCGCACCGAGGTTCAGCGGCACCCCCACGGCGAGGCCGACGGCCACAAGCAAGTCCTCGGCGGCCCAAGTACTCGGCCGCTGGACCGCCGGCTCTGTTGGGCCATGAGCGGCGAACATCCGAGTATCGTTCCCGTCCGGTATGAGCCCTGGTCAGAGCGTGTACGGCAAGCTGCGATTGGCAGAGCAGGTCGAATCCGGGTCGAATTTCGTCGTGCGAGCTACGTTCGCTGCCTGAGGCGCCGAGCGGCGAAAGTGCGGTGACCAGCGGAATAGCATCCGGCAGCCAAACACCCGCCGCCGACGGATCCCACAGCCGTGGCGCCCTGCGCAACCCCGCCGCCATACCGGGAGCCGTGGCGACAACCGGCCGCATAGCCCTGCACGCCGAGGCCGCCAGCCGCTTCTACCCACACCCGGACGTCCGGTTCATCCCGCTGGACGGACCACCCGTGCAGATCGCCGTCGCCACCCGCGCAACCGACGATCGCCACGCCATCACTGCCGTCCGCCACGCCACATGGCTTCTCGGCAGAGTTCGGTGAATCGGCCAGGGCCGCTTCACCTCGGTGAACAACGAGTCGTCGAAGACCTCGGCAAGGTGGTCACGCAGGCGCATGGGCAGGCTGCCACCGGGGAAGGCAGCGCGAGCCGTCCTGACGGTCTGTTCAGGAGCAGGCGGCAATCCCCCGGTCGCATGGACACTGCACCGACCCCCTACGGCCGGAGCCGGGCTCGGGATGCGGCTGCATCCGGAGAAGTCCGGCATCGTCTGCCTCACCAGAGGCGAACGGGGCTTCGAGTTCCTTGGCTTCCATCACCGGAAGGTGGAGTCGTGGAAATGGCGGGGCAAGTTCTACTTGCAACGCTGGCCCTCGGCGCGGGCCTTGGGGGTGCTGCGGGACAAGATCCGCGCGGCGACCTCCCGATCCCGGACCGAGCGGCCGGTGGCCGCCGTGGTGGCCGATCTCAACCCCGTCCTGCGGGGCTGGACCGGATACTTCCGTAACGGGCATTCCAGTCGGAAGTTCTCCGCGATGGACCGCTACATTCACGAGCGGTTGGCGATCTTTGCCAGCCGCAAACACGGCCTGAAGGGCCGCAACTGGGCCACTCGCTACAACGGGGAGTGGCTGATGCGGCTCGGGGTCTTCCGCCTCAGCGGGAACGTGCACTGGGCGGCGGCGCATGCCAGCCGGTGAACGATGTCGGAAAGCCGTGTGCGGGAGAACCGCATGCACGGATTGAAGCGGCGGGGACTGGAAACGGAGCGTCACACGCCACCGCGCCAGTCCCCGACCCTACTCGCCCTGCTGGGTCGAGTGGAGCGTCCGGTTGCACGGAGCCACCGCCGCCGGCCTGTGGATTCCGGCGACTTGATCGGCTGCACCACCTCGCGGGTCGCCACCTTCTGCCGTAGATGACTGATGGGGGCTGAGGAACTCTCCCCGATGCCTTCGCCCCGCGGAAGGCACGCTGAGACCACTTCCCCAGGTGGTCTTGAAACCAGGGCGAGGCCGTCACCTGCCCCGCCTACTCGTTCTGCAACTCAAACGATTCTGTGCAGCGCGTTCAGGATGTCCAGCGCCCGGGTGTCTCCCATCCCCTGTGCGTCATTGGTGACGAGGCGGGCGAACTCCTTGTTCTCCCCGACATAGGAGCCGGTCACCCGGGCGATCCGGCCTGCCGTCAGCAGGACGCCGAGCCCCTGGCCGTCAACGCCGCAGTTGTTGGAGACCACGCGCAGTCCGCCGACGCCCTGGGCGTGCAGGGCGTCAATGAGGACGGTGGGGATGCCGCACAGCCCGAAGCCGCCCACCGCCAGAGACGCCCCTTCCGGTATGTCGGCGACCGCGTCGGCGGCCGAGGCCATGACCTTGTCCACGTTGTTTCGTGCCTTTCTCCCGATGCCGGACGGGCGGTCCGGCACCGGGGTGTCGTCAAAGCCGGTTGGTGAGCAGGCAGGAGTCGGGGACGGGGCCGAGCCGTGGCCCCGCCCCTGTTTCCCGGACGTACGGCGTCATTGCCTGCGGCGGGCAGGAGGCAGAGGAACCGGAGCGACGCCCTCGACGACGGTGTTGCTGAGGGTTCCGATGCCCTCGACCGTCATGGTGATGTTGTCGCCGGGGACGAGCGGTGGGGGTTCCAGGGCGCCGTTGCGGCCCCAGAGTTCGGCCAGGCAGCCACCGTTGCCGCAGGTGCCGGAGCCGAGGACGTCGCCGGGGCGGATCCAGGTGCCGCGGGAGGCGTACGCCGCCATCTCCTCGAACGTCCAGGCCATGTCGGCCAGCCTGTCCCGTCCGATCGTCTCGCCGTTGACCTGGACGGTGAGGGCCAGGTCGAGGAAGCCCTCCGCGCTGCGGTGGGGTTCCAGTTCGTCGGTGGTGACCAGCCAGGGGCCGAGGGTGGTGGCGGTGTCCTTGCCCTTGGCGGGGCCGAGTTTGACCCTCATCTCGCGGCCCTGGAGGTCGCGGGCGGACCAGTCGTTGAGCACCGTGTAGCCGATGATGTGCTCGCGAGCCTGCTCGGGGGTCAGGTCCCGGCCGGCCTTGCCGATGACGGCGGCCACCTCGAGTTCGAAGTCGAAGCGGAGGCAGCCGGGCGGGCCTGTCGGACTCGGCCGGCGTCTCCTACGAGTCGTACGCCGTGGCCGGGCGCTACATACGCCACTTCAACTACCTGCTGTACGTGCAGACGCCGAGCACGGCCACGGACCGGGCGGACGCCACGTTCTACGCCCAGTAACACCTGCGGACGGTTCTCACCGAGGCCGCGGACCGGTGTCGTAGGCAGCCTCGATGGGGCGCTCGTCGACCGAGACGCAGCCCTGGGGCGGGCCGTTCAGTACCGCGCGCACTGCGGTCAGGACGTCCGGGGCCACATGGCCGGCCCCCGCCGTCTCCTCCGGCCGGAGGAGACGGCGGGGGCCGTGGCCGCCCGCCCGGCGGGCGGCTTCGACGTGCGCGCCGAGGTCACTGACGACCACGCACTCCCATGGGGCCGTGCACACCCGTGCGACCGCCAGAGGATCAGCCCCGGCTCGGGCACCCGGCAGTGGCAGCCGTCGTCGGGAGCGTGCGGACACACCCCCCACATGTCGAACGGGCCGAGCAGGTCGTCGACCCGCCGGTCGACGCGGCGGACCCCGGCGTCGGTGAGCACTCCGCTCGCCACACCGGACTGTTCGGTGACGAACCCGGTGCTGACGCAGTGCAGCCGCAGTAGACCGACCGCCTCACGGGCCCCGGCGATGGGCCGGACGCGGTCGGGGTCGGCGTTGTCCGGGACGTCCTCCACGAGGGTGCCGTCACGTGCGAACAGCACGGCCTGGACGCGGCTCACGGCGCCACCTCCTCGCTCACGATCACTCGGGCCGGCCCGAGCAACCCGACAGTGCCCGTACATGAGTCGGCGGAGCGGTCGTTCATCGGCCGTGAGCTGCGCCCGCCGTCCCAGGGCAGGGCCCGCCGTGTACGAACCCACTGATCAGCGGCGCAGGGCGCCCCTGCCGGTCGCCCAAGTCCCTACGATCGTCCCGTGGGCACCCTTCCTGCACGAACGCACGGGGCACCCCTTCCCGTCGACGAGGCGTGCATCGGCCAGAATCGGCGCATACGCCCTCTCTAGGCCGGAAAAGAATGAAGCCTAGAAAAACGAAGCCATTCATTGAAGTGGGCCGCTGGCAACGACGGCGTCTGGCTGCTGATGCTGCAACGTTGGACGGCGCGACCGAGGACCGCCCTGACCTGCAGCGATCAGCTGAGCGTTTCCGAATCGGCGTGCGTGCGTTCCGGAGCAATCTCCTGGTCACCCGCTGACCTGCGGCGACGGAGTTTTCTACAAGCCCCGCCGCGACCTCCGTGCTGGCCTGGGGCAGCCGACGCACGGCGGAGGACACCTTCGCCCGGGGGATCCCGTCCAACGGGATCCTGCTCAGCGTGTGGCACACCGCGGCCACCGCCGCACCCGGCACCTTCTCGGCGATCTCCACCGCGCTGTCCCACGAGTCGCTGCCGGGGTCGCGCAGTACGCGTGCGAGCAGCTGCTCCATCAGCAGCGGCAGATCCTTGGCCGGCACTGTGTCGGCGACCGACCGCACTGCGGTGCGCCGAACGGCGACGATCTCAGACTGCAACTGGACCAGAAGGCCCTGCAGCGCGGCCGGGAGCCGCGCAGCGGTGGCGGTGACGGTCAGCTTCGCACGCGCGTAAGTGAAGTAGGGGCCCAGATCGGTCCCGCCCAGCAAAGGCTCCAGCCGCAGCCAACGCTCGATGTGCGGCGGGGCAGCCCAGGTAGCGACCTCCGGATCCAGCGGCAAGCTCTCCTCGGTCGGCCCGGTCTCCTCAACGCGGTCGCCACCGCGGCCCGGCGCCGCTGCAGTACGCCTCTGCCCGCGCGCAGGGGCGGGGCGGACGGAGGCTGCAGAGAGTGTGTGCCGCTCTGCCGCCGCCAGCTCGGCGACCGTGCCGCCCCCGCCTCGCACCTGCCAGTCGAACAGACGCTGGAAATCCGTCAGGTACTGCTCCTCCAGGACCATGAGCTTGGCCAGCACAGCTGCGTCCAGGTCCGTTCCCCGACGCTGCGCGCTTCCCCGGCGCATGATCACCGGGTTCATGAAGCGTTTCAGCTGGCGAGGGTTGCCACGCAGAGAGGCGCCGAGAAGCGGCGCGATGGAGCCGGCCCAGCCCATGTCGGTGAACAGCGCCGGCGGCATGCGGTCCCGGCCCAGGCTGTCCACGGCCAGACCCGGATTGAGCGAGACGGCCAGGACGCTGTGGGCCCGGCGCTGCGCCACGTCGTTTAGGACAGTCCCAAAGTCTGCTCCTTCCAGGTGCAGCTGAGCGAGGAGGAGCTGCATATAGGTCTCCGCCTCCGGGGCGGAGAGCACAGGGATCGTGATCTTGGCCTGAAGCATCTTCTCCAGGTACTCGGCGCCCAGGCCGGTTGCGCCGGGCCGGTCCGCGGTCGGATAGAACCTGTCGATCGCCGCCTCCACCACCTGTGGATGAGCGGCGATGACGTAGGCGGTCTTCTTCGTGTGCAAGAAGACCCGGATGCCTTCGCAGGTGTCGACGATCGTGCCCGGCAGACAGCGGTCGAGGTCGTCGACGAGGACGATTACCGCCGTCACACCCTCCAGCGTCTCCACGAGCGATTCGAAGCGGGACCTGAAGGACGCGACATCGGCCCAGACGTCGTCTCCGATCGCCAGGCCCGCATCGTCCGCGGGCGGCTGCTGCTCCGCCCGATCGAGGGCTGTGGCACCCATGGCGGCTACCTGTTGGGCGACAGCCTGGGCGAGGGGGGCTAGGTCCGGTTGGTAGTGGGTCGCGGTCAGCTGGGCGGCCGACCCCACTCCGGCGAGGGCAGCCCGTCCGGCGAGACCCGCCGGCCGACGAAGCCGGTTGATGAACCTTCGCAGGAGTCCGATCTCCTGAACGGCCGAGGCGTTGGATGCAGCCTCGGCCTGGAGCCGTTGCAAGATGGTGTCCATCAGCGCGATCTTGATGTCGTCATAACCCTCGAACTGCCACGGGCTGAACTGCACCACCACATAGCGCCCGCCGTCCGCAGGGCGCTCTGCTTCGAGGCGTGTCGCCACAATCTTGAGCAGGCTGCTCTTACCCGATCCCCATTCGCCGAGCAGACCCATGGTCAGGGGCAGCAACTGAGGCCGTGTAAGCGGCACCATCAACTCGTCGACGAGGCTCATTGACCCGGCTTCCAGGAATGCCGCACACGCGTGAGCCCACGCCGACGGAACTGAAGCCATACCTCAAGGGATGGAGCCCCGACGGACCGGAACGGCGCGACGGACGATGACGTGAGCAGCCGGCCAGAGGTGCGGCTCGCACGACTGGTGGCGGGCGGCGCCCGTCAGTCGTCCTTGGCGATCCGGGATTCCCGCCGCCGCAAGCCGGGCTGTTCGTCGGCGCGGCCGCTCAGAGAGCTCGCCGCACGACATCCCCGCGTGTAGGCACCGGGATGGGGTACCGCCTGAGATCCGGCTGAGGTCGATCTCCACAGGGAACAGAACCGCCCCCTTGATCACCCCGCTGAACGCCCCACCGGTCCCGGGCCTTCCCTGAACCTGCGCGGGTGCCCCGAATGTCAAGGCCGTTCTGCCATCTGAGAACAGGGACTTCCAGCAGCGCTAGGGTTTCCGGGACAGAGGGAATGGCACGCTGCCGACCAGGGGAACGAAACACCATGGGACACGGAGCACGAAAGCAACTGGCGAAGCTGCTCGATGCCTCGGAGCGATGCGGGGACTTCAGCACCCGCATCGAGATGTCCGCCCGCGCGCTGCGGATCGAGGTCGACGGCGTCGGGGTGCTGCCCCTGCCGTTGCGCGCTCCGGTCACCAAGAAGCTGATCGCGCAGGCCCGGCAGGCCCGCTTCGGCCGCGGTGAGCAGACCCTGGCCGACACCAGCGTGCGCGATACCTGGGAGATCACCCCGGACCGGATCACCCTGGGCGGCCCCGACTGGGACCGCACCCTGAGCGGCGTCCTCGACGGCGTCCGTACCGCGCTCGGTCTGCCGCCCACCACCGTCCTGCGGGCCGAACCGCACGCGCTGCTCGTCTACGGCAAGGGCCAGTTCTTCCTGCCGCACCAGGACTCCGAGAAGGACGACTCCATGGTGGGCACCCTGGTGGTCTCGCTGCCCTCGCACCACACCGGCGGCGAACTCGTCGTCTCCCACGCCGGCCGGAGCGTCGTCCACCAGGCGTCCCGGGAGAAGCTGACCTTCGCTGCCTTCTACGCGGACTGCCTGCACGAGGTCAAGCCCGTCAAGTCCGGCTACCGCGTCACCCTCACCATGAACCTCCTCGCCGAACGCACCCGCCCGGCCGGCGGACGGCGGTGGCCCGGCCGCCGACCTGGCCCACTGCCTGACCGAACACTTCACCGAGCCGGCCGAAGAGCGCTACGCCTACGGCAGTCAGAAAACGGCGCCCCCGAACCGCCTCGTGTACCTTCTCGACCACGAGTACACCCAGCGTGGCCTGGACTGGGACCGCCTCAAGGGTGCCGACGCCACGCGTGCCACCCGGCTCCGCCAGGCCGCAGGGCAGGCAGGCTGCGAGGCGGTCCTCGCATTGGCCGAGGTGAAGGAGACTTGGGACGCCGTACCGCCCTACGACCGCTACGACTACCACGGCGATGTCGAGCACTTCGACGGCTGCGAGGACGAGGAGTGCGAGGGTGAGTGCCTCCTCGACCCCGACGGGGAGCCCGGGGCCGAGCGCCGCCGCAGTGGCGACTTCTCCGACTACGAGCTGGGCGACCTGATCGACGACGAGATCACCCTCGACTGGTGGACCCGCCCCGACGGCGCCGACGGTGAGCAGATCTCCCTGCCCGTCTCTTACGCCGAGGTGTGCGCCACCACCGAGAACAAGGACCTCACGCCCTACCAGTCCGAGTACGAGGGCTACATGGGCAACTACGGCAACACCCTGGACCGCTGGTACCGGCGGGCCGCAGTGGTGCTCTGGCCCCGGCAACGCTCGTTCGCGGCACGCGCCGAGGCCGGCTCCGAGGGAGCCCTGCGAGAACTCCAGGGCCACCTGGACACCGGGGAGTTGGAGCTGGCGCGTACGCTCGCCCGGTCGCTCGCCCCGATCTGGAAGCATCGCGGTTCGGGCGAAGCGGCCGCTCCACTCTTCACTGCCGCCCTGCACGTCGCGGTGGGACTGGAGGAAGCGGACACCGCCGCGATGCTCCTTGCGCCCTTCGGGGTGGAGACCCTGGGCGAGCGACACGTCCCCGATCTCGCGGCAGCGGCCGCACGGTACGGGCGGACGTGGTCGCGCGGGGCCGTCGGCAGCTGTGGACGGTGTGAAGTCACATGCTGGTTCGCATCGGGCATGGGGGCGGCGCGGCGGGCAGTCGGACCGGCGAGCCGCTGAACAGGCGCTGAGTGGTTGTGGTCGGCCGCCGGGGGCAGGGAGCTCACCAGCAGATCCTTCGCTGTTGGCGGTGCATACCTTTCGCGATCATGCCCTGCGGAAACATCATCAGGCAGGACGGCTGATGCGAGATGGCCCGGGGCTGGCAGTTCCTGGCAGAGATCGACCTGCCGAGCGTCAGAGGCCGTCCAGGAGAGGGGCGGAAAGCAGGCTACGGAGCCGGGGCCCCGCCGCCTCGCGCGGCAACCGGCTCTCTCGCAACATCCAGTGCGCCGCGGACCTGCCGTTCCTCGGCGTCGGCATCAGCGCAGCCTTGGCCGGCTCGCTGTCACCAAGGCCGAACTGGAAATCTCGGTGCCTCGACGAGTTCATGGGCGTCCGCAGGAACCCTTGAGTGGTGCTCAAGTAAGTCCTGCCCGTCGTTGGGCAGTTGCGGGAGTTCACATCTTCTGTCTGCCCGAGGACGGCGGCAAGGACGAAACCGACGACATAGCCGAAGCCGGGGCCGCCCAGGCCGTGGGTGTGATGGGCGAACCAGGGCACTCCGGCGGCACCGGCGGCGAGATAGAGCAGCATGGCCGCCGCCCCGCGAACGGTACCGAGCGCGGTGCCGACCAGCAGGACCGCGAGGGTCTGGAGGGCGAAGGGCACGGGGCTGAGCGGTGTGTGCAGGGAGACCTGGGCGCAGAGGCCGGTGAGGCCCGCGCCGCCGACTACGAGAAGAGTGTCCCGCAGGAGGGAGGATCCGGGGACGAGGTCGGCAAGGACTCCGGGATGGGCGCTCGGTCGCAGGGAGGCGGTCGTGGTGGTCATGCCGGTACGGATCCGTTCTCGATGGGGTGGGAGCGAACGGCGGGCAACAGGGTGGTCAGCCCGCCCACACCCTCGACGGTGAGATGCGGCGCTGCTCCGTGGGCAGCGTGGCGAAGTGGTTCGCCGCGTGGATGCCGTGGTTACGGCGATGCCGAGAGCGCCGGCACGCCGGGCCATGGCCATCTCCAATTCCGGGTCGTCTCCGACGACAGCGAGGTGTTGCGGGGCGACGCCCAGACGGCGCGCGGCGCAGCGCAGGCCGGTCAGCGAGGGCTTGCCCACGACCTGTTCGGTGACACCCGTGACACTGCTGATCATGGCGCAGATGGCTCGGGAGGTGCCCAGTGCCCGACCGTCGGCGCTGGCGAAGAACACCGACTGCGAACTGCTGTACAGGATGGCGCCGCCGAAGACGGCATGACAGGCGGCTTCCAGGTCGTCCATGGTGAACTCGCGGTACCAGCCGACGAGTACGGCGTCGGCCTCCGGCTTGCCTTTGGCCTCGACGATCTCGATGCCCGCTTGGCGCAGCGGCTCCTTCAGGCCATCGCCGCCGAGCACCACCGCGCTGCGGTGCCCCATGGCCGGGCAGTGGTCGACGGCGCTGGTCGCGGGGGTGAGCATGGCGTCGTCCGGCAGGTCGAACCCGATGCGGCCAGCGTCTCGGCGTAGGCCTCCGGGGTGCGGGTGGTGCCGTTGGTGAAGGTGACCCAGGGCAGGCCGCGGGCGGTGAGGACGGCGGTGACTTCCAGGACCCTGGGAGAGGGGTGAGCCCGTGGTTGCGTCGGTCGCCCAGGACGAGCGTGCCGTCCATGTCGAAGACGACGCCGCGGACGGCCCACAGACGGTCGGTCAGGTCGGCGGCCTCGTCAGCCGGTTCGGCGGTCACGGTGCAGCTCCAGTCGGAAGTCGGGCCGGTCCAGTCTCAGTTCGGGGGTTGCCGGGTTGTAGTGCCGCCGAGCCGGACCGGCGGCCACCATGGCGTCCACCTGCTCGGCCGGCATCGTGGCCTGCAGGAGCAGTTCCTCGTCGCTGATGCCGCGGGGGAAGCGCCGGCGCAGTTCCGCGACGGTGGGCGGGGGCGGTTCGGCGGCGAGTTCCTTCGCCCGGGGGCGGCCCAGGAGGCGGTCGGCGACCTGCGGGTCCACGGGGGCGGTGGGGCGGCCGAAGCTGCCCAGCACGTACCGGATCACCGGGTCGGAGACGTTCTCGTAGCGTTCGGCGCCGATGACGTTGTAGAGGCTGCGTGCACACCATCTGCGGGAACGGGGTGACCATGATGGGGTGGCCGAGTTCGGCGCGGACCCGGGTCACCTCCTCGATGACCGCGTCGAAGCGGTCACTGAAACCGAGTTCGTCGAGCTGCCGGTGCAGGGTGGTCATCACACCGCCGGCCACCTGGTGGCGCATGAACGCGGCGTCGTAGTCCCGGGGACCACCGACGGGCAGCCCCTCGGCCGCCGCCATGCCGTCGAAGTAGTCGGCGACCACGCCCAGCAGCCGGTCGTCGACGTCCACGGTGTGGCCGATTTCGCGCAGATTGGCCACGACCTGCTGGGCGTTGGGCAGGGACGTGCCGCCCGCAAGAGCCCCGCAGGCCACCTGGAGGGCCTGTACGCCCAGGTCGGCGGCCTTGAGGTAGGTCAGGCCGGGCAGACCTATCGTGCAGTGGGAGTGCAGCTCCAGCGGTGTGCCGGCGAGGTTGCCCAGGACTGCCGGGATCAGTGTGGCGGCGCGTTCCGACGTCAGCAGCCCCCCAGGATCCTTGATGTAGACCCGGTCGATGTCCGGGCAGTCGGTCATCTGCGCCGCGAGCGAGGCGTAGTGGGCGTCGTCGTGGACGTCGCTGACAGTGAAGGTCAGTGCTCCGACGATCTCGGTGGCCCCAGCTGCTCGGATCATGCGGGCGGACTCGCGTACGGCGTCCATGTCGTGCATGGGGTCCAGGACGACGTACCGGGTGACCCCGTTGGCCACCAGCCGGTCGTAGACCAGTTGCATGAACTCGGGGTGGGCGACTTCCCAGGAGATGAAGCGCAGCCCGATGCCGATGAACTGCAGAGGGGTGTTCGGCATGGCGCGATTCCACACCCACCGCAACACGGTCCTCCAGCGCATTCGCCGTGCCGAACAGCTCCTCCCCACGACACTCGACCGGCAAGGGGCCAACGTGAGCCTCGCACTGGACGCCATGCACTGGCTCAACGTGCATCTCGACTGACGCCCAGGCCCGCCCCGCAGATGCCGACAGCCGCCGAAGGCCCGCCACCCGGGCACGACCGGCCGACCGCCAGGTTGACGGCGCATCGTGACGAGCCCCTGGACAATCCGGCGACCAACGGGGTCGAGTCAGCATTTGCTGTAGCCGCCGCAGACGTCTGGGCAGTTGGGTCAAGGCGAGTTGGGTGGTTTCGATGTGGTCGGCGGCGGTGCTGGAGCCCGCCTTGCCGGGCCGCAGCAGGGCTGCCACCACCTCCCTGGACCTGGCCGGGCCGTGGTCGACGAACGCGACTGCGGCACGCTTTCTCGTGGCCGAGCTCGACCGGCCGGCGAGCTCCCTGCACCGAACGCCGGTTGGGGAGGCCTTCCCCTTTACCCTCTGCGGGTGTTGATCTCCTCGGTGAGCTGGGGGACGACGTCGAAGAGGTCGCCGACCACGCCATAGTCGACCAGGTCGAAGATCGGGGCCTCTGGGTCCTTGTTGACCGCCACGATGGTCTTGGAGGTCTGCATGCCGGCCCGGTGCTGGATGGCGCCGGAGATGCCGTTGGCGATGTACAGCTGCGGCGACACGCTCTTGCCGGTCTGGCCGACCTGGTTGGTGTGCGGGTACCAGCCCGCGTCCACCGCCGCCCGGGAGGCACCCACGGCCGCACCGAGGGAGTCGGCGAGGGCCTCGATGAGTGGGAAGTTCTCGGCGCCGTTGACGCCACGGCCGCCGGAGACCACGATCGCGGCCTCGGTCAGCTCCGGACGCCCGGTCGACTCGCGCGGGGTGCGGCCGGTGACCTTCGTGCCGCTGGCCTGCTCCGAGAACGACACCGTCAAGGCCTCGACCGCGCCGGCGGCCGGGGCCGCCTCCACCGCGGCGGAGTTGGGCTTGACCGTGATGACCGGGGTGCCCTTGGCGATGCGCGACTTGGTGGTGAAGGAGGCGGCGAACACCGACTGGGTGGCCACCGGGCCCTCGTCGCCGGCCTCCAGGTCGACGGCGTCGGTGAGGATGCCGGAGGTGATGCGCAAAGCGAGCCGGGCGGCGATCTCCTTGCCCTCGGCGGAGGACGGGATGAGCACGGCGGCCGGGGAGACGGCCTGGTAGGCGGCCTGCAGGGCGTCCACCTTCGGCACCACCAGGTAGTCGGCGTACTCGGACGCCTCGTGCGTCAGGACCCGGGTCGCGCCGTGCTCGGCCAGCACGCTCGCGGTGCTCTCCGCGCCGGCGCCCAGCGCGACGGCGACCGGCTCGCCAAGGCGGCAGGCCAGGGTCAGCAGCTCCAGGGTGGGCTTGCGGACGGCACCGTCTACGTGGTCGACGTAGACGAGAACTTCAGCCATGGGACAGCAACTCCTCTGAGGTCAGGCCCTGTTGGATCAGATGAACTTCTGGCTCGCGAGGAACTCGGCGAGCTGCTTGCCGGCCTCGCCCTCGTCCTTGACGATCGTGCCCGCGGTCCGCGCCGGACGCTCGGCCGCCGCCTCGACCTTCGTCCAGGCACCCGCCAGACCGACCTCCTCGGCGTCGATCTCCAGGTCGGACAGGTCCCACGACTCGACCGGCTTCTTCTTCGCCGCCATGATGCCCTTGAACGACGGGTAACGCGCCTCACCCGACTGGTCGGTCACCGACACCACCGCCGGCAGGGACGCCTCCAGCTGCTCGGACGCGGCATCCCCGTCCCGGCGGCCCTTCACGACTCCGTCCTCCACGCTCACCTCGGACAGCAGGGTCACCTGCGGCACTCCCAACCGCTCCGCCAGCAGCGCCGGAACAACGCCCGCCGTGCCGTCGGTGGAAGCCATGCCGGAGACCACCAGGTCGAAGCCGGCCTTCTCGATCGCCCTCGCCAGCACCAGCGAGGTGCCGATCGCGTCCGTGCCGTGCAGGTCGTCGTCCTCCACGTGGATCGCCTTGTCCGCACCCATCGACAGCGCCTTGCGCAGCGCGTCCTTGGCGTCCTGCGGCCCCACCGTCAACACGGTGATCTCCACGTCGTCGCCCGCGTTCTCGGAGATCCGCAGCGCCTGCTCGACCGCGTACTCGTCCAGCTCGGAGAGCAGACCGTCCACGTCGTCCCGGTCGACGGTCAGGTCATCGGCGAAGTGCCGGTCGCCAGTGGCGTCGGGCACGTACTTCGCAGTGACAACGATCCTCAAGCTCACAGCATGTTCCTTCCACTCATATTCCACGGCGGGTGTACCCCGGTGCGTGGCGTACTCATCCCTCGGCGCCGGACCCCTCGGGCCAGCCATGGAACGCCGCGACGTCCCGGAGCGGGGCACGTTCGGTGCGCAGCCGGTTGACGGGATGCGCTGTGTCCTCGTAGCCGATGGCCATGCCGCAGAAGAGCACGTGATGCGTCGGTGGCTGGGTCACTTCGGCGACGGTGCGGTGATAGACCGACCAGGCCTCCTGGGGACAACTCGCGAGACCCTCGGCCTGCAGGAGCAGCATGACCGTCTGCAGGTACATCCCGAGGTCCGACCACTGTGCCGCGCCCATCTGGCGGTCGACGTAACAGAAGAGGCCGACGGGCGCGCCGAACAACTCGAAGTTGCGCGCGAACTGGCGGGCGCGGCCGGCCTTGTCGTCTCGTGCGATGCCGAGGGCCGCGTAGAGTTGCTCACCGGTGCGGTAACGGTGATCGCGGTACGGGGACGACAGCGGTGACGGATAGATCGGGTACTCGGGTTCGTCCGGAGTCCCTCCGGCCTTGAGCCGGTCCGAGATCAGCTTCTTGAGCTGGTCCAGCGGACTGCCCGTGAGGACATGCAGCCGCCAAGGCTGCAGATTGCCTCCCGACGGCGCCCGGCAGGCGGTGCTGAGCACCCCTTCCAGAACGGCCTGATCGACAGGTGTGTCGAGAAAGCCTCGAACCGACCGCCGTGCGAGTACGGCGTCCTTCACGTCCATGGAGCTCCCTTGCCCGCCGCGACGGATTCCGTCGGCGACGCTAGATGGTTCCGAGCACTGCGACATCCGGCCGTTCCGGCCACCGGAATCGCCGCGGTGGGAGCGCGAGGCGAGGCCGGCGTGCCGTCGCTCAGGTACCGGTGGACCGGGACCGTGACGCGCGCGGAACGTCGTCACGCCCTCCACGAAGTCCAGGCTGCACGGCAGTTCCCTGACCGGTGCGGTCGGCTCCAGCGCACGGGCAGCAAGGGCAGCGAGGCCCCGTTCAACGCCTGCTTGATGCGCCGGTACGCGAGCGCCGGCCCGTGCCCCCCGGCCAGCCGCATGGTCACGTGGTCCACCGCTGCCCCGAACGCCCCGTCGTCCACGACCTGGCAGGTCAGTCCCCACTCGGCCGCCGTTTAGGCCGGTATCCGTCCGCCCGGATCGCCGTGCGCATGACGCTCCGCGCCCCATCAAGGTCGGCACGAGCCCGGTCGACCCGCTCTCCGGTATCAGGCCCACGCCCGCGAACGCGACCAGGGAGTACGCCGACCGCTTGGCGACGACCAGGCCGCACCGGGTGCCGACGAGCCCCCGACTGCTGCGGCCGCAACGCCTACACGCTCCATTCGCCGCGTCGACGATACGGCGCCCACCAGCGTGCCGGGATCGGCGCCTGAACAGAACGGCCCTACGGTCCTCGCTGGGCGCCCGAACCGGCACCGTCCGCCTCACTCCGCGCGGCTGACCCCGGCGAAGAGGGAGTCCGACTGATCGGGGCGCGGCACCACCAAGAGCCCGTCGGCCTCCACCAGCGGGCGGTCGAGGTCCGCCTCCGCACAGATAGTCCCCCGTACGGACCGTCGGCGTTCCGCCACCTCGATCACCTCGGCCGTCAGCACGAGCCGAGTCTCCAGCGGCACCGGCCGGCGGTACCGCATCTCCAGCTTCAACGTCAGGGCGGGCGGCCCGACGGTCGCGTACGCCCGGCCCATCAGCTCGTCGAGCAGCAGGGCGCTTATGCCGCCGGCATGTCGCCCGGTCAGTGCGGCTCACACCGGTCGCCGCCGCGCCATGGGACCGGTGCGCGTGGCGGGACTTCGGCTCCGGGGTTCCAGCCGGCGGAACAGCGCGACACGGACGGGCGTGGTTCGCGACACGGTGTACTCACACGAAGGGGAAGAGCGCGGGTGCTGAAACACATCGATGCCGATCCGGCGAGGCCCCGGCCCCGGACAGTCACCGCCGGCCCGGTCCTCGGTTGCGGGAGGGACGCCCTTCCAGCAGTCCGCCGCTCCTCCTCCGCCAAGGTCGGGTACAGGCCGTCACCGTCAGTGCCCGGCACCTTGGGCTGCGCAGCAAACGAGATTTCCCGCTTCGCCCGAAAGCGGTGGGGCCGGGCCATCACCTGACTGGAGGCAGTCACTTGTCCACGACGAACGCCTTGACCAAGGAAGCCACTTCCCGTTACGCCGATCTCAAAGACATGCGGGTCTACTACCACGACGCGGGCGAGGGTCCGGTCCTGCTGATGCTGCATGGCGGCGGGCCGGGTGCGAGCGGCTGGAGCAACTTCAAGCAGAACCTGCCCGCCCTCACCCCGCACTTCCGGGTGCTGCTGGTGGACCAGCCCGGCTTCGGTCTCACCGACAAACCCGAGCACGACGAGAACCAGTGGGATCTGACCGCGCGCGTGCTGGTGCAGCTCCTGGACCACCTCGGCATCGACAAGGTCACCCCGGTCGGCAACTCCATGGGCGGCGCGGCCTCGCTCGCCCTCGCCCTCGCCCACCCCGACCGGGTGGAGCGGCTGATCCTCATGGCCCCCGCCGGCGGTGCGGTGCCGGTCACCAGCCTCAGCCCGACCGCCGAGGGCCGGATCCTCTTCACCTACTACGCCCCGCCCGGTCCGTCGGTCGATCGGACCAAGGAGCTGGTCCACGCTCTGCTCTACCGCCCCGAGGACGTCGACCCGGAGACGTTCCAGGAGCGCTACGAGGCGTCGATCGACCCCGAGTCCCAGGCGTACCACATCCGCATGTTCAAGAAGTGGGCCAACGGCGGTATGCCGGACCTGTGGAAGCGGGTCGACGAGATCACCCACGAGACGCTGCTGCTGTGGGGCCGGGAGGACCGCATCCTTCCGCTGGACACCAGCCTGCTGATGCTGAACAAGATGGCCAACGCCCGACTGCACGTCGTTCCCAAGTGCGGCCACTGGGTGATGACCGAGCACCCCCGGGAGTTCGAGGACCAGATCGTCGCCTTCATGCGCGAGACCAAGGCCTGAGCACTCCTCGGTAACCAGGCGGCGAGAGGAAGAGGAACATGCATTTGTACGCCCTCGACGGGGCGAGCCCCCGCGTCCATGCCGACGCGTTCGTCGCCCCCACCGCCGTCCTGATCGGCGACGTCGTCGTCGAGGCCGGCGCGTCGGTGTGGTTCAACGCCGTGCTACGGGCCGACTACTCCCGCATCGTGGTGCGTGAAGGCGCCAACGTCCAGGACAGCTCGGTGCTGCACGGTCCGCCGGACCTGGTCACGGAGGTCGGTCCCGGAGCCACGGTGGGGCACCAGTGCGTCGTGCACGGCGCGGTCATCGGCGACGAGGCGCTGATCGGTAACGGCAGCACCGTGCTGGACGGGGCCCGGATCGGCGCCCGCTGCCTGGTCGCCGCGCACTCGATGGTGGCGGCCGGAGCGGTGTTCGAGCCCGGCATGCTCGTGGCCGGGTCGCCGGCCGTGGCGAAACGTCCCATCGCAGGCTCCCCCGCGGAGCGCTGGGTCCAGGTCAACCCAGGGGCGTACCGCGAACTCGCGGCGCGGTACACGCAGGAGCTCAAGCCCCTCGATTGACCTCCGTCCGGCAGGACGGTTCCGCGCCGGTGTGCCGGCACCCGGTCGGGGGTGCCGACACACCGGCATCTGGCTCTGCCCGGGTCAAGACGCAGACACGGAAGTACCGCGTCGGCGTCCCAGGACCCGTCGAATTCACCAGGTGTGGAACACCGGGCACAGCGAAGTCGTCAAGCGCGAGATGCCGACAGCGCGCGCCACGCTCGATCTCCCTTCCTGTCCGGAGATCGTCGCCAAGGCCCGTGAAGGTGCTGTGGCACAACTGTCCTCTTGGGGACTCATCGAGATGGCGTTTTCAA
Source organism: Streptomyces humidus (assembly GCF_014649655.1). Taxonomy (GTDB): domain Bacteria; phylum Actinomycetota; class Actinomycetes; order Streptomycetales; family Streptomycetaceae; genus Streptomyces; species Streptomyces humidus. Next base: position 31,991 of record NZ_BMTL01000038.1, on the reverse strand, counting down.
CGGAGCTCATCGTCAGGGAGCTGGTGACGAACGCGATCCGTTACGGCCACCCGCCCATTCGGCTGCGACTGCTTCTGCAGTCCACTCTCATGGTCGAGGTTTTCGACGCCAGTGCCACAGCTCCGCACCTGCGCAGGGCCCGATCCTTCGACGAAGGCGGTCGCGGACTGCTCCTGGTCGCCCAGCTCGCAGATCGCTGGGACACTCGACACACCCGTGAGGGGAAGGTCATTTGGGCCGAGACGTCATTTGTCGCAGGGCATCCCGCTGCCGAAGCGGATGCAGTCCAGGTGTGACCCCGACGTTTGGTCCGGCTGGTCCTGGCAGAGCCCTGCGGCCGTCGAAGGGTGTTGGCGCGGGCGGCACTTCCAGGTGCAGATGGGCGGCTGCGCCGAGTTGAGGTGGCCGGGACCCGGACGAGGCGGTCCTTGGCCCATTCGTCGGTCGCTCGCGTGGCGACGGGTTGCCCGTCGCGGAACACGCTCATCCGGTCGGCGATGTCGAGGACCTCGTCCAGGTCGTGGCTGACGATCGTGCCCGGTACGAGGAGGGTGCCAGATCCGCCCGCGAAGAAGTAGAGCGGTACATGCGAGTCCCGAACGGAGGCGATGAGCTGGGTGTGGTTTGGTCTTGGCGTACTGGACGGAGATGACGACCGCGTCGTGACCGGTGATGGCCGGGACCAGGCGTGTGGGGTCGTTGGCGTCGGCTCCTCAACCCGTACCGAGGGGGTGGGGTTCGACGAGTTCCGGGTGGATGGTGATGGCGGTGACCCGGTGCCCGCGTGTGGCGAGCTCGGTGACCAGGAGGCGGTCGACGTTGCCGGTCGCGCCCACCACCGCGACGTTCATCCGCCGAGGAGACTGCGGCTGCGCCTGGATCACGTGTCTTCTCGCCTTCTTCCCCGCAGAGAGGCGTTGTCAGGTGCGAACGCCGGGTGGCCCGACAGCACCTTTGGCATCGGTCTTCCCTCAACCCAGGACGGGATCGCACCGGTCCGGCACGGTCGTTCCACACACCGGAAAAGTGCTCCGCGACTGATCATGAAGCTCGCCACGGACCCGCATCGCCAACGGATACGGGCCCCGCGCCGCCACCGCCTGCGCCACCTGCGCGGTCAGCTCAGGTACCTTCGGCCACGGCCGCATCGACCCCGACGAGGAAATCCGTCACTGTGACGACCCGCCGCGTTCCGGCCACTGGCACTCGGCGTTGTTGCGACGGCCGGGACTGCCGAGAGTGCCTGCATGACGGTTCTGATCATTGGCGCTTCCGTGGCGGGCGCGCGCACGGCACAGGCACTGCGCAAGAGGGGATTCCAGGAGCGCATCACGCTGCTGGGCGAGGAACGGCACCAGCCGTACGACAAACCGGCGTTGTCGAAGGAGGTGCTGGCCAAGGACTTTCCCGGCGAGCCGCCCGTGCTGCTGAGCAAGCAGCAGGCCGACGAACTCGGTGTCGACCTGATGCTCGGAGTACGGGCCGAGAGCCTCGATCCGATCCGGCGTTGTGTGGTGACGGACCGAGGTGAGCGGTTGCCGTTCGAGCGGTTGGTCATCGCGACGGGATTGACCCCGCGTACGCTCCCCGGTACCCGGGAGCTGGCGGGTGTGCACACCCTTCGCACCGTCGACGACGCGCTGGCACTGCGAGCCGAACTCGACCGTGGCCCACGGGTGGTGGTCATCGGAGCCGGCTTCATCGGAGCCGAGTTCGCCTCCGCGGCCCGGGCGCGCGGACTGGACGTGTGCGTCGTCGAGGCCCAACCCACGCCCATGGCCCATCTGTTCGGCGATCACGTGGGACGGATGTTCGCGGGCATGCACACCGTGAACGGTGCCAGGGTCGAGGCCGGCGTGGGCTTCAGCAGCTTCGCCCACGACGGACGGGGGCAGGTGACCGGCGTCGTCCTGGGCGACGGCCGTACGCTGCCCGCGGACCTGGTCGTCGTCGGCATCGGTGCGCGTCCGGCCATCGACTGGCTGGAGTCCTCCGGACTCGATCTCGGCGACGGCGTTTCGTGCGACGCCAACCTGCGCGTCACGGGCGTCGGGGTACCGCGGATCCACGCCGTCGGCGATGTCGCGCGCCGCTATCACCCCCTGTACGGCAAGTGCCTGCGCATCGAGCACTGGACCAACGCCGGTGAGCACGCGGAGATCGTCGCCGCGGACATCCTCGGGCAGCAGGTGCCGCGGCCCCAGGTGCCGTACGTCTGGTCCGACCAGTACGGACGGCGCATCCAGATCGCCGGCCGGCCGGGGGAGGGCAGGCTGAGTGCGCTGCGGGGCGATGTCGAGGATGGCGAGCTGACCGCCGTGTACGCGGATGAGGCGGGGAAAGCCGTGGGCGCCGTGGTGGTCGACGATCCGCGCGGCTTCATGTCCTGCCGCAAGGCGATCTCTTCCGCCTCGGACGTCACGGCTCTCGGTTTGGACCTGGTGGAGTCCGTGTGACGGTGCGGCCACCGGCGGTGGCCGATCTGTTCCGGCCGCCGGAACCGCCGCTGTCCGGCCGCGACGCGTCGCGTCATCGTGCAGGTCACCACTGATCGGGAGGGTGGGACATGCTTGAAGATGTCACCGTGGTCGAGGCCGGGAGCCGCGTTTCGACCATGTACGGCGGCAGGCTGCTGACGGATGCCGGCGCGACCGTGATCAGACTCGAACCGCGCGATGGGCGGCGGCCGAGCGAAGAGGAGCCCGGATACGCGGCTTACCTGCGCTATCTCAATGACGGCAAGCGGGTGGTGAGGCTCGACGCCGAAGAACCGTACTCGGGCCCGCAGGTCCGGGCCGCGGTGGGCGGAGCGGTGCCGGATCCCGCGCAGGGACCGGTCGTCATCCTGTGCGACGACGACGTGCCGGGGTTCCGTACGCTGATCGCCGCCCTGCGCCGGGAGTTCCCGCGTCTGGTCGCGGTCACCGTCTCCGACTACGGTCTGGACGGACCTTTCGCCGGAAACCCGGCGACCGAGTTCACGCTCCAGGCGGAAGCCGGCATCACCGTGCTCCATCCCAGGGGCGGCCGGGCCCCGCTCGCCACCAACATCGAACTCGGTGAGCTCACCGCCGGAGTCAGCGCGGCTTTGGGCACCGTCACGGCCCTGCTGAGCGTCGAAGTCACGGAGCCCGGTGCGGCCCCGACGATCGACGTCGACGTCTCGCGCTTCGAGGCGTTGATCGCGCTCCTGCAGTTCCCCTGGCTCTTCACCCGGCTCACCCCGCACACCGCTTACCCCATCCCACAGAACACCGTCCCGGGCGTGGAACGCGCGAAGGACGGCTGGGTGTGCGTCGTCGCCATCACCGACCCGCAGTGGAAGGCGTTCAAGAAGCTGGCGGGCGTGCCCGAACTGGATGATCCCCGGTTCGACCTGTACGGCGACCGACTGCACCTCGGCGCCGAGATCACCCCGCTGGTCCGCCGGTTCACCGAGCGGCACACGGTCGCGGAGCTGACCGAACTCGGTGTCCTGCACCGGGTGCCGGTGGTGCCCCTGACCAACCCGGAAACGGTCGCCGACCTGCCCCCCTACGCCGAGCGGAACACCTTCGCGCGGCATCCGGAAGCTGGCTTCCGTCACCCCGTACCGCCGTTCCGGATCACGCATTCGACCGCGGGCGCCGCCGTCGCGACCGACGCGGGAGCCACCCCCGAGCAGCCCCTGAAGGGCCTGCGCGTCGTCGAGTTCGGCACCTTCCAGGCGGGACCGATGGCCACGGCCTACCTGGCCGGCCTCGGGGCCGAAGTGATCAAAGTGGAGGCGGTGAACCGCCCCGACGTCCTCCGCTTCACAGGCAACCCCTTGACCGTGAACCGCGTGTGGGAGCGCTCGGCCGCCTACCTCGGTGCGAACCTCGACAAGCGGGACGTCACACTCGACCTCGCCGACCCCCGGGGGCTGGACCTGGCGAAACGTCTGATCGCCACCGCGGACGTGGTGCTGGAGAACTTCACACCACGCGTGCTCGACGACCGAGGACTCGACTTCGCCGGCATGCGCGAGCTCAACCCGGGCCTGATCGTCGTCCGCATGCCCGCCTGGGGACTCACTGGCAGCTGGCGCGACCGTCCCGGTTTCACCTTCACCGCCGAGGCGGCCGCCGGACTGACCGAGATGGCGGGGTACGCGGACGGCGAACCGGTGCTCACGGGCACCGTCACCGACCCGTTCGCCGCACAGCTCGCCTCGTTTGTGATGATCGCGGCGATCCGCCGGCGCCGCCGCACCGGGCAGACCGTCTGCTTCGAACTGGCGCTGGGCGATGTCGCCGCGCAGCTGAGCGCGCGGCCGGTCGTAGAGGCGTCGGCCACCGGGGAACGGCGCACGCGTAGCGGCAACCGCTCCGGGGACGCGGCACCGCAGGGCATGTACCCCTGCGCCGACGACGACTGGATCGCGATCTCCGTCACGACCGACCAGCAGTGGACCGCCCTGTGCGGGGTTCTGGGCCGCGTCGAGTGGGCCGCCGACCAGGAGCTCGCGACCCACGAGGGCCGGCGGTCGCGCCACGGACAGCTCGACTACCACCTGGCGAGGGCGTGCGCCACGCAGGCCGCCGACAGGCTCGCGACCACGCTTCGCGCGGCGGGGGTGCCCGCGGCCGCCATGGCGATCGGCACGGAGTTCACCGAGCACCCTCAACTCGTCCATCGGGACCGGTCCTTCATGGTGCAGCACCCCATCGCGGGAAGCGTGCGTCATCTCGCCCCGCCCATGCGCTTCTCCCATGCGCCAAGGCTGCCGGAGCAGCGCCACGCCCCGCTGTTCGGACAGGACAACCACGCCCTGCTGGCCGAACTGGGTTGTACCGCCGAGGAGATACAGGAGCTGACCGACACGGGGCTCGTGGGCGACAGCCCGTACGGGATTCCGTACGCATGACGGCCGCTGATGAGCCCCTTGAGGGGAACCCGGAACCGCTGTCCTCCCTCGCGACGATTCCCTGGAGCTGGGCTGCGCGCACGCCCGACGCCCCGTGCCTCACCTACGACGGTACGACCCGCAGTTGGCGCGAGGTGTACGACCGCAGTCGTCGTGTCGCCCAGGGACTGGCCGCGTCCGGTCGCGGCCCCGGCGAGCGGGTGTTGTATCTCGGCCGCAACAGGCCCGAGTTCTTCGAGATCCTGTTCGGCGCGTCCCTGACCGGCTGGGTGACCGTCGCCGTCAACTGGCGCCTCGCGCCGCCGGAACTGCTCTTCGTCATCGGCAATGCCCGGCCCAAAGTGCTGTTCGTCACCAGGGAGTTCCTGGAAAAACTCTCCCCGGTACGGGACAAGTTGACGACGGTGGAGTCCGTCGTGGTCATCGGCGACGACGCCGACGGCTACGAGAAGTGGCTGACGTGTTGGCCGGCGCGGGTCCCTCCCGTAGTGACCCGGGATACCGATCCCGCTTTCATGATGTACACCTCGGGCACGACCGGAGTGCCCAAGGCGGCGCTGTTCACCGGCCGAGCTCTGCAGGCCACGTTCGGCGCGGCCGATGTCCTGGGCGTGACACGGAATTCCGTCGTGCTGGCCGCTCTTCCGCTGTTCCACGCCGCGGGGCTGAACTCGGCGCTCGTGGCACTCGCCGCCGGGGCGCACTGCGTGCTGGCCGCCGATGCCAAGCCCCGCTCGATGCTGGAGTTGGCGCAGCGGCACCGGGTGACCACGACGATGGTGGTGCCCGCGGTCCTCAAAGCCCTCGTGGCCGAGGACGTCGACAGGTACGACCTCTCGTCCGTCGACACCATCGGCTATGCCGGCTCACCCATCGACCCCGAGCTGTTGCGGTCCTGCCTGCGGCGCTTTGGCTGCAGGTTCCTCCAGCTCTACGGCATGACGGAGACCATCGGCATCACGGCGCTGGCCCCTGAGGATCACGTTGTGGAGGACGAGGGCGGAAAGCTGTCGTCGGCCGGGCGCCCGCTGCCCGGTGTGACGCTGCGCGTCGTCGATCCGGTGTCGGGGGAGGAGGTCGCCGAGGGCGTTGTGGGAGAGGTCTGGGCGAGGACCCCGACAGCCATGTCCGAGTATTGGGAGGCCCCGCAGGAGACGGCCGGCGTAAGGACCGAGGACGGGTTCGTACGCACTGGCGACGCCGGTTTCCTGAGAGACGGATACCTCTATCTACGGGACCGCCTCAAGGACGTGATCATCTCGGGCGGGGAAAACGTGTACCCGGGCGAAGTCGAGCACATTCTCTTCGCCCATCCCGGTGTCGCCGACGTCGCGGTGATCGGAACCCCGTCGGATGAGTGGGGCGAGACGGTACGGGCCATTGTCGTCCGGACCGAGTCGAGTGCCTCTCTGACGGAGGGCGAGGTCATCTCGTACGCAAAGGAATTCCTGGCGGGCTACAAATGCCCGACGGCCGTCGATTTCGTGTCAGAGCTGCCCAGGAACGCCTCGGGGAAGGTGCTCAAAACGTCGCTGCGCCGACGGTACCTGCCAGACACGACAGGTTCCTTCTGAGTGTTCCGGTGCTCGGGACAGCCCGTTCCGCCGCAGGAGAGGCGGCGAGAAGGTCGTCCTCGAACCTGGCACCGCCATGGAGGTACGCACGCATGGACATCGCTTTTCCGCGGATCGAACCAGCCGTCGCGCCGGTCCCGTTCACTTATGGGTCGCGCCGGACTCTTCCCGTCGCCCGGATCGAACTCGGTGGCGTCCCGCGCGGTGCGGCCATCGTGCTGTGCGCCGCCGGCGCGCTGGAGCGGGATGCGGGCGAGGTCATGAACGGGCTGGCGGAGAAGGGATACGAGTCGGTCGCGGTCGACCTGTCGCCCGGTACCGGGGCCGTGAGTGATCGCGACCTCCTGGGCGATGTGTCCGTGCTGATGGGGCTGTTGGGCGAACGAGGCTGGTCATCCGAACAAGTAGGCCTTGTCGGCTACGGGTTCGGGGGCCGGACGGCCCTCCTGGCCGCCGCCGAGTTCGAGGTCGGAGCCGCGGTGAGCGTGGGCGCGCCGCTGATCCGGGCGACTCGGCCGGTGAAGACGCCATGGCTCGGGCTGTTCGGCCGGCAGGACCCCGCGGCGCCGCCCGAGGCGGTGGCCTGCCTCCGTGCACGCCTGCGTGATTCGCCGGTGCACACAGAAGTGGTCACCTATCCGGGAGTCGCCCGGGATTTCCGCTTCGACGCGCGCGAAGCACAGGCGCACGCCGCTTCCTTCGACGTCTGGCAGCGGACGGTGGAGTGGCTCGAACTGCGGGTGGCCCCAAGGCTCACAGCAGTCGCCCAGAAATGGCAGACACATACCGCGAGTGGGGCCGCAGGGCCTTCCCGCGTGTAATTCAGGGACCTTCTGCTGAATTTGACGGCAAGGTTCCAGCCGCCGGAACCGGAGAAGCGGCCGGTGCACGACGCACGGCACGGTGGCCTGGGACAGAAAAGGACGGAGCGCAGATGTCTGATTACATCGAAGTAGACCAGGAGATGCCCCGTTTCCGGGTGAACCGAAAGGTCATGACGGATCCGGCCGTGTTCGCCTCGGAGCGCGAGCAGATCTTCAACCACAGCTGGCTCTACGTCGGTCACGAGACGGAACTGGCCAAGCCGAACGACTACGTCACCCGCACCGTGGCCGGCCGGCCGCTGATCCTCGCCCGCGACGCCAAGGGGAAGATCGGCGTCTGGGTCAACTCCTGCCCGCACCGCGGAGCCATGCTGTGCCGGGACCCGAAGGGCAACGCGCGCTTCCTGACCTGCTTCTACCACGGCTGGAGCTTCAACACCTCGGGCGAGCCGGTCTCCGTCCCGGCCGAGGAGGGCTACAGTGCCGACTTCGAGCGGCCCGGCCTCGCGTCCCCGGCGAAGGTCGAGTCCTACCGCGGCTTCGTCTTCGTCAGTTTCGACCCGGACATCGTCGACCTGACCACGTATCTGGCGGGCGCCAAGGAGTACCTGGACCTGGTCCTGGACCAGTCCGAGGTCGGCATGGAGATCCTGCCGGGCACGCACGAGTACTCCGCCAAGGCCAACTGGAAACTGCTGGCGGAGAACAGCTACGACGGCTATCACCTGCTCTCCACGCACCAGCGCTATCTGGCGATGATCGCCGCCGCCCACGGGGGCAAGCTCGACGTCCCCAAGGGCATCGATGACACGAGGGCGATCAATCTGGGCAACGGCCATGCCGTCATCGCGGGTAGCCCCGCCAGCAGTGGCCTGTTCGGGCGGCCCCTGTCCGAGGCGGCCAAGCAGGAGAAGGCCGAGCGTTTCCAGCGGCTGCGGGAGAAGTTCGGCGACGCCTGGGTGGACCGCATGGGCGGCGCCCGCAATCTGGTGATCTTCCCCAACCTGGTCGTCATCGACCTGGTGATGGGCGTGGTGGTGCGCAAGATCGAGCCGGTCGCGCCCGACTACCTGGAGGTCAGCGCCTGGCATCTGGTGCCGCCGGACGAGGGCGAGGAACTGCACAAGCAGCGTCTGGACAACTTCCTCACCTTCTGGGGTCCCGGAGGTCTCGCCTCGCCTGACGACGTCGAGGCGCTGGAGACGTGCCAGCGCTCCTACACGGCCCAGCGTGAGCTGCCCTGGTCGGACATCTCCCGTGGGCTGCACTCGGAGGTCAAGGAGATGGGCAGCGAGTACCAGATGCGCACGTGGTGGCGGCGCTGGCACGAACTGGTCGTGGGTGAGGCGCTGCCCGAGGAACCGCAGGGTCCGCTGCCGGACTTCTTCGTCGGTCAGCGACTGCCGCAGACGGCCGCCGCCACCGCCGACGCCAACTGAACGAGAAGGAGACTGAGCCGAGCATGGATCTGCAGCCCACCGAAGAGCACCTCGCCGTCGCGGAACTCACCCGCGCCGTCGCGCTCGACGTCCTCGCCCCCGCGGCGCGGAAGGCGGAGCAGGAGCGAGCCGTACCGGACGAGGTGTGGCGGACCCTGTCGGAGACCGGCCTGACACTGCCGCTGCCCGAAGGGATCGGCGGCGGCGGTGTCCCGGACACCGTGACACAGATGATCGCCGTCGAGAACCTGGCGTACGGCGATCCCGGCATCACCATGGCGGCCGTATGGGGCGGTGCTCCCGCACTGTTCCTGTCCCGGCACGGGTCGGCCGAGCAGATCGCGACCCTGGCCCGCCTCGCCGAGGACCCCAAGGCGCGTGGCGCCGTGGCCCTCTACGAGGGGCACGGGCGCGGCCCCGAGGAGTTCACCACCACCATCACCACGGAGCCCGGCGGAACCGTCCGGGTCAAGGGCCGCAAGGTCGCCGTACCGTTCGCCGAGAACGCCGAGCCCCTGGTCGTGATCGGTCGCGACGCGCAGACCGGCGCTCTGCGCGCGGTCCTCGTGCCCGTATCGGCACCCGGGGTCGCGGTGCACGGAACCGGACCCGGTCTGGCTCTGGACGCCGCGGCGCTCGCCACCGTGACGTTCGACGTGAGCCTGCCGGCCTCCTGCGCGGTCGGCGACGGCGAAGAGCTCGCCGGGACCGTGGACCGACTGCGTCTGGTCGTGGCCGCCGCTCAACTGGGCGTCGCCACACGGTCGGTGGAGTACGCCTCGGACTATGCGACCGAGCGAGTGGCCTTCGGCCGCCCCATCGCCGGCTTCCAGGGCGTCGCCTTCCCGCTCGCCGAAGCGCTGATGCGGATCCACGAGGTGCGCCTGGAGGTGACCGAGGCGGCCGTGCTGCTCGACGCCGACCGGAACACCGAGGCCGCGCCGGCGGTCACCCGGGCCGTCAACTACGCGAGTGAAGTGGCCGCCGAGGCCACCCGCACCGCTGTACAGACCCTCGGTGGCCACGGCTTCATCGCCGAGCACCCGGTCGAACTGTGGTACCGGGCCGCGGCCGCGCTCTCGGCGGTCGACTTCGACCCGCTGCGTTCGTCCTTCACCCCCGCGCTCTGAGCGCCCCCATCCGATCCTGATCACAGAGCCGAGGAGCCATGACGCTGTCCTTCGAGATCAGCAAGGAACTGGCCGACTACGCCAACACGGTGCGCGAATGGTCGGTCGCCGAGTGCCGACCCTTCGCGCGTGAGGCCGACGACAACCACGCGCCGCCGGTGAGCTGGCCGGAGATCCTGGACACCAGCCCGGTCCCGCTGGGCCGGGTCGACAAGCCCGAGTCCGGACCCGTGCCCGAGTTCGAAGAGGGCTACCACGTCTCCAAGGCCGTGGTGACCGAGGCCCTCATCTACGGGGACGTCTGGGTGCTGCCTGTGTTGGGCGGCGGCATCGGCGAGCTCGTCGTGGAGGCCATGGGGACACCCGAACAGATCGCCAAGTGGTACGACCCGATCGCGGCGATCGGCGCCCCCACCGGATTCGCGCTCACCGAGCCGGGCTTCGGATCCGACACCTCGCTGGTGTCCACCACCGCCACCCGGGAGGGCGACACCTGGGTTATCAACGGCACCAAGATCTTTTGCACCCAGGGTGCCACCGGCGAATACGTCGTCGTCTTCGCCACCGTGGACAAGTCACAGGGGGCGAAGGGCATCAACGCCTTTGTCGTGCCCAAGGGCACCCCGGGATTCACCGTGCCCAAGATCACCGAGGACAAGATGGGCATCCGCAGCTGGGTCACCTCCGAGCTGCTCTTCGACAACTGCGTGATCCCGCTGGAGAACCGGCTCGGCTGGTCGGCCGAGGGGCCGGCGGAGGTGCGGCGCAGCGGCCGCAGCGGTGCCCTGGCCGCCCTGGTCCACAACCGTCCCCGGATCTCCTCAATGGCCATGGCCCTCGCCCAGGCGTCGCTGGACATCACCAAGGGCCTGCTGGCCGGGCAGAAGGCCGGGTTCACCCCGCAGCGCTGGGCCCTGATCGAGAACGAGCTGGAGAACATGGAGCACGCCCTGGAGCGTGGTCGCCGGCTCGTCCTGCGTGCCCAGTACCTCGTCGACATCGGCAAGGACAGCAGCGACACCGCGGCCGCCGCCGCGGCCAAGGGCTACCCGCCGCAGACCTGTGAACGCATCATCCGGCGCTGTATCCAGCTGCTCGGCCCCGAAGGCTGGAGCAAGGAACTGCTCCTGGAGAAGTGGTACCGGGACCTCAAGATCATGGACATCTTCGAGGGCTCGGGCCAGATCCAGCGCATCATCGCGGGCCGCACGCTCATGGGCCGACTGGTCGGCTGACCCGACCGCACACACGTACAAGGAGTCACGATGGCCACCCAAGCCCCCAACCCGCCGACGGCACCGGCGGATGTCCCCGACAGCCTGGTCCGCTCGGTGGAACGGTTCCTCTACGAGGAGGCCGAACTGCTCGACACCTGGCGGCTGCACGAGTGGCTGGAGCTGTTCACCCCGCATGGTCAGTACCAGGTTCCCTCCACGGACAGGCCGGACGGCGACCCCACACGGGACCTGTTCCTGATCCAGGACGACCGTTTCCTGCTGGAGCAGCGCGTGAACTCGCTGCTCACCCGCGCCGCACATGCCGAGTACCCGCACTCCCGTACCCGGCACATGATCACGAACGTGCGGGTCCGGGACATCGGCGGTGGTCGACTGGCCGTCACCGCCAACTTCACGGTGTTCCGCATGCGTTCGGGTAACTTCGACACCTACGTCGGACAGTACCGGAATGTGCTCGTCCAGGACGAGGGCGCCTTCCGCTACGAGATCCGCAAGGCCGTGCTCGACCTCGACGCGCTGCGCCCGCACGGCAAGGTGAGCGTGATCCTGTGAACCGCCTGCAGGACAAGGTCGCGATCGTCACCGGGACGGGTCCTCTGATCGGCGGGGCCATCGCGGCCGGTCTCGCCGCCGAGGGCGCCCGGGTGGTGTGCACCGGCCTCGACGAGGACGCGGTCAAGCCGTGCGTCACGGCGATCGAGGAAGCGGGCGGTGAGGCGTTCTCCGCCCTGGGCGACGTCACCGACCCCGTCCACGTCGAGGAGGTGGTGCGGCGGGCGGTGGACCGGTGGGGCAGTGTGGACATCCTCGTCAACAGCGCCGTGTGGTTCCGCAAGCAGGGACTGCTGACGATGTCCGTCGAGGACTACCGCCGGCAGCTGGACGTGATCCTCGGTGGCGCCTTCCTCTTCACCCGCGAAGTGGCCCAGCACCTGATCAGCACCGGCCGCGGCGGCAGCATCATCAACGTGCTGTCCACGGCGGCCTGGCAGGGCGAGCCGGGCAACATCGGCTATTCGACCGGCAAGAGCGGTCTGATCAACTTCACCCGCTCCGCCGCGATGGAGCTCGCCCGCCACGGCATCCGGGTCAACGGCTTCACGCCCACCGCGACCCTGCCCGACGACTCCGAGCGCGCCCGCGAGCTCACCAAGTCGATGGCCGCGCCCAGTGACTACCCGATGGACTTCCCGGGGCAGTTCCCGATGGGCCGGCTGCCCACCCCCCAGGACTACGTCCCCGCGGTGGTCTTCCTCGCGTCGGACGAGTCCTCGATGATCACCGGCAGCAACATCACCGTCGACGGCGGTGCCACCGCCAAGTACTGGCCCTGGCTGCCCGGCTCCGGGCGGGAAAGGACCGCCCAGCCATGACCACGGAACGCCGCTTCGCCTGCCTGGCCGAGGACCTGTCGCCAGGCACGGCCATGACCGTTCCCGGCGACCCGCCGATCGCCGTGTATCGCACCGAGGAAGGAGAGTTCTACGCGACCGCGGACACGTGCACCCACGAGAAGTGGTCGCTGGGGTCGGACAGCGACCTGGAGGGCCGTGAGGTGACCTGCCCGCTGCACATGGCCCGCTTCGACATCCGCACGGGTGAGGCGCTGTGCTTCCCGGCCACGGTCGCACTGCGGACGTTCGGGATCGAGGTCGACGACGGGAAGGTCTTCGTCGTCGGCTGATCCGCCGGGGGCGACAGGTTTCGGGGGAGGCTGATCAACTGAGGGTGCGACCAGTCTCTCCCGAATCGCACATGCCGCCATCCTGATGGATCATGGAGAGCAAATGATCTTGATTCTACTCCGGCACCACTCAGTGGACGTTAAGTCCGTTTCTGGTAGCGGCCTCGTCCGGGCTGGGTGAGGAAGCCTTGACGGAGGAGGCGTCCGAGACGGCTGCGGGTGATGTTGACGGATGCCTCGTCGGTGGGCATGCCGAGGAGTTCGTGCAGCTCACGGGCTCGGAACTCCTGGCCGGGGTGCTGGTTGAAGGCGTTCACGATGGCCTGGTAAACGCTGTTCGTCTCGGGCGCTTCGGAGTCTTCTTGGGTCGGTGCGAGTTCGGCGATGACTTTCCGGGTGGTCGCCAGGTCCGTGAGTCGTGCTTCGATCTCGGCCAAGGCGGCGGTCAAGCGCCCGATCTGGCCGCGTAGTTCACCGGCCCGAGCCGTGGCCTTCTCGTGCTGCGTCTGGAGGTCTGCCAGGAGCTCGAGGATGTTCACGCAGCCAGCTCGAGGGTGTCGCGCCAGGCCGGACTCGGGGTGGTGAGGCGGCGGGTCATGTTCGCGATGGAGGCCCAGTAGACGCGCGAGGCAGAGGTGTCGGGCCGGTGGTCGTACTCACGGGCCAGACGCCGGTGCAGCATCAACGTGCCGTTGACCTGCTCCACGATCCACCTTTTCGGTTGCGGGACGAAGCCTTTGCCCTGGTCGGCCGGGTTGCGGCGGGCGACCTCGACGTCGATGTCCAACAACGCGCCATGGATGAGGACTTCGTCCTTGAAGCCCTGGTCCACCAGGGCCTTCTCCAGAGGCATCCCGCACCGCTCGGCGGCCTGGTCGAGCAGGGCGGTGCCGGCGGTGTTGTCGTGGGCGGATGCGGCCAGCACCACGACGCCGATGATCAGCCCCAGCACGTCCACGGCCAGTCCCCGCTTGCGGCCCGAGACCTTCTTGTTGGCGTCCAGTCCCGTCGTGGTCTTCGGGACACCCGCGGCCGCCGGACGGACTGGGTGTCGATGATCACGAGGGACGGGTCCTCTAATCGCCGGGCTCTCTCCCGTACCTGGCAGCGCAGGAGTTCCTGAATCCGCTGGTCGAGCCCGTCCTGGCGCCACAGGCCGAAGTAGTAGAACACCGCCGACCAGGACGGCAGGTCATGGGGCAGATAACGCCACTGGCAGCCCGTCCGGTTCTGATAGAAGATCGCGTTCACGACCTCCCGCAGATCACAGGATCCAGGATCTCCGGTCGCTGACCGTGCCACCCGGTCCTGTTTCCAGGCCGTGATCATCGGCTCGATCAACGCCCACTGCTCGTCCGATAAGTCGCTGGGGTACGGCTCTCGCTCCATGCCCACATCTCAGCATGCACATGCCCAGCGGATGCCCCGCCCGGCGATCAGTACCTCGATCGAGCGATCACGAACCGAGAAAGATCGGACTTAACGTCCACTCAATGTCGCCCGCATCGGCCCGTATCAAGATCCATCGTCCCGGTGCCAGCTCCCAAGGAGCAGCGCCGAAGTTCAGCCGCGCAGTTCCTCGCTGTCGCGGAGGTGGTCACGGAGCAGATCGGGATCGGCGGCCATGCGTCTGCAGTGCTCGATCCCGTCGTTGAACCGGGCCACGTTCTCGGAGTGGAACAGCAGGCGCATCGTCTGCGCCGACAGGGGTGACGCGGATTCCTGGAAGACGCGTCGGCGGCCCTGCGCATAGCGGTCGAGCGCGATGTGGTCCGCCTCGCCGTGCACGACCGCGGCCAGGGCTCCGGTGAGCGCGAAGGCGTCGAAGACACCGCAGGTCATGCCCATGGCGCGGGTCGGATTGGTCACATGGGCGGCGTCTCCCGCCAGGACGACCCGTCCCACCCGGAAGCTGTCGGCCAGGCGCTCGTGGACACGGAAGGCGACCCAGCTCTCCAGGAGCGGATCGGCTCCGTCGGGGAGCGCGGCCTTGAGGACAGCGGGCAGCCGGTCGGAGATCGACTCCTCGGGGAGCAGCCGGTTCTCCGCGTAGGCGAAGCGCCACAGACCCGTGGAGTCGACCTGCGCGATCAGAGCGCTGTCTTCCGGGTCGACCTGCCAGGAAGTGGGGGAGAAGCCCATGGCGGCAAGGTCGAACCGGATGTCGGCCGCCACGAACCGCTTGGGCCAGGTCATGCCCGGGAACCCCAGGCCCAGCGACCGCCGGACCTGGCTGTGCGCGCCGTCGGCCCCGACCAGCCAGGACGCCCGCAGGGTCCGAGCGCCTTCAGGTGTCTCGGTGGTCACCGTGATGCCCTCGGTGTCCTGCTGTACGTCGGTGAGTCGCGTGTTCCACTCGAGACGGACCTGCGGATGCTCGGCCAGCCGTGCGTTCACGAGCAGGGCCAGGACATGCGGTGGGACATGCACGTCGAACGGGTACCGGACCTCGTCGGCGAGCACTTCCAAGTCGAGGACGATGCGCTCACCGGTACTCAGCACCTTGAGGCATCGACTGCGAGCCACCAGTCCGACCTGGCACATCTCCTCCAGGAGGCCGAGGTCCGCCAACCCTGGCATGAGCGCCCAGTCGTACCCCATGTCGTACGGCCGTGGCTCGATCGCGGGTGCCGCATCGAGCACGGTGACGTCCACGCCCGCTCTGGCCAGTCCCAGCGCCGTGAGGAGCCCCACCGGGCCGGCTCCGGCGACGACGACCTGTGCCTCCTGCATGGGTTCCCCCTTCCAGCCTCGGTCGGCTGCTCAAGTGCAGAACAGGCCGTTCTACGCACGCTACGGCCCTGTGGCCAGGCGTGACACACTGTGTTCCGTTGGCTGGAACCTGGACCGTGCCGCATCGACGGCGGTTTCATACTGCTGACATGCGGACGAAACCCGGGCGTGTCCGCCGTGTGCGCCAGGCCGAACGGAGGGCTCATGCTCATCTCCGAGACACCGCCGTCGATCCTTTCCAAAGCGTTCGACCTGCTGCGGGCCTTCAACACCCATGAACGGGTGATGACCCTGAGCGAGCTCTCCCGGGCCTCAGGGCTGCCCAAATCCACGGTCCACCGACTGCTGGCGCGGCTGATCGACCTTGGGGCGATCGAGAACCACGGAGCCGGGTATCGGATCGGGATCGAGCTGTTCCAGCTCGGCAGCACTACACCGGCCGGTGCGATGCGGGACGTCGCCATGCCGCACATGGCCACGTTGCACCGCTGGACCGGGCACACCGTTCAACTGGGCGTGCTGCGCGGGTTCGACGTCGTGTACCTGGAAAAGGTGGCGCGCAACAGCAAGTCGTCCGATCCGTCCGGCGTCGGCACGCGGTTGCCGGCCAGTTGCACCGCGATCGGCAAGGCCATGCTCGCGCACGAGCACTTGGAGGACCTGCAGCACTTCCTCCCCAGCCCGCTGCCGGGTCTGACCCCACGCTCCGTGACCGCCGTCGACCCGCTGATCGCACAGCTTCGACTGATTCGCCAGGGTGATCTGGCACGCGAACAGGAAGAGGCCAGACTGGGTCTGTCCTGCATCGCTTCGCCGATCGTGGTGCGGGGCTTCGCCGTGGGCGCCCTGTCGGTGGCTCACCCCGCCGATGTGGAGCTCGACCCCAAGACCGGCACGGTGCTCCGGGACACCACCGCCCAGATCGCCAAGGAGATCAGGCAGCGGCTTCCGGAGCACGACGACTGGTTCCCGCGGGACGTGTGACCTGCGAGGACCGGCGTCACTTGTAGACGGCGAAGACCTTGTTCGAGTTGAGGATCTCGGTCTGGACGAAGTCACTCCATTCCAGGCCGAGCCCGAGCTCCGACATCGCGCCGAGCAGGCAGAACCAGTTCAGCATCTCGTGCTGTCCCGCGTCGACGATCTCGCGCGTGGTCACCTTCTGCCAGGTGTCGTAGTCGCCCACCAGCAAGGCGTCGTAGAGCCTGCGGTCGGCCTCGGAGTCCGGGCGCAGGTGCCAGTCCTTGTCGTTGAGGAAGGCGTGCGACCAGCTGGACGAGGCCACCAGCGCCACACGCTTGTCGCTCGCCTGCACCGAGCGGGCCACCGCCCGGCCGAGCTCGAAGCAGCGCATCGGCGACGGACCCGGGGGGTCGAGCTGCTCCCCGGCGTTGATCTCGGCGAACCGGGCCATGCCGCCCCGGCGCGCGATGACGTGCTCGCCGTAGCAGTTCACCGCGATGGGGACCATCGGGTACGGGAATTCCTTGCCCACGTGCTCGTAGTCGAGGAAGATCTGCGTGTTGGCGAAGGCGTGCGGGAAGTGGATGCCCTTGCGCTGTTCGTACGAGTAGGCGACGTCGACGCCCGAGACCAACACGTCGGAGGCGAGCTGCCTGGCGAAGTCCGGAAGGCCGCGCATGCGGTAGGTGGTGTCGTCCGGCAGGCCCCACGCGTTGGGAACCTTGAGCATGCGCAGTACGCCGAAGGCGTCGACCTCCGTGTCGTCGTAGGCCAGGATGCAGAACGAGGGGATGACCTCCTCTCGGAAGTTCTCGTACTGGTCGTCGCCCCAGACCACGACGACGTCCGGCTGGAACTCGTCGAGCGCCTCACGGCAGCGGGTCAGGCCGTCGAGCAGCCGGGCCCGGTGGACGCCCGCGGCAGCGACCCCGCCGTCGTCACCCCACTCCTTCTGGGCGAGCTCGTTCCAGTTGCTGATCTCCTTGCGGTCGGCAGGGATGTCGGGGTCCTTGAGCGTGCTCTTGAGCAGACCCGCCATATGCGTGTCAGCACCCGCCAGCATCGGATAGTGGGTGATTCCGAGACCAAGCACCTCTGCCATGGTTGTTCCTTCCGGAGTTCCGTGAGGGGGAGCACGCGGTGCAGTCCGCGCAGTGCCGGCCGCGGTCGGCGGCCCCGACGACTGGTCTACATCGCCAAGATGCGCACGCCGATGGGGCGTTCTAGCTGTTGGAACGATCAGTTGGTCCGAAGTCCGCTGATCGGGACGATGGCGGTATGTCTGAGCTTCCGGCCGCTCAAGGCCAACCAGTCGTAGACGTACACGCGCACTACCTCCCCGTCGAACTGCGCCCGCCGGCTCCTTGCGCGGACGACCCCCGGTGGCCGCACCTGGTCATCGACGACGACGGCACTGCGGGAAGCATCATGCGGGGCACCGAGGTCTTCCGGCGTGTGAAGCCTGCGCTGTGGGACGTGCCGACCAGGCTCGCCGAACTCGACTCGGTGGGCGTGGACAGGCAGGTGATCTCACCCGTTCCCGTCACCCTGTCCATGTGGGCAGACGGAAAGGACGCGGCCGAGTACCTGGGCCGCCAGAACGACCTGTTCGCCGAAGCGGTGACGGCGTCCGCGGGGAGACTGCGTGGCTTGGGCGCGGTACCCCTGCAGGACATCGACGCCGCGATCGCCGAACTGCGCCGCATCAAGCACGAGTTGGGTCTGGACGGTGTCGAGATCGGCAGCCGGATCGGCGACCTGGAGCTGGACGCCCCCGAGCTGCGGCCCTTCTTCGCGGCGGCCGAGGAAGCAGGGGTGCCGCTCTTCGTCCACCCCACGGACGGGGCGCGCGCCACGCGTCGGGCCGATCCGGCGTGCATGTTCGGTGTGGGCATGCTGACAGACACCGCGCTGGCCGCCACCGCACTGGTCTTCGGCGGCGTCCTCGACGACTTCCCTGGCCTCCGGGTCGCCCTCGCGCACGGCTGCGGCTCGTTCGCGTGGACGTACCCCCGCACCGCCTACGGCGACGCGATGGTGCGCGGCGGAGCCGATTCTGAGCGCACGGCCCACCTCCGGAGCCTGGTCGAGAGGCTGTGGGTGGACACGCTGGTCTTCGATCCGGAGCTGCTGCCGCTGGTGGCCTCCCGCTTCGGTGCCGGGCACCTGATGCTCGGGACCGACCACCCCTTCCTGAGGGCGCCGCTGGAGACCGCCCTCGCGACCCTCACCGAGGCCGGCGACCGCGGCATCCTCGAAGAGTCCCAGGTGGCCCGCATCCTCGGACGCAACGCAGACGATTTCCTGGGCCTGTGAGGGACTGCCCAGGACAGGGAGGAAGCGAAATGGATCTCAAGCTCGGCGGCAAGCGCGCGATCGTCACCGGTGGCAGTCGTGGGATCGGTTTGGCGGTTGCCCGGGCGCTGGCAGCCGAGGGGGCCCGTGTCGCCCTGACCGCCAGGGACGCGGAAGCCCTCAAGACCGCTCGCGACCAGGTCGCGGCTGACGGCGGCGACGTCCTCGTGCTGTCCGCGGACAGTACCGATGACGACGCCGTGAGGGACGCCGTCGCGCGGACCGTCGAAAAATTCGGAGGCGTTGACATCCTTGTCAATGCCGCAGCCCGACCCGCCCAGGGGGGCGCGTCCCGCGCGGTGACCGATCTCGTCGACGACGACCTGCGTGCGGAGATGGAGACGAAGGTACTGGGCTATCTGCGGTTCGCCCGTGCTGTCGCACCCCATATGACCGCGCAGGGCTGGGGCCGGATCATCAACGTCAGCGGGCTCAACGCCCGCTGGACCGGTGACACCTTCGGCTCCATGCGCAACGTCGCCGTCTCCGCGTTGACGAAGAACCTCGCCGACGAACTCGGCCCGCACGGAGTCAACGTGACCGTGGTGCACCCCGGCCTGACCGTTACGGAACGGACTCCGCAGCTGTTTGCGGGGATCGCGGCCGCGCAGGGGATCAGTGCCGACGAGGCCGAGTCGAGGCTCGCCGCCAGCTCGTCTCTGCGGCGCCTGATCACGGCTGCAGAGGTCGCCGACGTCGTCGCCTTCCTCGCCTCTCCGCGCAGTGTCGCCATCAACGGCGACGCGATTCCCGTGGGCGGAGGGGCGCCGGGGTCCATCTATTACTGAGTCACTCGCGCACAATCCTGTGCCCGGCCCGGTGTCCACCACCGTGCCGGGCACAGTCGTTCAGGCCGCTCGATCACGTTCCGCGGCCAGGTCGAGAGCCACGTCGGTGATCATGTCCTCCTGCCCGCCGACCATCTTGCGCCGGCCCACCTCGACGAGGATGCTGCGCGTGTCGAGGCCGTAGCGCTCGGCGGCGGCCTCGGCGTGGCGCAGGAAGCTGGAGTACACGCCCGCGTAGCCGAGGCTCAGGGTCTCGCGGTCCACCCGCACCTCGCGGTCCTGCAGCGGTCGTACGAGATCGTCGGCCGCGTCCATCAGGGGGAACAGCTCGCAGCCGTGCTTCCAGCCCATCAGGTCGGCCACCGCGATGAAGGCCTCCAGCGGGCAGTTGCCCGCGCCGGCGCCCTGGCCGGCCAGTGAGGCGTCGACACGGGTGACGCCGTTCTCCACCGCGACCACGCTGTTCGCCACGCCGAGGGCGAGGTTGTGGTGGGCGTGGATGCCCAACTCCGTCGCGGGGTCGAGGACTTCGCGGTAGGCACGGAATCGGTCGCGGACGCCGTCCATGGTGAGACGGCCGCCGGAGTCGGTGACGTACACGCAGTGGGCGCCGTACGACTCCATCAGCTTGGACTGGCGGGCCAGTTCGGCAGGTTCGGTCATGTGGGACATCATCAGGAACCCGGCGACGTCCATGCCCAGCTCCCGCGCGGCGGCTATGTGCTGGGCGGAGATGTCGGCCTCGGTGCAGTGGGTGGCGATGCGCACCGAGCGGATGCCGAGGGAGTGGGCCTGCTTGAGGTCGTGGATGGTGCCGATGCCGGGCAGCAGGAGTGTCGTCGGGATGGCCTGAGAGACGGCGTCGGTGACGGCCTCGATCCATTCCCAGTCGGTGTGGGCGCCGATGCCGTAGTTGATGCTGGAGCCGGCCAGGCCGTCGCCGTGCGCGATCTCGATGGCGGTGACGCCCGCGGAGTCGAGGGCGTTGGCGATGGCACTGGCCTGTTCGATGGAGTAGCGGTGGCGGACGGCGTGCATGCCGTCGCGCAGGGTGACGTCCTGGATGTAGAGCTGCTGGACGGGGGTGGTCATCGCAGGGCTCCCTGGGCAGTGGTGAGGGCTGCCATGCGCTCGCCGGTGCGCAGGGCAGCGGAGGTCATGATGTCGAGGTTCCCCGCGTACTTGGGGAGGTAGTGGGCGGCACCCTCCACCTCCAGGAAGACCGAGACGCGCAGGGCCGGCCGGGTGCGCTCCTTGGGGGGCAGGAGGCCGCGCAGGGGATCGTCCGCGGCGACCGGCTGGTACTGGACCCGCTGCTTGAGCCGGTATCCGGGCACGTAGGTGCGGACGCGTTCCGCCATCTCCTCGATCGAGGCGGTGATCCGGACGGTGTCGGCGTCGGAGACGAGGCAGTGGACGGTGTCCCGCATGATCGGCGGGGGCTCGGCCGGGTTGAGGATGATGATCGCCTTGCCCTTCGCCGCGCCACCGACCTTCCGGATCGCGGCGGACGTGGTCTCGGTGAACTCGTCGATGTTGGCCCGGGTGCCGGGGCCGGCCGAGCGGGAGGCGATCGAGGCGACGATCTCGCCGTAGTGGACGGGGGTGACGGCACCCACGGCCGCGACCATGGGGATGGTGGCCTGGCCGCCGCAGGTGACCATGTTGACGTTGGGCGCGCCGAGGTGCTCTTCCAGGTTCACCGGCGGTACCACGAAGGGGCCCATGGCGGCGGGAGTCAGGTCGATGACCCTGCGGCCGTGCTCGCGCAGGATCTCGTTGTGCCGGTGGTGCGCACCCGCGGAGGTGGCGTCGAAGACGATGTCCAACTCGGCGAACTCGTCGAGCTTCACCAGCCCGTCGATGCCCTCGTGGGTGGTCGCCACCTTGAGGCGGCGAGCGCGGGCGAGCCCGTCGGATTCGGGGTCGATACCGACCATGGCGGCCATTTCGAGGTTCTCCGACAGCCGCAGCACCTTGATCATCAGATCGGTGCCGATGTTGCCGGAGCCTATGACGGCGACCTTGGTGCGGTTTCCTGTCGTCATGACGATGTTCCTTCGGTGTTGGCGGCGGGGGCGAAACGGACCGAGACCGAGCCCAGGCCCTTGATGTCGGCGTGGAAGGCCTCACCGGGCCTGGTAACGGCCATCGGCCCGAGCGCGCCGGTCAGGACCACGTCCCCGGCACACAGCGGGTCGCCCATGGCGGCCAGGGTGGACGCGAGCCAGACGGCGGCGTTGAGCGGGCTGCCCAGGCAGTCGGCCCCGGACCCGGTGGAGACCTCGACGCCGTTGCGGGTCATGCTCATCCGCACGCCCCGCAGGTCCAGGTCCCACAGCTCGCGCAGGGGGCCGCCGAGGACGAACAGGCCGCTGGAGGCGTTGTCGGCGACGGTGTCCGTGATGCTGATGTCCCAGTCCCGGACCCGGCTGTCGACGATCTCCAGCGCGGGGAGAGCGAACTCGGTCGCGCGCAGAACGTCCACGACCGTGCAGTCGCGGTGCGGCAGGTCGCTGCCCAGCACCAGCGCGACCTCCGCCTCCACCTTCGGCTGGAGCAGCCGGCCGGCCGGCACCTCGCCGCCGTCGGGCACCGCCATGTCGGCGAAGAGAACACCGAAGTCCGGCTGGCCGACGCCGAGTTGGGCCTGGACGGCGGGGGAGGTCAGACCGATCTTCCGGCCCACGATCCGGCGCCCCTCGGCGAGAGCGCGCTCGGTGTGGATCCGCTGGGCGGCGTAGGCGGCGTCGATGTCGCCGTCGGCGAAGAGCTTGCGTACGGGCGGGCAGGGGATTGCGGTGCGCTCGGCCTCGGCGAGCGCCTCCGCGGCCTGCACGGCCGCGGGCGGGGGAGGGGTGGACGCGGGCATGTGACTCCTTGGTGCGTGACGAGCGAGCGGCCGCCTCGGCGCGGTGCCCGCGTGGATCCGGTATAGGTCGTGCCGAACCGGTGTGCCAAAGTTTGTTCCATGACGCGGAACAGCTCTTCGGGAAACATGTTGGAGAAGGCGGTGGCCCTTCTCGACTGCTTCTCCCCTGGTGGTGGCTCGTTTCGGCTGACGGAGCTGGCCAGGGGTGCCGGTCTGAGCAAGACCACGGCGTTCCGGCTCACGGGAGAGCTGGTGCGCCTCGGACTGCTGGAGCGCGACGGCGACACCTATCGGCTCGGCGGCAGGCTCTTCGAGCTGGGCTCCCTCGTGCCGCGTCGCAGCAGCCTGCGGGAGACCGCCGTGCCCTATCTGCAGGACCTGTTCGAGGCGACCCGCGAGACCGTGCACCTGGGCATCCGTGACGACCATGACGTGGTCTACGTCGAGCGGATCCACGGCCACGGCGCCGTCCAGCTGCCGTCGCGGATCGGCGGTCGGCTCCCCCTCACCTGTACCGGAGTGGGCAAGGCGCTGCTCGCCTTCTCGGAGGGAGAGTTGGTGGACGAGGTGCTGGCCGCCCCGTTGCGGCGGCTGACGTCGTACTCCATCGACGACCCGGTGCGCCTGCGGACGGTCATCGAGCAGGTGCAGGCATCCGGGATCGCGTACGAGGAGCAGGAGGCGGCCGACGGCGTGAGCTGCATCGCCGCTCCGGTCTTCGCCGGCCGGGGGATCGCGGTCGCGGCCATCTCGCTCGCCGTGCCCAGAGGCCGCTTCCGCCCGGCCCAGCTGGCTCCGGCCGTGCGGACGGCCGCACTGGGGCTCTCGCGTGCCCTCCGGGAAGGCCTCTGACAACCCCAGTCGGTGTTCACGGCACGAGGACCAGCTTGGTGTTCGGGCTCGTGCCCTGGCGCTTCCACGCCTCGGCGACCTGCTCCAGGGGCAGATGCTCGAACTCGGGCGTGATGTCGCTGGCAACGACGTGCTCGGCGAGCCGGGCGTAGGCCTCCTGGCGGAGTTCCGCGGAGGGCAGGTTGGCGGCGTAGGTGAGCAGGTCCCGTCCCTTGAGGACGGTGCCGGACACCTCGACGTTGCGGCCCGCGCGCATCCCGACGTTCACCAGTCGGCCGCCGGGGCGGATCGTCGGCAGGGTCGCGACCATCGGGGCGCTGTACAGCATGTCCACCACCAGGTCGAACCCGCCCTGGCTCGCCTCGCGGAGCGCGGCCTGGTGGTCGCCGTCGAGACGCACCACCTCGTCCGCACCCCGGTTCTTGAGCATGTCGAGCACCGCCGCGTTGCGGCCCGCAGCGACCAGGCGGCCGGCGCCGAGTACCTTCGCCGCCTGTACCACGGTCTGTCGGACGCTGCCCGTGGCCCCGAGCACCAGCACCCGCTCGCCCTCCTGGAGGTTCGTTTTCCAAGTCAGGGAGAGCCAGGAGGAGATGCCCGCCACACCGATGGCCGGCGCGGCACCGGCGGAGAGCTCGGCCGGGATCGGCTGGACCGACGCGGCCGGGGCCACCGCCCGCTCGGCGAACGACCGTTCGGTGTACAGGTCGCCCCGAAGTGGACACGCGTTCCGTCCTTGAGGGCGCCGACCCCCTCGGAGCCCGGCACGTAGGGCACCGGCGGGGCTGGTTGACTCCTGCGACGACCACCAGATCGTGGGGGTTGACCCCGGTGGCTGTGACCGTGACGAGTGTCCCGCCCTGGACCGGACCGGGCTCGTGGACCTCTCGCAGTGCTGGGATTTCTCCGGCTTGCGCAATGAGAGCTGCTCGCATGGTGGCGACGCTATTCAGCAGACCGTGGGTCATCGAGCGCCGGTTCCGGCCGCCGGAACCGCGGAACGAGGCCGTCCACCGACGGCACCTTACCGTTCGGCGCGCGACGGATCGCCCGCTGTGTGCTTACAGCGTGCGCAGGCAGTCGAATCGCTATCGGCTCCCCAGGAGCGAGAGCTGCTCGGCGCGGGTGTCCGAGGAGTGGTGCTGGAGGGCGATACCGCCCAGCAGGAGTTGATCGGATGCTCCTCTCAGAGGGCGTTTGATCTAGGAAGATTGCCCCTTATCTCCTAGTAAGTTCCTCGCCAGGTCGGGGTGGCCTCGTCCGTTATGCGCTTGGCGAGGTTGTCGATCGAGGCGACGTGGATCATGGCCTCAGAGCTGGCGGGAAGGGTCTCGTAGTCGCGGGCGAGGCGACGGTGCATGATGATCCATCCGATGCTGCGCTCTACCACCCAGCGCCTTTTCACGACATGAAAGCCGCGCTTCTCGGGGTTTCTGTTGACGACCTCGACGTCGATTCCGAGGGTGGCGCCGTGCTCGACGACTGCGTTCTTGAAGCCGGTGTCGACCCAGCTTTTCGCGATGGTCGGGTAGGTCTGTTTCGCTTGGTCGAGGAGGCGTATTCCCATGGCGTTCTCGGAGAGGCCGGCGCTGGCGACGGTCACGGCGAGGATGAGGCCGATCGTGTCGGTCAGGATCCCCCGTTTCCTGCCGACGATCTTCTTCGCGGCATCGGTTCCCTGGCTGGCCAGAGGCACGTTGGTGGAGGTCTTGACGCTCTGGGTGTCGATGACGGAGGCGGTCGGCTCGGGCTTGCGGCCTTCCTTCACGCGGGCGAGCGCGGTGAGGTCGTAGTTGAGCTGGGCGAAGATTCCCTCGTCGCGCCAGGCGGCGTAGTAGAAGTAGACGGTGCCATGGCCGGGGAAGTCGTGCGGGAGGTATTTCCAGGGGATTCCGGTGCGGTTGAGGTAGAGGATTGCGTTGAACACGTCACGTAAGTCGACTTGGGCCGGCTTTCCGGTGGGTCGGCGTTCGAGCCGGGCGTTCCGCCAGGCCGTCAACGTCGGCTCGATCAGGGCCCATCGGGGGTCGGACAGGTCGCTGGGGTACGGCTTGCGCTCACTCACGGCACAGCGTGATCACGAACGAGGCGGAAGGCTCTGCTCCGCAGAAGAGCGGGAGATTCTGCCGCGTCTCCACGTCAGACGGGTTTCCGGGCGCAGAAGCGGATGAGACGGGCACCCGGGCTCACGTCCGCTCCTGGGATATTCAGCACACACAAGGCAAATAATGTCGAAGTGGGGCGCTCATGAAAGCCCGCATAGCAGCCTTGACCTGCATAAACGCCCTCTTGTTGACCCGCTCTGGCTGCACCGATGGTGCGCCCTGCAGCAGACACTGGAAGTGATCACTGGTGAGGGCGTCTCGCTGACCGCTCCTGCTGAGAACCACTGGTTCCTGGCGAAGGCGGTCATGTGAGGCGTGGCGTTCCCGTCCCTGAGAGCGGGGCGTCCTCGCCCCGCGTGCCGTGGTTGAAATCAGGGTCCTGGCGGCTGTGGTCGCCGCGCAAGGCGGCTTCTGTCAGGGGAAGCGTCCCTATGAAAGAGCCTCCTTCCTCTGAGCCCAGTGCTCATAGCGGCCCAGCATTGCAGGATGAGAACGGCCGCGCTGCATCTGTGTTTCCCGTGTGTGACGTCTCCGGTGTTTCGCAGGGGGCGCCGTCGGAGCAGTGGGGGTGAATGGGGCCGCTTAGGGGTGTCCGGGGAGTAGGACGCGTCGTACGTTGGCGAGTGGCAAGACAGAGCCTCGATTCCGTATGGGGAAGGGCGATGGGGATGCTCGCGAACGCCGTTCGGCGGTGTGTTGAGAACGGAGTGACGGAACGGGGGAGGCGGTCGTGAGTCTGCCTAATGTCGGGATTCTGGCGACCGGTTCCTATCTGCCCGAGCGGGAGGTGAGTAATGAGGAGATCGCGGAATTGGTGGGCGTCACCCCCGAGTGGATCGAACGGAAGACGCGAATTCGCTCGCGCCGCTACGCGGCCCCACATGAGGCGGCCTCCGACCTTGCTGCCCGCGCTGCGGCTCGCGCCCTGGAACAGGCGGGGGTCGAAGCCGACGCGGTGAGATATCTGATCGTCTCCACGTCTACCGGCGACCACCCTCAACCCCCCACTTCCTATCTGGTGCAGCACACCCTCGGCGCGGACCGGGCAGCCTGCTTCGACATGAACGTCGTGTGCAGCGGCTTCGTCTACGCCCTCGCAGTTGCCCACGCCCTGGTGCACGTCGACCCCTCCGCGCTCGCCCTGGTCATCGGCGCGGATGTCTACTCCCGCATTCTCGACTTCACCGACCGGCGGACCGCGATCCTTTTCGCCGACGGTGCCGGCGCCGCCCTGGTCGGCGTGCAGCCCCAGCCGTACGGCCTGGTCGGCGTCGACCTGATCAGCGAGGGCTCGGCGCACGGCCTGATACGGGTTCAGGCCGGTGGCAGTCGGCACCCCGCGTCGAGGGAGACGGTCGAGCGGGGCGGCCACTTCTTCCGTATGGACGGCCGCGGAGTCCGTGACTACGTGGCCGACCGGGTTCCTGACGCCCTGCGTGACCACGTGCGTCGGCACGGGCTGCGCACCGAGGACATCGGTCACTTCGTGCCCCATCAGGCCAACGGCGTCATGCTCGACGACCTCGTGGAACAAGCCGGTATCGGGCACGCGCACACCCACCGCACGCTGCACAAGTTCGGCAACGTCGGTAGTGCCTCCGTGCCGATCACACTTGACGAGGCCAACAGGTCCGGCGCGCTCGCCGACGGTGACCTGGTGCTGCTGGCGGGGTTCGGCGGTGGTATGGCCATGGGCATGGCCATGCTGCGCTGGTGGGCCCCACGCGCTGAGTCGACAGGACCTATTTGACGGGGGAATTCCAGGGGTTTTCGGGGTCGAATAGGGGTGCCGGCCGCAGTGGCGTCGCCTTACAGTTTTCCTGATACTTGAGGATTTTTCGAAGCAGTCATATTTCCGGGCGGGAGAAGTCGTGCGCAGACGCCATGCAGTGCTGCGGGAAATCGAAAAGATGAATCCGGAGGTGGAGTACATCGAGATCTATCGCAAGACGGCCATGCTGGAGTTTCCGGAGTTGATCGCACTCGGTACTCTCACCGGATTCTTCAAGACGTTCGCCGCCCGGCGCGTCGCTGGTCTTCTCGCGCACACCGGACACATTCTGAAGAATCCCGCCCGCCGGGCCGCCACCACCGGAATCCTCTACTACGAGGTTCTCTACCACGGCTTCGACCACCCCCGCGGGAAGACCGCCATCAACCTCACCAATCAGTCCCACAGCCACTACAGCATCCACCAGGACGACTACCTGTACACGCTGGGCACGTTCTTCGTGGAGTCCCTCCGCCTCGTCGACCGGTACGGCTGGCGGGAATTGAGCGACCCCGAGCGTCAGGCGATGTTCCTGTTCAACAAGGAGTACGGGCGCCGTCTCGGTGTCGACGTCGAGCGGATGACCACCCTCGATGAGTTCCTCCAGTGGTACGACGAGTACGAGGAGCGCTACCTCCAGCCCACCCCGCCGGTGCGCAAGGTCTATGAGGCGAACATCGGTGGCCTGCTCAAGCGTCCTCCGAAGCCGCTGCGGCCCGTCGTACGGCAGGCGATACACACCCTCTTCAACGACCGACTGCGCGCGGCTGTCCAAGTGCCGCGCCCCTCCTGGTGGGCCAGAGCGCTGGTCTCCACGGTGTTCACGGTGCACGCCGCGGCCGTGCGCTGGGTACTCCCGCCCCGCAAGTCGTACTCGTTCACGCCCGGCCACAGTCGGCGCTTCATCTTCCCCAACGGCTATCTGCTCGATCCCGTTCAGGGGCTTGTCGACGCAGGCTGAAACGACCACCGGAGAACATCCATGAGCACGCGCCCTGTTGCGTTCGAAGGACCCGTGGCGGTCGTCGGCCTTTCGTGTCGGCTGCCCCAGGCGCCTGGTATCAGCTCCTTCTGGCAGTTGCTGGCCGACGGCCGTGACGCCGTGACCGCCATACCGGAGGGCCGTTGGTCCGACGTCGGCCAGACCACGTCGGGAGAACGTGACTGGCGTGGCGGCTTCCTCGACTGCGTCGACGGCTTCGACCCCGCCTTCTTCGACATCAGCCCACGCGAAGCGGCCGCGATGGACCCCCAGCAGCGGCTGATGCTGGAACTCGGCTGGGAGGCCCTGGAAGACGCCCGAAGCGTGATCGCCCAGCTCAGCGGCACGCCCACTGGCGTGTTCGTGGGCGCCATCGCGGACGACTACGCACGCCTCCAGGCACGCGCGACCGGTACCGAACCCAACCAGTTCGGGTACGCCGGAGGTCAGCGCAGCCTGATTGCCAACCGTCTCTCCCACCTGCTCGGACTGCGCGGCCCCAGCATGATCGTGGACAGTGCCCAGTCGTCGTCCCTGGTCGCCGTCCACCTCGCCGTGCGTGCCCTGCTGACCGGTGACTGCGATCTCGCTCTCGCCGGTGGGGTCAACCTGATGCTCAGCGAGGAGACAACGGCCCGCATCGACGAGTTCGGAGCCCTCTCGCCCGACGGCCGTTGCCACACCTTCGACGAGCGTGCCAACGGGTACGTGCGAGGAGAGGGCGGCGGTTTCGTCGTCCTGAAGTCCCTCGACCGAGCCCTCGCCGACGGTGACCGGATCTACTGCGTGGTGCGCGGCAGCGCGGTCAACAACGACGGGCGCTCCGACGCCCTCGCCGTACCCAGCGTCGACGGACAGCGGGAGGTGCTGCGTGCCGCGTACACGCGTGCCGACGTCGACCCGCACGGCGTGCAGTACGTCGAACTGCATGGCACCGGCACCCGCGTCGGTGACCCCGTCGAGGCCCGGGCCCTGTACGACGTCCTCGGAGCCGGGCGGGATCCGGTGGCGCCTCTGCGGGTCGGCTCGGTGAAGACGAACGTCGGCCACCTCGAAGGTGGCGCCGGTGTCGTCGGGTTCATCAAGACGGCTCTGGCCCTGCGGCACCGCAAGCTGCCCGCCAGCCTTAACTTCAACCGCGCCAACCCGGAGATCCCTCTGGAGGAGTGGAACCTGCGGGTACAGACACGGCTGACCGACTGGCCGGACCCGGACCGTGAACTCGTCGCCGGTGTCAGCTCGTTCGGTATGGGCGGTACCAACTGCCACGTCGTGCTCGCCGAGGCACCTGGCGAGCCGACCGTCACCGATGTCCCTGCCACCGACGGGACCTTTCTGCCTTGGGTGCTCTCCGCTCGTACCCCCGCCGCCCTGCGGGAGCAGGCTGAGCGACTTCGGGCGTCGGCCGAGACCTACGCGCCCGCAGAGGTGGCGCACGCTCTGCTGACCACCCGCTCCACGTTCGAGTACCGGGCCGTCGCCTTCGGCCACGACACAGGCGAACTCATGGCCTCACTCTCCGAGGTCGCCGCGCGCGCCGAGTCGACCGTGACCCCCGCTCACGGCGGAGGCACCGTGTTCGTCTTCCCCGGACAGGGAGCCCAGTGGATCGGTATGGGTGTGGAACTCCTCGACTCCGCGCCGGTGTTCGCCCACTCCATCGCGGCCTGCGAGGAAGCGCTGAGCGAGTTCGTCGATTGGTCACTCACCGAGGTCCTGCGCTCCACCGGAACCCAGGCCGAGGAGTACTTGGCCCGTGACGACGTCATTCAGCCCGTCCTGTGGGCTGTGATGGTTTCCCTGGCGGCTCTCTGGAAGTCGTACGGCGTCACCCCCGACGCCGTCGTCGGACACTCGCAGGGCGAGATCGCCGCCGCCTGCGTGGCCGGTGCCCTCTCTCTCACCGACGGCGCGCGCATCGTGGCCCTGCGCTCCCAGATCCTGCGCCGCGCCTTCGGACGCGGGGGCATGCTGTCGGTGCTGCTGCCCGCCGCCGACGCCGCCGAACTGATCGAGCCGTGGCAGGGCGCCCTCTCCCTGGCCGCCCTCAACGGCCCGGCCTCCACCGTTGTCGCCGGCGACCTCGACGCCCTCCACGCCCTGCGTGACCAGTGCGCCGAACGCGGTATCCGAGCCCGGATCGTCCCCATCGACTACGCCTCCCACACCGCGCAGATGGACGAGCTGAGGGACGACCTGCTGGCCGAGCTGGCCCCGGTGCGCCCGCGCTCCGGACACATCCCGTTTCACTCCACCATCACCGGCGAACCGCTCGACACCGCCGGCCTCGATGCCGACTACTGGGTGCGCAACCTGCGACAGACGGTTCGCTTCGAACCCGCCGTACGTGACCTCGTCGCCCAGGGCCACACCACCTTCGTGGAGTGCAGCCCGCACCCCGTCCTCGCCCTGGGAGTGGTACAGGTCCTCGACGACACCGGAACCGAGGGCGCCACGGTGGAGAGCCTCCGCCGCGACGAGGGCGACCTGCCGCGCTTCGTCCGCTCCTTGGCTGCCGCCTATGCCGCCGGCACCCCGGTGGCCTGGGAAGCATTCCTGCCCGACGGCATCCGCCTACCGGCCGGGCTCGACCTGCCGACCTACCCTTTCCAGCGGCAGCGCTACTGGTTCGACACCCCCGTGGACACCAGCCCGGCCACTCCGACCGGACCCCGCCTGGCCGAGGCTCGCACCGGCGAACTCGACACCGCCGTGCGCGATCTCGTCGTCCAGAGCCTCGCCCAGGCCCTCGGCCGGACCTCGCCGACCGGACTCGACACCGCGCTGGCCTTCCATGACCTGGGCTTCGATTCCCGGGCCGCCGTCGAGTTCCGTAACCTGCTCAACCGGGCCACCGGTCTGGCCCTGCCCAGCTCCCTCACTTTCGACCACCCCACCCCGCAAGCCGTAGCCGCCCACATCATCGCGCTCGTCCACAACCATGCCGAAGCCGGACCGGAGATCACCTCCGACCGCCTCAGCGACGAACCGGTCGCCGTCGTCGGCATGGCCTGCCGCTACCCGGGCGGTGTCGCCTCGCCCGAGGACCTGTGGAAACTCGTCCTCGACGAGGCCGAGGGCATCACGGAGTTCCCCGACGACCGTGGCTGGGACACCGACGGCCTCTATTCCCCCGAGCCCGCCACCCCCGGCAAGAGCTATACCCGGCAGGGCGGTTTCCTGCACGATGCGGCGGAGTTCGACGCGGAGTTCTTCGGGATCTCGCCGCGTGAGGCGTTGGCGATGGATCCGCAGCAGCGCCTGCTGCTGGAGACCTCGTGGGAGGCGCTGGAGCGGGCCGGTATCGATCCGACCGGCGTGAAGGGCACCCGTACCGGCGTCTTCGCCGGACTGATGTACCACGACTACGCGGCCCGGTCGAGCACCGTGCCCCAGGAGCGCCAGGGCTATCTGAGCACCGCTGCCGCGGGCAGTGTGGCGTCGGGCCGGGTTGCCTACACGCTGGGTCTCGAGGGTCCGGCGGTGACCGTTGACACGGCGTGTTCGTCGTCGCTGGTGGCGTTGCATCTGGCGTGCCAGTCGCTGCGGTCGGGCGAGTCCACGCTGGCCCTCGCGGGCGGTGTCACTGTCATGGCCACCCCCGAGGCGTTCGTCGATTTCAGTCGGCAGCGGGGGCTGTCGGTGGATGGGCGGTGCAAGGCGTTCTCGGACTCTGCGGACGGTACGGGCTGGTCCGAGGGTGTGGGTGTGCTGGTGTTGGAGCGGTTGTCGGATGCGCGGCGCAACGGGCACCGCGTGCTGGCCGTCGTGCGGGGTTCGGCGGTGAATCAGG
>NZ_BMTL01000037.1 GCF_014649655.1 Streptomyces humidus | reverse complement strand
GTCCTCGCCTTCCTGCGCGAACACGAGGACGACCTGGTGCTGTGCGTGCACAACTTCTCACGCTTCGCACAGCCCACCGAACTCGACCTCAGCCGCTTCGACGGGCGGTATCCGGTCGAGCTGTTCGGCGGGGTGCGCTTCCCGGCGGTCGGTGAACTGCCCTACCTGCTCACCCTGGCCGGGCACGGCTTCTACTGGTTCAGGCTGCGCAAGGACGCCGCCTAGGAAACCCGTCCGCCGATCATGCCGCGGACGCGGGGCCGGTCGCCGGCCGGTCGCCGTCGCTCTCCTGCGGCCTGATCGACCGGGCAGGTCCCGGAACCCCCGGGGCGGGGCGTTTCCCCTGCCCCGCCCGGGGCACGCATGAGTAACACCCCGACCCCCGCGGGGAAAGGAATGCGACGCCATGGCGGAAACGGTCACGCTCTCCGGCAAGACAGTCCCCGGTCTCCTGGCGTCACTGGACCCCCTGCTGCGCGAGTGGCTGCCACGGCAGCGCTGGTTCGCCGGCAAGGGACGCCCGGTCACCGGGTTCTCGCTGGTGGCGGCCACCGAGCTGCTGCCGGCCGAGTCCAGGCTGGGGCTGTACCACCTGCTGGTGCGCGCCCGTCAGGGCCCGGGGCCCGGCGACTGCTACCAGCTGCTCATCGGCGTCCGCGAGGCGCTGCCGCCCCGGCTGGCCCCCGCGCTGATCGGGCACGTGGCCCAGGGGCCGCTGACCGGGCGGACCGTCTTCGACGCCCTGTACGACGCCCGGCCGGCCGAGGTGCTGCTGGAGGCGCTGCGCACCGAGGCGCGGGTCGGCGTGCTGCGCTGTGAGCGGGATCCGGGGCAGGAGATCCGGCCGGGACTGGTCCCGCGGCGGCTGACGGGCGAGCAGTCGAATTCGTCCGTCGTCTTTGGAGATACGTTTATTCTCAAGCTCCTGCGCCGGGTCGTGCCGGGCGTCAACCCCGACCTGGAGCTGCCGCTCGCACTGGCCCGCGAGGGCTGCCCCCGGGTGCCCCCGCCGACGGCCTGGCTGCGGGCCGACCTCGGCGAGAGCCACGGCGGCGACGGCCAGGACGAGGACGGGTCCTACGTCCTGGGGGTGCTCCAGCCGTATCTGCAGGGCGCCGCGGACGGCTGGGAGCTGGCGCTGCGGGAACTGGCCAAGGGCGAGGACTTCACCGCCGAGGCCCGGGCGCTGGGGCGGGCCACCGCCGAGGTGCACGGGGCGCTGGCCCGGGCGCTGCCCACGGCGACGCTGGGGCACGGCCAGACAGGGCACATGGTGGAGGGCATGACCGAGCGGCTCGACGCCGCCGCGCAGGCGGTGCCGGCGCTTCGCCCCTACGCGCCGGCGCTGCGCACCGCCTTCACCGCGCTGGCCGACCTCGCGGCCGAGGGTCGCACCTGGACCGCCCAGCGCGTCCACGGCGACCTGCATCTCGGGCAGTGCCTGCGCACGTCCTCCGGCGAGTGGACGCTGATCGACTTCGAGGGGGAGCCGGCCAGGCCGCTGGCCGAGCGCCGGATGCCGCAGCCGACCGTGCGGGACGTGGCGGGCATGCTGCGCTCCTTCGACTACGCGGCCCACTCGGCGGACCCGCCCGACCCGGGCTGGGCGCACGCCTGCCGGGCGGCCTACTGTTCCGGGTACGCCGAGGCGGCAGGCGCCGACCCGCGCGCCGACCCCGTGCTGCTGCGGGCCTACGAGACGGACAAGGCGGTCTACGAGGTCGTCTACGAGGCCCGGCACCGCCCCGACTGGCTGCCCGTCCCCCTGTCCGCGATACACCGCCTCGCCGCACCCGACCTGCCTTGAGGAGGCTCCGTACGTGACTCCCCCGAAGAAGGTCAAGAAGGCCGACGGGAAGAACGAGAACCCCGCCGCCGAACCCGCGCCCCCGGTGTCCCCCGCGCCGGCCCCGTCCCCCGCGACACCTCCTGCGGCTCCGCCCCCCGCGCCGGCGGTCTCTCCCGTGCTGGAGGCCGACGACCGCGAGCGTCTTCTGCACGGCTCCCATCACGCCCCGCACTCGGTGCTCGGCGCGCATCCGGTGCCCGGCGGGGTCGTCTTCCGGGCGCTGCGCCCGTACGCGCGGTCCGTCACGGTGCTCGCGGGCGATCTGCGCGCCGAGCTCCAGAACGACGGCGACGGCTTCTTCTCCGGCCTGCTGCCCCTGACGGAGGTCCCGGCCTACCGGCTGCTCGTGGCCTACGACGACGCGACCGTGGAGACCGAGGACGCCTACCGTTTCCTGCCCACGCTGGGCGATCTGGACCTGCACCTGATCGGCGAGGGCCGGCACGAGGAGCTGTGGACGGTGCTCGGCGCACATCCGCGGGTCCATCAGGGGGTGAGCGGCACCGGCTTCTCCGTGTGGGCCCCGAACGCGCGCGGTGTGCGGGTGGCCGGCTCCTTCAACTTCTGGGACGGCACGGGGTTCCCGATGCGTTCGCTCGGCTCGACGGGGGTCTGGGAGCTGTTCGTGCCCGGGGTCGGCGAGGGCGAGCTGTACAAGTTCGACATCACGCGGCCCGACGGCTCGCACACCCTGCGCGCCGACCCGATGGCCCGGCGTACCGAGGTCCCGCCCGCGACCTCGTCGATCGTGGACGCCTCGCACTACGAGTGGGGCGACGAGGAGTGGCTGGCCCGGCGGGCCGAGATACCCGTGCACCAGGCGCCGTTCTCCGTGTACGAGATCCATCTGCCGTCCTGGCGGCCCGGCCTCACCTACCGCCAGCTCGCCGACCAGCTGCCCGCCTACGTCAGCGACCTGGGCTTCACGCACGTCGAGCTGATGCCGGTCGCCGAGCACCCCTTCGGAGGCTCCTGGGGCTACCAGGTCACCGGCTTCTACGCGCCCACGGCCCGGCTGGGCACGCCCGACGACTTCAAGTACCTGGTGGACGCCCTGCACCGGGCCGGCATCGGCGTCCTGATGGACTGGGTCCCGGCGCACTTCCCGCGCGACGACTGGGCCCTCGCCGAGTTCGACGGACGCCCGCTGTACGAGCACGAGGACCCGTTGCGGGCCGCGCACCCGGACTGGGGGACGCTGGAGTTCGACTTCGGCCGGCGCGAGGTGCGCAACTTCCTGGTGGCCAACGCGGTGTACTGGTGCGAGGAGTTCCACATCGACGGGCTGCGGGTGGACGCCGTCGCCTCGATGCTCTACCTCGACTACTCGCGCGAGCCCGGCCAGTGGACCCCGAACGAGCGCGGCGGCCGCGAGAACCTGGACGCGGTGGCCTTTCTGCAGGAGATGAACGCGACGGTGTACCGGCGCAGTCCCGGCGTCGTCACCGTCGCGGAGGAGTCCACGGCCTGGGACGGCGTCACGCGGGCCACCGACCAGCCGGGGCCGAGCGGCTTCGGCGGGCTCGGCTTCGGGCTGAAGTGGAACATGGGCTGGATGCACGACTCGCTGGACTACATGAGCCACGAGCCGGTGCACCGCAGGTACCACCACCACGAGATGACGTTCTCGATGGTGTACGCGTACAGCGAGAACTACGTGCTGCCCATCTCGCACGACGAGGTGGTGCACGGGAAGCGCTCGCTGGTGTCGAAGATGCCCGGCGACTGGTGGCAGCAGCGCGCCGGTCTGCGGGCCTATCTGGCGTTCATGTGGGCCCACCCCGGTAAGCAACTCCTCTTCATGGGGCAGGAGTTCGCCCAGGGCGCGGAGTGGTCGGAGACGCACGGCCCCGACTGGTGGCTGCTGGATCCGGCGTACGGGGCCGAGGCGGACCACCGGGGTGTCAGGGACCTGGTGCGCGACCTCAACGCCGTCTACCGGGCGACGCCCGCGCTCTGGCAGCTGGACACCGACCCCGCCGGTTTCCAGTGGGTGGTCGGCGACGCGGCCGAGGACAACGTCTTCGCGTTCCTGCGCCACGACGCCGCGGGTTCCCCGCTGCTGTGCGTCAGCAACCTCTCGCCCGTCGTGCGCCACGACTACCTCCTGGGCGTCCCCGACGACGTGTTGGCCTGGCACGAGACGCTCAACACCGACGCGTCCGCGTACGGGGGCAGTGGCGTCGCCGGCCCCGCCCCGGTCAAGCCGGAGCCGCAGGGCCGGCACGGCCGCCCGGCGACGGTCCGCCTGACCCTGCCCCCGCTGGCGACGATCTGGCTGCGCCCGGCCTGAACCGCCCCGCCCGGCCTGCCGGGCGCGGTGACGGCGGGAGCCGTCACGTCCGGCGGTCGCCGCGGGCCCGGCACGTCGGCCGACTGCGGCAGCGGCAGCGGACGACCGACGCGGGCCCGACGGCCACGGCCCCAGCCCCGGCCCCGGCCGCCGCTGCCGGCCCGGCGCACCGCCGAGCGGCCCGCTCCGAGCCATGACGCCAGGCCGTGACGGCGGCGGGAGCCGTCACGTCCCGGCGGTCGTCGTCGCGGGTGCGAGGGCGTCGGCCAGCGGCTTGGGGAGAGGGCGGCTGTGCACCACCCCGAGCCGCTGGGTGGCGCGGGTCAGCGCCACGTACAGGTCGCTCGTGCCGTAGCGCGCCGGCTCCACCACCAGCACGGAGTCGAACTCCAGGCCCTTCGCCTGACGGGGGTCCAGCAGGACGACCGTCCGCGACAGGTCCGGCTCCGCGCCCGCGGTGATCCCGTCCAGCCGCGCCGCCAGCTTCCGGTGCAGGTCGCGCGGGGCGATGACCGCGAGCCGGCCTTCGGCGGGGGTCAGCTCGCGAACCGCCTCGGCGACCGCGTCGGGCAGGTCGTGGGCGGCGCGGGCCCAGGGCCGGACACCCGTCGACCGCACGGAGCCGGGCGGTTCGAAGTCCGGGTGCTCGGCGCGCACCACCGCGGCCGCCACGTCCATGATCTCGGCCGGGGTGCGGTAGTTGACGCCGAGGCGGATGTGCTCCCAGCGGTCCTGGACGTACGGCTGGAGGATCCGGTCCCAGGATCCGACGCCGGCCGCCTCGGCGGTCTGCGCCGGGTCGCCGACCAGCGTCATCGAGCGGGTCGGGCTGCGCCGCATGAGCATCCGCCAGGCCATCGGGGACAGCTCCTGCGCCTCGTCGACGATGATGTGCCCGAACGCCCAGGTCCGGTCGGCCGCAGCGCGCTCGGCGGCGCTGCGGTGGTCGTCCTCCTCGTGCCGCTCGGCGAACCGCTCGGCGTCGATGATGTCGTGCGCGGACAGGACCTCGGAGTCCTCTTCGTCCTTGTCCTCGAACTCGTAGGTGCGCGAGGCGTAGGAGACGTCCAGGACGCCCTGGGCGTAGGCGACCTGCGTCTCGCGCTCCCGCTCGGCCAGCGCCCGCGCCACCCGTTCGTCCACGCCGAGCAGTTCGGCGGCCTCGTCCAGCAGCGGCACGTCCGCCACCGTCCACGCCCGCGTCACCGGGCGGCGGATGACGGCCGCGTCGTCGTCGGAGAGGTAGCCCACCGGGTCCGCGAGGAAGTCCGCGACCAGGCGCTGCGGGGTCAGGCGCGGCCACAGCTGGTCCACGGCGGCCCAGACCTCGGGGTTCTCGGCGAGTTCGTCGCGGATCTGGGTGATGTCGCTCGGGTCCAGCAGGTTCGTGCCGTCGAACGGGTCGGTGCCGATGCGTTCGGCGACCATGTCGGTGAGCGTGTTGAGGATGTGGCCCTCGAAGTGCTCACGGGCCACGTTGTGCGGGAGCTGCGCGGCGCGGGTGCGCTCGCGGGCCACCTTCACCAGGCCGTCGTCGAGCATCAGGAACTCGCGGTCGTGCTCGACGGCGATCACCGGGTCGGGCAGCGCCTGCCAGTCGCGGACGACGTCGGCGAGCACGTCCGCCATGTCGGCGCGGCCCTTGACGGCCGCCGCCTCACGGGTGTCGGTCGCCGTCGCCCTGACGCCGGGGAACAGCTCGCCGACCGTCGCGAGCAGCACGCCGGTCTCGCCGAGCGAGGGCAGCACCTCGCCGATGTAGCCGAGGAAGGCGGGGTTGGGTCCGACGACGAGGACGGCCCGCTTGGCGAGCAGTTCCCGGTGCTCGTAGAGGAGGTAGGCGGCCCGGTGCAGGGCGACGGCCGTCTTTCCGGTGCCCGGGCCGCCCTCCACCACCAGCACCCCGCGGTGCGGGGCCCGGATGATCTCGTCCTGCTCGGCCTGGATGGTCTGCACGATGTCGCTCATCCGGCCGGTGCGCGCGGAGTCGAGGGCGGCGAGCAGCACGGCGTCGCCGGTGGGGTCCTCGTGACCGGTGCGGGTGGCGTCGCCGAGGTCGAGGATCTCGTCGTGCAGGGCGGTGACCCGGCGGCCTTCGGTGGTGAGGTGCCGGCGTCGGCGCAGCCCCATCGTGGTGTGGCCGGTGGCCAGGTAGAAGGGGCGGGCGACGTCGGCCCGCCAGTCGATGAGGACGGGCGTGCGCTCGGCGTCGTCGGCGCGCAGCCCGATGCGGCCGATGTGGTGGTTCGTGCCCGACGCGAGGTCGATGCGCCCGAAGCAGAGCGAGCCGTCCACCGCGTTCAACGCGGCCAGCAGCCCGGATCGCTCGGCGACGAGGATGTCCCGTTCCAGCCGCGCCTGCATGGGCTTGTCCCCCTGGGCGAGGGCGTCCGTGACGCCTGCCTCGGTGTCCCCGCGCAGGGCGTCCACGCGTGCGTACAGCCCGTCGATGAATTCCTGTTCGTGCCGCAATTCACTGTCAGGAAAGCCGGTGTTTGACAATTCCACTCCCGCCCGCATATACTGTGCACACAAAGCTTCTTCGTGACCTCTTTCTCATGAAGTCACGAATCCTCGAATATACGCAAAGAAATCCCCCGAGCGCAATTGCTCGGGGGATTTCTTCTGTTCCGGCCGGGGTCACAGCACGTCGGACAGTTCCTCCAGCAGCCGCCGCTTGGGCCGGGCCCCCACCATCGCCTTCACGGGCTCTCCGGACCGGAACACCATGAACGTCGGCATCGACAGCACCTTGTAGGCGTTGGTCGTCTCCGGGTTCACGTCCACGTTCAGCTGCACCACCTTCAGCCGCTCGCCCTCCTCGGCGGCGAGCGCCGTCAGCACCGGCCCCATCTGCCGGCACGGCGGGCACCAGTCGGCGGTGAACTCCACCAGCACCGGCAGTTCCGCCGCCAGCACCTCCGCCCCGAAGTCCGCGTCCGTCACTTCCGCCACACCGTCGGCCTTGGTCACCGCGTCCGCCCTCCCAACTCGCACACCGGATCCGGACCACCCGGAACCGTCGCATCGGCAGCCAGCTCGTCCCGCGCCCGCTCCGCCCTGACCAGCTGCTCGCCGACCTGGGCGCGCACCGCGCGCAGCTCGCCGATCAGCTCGTCGAGCTCCGCCAGCTTGCGCCGGTAGACCGCCAGTGACGCCGGGCAGGAGTCGCCCTCGGGGTGCCCGGCCCGCAGACACTCCACGAAGGGCCGGGTCTCCTCCAGGTCGAACCCGAAGTCCTGGAGCGTCCTGATCTGCCGCAGCAGCTTCAGGTCGGCCTCGTCGTAGGTCCGGTGTCCGTTGTGGTTCCGCCGGGCGGACAACAGGCCCCGGGACTCGTAGTACCGCAGCGTCCGGGTCGTGGTCCCGGCCCGCGCGGCCAGCTCTCCGATGCGCATGCCACCGAAGGTACGGCTTGACGCCGACGTCAGGGCAAGACCCCGGGACCCCCGACGCGTCCCCCCGTTCAGGACAGGCCGGGGCGTTCCCGGGCGGAACGAGAAAAGGCCCGGCACCGGGCCGGGCAGGAGGGGGACGCGGGGAAACCGGGCGGCCGAGCCACGGGGGAGTGCTCGGCCGCCCGGAGCGAGGGGGGCGATGGCCGGGTGTCCGGCCCCGGTTCAGGCGGGGCCGGACACCCGGAGCATGAGGGCCCGGGTCCGGGTCTCAGGCCTTGGCGAGTTCCTTGTCGCCCTCTTCGCGCTGCTCGGGCAGGCCCGCCGGGACGTTCGCGTCGGCGGCGTCGTCGTCATGGTCGTCGTGGTCGTCGTCGAGCAGGGTCTTCTCGTCGAACGGCAGGCCGCCGGCGAGCACCAGCTGGACACGCTCCTTGTCGATCTCCTTGGTCCAGGTGCCGACCAGGACGGTGGCGACGGCGTTGCCGGCGAAGTTGGTGAGGGCGCGGGCCTCGCTCATGAAGCGGTCGATGCCGACGATGAGGCCCATGCCGTCCACCAGGGCGGGCTTGTGCGACTGCAGACCGCCGGCCAGGGTCGCCAGACCCGCGCCGGTGACGCCGGCCGCGCCCTTGGAGGCGACGAACAGGAAGAGCAGCAGCGGGATCTGCTCGCCGATCGACATCGGCGTGCCCATGGCGTCGGCGATGAACAGGGACGCCATGGTCATGTAGATCATGGTGCCGTCGAGGTTGAAGGAGTAGCCGGTCGGGACGGTGATGCCGACGACGGGCTTGCTGACGCCCAGGTGCTCCATCTTCGCGATGAGCCGCGGCAGCGCGGACTCGGAGGAGGAGGTGGACAGGATCAGCAGGAACTCACGGGCGAGGTACTTGAAGAACGTCAGGATGTTGAGTCCGGTGAAGATCTTCAGCAGCGCGCCGAGCACGATGAAGACGAACAGGAAGCACGTGGTGTAGAAGCCGAGCATCAGGACCGCGAGGCTCTTGAGCGCGTCCACGCCCGCCGAGCCGACGACCGCGGCCATCGCGCCGAAGGCGCCGACCGGAGCGGCCCACATGACCATCGCGAGGATGCGGAAGACGAGCCGCTGGATGTGCTCGACGCCGCGCAGGATCGGCCGGCCGGCCTTGCCCATGCCCTGGAGGGCGAACCCGCACAGCAGCGCGACCAGCAGGGTCTGCAGGACGTCCGGCTGGGTGAAGGCGGAGACGATCGTGGTGGGGATGATGCCGAGCAGGAACTCGGTGGTGTCCTTGGCCTCCGCCGAGACCTGC
Organism: Streptomyces humidus; assembly: GCF_014649655.1. Classification (GTDB taxonomy): domain Bacteria; phylum Actinomycetota; class Actinomycetes; order Streptomycetales; family Streptomycetaceae; genus Streptomyces; species Streptomyces humidus. The sequence goes on along the minus strand of NZ_BMTL01000037.1, from coordinate 87,901 downwards.
GCCTGGCCGGTCTCCTTCACGGCGTCGGTGATGTGGAGACCGCTGCCCGGCTCCAGGATGTTGCCGACGACCAGGCCGATGGTGAGCGCCACGAGCGACATGACCACGAAGTAGCCGAGCGCGATGCCGCCGACCTTGCCGACCTTGGCGGCCTTGCGGACGGACCCGATGCCCAGCACGATCGTGCAGAAGATGATCGGCGAGATCATCATCTTGATCAGGCTGACGAATCCGGTGCCGATGGGCTTCAGCTCGACGGCGAAGTCGGGGGCCACGAGGCCCACCGTGATGCCGAGCGCCACCGCGATGATCACCGCGATGTACAGATAGTGGGTGCGGTCCCGCTTGACCACGGGTGCGGCAGGTGCCGTATCGGGGGTGCTGCTGGCGGCCACGGCTGCCCTCCTTGACGTCTTCGTCGGCAATCACCGGCGTGCGGCTCACGTCCGGGAAGTTGTGGGGGATGCGGTGACTCTCTCGCGAGCTGTGAGGGCGGTCACCCTTCCGTTCATTTAGTTCACGCTCGACGGCGGGGGCACACTGACGGCATGCGCCTCCCCGACCTCCCCCGGCCCCGCAGCCTCGCCGGCCAGCTGTTCGCCATGCAGGCCGTGCTGATCGCGGTGCTCGTGGCGGGATACGCGCTGTTCACGTACGTCAGCGACCGCGGCCAGGCCGAGCAGGCGGCGCGCAGCCAGGCCACCGCGGTGGCCCGCTCCGTCGCCGACTCCCCCTCGGTGCACTCGGCGATCCGCACGGCCCGCCCCAGCGCCGAGCTCCAGCCGTACGCGCTGCGGATCATGCGGGACACCGGCGTCGACTTCGTCACGATCATGGATCCGCAGGGCATCCGCTGGACGCACCCGGACGCGACCCAGATCGGCGGCCGCTTCCGCGGCAACACCGCGAAGGCCCTGCGGGGCGACACCTTCACCGAGACCTACACCGGGACCCTCGGCGCGTCCGTCCGCGCGGTGACCCCCATAGAGGACGGCGACGGGAAGATCGTCGGCCTGGTCAGCGCGGGCATCAAGGTCGAGTCGATCAGCAAACGGGTGCAGGACCAGGTGACGGCGCTGTTCGCGGTGGCCGGCGGGGCGCTGGCCCTCGGCGCGATCGGGACCTACCTCGTCAACGCGTCCCTGCGCCGGCACACCCACGGCATGAACGCGACCGAGCTGAGCCGGATGCACGACTACCACCAGGCCGCGTTGCACGCGGTGCGCGAGGGGCTGCTGATGCTGGACGGACAGTACAAGGTGGCGCTGATCAACGACGGAGGCCGCGAGTTGCTGGGGGTCTCCGACGAGGTGGTGGGGCAGTCCGTCGCAGGCCTGGGCCTGCCGGCTCCCCTGACGGGCGCGCTGCTGGCCTCGGAGCCGCGGGTGGACGAGGTGCACCTGACGGCGGACCGCGTGCTCGTCGTGAACACGTCCCCGGTGTCCGGCGGCGAACGCCGCGGCACCGTCGTCACCCTGCGCGATGTGACCGAACTGCAGTCGCTGATGGGCGAGTTGGACTCCGAGCGGGGTTTCACCCAGGCATTGCGCTCGCAGGCCCACGAGGCGGCGAACCGGCTGCACACGGTCGTCTCCCTGATCGAGCTGGGGCGGGCGCAGGAGGCGGTGGACTTCGCGACGGCGGAGCTGGAGCTGGCCCAGGCGCTGACGGACCAGGTGGTCGCGGCGGTCGGCGAGCCGGTCCTGGCGGCGCTGCTGCTGGGCAAGACGGCGCAGGCGAACGAGAGGGGCGTGGAGCTGGTGGTCTCACAGGAGAGCACCCTGGACGACGGTGTGCTGCCGGAGTCCCTGCCCGCCCGCGACCTGGTGACGATCCTGGGCAATCTCATCGACAACGCGGTCGACGCGGCCCAGGGCAGCATGCGGGCCCGGGTGACGGTGACGGCGTCCACCCAGGGCCCCGAACTGCTGCTGCGGGTGGCGGACACGGGGGCCGGGGTGGAGCCCGCGCACGCCTCCCTGGTCTTCGAGCGCGGCTTCTCGACGAAGCCGTCCGGGCCGGGCGGCCGGGGCCTCGGACTGGCCCTGGTCCGGCAGGCGGTGCACCGGCACGAGGGGACCTTGTCGGTGGCCGGGGCCGAGGGCGGCGGGGCCGAGTTCGTGGTGCGCCTGCCGTTGCGGACGACGGCCGCGGCGACGCCGGGAGGCAGAGGATGACGAGCGCGGAGCCGATCAGAGTGCTGGTCGTCGAGGACGATCCGGTCGCCGCCGACGCCCACGTCATGTACGTCGGGCGGGTCCCGGGGTTCGTGGCCGTCGGCAAGGCGCACACCGGCGCGGAGGCCCGGCGGCTGCTGGACCGCACGCCGGTGGACCTCCTCCTGCTGGACCTGCACCTGCCGGACGGACACGGCCTGCAGCTGGCCCGCTCGCTGCGGGCGGCCGGCTATCACGCGGACGTCATAGCGGTGACCTCCGCCCGCGACCTGACGGTGGTCCGCGAGGGCGTCTCGCTCGGCGTCGTGCAGTACGTGCTGAAGCCGTTCACCTTCGCGACGCTGCGCGACCGGCTGGTGCGGTACGCGGAGTTCCGGGGGGCGGCGGGCGAGGCGAGCGGCCAGGACGAGGTCGACCGGGCGCTCGCGGCGCTGCGCGCGCCGAGCCCCGCCGCGCTGCCCAAGGGCTTGAGCGCACCGACCCTGGAACGGGTGACGGAGACCGTCCGGCAGGCCCCGGAGGGGCTGACGGCGGCCGCGGCGGCCGAGGCGGTGGGCATCTCCCGGATCACCGCCCGGCGGTATCTGGAGCACCTGGTCGAGGCCGGGCGAGCCGAACGCAAGCCGCTGTACGGGCAGGTGGGAAGGCCGGAGCTGGTCTACCGCTGGGTACCCGGACCCGCCAGAGGACGATGAGCCGACCGGCGCCCGAACCCGCCGGACGGCGAAGAGCAGCCCAGCCTCACGCACAGCCCGACAGCGCCCGAGCCCGCCGGACGGCGAAGAGCAAGCCGACTCCGCGCTTGGCCCGGACAGCACCCGGACCCGCCGGACGGCGAAGAGCAGCCCGGGCTTCACGCACGGCCCCGGCAGCGCCCCGGACCCGCCGGAGGGACGTGAGCCGGCCGGCGCGCCGGGCCGTGCGGGCACGCGCCCCTGTCACGGGAGGTTTCCGACGCCGAGGGGGAACCGCGGCGCGGCTCCGGCGGCGACCGGATCCGCGCCGAGAGCGACGCCTGCCGCGGGCCCGTCGTCGGGGTGGAGCACCGGCGGCTCCGCCCCGCCCTCGTAGGACACCGGCGAGGCGGGGCCGGTGGGCCGACGGTACGGAAGGTCTAGAAGACCGACTCCGCTTCCACGATCCGGTCCTTGGGCACCGTCTTGAGCTCGGTCACCGCTTCCGCCAGCGGCACCATCACCACGTCCGTGCCGCGCAGCGCCGTCATCCGCCCGAACTGGCCGCGGTGGGCCGCCTCCACGGCGTGCCAGCCGAACCGGGTGGCGAGGACGCGGTCGTACGCCGTCGGGACGCCGCCGCGCTGGACGTGGCCGAGGATGACCGGACGGGCCTCCTTGCCGAGCCGCCTCTCCAGCTCGTAGGCCAGCGCCGTGCCGATGCCCTGGAAGCGCTCGTGGCCGAACTGGTCGATCGCGCCCTTGCTGTAGTCCATCGTGCCGTGGACCGGGTGCGCGCCCTCCGCGACGCAGATCACCGCGAACTTCTTGCCGCGCGCGAACCGCTCCTCGACCATCTTCACCAGGTCGGCGGGGTCGAAGGGGCGCTCGGGCAGACAGATGCCGTGCGCGCCCGCCGCCATTCCGCTCTCCAGCGCGATCCAGCCCGCGTGGCGGCCCATGACCTCGACGACCATCACCCGTTGGTGGGACTCCGCGGTCGTCTTCAGGCGGTCCATCGCCTCCGTCGCGACGCCGACCGCCGTGTCGAAGCCGAAGGTGCGGTCGGTGGAGGAGATGTCGTTGTCGATCGTCTTCGGGACGCCGACCACCGGCAGCCCGGCGTCGGACAGCATGCGCGCCGCCGTCAGCGTGCCCTCGCCGCCGATCGGGATGAGGGCGTCGATGCCGAAGTCGTGGATCATGTCGGAGGCGCTCTCGCAGGCCTCGCGCAGCCGGTCGCGCTCCAGGCGGGACGAGCCGAGGATGGTGCCGCCGCGGGCCAGGATGCCGCTCACCGCGTTGAGGTCGAGCCCCCGGTAACGGCCGTCCAGCAGCCCCGCGTAGCCGTCCTCGAAGCCGATGACCTCGTCGCCGTAATGGTCCACGGCGCGGTGCACGACCGACCGGATCACTGCGTTCAGGCCGGGGCAGTCGCCGCCTGCGGTGAGAACTCCGATGCGCATCGTGCTGTGTCTCCTGCTCGCTGTCGTTGCCGGTGAGCCGGATCCGATTGTTTCACGCCGCCGAGCGGACTGTCGCTGATGGGCGCCTTAACCACGGCCGGGGGTATTGTCAAGAGGGATCTGCTCACCTAGGTGGGCGATTTTTGTGCGCCGGAAAGAGCCCGGGCCGACCGTCCGGGCCGAGCGCCGACAGACTGTCCCGGAAGGAAACGGAGAGCTCGCGTGACCCGCTGTGTGTACGTGACGGGGATCGACCGCGGTGACGGCCGCCAGGTCGTCGAGCTGGGGGTCATGGAACTGCTGACCCGGCAGGTCGACCGGGTGGGCGTCTTCCGCCCTCTCGTCCACGACGGGCCCGACCGGCTCTTCGAACTGCTGCGCGCCCGTTACCGGCTGGCGCAGGATCCGGCCACCGTCTACGGCATGGACTACCACGAGGCGTCCGCCCTCCAGGCCGAACAGGGGGTGGACGAACTGGTCTCCACCCTGGTCGACCGGTTCCACCGGGTCGCCCGCGACTACGACGTCGTCCTCGTCCTCGGCACGGACTACGCCGACACGCAGTTCCCGGACGAGCTGGCGCTCAACGCGCGCCTCGCCAACGAGTTCGGCGCGTCCGTGATCCCGGTCGTCGGCGGCCGCAGGCAGACCGCGGAGTCGGTGCTCGCCGAGACCCGCAACGCCTACCGGGCGTACGACGGCCTCGGATGCGACGTCCTGGCCATGGTGACCAACCGCGTCGCACCCGAGGACCGGGAGGAGATCGCCGCCGGGCTCGCCACCCGGCTGCCCGTGCCCTGCTACGTCGTGCCCGACGAGCCCGCCCTCTCCGCGCCGACCGTCGCCCAGATCAGCCACGCCCTCGGCGGACGGGTGGTCCTGGGCGACGACTCCGGACTGGCCCGCGACGCCCTCGACTTCGTCTTCGGCGGGGCGATGCTGCCGAACCTCCTCAACGCCCTGACCCCGGGCTGCCTGGTGGTCACCCCCGGCGACCGGGCCGACCTGGTCATCGGTTCGCTGGCCGCGCACAGCGCCGGCACCCCGCCGATCGCCGGCGTGCTGCTGACGCTGGGCGAGGTCCCGAGGGACGAGATCCTCACCCTCGCCGCCCGGCTGGCCCCCGGCACGCCCGTGGTGTCGGTGCCCGGCAACAGCTTCCCCACCGCGGAGCAGCTGTTCTCCCTGGAGGGCAAGCTGAACGCGGCCACCCCGCGCAAGGCGGAGACCGCGCTGGGCCTGTTCGAGCGGCACGTCGACACGAGCGAGCTGCTCAAGCGCGTCTCCGCCCCCAGCACCGACCGCGTCACGCCGATGATGTTCGAGCACAAGCTCCTCGAACAGGCGCGTTCCGACAAGCGCCGGGTGGTGCTGCCCGAGGGGACCGAGGAGCGCGTCCTGCACGCGGCCGAGGTGCTGCTGCGCCGGGGCGTGTGCGACCTCACCCTGCTCGGGCCCGTCGACCGGATCCGCAAGAAGGCCGCCGACCTGGGCATCGACCTCGGCGACTGCGCGCTGATCGACCCGGCGACCAGTGAGCTGCGCGACGCCTTCGCGGAGAAGTACGCGGCTCTGCGCGCCCACAAGGGCGTCAGCGTCGAGCTGGCCTACGACGTCGTGTCCGACGTGAACTACTTCGGCACGCTCATGGTCCAGGAGGGGTTGGCCGACGGCATGGTCTCCGGTTCCGTGCACTCCACGGCCGCCACCATCCGGCCCGCCTTCGAGATCATCAAGACCAAGCCGGACGCCGACATCGTCTCCTCGGTGTTCTTCATGTGCCTGGCCGACAAGGTCCTCGTCTACGGCGACTGCGCGGTCAACCCGGACCCGGACGCGGAGCAGTTGGCGGACATCGCCGTCCAGGCGGCGGCCACGGCCGCGCAGTTCGGGGTGGAGCCGCGGATCGCGATGCTGTCGTACTCCACCGGCACGTCCGGCTCGGGCGCGGACGTCGACAAGGTGCGCGAGGCGACGGAGCTGGTGCGCGGGCGGCGGCCCGACCTGAAGATCGAGGGGCCCATCCAGTACGACGCCGCCGTCGAGCCGACCGTCGCCGCGACCAAGCTGCCGGGCTCCGAAGTCGCCGGCCAGGCAAGCGTGTTGATCTTCCCGGACCTCAACACCGGCAACAACACCTACAAGGCCGTGCAGCGCTCGGCCGGCGCGATCGCGGTCGGGCCGGTGCTGCAGGGGCTGCGCAAGCCCGTCAACGACCTGTCCCGGGGCGCTCTCGTCCAGGACATCGTCAACACCGTCGCCATCACGGCGATCCAGGCCCAGAGCCCGACCCCCACCTCCAGCGAGAAGGCGACCGATCTGTGAGCGCGACCCGCGTCCTCGTCCTCAACTCCGGCTCCTCGTCGCTGAAGTACCAGCTGCTCGACATGCGGGACAGCAGCAGGCTGGCGAGCGGCCTCGTCGAGCGCATCGGCGAGCGGTCCTCCCGGCTGAAGCACTCGCCGCTCGCCACCGGCGGCGAGACCCGCGAGCAGAGCGCGCCGATCGCCGACCACGACGCCGCCCTGAAGGCCGTGGCGGAGGAGCTGGCGAAGGACGGTCTCGGCCTGGACTCCCCCGAACTGGCCGCCGTCGGGCACCGCGTCGTGCACGGCGGCAAGCACTTCACCCGGCCGACCGTGATCGACGACGCCGTCCTCGCCGAGATCGAGCGGCTGATCCCGGTCGCCCCTCTGCACAACCCGGCCAACCTCACCGGGATCCGCACGGCGACGGCGCTGCGCCCCGACCTGCCCCAGGTCGCCGTGTTCGACACCGCCTTCCACACGACGATGCCGGAGTCGGCCGCCCGCTACGCGATCGACGTCGAGACGGCCGACGCGCACCGGGTGCGGCGCTACGGCTTCCACGGGACCTCGCACGCGTTCGTCTCCCGTGCGACGGCGAAGCTGCTGGGCAAGGCCCCCGAGGAGGTGAACGTCATCGTGCTGCACCTCGGCAACGGAGCGTCGGCGTCCGCCGTGGAGAAGGGCCGGTGCGTGGACACCTCGATGGGGCTGACGCCCCTGGAGGGGCTGGTGATGGGGACGCGTTCCGGGGACGCGGACCCGGCCGTCATCTTCCATTTGGCGCGCGTTGGCGGAATGTCCATCGACGAAATCGATGCTCTTCTCAACAAGAAGAGCGGTCTCATCGGGCTGTGCGGCGACAACGACATGCGGGAGATCCAACGCCGGATCGACGAGGGGGACGAGCAGGCGAAGCTCGCGTTCGACATCTACATTCACCGGCTGAAGAAGTACATCGGCGCTTATTACGCCGTACTCGGGCGGGTGGACGCGATCGCGTTCACCGCCGGGGTCGGGGAGAACGCGGCGGCGGTGCGGGCGGCGGCGGTCTCCGGGCTGGACGCCCTGGGTCTGGCGGTGGACGACGGGCTGAACGCCGTGCGCGGCGACGGGCCGCGGCTGATCTCCCCGTCGGACGCCCGGGTGGCGGTCGCCGTGGTGCCGACGGACGAGGAACTGGAGATCGCGACACAGACCTACGCACTGGTGAAAACGACAAACTGAGCAGGAAAGCAACTGAGCACACTCCCGCCCATTTGTATCTTCCACCAGACGGAATATTCCGTAGCGAAACAAACCGATAGGATCGCCCCATGCGCCGTTCGAAAATCGTCTGTACTCTCGGCCCCGCGGTCGACTCCCATGAAATGCTCGTGTCGCTGATCGAGGCCGGCATGAACGTGGCCCGCTTCAACTTCAGCCACGGCTCGCACGCCGAACACCAGGGTCGCTACGACCGGGTGCGCGCCGCCGCCAAGGAGACCGGCCGGGCCATCGGCGTCCTCGCCGACCTCCAGGGCCCGAAGATCCGCCTCGAAACCTTCGCCGAGGGTCCCGTCGAGCTGGTGCGCGGTGACGAGTTCACCATCACCACCGAGGACGTCCCCGGCGACAAGACGATCTGCGGCACGACCTACAAGGGCCTGCCGGGCGACGTCTCGCGCGGCGACCAGATCCTCATCAACGACGGCAACGTCGAGCTGAAGGTCCTGGACGTCGAGGGCCACCGGGTGAAGACGATCGTCATCGAGGGCGGCGTCATCTCCGACCACAAGGGCATCAACCTGCCCGGCACCGCCGTCAACGTGCCCGCGCTCAGCGAGAAGGACATCGAGGACCTGCGGTTCGCGCTGCGCATGGGCGCCGACCTGGTCGCCCTGTCCTTCGTCCGGGACGCCAAGGACGTCGCCGACGTCCACCGGGTCATGGACGAGGAGGGCCGCCGGGTCCCCGTCATCGCCAAGGTGGAGAAGCCGCAGGCGGTGGAGAACATGGAGGACGTCGTCGCGGCCTTCGACGCCGTCATGGTGGCCCGCGGCGACCTGGCCGTCGAGTACCCGCTCGAGAAGGTCCCCATGGTGCAGAAGCGGCTCATCGAGCTGTGCCGTCGCAACGCCAAGCCGGTGATCGTGGCGACCCAGATGATGGAGTCGATGATCACCAACTCCCGTCCGACCCGCGCCGAGGCCTCCGACGTGGCCAACGCGATCCTGGACGGCGCGGACGCGGTCATGCTGTCCGCCGAGTCGAGCGTGGGCGCGTACCCGATCGAGACCGTGAAGACGATGTCGAAGATCGTCACCGCGGCCGAGCAGGAGCTGCTGAGCAAGGGCCTGCAGCCGCTCGTGCCCGGCAAGAAGCCGCGCACGCAGGGCGGTTCGATCGCCCGCGCCGCGTGCGAGATCTCCGACTTCCTCGGCGGCCGGGGCCTGGTGGCGTTCACCCAGTCCGGCGACACCGCACGCCGGCTGTCCCGCTACCGCGCCTCCCAGCCGATCATCGCCTTCACCACCGACGAGGGCACCCGCAACCAGCTGGCGCTCAGCTGGGGCGTCGAGTCGCACATCGTGCCGTTCGTGAACACCACCGACGAGATGGTCGACATGGTGGACCAGGAGATCGCCAAGATCAACCGGTTCAGCCCGGGCGAGATCGTCATCATCACCGCCGGCTCGCCCCCCGGCGTCCCCGGCACCACCAACATGCTCCGCGTCCACCACCTCGGCGGCGGCTCCCGCGACTGAGCGGGCGGCTCCGTGACGGAGCCCGTACGGCACTGAGGGCGCCTCCCTGCGACAGGGGGGCGCCCTCGGTTCTTCCGCCGTCGGCTCACGCGGTCGGCGGCGCTTCCGTGCCGACCGTCTCGCGCAGCCACGCGTGGTCGCGCAGTTCCGGATGAGCGGTGGTGATCAGCCGGAACGCCTCGCTCTTGGCCCGGTCGGTCAGGTGACGCAGCTCGTCCCAGGTCGATTCGGCAACGGCCGAGGCGTAGTTCGTCGTAAGGGTGACGACCTCCGGTCCCCGGCTGAGCGAGAACACGTGACTGGTCACGCTCGTCTCCACCGCGATGCCGCTCCGGGCTTCCAGCTCCCTCCTCGCGTACTCCAGCATCAGCGCGAAGTCGACCACGGGCAGTCCAGGCGTGCGCAGGCTGAGATCCACACCGTGCACGACGAGTTGCACGTCTGCCCGGAAGCAGCTCAGGCAGAAGTCCGCGCCGGTCAGCTCCGGGTGCTCGGGCCGGTCCGGGTTCTCCGGCCGCCAGTCGGACGACCAGGAGACGTCGTCCGCGCGCGGCTCGAAGGAGAAGTCGATCATCTTTCCCTCCGCTCGTGCCGGGCACAGGACGACCGTGCCCCCGCCGGGGGGAACCCGGCGGGGGCACGGTCTTCTTGCGGCTCCCGGAGTGGCGTGTGACGTCGGCGGTCAGCCGGCGGTCGTGTACTGGTGCAGGCCGGGGACGGTGAGCGTGCCGCCGAACTGGCCCGCCTGCTGGACCTTGGCCTTGGTGAAGTAGATCAGCGGGATGTTGAGCGGGGGCGGGCTCTTCGGGCTGAACGTCACCGGGATCAGGCCGAACAGGTTGCCGGAGATGCTCTCCGTGTACATGACCGTGTCGCCGTCGGTGATGGTGGACGTCGTGCCCTTGCCGGCCTGCACGTGGTAAGTGCGGCCCGACTGCTTGTCGTTGACCGTCTGGTGCAGGTCGCCGATGTCGGTGCCCCCGGAGATGACGTACTTCAGCACTTCCTTGACCGTGCCGTTGGCGGTCTTCACCTTGACTATGCCCTGGTAGTCCGCGCCCTTGAGGAGCAGCGAGCTGGCGTTCAGGAACCAGGGGTCGTCGGGCAGCCGGACCCTGTTGTCGATGCCGCCCTCGTCGTCCGTGGCGGCGGGGCAGTCGTCGGCGTTCGTGGTGGCGCTCGGCGAGGGGCTCGGCGAGGCCGTGGCGTCGGCGGCGGTGTTCCCGGTCTCCTTCGCGGTGGGCTCGACCGTGTCCTTCGGCTTGTCGGCGGTGTCCTTCACCGTGTCCTTCACCGTGCCGGCGCCGGAACCGCCGGAGTCCTTGGACGTGCCCGGGGAGCCGCCGTCCGGAGAACCGGAGGCACCCGACGAGCCCGAGCCGGCGGCCGGGTCCGAGGCGTCGGCCGAGGGGGAGGCCGACGGGGACGGGCTCGCGCCGGAAGTCCCGGCGGACTTGTCGCCGCCGAGCAGATCCGTGAGGGCGTCGCCGATCGTGTCCAGGACGTTCTTGCTCGTCTCGGCGGCCGACGGAGTCGTCGCGGCGGTGTCGCCGGACGTCGCCGACTTGTCGGGCGAGGAGGACGCGGACGGGGCGGGCTCGGCCGTATCGCCGGAACCTGAATCCGGCGAGGGCGAGCCTCCCGCGTCACCCGTGGAACCCGTGGACCCCGAGGTGTCCTTCGAAGGGCCGGAGTCGCCCTTGCCGCCGTCCTTGGAGGCGTCGGGGGACTCGCTCGCGCTCTCCGAGGCGGACGGCGAGGGCGAGGCCGACGCGGAGGCGTCCGTGCCCGCCAGGGCCGCCACACAGTCCTTGTACTCGTCGATCGTGAGGTTCTTGGACGACGGCTGGTCGTCGGCGTTGGCGAGGGTGGGCGTGAAGCCCATCCCCATGAGGACCGCCGTCGGCATGGCCGCCAGGGCTATCGCCTTGCCGGCCGGCATGTGGAACCTGGTGAACAGCGGCTTCTTGGGTGCCGCGTGGCGCGGCCCGGTGGTTCTCACGCAGGCAGCGTCCACATCGCTCCCGGTGGAAACCTCGTCAGCCGGCACTGTGCCTCCCGTTCGCCCCGTTGGCCGGGCTCGTTCCTGACAGATCGTGCAGGTCGTGCGGCTCGCCCGGTCCCTCGCCCTTGCTGAAGGACGGCCTCTCGGGCTGGGCGGGACCTGTGCTGTACGGGTTCGTGCCGAGGTCGTCCGCCGGGGCGGGGCCCTCGGGGAACGCGCCTCCCGGGGCGGCCCCGGCGTTCGTGCCGGCCTCCGGCGCGGGGGCCGGCACGGGCGGTTCGCCCGGGGCCCAGGCGATCGCCATCGCGCCGCCGACGAGGGCGAACAGGAAACCGACGAGGAAGCCGCCGAGGTTGGACACCGGGATGGACACCAGACCCAGCAGGATCGCCGCCACACCCGCGAAGACCTGCACGTGTTTCTGGAACCACAGACTGATGCCCAGGACGCCCAGCAGCACGCCGATGATCAGCGACCCCGCGCCCGCGGTGGTCGCCATCGCCAGTGTCAGATGGCCCACTTGGAGGTGGGCGTAGGGGAAGTAGGCGATGGGGAAGCCGGCGAGAAGGACGAACAGGCCCGCCCAGAAAGGCCTGGTGCCCCGCCAGGCGCGGAACTGCTCCCTCCGGCGGGTGAACTGGCCGGAGGCGGCAGGAGTCTCGGCGCTCATGGAAAACAGCTCCCTGGTGCGGCGTTTCTGTGGTGGTGAGTCGTGCTGCCGGTGAAGACCCGGGTTTCAGACTGGACGGGCGGGGGCGCCACCGGCTCCCCCGCCCGTCAGAGAGTGCTTAGTAGCACTCCTTGACACCCTGCGACAACGACATCTTCAGGCCGCTGAGCTTGAAGGTTCCGGCAGTGGTGGCCCACGCCGTCTGCTTCACGTCGGTCAGCGTGGCCTTGTCGGCGTCCTGACCGAATCCGAACGGGTTGGCGGCGTCACCGCTCTTGATGCCGGGACCCTTGAGGTCCTTGCCCGCCACACCGATGCGGATGTTCTCGAACGTCGCGTCGGCACTGAGGTTGTCGACGTCGATGTAGAGATTGTCGGCCTCGACCGGCTTGCCCTCGCCGCCCGCCTTCAGCGTCAGACTCACCGAGCCGAGCAGCGGGATGTTCGGCGTGACCACGGACTGGCACATGTTCGTGATCTCGGCCTTGCTGAACGCCGAGACCGCGACCGGGTGAGCCGTCTTGCTGCCGTCGAGGTTGTACCCCGAGTCGATGGCTCCGTACTGCGCGAAGCCGGTGCCGACGAGCTTGTCCGCCGTCACCTTGAACGACTGACCCGACACGCTGAACGACGCGGCCAGTGCGCCCTGCGCGAGGGCCACACCTATGCATGCCGTAGCGGCGACGCTGGGCACCATGACCACAGCGAAGCGCTTCCATCTGGTCCCGCCACGCACCTGGGACTCCATATTTCCTCCTTCTCGGACGTACATCTCCTGGCCCTGACTCGCCTCCGAGACGGCGGCTCAGCCGGGCAGGGATGGGAGAAGTGCTACGTCCTCGGGAAGGGGAGCGCCTGCCCCGGAGGCGCGAACCGCGCACCGATCACCGGCGATCACCCCCGAGCGACAACCACTGGTCGCGCCTGACACACATCACGCACAACCTTGCTGGACAGGCTTCGCCGCAGCGAAGACCCCCCTGCCCAAGGGCCGGCGTCACTGCCGTCGGCCCTGCTCGGTGGGGACCCAGGAAAACCCGTTGACCCAACCGGCTGCCGGGGTACGGGATTGGACCGAGCGTGGCCGATCGTGGTGCATTCTCGCCGCCCGCACAAGGGGGTTCGTTACTCGCTAGTAACGGCCGGATAACCGAACCGCGACCCGCAGGTCTCGACCGGCGACGCAGGGTACCTTTCATGCCCAGGACAAAGCTGTTGATCGATGGACGGAATCCGACACATCGACAGCCGAGCCTTACTCCCAGTAACAGCGGCCGCGATTACCAAGATTTGGTAAAGCGCGGCCGCGGGGGAACCACGTCAGCGGAACTTTCACTCCGCCGACACGGGCTCTGACGTTTAGCGACTGGTCAGAACCCGGTCGCCCGGAGGATCAGAACAGCGCGCGCGCCAGCGCCCGTCGGGCCGCCGCGACCCGCGGGTCCTCGGGGCCGACCACCTCGAACAGTTCGAGCAACCGCAGCCGCACGGCGTCCCGGTCGTCACCGGCGGTGCGCGCCACGGTGTCGATGAGCCGGCCGAACGCGTCCTCGACGTGACCGCCCACCAGATCCAGGTCGGCCGCGGCGATCTGCGCCTCGGCGTCCGTCGGCCTCTCGGCGGCTTCCTTGCGTACCCGCTGCGGGTCCATGCCGCCCACCCGCTGGAGCAACTCGGCCTGCGCGAGCCCGAGTTTGGCCTCACTGTTGCCCGGATCGTCGGCGAGCACGTTCTTGTAGGCCTGGACGGCTCCGCCGAAGTCACCGGCGTCCAGGGCCTGTACGGCGGCTTCGAGCAACGCGTCGTACGGCCCGACGGGCTCGGCCGCCGCCGGCTGGGCCGCGCCCGGCCCGGCGTCGGCGTCGACGGTCAGGCCGGTGAGCCCGAACCGCTGCTCGGCGACCTCCACCAACTGGTCGAGGGTCTGGCGGATCTGCGCCTCGGGGGCGGCTCCCTGGAAGAGGGGCAGCGCCTGGCCGGCGACGACCGCGAACACCGCCGGGATGCCCTGCACCCCGAACTGCTGCATCAGCATCTGGTTGGCGTCGACGTCGATCTTGGCGAGCAGGAAGCGGCCGTCGTACTCGACGGCGAGCCGCTCCAGGACGGGGCTCAGCTGCTTGCACGGCTGGCACCACTCCGCCCAGAAGTCGATGACGACGGGCACCTCGGCGGACCGCTGCAGGACGTCCCGCTCGAACCCCGCCTCGTCGACGTCGATGACGAGATCGGCCGGGGAGACGGCCCCCACGCCGCCGTGCCGTGCCGCTTCGGCGCGCGTCTGCTCCGCCTTCGCCTTGGCCTCCTGGGCCGCCTTCACCGCGGCGAGGTCGACGACTCCGCTCATGGACATGTTCCGTGGCTGCATGCGTCTATCCTCCCCCGTCCGCGCGCCTGCGTGAAAAGCGATCCGAATACTTTGCGAACATCCCGAACACCAGCGCCCTGGGTCCCCACCCGCGCCCTGCCGGAGCCTGTCCGTGTACGTCCGTCACGAGCTTTCGATACGAGTCGTAGCGTAATGGCACCGGATGCCTCCGCAACACCGCACTCCGGTGATCTGCCTCACGGAGGCGGAGAAAAAACCTGCGGTTATGGTCGGAGGCATGCAGATCCGCACTCCCGCCTGCGGTCCCGGCCGTCCCGGCCGGCCGCGCAGCGCCGCCGCGGACACCGCGATCCTGGCCGCGACACGGGAGGCGCTGGTCGAACTGGGCTGGTCGAAACTCACCCTGGGGGACGTGGCGACGCGCGCGGGGGTCGCCAAGACGACGCTGTACCGCCGCTGGGCCGGCAAGAACGAACTGGTCGTCGACGCGGTCGCGGAACTCTTCGGCGAACTCGAACTCCCCGACCGCGGCAGCCTGGCGGCCGACATCGAGGGCGTGGTCCTGCAGTTCGCGGCGATCCTGGCCCGTCCGGAGGCCAAGAGCGGGCTGATGGCTGCCGTCGCCGAGTCGACCCGCGACGACGCGCTGCGCGAGCGCATCCGGGCGTCCATCGTCGACCCTCAGAAGGATCTGGTCCTGGAGGGCCGGGCCCGCGCGCAGGCCCGCGGCGAACTCCCCGCGGAGACCGACCCGGCGGAGGCCGCCCGCACGGTCGACCTCATCTTCGACGTGGTGGCGGGCGCGGTGGTGCACCGCACCCTGGTCAGCGCGGAGCCGGCCGACGAGGAGTGGGTGCGCGGATTCACACGCGTACTGCTGCAGGGCCTGTCGCCGGCGTCAGCCGCGCCCGGCCCGTCCGACTCGCCTGGCACGTCCGACCATTCGCCCGGCCCGTCCGGCGACTGACCCGCCGGGGCGCGGCGGCCCGTGTCACCGCCACCCGTCACGGCGTGTCCCGGCCGCGGCGCACCGCGGCGGGCTTCGCCTGAGGGCCGCCGGGGTCACGTCCCGACGGCCGCCGGGGTCATGCCTCGACGGCCGCCGGGGCCGCGTCCGCGAAGACGTCGGCGAACTCGCGGCTGACCTTCCGCTCGACGAAGAAGGCGGCCGTCGGGACCGTGCCGGCCAGCAGCACCCACAGCAGCTTGCCGACCGGCCACTTCGCCTTGGAACCCAGGTCGAAGGCGAAGCCCAGGTAGACGACGTACAGCCAGCCGTGCGCGAAGCCGATGACGCGGGTGAAGTCAGCGGCGCCGTCGAGGTCCAGGCCGTACTTGGCGATGACGCCCAGGCACAGCAGCACCAGCAGGACACCGGTGACGTAGGCCAGGACGCGGTAGCGGGTCAGCACGCTCTTTTTCATGAGGACGAGCGTAACCACCGGTTTTGGGGCGATCTTGCGCGGGTGGGGCCCGCGCGCCGGATCAGTCCTCGAAGTCGTGCGCAGCCACCCGCAGCGGCCGCAGCATCGCGAAGATCTCCCCGCACTCCTCCGCGTCGTACACCCCGAGCCCGAAGTCCATCGCCATCAGGTCGCGGGTGGCCGCCTCGACGACCTCGCGGCCCTTGTCGGTGATGACGGCGAGGGTGCCGCGTCCGTCGTTGGGGTTGGGGCGCTTGTCCACCAGGCCCGACCGCACCAGCCGGTCGACGGTGTTCGTCACCGAGGTGGGGTGCACCTGGAGCCGCTCGCCGATCTTCGACATCGTCAGCTCGCCCTCCTTGGAGAAGGTGAGCAGCACCAGCGCCTCGTACCGGGCGAACGTCAGGCCGTACGGCTTGACCACGGCGTCCACCTCGGCGAGCAGGATCTGGTGCGCGCGCATGATCGAGGTGATCGCGGCCATGGACGGCACGTTCCCCCAGCGCTGCTTCCAGAGCTCATCGGCGCGGGCGATGGGGTCGAAAGGGAGACTGAGCGGTTTCGGCACGCCTCCAGACCTTACCGGCCGGTCACATCGCGGTCAGCCCCGTCTCACGTTTCGGCGTTCCCGGCCTGCGCCGATACCCGTCCCTCTCACTCACGCGGGGGCTGTCCGGGCCGGCGCGGTCGGGCGGTTCGCGGCTTCGAGGCCGGGCCCGTGTCCGGCCCGGGAGCGCGGCCCGTGAGCCCAGCCCTCAGTACAGGCTGCGCAGGCCGAGGACGTCCCCCTTGCCGAGGGTGCGGGCGTCGGTGGAGCAGGCGAACGAGCTCGCGTACATGGTGAGGTTCTCGTGTCCCGAGCCGGCGTGGGCCAGACCGAAGACGTGGCCGGCCTCGTGCGTGGCGACGCTGAGCAGGTCGTACGCGCCCGTGCAGTCGCCGGACGGGTGGTCGGTGAACGCGTGGTCGTGGGTGTTGAAGCGGACGTCGGCCTCCAGCAGCCGGTCCGGGCCGCCGTGCACCGGCCGGCTCCAGGAGCAGGTCGTGGCGACGGCGCCGGGGCCGATGTCGCCCGCGTCCCACACGCTCACACCGTCCCGGCGCAGACAGCGGGACTCGCGGTCGACGCCCGCCTCGGCGGCGGTGGTCGACAGATACCTGGCCCTGGCGGTGACGGCGTCCCCGTACCCGCAGTCGTTGCGGCCGGCCGTGATGGTCGCGACGGCTGCCTCGAAGACCTGCCGGGCCTGGACACCGGAGAGGCGGGCGGGCAGGGGGCCGTCTCCGAGGAACCACTCGTACGTGCCGTACTCCTTGCGCCCGGCGGTGGAGTACGCGCCGTCGGTGCAGGGGGCGGGGGCGTCGGCGCGTCGGCCCGGGCGGGCCCGCGCGTGAGCGGCCTCGTAGGCGTAGGAGACCGTGCCGTCGGCGGCGACCGCCAGGGTGAAGCCGTGCGCCGAGCCGTCCGTGGTGAGCGCGTCGACGCTGACCGTGGTGCCGGGTCCGGGGACCACGAGGCCCGCGCCGTCGTGGGTGACCACGCGGCCGACGGCGCGGCAGGCCCGCACGGACGAGCCCGCGGGCAGGTCCTCGACGGTCAGCTCGCCGCGCGCCGGCGGACACGCGGGCGCGCGCGCCGCCTCCCCCGCACAGACCACCGCCAGGGAGACCGTCAGTACGAACGCCGTGAGCGCCCTGCCGAGAGTCCCCGGTCCTCGCCGCCCTGCCACCGCACACTCCCCCTTCAGGCGCCGCGCCACCGCGCGGAACATGATCGGCCCCCGGAGACACTAGCCATGCGGTTCGGGCGGGAACCCCGCCTCTCCGTTCCCGTTCGGGTGACCGGCCGGACGGGTGTTCGGTGGCCGCTCAGGGAGCCAGGTGCCGCTCCACGGTCGCCACCTTCGAGGTCAGGCCGTCGGTCACGCCGGGGCGGATGTCCGCCTTCAGGACCAGGGAGACCCGGGGGGCGCGTTCCTCGACGGCGGCGACGGCGCGCCGGACGACGTCCATCACCTCGTCCCACTCGCCCTCGAGGGAGGTGAACATGGCGTCGGTGCGGTTCGGCAGGCCCGACTCGCGGACGACGCGGACGGCTTCGGCGACGTACTCGCCGACGTCCTCGCCGACGCCCAGCGGGGTGACCGAGAAGGCGACGATCACGCGCTCACCACGCCTTCCCTGCGCGCGCGGGAGGCGATGACCGCGTCCTCGGCCTCACGGCGCAGCCTGCGCTCGGCGAAGAAGCCGCCGGCCGGCAGGACGGAGAGGACGAAGTAGAGGGCCGCGGTCCTCAGAGGCCACTTGGCACGGTTCCAGGCGTCCGCCCAGAAGAGCACGTACAGGACGAACAGAACGCCGTGGACCATGCCCATCACGGGCACGGCGTTGAAGTCCGTGGTCCGCTTCAGCACCGAGCAGACCAGCAGCAGGAGGAAGGACACGGCCTCCGGCGCGGAGACGAGGCGCAGTCGGCGGAGGGCGGAGGCTGTTTTCAGGTCCACGGGTCACCTTCGGGGGGAGGCTCGGAGGAGGTTCGGAGGTACGGCGTCGGGCAGGGCGGCTTGTGAATGCACGCACAAGCGTTCGTCCATTGTGGCAAACGGTCCCCCTAAGGGTGCGTTCAGGGTCGCTCTCCACCTCCGGGTGCTGTTGTGCGCACCCGGGTGGCGGATACCTTCCCAGCGTGGCGATGTTTCGACTCCAAGGCAGCAAGGTGCTCGCCGTCGACGTGACCGGGGACGCCGTGAAGGCGAAGAACGGCTCCATGGTCGCGTACGACGGGCAGATGGCCTTCAAGAAACTCAGCGGCGGCGGCGAGGGCATCCGGGGCATGGTGACCCGGCGGCTCACCGGCGAGCAGATGACCGTGATGGAGGTGAGGGGGCAGGGCACGTGCTGGTTCGCCGACCGCGCGTCCGAGATCAATCTCGTCCAGCTCCAGGGCGACAAGCTGTACGTCGAGTCGAGCAACCTGCTCGCGACCGACGCCGGCCTGCGCACGGGGACGAGCTTCACCGGACTGCGCGGCGCGACCCAGGGCAACGGACTGTTCACGACGACCGTCGAGGGGCACGGCCAGGCCGCGATCACCTCGGACGGGCCGGCCGTGGTGCTGCGCGTCAGCCCGCAGTACCCGCTGATCGTCGACCCCGGGGCGTACATCGCGCACCAGGGCGACGTGCGGCAGTCCTTCCAGTCCGGAGTGACGTTCCGCACCTTCATGGGCGAGGGCGGCGGCGAGGCCTTCCAGATCCGGTTCGAGGGGAACGGCCTGGTGTACGTCCAGCCGAGCGAGCGCAACACGATCGCGGGGGATGTGTGACATGGCGTTCCGTGAGATCAACTCCAAGATCGTCGAGGCGACCGTCACCCCCGGCGGGAAGCTCTACAGCCAGCGCGGCGCGATGCTCGCGTACCGCGGCGAGGTCTCCTTCACGCCCAACGTCCAGGGTGGCCAGGGCGGGGTGATGTCCATGATCGGTCGGCGGCTCGCCAACGAGGACACCCCGCTGATGACCGTCGAGGGCAGCGGCACGGTCCTCTTCGGACACGGCGGCCACCACGTCCAGGTCATCCGGCTCACCGGCGACACGCTGTACGTCGAGGCGGACCGGTTGCTCGCCTTCGAGGGCACGCTCCAGCAGGGCACGATGTTCCTGGGCTCCCAGGGCGGGGTCATGGGCATGGTCCGCGGCCAGGTCAGCGGGCAGGGCCTGTTCACCACCACCCTCAAGGGCCACGGCGCCGTCGCCGTGATGGCCCACGGCGGGGTGTTCGAGGTGCCGATCACCCCGCAGCGCCCGGTGCACGTCGATCCCCAGGCGTACGTCGCCCACCACGGCGACGTCCGCAACAAGCTGTCGACGGCGCTGGGCTGGCGGGACATGGTGGGCCGCGGCTCCGGCGAGGCGTTCCAGCTGGAGCTGAGCGGCAGCGGTGCGGTGTTCGTCCAGGCGTCGGAGGAGAAGCTGTGAGCATGTACGGGGCTCCGGGCGGCGGCCCGACGGTGTACGACCCCATGACCCTGCCGGTCGACGACAACGTGAACAGTTACACCTTCTGCGTGGAGCTCAAGGGGAGCCAGTGGTTCCTGCAGAAGGGGAAGATGATCGCCTACTACGGGTCGATCGACTTCAACGGCGTCGGGCACGGCCGGCTGGACCGTCTGGTGCGCACTTCCTTCCATTCGCCTCTGCACGCGAGCGACTGGGTCGTGGCGGAGGGATCGGGCAAGATGCTGCTCGCCGACCGGGCCTTCGACGTGAATTCGTACGACTTGGACGACGGCAATCTGACCATTCGCTCGGGCAATCTGCTTGCTTTTCAGCCAAGTCTGTCGCTCAAGCAGTCGATCGTGCCGGGTTTCCTCACCCTCATCGGAACCGGAAAGTTCGTGGCCGCGTCCAACGGGCCGGTGGTGTTCATGGAACCACCCCTGCGGGTGGACCCCCAGGCGCTCGTCGGGTGGGCCGACTGCCCCTCTCCCTGCCACCACTACGACCATGGGTACATGACGGGCGTGATGGGCGGTCTACGTGCACTGACGGGCCTCGGCGGCGCCTCCGGCGAGGAGCACCAGTTCGAGTTCGTGGGCGCCGGGACGGTCCTGTTGCAGTCGACCGAGATCCTGATGGCGGAGCAGGCGACGGGGGCGGTCCCGCACGAGCCGGGAGTGCCCGGTTCGGGCGCCGGCGCGGGCGGACACGGCGGCCCCGGAGCGCAATCCGGCGCACCACGCCTTCCCGGACAGCTGGGAGACCTCCAACGTCGCTTCGGGCTGTGAGCGGTAGTCTGCGGAGTGTGACATCGAACGCGTGCGCACCGTCACACCACCCTCACTAGTTCGCCTTTCAACATTTTAGGTAGACTTCATTTATGGAGACCGAAACGGCCACTCGGTGGCTGACCGACGCGGAGCAGTGCGCCTGGCGCACCCATCTGGAGGTCAACAGGCTGTTGACGTACCAGCTCGAACGGGACCTGCAGCCGTTCGGCCTGACCATGAACGACTACGAGATCCTCGTGAACCTCTCCGAGTCAGAGGGTTTGCGGATGCGGATGAGCGATCTCGCGGCCGCCACCCTCCAGTCCAAGAGCCGTCTCTCGCACCAGATCACCCGCATGGAGAACGCGGACCTGGTGCGCCGGGAGAACTGCGAGTCGGACCGCCGCGGCCTGTACGCGGTCCTGACCGAGCACGGCATGGAGACGATGCAGAAGGTCTCGCCGCACCACGTGGACTCCGTACGGCGGCACTTCATCGACCTCCTCTCCCCCGAGGCCCTGACGCAGCTCTCCAAGGCCCTCAAGCCCGTCGCGGGACACCTCCGCGGGCATCAGGGACGGCTGTAGGCGTCCCCTCCAGGCGACACGATCGGAAGGCGGAGCCGGAACAGGGCTCCGCCTTCCGTCGTTCGGCGTCTCGCCCCCCGACGCCCAGCGCCCGACGTTCCACGTCCGACGCCCCGTGTCCGGTGCCTCGCGCCCGGCGTCCCGTGTCCAGCTGACCGTGAGCGTGCGCCGTGCCGGACGGCCGCGTCCCGTGCGCGTGACGGCCCCGGGCCCCGCGCCTCGCGCCGCCCTCGCCTCGTCCCCGACCCGCCCTCGCCCCGCCCCGGCTACGGGCCGCGTCGAGCCGTGCGGAGCGCTCGGCCGGGCGCTCGGCGGGGCGTTCGCAGATGCACTCCCGCTCCGCCTCGGGCGCCGCTCCCGTCGTCGGCGAACGCTACGACCGGCCGCTCCCGACTCCCCGTCGTCCCCCACCGCACGGGCGCCGTGACGGCCGACGGGGTGCCGCCGCGCGTCGTCGGGCAGGTTGGCCGACACCCGCCCCGCCTGCCACGGTGATCCGGCCACGCCGGCCGGGGCGACGGCCGGCCCGGGGGCGGCGAACAGCCGGTGCGCGACGAGTGGCCGGCAGAACCGCGTACGGGCCGGGGTAACGCCCGCCGGCCGGCCCGCCCCGGACAGCCGGACCCGGACGCCCGGCCGGAGGGCAGACCGGCTCTCCGGCGCAGGCAGGCGCCCAAGGGCCGGCGACGCGGTGCGCGCCGCCCACCGGGGCCCAGGGGCCCGGCTCACCCCTCGGTGAGCCCCGCCACCAGTTCGTCCGCCGCCCGGTAGGGGTCCAGCGTGCCGGAGACGATGCGCTCGGCGAGCGCGCTCAGCCGGCGGTCGCCGTGCAGGTCGCCGATGCGTTCACGCAGAGCCGTGACGGCGATCGTCTCGACCTCGCGGGCCGCCCTGGCGCGGCGGCGCTCGGCGAGGACTCCGTGCTCCTCCATCCAGGCCCGGTGCTTCTCCAGCGCCTGGACGACGTCGTCGACGCCCTCGGCGCGCGAGGCGACGGTCTTCACGATGGGCGGCCGCCAGTCGCCCGGGGCGCGGGCCTCGCCGAGACCGAGCATGTGGTTCAGCTCGCGCGCGGTGGCGTCCGCGCCCTCCCGGTCGGCCTTGTTGACGACGTAGACGTCGCCGATCTCCAGGATCCCGGCCTTGGCGGCCTGGATGCCGTCGCCCATGCCGGGGGCGAGCAGCACCACGCTGGTGTCCGCCTGGGAGGCGATCTCGACCTCCGACTGGCCGACGCCGACCGTCTCGACCAGGATCACGTCGCAGCCCGCCGCGTCCAGCACGCGGATGGCCTGCGGGGCCGCCCAGGCGAGCCCGCCCAGGTGCCCCCGGGTGGCCATGGAGCGGATGTAGACGCCGGGGTCCGAGGCGTGCTCGGACATCCGGACGCGGTCGCCGAGCAGCGCGCCGCCCGAGAACGGCGAGGACGGGTCGACGGCCAGCACGCCGACCCGCCTGCCCTGCCTGCGGTAGGCGGTGACCAGCGCGGAGGTCGTGGTGGACTTGCCCACGCCCGGCGAACCGGTCAGGCCCACGACGTACGCATTGCCGGTGAGCGGGGCCAGGGTCGCCATGACCTCTCTGAGCTGCGGGGACGCTCCCTCCACCAGGGAGATCAGGCGGGCGACGGCCCGGGGGCGGCCTTCCCTGGCCTGGGCGGCCAGCGAGGAGACGTCCTGCATCACGACTCCGTTCAGCTCCGTTCCGCGGTTCAGCTCAGTTCAGTTCAGTTCAGTTCGGTTCAGCTCGGTTCTGCCAGGTCCGTTCGCGGTCCGTCCGCGGTTCCGTCCGCTTCGGCTCGGTCCGCTTCCGGTTCCGCACTGTTCCGCTCAGGTAAGCGCCGTGGCTGGGTCCGTGGCGGGTCCGTGGGGGATCCGCCACGGACCCGTCCGTCCGGCGAGGGCCTCAGCCCTTGGCCACCCGGACGATCAGCGCGTCGCCCTGACCGCCGCCGCCGCACAGCGCGGCCGCGCCGACGCCGCCGCCGCGGCGCTTGAGCTCCAGCGCCAGATGCAGGACGAGCCGGGCGCCGGACATGCCGATCGGGTGACCCAGGGCGATGGCGCCACCGTTGACGTTGACCATGTCCGTGGAGACGCCGAGGTCCTTCATCGACTGCACCGCGACGGCGGCGAAGGCCTCGTTGATCTCGATCAGGTCGAGGTCGGCGACCTCCAGGCCCTCCTTCCCCAGCGCGTGCAGGATGGCGTTGGAGGGCTGGGACTGCAGCGAGTTGTCCGGTCCGGCCACGTTGCCGTGGGCGCCGATCTCCGCGATCCACTCCAGGCCGAGCTCCTGCGCCTTGGCCTTGCTCATGACGACCACGGCCGCCGCGCCGTCGGAGATCTGCGAGGAGGAGCCCGCGGTGATCGTGCCGTCGCGGGTGAACGCCGGGCGGAGCTTGCCCAGGGACTCCGCCGTGGTGTCGGCGCGGATGCCCTCGTCCTTGCTGAAGACGACCGGCTCGCCCTTGCGCTGCGGGATCTCGACCGGAGTGATCTCGGCCTCGAAGACGCCGTTCTTCTGCGCGGCGGCGGCCCTCTGATGGCTCAGCGCGGCGATCTCGTCCTGCTCGGGACGCCCGATCCCCAGACGTGTGTTGTGCTTCTCCGTGGACTCGCCCATCGCGATGTTCTCGAACGCGTCGGTCAGCCCGTCGTACGCCATCGCGTCGAGCATCTCGATCGCGCCGTACTTGAAGCCCTCACGGGACTTGGGCAGCAGGTGGGGGGCGTTGGTCATGGACTCCTGACCGCCTGCCACCACGATGTCGAACTCACCCGCGCGGATCAGCTGGTCCGCGAGCGCGATCGCGTCGAGGCCCGACAGGCACACCTTGTTGACGGTGAGCGCCGGGACGTTCATCGGGATGCCCGCCTTGACGGCGGCCTGCCGCGCCGGGATCTGGCCCGCGCCGGCCTGCAGCACCTGGCCCATGATCACGTACTGCACCTGATCGCCGCCGATCCCCGCGCGGTCGAGGGCGGCCTTGATCGCGAAGCCGCCGAGGTCGGCGCCCGAGAAGGACTTGAGCGAGCCCAGGAGCCGTCCCATGGGCGTACGCGCGCCCGCGACGATCACCGAGGTCGTGCCGTTGGAGCCAGTCGATCCAGTCATGAGCTGCGATTCCCCTTACCGGCCTGCACAGGCCGAGGAGTGAACGAGGGTTTACTTCGAATGTACTGAGTGGCACTCCGTGCCGTCATCGGGCCGTCGGTGTGATCGCGCGCACGTTGCGTAACCACCGTTCGCGCGCTGCACTGACAACATGCTGACGCGAATCGACCACATCGGGATCGCCTGCCACGACCTCGACGCGACCGTCGAGTTCTACCGTTCCACATACGGCTTCGAGGTGTTCCACTCCGAGGTCAACGAGGAGCAGGGCGTGCGCGAGGCCATGCTCAAGATCAACGAGACGTCCGACGGAGGCGCCTCCTACCTGCAGCTTCTCGAACCGACGCGGGAGGACTCCGCCGTCGGCAAATGGCTCGCCAAGAACGGCGAGGGCGTCCACCACATCGCTTTCGGTACGGCGGACGTGGACGCGGACTCCGAGGACATTCGCTCCAAGGGCGTACGCGTTCTGTACGAAGAGCCCCGGCGCGGCTCCATGGGGTCACGAATCACCTTCCTGCATCCGAAGGATTGCCACGGAGTACTGACAGAACTGGTCACATCGGCCCCCGTTGAGTCACCTGAGCACTGACCCTCGTACATATGGGCCGGTAGGGTTGGGCTCGGTCGCCGCTCACACCGGGGCGACCCGGTCCTGCCGTACGGCGGCAGGACGCGGCCGGGGTCCGGGTTTCGGGGGACGAGCGTCGGGGCAGCAGCCCATGCTCCGTCGTTGATCTGACACCATTCCCCGGGAGCCCCGTTCGGCGGATGGACGGAGCTCGTTCGGCAAGCTTGCGACCAGGGACGGATGGGACCGCGCAGTGCGGGGCTACGAGAGCCAGGAGCGGGAACCGGCGGCTGACGTCGACCACCTGACTCGGTTCGAAGCCGAGATGAAGCGGCTGAAGACCGAGCGGGAAAAGGCGATTCAGCACGCCGAGGACCTCGGCTACCAGGTCGAGGTGCTGCGCGCCAAGTTGCACGAGGCGCGTCGCACCATCATGTCCCGGCCCGCCTTCGACGGCGGCGACCTCGGGTACCAGGCCGAACAGCTGCTGCGCAACGCGCAGATGCAGGCCGACCAGCTGCGTCAGGACGCCGAGCGCGAGCTCAGCCAGGTACGGGCGCAGACCCAGCGGATCCTGCAGGAACACGCCGAGCAGGCGGCCCGCCTGCAGGCGGAGCTGCACCAGGAGGCGGTCACCCGGCGCCAGCAGCTCGACCAGGAGCTCGCCGAGCGCCGGCAGAACGTCGAGTCGCACGTCAACGAGAACGTGGCCTGGGCCGAACAGCTGCGCGCCCGCAGCGAGGCGCAGGCCCGTCGGCTGCTCGACGAGTCGCGGGCGGAGGCCGAACAGGCCCTGGCGACGGCCCGCGCCGAGGCCGAACGGGTGGCCGCCGAGGCGCGTCAGCGGCTCCAGGCCGACGCCGAGGCGGCCCGCGCGGAGGCCGAGCAGCTGCTGCTGCGCGCCCGCACGGACGCCGAGCGGCTGCTGAACGCCGCCTCCACACAGGCGCAGGAAGCCAGCGACCACGCGGAACAGCTGCGTACCTCCACCGTCACGGAGTCCGACGCCGCCCGCCGCCAGGCAGGTGAGCTCAGCCGCGCCGCCGAGCAGCGCATGTCCGAGGCCGAGGAGGCGCTGCGCAAGGCGCAGGCCGAGGCGGACAAGGTGGTCGCGGAGGCGAAGGCCGCCGCCGAGAAGGCGCTCGCCGGCGCGGAGGCGGCCAAGGAGCAGCGCACCCGTACCGCCAAGGAGCAGGTCGCCCGGCTGGTCAGCGAGGCCACCAAGGAGGCCGAGACCACCAGGGCGGACGCCGAGCAGCTCGTCGCCGACGCCCGCGCCGAGGCCGAGAAGATCGTCGCGGAGGCCTCGGAGAAGGCCCGCACGCTCACCGCCGAGGAGAGCGCCACCCAGCTGTCGAAGGCGGCGAAGACCGCCGAGGACGTCCTCAACAAGGCGCAGGAGGACGCGCAGCGCACCACCCGGGCCGCCGCCGAGGAGGCCGAGCGGATCCGTCGCGAGGCGGAGACCGAGGCCGACCGGCTGCGCGCCGAGGCGCACGACATCGCCGAGCAGCTCAAGGGCTCGGCGAAGGACGACACCAAGGAGTACCGCGCCAAGACGGTCGAGCTGCAGGAGGAGGCCCGCCGGCTGCGCGGCGAGGCCGAGCAGCTGCGCGCCGACGCGGTGGCCGAGGGCGAGAAGATCCGCGCGGAGGCCCGCAAGGAGGCCGTCCAGCAGATCGAGGAGGCGGCACGCTCCGCCGAGGAGCTGCTGTCCAAGGCGAAGGCCGACGCGGACGAGCTGCGCCAGAAGGCCACCTCGGACAGCGAGAAGGTGCGCACCGAGGCCATCGAGCGCGCCACCACGCTGCGCCGGCAGGCCGCGGAGGTCCTGGAGCGCACCCGCGCGGAGGCCGAGCGCTCCCGCGAGGAGGCGGTGGAGCTCGCCGAGACCATCACCGCGAACGCCGAGCAGGCCGCGCGCGAGCTGCGCGAGGAGTCCGAGCGGGCGATCGAGGGCCGGCAGGCGGAGGCCGCCGAGGAGCTCACCCGGCTGCAGACGGAGGCGGAGGCCCGTCTCGCCTCCGCCGAGCAGGCGCTGACGGACGCCCGGGAGGAGGCCGCGCGGATCCGCCGCGAGGCCGCCGAGGAGACCGACCGGCTGCGCTCGGAGGCCGCGGAGCGGATCCGCTCCCTGCAGCAGCAGGCCGACGCGGAGGCCGACCGGCTGCGCAACGAGGCCGCGGCCGACGCGTCCGCCTCGCGCGCCGAGGGCGAGGCCGTCGCCGTCCGGCTGCGTTCCGAGGCCGCCGCCGAGGCGGAGCGGCTGAAGTCGGAGGCGCAGGACACCGCCGACCGGGTGCGCGCGGAGGCGCAGGCCGCGGCCGAGCGGCTGGCCGCCGAGGCGTCCGAGACGCTGGCCGCCGCCCAGGAGGAGGCCGTCCGGCGCCGGCGCGAGGCCGAGGAGCTGCTCGGTTCCGCCCGCCAGGAGGCCGGCCAGGAGCGTGAGCGGGCCCGCGAGCAGAGCGAGGAGCTGCTGGCCTCCGCGCGCAGGCGGGTGGAGGATGCGCAGACCGAGGCCGTCCGCCTGGTCGAGGAGGCGAACCGGCGGGCCGACGAGATGGTGTCGGCGGCCGAACAGCACGCGCAGCAGGTGCGCGACTCGGTGGCCGGGCTGCACGAGCAGGCCCAGGAGGAGATCGCCGGGCTCCGGTCGGCCGCCGAGCACGCGGCGGACCGCACCCGGCGCGAGGCCGAGGAGGAGGCGGACCGCGTCCGCGCCGACGCCTACGCCGAGCGGGAGCGGGCCGCCGAGGACGCGGGCCGGGTCCGGCGGGAGGCGAACGAGGCGTCGCAGGCCGCGCAGGAGCTGGCCGAGCGGACCGTCGGCGAGGCGATCTCCGAGGCGGAGCGGCTGCGTTCGGAGGCGTCCGCGCACGCCCAGCGGGTGCGCACCGAGGTGTCGGACGCCATCGCGCAGGCCGACCAGGACGCGTCGCGCACCCGGGCGGACGCCCGCGACGACGCCAACCGCATCCGTTCGGACGCGGCGACGCAGGCCGACACCCTCATCAACGAGGCCCGCAACGAGGCGGAGCGCCTCCAGAGCGAGACCATCGCGGAGGCCGAGCGCCTCCAGTCCGAGACGATCGCGGAGGCCGAGCGGCTGCGGTCCGAGTCGGTCGCCAAGGCGGAGAAGCTGATCCAGGACGCGTCCGGGGACGCGGAGCGGCTGCGCGCCGAGGCCGCCGAGACGGTGGGGTCCGCGCAGCGGCACGCGGAGCGGGTCCGGTCCGAGGCGGAGCGCTTCAAGGCCGAGGCGGCGGCGGAGGCCGACCGGCTGATGAGCGTGGCCCGCGAGGAGGCCGACTCGACGCTGGACGAGGCCCGCAAGGAGGCCAACAAGCGGCGCTCCGAGGCGGCCGAGCAGGTCGACACCCTCATCACGGAGACGGCGGCCGAGGCGGACAAGCTGCTCACCGAGGCGCAGCAGCAGGCGCAGAAGACCACCGCGGAGGCGGAGGCGCAGGCCGACTCGATGGTCGGCGCGGCCCGCAGCGAGGCGGAGCGGCTCGTCTCCGAGGCGACCGTCGAGGGCAACTCCCGGGTGGAGAAGGCGCGTACGGACGCCGACGAGCTGCTGGTCGGCGCCCGTCGGGACGCCACCGCGATTCGGGAGCGGGCCGAGGAGCTGCGCGACCGCATCACCCACGAGATCGAGGCGCTGCACGAGCGGGCCCGCCGCGAGGCGGCCGAGACGATGCGGTCGACCGGGGACCGCTGCGACGCGCTCATCGCGGCGGCCGAGGAGCAGCTCGCCAAGGCACAGGCCAAGGCGAAGGAGCTGGTGTCGGACGCCAACTCCGAGGCCGGCAAGGTCCGTATCGCCGCGGTGAAGAAGGCGGAGGGGCTCCTCAAGGAGGCCGAGCAGAAGAAGTCGACGCTGGTGCGCGAGGCCGAGGAGCTCAAGGCCGAGGCGATCCGCGAGGCACGGCGCACGGTCGAGGAAGGCAAGCGCGAGCTGGAGGTCCTGGTGCGCCGGCGCGAGGACATCAACGCCGAGATCTCCCGGGTCCAGGACGTGCTGGAGGCGCTGGAGTCGTTCGAGGCGCCGGCCGGGGCCAAGGACGGGGGCGTCAAGGCGGGCGCGGCCATCGGAGCTCCTCGATCGGGTGGGAAGTCCTCGGACGGCTAGCGGAATGTGTGGATTGCGTTAAATTCTTGGGCGTTTGACCGCAACTTTGGCAAGCGGTCCGCCGCCGAGCCACCCAAAAGGGGTGTCATTCTCCAGATCAAACACGCATACGCTCGATGACACACCGCAAAGGCCCCTAGGATTCCCCCTATCACCTCACCGGTCTCATTCGACAGGAACCCCATGAGCGACACTTCCCCCTACGGCTTCGAGCTTGTGCGGCGTGGGTACGACCGCGCTCAGGTGGACGAACGCATCTCGAAGCTCGTCTCCGACCGTGACAGCGCTCTGGCCCGTATCACTGCTCTGGAAAAGCGCATCGAGGAGCTTCACCTCGAGACGCAGAACGCCCAGGCCCAGGTAAGCGACGCGGAGCCGTCGTACGCCGGTCTCGGCGCGCGTGTCGAGAAGATCCTCCGCCTCGCCGAGGAAGAGGCCAAGGATCTGCGCGAGGAGGCCCGGCGCGCGGCCGAGCAGCACCGCGAGCTCGCCGAGTCCGCGGCCCAGCAGGTGCGCAACGACGCAGAATCGTTCGCTGCGGAGCGCAAGGCCAAGGCCGAGGACGAGGGCGTCCGCATCGTCGAGAAGGCCAAGAGCGACGCGTCGCAGCTGCGTTCCGAGGCGCAGAAGGACGCGCAGTCGAAGCGTGAGGAGGCGGACGCCCTCTTCGAGGAGACCCGCGCCAAGGCCGCGCAGGCCGCCGCCGACTTCGAGACCAACCTGGCCAAGCGCCGCGAGCAGTCGGAGCGCGACCTCGCGTCCCGTCAGCAGAAGGCGGAGAAGCGTCTCGCGGAGATCGAGCACCGCGCGGAGCAGCTGCGCCTGGAGGCCGAGAAGCTGCGCACCGACGCCGAGCGTCGCGCGCGTCAGACCGTCGAGACGGCGCAGCGCCAGGCCGAGGACATCGTGGCCGACGCCAACGCCAAGGCGGACCGGATCCGTTCGGAATCCGAGCGCGAGCTGGCGGCTCTCACCAACCGCCGCGACTCGATCAACGCTCAGCTGACGAACGTCCGCGAGATGCTCGCCACGCTGACCGGCGCCGCGGTGGCCGCGGCCGGCGCGCCGTCCACGGACGACGAGCCGATCTCCCGCGGGGTCCCGGCCCAGCAGTCCCGGTAAGCACGGGGACAGGGCGACGAACATCGGCGAAGCCCTCTGCCACTCCGGTGGCAGAGGGCTTCGCCGCGCTTTAGCGTGGCCGCATGATCGAGCTCGAGGGCCTGACGAAACGGTACGGCGAGAAGGTGGCGGTGGACGGCCTCACCTGCACCGTCAGACCCGGCATCGTCACGGGCTTCCTCGGCCCCAACGGCGCCGGCAAGTCCACCACCATGCGGATGATGCTCGGTCTCGACCGGCCGTCGGCCGGGGACGTCCGGATCGACGGGCAGCACTACGACCGGCTCAGGGACCCTCTGAAGTACATCGGCGCCCTGCTGGACGCCAAGGGCATGCACGGCGGGCGCAGCGCCTTCAACCATCTGCTGTGCCTGGCGCAGAGCAACGGCATCCCCAGGAGCCGGGTGCACGAGGTGCTGGACACCGTAGGCCTGACGGGGGTGGCGAAGAAGAAGGCCAAGGGGTTCTCGCTCGGCATGGGCCAGCGGCTGGGCATCGCGGGCGCGCTGCTCGGCGACCCGCGGATCCTGATGTTCGACGAGCCGGTCAACGGGCTCGACCCCGAGGGCATCCACTGGATCCGCAACCTGATGAAATCGCTGGCCGCGCAGGGGCGGACGGTGTTCGTCTCCTCGCATCTGATGAGCGAGATGGCACTGACGGCCGATCACCTCGTGGTGATCGGGCAGGGCCGGCTGCTCGCCGACACCTCCATGGCCGACTTCATCGCGCAGAACTCACGGACGTACGTACGGGTCCGCTCCCCGCAGCGCGAACGGCTGCTCGACGTCCTGCACGGGGCCGGGATCACCGTCGTGGCGGCCGGCGACGGCGCGCTGGAGGTGGACGACGGCAAGGCCGAGCACATCGGGGAGCTCGCCGCGGAGCACCACCTCGTGCTGCATGAGCTGA
The DNA here is from genome assembly GCF_014649655.1 of Streptomyces humidus. GTDB lineage: Bacteria > Actinomycetota > Actinomycetes > Streptomycetales > Streptomycetaceae > Streptomyces > Streptomyces humidus. Next base: position 56,891 of record NZ_BMTL01000037.1, on the reverse strand, counting down.
GTCCGCAGCAGGCCTCGCTGGAGGAGGCGTTCATGCAGCTGACCGCGGAGTCGGTGGAGTACCACGCGCACACGGACGCGCCCCCGGAGCAGCCGTGGGGCGCCGGCTGGACGAGGAGCTGACGATGGCGGCGGCGCAGGTCATCCGGTCCGAATGGACCAAGATCCGGTCGGTGGCGTCCACCGTGTGGACGCTCTCCCTCGCGGTGGTCGTCACCGTCGCCCTCGGCATGCTGATCGCGGCGCTGTCGAACAACGACTTCGGCAACATGAGCCGCAACGACCGGCTGTCCTTCGACCCCACCTTCATCAGCTTCGCGGGGATGAGCCTCGGTCAGCTCGCGATGATCGTGTTCGGGGTGCTGGTCGTGTCGAACGAGTACAGCACCGGCATGATCCGCACCTCGCTGGCCGCGGTGCCGCAGCGCGGCGCGTTCCTCTTCAGCAAGATCGCCGTGGCCGGCGCACTGGCGCTGGCGGTGGGCCTCGCCACCAGCTTCGTCACGTTCTTCCTCGGGCAGGCCATGCTCGGCTCCCACAAGGCGTCGATCGGGGACAGCGGGGTCCTGCGGGCGGTCATCGGCGGTGGCCTGTACATGACTCTCATCGCCGTGTTCTCGATGGGCGTGGCCACGATGCTGCGCTCGCCGATGCTGTCGCTCGGCATCCTGATGCCGTTCTTCTTCCTGATCTCCAACATCCTCGGCAACGTCTCGGCGACGAAGAAGGTCGGCCGGTACCTGCCCGACCAGGCCGGCAGCAAGATCATGCGGGTGGTGACGCCGATCGACGACGACACCCCGTACGGGCCGTGGGGCGGGTTCGCCATCATGGCGCTGTGGGTGGTCGCCGCGCTGGCGGGCGGCTACCTGCTGCTGAAGAAGCGCGACGCCTGACGCTTTCGTCTGCCTGACGCTTTCGTCTTTGCTTCGATTTGAGCGGAACCGTCAGCGTCCCGATATCCTCCTAACCCTTACGGGGGCGTGCGCCCTGCTGTCCTGATCCTTTCGATGGGTGCGGAGCATGATCGAAGCAGTCGGCCTGACCAAGCGCTACGGCGACAAGACCGCTGTTCACAACCTTTCCTTCCAGGTACGGCCCGGCGCCGTGACGGGCTTCCTCGGACCGAACGGCTCGGGCAAGTCGACGACCATGCGGATGATCCTCGGCCTGGACAACCCGACCGCGGGCACGGTGACGATCGGCGGCTACCCGTACCGCAAGCTGCCCAACGCGGCCCGCCAGGTGGGCGCGCTGCTCGACGCCAAGGCGGTCCACGGCGGCCGGCACGCCCGCAACCACCTGCTCTGTCTGGCCCAGCTGTCCGGCATCCCGGCCCGCCGGGTCGACGAGGTGCTCGGCGTCGTGGGCCTCCAGGACGTGGCCAGAAAGCGCTCCAAGGGCTTCTCCCTGGGCATGGGCCAGCGGCTCGGCATCGCCGCCGCGCTGCTCGGCGACCCGCAGGTGCTGCTCTTCGACGAGCCGGTCAACGGCCTCGACCCCGAGGGCATCCTCTGGGTGCGCAACCTGATGAAGTCGCTGGCCGCCGAGGGCCGCACGGTGTTCGTCTCCTCCCACCTGATGAGCGAGATGGCCCTGACCGCGGATCACCTGATCGTCATCGGGCGCGGACAGCTCCTCTCCGACATGAGCGTGACGGACTTCATCTCGGCCAACTCCGCCGACTTCGCACGGGTGCGCACCCCGCACACCGACCCGGCGCTGCGCGAGAAGCTGACCTCGGCGCTGACCGAGGCGGGCGGCCATGTGCTGCCCGAGCAGGACGGCGCGCTGCGGGTGACGGGGCTGCCGCTGCCCCGCATCAGCGACCTCGCCCACGAGTGCGACGTCCGTCTGTGGGAGCTGTCGCCGCACCAGGCCTCGCTGGAGGAGGCGTACATGCGGATGACGCAGGGCGCCGTCGACTACCGCTCGACCGTCGACCAGAAGGCCGGGCTCCAGCAGCCGCTGCCGCCCGGCGTGCAGCCGCCGATGCCGGTGCCGGGCCAGGGCCAGCCGGGCTGGTACGCCCCGCCGCCCCCGCAGCAGGGCTACGCGCCCCCACAGCCCTTCCAGACGCCTCCCGCGGCCTCCTACGGGGCGTACGGCGCCCCCGGCGCGCCCGGGGCCGCTCCCGCCCCCGGCGGCGCCAACCCGTACGCGGCGCCCGCCCAGGCACCGGCGGCCCAGACCCCGGCGGCCCCCTCCGCCACCCCTGCCCCTGCCCCTGCCCCTGCCCCCGACGCTGCCCCGACCAAGTCCGAGGACGCCCGATGAGCACCCCGCAGCCCCAGTCACCGCAGGCCGCGCCCGCCTGGCAGGCGGCGCCCGGTCCGTCCTACGCCCCGGCCGGCCCCGGCTACACCTCGCCGATCCCGATCGTGCCCACCCACCTCGGGCACGCCGTCGCCTCGGAGTGGACCAAGATCCGGTCGGTGCGCTCCACGATGTGGACGCTGGGCGTGTTCGTGCTGCTCGTCGTCGGCATCGGCCTGCTGGCCGGCGCGGTGGTCTCCTCGAGCACCTCCGAGGGTGATCTCGGGGACCAGACCGCCCTCTCGTTCGGGTTCTTCGGGATCCTGCTGGGCAGCATGTGCATCATCACGCTGGGCGTGCTGACCACGGCCTCGGAGTACGGCACGGGCATGATCCGCACGACCATGGTCGCGTGCCCGTCGCGCGGCCGGGTCCTCGCGGCGAAGGCCGTGGTGTTCTTCGCCGTCGCCTTCGTGGTGACGCTCCTGTCGGCCGGCTTCGTCGCCGTGGTCCATGTGGGCATGCTGGACCAGGCCCGCCGGCCGACCGGCGAGGAGTGGCTGAAGGCAACCGTCGGCGTGTCCCTGTACGTCGCGCTGCTGGGCCTGCTCTCGCTGGCCGTCGGCTCGATCATCCGGCACTCGGCCGGCGCGATCACGATCATGATCGGCGTCCTGCTGGCCCCGCTGGTGATCGCCATCTTCATGTTCTCGTCCTCGCTGGAGAAGCTGCGCGAGGCCCTGTTCCAGTACTCGATCCCGAACCAGCTGGGCGTCTTCTACGCGGCCTCGCTCAGTGAGAGCGGTCCGAGCGGCTGGGACCCGCTGTGGATCGCGCTGGGCGTGACCGCCGTCGTCCTCGGCGCCGCCTTCGCGCTGCTGGAGAAGCGGGACGTCTGATCGCCCGTGAGGGTGAACTAGAACCTCGGCGCGTTACGGGACCGCTGCACCCCCGGGGTGCGGCGGTCCCGTGCGTTCCAGCACGCCTTGTGCCAGTGCCGGCGGTCGTCGACGCCGGCGTGCTCGGGCCAGGCGACGACGTGCGGGACGCCGTCGGGGATCATCTGGTCGCAGCCGGGGCACCGGTACGCCTTGCCCTGCGCGCTGGAACCGGCCACGTGCCGTACGCTCCACCGCTCGCCCTGCCAGGCCTCAGCCGACTGCCAGCCGCCGTAACGGCTCGCGGTGTCGTCCTCGGCGCTCCGGCCGGACGAGCTCTCACCCTTGGGTCGGTTGCGACGCGGGGACACGGGACACCTCACGGGGCTGTGCGGGAAGCGGGCTCGGCGTCCAGCGTACGCGGCCCGGGCCGGGGCACCCGTAGGACGACCGCCCCGCAAGTCACCCTGCCGGACGCCGCATTCTGCAGACAATCCGCAAATCTCTTCGCCAGGCCGTGTCCTCGGCACGTGTCGGACGGTTATGCCCGGTGGGGGAGCTCCGAGTCGGAGCCAAGGAAGCGGGAATGTCCATGCGTGTGGGAAGTTTCGTGTTGGGAGCCCAGTTTCCCGGCCAGGGCCAGGGCGAGGCGCTGCACCGCGCCGTCCGCTCCGCCGAGGTGGCCGAGGAGGCGGGTCTGGACGCGGTCTGGCTGGGCGAGCACCACTTCGTGCCGTACGGCACCTGCCCGTCGGCGGTCACCCTCGCCGCTCTGCTGCTGGGCCGCACCCGGCGCATCCGGGTCGGCACGGCGGTCAGCGTGCTGCCCACCGTCCACCCCGTGGCCCTCGGCGAGCAGGCCGCGCTGCTGCATCTGACGAGCGGCGGCCGCTTCTCGCTGGGCGTGGGCCGCGGCGGGCCGTGGGTCGACCTGGAGGTGTTCGGCTCCGGTCTGCAGGCGTACGAACAGGGGTTCCCGGAATCACTCGATCTGCTGGTGCGCTGGCTGCGCGAGCCCTCGGTGGGAGCGGACGGCGAGCGCTTCCGCTTCCGTGAGGTCCCCGTGGTGCCCAGGCCGTCGGAGGCGCTGACCGACACGACGGGACCGGAGGTCGTCGTGGCGTGCACCTCGCCGGCGAGCGTGCGGCTGGCCGCCGAGCGCGGGCTGCCGATGCTGCTCGGGATGCACGTCGGAGACGAGGAGAAGGCCGAGATGGTCGCCCAGTGGCGGCGGTGCGCGCGCGCCGCCGGTCGCTCCGGGGACGAGATCCGCGGGGCGGCGCACGTCTCGGCGGGCGTCTGCCAGATCGCGGACCGGCGCACCGACGCGGTGGAGACGTTGGTGAAGGCGATGCCGGGCTGGCTGAAGCAGGGCCTGGACGCCCATGTGACGGTGGACGGCCGAGCCCGCAGCATGCGGGACCCGGTGGCGTACACCGAACTGCTCTGCGGGCTGCACCCGGTGGGCACCCCGCGGTTGTGCGTCGACCGCCTCACGGCGACCGGCGAGCGGACCGGCATCTCGCGCTTCGCTCTGCTCGTCGAGGGCTCCGGCGACCTCGCGGCCACGGAGGAGAACGTGCGGCGACTGGGCTCGGAGGTGCTCCCCCACCTCCGGTGAACAGCCCAGCCGACCACAAGGCCTGCCGCTCCCGTGTCTGCGCGATCTCCCGCGTCAGGAGCGGCAAGCGACGGCCTCACAGGTTCAGCAGTCCCGGAATTCCGGGGACTGGTTCAGTACCTGGCTGCGGAGCGAGGTGAAGCGGCCGAGCTTCTCGTCGACAGCCGGGTCCAACGGGAACACCGCCACCCGGTGGCAGTTCTGGAAGGCCAGCCGCACACCGAAGTGCCGCTGCAGCGCACCGCGTATGGCGTCACTCGCGAGCGCGCGCAGCAACTGCCCGCGTGCCTGCTCGTCCGGCGGGGGCGTCTGGTTGTCGGCGAAGTCTCCGCCGTCCACCTTCAGCTGGGCCACCAGGGAGCTGACCATCTCCCATGCGTAGGGCAGGGAGGTCCGGACGCAGTCGACGAATGCTGCTTCGTCGACCTCGCCTCGCTCGGCCTGTTCGAGTAGGGCCGGTGAGACGTCGAGCGACATGGGTACTCCTCTCGCACCCCCGGAACGACAGGGGTTGCCGGACAGGGAACGGGAGGCGCACGCCGAAACACCGCACACGCTGAGTACACGCATCGCGACCTCCCGTTCACTACGGTAGGCAACGGACCGTGACCGCACCAGGAGAATGGGCACATAGGGAACCCCGGTTGGGCACACTATCGGCCACTGTCGAGTGCCCGTCGAACGATCTTTTTCCAGGGCGAATCGCTTGGGAGCGGGGGCGTCGGATAGCGTTGCGCCCCATGCGTCTCGTCATCGCCCGGTGTTCCGTCGACTACGCCGGCCGGCTCACCGCCCATCTCCCTTCCGCCCCCCGCCTCATCCTGGTGAAGGCGGACGGCAGCGTCTCGATCCATGCGGACGACCGCGCCTACAAGCCCTTGAACTGGATGTCGCCGCCCTGCACGCTCAAGGAGGGTGCGGGCGACGACGAGGGCGTGTGGACCGTCGTCAACAAAGGCGGCGAGAAGCTCATCATCACGATGGAGGAGATCCTCCACGACTCGTCGCACGAACTGGGCGTGGATCCCGGCCTGATCAAGGACGGCGTGGAAGCACACCTCCAGGAACTGCTCGCCGACCGCATCGAGACCCTGGGCGAGGGCTACACCCTCATCCGCCGCGAGTACATGACCGCCATCGGCCCGGTCGACATCCTGTGCCGGGACGCGGACGGGCGGACCGTCGCGGTGGAGATCAAGCGGCGCGGCGAGATCGACGGGGTCGAGCAACTCACGCGCTATCTCGAGCTGTTGAACCGCGACCCGCATCTCGCACCGGTGCGCGGCGTGTTCGCGGCCCAGGAGATCAAGCCCCAGGCCCGCGTCCTGGCCACGGACCGCGGCATCGGCTGCACGGTCCTCGACTACAACGCCCTGCGCGGCATCGAGGACGACAAGCTGCGTCTGTTCTGACCACGCACGCACGCGCGCGTACGACGAGAAGGGCCGGGTTCCCCCAGGAACCCGGCCCGTTCGCGTGCCCGGGGCTCAGATCACCTGGTCCGGCGAGGCCGGTGTGCCGGTGCCCGCGGCGGGTCCGGCAGGTCCGGCGGAGCTGAGGGAGCTGCCGGGCGAGGACGACATCGAGCTGCTCGCCGAGTTCGACGTGGCGCCGGTCGGCGTCCCGGAGGGCGAGCCGGTGTCCGACGGTGACGGGCTCGCGGAGGAGGACGGGCTCTCCGACGGCGACGCCGACGGCGACGCCGAGGGCTTCGGGCTCCGGCTGGGCGACGAGGACGGCTCGGGCGTGCCGGACGGCGAGCCTCCGGGCCCCGGGCCGGGCGAACCGCTCGTCTCCGAGGACGGTTCGGCCGTCCCCGTCGGCGTCGGGTCGTCCGACGTGCCCATCGTGCCGTCCGGACCGGGGTCGGTCGGCCTGCTGGTCGCCTCGCCCGAGTCGGAGGCCGCCCCGCCGTCGCCGGGGGTGTCGGGGTTCGGCCCCCCGTCGTCCTGGCCGTCGGTGGCGGTCGGGCTGACGCCCACCCGGTCGGAGGGGTTGTGGGCATCGTTGTCGGAGGTCGCGCCGAGCGTCACCACCGTGCCGAGCACGGCGACGAGCAGCGCACCCGCGCCGGCCGCGACGAGGTTGCGCCTGGCCAGGCCCTTCAGACCGCCGCGGTGGTGCCGGGGCGCAGGCGTGAACGGCTCGTGGCGGGCGACGACGCTCTCGGCCTCCGGCGGAAAGAACGGAAGCTCCGCCCGGAAGCCGCGCGGCGCGGACGCCGGCTCCTCCTGGCGGGCGTCGGGAGCCTCCTCGTCGGCCGTCGCCGTCAACGGTCCGGGCAGGTCGCCGGAGGCGTCGGCGACCAGTGCGAGGGCGCGGCGGCCGGTCACGGTTCCGCGCTTGTCGGCGATGGCCCCGCGCAGGGCGAGGGATGCCTCCAGCTCGGAGCGGGCGCGGTCGAGGTCGCCGGTGCACAGGGCGAGGACGCCCAGTTCATGGTGGAAGTAGGCGCGGTCGGCGGACTCGCCCGCCAGCCGGGCCGCTTCGGCGCCCTCGTGCAGGGCGCTCTCCCAGGCGCGCCAGTGCAGCCCCGCGGCGAACGCGGGCGCGGCCGTGCGGGCGAGCCGGACCGCGGTGGCCTCCTCGCCCTCGTCGGGGCGGGTGGTGCCCGGGACGACGGCGACGAGGGCGGCGAGCACGGCGTCGGCCTCGGCGCACACCCGCTCGGGCGTGACCGAGGGATGTCCGGCCCACCAGGCGTAGTGCTGGGCGACGGTCCGGACCCGGGCCTCGACGTCGTCGGCGTATCCGGCGGCCTCGAGCTGGGCCTGGACGCCGAAGGCGAGGCGGTAGCGGGCGCCGCCGACCGGGGAGACGAGTCCGCAGGCGGCCAGTTCGCCGAGGGCCGAGTCGGCGTGGGTGTCGCCGACCAGGGCGGGCAGATGGGCCTGGTGCGGGACCTCGCCGCCGAGGGCGACGGCGAACCGCAGTGCGGCACGGGCGGAGGCGCTGAGGCGGGCGGCGAGGAGCGGCGCGGGCGCGGCGGCCTCGCCGAGCGAGGGCAGGGGTATCTCCTCCGACGCGCCGGCCCCGGCGACGGCGTCCACCGGGCCGGGGAGCGGCCGGGCGTCCTCGAAGACGCCGAAGGCCTCCACGGCGTCGGCGCCGGCCCGCAGCCGGTCGCGCTGCGAGAGGAGGGCGCCCGCCTGGACGAAGCGCAGCGGCAGGCCCTCGGACTCGAACCAGAGGTCGCCGGCCCAGTTGGCCTCCTCCTCGGTGAGGACCCGGCCGACGGCCTGCTCGATGACCTCGACGCCGCCCGCGCGGTCGAGCCCGGTGAGCGCGACCTCCTCGACGGCGGACTCCGCGGAGGGCGCCGGGGCGTCCGGGGCGGCGCCGAGCAGGAAGGCGCACTCGGGCGTGGCGTCGAGCAGTTCGTCGAGGGCGGCGCCGCCGAGGTCGATGTCGTCGACGACGACGACCGCGCCGATCTCGCGGACGAGGGCGCGCAGTTCGTCGTCCGCGGGCCGGTGCCGGGGGGCGTCGTGGACGGCGTGGAAGAGGTCGTGCAGCAGCTCGGAGGCGGTGCGGCCGAAGCCGGAGAGGCGGACGACGCCGTCGGGGGCGAGGTCCTCGCAGTCCTCGGCCACGAGGTCGAGGAGGCTGGTGCGGCCGGAGCCGGGAGCGCCGGTGACGCGGACGGAGCGGCCGCGGGCGAGGAACCTGACCAGTTGCTCGCGTTCGTCCTGGCGGCCCTGGAGCGGCCATGAGGAGCGGGCCGGTCCGGCGGAGGCGGGCGGCCGGGCGGCGCGCTCGGTCTCGGCGCGCTGCTCGGGCGTGCGCTTGACGGGCCGTTCGGTCTCCTGCGACCCGGGCGGGCGCCGTTCCGTCTCGCTGCCGTCCACCGGGTTGACGGTGAGCAGGTGTTCGCCGACCACGAGCCGCACCGTGCGGGCCTGGGCCGGCTGGTGCTGGCCGAAGTCGGGTGTGAGGGGGTCCCTGGATGGGCGCGGACGCGCAGCTTTCCCGTCGCCGTCCTGGCCGTACTCCTCGGGTCCCCGCGGGTTCGGGTCCATGGGTTCGAGCCCCCAAAAGCGTCGTGTGGCGGTAGCCCCTCCCGGCCTTGCTGCACACTGCGCTGTCGCTTCTGGTCCGGTGCCCGCTCGAGGCTGAGAGCAGCGGGCAGACGAACCGTAAACCTTCGCACAGTGTCTACGACAGTCCGGGGTGGCACGCCGCCCGAAGCGTCACGGTCTTGTGAGGATTGCGCCCGTCACGCGTTCCCCGCGCAGGCCACGGCCCCCTCGGGTCACACCCGGGGCAGCGACTCCACGCCGATGCCGCCCTCGATCGCGAGGATGCGGTGCAGCCGGGTGGCCACCAGCAGGCGTTGCATCTGCGGCGGTACGTCACGCAGCACCAGCCGTCGGCCGCAGCGGCCCGCCCGTCGGTGGACGCCCATGATGACACCGAGTCCGGTGGCGTCCCAGGAATCCAGTTCGGACAGGTCGAGCACCAGGTCGCCGACTCCGTCGTCGACGGCCGTGTGCAGGGCCGTACGGGCGTCCGCCGCGCTGCGGACGTCGAGACGGCCCCCGACGACCAGCTCGACGTGGTCGCCCCTGATGTGCATAGCGCTCCCCTAAGCGTGCGTCTCGTGCTCCGCGGTGTGATGTCCGGTGGTGCGTTGCATCCTCTGACTACGTGAAGCGGCCGGAGGTTGCCGTCTGTGAGCGAACCGATACCGAATTCACCCGCAGGGGTGAGGCCCGTGGGGCCTGTGCGGTGCGGCGTCTGTAGAAGCCCTGCCCGCTCACGCGTCGATGTCACCGGCGTTCAGCCATCCGGCCCAGCCGTTCCGGTCGCCTGTCCGGCCGTCCGCCCGGGCCTCCGTCCGGTTGCCCGCACGGTTGCCCGTTCCTGCACCTGTCCGTGTGCCTCTCGGCCGGAGATTAGCGGTCCCGAGGCGCTGTGTGACCGCTTAGTAACGCGTTTCACGTCTCAGGGCGTGAGACACCGGTCACGTCGTCAATTCCTGCCCGATTCACACCGTTTGACCCTGAAGTGATCCAAGGGGCGCCGCAGTGACGGAGGGAACGGAGCGCACCGGCGGGGACCGTCTAGATTGGCGGCATGGTCAATCTGACGCGCATCTACACCAGGACCGGCGACCAGGGCACCACGAACCTCGGCGACATGAGCCGGGTCGCCAAGACCGACCTGCGGATCGCCGCGTACGCGGACGCCAACGAGGCGAACGCGGTCATCGGCACCGCTCTCGCGCTGGGCGGGCTCGACGAGGAACTCGTCGCGGTCCTCACCCGCGTCCAGAACGACCTGTTCGACGTCGGCGCGGACCTGTCGACGCCGGTGGCGGAGAACCCCGAGTTCCCGCCGCTGCGCGTCGAGCAGTTCTACGTCGACCGGCTGGAGGCGGACTGCGACCGCTTCAACGAGCGGCTGGAGAAGCTGCGCTCGTTCATCCTTCCCGGCGGCGCCCCGGGAGCGGCCCTGCTGCACCAGGCCTGCACGGTCGTGCGGCGGGCCGAACGCTCCACCTGGGCTGCGCTGGAGGTGCACGGCGAGGTGATGAACCCGCTGACCGCGACCTATCTCAACCGGCTCTCGGACCTGCTCTTCATTCTGGCCCGCACGGCCAACAAGGCCACGGGCGACGTCCTGTGGGTGCCGGGCGGCGAACGCTGAGGGGAGGCGCCCCGCGCGCCACGACCTCACGGCACGGACGGTCAGCCCAGGTTGGCCGGTTCCCGCTCCGGTTCGCCCTTCGGCCTTCTCTTCGGGAACAGGGTGTAGCTCGCGGCGATGACGACGTTGACGCCGACGACGAACAGCATCCGCTGCTGCCACGCCCGCAGCGAGCCGGTGTCGCCGTCGCCGCCGACGTACCGGACGGCCGCCTCCAGCAGGGCCGCGGCCACCAGCGCGGCGAGGGTCCAGCGGCCCGCGACCTTCCACTCGTGGACGGCGCGGGCCGTGCCGTACTTCGGTGGCCGCACCGGCGGCGGGCCGCCGGCGAAGCGGTGGGCGACCCGGGCGTCGGCCCACCGGATCGTGGAGTGTCCGAGGCCCACGGTGAAGCCGATGTAGACGGCTGCGAGGCCGTGCCGCCAGTCCGGCTCGGCGCCGTTGCTCAGGTCGACCGCGGTCACGGCGAACAGCACGACCTCCAGCAGCGGCTCGCACAGCAGCAGGGCCAGGCCCAGCCTCGGCATGCGGAACACGTAGCGGAGTGTCAGTCCGGCGGCCAGCAGCACCCAGAAAGCCACCTCGCAGGCGACGATCAGCGCGACGATCACGGTTCGCTCCCCTCGGTCACCCTTCCAGGCTCCCGTCGGGCGGGCTCGTCCTCGTCGTCGCCGATGACGAACCGGGGGTACATCGAAAGATGCAGTCCGGGACCGTCCCCGGGCAGCAGGCGCCCGATGCGAGAGGCGTGTTGGATGGAGGGCATGCCGGCACGACGACTACCCCGTCCGCACCGCTTCGACGTGTGCGTCGCGGTCGGCGGGCTGCTCGGCGGACTGCTCCTGGCGGCCATCGGGCTGAGCACCCGGCGGTCCGACGACCCGATCACCCTCTTCGACGGTCCCTGGCCGGTGCTGCTGCCGCTCACCGTGATGGCCGGCTGCGAACTCCTGCGCCGGGCGGCCCCGCGCACGGCTCTGACCGTCGCCGGGGTCACCGTGACCGCGGACCTCGCGACCCAGGGCAGCCTGGCCACCGTGCTGATGTTCACCGACGTCATGTACGCGGCCGTTCTGTACGGCCCGCTCACCTCCGCCCGCCGCATCCAGTGGATCACCGGGCTGCTCACGGTGGCGGGGACGCTGGTGCCGTTCGCGGTGTGGCGGGTGCCGGGGGCGCTGCTGATCGGCGTGGTGGTGGGCGCCGTCGCATACGGGCCGGCCGCCACCGGCTGGATCGTGCGCGATCACCGTGACGCCGCCGAGGCCGCCCGGCTGCGGGCCGAGCAGACCGCGCTGCTCGCCGAGACCGACCGCGCCCAGGCGGTCACGGCCGAACGGGCGCGGATGGCCAGGGAGTTGCACGACATGGTCGCCAACCATCTCTCCGCGATCGCCATCCACTCGACGGCGGCCCTCTCGATCGACGATCCGGACACCTCCCGGCGGGCCCTGACCGTCATCCGTGAGAACAGTGTCGAGGGGCTGGTGGAGATGCGGCGGATGATCGGGATCCTGCGCGACGGCAGCGGGGAACGCGAGCCGGCCGCCGCTCCCACCCTCGACGGTCTGGAGGCCCTCGTCGAGGGCGCCCGCGCAGGCGGCCTCGACGTCAGCCTCGACGCCTGTCACGGCAGGGTCCCCACGCCCGTCGAGTTCGCCGCCTACCGCATCGTCCAGGAGGCGCTGACCAACGCCCTCAAGCACGCGTGCCCCGGCCGGGTCACCGTCGGCCTCGTCCGCCGCGGCGGTGCGCTCGACCTGCGGGTGTGCAGTCCGTACGGTCACCGGGACGGGCCCCGCGCACCCGGCTCGGGCGCCGGGCTCGTCGGGATGCGGGAGCGGGCGGCGCTGCTGGGCGGCACGTTCGCCGCCGGGCCGGAGGGCTCGCGCTGGACCGTGCACGCCGTTCTGCCCCTGGAAGGAGAGTCCGCGTGAGCGCCGTCATCCGGGTGCTGGTGGCCGAGGACCAGTCCGCCGTCCGCGCGGGACTCGTCCTCATTCTGCGCAGCGCGCCCGACATCGAGGTGGTCGGTGAGGCGGCGGACGGCGAGGAGGCGGTGGCGCTGGCCCGGGAGCTGCGCCCCGACCTCGTTCTGATGGACATTCAGATGCCGCGGCTGGACGGGGTGTCGGCGACGCGCAAGGTCGTCGAGGAGGGCCTGGCCGACGTGTTGGTGCTGACCACCTTCGACCTCGACGAGTACGTGTTCGGCGCCCTGCGGGCGGGTGCGGCCGGGTTCCTGCTGAAGAACACGGAGGCGAAGGACCTGCTCGCGGCGGTGCGGACGGTGGCGGGCGGGGAGGGCCTGATCGCGCCGGCCGTGACCCGCCGCCTGATCGCCGAGTTCGCCGCACGGCCGGTGCGCGCCCCCGCGGCCGATCCCACCGTGCTGGACTCGCTGACCCGGCGGGAACGCGAGGTCCTGGTCTGCCTGGGCCAGGGACTGTCCAACGCCGGCATCGCCGGGCGTCTCCACATGGCGGAGGCGACGGTGAAGACGCACGTCAGCCGGCTGCTGGGAAAGCTGGAGCTGCGCAGCCGGGTGCAAGCGGCGGTACTGGCAAAGGAGTTGGGCGTACACACGGGATCCGGAGGGGGCGCGGAGGTTTGACCGCCGCACTGGTCCAGACCTATTGACCCGTGGTCCAGACCTTTCTATTCTCGCGGCACCGTGGGTGTGAAGGCTCAGTCACGCCCCCCGACTCCCCCGAGGAGGCGCAGGATGCGCTTCAGACACCGAGCCGCGGCAGGGTTCGCGACCCTGTTGCTCCCGCTGGCCGGCCTCACCGGCCTCGCGGACCCCGCTCAGGCCGCGCCGGATTCGTCGGCGGCCTCCGCCACCTACACCAAGGCCTCCGACTGGGGCACCGGCTTCGAGGGCAGGTGGACGGTGAAGAACACCGGCACCACCGCCATCAGTTCATGGACGGTCGAGTGGGACTTCCCCTCCGGCACGTCGGTCACCTCGGCCTGGGACGCCGACGTCACGTCCTCCGGCCTGCACTGGACCGCCAAGAACAAGTCCTACAACGGCTCCCTCGCCCCCGGCGCCTCGGTCACCTTCGGCTTCAACGGTGCGGGGACCGGCTCGCCGGCCAACTGCAAGCTCAACGGGGGCGGTTGCGACGGCACGACGGTGCCGGGCGACGCCGCGCCGTCGGCCCCGGGCACCCCGACCGCCTCCGGCGTCACCGACACCTCGGTGAAGCTGGCCTGGCCGGCCGCCACCGACGACAAGGGCGTCAAGAACTACGACGTCCTGCGCGACGGCGCCAAGGTCGCCACGGTCACGACGACCTCGTACACCGACACCGGGTTGACCGCCGGCACCGACTACTCCTACACCGTCCAGGCCCGCGACACCGCCGACCAGACCGGTCCGGCCAGCGGCGCGGTCGCCGTGCGCACCACCGGCGGCGGCACCAATCCCCCGCCCACCGGCGACAAGGTCAAGCTCGGCTACTTCACCGAGTGGGGCATCTACGGCCGCAACTACAACGTCAAGAACCTCGTGACGTCCGGTTCGGCCGCCAGGATCACGCACATCAACTACGCCTTCGGCAACGTCACGAACGGCCGGTGCGCGATCGGCGACTCCTACGCCGACTACGACAAGGCCTTCACCGCCGACCAGTCCGTCAGCGGCGTCGCCGACACCTGGGACCAGCCGCTGCGCGGCAACTTCAACCAGCTGCGCCAGCTGAAGGCCAAGTACCCGCACATCAAGGTGCTGTGGTCCTTCGGCGGCTGGACCTGGTCCGGCGGCTTCGGCCAGGCCGCCGCCGACCCGGCCGCGTTCGCGCAGTCCTGCTACAACCTGGTCGAGGACCCGCGCTGGGCCGACGTCTTCGACGGCATCGACATCGACTGGGAGTACCCCAACGCCTGCGGCCTGTCCTGCGACACCAGCGGGGCCGCGGCCTACAGGAACCTGATGCAGGCCCTGCGCGCCAAGTTCGGCACGGGCAACCTGGTCACCGCGGCGACCACCGCCGACGGCTCCGCCGGCGGCAAGATCGACGCCGCCGACTACGCGGGCGCCGCTCAGTACGTCAACTGGTACAACGTGATGACGTACGACTTCTTCGGCGCCTGGGCGGCCCAGGGCCCGACCGCCCCGCACTCGCCGCTCACCTCCTACAGCGGCATCCCGACGGCCGGGTTCACGACGGCCGACGCGATGGCCAAGTTCAAGGCGAAGGGCGTGCCCGCGAGCAAGCTGCTCATCGGCATCGGCTTCTACGGACGGGGCTGGACCGGCGTCACCCAGGACGCTCCGGGCGGCACGGCCACGGGCCCGGCGGCCGGCACCTACGAGCAGGGCATCGAGGACTACAAGGTCCTCAAGACGTCCTGCCCGGCCACCGGAACCGTCGCCGGCACGGCGTACGCGAAGTGCGGCGGCAACTGGTGGTCCTACGACACCCCGGCCACCATCGCCGGAAAGATGGCCTGGGCCAGGAACCAGGGTCTGGGCGGCGCCTTCTTCTGGGAGTTCAGCGGCGACACCGGCAACGGAGAGCTGGTGAACGCCATCAGCAACGGGCTGTCCTGAGCGCATGACCGCACGCGCGTGACCGCGTGACGAAAAGACCTCACCCTCTCCCGGACCTCTTCCGGGGGAGGGTGAGGTCTTTTCGTCACGTTCACCCTCCCCCAGACTTCGTCCGGGGGCACCCCCACCCAACGGGCAAGGAATCAGGCCACATTCACCCTCCCCCAGACTTCGTCCGGGGGCACCCCCACCCAACGGGCAAGGAATCAGGCCACATTCACCCGTTGTCCGGGCGGCGCCGCCTCCAGCCAGGCGAGGAACCCGGTCAAGGCGTCCTCGCTCATCGCGAGTTCGAGACGGGTCCCGCGGTGCACACAGACGAGGACGACCGCGTCGGACAGCAACGCCAGCTCCTCCTCCCCCTCGGGGAGCCGGCGGCCGGCCACCTCGATCGAGCCGCGTTCCAGGACGCGGCGCGGGCGGTAGGCGTAGGAGAAGACCCGGTACCACTCGATGCGGTCGCCGTTGTAGCGGGCGACGCCGTAGCTCCAGCCTTTCCCGCTCGTGTCCGGTTCCTCGGGGACGTCCCAGCGCAGCGAACAGTCGAAGGTGCCGCCGGAGCGCTGGATGAGTCTGCGGCGCAGGCCGAAGACGAACAACCCCAGCACCACCAGGGCCACGACGATTCCGCACACAGTCAGAGCGAGGACCATCGACACCGACCTCCTCGTCTCCTAGGTACCGAAATAGGTAACGGAACGGAAAAAACATCCATATCTGCCTCAGCCGCGGTCGGCGCCGGATTGCTCCGGAACCGACCGCGGCTGAGTGACGTCATGCGGTTGTGCCCTGGGTCAGCGCGTGGCCGCCGCACGCAGTCGGACGTCCGCGCGACGCTCGGCGGCGGCGTCGCCCTCCGCCTTCGCGCGTTCCAGCTCCCGCTCCACGCGCTGGATGTCGATCTCGTCCGACAGTTCGGCGATCTCGGCCAGCAGCGACAGCTTGTTGTCCGCGAACGAGATGAAACCGCCGTGCACCGCGGCGACGACCGTTCCACCATCACTCGTACGGATGGTCACCGGGCCCGACTCCAGCACACCGAGCAGCGGCTGGTGACCGGGCATGACGCCGATGTCGCCGGACGTGGTGCGCGCGACGACCAGGGTGGCCTCGCCGGACCAGACCTCTCGGTCGGCCGCGACCAGCGCGACGTGCAGCTCAGCAGCCAAGGTGGCTCCTCGGGTCACCACCCGGCGGGTCTGCCGGGTGTTGGTTACAAGTCTAAGGGGCGTGAGTGAGGGGGCGGGACGCGCCCGCCCCCTCGGACGTGAGCCGTGGGGCTCACTGCGAACTCAGGGAGTTCAGGAGACGCCCAGCTCCTTGGCGTTGGCCTTCAGGTCCTCGATGCCACCGCACAGGAAGAACGCCTGCTCCGGGAAGTGGTCGTACTCGCCGTCGATGATCGCGTTGAACGCGGTGATCGACTCGTCCAGCGGGACGTCCGACCCGTCGACGCCGGTGAACTGCTTGGCGACGTGGGTGTTCTGGGACAGGAAGCGCTCCACGCGACGGGCGCGGTGGACGGTGAGCTTGTCCTCCTCGCCCAGCTCGTCGATGCCGAGGATCGCGATGATGTCCTGAAGGTCCTTGTACTTCTGCAGGACCGTCTTGACGCGCATCGCGGTGTTGTAGTGGTCCGCCGCGATGTAGCGGGGGTCCAGGATCCGGGACGTGGAGTCCAGCGGGTCCACGGCCGGGTAGATGCCCTTCTCGGAGATCGGACGGGAGAGAACCGTCGTCGCGTCGAGGTGGGCGAAGGTGGTGGCCGGGGCCGGGTCGGTCAGGTCGTCCGCGGGGACGTAGATCGCCTGCATCGAGGTGATCGAGTGACCACGGGTCGAGGTGATGCGCTCCTGCAGGAGACCCATCTCGTCGGCCAGGTTCGGCTGGTAGCCCACCGCGGAGGGCATGCGGCCGAGCAGGGTCGACACCTCGGAACCGGCCTGGGTGAAGCGGAAGATGTTGTCGATGAAGAACAGCACGTCCTGCTTCTGCACATCGCGGAAGTACTCCGCCATGGTCAGACCGGCCAGGGCCACGCGCAGACGGGTGCCCGGGGGCTCGTCCATCTGACCGAAGACCAGGGCGGTCTTGTCGATGACGCCCGAGTCGGTCATCTCCTCGATGAGGTCGTTGCCCTCACGGGTGCGCTCGCCGACGCCGGCGAACACGGAGACACCGTCGTGGTTGTTGGCGACGCGGTAGATCATCTCCTGGATGAGCACCGTCTTGCCGACGCCGGCGCCGCCGAACAGGCCGATCTTTCCACCCTTGACGTACGGGGTGAGAAGGTCGATGACCTTGACGCCGGTCTCGAACATCTCGGTCTTCGACTCGAGCTCGTCGAAGCGCGGGGCCTTGCGGTGGATGGACCAGCGCTCGCCCTCGTAACTCTCGTCGACGTTCAGCACCTCGCCGAGGGTGTTGAACACCTTGCCCTTGGTGAAGTCGCCGACCGGGACGGTGATGCCCGTGCCGGTGTCGGTGACCGGGGCCTGGCGGACCAGACCGTCGGTGGGCTGCATCGAGATGGTGCGGACCAGGCCGTCACCCAGGTGCTGGGCGACCTCCAGGGTCAGCGTCTTCTTCTCGCCGGCGAGGGCCGGGTCGGCCACCTCGACGTGAAGGGCGTTGTAGATCTCCGGCATGGCGTCGACGGGGAATTCCACGTCGACGACCGGGCCGATGACCCGGGCGACGCGGCCCGTGGCAACGGCCGTCTCAACTGTCGTCGTCATTACCTGTCACTCCCCGCGGTCGCGTCGGCCAGGGCTGCGGAGCCACCGACGATCTCGCTGATTTCCTGGGTGATTTCGGCCTGGCGGGCCGCGTTGGCAAGGCGGGAGAGCGTCTCGATGAGCTCGCCCGCGTTGTCGGTGGCCGACTTCATCGCGCGCCGCGTGGCGGCGTGCTTGGAGGCTGCCGACTGGAGGAGCGCGTTGTAGACGCGGCTCTCCACATACCGCGGCAGCAGGGCGTCGAGGACGTCCTCCGCCGACGGCTCGAAGTCGTACAGCGGAAGGATCTCGCCCTTCGGTGCCGCCTCCTTCGCGACCTCGTCGAGGCTGAGCGGCAGCAGACGGTCGTCCAGCGCCGTCTGCGTCATCATCGAGACGAACTCGGTGAAGACGATGTGGAGTTCGTCCACGCCGCCGTCCGCCGTCTCCTTCTCGATGGCCTCGATCAGCGGACCCGCGACCTTCTTCGCGTCCGCGTAGGTGGGCTCGTCGGTGAAGCCCGACCACGACTCCGCGACCTTGCGCTCGCGGAAGTTGTAGTGAGCCAGACCGCGGCGGCCGACGATGTACGTGTCGACCTCCTTGCCCTCCGCCTCGAGGCGCGCCGTCAGCAGCTCGGCGGCCTTGATCGCGTTGGAGTTGAAGGCGCCGGCCAGCCCGCGGTCGCTCGTGAGGAGCAGCACCGCGGCACGGGTCGCCGTCTCCGCCTCCGTGGTCAGCGGGTGCTTGGTGTTCGAACCGGTGCCGACCGCCGAGACCGCGCGGGTGAGCTCGGTCGCGTACGGCGCGGAGGCCGCCACCTTGCGCTGCGCCTTGACGACGCGCGAGGCGGCGATCATCTCCATCGCCTTGGTGATCTTCTTGGTCGCGGTGACGGATCGGATGCGACGCTTGTAGACCCGGAGCTGGGCTCCCATGAGTCAGGTCCCTTCCTTACGTCACTTGGCCGCGGCCGGGGCGTCCTCGCCGAGAAGCTTGCCGTCCGAGGTCTCGAACTGCTTCTTGAACTCGGCGATCGCGTCGGCAACAGCGGTGAGGGTGTCGTCCGACATCTTCGCGCCCTCCTTGATGGAGGTCATGAGGCCCTGCTCCTTGCGGTGCAGGTAGTCCAGCAGCTCCTTCTCGAAGCGGCGGACGTCGGAGACCGGGACGTCGTCCATCTTGCCGGTGGTGCCGGCCCAGACGGAGACGACCTGGTCCTCGGTCGGCATCGGCTGGTACTGCGGCTGCTTGAGCAGCTCGACCAGACGCTGACCGCGCTCAAGCTGCGACTTCGACGCGGCGTCCAGGTCGGAACCGAAGGCGGCGAACGCCTCCAGCTCGCGGTACTGGGCGAGGTCGAGGCGGAGCCGGCCCGAGACCTGGCGCATGGCCTTGTGCTGGGCGGAGCCACCGACGCGGGAGACCGAGATACCGACGTTCAGGGCCGGGCGCTGACCGGCGTTGAACAGGTCGGACTCCAGGAAGCACTGGCCGTCGGTGATGGAGATGACGTTGGTCGGGATGAACGCCGAGACGTCGTTGGCCTTCGTCTCGACGATCGGCAGACCGGTCATCGAGCCGGCGCCCAGCTCGTCGGAGAGCTTCGCGCAGCGCTCCAGCAGACGGGAGTGCAGGTAGAAGACGTCACCCGGGTAGGCCTCACGGCCCGGCGGGCGGCGCAGCAGCAGGGACACGGCGCGGTAGGCGTCGGCCTGCTTCGAGAGGTCGTCGAAGATGATGAGGACGTGCTTGCCCTCGTACATCCACTGCTGGCCGATGGCCGAACCGGTGTACGGCGCCAGGTACTTGAAGCCGGCCGGGTCGGACGCCGGGGCGGCGACGATGGTCGTGTACTCCAGCGCGCCGGCCTCTTCGAGGGCGCCACGCACGGAGGCGATGGTCGAGCCCTTCTGGCCGATGGCGACGTAGACGCAGCGGACCTGCTTCTTCGGGTCGCCGGAGCGCCAGTTGTCGCGCTGGTTGATGATCGTGTCGACGGCCAGGGCGGTCTTGCCGGTCTGGCGGTCGCCGATGATCAGCTGACGCTGACCACGGCCGATCGGGGTCATCGCGTCGACGGCCTTGTAGCCGGTCTCCATCGGCTCGTGCACCGACTTACGGGCCATGACACCGGGAGCCTGCAGCTCCAGGGCACGGCGGCCGGACGTCTCGATCTCGCCGAGGCCGTCGATCGGGTTGCCGAGCGGGTCGACGACCCGGCCCAGGTAGCCCTCGCCGACGGCGACGGACAGGACCTCTCCGGTGCGGGTGACCGGCTGGCCCTCCTCGACGCCGCTGAACTCGCCGAGGATGACGGTACCGATCTCGCGCTCTTCGAGGTTGAGCGCGAGGCCGAGGGTGCCGTCCTCGAACCTCAGCAGTTCGTTGGCCATGGCCGAGGGGAGGCCCTCGACCTTCGCGATGCCGTCGCCGGCAAGGGTGACCGTACCGACCTCCTCGCGCGAGGCCGCGTCCGGCTTGTACGACTGGACAAAGTTCTCCAGCGCGTCCCGGATCTCCTCCGGCCGGATCGTGAGCTCCGCCATCTGGGTTCCCTGCTCTCCTTGTTGGGCCCGAAGTTTCACTTTGGGGGGATGGGGACTCCCCCCTGAAAGAGGTGAATCCTCTGCACGGCCCAACCAGGGCCGCCATCAGTTCGTACTGCGGTCTTGAGTTGCTGCTAGCTCGCCATGCGGCGGGCGGCGTCCTCGATCCGGTCCGCGAGGGAGCCGTTGATCACTTCGTCGCCGACCTGCACCCGGATCCCGCCGAGGACCGCGGGGTCCACGTCGAGGTTGAGGTGCATCCTGCGGCCGTAGAGCTTCGCGAGGGCCGCGCCGAGGCGCTGCTTCTGCGGGTCGCTCAGCGGCACCGCCGAGGTGACGACGGCGACCATGCGGTCGCGGCGCTCCGCGGCGAGCTTGGACAGGGACTCGAGGCCCGCTTCCAGGCTACGTCCACGCGGCGCGGTCACCAGGCGCGTCACCAGTCGCTCGGTGGCCGCGTCGGCCCGGCCGCCGAGCAGGCTGTGCAGCAGCTCGCTCTTGGCCGGGACGGTGGCCTTCCGGTCGGTCAGTGCGGCGCGCAGCCCGGTGTTGGAGGAGACGATCCGCCCGAAGCGGAACAGCTCGTCCTCGACGTCGTCGAGCGTGCCGGCCTTCTGCGCGGCGGTGAGGTCGGCGATGTTCGCCAGTTCCTCGAGCGCGTCCACCAGGTCGCGGGACTGCGACCAGCGGGAGCGCACCGTGCCGGCCACCAGGTCGGCGGTGGGGCCGCTGATCTGGCTGCCGAGCAGGCGCTGGACCAGCTCGGCCTTGCGGTCGGCGGACTGTGCCGGGTCGGTGAGGACCCGACGCAGCGAGATCTCGCCGTGGAGCAGCGCCGTGACGGACGCCAGCTCCTCTGCGAGTCGCGCCGCGTCCACGGACGTGGAGTCCGTCAGCGCGTCAAGACGCTCACGGGCTGCTGCGAATGCCTCGCGGCTCGCTCCGTGTGCGGTCATCGAGACGCCTCGGCCTTCTCCTCGAGCTCGTCGAGGAAGCGGTCGATGACGCGGCTCTGCCGGGCGTGGTCCTCGAGGGACTCGCCGACGAGCTTGCCGGCCAGTTCGGTGGCGAGCTTGCCGACGTCCTGACGCAGCGCGGACGCGGCGGCCTTGCGGTCGGCCTCGATCTGGCTGTGTCCGGCGGCGACGATCTCCTCGCGCTGGCGCTGGCCTTCCGCGCGCATCTCGGTGATGAGCGTGGCGCCCTGCTCCTGCGCCTCCTGGCGCAGTCGCGCGGCCTCATGACGGGCCTCGGCGAGCTGTGCCTTGTACTGCTCCAGGACGCTCTGGGCCTCCGTGCGAGCAATCTCGGCCTGTTCGATCCCGCCCTCGATGGCTTCGCGACGCTCTTCCAGAACCTTGTTGATGTTCGGAAGGAGCTTCTTGCCCAGGACGAAGAACACGATCGCGAACGCGATCAGACCGATGACGAGCTCGGGGATCTCCGGGATCAGAGGATTCTGGGCCTCCTCCTCAGCCGCGATTTGCAGCAAGGGCGAGATCACATCAGTTCCTTCCGTGGAATTCTCTCGTCGGCCGAAACCGTCAGGCAGACGGGTAGACGAAGCCCATGACCAGACCGATCAGGGCGAGCGCCTCACAGAGGACGAAGCCGAGGATCTGGTTCTGACGGATCAGGCCGGCGGCCTCGGGCTGACGCGCCAGAGCCTGGGTGCCGTTACCGAAGATGATGCCAACGCCGACGCCGGGGCCGATGGCCGCGAGACCGTAGCCGATGGCAGCGAGGTTGCCCTTGATTTCGACCGCGGCGAGGGTGTCGAGAGCGGACATGCCGTAACTTCCTTCTCTTTACACAGGCCGGTGGGGGTTGGCCACCGGAAGTTCAGGGGTGTGTGGTGCGGGTGCTCAGTGGTGCTCGGCGAGCGCGCCCTGGATGTAGCTGCAGGACAGGAGGATGAAGACGTAGGCCTGGAGGGCCTGGATGAACAGCTCGAAGACCGTCATCACGAGGACCATCAGGAACGAGACCGCCGAGTAGGCGATGCCGATGCCGTTGAGCAGGTACCAGGTTCCGATGGTGAAGATCAGGATCAGAACGTGGCCGGCGAACATGTTGGCGAAGAGCCGGACGGCGTGGGTGAACGGCCGGATGAACACGTTCGACAGGAACTCGAAGAACATGACCATCGGGAACACCGGGCCGAGCGAACGGTCGTAGCCGGTGATGTTCTTGAAGCCGCCGACGAAGCCGTGGCGCTTGAACGTGATGCTCATCCACAGGATGTAGACCAGAGCCGCGAGACCTGCCGGGAAGGCGATGACCGCGGTGGCCGGGAACTGGGCGATCGGGACGATCGACCACAGGTTCATGATCCAGATGAAGAAGAACAACGCGAACATCAGCGGGACGTACTTCTCGCCCTCGCGCTTGCCGATCGTCTCGTAGACGACGCCTCGGCGGACGAAGTCGTAGCCGGCCTCGCCGACCATCTGGAGCTTGCCGGGGATCAGCTTCGGCTTGTTGAAGGCCGCCCAGAAGAACCCGATGACGACGACGGTGCTCACCAGCGAGAGCAGCATCGGCTTGTTGAACTCGATGCCGCCGACGGTGAAGAGCGGCTCGAACATGAACGAGTGCAGGCCGGGGGTCGGGAAACCGCACCCGTCGAAAATATGACAGTCGGTCTCGAAGGCGAGCGTCTTGGCGTTACTCACCGCGAGCTCCTTCAGCGTGGCGCATGGGTACGGCAACCTCGATGTGTCGGCGCGGCCTGCGACCGCGGGACGGCACTGGACTGGACTTGCGGATAAGGGGGCGGCGACTGGGCTCCGAACCGTGAGACGTCACAGGCACGCTTGCCGCCCGCGCCAGCTCTGCCGCAGTTGTGGCGAGACCATAGCAAAAGAGTGGAAGGCCCTTTACACCGGCCCTACAGGTCACGACGACGTCCGGGCGGAGTCCGGCTCGACGTAGAGGATCTTGGCCTTCATGTGCGAACGCACCTGGGCCGCGATCCACACGAGGGTGGCGGCGAGCAGCGTGAACGCGAAGCATTTCGGATCGAAGACCGAGGTCCCCTTGAAAGTGATCAGGACGATCATCAGCAACAGGATCTGCGTGGTGTAGAGCAACAGCCCCATCGACTGGAACAGATGAGGAAACTGGCGCGCGGTGCGCAGCAGCACCACCAGTCCGCCCCCCATGAACAGCAGGACGAGCAGCGCACCGAAGACGGCGCCGAGCGCTCCCTTGCCGCCGGCGACGGCGGCGCTCACCGCGACTCCCGCCACACCCGCGACAGCGGTGGGCAGGGCACAGTGCACGAGCGTTCGTACGTCGTTGGACTGCATGGCGGCAACTCCGCAATCAAGGGGGGCAGGGTGTCGTCATGGACGAGCGTAGTCCCGGTACGAGGGGCGAAAGACCTCACGCCGCCTCGCTCCGACGGACCGTCGTGATGCGGTCCAGCGGCTCTGTCCGGGGGTACTCGTGAACCGTATCACAAACTATTTGATGAGGTCTTTACCTATGGAGTGTGCTCACTGTCACACATGAGAGTGGCCGTGCGCGTCTGTGCGGAATCACGGGCGTCTTGTCTGGTATTGCCGCTGTTTGCCCACCCAGCCTTCCCCCACGACTTGGCAATGCTCTAGTCAGATTCTTACCTTGCGGGGAGCGCGCACGGGGCCCCGGCCGCGGTCACATCCGCCCGCCCCTCACCACCGGACACCTCTCATAACGGCCGCTCCTCATTACGGCCGCTCCCCATATCCGTCGGCTCCTCATATCTGGACGCCCGTGAGGAATTCCGAGATCAGATCCTCACGTCCGGTGATGCCGAGTTTGCGGTAGACACGTGTCAGATGCTGCTCGACCGTGCTCATCGTGATGTGCAGCCGTGCGGAGATCTCCCGGTTGGTGTGTCCGCCGACGGCCAGGCTCGCCACCCGGCGTTCGGACCCGCTGAGGTGCTCCCAGTCGGCGTGCGGTCCGGGCGGTCGGGGTGGCCCGCCGGGCGGCTCAGGCGGACCGGGCTGCCCGGGCTGCTGGGGCGGCTCCGCGGAGGCCCCCTCCACCGGGGCGTCCAGGGTGTCGTGCAGCCCGATCCGGTCCCGGGGCGGCTCCAGTCCGCAGCTCTCGGCCAGCAGCCGCGCACGGCGCAGGACGCCCGCCGCCTGCCGGGTCTGCCGGGCCTGCCGGTAGGCGTCGGCCAGGTCGAACAGGGTGCGGCACAGCTCCAGCGGGTCGCCGGCCCGGTTCAGTTCGACGGCGGCCCGGTTGAGCAGGGCGAGCCGCGCTCCGGGCTTGCCGGCCAGGCCCTGCAGACGCAGCGAGACGCCCCGGGCGCGCGGTGCGCCGTGCTGGACGAGGGACAACTGCTCCGTGGCCAGCCGGTGCCCGTGAGCCCGTTCGCCGAGTCGCAGCAGGACCTCGGCGACGTCCGTGCGCCAGGGCAGCAGGGCGGGACGGTCCGTGCCCCATCGCACGGCGACGCGGCCCACCTCGTGGAAGTCCCGCAGGGCGGAGTCGTACTGCCGGGCGGCGAGGTGGTAGAGCCCGCGGGCTCGCAGATAGTGGAGCCAGTGGACGGTGTCCGGCAGGGAGTCCGCCACCGGGCGGCTCAGCAGCCGGGCCGCCTTCGCGCGGTCGCCGCGGGCGACATGGACCGTCACCAGACGGGCGATCGCCGCCGCCTCGAAGGCCGACCGGCGACGCTGGGACAGCAGCGCGAGACAGCGGTTCGCGTCGCGCTCGGCCTCGGCCAGGTCGCCGGCGTGCAGGGCGGCCTCGGAGCGGACGGCCGCGAAGGCGGCCTCCCAGCCGGGCGCCTCCCGCACCGCCGCCTCGCCCAGGAACGTGTCGCACCAGTGCAGGGCCCGTGCCACGGCGCCGAGTCCGAGCAGCGTCCGGACGGCGTCGACGACGACGTCGAAGGTGGTGTCGGTGAGCCGGGTGATCTGCAGGAGGCCCTCGGCGCGGGTGATGTGCCGCGACTGGCGGCCCGCCGCCGGGCCGCCGAACCGGACGACGACGCCCGGGCCGTCGACGGGCGGGCGCTGGGCCGCGGGGGCAGTGCGGGCGGGGCGGCCGCCCCCGGTCTCGACGGCGGGCCGCCGACCCTGGTCCATCAGGGTGCGCGCCTGCCCCAACCGGCCGTGGGCGAGCAGCAGTTCACCGAGTCCGCCCGCGTCCGACGGATCGACCCGGCCCGTCCTGACCACCCGCAGCGCGTCGTCGACGTGGCGTTCCGCGTCGGCGACGCTGATCCGGCGGGCGACCGAGCCGAGCCTGATCTTTATCTCGGCGCGGACCAGCGGATCCTCGCCGGCGGCGTGGGCCAGTTCCAGGTAGGAGACGGCCCGGTCAGCGCCGTCCTCCAGCAGCGCCTGTTCGGCGGCCTGCCGGAGCACGCCGACCGCCCAGGCGCCGTCGGCCCGTCCCGCCCGGTGGAGGTGTTCGGCGGTCAGGGCGGGCGGGGCGCCGAAGGCGTGCAGCAGTTCGGCGGAGCGCCGGTGCAGCTCCAGCAGGCGGGAGGGCTCCAGGGAGTCCAGGACGGCCCGCTCGGCAGCCGGATGCTGGAAGGAGGCGGCGGACACGATGCCGGCCCCGCGCAACGCCTGGAGGTTCTCGGTGAGTTCGGCGGCGGAGACGTCGAGCAGGCGCGAGAGCAGGGCGGGGGTGGACTCGGCGCCGAGCACGGCCAGCCCGCCGGCGACCTCGCGCACCTTCTCTCCGCTGCGGTCCAGACACGCGGCGACGGCCCTGCCGTAGGCCTGCCCGGCTCTCGGCGCCGCCGACGGGTCGTGGGACGGCCCCGGGGAGCCCCAGGGCTCCGGCCGGGCGTCCTCCAGCAGGGCGCGCAGCAGCAGCGGGTTGCCGCCGCTGAGCTGCGTGAACCGCTCGGCCGTGTCGGCGTCGGCGACCGGGTGTCCCAGTTCGGCGAGGAAGGCGGTGACGCCCCGCACGTCGAACCGGGACAGCGGCACCCGGTCGAGGTTCGGCTGCCGGAGCAGCTCAGCCCCGAAGCCGGGGCCTGCCGGCTCGCCGACGAGCGGCCGGGTGAAGGCCAGCAGCACCGGGAGATCGCTGCAGTGCCGGGCCAGGTGGAGCAGTTGACGCAGGGAGTCGGCGTCTCCGTGATGGATGTCGTCGACCGCCACCACGACGGGCTCGCGGCGGGCGAGCGTGCGCACCTGGGTGCAGAACGTCCGCATCAGTTCGTACCAGGCGGCGTCCCGGCGGGCCTCGTCGTGGCCGTCCGCCGCGATCCTGCGGGCCACCGTGTCGCCCATGGTGTGGAAGCGGCGCACCAGGTCGTCCGGGAAGGGGGCGCCGTTGACCAGGCTGCGGATCACGCTGAGGGAGGTGCCCCTCTCCTCCGCGGTCGCGGTGGTGTGCAGAACGGTGTGCCCGAGCGACTCCACGTGCCGGACGAGCTCTCCCAGGAGCTCGGTCTTGCCGCATCCCGCCGACGCCTCGACGAGTACCGTCCGCGACCTGCCGGTGGAGCGGACCGAGTCGAACGATGCGAGAGTTCGGTCGATTTCCTTGCCTCGCCCGATCAGCACCATGAATTGTCAAGCACCCCGTATCCATCGGAACAATTCAGAGGCCGCGGCGCGCAACGGGAGGAATTAATTACTCTTGGCAGTTCACCTCTCCATAAACGCCACAAACCCGCATGATTGAATCATCCGGCCATCTCCGATGTCAACAGGCGAAAAGCTTCGGACAGGCATGGTGGAAATCCGGCCAACCGATCTGCCGGCCCGGACGGAAAGGGAAAAGACAAGTTCGCGGTAAGCGCTCAGATAGCTCAGATAACCGGGCGCGAATGCGCTGACGTCACGCGGGCGATCGCCTCGATGACCCGCGGAGCCTGCTCGTCGAGATAGAAATGCCCGCCGGGATGGCTGTGCAGCGTGAAGTCCCCGCTCGTGTGGTCCGCCCAGGCCTGCGCCTCGTCGCGGGTGACCAGGGGATCGTCCACCCCGAAGTGCGCGTGGATCGGCACCGCGAGCCGCAGCCCGCCGGTGTGCCGGTAGGTCTCGACCGCCTTGTAGTCGCTGCGCACGGCGGGCAGCACCATGCGCAGGATCTCCTCGTCCGCCAGCACCGCGGCCTGTGTCCCGCTCAGCGCCTTGAGTTCGGCGACGATCCCGTCGTCGCTGCGCAGATGCACGTTCTCGTCGCGGTGACGGGAGGGAGCGCGCCGGCCCGAGGCGAACAGTGCCAGCGGCACGACGCCCGCCTTCTCCAGCCGCGCCCCCACCTCGAACCCGAGGACGGCGCCCATGCTGTGGCCGAAGAGCACCAGTGGCCGGTCGGCCACCGGGAGCAGTGCGGCCGTCACCGCGTCCGCCAGGTCGGGGATGTTGTCGACACAGGCCTCGTGCCGCCGGTCCTGGCGACCGGGGTACTGGACGGCGAGCACGTCGACCGCGGGGGCCAGCGTGCTGGAGACCGGGAAGAAGTACGAGGCCGATCCGCCGGCGTGCGGGAGGCACACGAGCCTCGTGGCCGCGGAGGGCGCCGGGTGGAACCGTCGGATCCACAGGTTCTCGTCAACGCGGTGGGCACTCACCATGGAACCTTTCGTACAGGTGGCCGTCGGACTGCGCCCCAGGGGCCTGTCGTCTCGAGCCCCATGCTTCGTGACCCCCGGCGGCCCCGACAACCCCTATTCGAACCCGTACCCCCCTACCCGGCCGAACCGGACGGACGTCGCCCGCAGCAGCGCGTGCGCCGTCGGGCTCGGTCGGCGCGGGCGGGGCGGCGTTGGCCTTCGACGGGGACGTGCGTCCGGGGTGCGGAATAGGGGTTCCGTCGGTCGGGGCGGTCGATCAGGCTGGGAGGCACACGGCCGCCGCGGACCGGCGGGCGGGGCGGGGGGAGGGGGCTGGATTGAGTCGGCACGGACCGGACGCCCGCCTGCGCACCGCCGACCGCCGCGACACCGGCGGTCGGCCGATCACCGTCGCCACGGAAACAGCCGCCGCCACAGACACAGCCGCCGCCCCGGTCGCCGCCCGCCCCGCCATGGCCCGCTGTGCCGTGGCCCGCCCCGCCGCCGTCCGGCCCGTCGTCGTCCCGCCCTTCGCCGTCCGGCCCGGGTGGTGGTGTCCGTGAGCGTTCTCGGCGCCGCGGGCGAGGTCAACGCCGGGTTCCGGCGCCGGGTGGGGGCCGGCGCCAGGACCGTGCCGGTCGTGTTCGACCTGGCCACCCGGGCCGGCCTGGACTCCGACGCGCCCAACGCCCGAGGTCTGGTCGGCCGCTGCGGGGTGCCCGTCGACTCGATCGACGACATGCGGGTGCTGTTCGGCGGACTCCGGCTGGCGCGGATCTTCCCCACGCTGGCCGCCGACGCCTCGGCGGCCCCGCTCCTGCTCCTCTACCAGCTCGTCGCCGAGGAGCACGGCACCCCTGCCCGCCGGCTCGCCGGGGCGGTCCGCAACGACGTCTTCCGCGGTGTGCCGGACCGCGGGTCGGGCGGGCTCCCTCTGCGGTCGAGGCTGCGACTGGCCATGGACGTGGTCGCCTACGGCCTGGCCGAGCTGCCGCGCTGGCAGAGCCTCTCGGTCTGCGGCCACCGCCTGGCCGGACCGGGCGCGGACCCGGCGCTGGAGATCGCCCGCACCGTCGCGGGCGGCATCGAGTACCTGCGGGCGGCCACCGCGGCCGGCCTGGACGCGCACGCGGTGGCCGCCCGGTTCAGCATCTGCCTCACCGCGGGGGCCACCGCCCGCGAGAGCCGGGCGAAGTTACGGGCCGCACGCGGGGTCTGGGCCCGGACCACGCGCGAGCGCGTCGCACCCGGCCTGCCCGCCCCCCGGATGTACGTCCAGCACCCCCGGCTCGACCCGCCCCCCGCTCCGCACCGCCCCCGCCTGCTCGCCTCGGCCGTGGAGGACGGGGCGCTGGCTCTCCTGGCGCACACCGACCGGCAGGGCGGGGCGCTCACGCTCCTCGGGCTCGACCGGAGGGCCGGCCGCCCCGCACCCCGTCCCGCCCCGAGGGCGCACCCGGCCGCGGACGCCCTGCGGGCCCGCCAGAGCGAACGGCTGGCCAAACTGCGCGCCTGGCGGGTCCAGACCGCCGTGGACGAGGCCCTGCGCCGCCTCCACAGCGTCGCGGAGAGCGACGACAACGTTCTCTACCCCATGAAGGAGGCGCTGGCCGCGCGGGCCACCGTGGGCGAGGTCTGCGCCACCCTCCACACGGCCTGGGCCCCGGGCCTGGGCTGAACCGCGGACCGGCCCCGCTGTCGGGCGCGATCGCGGACCGGCCCCGCTCCGGCCGGCGCGCCGCGCCCTACGCCCGCTCGCGCCGCCCTACGCCCGCTCGCGCTCCTGGGTACGCACCCGCGCGGTCCGCTCCGACAGGGCGGTGCTGCCGTTCAGCTTGCGGTGTGTGCCCGGCTCGCGGGCCGGGACCGACTGCGGCGTCCGCTCGACCGGGGCCGCTCCCACGGCGACCGGTGCGCCCGCGGCGGCGGCCGCCGTGAGAGCGGACCCGGCGCGCGCCTCGGCCCGGCGCCGCCGGTAGCGCGGCGGGACGAAGGCCTCGGCCCAGCGCGGCGTGCGCGGCGTGAACCGCGGCAGCAGAAGCAGCCCCAGGCCGACCGCGCTGAGCGCCACGACGCCGAGGACGATCCACATGGACGCCGAGTTGACCGAGTAGGCCAGCGCGCCGAACGCGATCAGCGCCGACCAGAAGTACATGATCAGCACCGCGCGGCTGTGCGAGTGGCCGATCTCCAGCAGCCGGTGGTGCAGATGCCCGCGGTCCGCCGCGAACGGCGACTGGCCGCGCCAGGTGCGCCGCACGATCGCCAGGACGAGGTCGGCGGCCGGGATCGCGATGATCGTCAGCGGCATCACCAGCGGGATGTAGACCGGCACCATCTGGTGGACGGCGTTGCGCTCGGACCCCGAGAACAGCTTCATCACGTCGGGGTCGACCTGGCCCGTGATGCTGATCGCGCCCGCGGCCAGCACCAGCCCGATCAGCATCGAGCCCGAGTCACCCATGAAGATCCGCGCGGGGTGCATGTTGTGCGGCAGGAAGCCCAGGCACATGCCCATCAGGATCGCCGCGAACAGCGTCGCCGGGGCGGCGGCCTCGATGCCGTACGAGTACCAGATGCGGTAGGCGTACATGAAGAACGCGGCCGCCGCGATGCACACCATGCCGGCGGCGAGGCCGTCGAGGCCGTCCACGAAGTTCACCGCGTTGATGGTGATGACGACCAGCGCCACCGTGAGCAGGGTGCCCTGCCACTGGGTCAGCGCGACCGTGCCCACGAGCGGGATGGGCAGCCACAGGATCGTCAGCCCCTGCATGACCATGACGCCGGCGGCGATCATCTGGCCGCCCAGCTTGATCAGCGCGTCGATCTCGAACTTGTCGTCCAGGACGCCGATCAGCCAGATCAGCGCCGCTCCCGAGAGCAGGGCGCGCGGCTCGTTCGACTTCTCGAAGACCTCGTTGAGGTTGGTCAGGTGGTCGGCGACCAGCAGCCCGGCGCACAGACCGAAGAACATGGCGATCCCGCCGAGCCGCGGAGTGGGTTCCCGGTGCACGTCACGGGCCCTGATCTCCGGCATCGCCCCGGCCACGATCGCGAACTTGCGCACCGGCCCTGTCAGCAGATACGTCACCGCGGCCGTGATGCAGAGCGTCAGCAGGTATTCACGCACAGGCTTCCCCACAGGTCTCGCTGGCCATCTCAGTCCCACACCCTAGCGATCGTCTGCCGCACGGCGCATATGTGTGAGGACTGCCGGGTAGTGACGATGGTTTCACGTGAGTCTGTGCGCAGGGGTGCACGGGGGGTGCGCGAGCGGGTGCGCACGGGCCACGCCTACCCCGGTTCAGCCCGGATACGGCGGAAACGCGTGGGTGAGTTCGCGCACCTCCTCGCGGGCCTTCCGGCCCTCGATGTCACCCCGCAGCACCCCCGCCAGCAGCGCCGCGATCCGTCTGGTCTCCTGCTCCCCCATGCCCTGCGTGGTGAGCGCGGCGGTGCCCAGGCGCAGGCCGCGGGCGTGCGCGTGCGGCAGGGCGCAGCAGTCCAGCACCATCCCGGCGGCCGCGAGCAGTCCCCGCGCGTCACGGCCGTCGACGCCGAGGGGGGCAGGGTCGGCGGTGATGAGATGGGTGTCGGTCCCGCCGGTCGTGACGGTCAGCCCCTCGCTCTCCAGAGCGGCGGCGAGCACTCTCGCGTTGGCGACCACCTGGTGGGCGTACACACGGAACGCCGGTGTCGCCGCCTCGCCGAACGCGACCGCCTTCGCGGCGACGGTGTGCATCTGCGCGCCGCCCTGGGTGAACGGGTACACGGCGCGGTCCACCCGCTCGGCCAGGTCGCCGCCGCAGAGGATCATTCCGCCGCGCGGTCCGCGCAGCACCTTGTGCGTCGTGGCGCAGACGATGTCGGCGTACGGCACCGGGCTGGGCGCCGCTCCCCCGGCGACGAGACCGATCGGGTGGGCGGCGTCGGCGATGAGGTAGGCGCCGACCTCGTCGGCCACCTCGCGGAAGAAGGCGTGGTCGATGTGGCGGGGGTAGGCGATGGACCCGCACACGATCGCCTTGGGCCGGTGGCTCCGGGCCAGCGCCCGGACCTGCTCGTGGTCGATGAGGCCGCTCTCCGCGTCCACCCCGTAGGGGACGAAGTCGAACCAGCGCCCGGAGAAGTTGGCGGGCGAGCCGTGGGTGAGGTGCCCGCCGTGGGGCAGCCCGAGCGCGAGGACGGTGTCGCCGGGCCGCAGCAGCGCCGCGTAGGCCGCCAGCACGGCCGAGGACCCCGAGTGGGCCTGGACGTTGGCGTGCTCGGCCCCGAACAGCGCCTTGGCGCGGTCCACGGCGATGCGTTCGGCGACGTCGACGATCTCGCAGCCGCCGTGGTGGCGGGCCCCCGGATACCCCTCCGCGTACTTGTTGACGAGCGGCGAGCCCAGCGCGGCCAGCACGGCCGGCGAGGTGAAGTTCTCGGCGGCGATCAGTTGCAGCGTCGACGCCTGCCGCTCCCGTTCCCCGAGCAGGATCTCGGCCAGCTCGGGGTCCTGTCGGCGCAGGACGTCGGCCTCGGGGACATGGGTGACCGACATGGTGCGCTCCGGGGCGTCGACGGTGACGTACGTCCAATGTAGGCCCGGCACGGACAGCACGCGCGGTCTCGACGCCCGGTCGGGATCACCCGGTGAGGCCCGGCGCGACCCCCGGCACCCGACGGCTCAGCGCGAAGGAACCCCGCACCATGTGCGGTCACGGCGGACCCCCGGCGCGGCGCCCCCGTCCGGACCCGCCGCACACGTCCTCCGCGCCCTCCGCGTCCTCCAGGGGGCCCGGCGGACGCCGCGACGACTACGGCGCCCGGTGCGGCCCCGCCGGCCCGCCCGGGGCATGACGCGGCCGCGGCTTCCCTGGCCGAACGCGCCCCGGCCCGGTTCCGCCGCCCTCTGCTCCCACGTCCGCCCGGAGACCTCCGGTGAACGCCGGCGACACGGCTCGGCGCACGGCGCCGTCCCGGCGGAGCGGGACGCGAGCGCACGGCCAGGGCGGCGCGCGCCGTTCTCGCGCAGTGCGCACAGCTCCGGGGTTCTCGGTGCCGGGCGGGGTGCGGCCGCGTCCGTGTCAGGCGCGCGCGGGCACGCCTGTCAGGGCCGTGACGACCGGATCCAGGGCCTGGTGTATCTCGTCGCCGATCGAGCGGAAGAACGGCAGGGGCGCCCCGTAGGGGTCGTAGACCTCGTCCGCCTCCAGGGTCGGGGCCAGGAGCCACCCGCGTAGAGCCGCCGCCGCGCGGACCAGGGCCCGCGCGCGCATCACCACGCCCTCGTCCACCGGGGGGAGGGTGGCCGGGTCGATCGCGTTCACCAGCCGGGTGAACTCCTTCAGGGTGAAGGTGCGCAGACCCGCCGAGTGGCCCATGGAGATGACCTGGGCGCGGTGGTCGCGGGTCGCCGTCAGGACCAGGTCGGCCATGATGACGTGCTCGTCGAGCAGCTCGCGGCCGGTGAACCCGGTGGCGTCCGCGCCGAAGTCGGCCAGCACGGTCTCCGCGTTGGCCTCCATCGGCGCGCCCTCGTGGCCCCAGGTGCCCGCGCTCTCCACGATCAGCCCGCCGCCCAGCACCCCGAGCCTCTGCGACACGAAATGCCGGGTCAGCCGCTCGGTGATGGGCGAGCGGCAGACGTTGCCGGTGCTGACGTGGAGGATGCGGAAGGTGTCGCGCGGAAACCCGAACGTCGTCGTCTGCTCCGCGGCACGTTCCCCGTTGCCTATGCCACGCCCCGCGTCAGGGGCTGTCAATTCGCCACCTCGAGGTCGGGTACGACCTTCCGCAGCTCGTCCGCGGAGATCGCGCCCGCCCGCAGCAGCCGCGGCACGGCACGGCTGACGTCGACGATCGAGGAGGGCACGTTGCCGGGGGTCGGGCCGCCGTCGAGGTAGACGGAGACCGAGTCGCCGAGCATCTCCTGCGCGCGATCGCAGTTCTCCGGCGCGGGATGACCGGTGAGGTTCGCCGAGGAGACCGCCATCGGGCCGACCTCCGTGAGCAGCTCGATGGCGACCGGGTGCAGCGGCATCCGGACGGCGACCGTGCCGCGGGTGTCGCCCAGGTCCCACTGCAGGGACGGCTGGTGCTTGGCGACGAGCGTGAGCGCGCCCGGCCAGAAGGCGTCGACCAGTTCCCAGGCGAGCTCGGAGAAGTCCGTGACGAGCCCGTGCAACGTGTTCGGGGAGCCGATGAGGACGGGCGTGGGCATGTTGCGGCCCCGGCCCTTGGCATCGAGGAGGTCGGCGACGGCCTCCGAGGAGAACGCGTCGGCCCCGATCCCGTACACGGTGTCGGTCGGGAGGACCACGAGTTCGCCACGGCGGACGGCGGACGCGGCCTCGCGCAGACCGGTCACACGGTCGGTCGCGTCGTTGGTGTCGTATCGCCGTGCCATTTAGCGAGCCTCCTCGTACACGAAGTACCTCTGCGCGTATGGGTGCGCGTCCTGCTGCGGGTCGAAAGTACCGGGGCCGACGCTCACGGCATCGCCCTGCGGGCGGTGGCGAAGCGCGGCCGGTTGTTGAGGTCGGGGTGGTCGGCCGCGTCGGCCCAGCCCCGCTCCTCGGTGAAGATCCACGGCACCTGGCCGCCCTGGGTGTCGGCGTGCTCGATGACGACGACGCCGCCCGGGCGCAGCAGCCGGTGCGCGGTGCGCTCGATGCCGCGGATCAGGTCGAGGCCGTCCTCGCCGGAGAACAGGGCGAGTTCGGGATCGTAGTCCCGGGCCTCGGGAGCGACGTACTCCCACTCGGTGAGCGGGATGTACGGCGGGTTGGAGACGACCAGGTCGACCTGCCCGTCGAGGTCGCGGAAGGCGTCCAGGGCGTCTCCCTGGCGCAGGTCGACCCTGGACCCCTCCATGTTCTTGCGCGTCCACCGCAGGGCGTCCTCGGACAGCTCCACGGCGTGCACGCGGGAGCGCGGCACCTCCTGGGCGAGGGCGAGCGCGATGGCGCCGCTGCCGGTGCACAGGTCGACGATCCGGGGCTCGACGACGTCCATGGCGCGTACGGCGTCTATGGCCCAGCCGACGACCGACTCGGTCTCGGGACGCGGCACGAACACCCCGGGGCCGACCTGGAGTTCCAGGTACCGGAAGAAGGCCCGTCCGGTGATGTGCTGGAGCGGCTCGCGCTGCTCGCGCCGGGCGATGACCTCCCAGTAGCGGGCGTCGAAGTCGGAGTCCTGCACGGAGTGGAGCTGGCCGCGCTTCACGCCGTGCACGAACGCGGCGAGCTCCTCCGCGTCGTTGCGCGGCGAGGGCACGCCGGCGTCGGCCAGCCGCTGGGTGGCCTGAGCTACCTCAGCGAGCAGCAGACTGCGAGGGCTTGGGGGGCGTCCCCCAAATGATTGCTGCACGCGCGTCCTCCGTGTCGTACTCGTCGTGC
Organism: Streptomyces humidus; assembly: GCF_014649655.1. Lineage (GTDB taxonomy): Bacteria > Actinomycetota > Actinomycetes > Streptomycetales > Streptomycetaceae > Streptomyces > Streptomyces humidus. The sequence goes on along the minus strand of NZ_BMTL01000037.1, from coordinate 21,748 downwards.
GTCCGTCCTGCACCGCCTACGCGGCTGCGAGCTTGGCGGCCGAGTCCGCGTCGACGCAGGCCTGGATCACCGCGTCGAGGTCGCCGTCCAGGACCTGGTCCAGGTTGTACGACTTGAAGCCGACCCGGTGGTCCGAGATGCGGTTCTCCGGGTAGTTGTACGTGCGGATCTTCTCGGAGCGGTCGACGGTGCGGACCTGGCTGCGGCGGGCGTCGGCGGCCTCCCGCTCGGCTTCCTCCTGCGCCGCCGCCAGCAGCCTGGAGCGCAGGATACGCATCGCCTGCTCCTTGTTCTGCAGCTGGCTCTTCTCGTTCTGGCAGGAGGCGACGACCCCGGTGGGGATGTGCGTGATGCGCACGGCGGAGTCGGTGGTGTTGACCGACTGCCCGCCGGGGCCGGAGGACCGGTACACGTCGATGCGCAGATCGTTCGCGTTGATCTCGACGTCGACCTCCTCGGCCTCGGGCGTCACGAGCACCCCGGCGGCGGAGGTGTGGATCCGCCCCTGGGACTCGGTCGCGGGCACCCGCTGCACCCGGTGCACGCCGCCCTCGTACTTCAGCCGCGCCCACACGCCCTGTCCGGGCTCGGTGGCGCCCTGGCCGCCCTTGGTCTTCACGGCGACCTGGACGTCCTTGTAGCCGCCCAGCTCGGACTCGGTGGCGTCGATGATCTCGGTCTTCCAGCCGACGCGCTCCGCGTAGCGCAGGTACATCCGCAGCAGGTCGCCGGCGAACAGGGCGGACTCGTCGCCGCCCGCGCCGGCCTTGATCTCGAGGATGACGTCCTTGTCGTCGGACGGGTCCCGGGGCACGAGCAGCAGCCGCAGCTTCTCGGTGAGCTGCTCGCGCTGCTTCTCCAGCTCCTTGACCTCGGCCGCGAAGTCGGGGTCGTCGGCGGCGAGTTCGCGCGCGGTCTCGGCGTCCTCGCCGGTCTGCTTCCAGGAGCGGTACGTGCCGACGATGGGGGTCAGCTCGGCGTAGCGCTTGTTCAGCTTGCGCGCGTTGGCCTGGTCGGCGTGGACCGACGGGTCGGCGAGCTTCTTCTCCAGGTCGGCGTGCTCTCCGAGCAACTCCTCGACGGCCTCGAACATGGTGGGCTCCTGAATGACGAACGGGGGGAAGGGCGGGCGACCAAAAACGCCGGTCCCGGCGTGCCCCCGGGCGGGGACACTGCCGTGGACCGGCGAAGAGGGGCTCGCTACTTCTTGGAGCCGGCGGCGGCCTTGCCGAAGCGGGCCTCGAAGCGGGCCACACGGCCACCGGTGTCGAGGATCTTCTGCTTGCCCGTGTAGAACGGGTGGCACTCGGAGCAGACGTCGGCGCGGATGTTGCCGCCCTCGATCGTGCTGCGGGTGGTGAACGACGCGCCACAGGTGCAGCTGACCTGCGTCTCGACGTACTCGGGGTGAATGTCGCGCTTCAAGGTGTCTCCTAGTTTCGGGAGGGCGCCGGGTCGCTGCCGCGGGATACGGCGAGCGTGAACCGGAGCCGACGTACCAGTCTGCCAGGACTGGCCGCATCCCCCAAAACCGGGGGGTGGGGCGATCTATTCCCGGCGGCCCGCCGGGACCGGCCGGCCCCTGCGCCCCCGCGTCCCCGACGCCGTCAGGACGACGCCGGGATGCCGGCAGGAGACGTCAGGACGCGGTCACGACCCCGGCCGCCTCGCCCGTCGCGTTGCCCGTGGTGGCCGCCTTCGGGATGGGCCGGTCGTTCTTCAGGGCCGCCCAGACCTGCTTGGCCTTCGCCTCCGAGACGAGGACCCGGTTGGGGTTGGACGGGTCGTACAGGACCGGCATCGTGACCATGTTCATGTGGTCGGCGCTGATGCCCTTGAGTCCGTTCGCGAACGACATCAGCGACTTGAGCGAGCCGAGGTGGGAGTCGGTCGTGACGGCCTTGGTGGCGGTGTCGGCGAGGTCGTACAGCTTGGGGCCGCCGGTGAGGAGGCCGACGTGTCCGACCTGGCTGACGAGGGCCTTGACGAAGGCCTGCTGGAGCTGGATGCGCCCGAGGTCGGAACCGTCGCCGACGCCGTGCCGGGTGCGGACCAGGCCGAGGGCCTGTTCGCCGTCGAGGGTGTGCGTGCCGGCCTTGAGGTCCAGATGGCTGTCGGGGTCCTTGATGGCCTTGGTGGTGGTGACCGGGACTCCGCCGAGTTCGTCGATGAGCTTCTCGAAGCCGGAGAAGTCGACTTCGAGATAGTGGTCCATGCGGACGCCGCTGATCGACTCGACCGTCTTCACGGCGCAGGCGGCGCCGCCCGTCGAGTACGCCGAGTTGAACATCACGCCGTGCGCGGCGTCGTGCGTGACGCCCCTGGCGTCCGTGCAGGCGGGGCGGTCGATGAGGGTGTCGCGCGGAACGGAGACCACGCTCGCCTTCTTGTGGCCCTTGTACACGTGGATGATCATCGCCGTGTCGGCGCGGGCGCTGCCGTCGTCGGCGCCGCCGCCCAGCTTCTTGTTGGCGCCGGAGCGGGTGTCCGAGCCGAGGACCAGGATGTTCTCGGAGCCGTTGTCGGCCTTGGTGGGCCGGTCCGTGCCCAGCGCCTGGTCGATGTCGACGCTCTTGATGTTGCCGTTGAGCTTGAAGTACAGGTAGCCCGCTCCGGTGCCGCCCAGCACCACGATGCCCGCGGCGGTCCATGCGGCGACCAGCAGCCCCTTGCGCCTGCCCCGCTGTCTGCGGTGGCGCGGGCCCTTGCTGCCGTCGGCCCCGCTCGTCGTGCCGGTCTCACCCGGTATGCCGGGCTCCGGCGTGCTCTCGGCGGACACATCGCTCCTTCTGTCGCGCGACCTCACTATCGTCACTCCCCCAGGACAGACGGGGAAACTCGGGACAGGGTTGCACAACGCTCCGTGCCCGGTCCGCAGCGGACCGGGCACGGAGCGTGACGCAGGTGAGCGAGGAGTACCGCGCTCACCTGCGGTTTTCGGCCGGACTCAGCCGAAGATGTCGTACTGCTGGAAACCCGTCCCGAGTGAGACCCTTGTGGCAAAGATCGCACTCGTGGCGCTTCCGGTGCCCTTGTACAGGTACAGGGTGCCGCCGGGGGTGCGGGCCACCAGGTCGGCCTTGCCGTCGCTGTTCAGGTCGCCCACCGTGTCGAAGGCGTTGTACGTCGTGTTGGTCCAGGTCGCGACCTTGAGAGCGGGCTGGAGGACGGCCGTGCCGAGCACGCCGCGGCCCCGGTACAGGTACACGGCGCCGGTGCTCTTGTTGCGCGCGAGCAGGTCCGTCACGCCGTCGCCGTTGAAGTCGCCGTGACCGCGCACCACGTTGAAGTTGTTCCAGCCCGCGCCGATCTTGAGCGGGCTGCCGAAGCTTCCGTTGCCCTTGCCCGGGTACAGCCACAGCACGCCCGCGGAGTCCACCGCCAGCATGTCGGGCAGGTAGTCGCCCGTCATGTCGCCGGGGGCGACGATGCTCAGGCGGGTCTTCCAGTTGTCGCCGATCAGCTTGGTCGCCCAGGTGTCGGTGGAGGGCAGGTAGTGCTGCCAGAAGACGTCGCCGTCCGACGTCCGGCGCACCAGCAGGTCCTGGTAGCCGTCCCGGTCCAGGTCGGTCTGCAGGACGAGGTTGTAGGCGCTGAAGGAGCCCCAGGACTGGCGCGCGGCGAGCGAGGTGGCCTTGGAGTCGAGCTCGTAGCCGGTCTTGGTGGAGGCGTTGCGCACCCACAGGTCGGCGAGGTGGTCACCGTTGAGGTTGGTGTCCGCGACACGCGGGTAGGCGGTGCCGACGTAGGTCGAGACCTTGGTGAACACGCTGTACGCGCCGCTCTCGACGCAGTCCTTCACGCCCCAGGAGACGACGCCCACGATCCGGTCCTCGCCGGCCGCGTTCCTGACGATCAGCGGACCGCCGGAGTCGCCGTTGCAGGCGGAGGTGGTGCCCGTGTCGCTGCCGGTGGCGGGGTCGCCCGCGCACACGTTGTGGCCCTTGACGAAGTCGGCGCCGTAGTAGTCCGCGCAGGCGGTGTCCGACCGGATCGGCAGCGTGGCCGTCTTCAGCACGTCGGAGATGTCCTGCGTGGCGGAGCTGGTGCGGCCCCACCCGAAGAGCTTGGCCTGGGTGCCGGCGGCGTACGACGCGGTGTCGGCGGCCGTCGTCATGCGGATCGGCGTGGCCTTGACCGGGTTCGGCAGGGTCAGGACGGCGATGTCGTTGTCGATCGTCGACGGGCTGTACGACGGGTGGTTCCACTGGCGCCAGACGCCGCTGAGGTTGCCGCCGTGCAGGTCGGTGATGTTGCCGCTGCTGTCGAAGGCCGGCAGCTGCGAGGTGCCGGTGATGACGGTGCCGTGGGAGTACCAGCTGTAGTTCTTGCCGGTCTCGTCCCTGAGGCAGTGCGCGGCGGTGAGGATCTTCGTCGGCGACACGACCGTGCCGCCGCAGAAGAAGCCGATGTCGTCGCTGGTGGTCGCGGTGCCGCGGTCGTCGCCGTACCAGAGCTGCGCCATCCACGGGGCCGTGGTGATGGTCGTCGTGGTGCCGCCGATGATCTTCGGGTCGACGGTGGCGGTCGCGGTGCCAGCGCTCGCGCTCAGCGACGACTTGCCCGTTTCGCCCGGCGTGTCGTCACCGGCCACGGCGATGGCGAGGCGGTCCATGAGCTGCTCGGCCGACGGCGCGCCGTGTGCGGGCCTCGGAGGCGCCGTGACGGCCGAGGCGGACGAGGTCAGCAGCGCACCGGCGACGGCCGCGGCCAGCCCTGCCGCGGCGACGGGCAGGGCTATGCGCAGCTTGCGTCTGTGCCGACGGCCCCCGGACGTGGGTGTACCCACTCGGTCCCCCCCTAGGGATCAGGAATCAGATTCGTCACGGGCTCGAACAGCCCGGCGAAGAGCGTGATCCTAACAACGCGCACCGACACGAGAAGGGCCGCCCCCTGAGGGGGGCGGCCCTTCTTCGGTCTGCTGCGGGACGGGCGTCAGTCGTTGTTGCCCGGCGACGGCGTCGTCTTCTGGATCTGCAGCAGGAACTCGCCGTTCGACTTCGTCTGCTTCATCTTGTCGAGCAGCAGCTCGATCGCCTGCTGCTGGTCGAGCGCGTGCAGCACCCGGCGCAGCTTCCAGACGACGGCCAGCTCGTCGTTGCCGAGCAGGATCTCTTCCTTGCGGGTGCCGGACGCGTCGACGTCCACCGCCGGGAAGATGCGCTTGTCGGCGAGCTTGCGGTCGAGCTTGAGCTCCATGTTGCCGGTGCCCTTGAACTCCTCGAAGATCACCTCGTCCATGCGGGACCCGGTGTCCACCAGGGCGGTGGCGAGGATGGTCAGCGAGCCGCCGTCCTCGATGTTGCGGGCCGCACCGAAGAAGCGCTTCGGCGGGTACAGGGCGGTCGAGTCGACACCACCGGACAGGATGCGGCCGGAGGCGGGCGCGGCGAGGTTGTACGCACGGCCCAGACGGGTGATCGAGTCGAGCAGCACGACCACGTCGTGGCCCAGTTCCACCAGACGCTTGGCGCGCTCGATGGCGAGCTCGGCGACCGTGGTGTGGTCCTCGGCGGGGCGGTCGAAGGTCGAGGAGATGACCTCGCCCTTCACCGACCGCTGCATGTCGGTGACCTCTTCCGGACGCTCGTCGACCAGGACGACCATCAGGTGGCACTCGGGGTTGTTGTGGGTGATCGCGTTGGCGATCGCCTGCATGATCATGGTCTTGCCGGTCTTCGGCGGGGCCACGATCAGACCGCGCTGGCCCTTGCCGATCGGCGACACGAGGTCGATGATCCGGGTCGTCAGCACGCCCGGGTCCGTCTCCAGACGGAGGCGGTCCTGCGGGTACAGCGGGGTCAGCTTGTTGAACTCCGGGCGCCCGCGGCCGTGTTCGGGCGCCATGCCGTTCACGGAGTCCAGTCGGACCAGCGCGTTGAACTTCTCGCGCCGCTCGCCTTCCTTGGGCTGGCGGACCGCGCCGGTGACGTGGTCGCCCTTGCGCAGGCCGTTCTTGCGGACCTGGGCGAGGGAGACGTAGACGTCGTTCGGACCCGGCAGGTAGCCCGACGTACGGATGAAGGCGTAGTTGTCGAGGATGTCCAGGATGCCCGCGACGGGGATCAGGACGTCGTCGTCGGCGAGCTGCGGCTCCGGGGCGCCGATCTCGTCGCGCCCACGACGGCCGCGGCGGTCGCGGTAACGGCCGCGACGGCCACGCCGGCCGCCCTCGAAGTCGTCGTCCTCGTCGGCCCGCGGGCCGTTGTCACGCTGCTGGCGGTCCTGGCGGCCGCCGCTCTGCTGCTGGCCCTGCTGCGGGCCGCCACGCTGCTGCTGGCCGCCCTGCTGCTCGTCGCCCTTGCGGCGGTCGCCGCGGTCGCTGCGGTCACCGCGGTCGCGGCCGCGCTCACGGCGGTCGCGGCGACGGCCCTCGGCGCCGTCGGCGTCACCGCGGGCGTCGCCCTGCGGCTGGCCCTGGGCCTCGGTCTGCGCCTGAGCGGGGGCCTCGGTCTTCGCGGCGCTCTTCGCCTCGGCGACGACCGTCTCCGGGCTGCCCGCCTCGGAGGTGGCGCGCCGACGACGGCGCTCGGCGGGGGCTTCGCCGCCGGCCGGCTGGCCGGGGATCTCGATCTGCTGCTGGGCCACGGCCTTCTCGGCGGCGGCCTCGGCCGGGGCGGTCTCCGCCTTCTTCTCGGCGGACTCGCCCGTGCGCGCCTTGGAGGTGGCGCGGCGCTTGGGCTTGGTCTCGGCGGCGTCCTCAGCGGGAGACGCCTTCGCGGGGGCGGCGCCTCCCCCGGTGCCCGAAGGGGCCTGGGAGTTGCCCCCGGCCTGCGCCTCCTTGATGACCTCGATCAGCTGGCTCTTGCGCATCCGCGCGGTGCCCCTGATGCCGAGTCCGGATGCGACCTGCTGCAGCTCGGCCAGCACCATGCCGTCGAGGCCGGTACCGCGGCGCCGCCGGGAGCCCGCACCGGTGGCAGGCGCGGAGGCGTCCGTGGCGGGCGCGGCAGCGGTCTCCTCGACACGTGCGCCCATCAGATCGGTGGTGTCGCTCACGAAGGGTCCTTCCCTGGAGCGGACGTCGGCCTGTCTGGCTCGGCGACCGTTTGTGCTGTCCGGCTTCGGTCCTTGCTGTGGCGAAGCCGGGGCGGTTGTCCGCCGAAGCGGCGGAAGAGATTTCTGGTGATGGCGCTTCCTGAACGAACCGCGACACCCAGTGTCACGTCGCGTGGTCGCACCGATTCCGGAGCGTGCCCCGAGGACCGCTCAGCGTCGCTGCACGGCGTACTGCCCAGGTACGACGTACGGAACGCAGTGCGGCTTGGGAAGCTCCCGGAAGAATGTCTGTCCCGGAGGGGGACACGAAGCACCTCGCCATGGTGGGGTCGGGTGCAGACTTGAGATTAACACTACCGGATCCAACAAACATTCCCCCTCTCGAAATCCGGCAACCGCGCACTTCTAGATGTCGCCGGAGGGCGCCAGGGGCAGCACGCTCGCCCCTCGCAGGTCCAGGGCCAGGCGGTTCGCGGCCCAGTCCGCGCCGGCCGAGGCTTCGATCTTGTCGGCCGTTCCCGCGTCGGCCAGCGCCATCACCGTGGGGCCGGCGCCGGAGATCACCGCGGGGATCCGGTCCGCGCGCAACCGCTCCACCAGCGCCGCGCTGTCCGGCATGGCCGGCGCGCGGTACTCCTGGTGCAGACGGTCCTCGGTGGCCGGCAGCAGCAGTTCCGGGCGGCGCGTGAGGGCCTCGACGAGCAGGCCCGCGCGGCCCGCGTTGGCGGCAGCGTCGACATGCGGCACGGAGCGCGGGAGCAGTCCGCGCGCGGTCTCGGTCAGCACCGGCTTCCCGGGCACGAAAACCACCGGAACGATGGAATCGGCGGGCTCCATCCTGATCGCCCGCGCGGCGCCCGCCTCCATCCAGGACAGGGTGAACCCTCCGAGCAGACAGGCCGCCACGTTGTCCGGGTGCCCCTCGATCTCGGTCGCAAGCTCCAGCAGGGCCGCGTCGTCGAGCCTGCTCTCCCCGCCTATGGTCACCGCGCGCGCGGCGACGATGCCCGCGCAGATCGCGGCCGACGACGAGCCGAGGCCCCGGCCGTGCGGAATGCGGTTGGCGCAGACGATCTCCAGGCCCCGCGGCTGACCGCCCAGGATGTCGAAGGCCGTGCGCAGGGACCGGACGAGGAGGTGCTTCTCGTCCCGCGGCAGCGTCTCGCTGCCCTCGCCCGCGATGTCGATGTGCAGCCCCGAGTCGGCCACCCGGACGACCACGTCGTCGTAGAGTCCCAGCGCGAGGCCGAAGGCGTCGAAACCCGGGCCGAGGTTGGCGCTGGTGGCGGGGACGCGCACCCGGACGGGGGCGGCGCGGAAGGCGGGACCGGCCATCTCGCGATGACTCTCCTTGAGCTGCGGGACTGTCGAATGAGAGGCGATGCGTGGGGAGGACCCGGGACCGCGACGGCGACGCGTCACTGCGGCATATGCGAGCGGGCGGGTCCGGTACAGCCTATCGAAGGAAGGTTCTGCGGCGACATAGGGCGCACAGGAGGCGCACGATGCGTGTCGCAGGCCCCTCGTGCACCCACACCGGGGAACTCCCCCGACCTGCCGCTCACGGGGTCGCGCGTCGCTCGGACCGTCCGGACCGCCCGGATCACCCGGACCGTCCGGACCGCCCTGAGCCTGCGAACGATCCGCCGGGGAAGTCCCCTTGACCACGAGGATCCGGGCCGCCTGACACTTCTCCGGCACGTCGCCCGAAGGGCCGAGGCCCTGGGCCGACCGGGCGGTTCGGCGTCCGGCCGCCCGGCCGCCCGGACGACGGAGGCGTTGGGCCGACCGGGCGGTGCACCGGCAGGTCGCCTCGAGAGCCGAGGCCCTGGGGCGCCCGCGCCGGCCGTGGGCGTCGGCGCTGGTGCCGGCGCCGACGCCCGTGCCCGGCGTCCACCCCGCGGTGCTCCGGTGTCGCTTACGCGAGTCCGAGGCGCTCGGCGGCCGTCGCCGCGTCGACCGGCACGGTGACCGGCTGCGGTGCGCCCGCGACGGCCCAGTCGGGGTCCTTCAGACCGTTGCCGGTGACGGTGCACACGATCCGCTGCCCCGGGTCGACCTTGCCCTGCTCGGCCGCCTTCAGCAGACCGGCCACGGACGCGGCGGACGCGGGCTCCACGAAGACGCCCTCCTGCGCGGCCAACAGCCGGTAGGCGCGCAGGATCTCACGGTCCGTCACCTCGTCGATGAAGCCGCCGGACTCCTCCTGCGCGGCCAGCGCGAACTTCCAGGAGGCCGGATTGCCGATGCGGATCGCGGTGGCGATCGTCGACGGGTCCTTGACGACCTCGCCGCGCACGATCGGGGCGCTGCCGGACGCCTGGAAGCCCCACATCTGGGGCGTGCGCGCGGCGATCTTGTCGGCGGCGTACTCCTGGTACCCCTTCCAGTACGCGGTGATGTTGCCCGCGTTGCCGACCGGCAGGACGTGGATGTCGGGCGCGTCGCCCAGCATGTCGACGATCTCGAAGGCGGCCGTCTTCTGGCCCTCGATACGCACCGGGTTCACCGAATTGACCAGCGCCACCGGGTAGTTGTCGCTCAGCGCACGCGCGAGCGTGAGGCAGTCGTCGAAGTTGCCGTCGACCTGGAGGATCTTCGCGCCGTGGATGAGGGCCTGCCCCATCTTGCCGAGCGCGATCTTGCCCCGGGGGACGAGGACGGCCGAGACCATACCGGCGCGCACGGCGTACGCGGCGGCGGAGGCGGAGGTGTTGCCGGTGGAGGCGCAGATGACGGCCTGCGCGCCCTCCTCCTTGGCCCGCGTGATGGCCATGGTCATGCCCCGGTCCTTGAAGGACCCGGTGGGGTTCGCGCCCTCCACCTTGAGGTGGACCTCGCAGCCCGTGCGCTCGGAGAGCACCTGCGCGGGCACGAGGGGCGTGCCGCCCTCACGGAGCGTCACTACGGGCGTGCTGTCGGAAACCGGCAGCCGGTCCCGGTACTCCTCGATGATTCCGCGCCACTGGTGGGTCATTGCTGGTTACTCTCCTTCAACCCGCATGATGCTGGCGACACCCCGCACGGTGTCGAGCTTGCGCAGCGCCTCGACGGTCCCGGTGAGGGAGGCGTCGGACGCGCGATGGGTGACGACGACGAGGGAGGCCTCGCCGCTTCCGTCCAGTCGGCCCTGCTGCCGCACGGTGTCGATGGACACTCCGTGCTCGGCGAAGACGGTGGCGACCTGGGCGAGAACGCCAGGCTTGTCCGCGACGTCGAGACTGATGTGATACCGGGTGACGACGTCGCCCATCGGCGACACCGGCAGCGCGGCGTAGGCCGACTCGCCGGGCCCCGTAGACCCGCTGAGCCGGTTGCGGCAGACGGCGACCAGGTCGCCGAGCACGGCGGAGGCGGTGGGAGCACCGCCGGCGCCGGGACCGTAGAACATGAGCTGCCCGGCCGCGTCCGACTCGACGAACACGGCGTTGTAGGCGCCGCGCACCGAGGCGAGCGGATGGGTCAGCGGAATCATCGCGGGATGCACCCGCGCGGTGACCGACGCGCCGTCGGCGGCCCGCTCGCAGATGGCGAGCAGCTTGATGGTGCAGCCCATCTCCCGGGCGGAGGCGAAGTCGGCCGACGTCACCTCGGTCATGCCCTCGCGGTAGACGTCGTCGAGGCGCACGCGCGTGTGGAAGGCGATCCCGGCGAGGATGGCGGCCTTGGCGGCGGCGTCGAACGCCTCGACGTCGGCCGTCGGGTCGGCCTCCGCGTACCCCAGGGCGGTGGCCTCGTCGAGCGCCTCCTGGTATCCGGCGCCCGTGGAGTCCATCTTGTCGAGGATGAAGTTGGTGGTGCCGTTGACGATGCCCAGCACCCGGTTCACCTTGTCCCCTGCGAGGGACTCACGGAGCGGCCTGATCAGCGGGATGGCGCCGGCGACGGCGGCCTCGTAGTAGAGGTCCTCGCCGTGCTCCTCGGCGGCGGCGTGCAGCGCGGCGCCGTCCTGGGCGAGGAGCGCCTTGTTCGCCGAGACGACGGACGCGCCGTACTCGAAGGCGGTGGTGATGAGCGTACGAGCCGGCTCGATGCCTCCGATGACCTCGACGACGACGTCGATGTCCCCGCGTTTGACCAGGGCGGTGGCGTCGGTGGTGACGAGGGCGGGGTCGATGCCCTCCCGGACCCTGGACGGCCGCCGCACCGCCACTCCGGCGAGCTCCACGGGGGCCCCGATCCGGGCGGCGAGGTCGTCGGCGTGCGTCGTCATGATGCGCGCCACCTCTGAGCCGACCACTCCACAGCCCAGCAGCGCCACCTTCAGCGGACGCGTACGCATCATCCGACCTCGTTTCCTCGTACCGTCTACGGATGTTTCCGGTTGACCCAGTCTCACTCACCGGACCGGACTTTCTGCCCCTGGTCCGGATCGTGAGACATCTATTTCATTTCCGGAGGACGGCAGACAGGAGATCTTCCACCCGCCCCACCGCCCGTTCCGGCAGCCGTTCCACCGGCCGTTCCACCGCCCGGGCCGGCAACCGTCCCGGCGGCCGTTCCGCCGGATGTTCCCGGGCTTCTTCCGTCACCGTCCCACCGGCCGCCGGCACCGGCGCCGACGCGCTCAGCCGACGTCGAGCCGCAGCAGATCCTCCTCCGTCTCGCGCCGCACGACGACCCGCGACTCCCCCTCGTGCACGACGACGACCGGCGGCCGCAGCACGTGGTTGTAGTTGCTGGCCATGGACCGGCAGTACGCACCGGTGGCGGGCACGGCGATCAGGTCGCCCGGCGCCAGGTCGGCGGGCAGGAACGCGTCCTTGACCACGATGTCCCCGCTCTCGCAGTGCTTGCCCACGACCCGCGCCGGCATCGGCGCGGCGTCGGACACGCGGGAGACGAGCGCGACGCTGTACTCGGCGTCGTAGAGCGCGGTACGGATGTTGTCCGACATGCCGCCGTCGACGGAGACGTAGGTCCGCAGTCCGTCGAGCGGCTTGACGGTGCCGACCTCGTAGAGGGTGAAGGCGGTGGGGCCCACGATGGCGCGGCCCGGCTCCACGGAGATACGGGGCGTGCGCAGCCGGGCCGCCTCGCACTCACGGGTGACGATCTCCGTCAGCGCCTTGGCGATCTCGTGCGGCTCGCTCGGATCGTCGTCACTGGTGTAGGCGATCCCGAGCCCGCCTCCGAGGTCGATCTCCGGCAGCTCCACCCCGTGCTCGTCACGGATGTCCTTGAGCAGCCCGACGACCCGGTGAGCGGCGACCTCGAAGCCGGACATGTCGAAGATCTGCGACCCGATGTGCGAGTGGATCCCGATCAGCTCCAGCCCGTCGAGCTGGAGCGCCCGCCGCACGGCCTCGGCGGCCTGCCCGCCGGCGAGCGGGATCCCGAACTTCTGGTCCTCGTGGGCGGTGGCGATGAACTCGTGCGTGTGCGCCTCGACGCCGACGGTGATCCGGATCTGCACCCGCTGCCGCTTGCCCCTGGACTGCGCGACGTGCGCGACCCGCACGATCTCCTGGAACGAGTCGAGCACGATCCGCCCGACACCGGCGTCGACCGCCCGCTCGATCTCCTCCGTGGACTTGTTGTTCCCGTGGAAGGCGATCCGGTCGGCGGGCATGCCGGCGGACAGAGCGGTGGCGAGCTCGCCGCCGGAGCAGACGTCGAGGTTCAGCCCCTCCTCGTGCAGCCACCGCACGACGGCCCGGGACAGGAACGCCTTGCCCGCGTAGAAGACGTCGGCGTCGGCCCCGAACGCCGTGCGCCAGGCACGGGCCCGGTCGCGGAAGTCGGCCTCGTCGAGGATGTAGGCGGGCGTGCCGTGCTGCTCGGCGAGCGTGACGACGTCGACGCCGCCGACGGTCACGACACCGTCGTCGTCACGGACGACGGTCCGCGCCCAGACCTTGGGGTCGAGGGCGTTGAGGTCGGCGGGCGGAGCGGAGTAGTGGCCCTCGGGAAGGACGTCGGCGTGACGGGGCCCGGCGGGGTGGGCGGAACGGCTCATCTGGGCGTGCTCTTTCAGAGGTGGTCGGGTGCGTCGATGCCGAGCAGGGACAGGCCGCCGGCCAGCACCGCCCCGGCCGCTTCGGCGAGCGCGAGCCGGGCACGATGGGCGGCCGAGGGTTTCTCCGCACCACGCGGGAGGACGGCGGGAAGCAGAGCGAGCGTGGCGTCGGCCACCCCGACCAGATGCCGGGCCAGCCGCGACGGCGCGGCGAAGTCGACAACGACCAGCGGGTGCGGCGACGGCCTGGACGAACGGGTCGCCGGGGCGACGGCGGTGGCGAGGATGCGGGGATAGTCCGCGAGAAGGCTGACGAGGTCGGCGGCGTCCAGCGGGCCGGGCCGGGCGGCGAAGCCCAGGTCGGCGGCGTTCCGGCGCACGGCCCGGGTGCGGGCGTGGGCATAGCGGACGCGGAAGAGGGGGTTGCCCTCGCGCTGGACCAGATGGTCGGCGGTGATGCGGGGCCGGTCGTGCGGGGCCGGGTGGAGCAGGGCCCAGCGAGCGGCGTCGAGACCGAGCGGGGCAGGATCCTCGGGAGCGGGAACGGGCCGGAGAACAGTGCCTCCGCGGTCGTCGTCGCCGACGCCCTGTGCGTCATCGCGGCGGACTCCGTGGACGAGGGCGCGGACAACCCCGTGACCGGCCTCGCGGCTGGCCCCATGGCCGATGTCGCGGCTGGCCCCGTGGCCGACGTCGTGACTGACGTCGACACGGCCGCCCTGCGCCCCGATGATCCGCGCGAGCACGTCGGCGAGCACCTCGGCCCGCACCTCGTACGGCACCCGCACCTCGAAGACCTCTCCGGCGAGGTCGTCGCTGTGCCCGTACCGCGAGCCGTCGAGCCTGATCCGCCGGACCAGGCCGGCGACGGCGGAACCGTCGAGGCTGATGTTGAGGAACCCGGGCCCGGTGATCTCGACACCGGAGACGCCCTCGGCGCCCATCAGATACGGCCGGAGAACCTCGGCCACCCGGAGCGGCGTCTGCCCGGCCGGCCGGGCGAGCTGCAGGGCGATGTTGGTGGAGTAGTCGCCCTGCCCTCCGGGCCCCGGCGGCGTGACCACGGCACGAGCAGGAACTGCCACGCTGAGTTCCCCCTCGTCGACAGCACGACGCACCGCGCACAGCACGGTACGGGAGAGCTCGACGGGGGTCACGGGACCAGCGTATGGGAGGAGGGGGGTGAGCGGGCGAGCCGGTCGGCCGAGGTCCCGAGATGTGGACGCCGAGAAGGACAGGGGACGACGGAGAGGGACGACGCGGAAGAGGACGACGCGGAAGAGGACGACGCGGAAGAGGACGACGGTAAAGGGGACGGGAAGGGAACCCCACGGTGGGGAACGCCGGGAAAGCGGAGAACGGGGAGGAAGTGGACGGGTGGACAAAGGGGCGCGGAGGAAACGGAGGAAGGGCCCCGGGCTCCAGGGCAGCGCCTTACTCCCCGGCCGCGGCACCCCCACTCGGCCCGCCGCCCTTCCCCGCCCCGATCACGGCCCCCGTCCCCAGCTCCAGCCCCGACCCCCGTTCCGGTCCTGCTCCCAGTCCCGACCGCACCACGCCGCCCGCTGCGCCGTCCTCGCCCACGCCCTGCCCCCGTTCCACCAACGCCCTTACGACGGAGACGAGTTCGGCGGGATCGAAGGGCTTGGGGAGGAAAGCGTCGATGCCGACCTCGAGGCCGGCCTCGACCTCGTACTGCGTACAGGCGCTGATGACGACCAGGGGAAGGTCACGTGTCCGCGGATCGGCACGCAACCGAGCGGCGGTGCCAAACCCGTCCAACCGGGGCATGACGACGTCGAGGGTCACAAGATCGGGCCGCACCTGATGAACGACATCCAGACACTCGGCACCATCGGACGCGGTCACGACCTCGAGGCCCTCCAGCTCGAGATTGACCCTGATCAGCTGCCGGATGACCTTGTTGTCGTCCACCACAAGCACCCGGCCCGACGCGCCTGACACCACTCGAGAGTAGGTCGGGACCGGCCACCGCGTCCGGGTTTTCCCCACTTCCACCCCGTGCGAGCCACCCGGCCCTCCATGAGCCCCGGAAACCCGTTCCTGATCACCCCGAGCGAGCTGGTAGTGTTCTACCCGTCGCCGCGAGCAACACCTCACGACCGACACGCCCCCGTAGCTCAGGGGATAGAGCAACGGCCTCCGGAGCCGTGTGCGCAGGTTCGAATCCTGCCGGGGGCACACTGTGTAAGTGTGTCCGAGACCCCGTCACCAGCGGAAACGCTGGAGCCGGGGTCTTCGCGTATGTGCAGGCGGGTGCCGCCGGGAGCAGCCGTTTGCCACTGATCACGTTGTAATGGCGTGTTGATCTTGGAGGGCTCCGCAGCAGGTCAGCGGAGGTTTCGAGAGGCCTCAGCACGTCTCTGTGGACTATGCGTGGACGAACGGAAGCCCCGGATCACTCCGGGGCTTCCGTCCTTTGATCGTGACCGTCTTCAGTTCTCGGTGTCGTCCTCCCCGAGCCCCTGCATGATCCGGTCGTTCATCTCCTGCTCCTGGCCGTCGATGCACTTGGCGTAGATCTTCAGGAGCACGTCCACCGAGTGGCCGGCGCGAGCGGCGACCTCCGGGGCGGGCACTCCCGAGTTGAGCCACTGGGAGACGCCCGCGTGCCGGAGGTCGTACGGCCGGAAGGCCAGGACCGAGGACACCTGGTCGGGGACGAGCGCCAGTTCCCGGGCCTGCTTCCACGCTCGGGAGTACGACGAGGCAGCGATCACGTTGCCCCGCTCGCTGGAGAACAGCCGGCCGTCCTCCGCCGTGCCGAACTCGTCCAGGTGGTCAAGGAGCAGCCGCACGAGCGGGGGCGGAATCGGCACGGTGCGTACCTCTCCCTGGGCCCGCTGCTTCAGTCCTCGCCGGTCGTGCGCCTCGCCGGAGTCGGTCCACGCCTTACCGGCCGTCGGGCGGGTCTCCGCCAGCTCGATGCGGCCCCAGCCCTGTGCCGGAAGCGTGCAGTCGGCGCGGCGGAGGCCGAGTGCCTCACCCGGCCGCATGGCCGCGTAGTAGAGGCACCCGAAGAAGGCCCGCAGCCGCCGACCACTCGCCCGCTCATAGCCGCCCACGTAGGTGAGGGCGGTGAGCAGTTCCCGAGCCTGCTGCGGGTTGACCACAACTTGCAGTGATCGGGCAGCGATACCCCCGTTACCTTTTTCGTAGTTCCTGTTCAAGGAGCTGTGGTCGCCAGGCCCGGCATGACTAACGCCCCCAGTCGAAGGCATGATCCGGGGGGGTGGTGTCACCGGGTCTGGTGGCATCGAGGGACCGCTGATAGGGACACGGCCACCAACTGGTAGGTCTCGTCGTAACGTGGGTGCCGGCCATCGATGCCCTCCCGGTGACCACTCGCGACGAGTGAACGGCATGGTGGATGAGCAGCAGTTTCAGCGTGTTCCTCGGCCTGGACGTCGGCAAAGATGCCCACCACGCGGTCGGCCTCGACCCGGACGGCAAGCGGCTGCATGACGCCCCGTTGCCCAACACCGAACCCAAACTGAGAGCCCTGTTCG
The DNA here is from genome assembly GCF_014649655.1 of Streptomyces humidus. Taxonomy (GTDB): domain Bacteria; phylum Actinomycetota; class Actinomycetes; order Streptomycetales; family Streptomycetaceae; genus Streptomyces; species Streptomyces humidus. The sequence goes on along the minus strand of NZ_BMTL01000037.1, from coordinate 5,260 downwards.
ACAAACTCGCCCGGCACGGAACGCTGCTGGTCGTGGTCGACCAGCCGGCCACGATCGGGGCGCTGCCCGTCGCGGTCGCTCGCGCGGCCGGTCACCAGGTCGCCTACCTGCCTGGCCTGGCCATGCGCCGCATCGCCGACCTCTACCCCGGCCGCGCGAAGACCGATGCCCGGGATGCGTTCGTCATCGCCGACGCCGCCCGCTCGCTGCCCCACACCCTGCGCCCGGTCGATGTCGGCGACGAGGCCCTGGCCGAGTTGGAGGTGCTGGTCGGGTTCGACGACGACCTGGCCGGCGGAGCTACCCGGATCCGCGGCCTGCTCACCGGCATCCACCCCACCCTCGAGCACGCCATCGGCCCCAAGATCAGCCACCCGGCCGTGCTGGAAATACTGTCCCGCTGCGGCGGACCGACCGGCATCGCCAAGGCCGGCCGCCGCAAACTCACCGCGATCGCCAAGGTCCACGCGCCTCGCATGGGCGACAAACTGGTCGAGGCGATCATGACCGCGCTCGGCGAGCAGACCGTCACCGTCCCCGGCACCGCGGCCGCAGACACGGTCCTGCCCCGACTCGCGGACAGCCTCAAAACCGTTCTCCAGCAACGAAAGCAGGTCGCCGCCCAGGTCGAGGGGATATTCGATGCACACCCTCTTGCCGGGGTCCTGACCTCGATGCCCGGCATCGGCGTCAGGACCGCAGCCCGCATCCTCCTCGAGATCGGCGACGCCTCCAACTTCGCCAGCTCCGGACATCTCGCGGCCTACGCCGGCATCGCCCCGGTCACCCGCAGCTCCGGCACCAGCATCAAAGGCGAGCACCCCGCCCGCACCGGCAACCGCAAGCTCAAACGCGCGTTCTTCCTCGCCGCGTTCGCCGCCCTGTCGGACCCGACCAGCAGGACCTACTACGACCGCAAACGCGCCGAAGGCAAGAAGCACAACGCCGCGCTGATCTGCCTGGCCCGCCGACGCTGCGACGTCCTCTACGCGATGCTGCGCAACGGGACTCATTACCGCCCCGAAGCCGCTCCTGCCCCAGCAGCGGCTTGACAACCACTGGGACACCCCCCCAGCGTGAGCTCCCGCACCATTGGGCTGCTACCGATGTTCCGCCAGGAACTACGGCTACCCCGCCAACCTCTCACCCATGGGAGCTGCCGGAGGACCGAGCCGACGAGCGATAGCCCCCGGGTGTCTGACCGACCAGCTCGGTGAAGGCGTCGATGAAGCTGCTGGGGTTCGACCAGCCCAGCCGGATCGCCGTGGCGGTGACCGAGGCACCGTCGCTGAGCTCGATCAGCGCCCGTTGGATGCGCAGCAGGGTGCGCCACTGGTGGAAGCTCATCGACAGTTCCCTGCCGAACAGTCGGCTCAGGGTGCGTTCGCTGGCGCCGGCGCGGTGGCCCAGCTCGGCCAGGGTCGCCGGGCTTGCTGGGTCCACGTGGAGCAGGTCGGTGACCGCCTTGAGACGCCGGTCGCTCGGCTCCGGGAGGCGCAGCGGCTCCTGTGCGGCGCGGGCGAGCTCGGCGAGTACGACGTCGATCAGCAGCCGCGCACGGGGGCTCTCCAGCGGCTCGCCCTCGCTCATCAGCGCCAGATAGGCCTCGCGCAGCAACGCGCTCGCCACGAAGACCGACGGCTCGGCCGGCAGCTGTCCGGTCAGCGTCACGGGCAGCGACAGCACCCGGATGTCCGTCTCGCCGTACGCCTTGCTGCTGTGCACCGCGAAGGGCGGCACCCACATGATCCGACTGGCCGGCGCCACCCAGGTGCCCACCTGGGTCGCTGTGACCAGGGCCCCACGCGCGGCGTAGCGGAGCTGGCCGTAGTCGTGGAAGTGCGCGGCCACCTCGGCGCCATGGGCCAGCGGCACCGACAACGGCGCATCGTCGGTGCAGAAGCTCGGCTCGCCGCTGAAGTCGGACACGCCATCGAGGCTACCCGCCACTGGCGGGTTATCGGAAGAACCTGGCGTGATACCGGTGGTGCGCCTGGCGCCGCGGACCGCACCGTAGAGACATGTCACAAAAGATCAAGGTCGAGGCCGCTGGTGAAGGGTGGCAGCGATGAGCACACAGACGACCGGCACTATCGCAGTCTTCGGCGCGACGGGGCGACAGGGCGGGCTCGTGGTCGACGCGCTGCTGGATCACAAGGCCCCGGTGCGGGCCCTGGTCCGCAACCCGCAGTCCGACCGGGCTCAGGCGCTGGCCGCCCGCGGCGTCGAGCTGGCGGCCATCCGGACCGACGACCCGGCGTCGTTGGCCGCCGCGCTGACGGCGGTCGAGGGGTTCTACTTCATGACCCCGGAGGCGAACAGCCTCGAAGAGGTCGAGACGGAGATCCGCATCGGCACCGCGCTCGTCGACGCGGCGGTCGCGGCACGCGTCCCGCACGTCGTGTTCAACTCGGTCATCGGCGCGGACCGGGAGTGGGGTGTGCCGCACCACGACTCGAAGCACTCGATCGAGGAGCACCTGAGGAAGTCCGGCCTCAGGGCCATGGTGGTTCGCCCGGCCCCCTTCATGGAGGAGATGGCACCGAGCCTGGAGCACGGAGAGATCGTGTTGAGGCTGCCGCTGCCGGAGGACGTCGCCCTGAAGATGATCTCGCTCAGGGACGTCGGCCGGGTCGCCGCCGCGCTCCTGCTCGACACCGCGGAGGCACCCGGCGGAGCCGTCGAGCTCGTCGGCGACGAGCTCACGGGCCCTCAGATCGCCGCGGCGTTCGGCGCGCGCGCCGGGCTCCCGGCACGTTACGAGGCCCTCCCGTTGAGCGTGCTTCCCAGCGACCTCGACAGGGCGATGTTCCGCCAGTTCGCGAAGGCGGCGGAACACCCGTCGGATCTTGCGGTTGTGCGGGCGATCGAGCCGGCCACCCTGGACCTGGCCGAGTGGATCCGATCCACCGGCTGGACCGCGCCCACGAACGTGGCTGGTTCCTGAACCTCCGGCCGCGATGAGCGCCCCGCGATCGTGCCCACGGCCTCGGCGCTCTGGGCACGGCAACGCATCCGCCAACATTCGAAGTCACAACTCGAGGAACGCAGAGAACCCATGCGAGCGATCACCTTCTCCGCCTACGGCGGGCCGGAAGTCCTGCAGCTGTCCGAGGTCCCGGTGCCGGAACCCGGCCCGGGGCAGGTGCGGCTGGCCGTCCGGGCCGCCGGGATCAACCCTCTCGACTGGAAGATCCGCAACGGCTCCAAGCGGCAGAACTTCCAGGTTTCCTTCCCGCACACCCCCGGTTTCGAAGTGGCCGGCGTCGTCGACGCCGCAGGCGAGGGCGCGGAGTTCGCTGTCGGTGACGAGGTGTTCGGCTGGCCCGAGACCGGCGGCTACGCCGAGTACGCGCTGGCGAAGGCGCTCGCGCCCAAGCCCGCAGGCATTTCGTGGGCAGACGCGGCGGCGCTGCCGGTCGCCGGCGAGACCGCGCTTCGCGTCCTCGGACTGCTCGAGGTCCGCGAAGGCGAGACGCTGCTGGTCCACGGCGCCAGCGGCACGGTCGGGCGCTTCGCCGCGCAGGTGGCCGTCGCGCAGGGCGCTACCGTCATCGGCACCGCCGGCAGCCGGAACCTCGACGACCTGAAGTCGCTGGGGGTCGTGCCCGTCCTCTACGGCGACGGCTGGGAGGAACGGGTTCGCGAGGCCACGCCGGGACCGGTGGACGCCGTGTTCGACGCCGCCGGGCACGGGGTGCTGCCCGGGTCGGTCAAGCTGCGGGGCACGAAGGACCGGATCGTCACCATCGCCGATGAGGCCGCCTACGAGCTGAGGATCCCGTACTCGGGTCCCGAGCAGTCGCGGGAGGTGCTGACCGCGATCGTCGGCTGGGTCACCGACCGCGGGGTCCGGATCGCCCAAGGCAAGAGCTACCCGCTCGATGACGCGGCCGCCGCGCAGATCGAGAGCGAGGACGGTCACCCCGGCGGGAAGCTCACGCTCGCCATCAGCTGAACGGGAGCGCGGCTTCGTGCCCGGCGCAGACCGGGCGCGCGCGACAGACCGATCAGTCCAGCGCGCCGAGTCAGCGGGACGTGTCCGGCCTGACGGTCCGAGCCAGCCGGGTTGGACCGAGCTCAGACGGGCGAACCGACCGGACGGGCCGGCCGATCGGGTTGGACCGAGTTCGGACGGGGTCGGGTAAGCCGAGCCAGCCGACCGGACGGGCCGAGCCAGGCCGAGCCGGCCAAGCGAGCCGCAGCCGCCGTCGAATTCCACGCGGAAGATCGGCGAACGGGCCTGTCATCGGATCACGATGACAGGCCCGCGCGCAAAACCGCGAAAGCCTCCTAACCCGGGCCTGTCGCCGGATCGCGGCGACAGGCCCGGATCACTTCGCAGGAGGCGAAGCCAGTGGGACCCGCTGGGTGCTCCGGCGCCGCTGGGCCGGGATCTGCACCGTCCCCAGCGCCGAATGCACCGCAGCCTCGGCGAGCGCCGCCAGCTCACGACGGTTCTCCGCGCGGCCCGCGGCGATCTCCGGGGCAGATGTGGATCTCGAGCACCAGCCCGCGCAGGGCCGCGACCCGGCGCAGGGACGCGATCAGCGACTCCGGGCCGATGAATGCGGGACGGCTCGTCTCGCGGCCGTCGGCCAGGCGGTACCTCAGCGCGATCGGGCGGACCGGGACGCCGCCGTCGATGGCCGCCTGGAACGTCGCCGTAGTGAAACGACCGGATGCCAGGCCGCACCACGTCGTGCCCTCCGGGATCATGCTCACCAGCGAGCCCGTCCGGAGCGCGTTCGCGAGCGACGCCATCGTGGCGCTGTTGGCGCGATGGGCTCCGGCAGGACTGCCGACGCGCCTGCGGGACCAGGTCGCCCGGTTCCGCCGCGCACGGTGTCTCAGCCGCGGCTTGCGCCGGGTTCCGCGCGGTTGGAGCAGCGGGCTCGGACCCGCGACTATGTAAGCGGGCTGGTTGCGGGGTTGGAGCGGAAGAACGGGTAGACGCTGGCCGAGCAGGCCGGCGAGGTGTCGCCAGATGGAATGCAGCGGCTGCTGCGCTGGACGGACTGAGACACCGACGGTGTTCGCGACGATGTGCGGGACTACGTGATCGAGCATCTCGGTGAACCGGGTGGCGTGCTGATCATGGACGACACCGGCTTCCTGAAGAAGGTGGGCGGAGGAGATAAGCGTAAAAGCCGCCACTCCATGGCAGAGCGTGACGCTCGAATACGGTGAGTGTGCGTACGCTCCGTGATCTGGCCCTGGCCTCCGCTGCCGGGATCGTCGCTGTTTATGGTGGCCGCTG
>NZ_BMTL01000036.1 GCF_014649655.1 Streptomyces humidus | reverse complement strand
CGCCTCCTCATCACCCAACACATCCACCAACGACCACCCCACAAACGGCTCCAACGCCTCCCCACACCGCCCCATCCACTCCGCGAACACCACCGACTCCGACAACAACCCCAACGCCATCCCCACCCACTGCGCCCCCTGACCCGGAAACACGAACACCACACCCGAACCACCAGGAACCACGGACCCTGCGTCGGGGGCGACGGCCAGGGCCGCCAGACGCTCCACCGCCTCCTCGTGCGTGCCGGCGACGACGACACCGCGGTGGGGGAAGCGAGTTCGTGTGGTCAGCAGTGACAGGGCCGTGTCGTGCAGCGGGACGCCGGGGTGGGCGCGGAGGTGGCCGGCGAGGGAGGCGGCCTGGGCGCGCAGGGCTTCGGGGGTCGTGCCGGACAGGGCCAGCGGGACGACGCCGACGGGGACCGCGGGCGCCGGAGCGGGGGTGTCGGCGGGTTCTTCGGGCCGGGCCTGTTCCAGGACGACGTGGGCGTTGGTGCCGCTGATGCCGAAGGACGACACGGCGGCCCGCCGAGGCTCGCCCCGCTCCGGCCACTCCCGCGCCTCCGTCAGCAACCGGACCGCACCCGCCGACCAGTCCACCTCAGGCGTCGGAGCGTCCACGTGCAAGGTCTTCGGCAGCACACCGTGCCGCATCGCCTCCACCATCTTGATCACACCCGCCACACCCGCGGCGGCCTGTGTGTGACCGATGTTGGACTTCAGGGAGCCCAGCCACAGGGGCGAGTCCTCGGGGCGGGAGCGGCCGTAGGTGGTGAGCAGGGCCTGGGCCTCGATCGGGTCGCCGAGGGACGTACCGGTGCCGTGCGCCTCCACCACGTCGACATCCGCCGCGGACAGGCGGGCGTTCTCCAGCGCCTGCCGGATGACCCGCTGCTGGGAAGGGCCGTTGGGCGCGGTCAGGCCGTTGGACGCGCCGTCCTGGTTGACGGCGCTGCCGCGGACGAGCGCGAGGACGTCGTGGCCGTTGCGGCGGGCGTCCGACAGGCGTTCCAGCAGCAGGACGCCCACCCCCTCGGCCCACGCGGTGCCGTCCGCGGCGGCGGCGAACGCCTTGCAGCGGCCGTCCGGGGCCAGTCCGCGCTGGCGCGAGAACTCCACGAAGGCGCCCGGCGTCGACATCACGGCCACGCCGCCCGCGAGCGCGAGGGAGCACTCGCCGGAACGCAGCGCCTGAGCCGCGAGGTGGATCGCCACCAGGGACGACGAGCACGCGGTGTCGACTGTCACCGCGGGGCCCTCGAAGCCGAGGGTGTACGCCACGCGTCCGGAGACGACGCTGCCCGCGCCGCCGGTGAGGACGTAACCCTCGATCTCCTCGGAGCCGGTCCCCATGCGGGGGGCGTATTCCTGTCCGGCGACGCCGGTGAAGACGCCGACGCTCTCGCCCTTGAGAGTGGAGGGATCGATCCCGGCACGCTCCAGCGTCTCCCAGGAGGTCTCCAGGAGCAGCCGCTGCTGCGGGTCCATCGCCAGTGCCTCGCGCGGGGAGATCCCGAAGAAGGGCGCGTCGAAACCGGCCACGTCGTCGAGGAAGCCGCCCTCACGGACGTAGGACGTGCCGGGCACGTCGGGGTCGGGGTCGTAGAGGGCGTCGAGGTCCCAGCCGCGGTCGGCCGGGAAGGCGCCGACGGCGTCGGCGCCCTCGGACACCAGCCGCCACAGCCCCTCGGGGGAGGTCACCCCTCCCGGCAGCCTGCAGCCCATGGCCACGACGGCGATGGGTTCGGTGCGCCGGTTCTGTTCCTCGCGGAGCTTCTCGCGTGTCTGCTGCAGCTCGGCCGAGACCCGCTTGAGGTAGGTGAGAGCCTTCTCGTCGGTGGTCATGGAACCTGATCTCCTCTTCCGCGTGCCTGGCGGGTCAGCCGAGCCCGAGCTCGTTGTCGATGAAGGCGTAGACGTCGTCGGCCGTGGCGGCTTCGAGGTGCCGGGCCCGGTCTTCCCTCTCGTCGGGGCCGCCCTTCAGGGCGGCTTCTTCGAGCCTCGATCCGAGGAAGCGCAGGCGGGAGTGGATGCCGGAGTGCTCCAGCTCCTCCGCCAGCAGGGCGTCGAGCGCCGCTTCCAGGGCTTGGAGTCTGGCCGCGACCGGGTCGGATTCCTGGTCGAGGGCCTTGAGCAGGTAGTCGGCGAGCGCGGTGGGCGCCGGGTAGTCGAACACGGCCGTGGTGGGCAGCCTGAGGCCTGCCGCCCTGCCGAGCCGGTTGCGCAGTTCGACCGCTGTCAGCGAGTCGAACCCGGCCTCCTTGAAGGCGCGGTCGGGCACGACCAGGGAGGCGTCCAGGTGGCCGAGGACGGTCGCGGCTTCCTTGAGAACCACGTCCAGGACGAGGGCGGCCTTCTCCTGCGCGGGCAGTCCCGCGAGCCGTTCGGCCAGCGAGCGTCCGTGGGCCGGGCCGGCGGCGGCGCGGCGCGGCGCGCGCACGAGGGCGCGCAGCATCGGGGGAAGCGGGCCGGAGGCGGCCCGGTCGCGCAGCACGCCCAGGTCGAGCCGGATCGGCGCGAGGGCCGGTTCTCCGAGGTTCAGGGCGGCGTCGAGGAGGGCGAGGCCCTCCCCGGCGGTCAGCCCGAGCACGCCGTCGCGTGCGGTGCGCCGGAGGTCGGCCTCGGCGAGGGCGCCGGTCATGCCGCTCGCGTGCGACCACAGGCCCCAGGCGAGCGACACCGCGGGCAGTCCTTCGGCGCGGCGGGCGCGGGCGAGTCCGTCGAGGAAGGAGTTGGCCGCCGCGTAGTTGGCCTGTCCGGGGTTGCCGAGGACGCCGGCGGCCGAGGAGAACAGCACCCAGGCGGCGAGGTCGAGGTCCCGGGTCAGTTCGTGCAGGTTGAGGGCGGCGTCGGCCTTGGGCCGCAGGACGGTGGCCATCCGCTGCGGAGTGAGGGCGGCGAGCACGCCGTCGTCGACGATGCCCGCGGTGTGCACGACGGCCGTCAGGGGCGCGGTCTCCGGGACGGATTCCAGCAGCAGGGCCAGGGCGTCGCGGTCGGCGGCGTCGCAGGCCTCGACGCGTACGGTCGCCCCGAGGGCCGTGAGTTCGGCGGTGAGTTCCCGCGCGCCGGGCGCGCCGGGGCCGCGCCTGCTGGTGAGCAGCAGGTTGCGGGCGCCGTGTTCGGTGACGAGGTGGCGGGCGACGAGTGCGCCGAGGGAGCCGGTGCCGCCGGTGACCAGGACGGTGCCGTCGGGGTCGGGCCGGCGTGGCAGGGTCAGGACGGCCTTGCCGGTGTGGCGGGCCCGGCTGAGGTGCCGGAAGGCGTCCGGGGCGTGCCGTACGTCCCATGCCGTCAGCGGCAGCGGGGTGAGGGCTCCGCGGTCGAAGAGCCCGACGAGTTCGTCCAGCAGCTCCCGGACCCGGTCGTCGTCGGCCTCCGCGAGGTCGTAGGCGCGGTACTGGACCCCGGGGTGGCGTTCGGCGACCTCGGCGGCGTCGCGGATGTCGGTCTTGCCCATCTCCAGGAAGCGCCCGCCCCGTGGCAGCAGGCGCAGGGACGCGTCGACGAACTCGCCGGCCAGCGCGTCGAGGACGACGTCGACGCCGCGGCCGTCGGTGGCGTCGAGGAAGCGCTGCTCGAAATCGGTGGTGCGGGAGTTGGCGAGGTGCGCGTCGTCGAACCCTTGGGCGCGGAGGGTGTCCCACTTGCCGGGGCTGGCGGTGCCGTAGACCTCGGCGCCCAGGTGACGGGCGACCTGGACGGCGGCCATGCCGACGCCGCCGGCCGCGGCGTGGACCAGAACCGTCTCACCGGGCCGGACGCCGGCCAGGTCGCGCAGGCCGTAGAGGGCGGTGAGGAACGCGATGGGCGCGGCGGCGGCCTGTGCGAAGGTCCATCCCGCGGGGACGCGGACGAGCCTGCGGTGGTCGGTGACGGCCTCCGGACCGAACGCTCCGCCGGGGAACAGGCCCATGACCCGGTCACCGGGCGACAGGCCGGTCACACCGGGGCCGGTCTGCAGGACGACGCCCGCTCCCTCGCCGCCGATCGCGGCCCGCCCGGGGTACATGTCGAGAGCGATCATGACGTCGCGGAAGTTCATGCCTGCGGCGCGGACGGCCACACGGACCTGGCCTGGGGCCGGCGGGCCCGGCGCGGGGTCCGGCACGAGGGCCAGGTTCTCCAGGGTGCCGGGGCCGGTGGTGTCCAGGTGCCAGGCGTCGGCGCCGTCGGGGACCGTCAGGCCGGCCGCGGCGGCAGGGACGAGGCGGGGCACGGACACCTCGCCGTCGCGTATCGCGAACTGCGACTCCTCCAGGGCGGCGGCCATCGCCGGGAGTCGGTCGAGAGCCTGGCGGGAGGCGTCGTGTCCGTCGAGGTCGGCCAGGAGGAAGCGGTCGGGGTGCTCGGTCTGGGCGGAGCGCACCAGGCCCCAGACCGCGGCTGCCGCCGGGTCGGTGACGCTCTCGCCGTCGTGAACGGCGACGGCGCCCCTGGTGACCACCAGCAGCCGTGACGTGCCGTCGCCGGGCGCGGCCAGGAATGTCTGGAGGTCTCCGAGCACGCGGTCGGCGAGTGCGTGGACGTCCTCGGCCGTGGCGCCCTCGCCGGTGGCGTCGAGGGCGCGGAAGCCGTGGGAGCCGTCCGCGCGCGCCGTGACCGGCAGCGGCGTCCACGTCGTACGGAACAGGGATCGGTGTCCGGCTTCGTTGGCCGGGCGCAGGTGTTCGGCCGCCATGGGGCGCAGCACGAGCGAGTCGACGTCGGCGACCGGGGCTCCGGTGCCGTCGGTGATGCGCAGGGACACCCCGTTGTCCCCGGCGGGGGACAGCCGGACCCGCAGGGCCTTGGCGCCCGAGGCGTGCAGTCGTACGCCGTTCCACGCGAAGGGCAGCAGCCGCCTTCCGTCGCCGGGCTCGGCGAGGCCGCAGAAGGCGCTGGGGTGCAGGGCGGCGTCGAAGAGGGCCGGGTGCAGGCCGAACAGGCCGGCGTCGTCGTGGTGCTCGTCGTCGAGGGCGATGTCGGCGAAGACCTCCTCTTCGCCGGTCCACACCGCGCGCAGTCCCCGGAAGGCTGGGCCGTACTCGTAGCCGGCCTCGGCGCGTTGCCGGTAGAAGTCCGTGACGGGCACGGCCGTGGCGTTCGGCGGAGGCCATGGGGAGGTGTCGACGCCGGGAGCGTCGTCGGGGTCCGGCGGGGTCAGAACGCCGCTCGCGTGGCGGGTCCACGCACCCTCGTGACCGTCGGGGCGGGAGTGGACGGCGACGGGGCGGTCGCCGTTCTCGTCGGGTGCGCCGACGTGCACGCGGATGCGCACCGCGCCGTCGGCGGGCAGCAGCAGGGGCGCGGCCAGGACGAGTTCGCGGACGGCGGCGTGCCCGACCTCGCCGCCGGCCCGGACGGCCATCTCGACCAGCGCCGTGCCGGGCAGCAGGACCGTGCCGTCGACGGCGTGGTCGGCGAGCCAGGGCCGGTCGGCCGAGGACAGACGTCCGGTGAAGGTGACGGCGTCGGCCTCGGGCTGTTCCACCGCCGCGGTCAGCAGCGGGTGGCCGGCCGTGGTGATACCCGCGGCTTTGAGGTCACCGGCGCCGGGGGCGGCGTCGAGCCAGTAGCGCCGGTGCTGAAAGGCGTACGTCGGTACGACGGCGCGGCGGGCGCCGCTGCCGGCGAACAGGGAGGGCCAGTCGACTCGGGCGCCCCTGGTGTGTGCCCGGGCGACGGCCTCGACCAGCGTCGCGGGTTCGGGCCGTCCGTCGCGCAGTGCGGCCACGCAGTCGACTTCCTCGGGAAGGCAGTCCCGCGCCATGGCGGTGAGCACTGCGCCGGGCCCGAGTTCGAGCACGGTGGTGACGCCCTGTTCGCGCAGGGTGCGCAGGCCGTCGGCGAAGCGGACCGTGCCGCGGACGTGGCGTACCCAGTAGTCGGGGGCGCACAGCTGTGCGGGGTCGGCGAGGGAGCCGGTCAGGTTGGAGACGACGGGCAGGGCGGGGGTGTGGAAGGTCAGTCCGGCGGCGACCTCGTGGAAGGCTTCGAGCATCGGCTCCATGCGCGGCGAGTGGAAGGCGTGCGAGACGCGCAGGCGTTTCGTCCTGCGGCCACGGGCGGCGAACACGGCGGCCACGGCTTCGACGGCGGGCGCGTCGCCGGAGAGGACGACGGCTTCGGGGCCGTTGAGGGCCGCGACGGCGACGCCCTCGGTGAGTTCGGCGACGGCCTCGTCCTCGGTGGCCTGCACGGCGATCATGGCACCGCCCTCGGGCAGTTGCTGCATCATCGCGCCGCGGGCCGCGACCAGGGCCGCGGCGTCCTCCAGGGACCACACACCGGCCACGTGGGCGGCGACGAGTTCCCCGACGGAGTGCCCGGCGACCACGTCGGGGCGCACGCCCCAGGACTCGACCAGCCGGTAGAGGGCCACTCCCACGGCGAACAGGGCTGCCTGGGTGTAGGCGGTCCGCTCGAGCAGGTCCGCGTCGGGAGTGCCGGGTTCGGCGAGGACGACGTCGCGCAGCGGGCGGTCGAGCCGGCGGTCCAGGGTGGTGCAGACCTCGTCGAAGGCACGGGCGTACACCGGGAACGACGCGTACAGTTCGCGGCCCGTCCCGGGGCGTTGCGCGCCCTGGCCGGAGAAGACGACGGCGAGTCCGCCGTCGGTGGCGGTGCCGGTCGTGCCGTCGTCGGCGGCGAGGGCCGCCAGGGCTTCGCGGGCCTCCTGCGCGGAGCCGGCGACCACGACCGCGCGGTGTTCGAAGGCGGAGCGGCCGCTGAGCGTGAGGGCGACGTCGGTCAGGGCGGGCGCCGGTTCCGCGTCGAGCAGGGCGGCGACGCGTCCGGCCTGCGCGCGCAGGGCCTGGGGGGACTTGGCGGAGAGGACGAGCGGGACGAGCCCGTCGGGCAGCGCGCGCTCCGCCGTTTCCGCACCGTCCGTCGCGTCCGGTCCGTCGGCGGGAGTGGTGGCGGGCTCCTCGGCGGGCTGCTCGAGGACGACGTGGGCGTTGGTGCCGCTGATGCCGAAGGAGGAGACGCCCGCGCGGCGCGGCCGACCGGTCTCGGGCCAGGGCCTGGGCTCGGTGAGCAGCTCGACCGCGCCGCGGCTCCAGTCCACTTCGGGCGTCGGGGCGTCGACGTGGAGCGTCCGGGGCAGCACGCCGTGCCGCATCGCCTGCACCATCTTGATCACGCCTGCCGCGCCGGCGGCGGCCTGCGCGTGGCCGATGTTGGACTTGAGGGAGCCGAGCCACAGCGGGTGGCCGTCGCCGGAGCGTTCCTGACCGTAGGTGGCGAGAAGGGCCTGCGCCTCGATCGGGTCGCCGAGGGAGGTGCCGGTGCCGTGCGCCTCGACGGCGTCGACGTCGGCGGGGGTGAGGTCCGCGTTGGCGAGGGCCTGGCGGATGACACGCTGCTGGGAGGGGCCGTTGGGGGCGGTGAGGCCGTTGGAGGCGCCGTCCTGGTTGACGGCGGAGCCGCGGACGACGGCGAGGACCTCGTGGCCGTTGCGGCGGGCGTCCGACAGGCGCTCCAGCAGCAGCAGAGCCACGCCCTCGGACCAGCCGGTGCCGTCCGCCGCGGCGGCGAAGGCCTTGCAGCGTCCGTCGGGAGCGAGTCCGCGCTGCCGCGAGAACTCGACGAAGCTGCCCGGGGTCGCCATCACCGCGACACCGCCCGCCAGCGCCAGGGAGCACTCCCCCGCGCGCAGTGCCTGGGCGGCCAGATGCAGGGCGACCAGCGAGGACGAGCACGCCGTGTCCACCGTCACGGCGGGGCCTTCGAAGCCGAAGGTGTACGACACCCGGCCGGAGACGACGCTGCCCGCGCCGCCGACGCCGAGGTAGCCCTCGATCTCCCTCGCGGGCCGTACCGCCCGGGTGGTGTAGTCGTGGTACATGACCCCTGCGAAGACGCCGACGTCCGCGCCGCGCAGGGCCCTCACGTCGAGGCCCGCGCGTTCGAAGACCTCCCAGGAGGTCTCCAGGAGGAGCCGCTGCTGGGGGTCCATCGCCACCGCCTCTCGCGGGGAGATCCCGAAGAACCCGGCGTCGAATCCGGCCACGTCGTCGAGGAAGCCGCCCTCCGTGACGTACGACTTTCCGGCGGCGTCGGGGTCGGGGTCGTACAGCTCCTCCAGGTTCCAGCCCCGGTCGGACGGGAACGGGGAGCGGCCTTCGGCGCCGTCGGCGACCAGACGCCACAGGTCCTCGGGGGACGTGACGCCGCCCGGCAGCCGGCAGCCCATGGAGACGATGGCGATCGGCTCGTCGCGGACCGCGGCGGGGGCGGGCCGGGCCGGGTCGTCGGCGGACCGGCCGTGGACCTCGTGCAGGAGCTGGTGCGCCAGGGCTTCGGGGGTGGGGTGGTCGAAGGCGCTGGTGGCGGGGAGCCGCAGTCCGGTGGCGGTGCTGAGCCGGTCGCGCAGGGCGACGACCATCACGGAGGTGAACCCGAGCTCCTTGAAGGCCCGGTCGGCCGGGACGTCGTCGGCGCCGGTGCGTCCGAGGACCGCGGCGGCCTCGGTGCGCACCAGTCGCAGCACGATGTCCTCCTGCTCCTCGGCGGGCAGGGTCTCCAGTCGGCCGCGCAGCTCCGGGGTCTCGGCGCGCGCCTCCTGTGCCGTGGTGTCGATCAGTCCGCGCAGCGGTGCGGGGACCGGGCCGGTGAGCAGGGCGGCGTTGTCGAGGCGCATCGCGATGAACGCGGCCTCGCCGGCGGCGTGCGCGGCGTCGAACATCACCAGGGCTTGCTGTTCGGTGAGTTCGCCCGCCGCGAAGGGCACGGCGGCCTCGACCGCGCCGTCCTTCCAGGGTCCCCAGGCCAGGGACAGCGCGGGCAGGCCGTGGGCGCGCCGGTGCTGGGCCAGCGCCTCCAGCGCGGCGCTCTCGGCGGCGATGTCACCGGCGCCGGGGGCGCCCAGGACTCCCAGGGGAGAGGAGCACAGGACGAAGGCGGCCAGGTCGTGGTCGGCGGTCAGGTCGTGCAGGGCGTGTGCCGCGGCGGACACGGCGCCGGTTCCGGTGATCTCCTCCGCGTGCACCACGGCCGTCAGCGGCGGCCGGCCGGCGTCCGCGAGCAGCTCGGCGAGCGCGATGCGGTCGCCCGCGTCGCACGCGACGGCGGTGGCGCGGGCGCCGGCCCCGGCGAGTTCGGCGCACAGCGCCTGTACGCTCTCGTCGCCGTGTCCGGGGGTGAAGCCCAGCAGCAGGTGGCGGGCGTCGTGCGCGGTCACGAGGTGGCGGGCGAGCGCGGCTCCCTGGGCGGTGGCGGCGCCGGTGACCAGGACCGTCCCGTCGGGGTCGAGCAGCGGAAGCGGCGGCTCCTCGCGGTCCATGGAGACGCGGGCGAAGCGCGGCAGCAGGACGACACCGGAGCGGATGGCGAACTGCGGTTCACCGGCGTTCACGGCGGCGGCCAGGGATCGCGCGCCGTCCTCGCCGAGACCGTCGCTGTCGAGGTCGGCGAGCACGAACCTGCCCGGGTGTTCGGTCTGCAGCGCACGGACCAGGCCCCACAGGGGGGTGTGCGCGGGGTCCCGTACGTCCTCGCCGTCGCCGACGGCCACGGCGCGCCGGGTGAGGACCACGAGCGTGACGTTCTCGTTGCGGTCGTCGGCCGTCCAGTCCTGCAGGGACGCGACGAACTCCTCGATGCCCGCCCCGGCGTCGTAGGCGGTCCGGTCCGCGAGGAGGACGCCGGCGCCGCCCCGGGCAGCCGTGCGGGCGGCGGCCGGGTCGGTGTGGACCTCGCACCGTACGCCGGCGTCCTGGAGGGCGGCGGCCAGGCCGAGGGAGTCGGGGCCCACCAGCGCCCAGTCGCCCGGCTCGCCCGGGGCTCCGCCCAGGGAGAGCGGGGAGCTGGGGATCCAGTCGACGCGGAACAGCGAGTCGTACAGGCCGCTGCTGGTGGCGCGCAGCCGGGCGGGCGTCTCCAGCAGCCGATGACGCACGATCTTGCCCGAGGCGGTGCGCGGGATCGCCTCGATCTCGTACAGCTCCTCGGGCACCTTGAAGTAGGAGAGGCGGTCGCGGCACTCGGCGAACAGCCGTTCCGTGTCCGGTCCTCGAGAGCCGGGGACGATGAAGGCGACGGGCACCTCGCCCAGCACGTCGTGCGGCTTGCCGACCACCGCGACGTCGGCGACGCCGGGGACGGTGCGCAGGACCTCCTCCACCTCTCCCGGGTGGATGTTCTCCCCGGCGCGGATGATCAGTTCCTTCCTGCGGCCGGTGATCGTGAAGTAGCCGGCCTCGTCACGGCGGGCCAGGTCGCCGGTGCGGTACCAGCCGTCGTGGAAGGCGGCCGCGGTGGCTTCGGGCTGGTTGTGGTAGCCGGCCATGACGCTCGGCCCGCGCACCCACACCTCGCCCTCCTGGCCGTCGGCGACGTCCTCCCCGGTGCGCGTGTCCACCAGGCGCACTCCCAGACCCACCACCGGCAGGCCGCAGGAGCCCTCGGCGCGGGCGCCCGAGGGCCAGTTGACGGTGATGGAGCCACAGGTCTCGGTGGAGCCGTAGGCGTCGATGAGGGGGACGCCGAAGACGTGCTCGAACGACCGGCGCAGCGACGCCGTGGTGACCGCGCCGCCCACCAGGGCCACCCGCAGCCGTGGGGCGGTGAAACCGCGGTCGCGAGCCGCGTCGAGCAGGTAGTGCAGCAGGGTGGGCACGCCGGCCAGGAAGGTGGCGCGCTCCTCGTCCAGTGCGGTCAGCACGTCCTCCGCCGACAGGCCGTCGACGATGCGGGCGCTGGCTCCCACGGCCAGTACGGAGAGCACACAGGCGATGTGCGAGAGGCTGTGGAAGAGAGGCAGCGGCCAGACGACGCGGTCCTCGGGGCCGAGTCCGGGCACCGGCACGTAGCAGGCGGCCACCGACCACAGGCAGTTGCGCTGGGTGGAGAGCACGCCCTTGGGCCTGCCGGTGGTGCCCGAGGTGTAGAGCATCCACGCGAGGTCGTCGAGACCGAGATCGTCACGGGCCGGTGTGGCGGGCTCCCGGGTGGCGAACGGCTCGTAGGGCAGGAAGCCCGACGGCGCCGGCCCGTCGCCGACCAGGACGACCGTCAGGTGCGGACGGTCCGGAAGGAGGCGCCGCAGCTGTTCCACGTGCGGTCGGTCGGTGATGACGATCCGGGCGCCGCTGTCGTCGAGGACGTGCGCGAGTTCCGCGTCGCTGCTCTGCGGGTTGACGGGGACGCCGATGGCGCTGGCCCGGGTGATGGCGTGGTAGCTCTCGACGGTCTCGACGCGGTTGCCCAGGCAGATGGCCGCACGGTCGCCTGGTTGCAGCCGCAACTCCGCCAGATGTCCGGCCAGTCGCCGGGTCCGCGACTCCAGGTCGGTGTAGCTGACGCTCCGTCGGGCGTCCCGGTAGGCGGTCTTGGCGCCGAAACGCCGGGCCTGGTCGACCAGCAGCTCGGGAAGCGGCCGGATCAGCTCCGTGCGCAACATGTGTCGTCATCCCTCCGGGGCGAGAGCAGACGGGCGGTCCGCAAGGGCAGAGGCCCTACCCGGCACAGTCTTGTCATCGAAGGCTCCGGCACACCCCCTCATCACCCCCCTAGGCATCCCTAACCTGAAGGGTGACCAGAAATAATGAACAGGGGTTTCGACGGCGGACCGACGGCATTAGGCTCCGTCGCCGTGTGCCGACGGTCGTCGCACTGTCGACTCTCGGCCTGAAATGCAGACGTGTTGAGCGGCCATCGCATATCCGCCGGTTTCCTGGGAATGGGATTTCCTTTTCCCGGCAGCCTTCCCGCGACGGCGGGACGCAGGGAAAGGGACACACACGGACATGACGAATTCGGAACCCCATCGCACCCGTATCCGGGTGGAACTCGGCGACCGCGCCTATCCCGTCGACATCGGACCCGGGGTGCGGCACTCGCTGCCCGCGATCGTCGAGCGGCTGGGCGCGCGGCGCGCGGCGGTGGTGTCGGCCCGGCCGGACGCCTGGGTTCCCGACCCCGGCGTGCCCTCGCTGGTCCTGCGGGCCCGCGACGGCGAGAGGGACAAGACGCTCGCCACGGTCGAATCGCTGTGCCGGGAGTTCGTGCGTTTCGGCCTGACCCGTGACGATGTCGTCGTCTCCGTCGGCGGCGGCACCACGACGGACGTCGTGGGTCTCGCCGCCGCCCTCTTCCACCGCGGGGTGCCCGTGGTGCACCTGCCGACCACGCTGCTCGCGCAGGTGGACGCCAGCGTCGGCGGCAAGACCGCGGTGAACACACCCGAGGGCAAGAACCTCATCGGCGCCTACTGGCAGCCCAGCGCGGTGCTGTGCGACACGGACTACCTGGAGACCCTGCCCGAGCGGGAGATGCTCAACGGCTACGGGGAGATCGCGCGCTGCCACTTCATCGGCGCCGGCGACCTGCGGGGGCTGGCCCTGCCGGAGCAGATCGCGGCGAGTGTGGCGCGCAAGGCACAGATCGTGTCCGCCGATGAGCGCGACACGGGCCTGCGCCATCTGCTCAACTACGGCCACACTCTGGGCCACGCGCTGGAGCTGGCCACGGACTTCGGGCTGCGGCACGGCGAGGCGGTGGCGATCGGCACCGTGTTCGCGGGGCGGCTCGCCCGGGCCCTGGACCGGATCGACGAGCAGCGGACGGCGGAGCACCTGGAAGTGGTGCGTCACTACGGACTGCCCCACGAGCTGCCCGCGCAGGTCGCTCCGGCCCGGCTGATCGAGCTCGTACGGCTCGACAAGAAGGCGACGTCGGGGCTGACGTTCGTGCTGGACGGCAAGGACGGCGCCGAGCTGGTGGCCGACCTGCCGGAGGACGTCGTCGCGAAGGTGCTGGCGGAGATGCCGCGCGCGGCGGCCTGAGGGGGGCCCTCGTGCGACGGACGGCTCGCGCCGGTCCGGACGGGGAGTCCGTCCGGACCGGCGCGGGCCGCGTCGTCACGGCGGCGGGCGGGCCGCCGCCGGTGGGGCAGTCGGTCTCGTGGTCCGCCCGGCCTCAGTTCCGCGGCGAACGGCCCTTGGCCAGCAGGACCGCCCCGTGCAGTGAGGAGAGTCCACCGAGGCGGGCGGGCTCCACGGGGGGCGTCGGGAATCCGGGTCGGGCCAGTCGCGCCGTCTCCGCCGCGACGGTTCCGGTGAAGCCGGGGAGGGCGGCGGCGAATCCGCCACCGACCACGACGGCTGCGGGGCGGAGCAGTTCGCCCACCCCGACAGCGGCCGCGGCCAGCGCCGCACAGCCCTCGCGTACGGCGTCGGCCGCCCAGGACGTGCCGTCGGCGAGAGCCTGCGCCAGCTCGGGGAAGGTCACCTCGGCGCCGCGAGCGCGGCCGGCCCGGCGCAGCACGGCGGGGCCCGAGGCCACGGACTGCACACAGCCGCGGCGTCCGCAGTCGCACAGGTCCCCGGACCGGTCCACGATCAGGTGGCCGATCTCGCAGGAGCCCCGCGAGGGGCCGGGCAGCAGTCTGCCGCCGAGGACGATCCCGCCTCCGACGCCGGTGCCGACTCCGAGGTACAGCAGGTCGGGACGGTCCGCCGCGTGTGCCTCGGCGAGCGCGGCGAGGTCGCCGTCGTCGGCGCAGACCACCTCCGCGTCGCCGAAGGCCTCGCGCAGCGCGCCGCCGAGGTCGAGGCCGGTCCAGCCCGGGCGGTTGGGCCAGGCGGTGACGACGCCCGCCGCGTCCAGGGTGGCGGGCATCGCCACGCCGACGCCCGCCAACTCGTCCGGGGCGACGGCGCACAGCTCCCGGACCTGCCGGGTGAGCAGGTCCAGGTCCGCCGCCGCGTGGACGGGCCCCCCGCAGGCCGGGGGCCACCGGAAGCCGGCCTCGCGCACGGCGCCGTCCGTGTGCTCGGCACGCAGGGCGACCTTCGTGCCGCCCACGTCGATGCCCAGGTGGTAGGGGATGGCTGCCTCCCGGCCGGGTCAGTGCCCGAGGTGGGCGGTGACGATCTCCGCGACCTGGCGGAGCACGCGGGGGCTGCTGAGCATCTCCTCGTGGCCGCAGCCCAGTTCGTGTCGCACGATCTCGCCCGCGACGTACGGCGCCCAGGCCTCGCTGGAGGCCGCTTCGGCCACCGGACTGGGATCGGCCGCGAACAGGTGCATGGCGCCGCTGTACTTCTCGGGCGTGTGGGCCTTCCAGGCGCCGAGGTCGGTCAGCATGGTCTCGACGAAGGTCTCGGCCGCGCTCTTCCGGCCGCGCCAGGCGTAGTTCGTCGCCATGTCGGCGAACTCGGCGATGTCGGCGTAGCCGAGCGGGCGCTCGTACTCGGCTAGGTCCTTGCCGTTGATCAGCAGGATCAGTTCGATCAGGCCCTGCTCGTCACGGTCTTCCTTGTCCGTGATGTGCGGGTTGGTGTTGAACACGCCGAGGAACTCGGTCTCCTCACCGCGCTTCTGGAACTCGGCGGCGACGGCATGGGCGAGGACGCCCCCGAAGGACCAGCCGAGAATGCGGTACGGGCCCGTGGGCTGCACGCCGCTGATGCGGTCGGCGTAGTCCGCCGCCATGGCCGCGATGCTGTCGACGGGGGTGTCGAACTCCTGGAAGGTGTGCGACTGGAGGCCGTAGAGGGGGTACTCCAGGCTGAAGTGCTGGGCCAGCACTCCGTAGCACCAGGCGGTGCCGCCGAGGTGGCGCATGCAGAACAGCGGCCGTTCCGATCCCTTGGTCATCAGCGGCAGCAGGACGTCGAAGGAGTCCTGCGGCTCCTCGCCCGTCAGCCGCCGGGAGAGCTCGGCCGGCGTCGGGGACTCCACCAGCATCCGGATCGACAGCTCCAGCTGCATCTCGGACCGCACCCGGGCCAGCAGCCGGGCCGCGAGGACCGAGGAGCCGCCGAGGTCGAAGAAGCTGTCGCGTGGTCCGACCTGCTCCACGCCGAGCACTTCGGCGAAGAGCCGGCCGAGGAGCAGCTCCGACTGCGTGAGGTGCGTCTCCACCATCGCCGTCCGCGCGACGACCGGGGCCGGCAGCGCCTTGCGGTCGAGCTTGCCGTTGGGGGTGAGCGGGAACTCCTCCAGAGCCACCACGGCGGACGGCACCATGTACAGGGGCAGGGCCTCCGCGACGAAGTTCCGCAGCTCCTTGACGTCGGGCTCCCGGCCGGGTGCGGCTGTCACGTAGGCGACGAGGCGCCGGTCGCCCGGGCGGTCCTCGCGGACCGTCGCGGCCGCCTGGTCGACGTCCTCGGACCGCTCCAAAGCGGCCTCGATCTCGCCGAGTTCCATCCGGAAGCCGTGCAGCTTGACCTGGTGGTCGGCACGGCCGACGTACTCCAGGTCGCCGTCCGGGCGCAGCCGCACCACGTCGCCCGTGCGGTACATCAGGGCACCGCCGTCGCCGAAACGGTCGGGCAGGAAACGCTCGGCGGTCAGCTCCGGCCGGTCGAGGTAACCGCGGGCCACTCCCGCGCCGGCGATGAACAGCTCACCCTCGGCGCCGGCTTCGACGGGCTCCAGCTCCTCGTCGAGGACGTACAGCCGGGTGTTGCGCAGGGGCTTGCCGATGACGGCGGCATCCTCGGGCCGGGTGACCGGGTGGACCGTGGACCACACGGTGGTCTCCGTGGGCCCGTACCACTGGACGACCTCGGCGCCGAGGTCGAGCAGCGCCGCCGCCAGCTTCTCCGACAGCGCCTCGCCGCCGATGAGGATGCGCAGGCCGCGCAGCGCCTCGGGGCTGACGGTGGCCAGCATGTGCCAGTGGGTGGGGGTGGCCTGGGCGGTGCCGATCTCCCGGCGGACGATCAGGTCGCCCAGCGCCTGCGGGTCCTGCCCGGTGGCACGTGGCGCGATGACCGCGCGGGCCCCGGTGTAGTACGGCAGGAACAGTTCGGGCACCGACATGTCGAAGGTGGCGGTGGTGACCGACAGCATGCGGTCGCCGGGTTCCATGGCCAGCTGTTCCCGCATCGCCTCCAGCAGGTTGTGCAGGGCGCGCACGGGGATCTCGACGCCCTTGGGGGTGCCGGTGGAACCCGAGGTGTAGATGACGTACGCGAGGTCCTCGGGCTGCGGCGGGGCGGTACGCTCGGCGTCGGTCAGGTGCCCGGCGGGCAGTGCGGCGAGCGTCGCGGCCGTCGCGGGGTCGTCCAGCACGACGCGGGGAACGCCCAGGGCGGTGCGGTCGGCGTCGATGCGGGTCGACGTCAGCAGGGCCACCGGAGCGGCGTCGCGGACCTGGAAGGCCACGCGCTCGGCGGGGTGTTCCGGGTCGAGCGCCAGGTAGGCCCCGCCCGCCTTCAGCACGGCCAGCAGCGCCACCAGCAGGTCCGTGGAGCGCGGCAGCATCACCGCGACGACGCGGTCGGGCCCCACGCCCTGGGCGACCAGGTGGCGGGCGAGCCGGTTGGCCTGCTCGTGCGCCTCCCGGAAGGTGAGCTCGACGCCCTCGCATTCGAGGGCCGTGGCGTCCAAAACGGAGTCGGCCCGCTCCTCCAGCGCCTTGACCAGCATGTTCCCCTCCACAGGGCTCGTACGGACTCTCGGCACGGCGCCGCTCAGACGGCCGGGGTGCGCATCCAGCGGTTCCAGTACGGCCGCCAGCCGTGGCGGTGCCAGAACGGCGTGGAGACGGGGTTGAACATCGCGTGGTAGCCGACCGCCGCGCCGATGCCCATGGCATCCAGCTCGGCGTGGACGTGGTTGGCGAGGGAGGTGCCGATGCCCAGTCCGCGGTAGCCCTCCTTGACGGCCTGGCAGACCAGATGCGCGACGGGGGTGGCGGTGATCTTCGTCGCGAGCCATGCCTGCTGCGGCTCGGAGGGGTCCTCGCCCCGGTGCATCCCCACGATCGCGCCCTCGTACTCGGCGACCCAGATCAGCGGTTCGTCGCGCTTGAACGACGCGGTGATCTCCTCGCGCAGCAGCGCCTCGGTCGTGGCGCGCTCGACCGCGCCGCTGACGGCGGCGTCGAACCGGGTCTCCACCATCTGCAGTTCGAACACGGCCTCGCTGTCCTCGGGGGTGGCCCGCCGCACGTGGACCCGGCCCGACTCCGGTACCAGGCCGGTGCCCTTGACCCGGCCGATCATCACGAACTCGGGAACGAATCCGAAGGCACGCAGGACCCGGGTCATGCCCACGTCGCGGCTGGGCCACTCGACAGCGGCCATGGAGTCCGCGCCTGGACGTTCCGGGTGGCTCCGCATGTACTGCTGCCAGTGCGTGAGCAGAGCGGCCATCTCGTCGGGACCGGAGACCCGGGGGGTCAGCTCCCAGCGGTCGAGCGGGCCGAGCACCGCCTCCAGCGCGTCGGCGTCGACACGGGTGTGCGTCAGCAGGCCCTGGGCCCCGTCGACCTCCAGCAGCGCCTCACCTTCGCCGGGCTCCGGCAGCGCGCCGGCTTCCGGAATCATCCGGTCGACGGGGCGCAGCCGGTCGCGGTGGGCGGCCAGCACCGATTCCGCCGTCTGTACCTGGGGCATGGTGTCGTGTCCTCGGCTTTCAGTCGTGTCCGTGACGAAGTCGCGCGGGCGCGCTTCCACGGGAACCAGGGGGTCTCTCGCGGCCGGTGGCACCGCGTCAGCGGTCGGTGACCTTCTCCAGCAACGCGCGGGCGGCGAGCCGATAGCCCGTGGCGCCCAGTCCGAAGATCACTCCGCTGGCGAGCGGTCCGGTGACCGACTGGTGCCGGAACTGCTCGCGGGCCCAGACATTGGAGAGGTGGACCTCGATCCAGGGGCGCGGATAGTCGGCCAGCGCGTCCCTCAGTCCCCAGCCGGCCATCATCAGGGCCGCGGGATTGACGATCGCTCCGACCGAGTCGTAGTTGCCCTGGATGGTGCGGATCATCTCCGCCTCACCGTCGTGCTGGAACGCTTCCACTTTCCAGCCGCGGTCCGCCACTTCTTCGGCGACCCATCCTTCGATATCCGCGAGTGTGTCCGTTCCGTAGATATCGGGCTGACGACTACCTAGTATGCCGAGATTCGGCCCGTTCACCAACAGAAGCCTGCTCAATGCGCACCCTTTGTCTGCACGGAACCATCGGGAAGTGCTTTTTATAGCACGGCCATTGACAGGCAAACACCGCTCCTCGGTATGCCTGCAATCACAAGGGGGAACATAGGGGGGTCACCAGGGGAATGACGCCTCGCCGATCACTGGGTTAGCGTGCTAATCGCGACGACCGACCCCGCCCGACAGCGGCTGCCGATCTGCCCCGCCGGGCCCGCGGACCGCGCCGAGGTCGTGTTCCGAGCGCCGGCGTCCGTGTGAACACCCGCCTCCTGAGGGGTGGTTCCGTGTCGTGACCTCCGTGGCGTTCGCTGCGGCAGTATTCGCATGCGCGTAGACCGAAGGAGCAAGGAACAGCATGAGCAGTGGTGTGCGACTGGGCTCAGACCTTCCGGCGTGGCCGCAGTACGACGACGCGGAGCGGACCGGCCTCATACGTGCGCTGGAGCAGGGTCAGTGGTGGCGCATGGGCGGTGGCGAGGTCGACGCCTTCGAGCGGGAGTTCGCCGAGTACCACGGGAGCGAGCACGCACTGGCCGTCACCAACGGCACACACGCCCTCGAACTGGCTCTGGAGGTCATGGGCGTCGGCCCCGGCACCGAGGTGATCGTGCCGGCCTTCACCTTCATCTCCTCGTCCCAGGCCGCTCAGCGCCTCGGCGCGGTCGTGGTGCCGGTGGACGTGGACCCGGAGACGTACTGCATCGATCCGGCCGAGGCCGCCAGAGCCGTCTCCGCGAAGACCCGCGCCATCATGCCCGTGCACATGGCCGGCCAGTTCGCCGACATGGACGCCCTCGACAAGGTCGCCGCCGAGTCCGGTGTGCCGCTGATCCAGGACGCGGCCCACGCACAGGGCGCCACCTGGAACGGCCATCGGGTCGGTGAGCTGGGCTCGGTCGCCGCGTTCTCCTTCCAGAACGGCAAGCTGATGACGGCGGGCGAGGGCGGCGCCGTGCTGTTCCCGACCGCCGAGATGGCGGAGCACGCCTTCGTCCGGCACAGCTGCGGACGCCCCCGCGGCGACCGCGGCTACTTCCACCGCACCTCGGGCTCCAACTTCCGGCTCAACGAGTTCTCCGCCTCTGTGCTGCGCGCCCAGCTCGCACGCCTGGACGGGCAGATCGGCACGCGTGAGGAACGATGGCCGCTGCTGTCGTCGCTGCTCGCCGAGATCCCTGGCGTGCTGCCGCAGCGGATGGACCCCCGGGCCGACCGCAACCCGCACTACATGGCCATGTTCCGGGTCCCCGGCATCACCGAGGAACGGCGCGCGCAGGTGGTCGACACGCTCGTCGAGCGAGGTGTCCCCGCGTTCGTGGCGTTCCGCTCGATCTACCGCACGGACGCCTTCTGGGAGATGGGCGCGCCGGACCTGTCGGTGGACGAACTGGCCCGGCGCTGCCCCAACTCCGAGGCGCTGACGTCCGACTGCCTGTGGCTGCACCACCGGACGCTGCTCGGGACCGAGGAGCAGATGCACGAGGTCGCCGCCGTCATAGCCGACGTCCTCGGCTCATGACCGCGGCGAACCACGACGGCCGGCCGGTCCGCACCGCTGTGGTGGGACTCGGCTGGGCGGCTCGCTCCATCTGGCTGCCGCGGCTGCGCCGTCATCCCGGCTTCGTCGTGAACGCGGCGATCGACCCCGACCCGGCCTCGCGCGCGGCCGTCGCCGCGGAGTTCCCGGACACCCCGGTCCTGGCGGCCGTGCACGACGCGGACCTCGCGCAGGTGGACCTGGCCGTCGTGGCCGTCCCCAACCACCTGCACTGCGAGATCGCCGGCGGCCTGCTCCACAAGGGCATCCCGGTCTTCCTCGAGAAACCGGTGTGCCTGACGTCGGCGGAGGCCGAGCAGTTGGCCGAAGCCGAACGCGTCGGCGGTGCACGTCTCCTGGCGGGCAGCGCCGCACGGCACCGCGCCGACGTGCGGTCCCTGCTCGCGAGCGCCGGCGACCTGGGCACGATCCGTCACGTCGAGCTGTCCTGGGTGCGCGCCCGGGGCGTGCCGGACGCGGGCGGCTGGTTCACCCGGCGCCGGCTGTCCGGGGGCGGCGCTCTGGTGGATCTCGGCTGGCATCTGTTCGACATCGCCACGCCGGTGCTGGGCTCCGCGAACTTCACGCAGGTCACCGGCGCGGTCTCGGGCGACTTCATCGAGCGGGACTCCGCACGGGTCTCCTGGCGCGCCGGGAAGGCCGAGGACGGTCAGGACGGCGAGCGGGCCGACGCCGGTGTCATCGACGTCGAGGACACCGCCCGCGCGTTCCTCGTCACCGACCACGGTGTCTCCCTGTCGCTGCACGCGAGTTGGGCCTCGCACGAGGAGCGCGACATCACCCGCGTCCGGATCGACGGCAGCGCGGGCAGTGCGACCCTGCGATGCACGTTCGGCTTCAGCCCCAACCGCCTGGAGCACCCGGAGCTGACCCGCACCGACGACGGCCGGACCCGCGGGATCCCGGTGCCCGAAGAGCCCCTGGGCACCGAGTACGACCGGCAGCTCGACGAGCTGCTCGCCCAGCTGCGGGACCCGGCCGGTCCGGGCCGGGCCATCGAGGAGGCGCGCCGCACCATCGGCGCCATCGAGCGGATCTACTCCTCGGCCCGCGCCGCGCAGGAGCGACCCCGGTCGCGCCGGGCGTGACCGGCACGACCACCGGTTCGGCCGGGACTCGTACCGCGGCGGCAGCGGTCCCACGCCCGAAGCCGCCGCCCCACGAAGGAGAGCACCGCAGCGCCATGGACAGTCTTGGAACCAGCCAAGGCCCCGCCACCCCCGGCATCCGGGACGACGGGGCGCAGCCGCCGGCCGCGGTCGTCTTCGACCTCGACGGGGTGCTCGTCAACAGCTTCGCCGTGATGCGCCAGGCGTTCACCACCGCCTACGCCGAGGTGGTGGGGGCCGGCGAGCCCCCGTTCGAGGAGTACGAGCGCCATCTGGGCCGCTACTTCCCCGACATCATGCGGATCATGGGGCTGCCGCTGGAGATGGAGGAACCGTTCGTCCGTGAGAGCTACCGGCTCGCTCACCTGGTCCCGGTCTTCGACGGCGTGCCGGAGATGCTCAGGGATCTGCGGGCGCGCGGCATCGGGCTCGCCGTCGCCACCGGCAAGAGCGGACCGCGGGCCCGTTCGCTCCTCGAACAGCTCGGGCTGCTGGACCTGTTCACCGTCGTGATCGGCTCCGACGAGGTGGAACGCCCCAAGCCGGCCCCCGACATCGTGCTCAAGGCGCTGAGCGTGCTCGGCTGCGAACCCTCGCGGACGATCATGGTCGGCGACGCGGTCACCGACCTCACCAGCGCGCGGGGCGCCGGCGTCGCCGCCGTGGCCGCGCTGTGGGGGGAGACCGACGAGGAGACCCTCCTCGCGGAAAGTCCCGACGCCGTGCTGCGCTCCCCCTCGGAACTGCTCGAGGTGTGCGTCGGCAGATCCCGCACGCCCTGAACCCGGGCGACATGCTCCGCTCCGTCGGGGGCCGCCCGGCTCGCAGACATCGATCAGGGGGAAGCAGGCGATCCCCCGGGGGACGGGGGTCGATGGACGGAGAACACGAACAGGAACATGCGCGAGGCCGGCATCCCTGTCGGGCTGTCCTGGCGCGGTGGTTCCGGACGCCGAGGATCACCGTTTCCGAGAAACCGACGGAGGGATATCCGGTGACCTTCACCGGGCTGTGCGGTCCACAGCCCTTTCCCTGCCTTCCACGGCGCCCACGGAAGGCCGTCGAAGGGTCTTCGAGATTCATCCTCCAACGATCGCAGTCATATCCCGACCGATATTTCACCGGAGATCCGACGTGGGAAAAGCCGTGACCGACATGCGTAAGCCGGCCCTGCAACAACCCGAGTGGGACGACCCGTCACAGGTCCGGCGCATCCGGGAGGTACTGGCCGCGCGTCCGCCGCTGGTCGAGGCGGAGGACGTGCGCGTGCTGCGGACGCTGCTGGCCCAGGTGGCCCGCGGCGAGGCCCTGGTGGTGCAGGCCGGGGACTGCGCCGAGAACCCGGGTGAGTGCGACGCCGAGTACGTGTCGCGCAAGTCCGCGGTGCTCGACCTGCTCGCCGCGACGCTGACGACGGCCGCCCACAAGCCGGTCGTGCGGGTCGGACGCATCGCGGGCCAGTTCGCCAAGCCCCGCTCCAGGCCGCACGAACGGATCGGCGACCTTGAACTGCCCGTCTACCGGGGCCACATGGTCAACGGCCCGGAACTCGACCGGGAAAGCCGGCGGCACGATCCGCTGCGCCTGCTGACCTCGTACATGACGGCCGGCGACGTCATGGAGCACCTGGGCTGGCGCGGCCGCACGGTCCCGGGCCGACGGCCCCCGGCCGAACCCCGGCTGTGGACGAGCCACGAGGCGCTGGTCCTCGACTACGAAATGCCCCTGATCCGTGAGCTGGACGACGGGCGCCGCTGGCTCGGGTCCACCCACTGGCCGTGGATCGGCGAGCGGACCCGTCAACTGGACGGCGCCCACCTGGACCTCGTCGCCGGCATCGTCAACCCGGTCGCCGTGAAGGTCGGTCCGGCCACCACCGCGGAGGAGATCACCCTCCTGTGCGAACGCCTCGATCCGCTGCGGGAACCGGGCCGGCTCACCCTCATCGCGCGGATGGGCGCCGAGACGGTCACCGACCGGCTGCCGGCGCTCGTGGAGGCGGTCCGGGTCGCCGGCCATCCGGTGATCTGGCTCAGCGACCCCATGCACGGGAACACCGTCGTCGGCCCGGACGGGCACAAGACGCGCTTGCTGGAAACCATGGCACGGGAGATACGGGGCTTCCTCCGGGCCGTGACCGACGTCGGCGGCACGGCCGGCGGACTGCACCTGGAGACCACCCCCGACGACGTCCTCGAATGTGCCGCGGACGTCTCCGTGTACGAGGGGAGGACCGTCCGGCGCACCAGCCTGTGCGACCCGCGGCTCAATCCGGAGCAGGCCGTCTCGCTGGTGTCCGCCTGGTCCGACGTCGACGTCCGGCCCGCCGCTCCCCCGGACGGGTCACGGGTGGCCCGGGACGCGCGGGCGATCCCGGGCAGCCGGTCACTGCCCTCCGCTCCGGATCATCAGGAGTTCGAGAACCGCAACCACGCCGCGTCGCGGCTCAACAAGACGTAGGGCGTGGTCCAGGAACGTCCTGCCACTGGGCTGAAACATGTTCTCCCGTTCGAACTTCTGACGTCACGAGGTCGGCGTCCGACTTTCCGGTGTGCGTGTGCCCGACGTTTCGGCGTCGGTGTGCCGTGAGGATTCGGGCCGTCTTCTTCTCCTGTCCCGGCCGCCATCCCACAGTCAGGGAGCAGTAGGACCCATGCACCTTCTCGTCGAGGGAATTCAGCACCGCGTCACCGGTGAGATTCCTGTCCCCAGCTCGAAATACCACGCGCACCGCGCGCTGATCCTGGCCTCGCTCGCCGACGGCGTCAGCCGCGTCCACGGGCTGTCCGACGCGCGTCATGTCGAGTACACCGTGCGCCTGCTGCGCGATCTCGGTGTGCACATCGCCAGGGACGGTGACACCTACGTGGTGCATGGACTCGGCGGGCGGTACAGGCCCCGCCGGGACGCGGTCTCCGCCGGCAGCTCCGGCACGACGCTGTACTTCATGATCGGTCTGGCCTCGCTGTCGGACCGTGCCGTGTCGGTGACCGGGCAGAAGTACTTCAGGCGGAGGCCGGTCGGCCCCCTGCTGCGCGCCCTCGAGCAGATGGGCGTCCGGCTGGAGTCGGCCGACGGCTGCCCGCCCGTGCATGTCCAGGGCCGCAGACCCACGGGCGGCCACGTCACGGTCGCGGGAACCCTGTCCCAGTGGGTCTCGGGCCTGATCCTGCTGGCCCCGTTCGCGACGCGGCACACCACCGTGGAGGTGGAGGGCGAACTCAACGAACGCCCCTACCTGGAACTCACCGTGGCGATGATGCGGCAGTTCGGCCTCGACGTGACCGTCTCCGAGGACTGGCGGCGCTTCGACATCGAGCCCGGCCAGCAGGCGCGCAACGTCGAGCTGACGCTGCCGCCGGACATCGGCTCGGCCGCTTTCGGCATCGCGACCGCGGCGCTGCACCCCGCTGACGTGCTGCTGCGCGGGATCACCACGCTGGAGGGCGGCCCGGCCGATCACCCCGAGTTCCACTTCCTCGACGTCGCACGCTCCATGGGCGTACCGATGGAGATGGACGGGGCGGCCGGCGGACTCCGCATCCGGCAGGACGCGCCGCGGCTCACCGCGGTCGACGTCGACTGCCGCGACATCCCCGACATGCTGCCGATCCTGGCGACTCTCGCCACGTTCGCGCGCGGCGAGTCGGTCTTCCGCAACATCGCGCACACCCGGCTCAAGGAGTCCGACCGGGCCGCCGCCATGCTCCAGCTCAACTCGATGGGCGGCCGTCTGGCACTGTCGGACGACGCGCTGCGGGTACGGGGCGTGGACGGCCTGGACGGCGCCAGGCTGTCCTCGTTCAACGACCACCGCGTCCTGATGTCGCTCGCGGTGGCGTCGTCGCGGGCGCGGGGCCGTTCGACGCTGACCTACCCGAACGCCTACCGCATCTCGTACCCGACGTTCCTCGACGCGATGAACACGCTCACCGTGCCCATGTCGGTGGAGGACGGCTCGGCCCCCGCCGGTGACGGTGCGGTCTCCGGCGTCTCCGTGACGACGCCGGAGGCCGTGTGCCCGGAGGCCGCCTCGCGGGTCACGCTGCCGCAGTGGCTGCGCCGGAGGGCCGAGGCCCGGCCCCAGGACACAGCCGTCGTGGACGTGCGCTCCGACGGCGACGAGATGATCACCTGGAGCGAGCTGGCCGAGCGGGTGGACCGTGCAGCGGCCCTGCTGCTGCGGCTCGGGGTACGGCCGGGCGAGAACGTGGCGTACCAGCTGCCGAACCGTGTCGAGTTCGTGGTGCTGTCGCTGGCGGCCCTGCGCGTCGGGGCCGTGTGCTGCCCGGTCATCCCGTTCTTCCGCAAGCGCGAGCTCGGTTTCGTCCTGCGACGCTCCCGGGCACGGGTGCTGGTCGTGGCGGACCGGCACCGCTCGCGCCTGCCCGCCGAGGAGGTGATGGACCTGGTCGCCGAGGACGGCTCGGACGTGAACCTGGAGCATGTGGTGGTCCTGGCCGCCGCCGGCGGCTCCGCCCTGCTGCCCGAGTCCCCCGCGGGCGGGCCGGCCGTGCACGACTGGGGGCAGGCGCTGTCGGCGGCGACGGTCGACCGCGTGGCGCTCGACGCCCTCGCACCGACACCGGAGATGACGGCGCAGCTGCTCTTCACCTCGGGCACCACCAGCGAGCCGAAGGGCGTCACGCAGCCCACGCGCAACCTGGTGCGGGCCGCCGCGATGGAGATCGGGCATCTCGGGCTCGGTGAGCGGGACGCGGTCTGGGTGCCGTCGCCGCTCGCTCACCAGACGGGCTTCCTGTACGGGATGGTGCTCGCCCTGGTGCTGGGCGTGCCGCAGATCCTGCAGCCCGAGTGGGACGCCAAGCGAGCACTGCGGTCGCTCAACGACCACCGTGCGACGTTCGTGCAGGCCGCGACGCCGTTCCTGTCCGACCTGGTGAAAGCCGTGGAGGAGAGCGGCGAGACGCCACAGCACCTGCGGGTCTTCGTGGCGACGGGGGCCATGGTGCCGCGGGCTCTTGCGGAGCGGGCAGGGCGGGTGCTGAGCGCGGACGTGTGCGGGGCCTTCGGCACGACGGAGACCTGCCTGGGCGCGTTGTCGACGCCCGGCGACGAGCCCCGGCAGCGCTGGGGTTCCGACGGCCGCGCGCTGGACGGCATCGAGCTGCGGATCACCGACGACGAAGGACTGGTGCTGCCCGCGGGCAAGGAGGGCAACTTCGAGCTGCGCTCCCCCACGGTCTTCGACGGTTACCTCGGGCGCCCCGACCTGACGTCCCAGGCGTTCACCGCGGACGGCTGGTACCGCACGGGTGATCTGGCGACGATCGACACCGAGGGTTTCCTGCGGATCACCGGGCGGGTCAAGGACGTGATCAACCGCGGCGGGGAGAAGATACCCGTCGCCGAGATCGAGCAGCTGCTGTTCGGACACCCCGCCGTCGAGGACGTCGCGGTGGTGGCCATGCCGGACGAGCGCCTCGGCGAGCGCGCCTGCGCCTTCGTGGTCCCCGCGGACGGCACGGAGCTGACCTTCCAGGAGATGCGGCGTCACCTCGACGGACACGAGGTGGCCAAACAGTACTGGCCGGAGCGCCTGGAGCTGATCGACGCCCTGCCGCGCAACCCCATCGGCAAGGTGACGAAGTGGGAACTGCGGGCGCTGGCCCGTGGTCTGCGGCCCCACGACGAGGACGCCGGCTGACGCGCGACGGACAGCGGACCGGAACGACGGAACAGGGAAAGAGGTGGCACATGACGGACGAGCAGCAGTTCCGAGAGCTGCGTGACCGGGTCGAACAGTGGGTGGAGGGGCCGGGCGAGCGGTGGGCCGAGCGCATCGAGGAGACCGGGCAGGTGCCCGAGGAGCTGTGGGCCGAGCTGAACGGCCTGGGGTTCCTGCGGACAGCGGCTCCCGAGGAGTACGGCGGCCAGGGCCTCGGCTTCGTGCGCTGGATGGAGCTGATGGAGATCTTCTCCCGTTCGCACGGATCCGTGCGCATGATCGTGCACGTGGTCAACGGGATCTGGCGGGCGATGGACGGCCACGCGGACGACGAGCAGCGCAAGCGCTTCGTCATCCCCTCCGTCACCGGTGAGATCAAGATCGCCTTCACCCTCACCGAACCGGGCAACGGCACCGGCGCGGACATCACCACGTCGGTGGTGCGCGAGGGCGACACGTACTACCTCTCGGGACGCAAGCACCTGATCACCTTCGGGGTGCGCTGCGACTACTACCTGCTGGCCGCCAGGGTCGAGGGCAGCACCGGGCACGAGGGCACGGTGGCCCTGCTGGTGCCGCGCGACGCCCCGGGAGTCACGGTCGAGGACACCTCCGACACCATGGGAGTCAGGGGTACCGACCACGCGTCGCTGACCTTCGACCGCACCCCGGTGCCGGTCGACCACCGGCTCGGCGCGGAGGGCCAGGGGCTGGAGGTGTTCCTCGGGGGCTTCCTCACCCCGTCCCGGATCTCCGTGGCGATGAGCTGCGTAGGGCTCGCCCAGCGCGCCCAGCAGCTGGCCGTCGAGTACGCCCGCGCCCGTGTGACCTTCGGCAGGACGCTCACCCAGCGCCAGGTCATCCAGTTCATGCTCGCCGAGAACGCGGCGGACATCGAGGCGGCACGGCAGCTCGTCCTGCACGCGGCGCGCCGCTTCGAGGAAGGGGCGGACGACGCGTCCATGCAGTCGTCGATGGCGAAGATGCACGCGGTGACGATGCTGACGAACGTCACCGACAAGGCCCTCCAGGTGCACGGCGGGCTCGGTTACTGGAAGTCGCAGAAGATCGAGCGCGTGTACCGCGACGCGCGTGCGCAGCGCTTCGAGGAAGGCACCAACGAGGTGCAGAAGGCCGTCGTCTTCCGCGAGTTGCTCCAGCGCACGACGTCCCGGGACGGAGAGGGAACGATCCGATGAACAGCGCGCACCGTCAGCAGACGCCCGACCGCGAGCAGGTCTCGCTGATCACCGGGGCCTCACGCGGCATCGGCCGCGCTCTGGCCCTCACCCTCGCCGGACGCGGTGGCACCGTGGTCGTCAACTACAAGAAGAACGCCGACCTGGCCCAGAAGACCGTCGCCGAGGTCGAGGAGGCCGGTGGTCAGGGCTTCGCGGTCCAGGCGGACGTCGAGACCACCGAGGGCGTCGCGACGCTGTTCGACGAGGTGGCGCGGCGCTGCGGGCGGCTCGACCACTTCGTCTCCAACGCCGCGGCGAGCGCGTTCAAGAACATCGTCGACATCGGCCCGCACCACCTGGACCGCTCGTACGCGATGAACCTGCGGCCGTTCGTCCTGGGGGCGCAGCAGGCCGTGAAACTGATGGACAACGGCGGCCGGATCGTCGCGCTGTCCTCCTACGGTTCCGTCCGTGCCTACCCCACCTACGCGATGCTGGGCGGCATGAAGGCCGCCATCGAGTCGTGGGTGCGGTACATGGCGGTGGAGTTCGCGCCGTACGGCATCAACGTCAACGGGGTCAACGGCGGCCTGATCGACTCCGATTCGCTGGAGTTCTTCTACAACGTGGAAGGCATGCCGTCCATGCGGGGCGTCCTCGACCGCATTCCCGCGCGCCGTCCCGGAACCGTGCGGGAGATGGCCGACACCATCGCCTTCCTGCTCGGCGAGGGGGCAGGCTACATCACCGGGCAGACCCTCGTGGTCGACGGCGGGCTCAGCGTGGTCGCGCCGCCGTTCTTCGCGGACGCGGGCGAGGCGCTGGCGCTGCCGCCCCGGCCGACGCGCGACGTCTGACCGAGACTACCGAGAAGAGGGACGGCAGGTGTTGGACCAGGTCTTCAGGCCCTGTGTGATCGGTGGCCTGACAGTGCCGCACCGCATCGTCATGGGCGCCATGCACCTGAATCTGGAGGCCCTGGACGACGGTGGCGCGGCCCTGGCCGCGTTCTACACGGAGCGCGTGCGGGGCGGGGCCGGCCTGATCGTCACCGGCGGCTCCGCGGTGGCCCCGGCGGGTTCCGGCGGCCCCGGTTACGGCGTGCTCGACGACGAGAAGCACCGCTCGGCGCTGCGTCTGGCAGCGCGCGCGGTGCACGAGGCCGGGGGTCTCATCGCCCTTCAGCTCTTCCACGCCGGGCGGTACGCGCTGCCCGGCGCCCCCGGGGCGGTGGGCGCCGCGCCCCTCGCGCCGTCCGCCGTGTACAGCCGGTTCTCCCGCACCGTGCCACGGACGATGACGGAGGAACAGATCACCGGGACCGTCGCCGCCTTCGCCCGGGGAGCGGAGAGGGCGCGCGAGCTGGGCTTCGACGCGGTCGAGGTGATGGGTTCCGAGGGCTATCTGATCAATCAGTTCACCGCGCCCCTCACCAATCGGCGCGACGACGCCTGGGGCGGTGACGCCGGGCGGCGCCGTCGCTTCCCCGTCGAGGTGCTGCGGGCCGTACGAGCCGCGGCGGGACCGGGCTTCCCGGTGCTCTTCCGGATGTCGGGCGCCGACCTCGTGGACGACGGCACCCCGTGGGAGGAGACGTCCGCGCTCGCCGTGGAGCTCGCCGGGGCCGGCGCCGACGCGCTCGCGGTGGGCGTCGGCTGGCACGAGTCCCCGGTGCCGACCGTGCAGGCGCAGGTGCCGGCGGGCACCTGGGCCGTGTACGCCGAGCGGGTCAAGCGGGCGCTGCGGGCGGCGGGTCACGGCGCGGTGCCCGTCATCGCCTCCAACCGCTTCAACCGGCTGGCGCAGGCCGAGCAGGCGCTGGCCGGGGGTGACGTCGATCTGGTGGCCATGGCCCGCCCGTTCCTCGCCGACCCGGCCATCGTCGACAAGTCCCGAAGGGGGGCGAGCGCGTCGGTGGACCTCTGCATCGCCTGCAACGAGGCGTGCATCGACCGGTCCTTCGGCACCGAGAGGGTGTCCTGCCTGGTCAATCCGCGGGCGGGCCACGAGCGTGAGTTCCCGGCCCGGTCTTCTCCCGCGCGGCGGGGCAGGTACGCCGTGATCGGCGCGGGTCTCGCGGGGCTGGAGGCGGCCCGCACCCTGGCCGGACTGGGGCACGAGGTCGAGGTCTACGAGGCGGCCGACGAGCCGGGCGGCCAGTTCCGGCTGGCCGCCCGGGTGCCGGGCAAGGCGGACTTCGCGGCGACGGTACGACAGCGGGAGCAGGAACTCGACCGGCTGGGCGTGCCCGTGTACCTGGGGCACCGCATCGGTGTCCGGGACGTGCCCGCCCTGCGCGCCATGGACGGAGTGGTCCTCGCCACCGGGGTCCGCCCGCACCGGCCGGACCTTCCCGGCGTCGACCTGCCGCATGTCCTCGACTACGCCCGGGCGTTCGCCGACCCCGCAGCCCTCGGTCCGTGTGTCGCCGTCATCGGCGGCGGCGGAATCGCGGTGGATCTGGCGCACCTCCTCACCGGTGACTCCTCCCCCGGCCCGACGCCGGAGGAGTTTCTGGCCTCCCGCGCCATGACCGCACCGCCGGGAGCCGTGCCGGTGTCACGGACCACCGCCGCCCCGGCCGGTGGGTCCCGTCAGCTCACCGTGATGCGGCGCGGCGGAAGGATCGGGGCCGGCATCGGCCCGTCCACCCGGTGGGTGGTCATGGAGGAACTGCGTGCTCGCGGAGTACGCCTGCTCACCGACGTCACGTACGAGGAGATCACCCAGGGCGGCGTGGTGGTCGTCGACAAGGGAGGGGAACGGCGGTTGGTCGCCGCCGACCATGTCGTCCTCGCCACCGGCCAGGAGAGCCGGCGGGAGGTGGCCGCCGTGCTCCGCCGGGCCGAGATCCCCTTCGAGTCCGCGGGCGGCGCCGCCGACGCCCGGTCGCTCAACGCGGTGCGGGCCACCGCGCAAGGACTGCGCGCCGCGCACCGCATCGTGCGACGGGCCGAGTCGCCGGGGACGGGACGGACCAGGTAGTGCGTGATCCGGAGTCCTCGGTCGATTCGGCCGGTGCGGGGCGCGGCGCTGTCGGGCCGGGCGGCTCAGCCCGGTCCGCTGCTCAGACAGCCCGGCAGACTCTGGCGGTTCTTGACGGCCAGCTTGCGGTAGACCCTGGTCAGATGCTGCTCGACGGTACTGGGCGTGACGAACAGCTTCTCCGCGATCTCCCGGTTGGTGTACCCCATGACCGCCATGGAGGCGATCCTGCGCTCGGAGTTGGTCAGCGAGGCCACGGCCGTCGCCCTCTCCCCGTTCTGCGCCGGGCCCCCCTCACCGTTCGTGTCCGGCAGCAGCTCCTTGCACAGGGGTTCCGCATGACACAGATGCGCCACTCTCCAGGCACGGCGGATGATCACCCGGGCCCGGCGGTGCTTGCCGAGCGCGTGGTAGGCCCGGCCGAGGTCGGACAGCGTCCTGGCCAGTTCGTAGGAACGGCCTTCCGCCTCGAGGGTGTCGGCGGCCTCGCTCAGCAGGCGCGGGCGCTGGCCCGGCGAACTGAACACGGCCATCAGCCGCAGGGCGAGCGCCCGGCTCACGGTGTCCTCCGGACCGGGGAGGGCCAGCTGGTCCTTCACGAGGCGCTTGGCCTGGTCGCGGTTGCCCTGCAGCAGCCACGCCTCGGCCGCGCTGGTCCGCCAGGGCACGATGCCGGGCAGGTCCATGCCCCACTTTCCCATGAGTTCACCGCAGGAGAGGAAGTCCCCGAGCGCCGCGCGGGTGCGGTTCATGGCCAGGTAATAGTGCCCCCGTGCATACAGGTAGTGCAGTCCGTACCGGCTCTGGAACATCTCGTCGGGGATGCCGCGGGTGACGAGCGCCGTGGCCTCGTCGTACTCCCCCATGCGGGTGTGGGCCAGGATCAGGGTGCCCAGCGGCAGGCCGGCGGCGGTGCCCCAGCCCTGGACGGACACGTGTTCCAGGGCGGACGCGCCGCGATTCACCGCTTCCCTGAGATCGCCCCGTCGCAGCCGGATCTCAGCGTCGGCGGCGTCCAGGATGCCCTGCCACATCGGG
This sequence comes from Streptomyces humidus, assembly GCF_014649655.1. Taxonomy (GTDB): domain Bacteria; phylum Actinomycetota; class Actinomycetes; order Streptomycetales; family Streptomycetaceae; genus Streptomyces; species Streptomyces humidus. The sequence continues at coordinate 74,585 of NZ_BMTL01000036.1, read as the reverse complement.
GAAGGGCGCCCGTTCCGGCGTTCGTCCAGACTCCGGCAGCGATTGGCCGCATCGCTCAGCCGGCCGCTGTAGACCAGCGACAGCAACGCGAGGAGGGTCGCCTCCTCGGCCCAGGGAGCGGTGTGGTTGAGGTCGAGCTGACCGAGGACGTGCGAGGCCCACTCCTGCATCTCTCCGCTGCGCCTGCGGACCAGGCCGCCGGAGAGCGCGCCGATCGACTGCAGCCAGAAGGCCCGGCCCCGGGTGGCGGGCGCGCCCTCGGGGCCGGTGGTCACCGGTCCGCTCTGCACCCGTCCCGCGAGCGGCGGATACGTGCAGGCCAGCCACACCTCCAGGTCGTGCAGGTCGGCCGGCTGCGCCCGCGTGTCGGGCGGGGGCGCGATTCCCGCGGACGGCAGACGGGCCGCCCGCCTGCGGAGCAGCGCGAGGATGTCGGCGGCCTCCTGGGTACGGTGCAGCCACAGCAGTTGTCGCACGAGCAGCATCGTCTCGTGGAGGTCCAGCTGGTCGCTGCGGACCGCCTCGGTGAGCGCGATCAGGTGCCGCAGCGACGCCGAGGGGTTGAGCTGCCATTCAGCCTGGGCGAGCCTGGCCCGGATCGCCCACCGGTCGCGCTCGTTCGTGCACGCCCCCTGGGCCGAGTTCAGGTACCGCAGAGCACGTTGCACGGCACCGTGCAGCAGCGCCTCCGAAGACGCCTCCAGCAGCACGCGCAGCGCCCAGGGCTCCGGGACCTGACCGGCCTCGGCCAGGTGATGGGCGGTGTCGGCCACCGGGGCGCCCTGGTTGTACAGCAGTCGCGCGGCCCGGTGGTGCAGTTGCGCACGGTCCGCGGCGGGCAGGTCGTCCAGCACGGTGCGCGCGGCCAGGACGTGCCGGAACCGGCCGTCGCTGAGCAGCCCGGCTTCGGTCATGGTGCGCAGCGCCCGCTCGACGGTGCCCGTGTCCGCGTCGACCAGTGCTCCGAGTGCGTCGGACGAGGCCTCGTCGCCGTAGACCGCCATGGCGCGAGCCACCCGCAGTGTGTCGGGTTGACTGCGGTGCAGGCAGTTCAACAGGGCGCGTCCGTATCCCTGTTGCCGGACCTCGCCGCCGAGCTGCTCGTCGTGGATCAGGGCGTCGAGCAGCCGGGGGTTGCCACCGCTGTAGGCGATGAAGGCGTCGCTCAGTTCCCGGGCCGCTCCTCCTCCGAGCCGTCGGCCGATCAGGGTGCGCACGGCCTGCGGGGAGAGGGGTGCGAGCCGGACGGACATGACGCTGGCATGGCGCAGGAGTTCGGCATGGAACGGGGAGTGGGTCCCGCTCGACTCGGCCAGTTCGGTGAGCACCATCAGGACCGGCGCGGAGCTCAGTCGCCGGACCAGATACAGCAGGGACTGCTGCGACGGCATGTCCATGTGGTCGATGTCGTCCACGCACACCACGACCGGTGTCGTGGCGGCCAGTTCCGTGACCGGCAGGAAGAGGTCGTAGAGGATCTCGGCCCTGTTGCGCTCCACGGCCCGGTCCATGCTCTCGGCCCGGGTCGACGCCATGAGCCCGCGCAGTACCGGGGAGATGCGTCTGCGCAGTTCCACGGGGAGCGACGGGCTGTCGAACAGCTGGCTGAGCGCTCCGAACGGCAGCTCCCGCTCCGCGGCGGAGCAGACGGCTTTGAGGACGATGGCCTCGGCGGTCTGGGCGCACTGCGCCACCTCGCGCAGGAACTCCGTCTTGCCCGCTCCCACGGTCCCCTCCAGCAGGATCACCTGCCCGCCCGCCGACTGCGGGGAGGCCAGCCAGGTCCGGACGTCGGCGAGTCGCTTCTCACGTTCCATCAGCACGCTTCCCGATGCCTCGTGCGGACGGGAACCGAAGAGCCGCCCGGCGGCAGTTCCCGAGTCATTCCTACCCCTGAGTCACATCGGGACTGCCGCCATTCCGCCCCGCCGGAGCGGACATCACATAAGGAGCTCATGCATCTTCCCTGAAATCCGTTCACACAGTTTCAGGTGCCACGCTAACCCGCTCAACAACCCTTTCCGCGGTGTCGTATTCAAGACAGGAGCCTTTTCGGACAGCGCCCCACGGGCGTCGTCTGCTCATAAGGGAACCGTGCGGTAAAACTTTGGGGCAGAGAAACATGCCCCCACCGCCACGGCCGGATGGCACCGACGACCCCCGCCAAGGACCTCTGGGCGCAACATCGCCGACTCGTGACCGAGACACGCGATGAATAGGGTTCAGGCAGCCCGGGTTCGCCTTCGAGGTCACTCCGAGCCCGGTCCGAGGAACCAGATCACACCATCCGGACATTCGGAGCGGACGTGGGCGACCGGACGCATCGGACGGAACCCGCCGGGGCGGCGCCGGCAGTGCGGCCGACCAGGGAACCGGCGCTCAGGGCTGCCGATCCGCGGGCCCGGCGGGAGGGGACGGCCGGTCGGGGTACGGGGAGCTGCCGTGGCGGGGCGGGCCGTGGTCACCGCCTCCGCGGGCCTGCGGAGTCCGCCGGCTTCTGTCGGTGAGGCCCGCCGAAGGCCTCTGTGCGACGGGCCGGCGCCCGCAGCACGGCTTACCGGTGGTGAACTCGCCACCGGAAAGCTCGAATGACACGGGACGGGCTCCGCTTCGGGGGTTGCGTTTACGCCCGGCCGGTTCGGACTCGCGGTAAGGTACTGATCCTGGACTCACCTCTCAAGTCCTCGCCGAAACGCGAACGCAGGCCGTCACCGCTCGGTCCCGTCTCGGCAGTCCAGCAGACAAGTCAGCCGCCTGAACCACGTGTTACCGCGCGTCACTCCGCCGTCACGGCTCCGCATTCCGCGACGAACTGCCGAATCTCCCGAATAACCTGCTGTGCGCGGGAATTGAGGGAGAAGTGCCCGCCGCCGTAAAGGTGAAAGGCGGCTTCCTTCGTCATGTGCCCGGCCCGGGCCGGCGGCATCCCGGCGTCGACCGTGCCCCCTGTGCCCCTCGTCCGGGACGACTGCCGCATCACCGGCCGGATCATCGCCCATGCCCAGGGCCTCGCCGGCACCGCCTCGGACCAGCCTGCTCGGCGCCTGCTCGCCGACAGCGAGGGTCGCCGCCTGCACGGCGGCGACCCAGGTCTGTCGGAGATGTCTTCACCAACGGGTGGGGAAGGCCACGCCGTGCGCCTTCATCGATTCACCCGCTTCGGTCGCGGCAGGTCCCCTCAGGTGCGGGTCCAGCGCTGGCTGCTGCTGTTCGAGCAGGAGGAGATCTGCATCAGGGTGCCGTTGGCGGTGCCGCCCGCGACGGTGTCGAGGCAGAGACCGGACTGGACGCCGACGATGGATCCGCTGGAGTCGAGACGCCATTTCTGGTTGTCGCCGCCCCAGCAGCTGTAGATCTGGACCTTGGTCCCGCTGCCGGTGCCGGCGGCGTCCAGGCACTTGTTGCCGTAGACCCTGAGCTCACCGGCGGCGGTGTACGTCCACTGCTGGTTCGTACCGCCGTGGCAGTCCCACAGCTGGAGCTGAGTGCCGTCGTTGGTGCTGGAACCGGGCACGTCGAGGCAGCGGCCGGAACCGACGCCCTTGACCGCTCCGGAATCCGAAGGGGGCGTGGAGGTGCCGCCGTTGAGTGCGTTGAGGACGGAGGTGTAGGCGGGCTTCTTGCTGCCGTCGCCGTTGAACAGCAGCGGCGTGTCCCCCGATCGCCAGGAGTCGGTGTCGCGAACCCCCCAGACGGTGATGCCGAGGCAGCGCGAGACGGCCAGGCAGTCGTTGGTCACGTTGGCGTAGGTCGTGCCCGAGGCGCCCTGGATGTCGAGTTCGGTGATGGCCACGTCGACGCCGAGGGCGGCGAAGCTCTGCAGGGTGGTGCGGAAGTTGCTGTTGTAGGGGCTGCCGCTGTTGAAGTGCGACTGGAAGCCGACGCAGTCGATCGGCACGCCGCGCTGCTTGAAGTCCCGGACCATGTTGTACACGCCCTGGGTCTTGGCCCAGGTCCAGTTCTCGATGTTGTAGTCGTTGTAGCAGAGCTTGGCCGCCGGGTCGGCGGCGCGCGCGGTACGGAAGGCCACCTCGATCCAGTCGTTGCCGGTGCGTTGCAGGTTGGAGTCCCGCCGGCCTCCTGAACCGTCGTCGAAGGCCTCGTTCACGACGTCCCACTGGACGATCTTGCCCTTGTAGTGGGCCATCACGCCGTTGATGTGGTCGATCATCGCCTGACGCAGCGAGCTGCCGCTGAGGCTCTGCATCCAGCCGGGCTGCTGGGAGTGCCAGGCCAGCGTGTGGCCGCGCACCTGCTTGCCGTTCTGCACCGCCCAGTTGTAGACGCGGTCGCCGCCGGAGAAGTTGAACTGACCTCGCTGCGGTTCGGTCGCGTCGATCTTCATCTCGTTCTCGGGCGTCACCATGTTGAACTCGCGGCCCGCGATCGTCGTGTACGCCGAGTCGCCCAGCCTGCCCGAGGCGATGGCGGTGCCGAAGTAGCGGCCGCTCTGCGCCGCCGCGGCGCCGAGCGTGCCCTCGGCCGCGTGCGCGGCCGGCGGCGCGACCAGTGCGGAGACCGTACCGAGGACGCCGACGACCAGCGCGAACAGCAGGCCGCGGACCCTCCGGCGGATAACGGGTCCAGGAAGGGCATAGGAGCCCATGAGTGTGCCTCCAAGGTAGAAATCACGGAAGGACTGAAGCGCGGGGGAACGTGTCTTTCGCTCCCACCCGGCCGACGGACGGGGCGGGCCGGAACCCGGGCGGCACGCGATCACCGGACACCGCGTCACGGGACCGGGACGATCCCGGCCGTCACGGACGTCGTCCGGCCCACCGTCGGGTGGCGTACGACGGCCGGGGCGGTGTTCGGCACAGGCATGCGGGCACTCCATCGCGGCTCAGCCGGGAGGCCGTCACACGGCGTCGCGTACCTCTCCGACTGCGCGAAGAGCCGCCATCGCTGGTGCGAACCTCACCGGAACGAAAGGGGGTGGCGCAGGTGCTTTGGTGCGCGGATCTGTCATGCGGCTGTGCGCGGATCTGCCGTGCAGGTGTGCGCGCGGATCTGCCGTGCAGCACAGATTCCTCAGGCCGAAGCGGTTCGGTGTCTCGACTACGGCCGGCTTCCCAGACAGGCATGATTGAGGCATTGCCGAGGGACCGTCAATACTCCCCGCAGAAGAAGTTTCGGTTCTGTATCCGAAACTTTCAGAAACGCCCCCGAACAGGAAGGCGAACCCCGGTGCCGCCGTCGGCGGCTGCCGCAGGACCGGGGCCCGGACGAGCGCGCGAGCGCCGTTCACCGGCTTCTCCCCTGCACGCGGACGCCGCGGACCGGAGTGCCGTGCCCCCAGGCTCGGGGCCGGTCCGGCCGGAGGGGCAGCTCGTCAATGCCGACCGACAGGCGCTGCGTGCGGACACATCGGCGCCAGGCCTTGACCAGAGGGCCCCGCGTTCGTAGCTTGTGGCGTCAGACATCCGGGAATTCTTCGAAACTTTCGAGATCGTCCCCGTCCCACGGCACGTCCGCTCCGCGGTTCACCGGGGTCACCTCGCCCCCGCCCCAAGGAGGCGCTCCGATGTGGTTCCGTCATCCGGCCCCGGTCCGTCCGGCACACCTTCTCGCCGTCCCTGCGCCCCACCCGGTGGACCGGGAGCGATCAGAGCCGGCGGCGGGGCGTCGGCCGCCTGCGACCGGTCCGCCGTGAAGGGCGGTTCGACCGCCCGGTGGGCGGGCACGCGGCCCGGGCCGGAGTGGGCCCCGCCCGAGGACCGCCTACCTGCGCGCCGGAGTCCCTTCGCGGGGCGGGGCCGTCGAGGCGCGTACCACCAGCTCGGTGGCGAGCTCGATGTGGTGGGACTCGGCCTTCTCGCCGTTGGCCAGTCGCAGGGCGGTGCGCAGGGCGGCACCGCCCATCTCCCGCAGTGGCTGGCGCACGGTGGTGAGGGGTGGGGACGCCATCCGGGCGAGGCTCGTGTCGTCGAAGCCGACCACGCTCAGGTCCTCGGGGATGCGCAGACCTCGGACGCGGGCGGCCTCGACGACACCGACGGCGATCTCGTCGTTGCCTGCGAAGATCGCCGTCGGCGGGTCCTGCAGGCCCAGGAGCACCGCGCCGCCCGACACCCCGGCCTCGTACGTGAATTCTCCGGGCCGGACGTAGGCGTCGGGGACCTGCGCCCCGCCCGCCTCCATGGCGGCGCGGTAGCCGTGCATGCGCGCCTGGTTGCACACGGCCATGGTCGGTCCGCCGAGATAGGCGACGCGGCGGTGGCCCAGGGAGAGCAGGTGCTGGGTCGCCGCCAGGCCGCCGGCGAAGTTGGTCGCGCCGACGCTGTTGACCCGGCTGTCCGGCAGGTGCAGTGGGTCCAGCACGACCAGCGGCAGCCCGGACCGGGCCAGTTCGTCCAGGTGCGCCGCGGTGTACACGCTGGTGACCGCGATGACCGCGCGGCGCCCGGCCGAGACCAGGTCCCGGGCCCAGTGCGGGGCACGGGACGCCTTGCTGACCACCACCGAGACCCCCGACTCGGCCGCGGTGTCGATGATGCCTTCCAGGGTCTCGGCCACGTACGACTTCAGGCCACCCTGGAACTGCACCTCGATGGTCGGGCTTTCGACGGCCTCGGTATGACGGAAGACGGGCGCGAGGTAGTGGTGCTGATGCAGCAGTTCCTGCACCCGGGTGCGGGTGTGCGGCGCCACGTCACCGCGACCGTTGACCACTTTGGACACGGTCGCGACGGAGACCCCAGCCGCTTGGGCGATGTCCGCCAAAGTGGTGCGCCTGGCGTTCGGTCGCATCTGTTCCTCTCAGCTGTACGTCCACCGGTGTGTGAGCCCGGTCCTGCCGCTCACGCGGGTGGGACCGGTCAACCGTACGGCAACCGGGCGGCCGGCCCGTCCGGGAATGCGCCGACGGACCCCTCGGCCTCGACCGGTCCGACGATCTGTGTGAGATCGCGTCCGGTGACCGCGCCCCGACCGGCACGCACGCCGAACCCGAAGCGAACCCGAATGCGTGCGCGTGGACTTGGGCGTGCGCGTGGGCTTGCGACCGGCTCCGGCCGAACCCGGGGACACGGGACCGCCTGCCGGGCCGTCCGGGCCGAGCGCCCGGGACGGCGGGGGATCCGCACCCGCAGCCCGGCGGGCGGGCCCCGGCCGGCCCGGCTGACCTGCTCCGACAGCGCGACAGCCGCGGCCATCGCATCGCCCTCCGTCCTCAACCAGCAGATTTCGAAACAGTTTCGGTCCTTGCCAGGGTCTTCTGACGGTCGCTTCGGCCCGATACTACGCAGCTGGCAACGGTCTCACAACGCGGCTGCACATGTCTTGACACAGCGTCAGACCGAAACCTAATTTGCACGGACAGAGCTCGGAGAAGGCTGTTTCGAAAACCTTTCACCATGACTCACGAGAAGCCGGTGGCTCTCGAGTGCGGAGAAAAAACATGGCGCTCTCCCGACGTACCCTCCTCGGCCTGGCCGCCGCCGTGCCGGTCTCCGCGGCGCTGGCGGCCTGCGGCTCGTCCGGTCCCGACAAGAACGGCGGTGGGGCCACGTACTGGTACCTGAACGGCCAGCCGCAGGAAGGCGTCAGAGCCGGCGCCGTGGACGCGTTCAACCAGGCCCACCCCAAGGAACAGATCAAGGACACGACCTTCCAGAACGACGCGTACAAGACGAAGATCAAGACCGCCATCGGCGCCGGAAAGGCGCCCACCATCATCTGGGGCTGGGGCGGCGGGACTCTGCGCACCTACGTGGAAGCGGGCCAGGTCGAGGACCTCACCTCGTGGTTCGACGAGCACTCCGACGTCAAGAAGCGGCTGTTCCCGTCCTCGTTCGCCGCGGCGACCGTCGACGGCAAGATCTACGCGATGCCGTGCGAGGCCGTGCAGCCGATCGTCCTCTACTACAACAGGAAGGTCTTCGACCAGGTCGGCGCAGAGCCGCCGAAGTCCTGGGACGACATCATGGCCCTGGTGCCCAGGTTCAACGCGAAGGGCATAGCGCCGTTCTCCCTCGGCGGCCAGTCCCGGTGGACGAACATGATGTGGCTGGAGTTCCTGTTCGACCGGATCGGCGGCGCCGAAATGGTTCAGGCCATCATCGAGGGCGAGAAGAACGCCTGGTCCCAGCCGGACGCCATCACCGCGCTGACCAAGGTGCAGGAGCTGGTCAAAGCCGACGGGTTCGTCAAGGGCTTCTCCTCGATCACCGCGGACTCCCATGCAGACCAGGCGCTGCTGCACACCGGCCGGGCCGCGATGATGCTGCACGGAGCCTGGTCGTACGGCATCCAGCAGGCGGAGGGCGGGAACTTCGTGCCCAGCGGCGGGCTGGGCTTCATGAACTTCCCGCCCGTGGAGGGCGGCAAGGGCGATCCGACCGACACCGTCGGGAACCCCGCCCAGTACCTGGCCATCTCCTCGAAGGCGAGCGCCGAGCAGAAGAAGACCGCCAAGGACTTCTTCGCCACAGGCGTCCTCCAGGACGAGGAGGTGAAGAAGTGGATCGACAACGGGTCGGTTCCGATCCGGCTGGGCACGGAGAAGCTGCTGGCCGCCTCGAAGAGCGCGGACTTCCTGCAGTTCACCTACGACATCGCCAGCAAGGCCAAGGTGTTCGGCCAGTCCTGGGACCAGGCGCTCAGTCCGACGGCCGCCGAGGCCCTGCTGGACAACATCGTCAAACTGTTCCAGCTCTCCATCTCACCACAGCAGTTCGCCGACAACCTCAACGCGGTCACCGGCAAATGAGCTCACTCACCGGCCGTCCGCCGCGTCGCGAGCCACGCAGCGTCCTGCCGTGGCTGGCGGCGCCGGCGCTGGTGGTCTTCATCGCCTTCGCCGTGATTCCGCTCGTCGGCGTCTTCGCGCTGAGCTTCACCACCTGGGACGGGATCGGTGCCATCCACCCTTCGGGGCTGACCAGTTGGCGTGCGGTGCTCACCGATCCCGGGCTGCCGCACGCCCTCTGGGTGACGTTCCTGGTGATGGCCGTGTCCTGGGCCGTCCAGACGCCGCTGAGCATCCTGCTCGGCACGTTCCTGGCAGGCCGCCAGCGCTACCGTGCGGTGCTGGGCGTGGTGTACTTCGTGCCACTGACACTCAGCTCAGCGGCGATCGCGATCGCGTACAAGGCCCTGCTGGACCCCAACTTCGGGCTCGGTGCCGGGCTGAAGATCCAGGTGCTCAGCCAGGACTGGCTGGGGCGGCCCGGGCTCGCGTTCGGAGTCGTCGTCTTCGTCGTCTCCTGGCAGTTCGTCCCGTTCCACTCCCTGATCTACCAGGGCGGTGTCCAGCAGATTCCGAAGTCCCTCTACGAGGCGGCGCAGTTGGACGGAGCCGGGCGGGTACGGCAATTCTTCAGCATCACGCTGCCCCAGCTGAGATACACCGTCATCACCTCGTCCACGCTGATGGTGGTCGGGTCGCTGACCTTCTTCGACCTCATCTTCGTCCTGACGGAGGGCGGCCCCGGCGACGCCACCCGGGTCCTCGCACTGGACATGTACAAGCGGGGGTTCCAGGCCAGCCTGATGGGACCGGCCAGCGCCATCGCGGTCATCCTGGTCCTGGTGGGTCTGGCCCTCGCCCTGCTGCTGCGCCGGCTCGGGGGCCGGGACGCCGGCGCGAGCCAACTCGAGGGAGCCTGACATGACCACCACGCCGACCGAGCCGCGGCGGCTGCAGAAGGCCGCCCCCCGCGAACGGCAACCCCCCTCCCGTCAGGCGTCCGGCCGGCGCAACTGGGCCGCAGGCCTGGCCGGATGGCTCTGGCTCGTCGTCGTCGCCGTACCCCTGTACTGGGCCCTCATCACCAGCCTCAAGACCCAGAACCGTTACTACGCGAGTAACCCGCTGGCGCCGTCGAGCGACCCGACGCTGGACAACTACCGGCTGGTCGTCGAGTCCGACTTCCTCGGCTACCTCGTGAACAGCGTCGTGGTCACCGTCGGCGCCGTGGTGCCGGCGGTGGTGTTCTCCTTCATGGCCGCTTACGCGATCGTCCGCGGTTGGCGCATGCGGGTACTGCGGGCGGTGAACGGGCTGTTCCTCCTGGGCCTGGCCATCCCGCTGCAGGCGACGGTGATCCCGGTCTACCTGATCATCATCAGACTGGGTCTGTACGACAGCCTGCTGGCGCTGATCCTTCCGTCGATCGCCTTCGCCATCCCGCTGTCCGTGCTCGTGCTCTCCAACTTCGTCCGCGACGTGCCCAAAGAGCTGTTCGACTCGATGCGGGTCGACGGCGCCACCGAATGGACGACACTGTGGCGGCTGGCCGCACCGCTCACCCGACCGGCCATCCTCACCGTGACCATCTTCAACGCGCTGACCATCTGGAACGGATTCCTGCTGCCGCTGATCCTCACCCAGAGCCCTGACCGACGGACCCTGCCGCTCGCGCTGTGGACCTTCCAGGGCCAGTACGGGTTCAATTTCCCCGCCGTTCTCGCCGCCGTCGTCCTCACCACACTGCCCGTCCTGGTGCTGTACGCGTTCGGCCGCCGCCAGTTGCTGAGCGGTCTGACCGCCGGATTCAGCCGTTGACCCGCGCTGACGCTGTGAGCGGTGGCCGGCGCCTGCGGTCCGAGCCGTTCTGTGAGCTCCAGGATCGAATTCCATCGTCCAGTTGTTCGCCCTCCGCGCCCTGACCAGGGGTCCGGCGGGCCTGGGGAGGAAAGTGAACGCCGACGTGACTGCAGAGAAGACCCCCGGAATCTCCCTCTGGAACGACCCCACCGTCTCCGTCACCGCGAGAGTCGACGCCCTGATCGACGCGATGACCCTTCAGGAGAAGACCGCCCAGCTGTACGGGGTGTGGGTGGGCGCCTCCGATCAGGGCGGCGAAGTGGCTCCCCACCAGCACGACATGGAGGAGCCCATCGATCTCGACGCACTCCTGCCCACCGGACTGGGTCAGCTGACCCGGCCCTTCGGCACGGTCCCGGTCGACCCCGCCCTGGGTGCGCTCTCCCTGGCCCGCACCCAGACCCGGATCGCCGCCACGAACCGGTTCGGCATCCCCGCTCTCGCGCACGACGAGTGTCTGGCCGGCTTCGCCGCCTGGGGGGCGACGGCCTACCCCGTCCCCCTGTCCTGGGGCGCCACCTTCGATCCGGACACGGTGCGGCGCATGGCCGCCGCCATCGGCCGCGACATGCGTGCCGTCGGCGTCCACCAGGGACTCGCGCCCGTCCTGGACGTGGTGCGCGACGCCCGCTGGGGCCGGGTGGAGGAGACCATCGGCGAGGACCCGTACCTCGTCGGCACCATCGGAACGGCGTACGTGCAGGGTCTCGAATCGGCCGGGATCGTCGCCACGCTCAAGCACTTCGCCGGCTACTCGGCCTCCCGCGCCGGTCGTAACCTCGCTCCCTCCTCCGTGGGCCCGCGTGAGCGCGCCGACGTCCTGCTGCCGCCCTTCGAGATGGCGATCCGTGAAGGCGGCGCCCGGTCGGTGATGAACGCCTACACCGACACCGACGGCATGCCCTCCGCCGCCGACGAGGACCTGCTCACCGGGTTGCTGCGCGACACATGGGGCTTCGACGGCACTGTCGTCGCCGACTACTTCGCCATCGCCTTCCTGAAGACCCTGCACGGCATCGCAGCCGACTGGGCCGGCGCCGCCGGCACGGCGCTGCGGGCGGGCATCGACGTCGAACTGCCCAACGTCAAGACATACGGCTCGCCCCTGGCCGAGGCCGTCGCCGACGGCCGGGTACCGGAGGCGTTGGTCGATCGCGCCCTACGCCGGACCCTCACCCAGAAGGCAGCGCTCGGTCTGCTCGACCCGGACTGGAACCCCGTGCCGGCCGCGCTCGACGGGGCAGACCTGGACGACCCCGGCGCCCTGCGCGGCCGGATCGACCTGGACGGCCCTCAGAACCGCGCGCTGGCCCGCATGCTCGCCGAGGAAGCGGTCGTGCTACTGAGCAACGACGGCATCCTGCCGCTCGACCGGCCGCGCCGCATCGCCCTGCTCGGTCCCAACGCCGACGAGCCCGTCGCCGTACTGGGCTGCTACTCCTTCCCTCAGCACATCGGCGTCCGCCACCCCGGGACCCCGCTCGGCATCGAGCTGCCCACGCTGCGCGACACGCTGGCCGCGGAGTTCCCCGACGCCGAGATCACGGTCGCCCGCGGCACCGGAATCGACGACGGAGATGTCTCCGGCATCGGCGAGGCCGCCCGGGTGGCACGCGAGGCCGACGTCGCCCTGGTGGTGCTCGGCGACCGCGCCGGGCTCTTCGGGCGGGGCACCAGCGGCGAGGGATGCGACGTCGAGACGCTGGCGCTGCCCGGTGCGCAGCAGCAACTGCTCGACACCCTGCTCGACCTGGAGACACCCGTGGTCACCGTGCTGCTCGCGGGACGGCCGTACGCCCTCGGCCGCGCCGTGGCGGAGTCCGCCGCGATCGTGCAGTCCTTCTTCCCGGGCGAGGAGGGCACTCATGCGATCGCCGGGGTGCTCAGTGGCCGTACCGGTCCCTCCGGACGTCTCCCGGTCAGCGTGCCGAGCGGTCCGGGCTCCCAGCCGGCCACGTACCTCGGGGCGCGGCTCGCTCACGCCAGCGACGTCTCCAGCATCGACCCGACCCCCGCGTTCGCCTTCGGTCACGGCCTGTCCTATACGCGGTTCGACTGGACAGACCTGGCCGTGGACGTCCGGGAGGCCCCGACGGACGGCGAGTTCGCCCTCGCCTTCACCGTCCGCAACACCGGCGGGCGGTCCGGAACCGAGGTCGTCCAGGTCTATCTGCACGACCCGGTCGCCTCCGTCGTCCAGCCTGTGCAGCGCCTCGTCGGCTACACCCGGGTCGAGCTGGAGCCGGGCGAGTACCGGCGCCTGCGGGTCACGGTCCCGGCCGACCTCGCCTCCTTCACCGGACGCGACGGGCGGCGCGTCGTCGAACCGGGCGAGCTGGAAGTGCGGTTGGCCGCCTCCAGCGCTGATCCGCGCCTGACGGCCAGGGTCACGTTGACCGGAGCGGAGCGCCACGTGGATCACACCCGGCGCCTGCACGCCACGGTCGGGCAGGAGCACGCTGCCCGGGCATGAACCGTTCGGGCGCGGCGCACGTCGCGGCAGCGGCGGCGCTGCGCGCACGGGGCCGCGGAGCCGGACCGGCGCTCCATGACGGCGTGCCGCTCCCCGACGTCAGGCGCCCCCGCCCTCCGACTCGGCGTGGGCGCAGGATCCGAACCCGGCGTGACCGCGGGAGACTTCGTGGTCTCACAGCACGCCGCGCCGGGCGAGGTTGCGCATCAGCTCTCGTACGCCGAACGTCCACGGCGCAGCCTGTTCGCTGGGCACGACGGTGTTGACCAGAGCGCCGAGCCGCGGGCTGGAGATCCGCACGACGTCGCCGTACTCATGGGTGAAGCCCGCGCCGGGCGCCTGTCGGTCCTCGGTGGGGGCGAACAGCGTTCCGGTGAACAACACGAAGCCGTCGGGGTACTGATGGTGCGGACCGTGCGTGGCGGTCACCAGTTCCCGAACGTCGCGGCTGATCTCGCGCATGGAACTGCTGCCGTGCAGCACGTAGCCGTCGGTGCCGTCGACCCGCAGGTCGATGTCGAGCCCGCGGACGGTGTCGAGGTCGAATCCGTCGTCGAACAGACGGATGAACGGGCCGATCGCGCAGGAGGCGTTGTTGTCCTTCGCACGGGACAGCAGCAGGGCACTGCGTCCCTCGATGTCGCGGAGGTTGACGTCGTTGCCGAGCGTCGCGCCGCGTACCCGGCCGCGCGAGTCCACGACGAGGACGGCCTCGGGCTCGGGGTTGTTCCACACCGAGGCGCTGAGCACCCCGATGTCGGCGCCCGTGCCGACCGCGGACAGCACCGGGGCCTTGGTGAAGACTTCCGGGTCGGGCCCGATCCCGACCTCCAGGTACTGCGACCACAGCCCTTCGGAGACCAGCAGTTCCCTGGCCTTGTCCGCCTCCGGCGATCCGGGACGGATGCCCTCGAGCGTGCCGCCCACCACCTGCACGACGCGGGCCCGTACCCGGGCGGCCTGCGCCGGATCGCCGCCCGTGCGCTCTTCGATGACGCGTTCCAGCAGGCTCCGGGCGAAGGTGACGCCCGCGGCCTTGATCACCTGGAGGTCGACGGGGGCGAGCAGACGGGGAACATCACGGCGGCCGGGAGGCGCCCCGAGCAGTTCGTCCAGACGCCAGACGTCGCCGCCGTCGGCCTCGCGGACGACTGCCGCCGCGTCGTCGCGTTCCATGAGGTCGGAGACGGTGGGTGCGACGGCCGTCAGGTCGACGACGTGCTCGCCGCGCACCGCGGCCACACACGGTCCGTCCCGTTCCGGGCTGTGGACGCGCGCGACGAGCGCGGCCCGGTCGGCGTCCTCCGGCAGGACGGAGCCCGCCGTGAGGACCGGGCGAGGGGGCGTTGCTGCCGATTCCACGATCGATGCTCTCCTGGATTCCGGATGCGAGGGGGGACGGTCTCCCAGGGGCGCGCTCAATGGGAGTCGCGGGGGACCTCGTGTCCACGGCTCCCGCGCAGGAAGCCGAAGTCGGCGCCCTGGTCGGCCTGTTCGACGTTCTGGGTGTAGAGCCAGGTGTAACCGCCGGTGTGCCGTTCGGCGGGCGCCCTCCATGCCTGCCGGCGTCGCTTGAGCTCGGCGTCGTCCACGTCCAGGCTCAGGGTGCGGTTCGGGACGTCGAGGACCACGAAGTCCCCGTCGCGTACCAGGGCGAGAGGTCCGCCGACGGCGGCCTCGGGCGCCACGTGCAGGACCACCGTCCCGTAGCCGGTGCCGCTCATCCGGCCGTCGCAGACGCGCACCATGTCCTTGACACCGGCCTTCAGCAGCTTGGCGGGCAGCGGCACGTTGGAGACCTCGGGCATGCCGGGGTATCCCTTGGGGCCGGCGTTGCGGATGACGATGACGGTGTTCTCGTCGATGTCGAGTTCCGGGTCGTCGGCCACCTCGTGATAGGCCTCGGGGGAGTCGAAGACGCGCGCGGGGCCACGGTGGGTGAGCAGGTGCGGTGACGCGGCGGACTGCTTAATCACGGCGCCGTCGGGGCACAGGTTGCCGCGGAGGACGGCGATACCGGTGCCGGCCGGCTGGAAGGGGGCGTCGAGGCTCGTGATGACGTCGGAGTCGAAGCACTCGGCGCTCTCGGTGTTCTCGGCGACGGTGCGTCCGGTGACCGTGATCTGTCCGCCGTGCAGCAGGTCGCCGCCGAGCAGCTCGGCCAGGACGGCGGGCAGCCCGCCCGCGTAGCAGAAGTCCTCCATGAGGTACGTGCCGCTGGGCATCAGGTTGACGAGGGTCGGCACGGCGCGGACCAGCTCGTCGAAGTCCCGCAGGCTCAGGTCGACGCCGACGCGGCCGGCGATGGCGGTGAGATGGATGATCGCGTTCGTGGAGCCGCCGATGGCCGCGTTGACCCGGATCGCGTTCTCGAACGCCTCCCGGGTCAGGATCCGGGAGGGTCGCAGCTCCTCCTCCACCATCGTCACGATGCGCTGCCCCGCCGCCTGGGCGGTCTCCATCCGCCGGGAGTCGACCGCGGGCCAGGCGGCGGAGCCCGGCAGCTGCATGCCGAGCGCCTCGGCCATGCAGGCCATCGTCGAGGCGGTCCCCATCGTCATGCAGTGGCCGTTGGAGCGGGCCATGCACCCCTCGGCGAAGAAGCACTCCTCCTCGGTCATCCGGCCGGTCTTCAGGTCCTCCTCGAACTTCCAGACGTGGGTGCCGGATCCCACGTCCTGGCCCCGGTACTTGCCGTTGAGCATCGGCCCGCCGGTGACCATGACGGCGGGCAGATCGACGCTGGCGGCGCCCATGAGCATGGCGGGGGTCGTCTTGTCGCAGCCGGACAGCAGCACGACGCCGTCGAGCGGATTGGCCCGGATCAGCTCCTCGACCTCCATGGCCATGAGGTTGCGGTACAGCATGGCGGTGGGGCGCATCAGGGTCTCGCCGGTGGCCATGGTGGGGAACTGGAGCGGCAGACCGCCCGCCTGCCACACGCCGCGCTTGACGGCCTCGGCGACCCGCGTCAGGTGGGCGTTGCAGGGGGCGAGTTCGGAGGCGCTGGTCGCGATGCCGATGACGGGACGCCCGTCGAACACCTCGTGTCCGAGTCCCTGGTTGCGCATCCAGGACCGGTACAGCATCCCGCTGCGGCCCTGTGCGCCGAACCATGCCTGGCTGCGGCGGCTCGTCTTCTGACCGTCGGTCATGTGGGCACTCCCGTGGCTCCGGCGTCGTCCGCTTCGCGATGGGGTGTTCTCGGGTGAGGGCGTTCTCGGGTGACGACCCGCAGCCGTACCCTGTGACGCAATCATTAAATGATTCGATGAATGGCGTCCAGGGGGCGAGCAGAGATCATGGGTAGTTTTCCGACCGCGCACCAGCGCGTGGTCGACGAACTCGGGCGGCGCATCGTGGGCGGCGTGTGGGAGCCGGGGGATCCGCTGCCGGTCGAGGACGCGCTCGCGGCCGAGATCGGTGTCAGCCGAGGGGGGCTGCGGGAAGCGGTCAAGGCACTGGTCGCCAAGGGGATGCTGCACGTGCGCCCGCGCACCGGCACGCGCGTGCTGCCCCCGGAGCACTGGAATCACCTCGACCGCGACGTGCTGCGCTGGAAACAGGCCAGGGACGCCACGGCCCTGCTGCGCGACACGAGTGAACTGCGCCGGATCGTCGAGCCCGAGGCGGCCCGGCTCGCTGCCCGCCGGGCCGGCCCCGAGGACGTACGCGCGCTGTCCGACGCCCTGGCGGCCATGGAGGCCGCGGCGGCGACGCCCGGCCGCAACGGCTACGTCGAGGCCGACATCGCCTTTCACCGGGCCCTGCTCGACGCCGGCGGCAACCGTCTCCTCGGCTCACTGGGCCGCGCTGTCGAGATCGCACTGGAGCACAGCTTCCTCATCAGCACGCAGACCCCCGGCGCGGTGGAAGCCTCGCTGCCCGGCCACCGCGCCGTCGTGCAGGCCGTCGAGGCCCGCGATCCCGTGGCGGCGGCGGCGGCCGTCCTGGCCATCGTCGAAGCGGCCGAACAGGAGATCATCCGGTCGCCCGGCATGCCGGGCGGCGCCCCCGGCGACGCCGTATGACCAGGGGCCCAGGTCCCTGCCACGGGGCGCGTTTCCTGTCTCAGCGGAGCTCAACGGGAGTGGTCCGACGGACGGGCTGGGATCCGGTCGGGACGGGGGAAGGCCGCTTGCCGCGTCCCGAACCGGTGTGTGGGGCAGCGTCAGCGGTAGGCCGCGTGGCCGGTGAGAGCCTGACCGACGACCAGGGTGTGCATCTCGCTGGTGCCTTCGTACGTGAGCACCGACTCCAGGTTGTTGGCGTGGCGCAGCGGTGAGTACTCCAGGGAGATGCCGTTGGCGCCGAGGATCGTGCGGCACTCGCGCGCGATGGCGATCGCTTCGCGCACGTTGTTGAGCTTGCCGACGCTGATCTGCTCGGGGCGGATGCGGTGCTGGTCCTTGAGCCGGCCCAGGTGCACGGCGAGCAGCGCGGCCCCGCCCAGGGACACGGTCATGTCGGCCAGCTTCTTCTGGGTGAGCTGGAAGGCGCTGATCGGCTTGTCGAACTGCACCCGGGAGTCGGCGTACTCGAGGGCTGCCTGCAGCGAGTCGCGCGCCGCGCCGACCGCGCCGAACAGGATGCCGAAGCGGGCCTCGTTCAGGCAGGACAGCGGTCCGCGCAGGCCCTGGGCGTGCGGCAGCCGCGCCGCGTCGGGCAGCCGTACGTCGTCGAAGTACAGCTCCGAGGTGATCGACGCGCGCAGCGACATCTTCTGCTTGATGTCCTGCGTGGTGAAGCCAGGTGTCCCGCGCGGCACGAGGAAGCCGCGCACGCCGTCCTCGGTCTGCGCCCAGACGGTGGCCACGTCGGCGATGCCGCCGTTGGTGATCCACATCTTGGAGCCGTTCAGGATCCAGTCACCGCCGTCGCGGACGGCCCTGGTGCGCATCCCGGAGGGGTTGCTGCCGAAGTCCGGCTCGGTCAGGCCGAAGCAGCCGATGGCCTCGCCGGCGGCGAGCCGGGGCAGCCACTCCTGCTTCTGTTCCTCCGAGCCCCACTTCCAGATGGAGAACATCGACAGCGAGCCCTGAACGGAGACGAAGCTGCGGAAGCCCGAGTCCGCTGCCTCCAGTTCCAGACAGGCCAGACCGTACGAGACGGCGTTGGTGCCGGCGCAGCCGTAGCCGTCCAGGTGCATGCCGAGTACGCCCAGCTTGCCGAGTTCCGGGGCGAGTTCGCGGGCGAAGTGGGCGTTCTCGAACCATTCGCCGATGTGCGGGCGCACCCGGTCGGCGAGGAACTTGGCGACGGTGGCCTGGATCTCGCGCTCCTCGTCGCTGAGGACGAAGGAGAGGTCGATGAGGTCCAGGGGGTCCTTCATCGGTTGGGCGCTGCTCATCATGTGCTCCTGAAGGGGGTGGTCGGGGCGCGGAAGGGGGTGCGGCCGGTGGTCAGGCGTCCAGCCAGGCCCTGAGGTCGTCGGTGTGCTCACCGAGGCGGGGCGGGCGGCGTTCGTAGCGGGGCGGGGTGCGGGAGAGACCGATCGGGTTGGCGACCAGGTCCATGGGGGCGCCGTCCGGCCCGGTGACCGTGGCACGGGGGCTCAGGCCGAGCGTGTCGGCCAGGTCGAAGGCCTGCGCAAGGTCGTTCACGGGTCCGCAGGGCACGCCGAGCGGTGTGAGGTGGTCGAACCATGCCGCCGCGGTCCGCGCCGACAGCGCCTCCCCCAGCGTTTGCGTGAGTTCGTCGACGTGTGCCACCCGGTCCGTGTTGGTCGCGAAGCGGGGGTCGTCGGCCAGTTCCGGGGTGTCGAGACCTTGGCACAGGGCGCGGAACTGCCGGTCGTTGCCGACGGCGACGACCATCGGCCGGTCCTTCGTCGGGAAGACGTCGTACGGTGCGATCGAGGGGTGCCGGTTGCCCAGGATGCCCGGCACTTCGCCGGCCAGGGTGTAGCCGCCGGCCTGGTTGACCAGGCCGGACAGCAGGCAGGAGAGGAGATTGACCTGCACGTGCTGGCCTTCTCCCGTGGCCTCACGGTGCCGCAGTGCGGCCAGCACGCCGATCGACGCGTGCAGCCCGGTCAGGACGTCCACGAGTGCCACGCCCGTCTTCACGGGCTGCCCGGGGGCCGGCCCGGTGACGCTCATCAGGCCGCCGACCGCCTGGATCAGCAGATCGTAACCGGGCAGGGCGGCACCGGCCCCGGCGCCGAAGCCGGAGATCGAGCAGTAGACCAGGTGCGGGTTCAGCTCACGCGCCCGGTCGTAGCCGAGCCCGTACCCGGCCATGGTGGCAGGCCGGAAATTCTCGAACAGGACGTCGGCTCGGCGTACCAGCTCCCGCGCCCTGCGCAGGTCCTGCTCTTCGCGCAGGTCGAGGGCGAGGGAGCGTTTGTTGCGGTTGACCGAGAGGTAGTACGTGGCTTCGCCTTGGGCGTGGGGCGGCCCCCAGGCCCGTGTGTCGTCCCCGTGGACCGGGTGCTCGACCTTGATCACGTCGGCGCCGAGGTCGGCCAGCAGCATCGTGGCGTACGGGGCGGCCAGGACCCGCCCGAAGTCGGCGACGAGCACACCGGACAGGGGTCCGCCGGATGCCGCGCTCACCGGTCCCGCCTCTGCGAGGGGCGTACGCACAGCGTCTTGGTCCGGGTGAAGAAGTCGCGTGCCGCCCTGCCTCGCGCGCCCCGGACCTCGTCGTTCGCATCGAGGACGTCGGCGGCCCGGTCCCGTGTCCGGCCCCGTCCGTGGTGAGGCGCCGCCGCCCAGCGGGGGAAAGCGTCGCGGGCGGCCGTCACGTCCTGGTCGAGATCGTGCTCCTGCGCGAGCCGGCCGACAGCCACGCTCTCACGGGGACGTGCGGGAGGGTCGTCGAGCAGTTCGTCAGCGTCGCCCGTTCGCCCCTGCCCCGCGACCAGGTGGCGCAGGGACCGGGCGGACCGGTCGATTCCGCCTGCCGCCGCGTCGCTGCCTGCGCTCTGCCGCATCGGCCTTCCTTTCAAACGGTCGTACGCGCGAAACGTTCGGACGCGTCACGCGCGCCCGGACGCGCCACGCCGGCACCTCGGGTTCATGAGGACGCCATTCTCGGGACCGGACGGGCGCCACCGCACTCGACGAGATGTCCTGCGTTGCGCAGGAGGAGCACTCCGATCCGTCCATGGCCGACCGGGCGCCACGGTGTTTGGCTCG
Organism: Streptomyces humidus; assembly: GCF_014649655.1. GTDB lineage: Bacteria > Actinomycetota > Actinomycetes > Streptomycetales > Streptomycetaceae > Streptomyces > Streptomyces humidus. The sequence goes on along the minus strand of NZ_BMTL01000036.1, from coordinate 54,421 downwards.
TCGCCCCCAGTCCTTTCGCATCCCGGAGGATGTTCCATGCCCGGTGCTTCCCGTCCGGTCGGCGGTCCCGGCCTCGCGCAGGTTCGGCGGGTCGTGAGCGAGATCCCCGGCCCCCGTTCCCGTGAGCTGCTGGCCCGTCAGCGCGGCTTGGTGCCGGCCGGCGTCGGCGCCGTCCTGCCCGTGTTCGTGGAAGCGGCCGGAGGCGGGGTGATCGTCGACGCCGACGGCAACTCCTTCATCGACTTCGGCAGCGGCATCGCGGTCACCACGGTGGGCAACTCCGCCCCGGCGGTGGCGGAGCGCGCCGCCGCGCAGCTGCGCCGGTTCACCCACACCTGCTTCCTGGTCAGCCCCTACGAGTCCTACCTGGACGTGTGCGAGAAGCTGAACGAGCTGGCGCCGATCCCGGGTGAGAAGCGCACGATTCTGGTGAACTCCGGGGCGGAGGCCGTGGAGAACGCCGTCAAGATCGCCCGAGCCGCCACCGGTCGCCCCGGCATCGTCGTCTTCGACCACGGCTTCCACGGGCGCACGCTGCTCACCATGAGCCTCACCGCGAAGAACAAGCCCTACAAGCAGGGCTTCGGCCCGTTCGCCCCCGAGGTCCACCGGGCGCCGATGGCGTACCCGTACCGTTGGCCCGGCAGTCCCGAACGCTGTGCCGAGGAGGCCGCGTCCGCCCTCGCCGACCTGCTGGACCGGCAGGTGGGCGCCGACAACGTGGCCGCGGTGCTGATCGAACCGATCCAGGGCGAGGGCGGCTTCATCGTCCCGGCGCCCGGCTTCCTCGGGCGCGTCGCCGAGATCTGCCGCAGCCGGGGCATCCTGCTGATCGTGGACGAGATCCAGGCCGGCATCGCCCGCACCGGCCGGATGTTCGCCTGCGAGCACGAGGGAATCCGGCCCGACCTGATCACCACCGCCAAGGGCCTCGCCGGCGGGCTGCCGCTGGGGGCCGTGACCGGCCGCGCCGAGCTGATGGACGCCGTCCCGGCGGGCGGACTCGGCGGCACGTTCAGCGGCAGCCCCGTGGCCTGCGAGGCAGCGCTCGGCGTCTTCGACGAGATCGAAGCGGGCGACCTGCTGGAACGCGCCCGGGAGATCGGCGACACCATGCTCGAATTCCTCGGCGGACTCAGCGACCGGCATCCGGTGATCGGAGACGTCAGGGGACGGGGCGCCATGATCGCCGTCGAGCTCGTGGAACAGGACGGTGACCGGGTGCCCGCTCCCGACCTCGCCGCCCGCATCGCCAAGCGCTGCCACGCGGACGGACTGCTGGTCCTGACCGCGGGCAGCTACGGCAACGTCCTGCGGTTCCTGCCCCCGCTGTCGATCTCGGACGCCCTGCTGGAAGAAGGGCTGACCGTTCTGGGCGAGGCGATCGCCAAGGAGACCGCCTGCGCCGGCTGAGCTCACTCTCTCCCGGCCGGGCGACGCCGAGCAGCCGTGGCCGAGCGGCCGTACCGGTCACGCTCGCCCGTGCCCTCGCCATGCCGACAGCGCCAGCAGCAGCTCGGCCCGTACATGGGCCGAGTCCAGATCCGCACCGAGCAGGCTCTGGACCCGGTCCACCCGGCTGCGCAGGGTGTGGCGGTGGACGCCGAGGGCCGTGGAGGCTGCCTCCCACTGACCGTTGTGTTCCAGGAAGGCGCGCAGCGATGCGAGCAGGTCGGTGCCGTTCTCCGCGTCGTACGCGGCCAGTGGGCCGAGGCGCGCCTCGGCCAGGGACTGCAGGAGCTTTCTCGTCTCGGGGACGCCGGTGAGCAGATGCCCGGCCAGCGACTCGAAGCCGACGACGTCCGCGCTTCCCCGGGCCTGGGCGATCGAGGCGGCGTTGCACGCCTCGGTCAGGGCGACGGGTCCCGCGGTCAGGCGGTGGACGGCGCTCAGACCGGCCCAGGTCTGCGACCTCGACCGGGCCCGCACGCCGTCCGTGACCGTCTGTGCCGTGATTCCGTGGCCGGCGGGCAGCAGCACGGCCGCGCAACCGTCGTGCACGCGACCGAAGAGGGGCAGGCCCCGCTCGGCCAGCTCCTCCCCCACCGCCTGGAGGGCCTGGCGCGGGCTGCCGCCTCGCAGAGCGAGAACGCGGATGCCGTCGCGGACGGGGAAACCCGCCTCGGTGAAATGGTCCAAGGCGGCAGCCGCCTCGACGGTCCCGTCGAGCAGCATCTTCAGAAGCATGGCGTTGACGCGGTTCTGCTCGTCACGCAGGCGCAGCGGCTTCTCCGCCTCCAGCGCGACCAGCGACGCGGCGTGGCCGAGCAGGAGGTGGTCGACGGGCGTGAGCGTCCGGTCGGCTGCCAGGGCCAGACGACCGTGGACGCGGGGCCCCACCCGGACCTGCTGCAGGGCCACCACGCCGTCCGGACCGGTGCTCACGGCGGACGCCGCCTCGTCCGGCGCAAGGACGCCGTCGAGGGCGTCCGCCTGCGGGACGACGGCGTCGGGCGGGTGCGCGGCGCGGGCTTTGCCCTCGTGGTCGAGGAAGACCACGGAGGCGCCGGTGGACACGGCCAGCTCCCGCACCACAGCCTGCGCCCCGCCGTGCAGCGCGGCCCGGGTCATGCGCGGCTGGATCCGTGACGCCTGGACGACACCCTCGTACTGCTGCTCGGCCAGGCGTTCCATGACCGCCTTGGTCACGGCCACGAACGGCGTGGGCAGCGGTACCTCCAGCAGAACGATCCCGGCCTCCTCGGCGGCCTCCGCCAACTCCTCGGGCACCTGGTCGTGCGACAGGCCGGTCCCGAAACCGACGGCGGTGACCCCGGCCTTCGCGAGACGCCGGATGTAGTCGGCGCTCGCCCCGGGCGACGTGGGCAGCCGCAGCCCGGTGGTGAGCACCAGCTCGCCGCCTGCAAGCCACGGTGCCGGGTCGGCGAGTTCGATGCTGTGCGCCCAGACCACTTCCCGGTGCAGCCCGCTGCGGCCCGCCACCAGCCTCAGGCCCAGCTCCGGGCGTCGCAGCAGCCAGGCAAGGGGGACTCCCATCCGATTCACCGCCCGACGTCGTGGGATTCACCTCCAAAGATAGAGCCAGGCATGCGGTGGGCCCATCGCACAAGGCCGCGCGGCGGGTTCACCACCGGGCTGCTGCACTCGGCCGTTGAGCCAGGTCAGAAGCCGATGTCGATCGTGGTGAGGGCAGGACGGCGTGGAGGCTCGCCGCAGTTCGGACCCTTGCCTCACGGCGTTCTGGCGGGGTGAACGTCTTGGGCCGGCCGCCTTGTCCTTCGGGCAGAGGGAGTCGAAGCCGTCGGCGTCGAAGCGGTGGATCACCTCCCGGACCCGGTCTGCGCTGTGAACGCCGCCTCGGCGATCTTCGCCACGGGCATGCCCTGCGCGGACGGCAGCACCGTCCGGGCCCGCCGCCGGAGTGGGATCCGGACGACGCGTCACCTCAGCGCAGCACAAGGGTCGATGACGCGGCGCTAACCGTGATTCAGCACCTCGTCGTCCGCGTGCGCGCCGAACTCGGCGACGCGCACCTCCGCGATCTGCTCGTACCGGCTGATCCGGTCGGTCCACTCCGCGTCGACACCGAACGCCGCCTGCGCGAAGCCCACCCGGCCGACGGCCTCGGCCAGGCCAGGATCACCGGGGGCCAGCAACCGCACCGGCGCGTCGAGCGCCACGGTGTGCGGCGGCACGAAGTACTCGTCCGGCAGAACGGTGCGCGCGTGGACGAGCGCGCCGACGGCGACGACCGAGCCCGCCCCCAACCGTGCGCACTGCAGAACCGTCGCCGTGGTCGCCACATAGACGCACCTGCCGACCTCGCAGCCCAGCAGCGTGGCATGCGGCCCCACGAAGACGTGGTCGCCGACGAGCACCGGCTGATCGCCGGCGACCGCGGACCCGCGCAGCACCGCGTTCTCGCAGATCACCGCCGCTTCCCCGACCTCGATCCGAGACCCCTCGGCATCGAGCACCGCACCGTACATCACCCGCGCCCTCGGCCCCACGCGGACATCACCGACCAGCGTGGCCGTCGGGGCGACGTAGGCGGTGGGATGGACCTGCGGTTCATGCCCGCGATGCCGGATGCGGATTCCCTGCGTTTCACCGATCATGAGCGGATTCTCACCCGACCGGCCGCGAGCGGGCTGGCGGTTTTCGGACATCGCTTTCGTCGAGGCATGCGGACGAGCCTCCTACCGCCTGTTCGCCGCCGACTAACCGCGGTCAGGCCGGCGCCGGGCCTCCGAGCCAGTGCACGGCCAGGAGCGCCGCGCGGACGTTGAAGTCGTCCTCCAGGCTGCGGCCCCCTCCCGGCAGCAGCGCCGTCGCCTGCTGCACCCGGTACTGGATCGAGTTCCGGTGCAGGTTCATCGCCTCTGCCGTGGCCGCGTGGCTGCGGTGGTGGGTGAGGAACGTCCGGAGGGTTTCGCGCAGCATGGCGTTTGCGTGCGCCGCCTTCCGCGAGGCGGCCCAGCGTCGTGACCGCGAATTCCCGGGCGGCGTCCACGTCACCGGCCATGAGCGCGACGGGTGCGAGGTCGTCGTAGCGCACCCACCTCGGTCCCACGGGGCGGTGGCCCCCGGCTCCGTTCGCCTCGGTCGGGCCGAGACGCATGACGGCGATCTCCTTGACTCGCGCGGCCTGGCGTGCCGAGGCGCGAAAGCCGGCCAGATCGGCCCCGGGCCGTCCGACGGCCGCGTGGAGAGGCGTTCTCGGCGGAGGCGCCAGGGCATCGAGCGCGACCGGGTCCCCCTCCGGCAGCGCGAACCACAACCGCGCCTCCCGCTCGTCCGTCGGCACGACGAGGGACGAACGGGCGCGGAGCACGGAGACCAGGTGCGCACGGGCCTCCTCGACGGCCGGCACCAGGTCGAACGGCGTCATTCTTCCGGCCGGCCACAGCACACAGGCGAGATGGACCGCGTCCAGCGGATAGCGCAGCGCCCGTTCGGCGGCGCCGCGGTCGGCCGGGCCGTCGCCGAGCAGTTCGTTGACCCATTGCTGACGGACCCCGCTCCGGCTGGCCACCCAGCGGTCGCGTTCGAGTTCATAGGCGCGGCCCACCTGCTCGGTGACCTGGTCGACGAACTCCGCCGTCCGCTGGACCACCGCGACGACCGTCGGGACCCGCGTCTCGGCGGGGATGTCGTCCAGGACGCTGAAGGCGAGCTCAAGGGCCTGGGAGTAGCCCATGCGGTATGCCCGCAGGAGCGCCGAGAGGGAGACATCGCGCTGGGCCAGGATTCGCGCGTAGGTCAGCGCCGCCGTCGGGGCCTCCACGTACGCGGCGTCGATGCCCTGGCGCAGGAAGTTCAGTCCGGCCACGACGTTCTCGGTGATGCTGGCTTCGAGCAGGGACCGCGCGGCCGCGTCGTGCTGGAGCACGCTGATCTGGTCGCGCGTCAGCCGCATCAGGTTCGCGATGAGGCTGTCGCGCGCTTCCCAGAGGCGGTCGGCGACCCGGGCGACCAGCGCCTGTTCTCCGTGCATGCCTCACAGGCTAGGACGCGGTCCCCGTACCGCGTTCATGCGCACAGCATGAAAAGGCGTCGCCGTCTCGTGCCCCGCACCCATGGCCGTCGTCCCGCAGACGGTTCAGGCTTCACCTGAGCTTCGCTGATCAGACCACCCTCAAGGGAAAAAGCCTCATGAACCTGAGCCGCCTGCCTGCCGTGCGCCGCGAACAAGACCCGGATGCCCCGGCCGTCGGGGACGATGCCAACGGCCTCCTCTCGAACGCCGCCTTCGACGACCTGATCGACGACTACGCCCGTCACTTCGCGGGCCGGGGCGTGGGCCGGGGAGACGTGGTCGCCGTCAGACTTCCCAACCGTGCCGAGCTCGTGGTCGCGATGTTCGCCGCCTGGCGCGTGGGGGCAGCGCTCACCCCGGTCAACCCGGCGCTGACGGCCCGGGAGACAAGCCACCAGCTCACGGACTCGGGGGCGAGACTCGTCGTCGTCGAGGCGACGATCGCGCCCGGCGAGCTGCCCGGCTCCGCGGCCGTGCTCACCCTCGACGACCTCGCCGGGCAGGCTCCCGACGTCGACCTGCCGGAGCCCCTCCCGGACCCGGACGCCGGCCTGGACGACCTCGCCCTGGTCATCTACACCAGCGGCACCACGGGCCGTCCCAAGGGAGTCGAACTCACCCACGGCAACATCGACGCCATGACGGCGGCCATGGTCGAGTCGATGCGGCTGACCTCCGACGACCACAGCATGCTGATCCTGCCGCTGTTCCACGTCAACGGCATCGTCGTCAGCGTTCTGTCGCCGCTGCGCGCCGGGGGCAGGGCCACCGTCGTCGGGCGTTTCAGCGTCAGGGACTTCTTCGCGGCGGTGGAGACGGCCCGCCCCACCTACTTCTCCGGGGTGCCGGCCATCTACGCGATGCTGGCGAACCTGCCGCCCGAGGTGCGGCCCGACACGTCGTCACTGCGCTTCGTCGTCTGCGGCGCCGCGCCGATGCCTCCGCAGCTCATCCAGGCGGTGGAGCAGCGCTACGGGGTGAGGCTCATCGAGGGCTACGGCCTTTCGGAGGCGACCTGCGCCTCGACCAGCAACCCGGTCGACGGCGTGCGCAGGCCCGGCACGGTCGGACTCCCCCTGCCCCACCAGCGCGTCGCGATCATGGACAGGGACGGCCGGCCGGTCCCCGACGGCGGCATCGGCGAAGTCGTCATCTCCGGCCCCACGGTCATGCGCGGTTACCTGGGACGACCGGAGGAGACCGCTCGGGCCGTCCGGGACGGCTGGCTGCACACCGGCGATGTCGGCCGGCTCGACGAGGACGGCTACCTGGTCCTCGTCGACCGGATGAAGGACATGATCATCCGGGGTGGCGAGAACATCTACCCCAAGGAGATCGAAACCGTCCTGCACGACCACCCCGCCGTGCTGGAAGCCGCCGTGGTGGGCCGTCCCGACGAGGTGATGGGCGAGGTCCCGATCGCCTTCCTCTCGGTCCACGGCTCCGACAGGCCGTCCGCCTCCGACATCCGTGAGTTCCTCACCGCCCGGCTGGCCCTCTACAAGATCCCGGACGAGGTCCTGATCGTCCCTGAGGTGCCCAAGAACGCCGTCGGCAAGATCGACAAGCCCGCGCTGCGCCGCCGCCTCTGCGAACGCGCCGGCTGAGCCGCCCAGCCCTTCGACACAACGTGTGAGGTTCTCGTGGGATTCATCGAACCCGACCTGCCGAGCGTGGACGCCGGCGCCTTCCGGAGCATGCCTCGCGGCGAACGGCTGAAGGTGCTCACCCGTCACTGGGTCGAGCACGGCTTCGGCAGCCCGTCCTCCGTCTACCTTCTCTACGTCGCAAAGTGCCTGCTGTACGCGGCGGGCGGGGCGTACGTGATCTCGCTGACGCCCGGCATCGGATCGCTCGCCGACTTCTCCGCCTGGTGGTCCGAGCCGGTCGTCTACCAGAAGCTCGTGGTCTTCACGCTCCTGTGGGAGGTGACCGGCCTGGGCTGCGGCTCGGGCCCGCTGACCGCACGCTTCAACCCGCCGATCGGCTCGGTCCTGTACTGGCTGCGGCCGGGCACCGTCCGGCTCCCTCCGTGGCCGGCCGCAGTGCCGCTGACGCGCGGCGACCGCCGTACCGGAGCCGACGTCCTGCTGTACGCCGGCGTGCTCGTCTCGGCCGGGTGGCTGATCAGCCGGCCCGGTGACGGCACCACCGTCGACGGCTTCGGTCACGTCGGTCTTCTCGACCCCTCGGCGGCGATCCCGCTCATCGCCTGCCTGGCCGCGCTGGGGCTGCGTGACAAGACCGTCTTCCTGGCCGCCCGCGGCGAGCAGTACGGGCTGTCACTGCTGGTCTTCTTCTTCCCCTACGGCGACATGTTCATCGGCTTCAAGCTCGTGATGCTGGCGATCTGGTGGGGGGCGGCGACCTCCAAACTCAACCACCACTTCCCCTACGTGGTGGCGACGATGATGAGCAACTCGCCCGTCCTGCGCTCCCGTCGTGCCAAGCGGCTCCTGTACCGCGACCCGCCCGGCGACCTGCGCCCCTCACGCGTGCCGTTCCTGCTGGCCCACATCGGCACGGCGACCGAGTACCTCGTCCCGCTCGGTCTGGTCTTCTTCTCCGACGGCGGCTTCTGGACCTGGGCGGCCCTGATCTACATGGTGGTCTTCCACCTGAACATCCTGTCCACCGTGCCGATGGGAGTGCCGCTGGAGTGGAACCTCTTCTTCGTCTTCTCGTTGTTCTTCCTCTTCGGCGCCCACACCGACGTCACGGTGTGGCAGTTGCACTCTCCGTGGCTGCTCGTGGTGCTCCTGCCGAGCCTGCTGTTCGTGCCCGTGCTCGGCAACCTGCGGCCCGACCTGGTGTCGTTCCTGCCGGCCATGCGCTACTACGCCGGCAACTGGGCCACCAGCACCTGGATCTTCACCGGCGATGCTCGCGACCGCCTGGAGGCGGGGCTCACCACGGCCTGCCGGCTTCCCGACCGCCAGCTGGAGCGCCTCTACGACGCCGACACCGCCATGTTCATGGGCCAGAAGTCGCCGGCCTGGAGGTCCATGCACTCCCACGGCCGCGCCCACAACGGACTCGTCGACCGCGTCACCGACGGCCAGAGCGACACCGTCACGGTGGACGGGGAGCTCATCGCCGGCTTCGCGATCGGCTGGAACTTCGGCGAGGGCCACTTCCACGGCGCCCAGTTGCTCCGCGCCGTGCAGGCCAGATGCGGTTTCGCGCCCGGCGAGGTGAGGGTGATCGTCCTCGAGGGCCAGCCGATCCACCGCCGGACCCAGGCCTACGAAGTCCACGACGCCGCCCTCGGTCTGCTCGAGAAGGGACAGGTGAAGGTCCGCGACATGCTGGACCGCCAGCCCTGGCCCACCGACGGCCCGCACTACCCCGTCTACGACGTGGAGTCCTTCGGACCGTTGCGCCCGACGCCCGGCGGCCCCCCTCACCCGGTGCCGAGGGCGTCCGGCACGGGCGAGCTCTCCGCGGATCCGGCGTCATGACGTCGGCCGTCGTCGTCGGCGGCGGGCCCAACGGGCTGGCGGCCGCGGCCCTGCTCGCCAGGTCCGGAGTGGAGGTCACCGTCCTGGAAGCCGCTGACGAGGCCGGCGGCGGCACCCGCAGCCACGAGGCACTCCTGCCCGGACTGGTGCACGACCACTGTTCGGCCGTCCACCCCATGGCGGTCACGTCACCGGCACTGCGGTCGCTGGACCTCGAACGGCACGGGCTGCGGTGGCGGCTGCCGCAGATCGACTGCGCGCATCCGCTGGACGACGGATCGGCCGGGGTGCTCCTGCGCTCCGTGGCCGGGACCGCCCGCCTGCTCGGCCCCGACCACGACCGCTACCTCGCCCTCCTCGAACCGTCGGTGCGTCGCTGGGACGCTCTCGCCGAGGACGTGATGGGACCGCTGTTGAAGGTCCCGGCACACCCGCTGTCGCTCGCGCGGTTCGGCCTGCCGACGCTCCTGCCCGCCACCGCCCTGGCCCGTGTCTTCCGGACCCCCCGGGCCCGGGCCCTGTGGGCCGGAGTCGCGGCACACGCCTTCCGGCCGCTGTCCCGGCCGTTCAGCTCCGCGGTGGGCCTCGGGATCCTCACCGCCGGCCACGCCGCCGGGTGGGCCGTCGCCGAGGGAGGCTCGCGCAGCATCACGCTCGGCATGGAGCGGGTGCTGCGCGAACACGGCGGCAAGGTCGAGACCGGGGTGCGCGTCACGCAGGCCTCCCAGATCCCCCCTTGCGACGTGACCCTCCTCGATCTCGACCCAGGGCAGGTCGCCCGCATCTACGGCGACCGTCTCCCTGCCCGCGTGCGCGCCGCCTACGGGCGGTTCCGCCGTGGCCCCGGCGCGTTCAAGATCGATCTGGCCGTCGAGGGCGGCGTGCCGTGGAGCAACGTCCATGCGCGCAGCGCCGGAACCGTGCACCTCGGCGGTCCGCTGGAGGAGGTCGCGCACTCCGAGAGGGAGGTGGCCGCCGGGCGGATGCCGGAGCGCCCGTTCGTCCTCGTGGGCCAGCAGTACCTGGCCGATCCGTCGCGGTCGGTCGGCGACGTACACCCCGTCTGGGCCTACGCCCATGTCCCCCACGGCTACGACGGCGACGCCACCGGAGCGGTCCTGGACCAGCTGGAGAGATTCGCCCCCGGCACCCGCGAACGCATCGTCGGCCTGCACACCACCCGTCCCGCCGACTTCGCGGCCGCCAACCCCAACTTCTCCGGCGGTGACATCCTCACCGGCGCGGAGACCGTCCCTCGGCTCGTGCTCGGCGCCAGGCCCGCACGCGACCCGTACTCCACCGGCCTGCCCGGCGTGTTCCTGTGCTCGGCCGCCGCCCCACCGGGCCCCGGAGCACACGGCATGTGCGGCGCCGGGGCGGCCCGCTCCGCGCTGCGGCACCTCGGCATCCAGCAGCCCTGATCTGTCCGGAAGGAGGCGACCGCGGCGCCGTCATCGCGGGGAGAGCGTGTCGGCCCCGAGGATCTGCTCGCACCAGATGGTCTTCCCGGTCGTCGTCTGACGGGTTCCCCAGCGGTCGGTGAGCTGGGCGACCAGCAGCAGACCGCGGCCTCCCTCGTCGAAGGCGCGCGCCCGCCTCAGGTGGGGGGCGGTACTGGTGCTGTCCGACACCTCGCAGATCAGCGTGCGAGTGGAGGCGCTTGCCGGGGATCCGGAGGGCTGCGGGATGATCAGGCGCAGTTGGATGGGCGCGTCCCCGTAGCGAATGGCGTTGGTGACCAGCTCGCTCACCACCAGCTCGGTCACGAAGGAGACGCCCTCGAGCCCCCAGGAGCCGAGCTGGCTGAGGGACTGCGCGCGTGCCCTGGCCACCGCGGCGGGGTCCGGGGAGATGTTCCACACGGCGACCTGGTCGGGGCCCAGGGGACGCGGACGCATGAGGAGCAGGGCGGCGTCGTCGGAGGGGCGCACGGGCAGGAGCGTCTCCACCACGCGGTCGCACAGGGTCTCCAGCGAGACGGCGGGAGTGGCCAGTGTCCGGCGGAGGTTGTCCAGACCCTGGCCGATGCCGTGCTGCCGCGATTCCACCAGGCCGTCGGTGTAGAGGGCGAGCACACTGCCCTCCGGCAGTTCCAGCTCCGCCGACTCGAACGGCAGGCCTCCGAGGCCGAGGGGCGGCCCGGCGGGCAGGTCGAGGAAGGACGCGGCGCCGTCGGGGCCGACGAGGACGGGCGCGGGATGGCCGGCCCGGGCCATGGAGCAGCGCCCTGACACCGGGTCGTAGACGGCGTAGAGGCAGGTGGCTTCGATCCCGGCCCCGGACTCGGCGTCGCTGTCATGGGCCGGGTCGGCGGAGATCGCGCCGGCGGATTCCGCCGAGAGCCGGATGACCAGGTCGTCCAGGCGCGTGAGCAGCTCTTCCGGAGTGGGGTCGACGTCGGCGAGGGCGCGCACGGCCGTGCGCAGCCGGCCCATGGCCGCGGCGGCGTGGATGCCGTGACCCACCACGTCGCCTACCACCAGGCCCACCCGGGCCCCCGAGAGCTCGATCACGTCGAACCAGTCGCCGCCCACACCTGTGCGGTTGCTCGCCGGGAGGTAACGGGAGGCGATCGCCGCCGCCGCAGGCTGGAGCAGCCCCTGCGGCAGCAGGCTGCGTTGCAGAGCCAGCGCGGCGGTCCGCTCACGGGTGAAGCGCACCGCGTTGTCCAGACACACGGCGGCGCGGGACACGAGCTCCTCGGCCAGCGCGAGATCCTCCGGCTCGAAGGAGTCCGGGGTGTCCCGGGCGCGGGTGAGCATCACCACCCCCAGAGTCGTCCCGCGCGCTCTGACCGGCACGAGGATCCAGGAGTGCGTGCCGTATCTGCGGACCTTGGCCTGGCGGGCGGCGCTGGCCGCGATCCAGTTGCTGACCGCCGGGTCCGAGGTGCGGTACAGCGCCGAACTGCCGGAGGCCAGGCACAGGGCCGCCGGGGAACTGGCCAGGTAGACGTCGGCGTCGCTCGCGACGGCGACCTCCTCCGAGGAGCCCTCGAACCAGACCCTCTCGGCGATCCGGCGCAGCCGCACCGCGCCCGAGATGGGTCCCGGGGCGGGCTCGTCTCCCCTGAGCAGCCCCTCCAGCAGGTCCACGCGGGCGAAATCGGCGAACTGCGGCACGGCCACCTCCGTCAGCTCCTGGGCGGTGCGGACCAGATCCAGTGTGCTGCCGATGCGGGCGCCTGCCTCGTTCAGCAGCGAGAGGCGTTCCCTGGTCAGCCGTTCCTCGGTGACGTCGTCGACCGTGGTGCACACGCCGAACGTGCGTCCCAGGGTGTCCCGGAGCGGAGCGGTGGCCACCGTGTACACGTGAGTGCGCGACACCGTGGGCGGCTTGGCGTGGAAGTCGAAGGCGACCTGTTCCTCGCCGGTCTCCAGGACACGCCGCATCCGCCGCTCCCAGTCGGCGACGCCCGCGCCGTGGACGACCTGCGCGAGGCCCCGCCCTCGGCGCAGGTCGTCCGGCACGCCGGTGATCCTGCGCATCGCGGCGCTCTGGCAGACGCAGCGCAGTTCGGCGTCGTACACCGTGAGGGCCGTCCCTGAGCGGTTCAGCAGCCAGTCCACGAGCGCCTCCCGTCCTTCGCCCCCGAGGGGGCCGGGGGACGGCCCGAGCACCAGTACCCAGCCCTGCGGAGCCCGGTCGGACGCCAGGGGATAGCTGGACACCGGCAGGGTCAGCAGCCGACCGTCCCGGCGACGGACCGGGAGCACCCGATGGATCTCCTCGCGGGCGCCCGGGCCGACGACGGCCGGGGGCGGCAGGCCCACCAGATCCTTCAGCGACCGGCCGACGGCATGGGCGGGGGTGTACCCCAGAAGGTGTTGCGCGCCGCGGCTCCAGGCCAGGACCACTCCCCGCGCATCGGTGACAACCAGCCCCGCCGGCCGGCCCGCCGGGTCGGCGCCGCCCTCGCTCGGGGACTGGGCGAAGGTCATCATGGATCCAAGCGTCGTCCCGATCCGCCGCACAATCAACCTGACGCCGGAGGGTCCAGGATGAGCCGCTGCGGGCTGACGTCGATCGCGGCCACGGCCTCGAGCGCGTCGGCCATGGCGTGTGCCGCCGGGGTGAACAGATGACCGCCGACCCGTTCCGAGGCCAGTCGCAGGGCCTGCGTGGCGTCGAGCCCGAACCACGAGGCGATCGTGCGCAGCCCGTGCGGGGTGAGCCGCCACAGCTTGTCCGCGTCCCTGACCACGGCGTCGTCCGGGCCGAGCGAGCGGTCGCGGGTGTCGTGGCCGTCGACGATGGCCGCGATCTCGGCCGTCAGCTCAGGCGGGTATCCGAGGTCGGCCAGGATGCGCGCGGCGATGCGCGCCCCCTCCTCCTCGTGGGTGCGCACCGTCTCCCGGTTCGACGCCGGATCGGCGACCGCCTCGAGGATCCGGTCCAGGGCCACCGCCTTCCAGCCGGTGTCGTGCAGGAGGGCCGCCGGCAGCACGACACCGGGCCGGGCCTCGGGTACGTGGTCGAGCAACGCCGAGGCCAGACCGAAGGTGTACAGGGAGTGCACGTCGTTGCTGCGTACGTCGAGATGCGGCAGGGCCCGTTCCCAGACGTCCTCGAGGATGCCGGACAGGCGGACCGTGTGCTGCGGCCGGCAGTCGGTGGGGAGCCCGAGGGGAGGGGGCGGCCCGCCGGCCGCGGGATCGTGGGGCATGACGGCCTCCTGGCGCGCGGGCGGACCGACGGCCCTGTGCGGATGTCAGTCCAGGACGGTGACGGTGCCGGCCGTTCCGTCCACACGGATCCGTCGGCCGGTCGCGATGACGGTGGACGCACCTCCGGTGCCGGTGACAGCGGGCAGCGAGTACTCGCGGCACACGATGGCGGCATGCGACATCACCCCTCCGATGTCGGTGACCGCCGCCCGCACCTTGCCGAACACCGGAGCCCAGCTCGGCGCGGTGACCGACGCGACGAGGATCTCGCCCTCCTGGACGAGGGACAGGTCCTGCGCACCATGGACGACGCGGGCCGGGCCCTCGGCCGTACCCGGTGACGCCGGTACGCCGGTCAGCGCGCCGTGGGCCGAGTACCCGTCCAGCCATGAGCGGATGCGCTCCTCGTCGATCCCCCACAGCATGATGGTGAACGGCTCGGTGATCGAGGGCGGGGGCACCCCGAGTGCGGGTTCGGGGCGCCGCCGGGCGAGAGCTGCCATGATCCGGCGGCGCCGCTCGACCTCGGGCGGCCAGTAGTCGCAGCCCATGGGCCGGCCACCGGAGGCCCAGGCGTTGACGTGGTCGAACAGCGCCTCCCGGACCTCGTCACGGGTGAGGTGGAACATGTCTCCGTCGGCGGGCCAGAAACCGGCAGTCCGCAGCAGCCGGGACAGTTCTCTCGCCTTGCGCCAGAAGACGCCCATGGTCCAGTGCTCGATGTAGAAGTTGTGGTTCTCCACGTAGGGGTAGGCCTGCCGCGCGACGCGCAGCTTGGCGTCGAAGGCCGGCCGTTCCGCGGGATCGAGGAGGGCCCTGTACTCGCCGGTGATCCGCTCCCGGTCGGCGACCAGGCCGGGCAGGTCCCGGTCGATCGTCTCGCCTCGGAGCAACCGCAGCACGTAGTCGCGGATGTATCCCAGGGGAAGCGAGGGGTCGTCCCGCCAGTAGACGTCACTGGCGTAGAAGCCGTTTCCCGACGTGAAGTTGAACCACGGGTCGCGTGCGGCGTCCCAGGCGTCGAGCCAGTCCCTGCCCGGCCGGCCCGAGGCGGCCAGGGCCTCGAGGGTGTGCACGCCGGGGTCGGCAGGCGTCAGCCGGCTCTCGACGCCCAGTTCGAGGGCGAGCTTGGCCAGCCGCTTCAACTCCTCGTCGGGTCGGAACAGTTCCATGTCGACGCCCTGGACCACTCTGGCGACCCCCAGGTCGGGGATGTCGGGGAACCAGCGCCTGCATGCCAGGAAGAAGTCCAGGTAGGCGGCGTAGCCGAGGTTGAGGAACTCGAAGTGGTGCTGCCAGGCGCGATGGCAGAGCGCGATGAGGCGGTCGTACCCGGTCAGCAGTGCGTCACTGGCGTCGGGGCCGGCGCCGGCCTCGATGTCCTCGACGGACCGGGTCTGCGGCAGGGGGTCGAACCTGACGGCTTCCAGTTCCCGTACCGTGTCCAGCACCTTGCGCTTCCAGTGGGCCAGCAGGTGCTCCCAGTGCCCGAAATAGTGACCGGCACGCCTTTCGAACTCCGGTACGCGCTCTGCGACACGGTCGGCGGGCACCGGAACCGGGCTCAGGTAGCAGTAGCCGTGGTGAATGCGTCGTTCGAGCCCGTACGAGGTCGGCACCAGGAAGTACCTGGTGTTGTACTCGCCGAGGCACTTCACCGCGAAGTCCACGCCGATCGTCTCGAACGGCTTGATGACATCGGGCCAGTGCTGGCTGTCGCAGAACCAGAACGCGGACTCGTCCTCCTCCCGCCGCTCCGGCTGGAACAGCAGGTGATACGGGTACAGGCGCTGCCATCCCTCGGCGCCCGGTGGCTCCGGCAGTTCGAAGGGGCTGGGGAACTCGCCGTGGGAGGTGATCGCCATGGGTGCGGTCCCTTCCTCGTCGGTGCTCACATGCCCGTCAGGGCCTTGGCTATTCCGGCGGCGCCCGATGCCGCGGTGACCTCGGCGGCCGGTCCCGACCTGCGGCTCCAGACCGTCTCGGCGCGGCTCTGGAGCAGCCGGAGGCCACTCGACGCGGGGAGGCCGCGGGCGAGCGCCCACTCGATCTCCTGCGGCGCCCCGCAGCTCCGCTCGGCCTGCTTGGCGACACGGGCGATCTCCACGACCTCTTCCGTGGACAGGCAGGGAGTGGCGCGGCGTGCGTCGTCGACGGGGCGGCGGAGCAGCCCCTGACCGCCCGGAGCAGGCACCATCTCGTGGAACTTGGCTCCCACCACGGTCCGGACGGGGACGAGCAGCACCTTGTCGACGAGGTAGTGATCCGGCGTCACCTCGCCGGAGAGGACGGGTTCACCCAGTCCCCACCCGGCCTCTATGACGATCTTCGACCGGTCGCCGTTGACCGGATTCAGCGTCATGGCGACGCCCGCCGTGCGCGCGTCCACCATCTCCTGCACGCACACCGCCATGCCCAGCTCCTCGTCGGACACGCCGTGAGCGGCCCGGTAGGTGAGGGCGCGCGTGGTCCACAGACTCGACCAGCAGTGCCGTACGGCGTCCAGGACGGCCTCGGCGCCCTGGATCCACAGACAGGTGTCGTACTGCCCGGCGAAGCTGGTCTGCGCCAGGTCCTCCGACGTGGCGCTGGAGCGGACGGCCACGGGCGCGTCCGGCCGCCCGAGCGCCGCACAGAGGGCCCGGTAGGCGGCGCTGATGTCCTCCTCGATCTCCGACGGCACCGGATGCCCGGACACGAGGCGGCGGATCTCGGAGCTGACGGTCTCGGTCCTCGCGAGATCCGCGGGGTCCAGGCCGGCGAGGGCGGCACCGACAGACTCGCGCAGTGCGGGATCGGTGAACAGGGCCCGGAAGGCGTCCACCGTCACCGCGAACGCTCGCGGCACCGGCTGTCCGGCGCCGACGAGCGCCAGCAGACCGGCGCACTTGCCGCCCACCAGATCCGCAGCGGGTTCCTCCGCCGCCGATTCCAGTGAGACGGCGTACCGGCTGGACATACATCAAGCTAAACAGCTCTCGTGGTCATGGCAAACCGCGGGAGGAACGACATCAGATCCCGGCTGTCCGGTACGCCCCGGCCCGGCCGCGACGGGTGGCGGCACCTCCCTCCCCAACACCGACGACGCCGTACAGCAGGCGTTCCGCCCGGATCGCCGGCCACTCCGTCCCGGCCCTCCCGGCCGGCACCGAGCGGCCGCGACCGGGTGGAGCCGGCCGCGGTCAGGGGCGCGGCCAGGTTTCGGGCAGACCGTGCCCGCCGTCGGCCACCAGCACGGATCCGGTGACGAACGACGCCGACTCGTGCGCCAGGAACAGCACACACGCCGCGATCTCGTCCGGGGTGCCGCTGCGCCCGAAGGGCCCCGCCGCTGCCGCCGCCGCCTCGAACTCCAGCTGGGAGCCGGTCGCGACGTAGCCGGGGGCCACGACGTTCACGGTGACGCCGTCCCCGACGACCTCGAGGGCGAGTGCTCGGCACAGTCCGACCAGCCCGGCCTTCGCGGCCGTGTACGTGGCCTGCCCGGGCATGGCGTTGACCGTGCCGGTGGTGGAGCCGATCGACACGACGCGTCCGTATCCGGCCGCCGTCATGGTCGGTATCACGGCCCGGCACATCAGGAAGGCGGTGGTCAGGTTACGGGCCAGGGCTTCGTCCCAGCCGGTCAGGGACAGCTGGGCGACGTCGTCGTCGGCGTCCCACCCCGACGCGACCGATGTCATGCCGGCGTTGTTCACCAGCACGTCGACCCGGCCCCAGCGTTCGAGAGCGGCCCGGACCAGGGCGTCCGCGGCCCCGTCGACGGTGAGGTCGGCGACCACGCCGACGGCGGCGGGGCCCAGTTCGGCCGCACGCCGATGCACCCGCTCGGAGGTCGCGCCCAGGACGACACGGGCGCCTTCCTCGACGAGTGCCCGGGCCACCGCGGCGCCGATCCCGTCGGCGGCGCCGGCCCCCGTGACGATGGCCACCCGGTTCTGAAAACGCTTCATCGATTACCACCAGAGGTCGAGTTGCCGGGAAGTGTGTTGAGGCGCACGGATGTGGCCGTGCGCGACTGAGACGGGGTCGGTCGTGCGCGCCTCGTGCGGCGGACGTGGAGGGCGTCCCGGACATGCGGGCCCGGTCGGAGGCGACGACTCCTCCTCGAACGCCTGATGGGCGCATCCCGCGGAGCAGGCGGTCAGAGCGGTCCCGACGTCGATCCGCTCCCCGGGGAGCCAGCCACCCTCGGGTGTCCCGTCGGGTGTCCGGCGGTCACCGCGGTGGCGATGCCCCGCAAGGGCTCGCGGGCGGTGGCCGGCCGGTCGCTGACGAAGGAGATCCGGGCGCCGGATGCCGCCATGGCAGCGATCTGTGCTGCCACACGGCCTCGACGACGCGCTCGGCGCTTCGGAGGTTCCGGACCCGGACCCCGTGCAGCTCCGGTCCGCCCATCACCGGATGGACACGGCCGTCGCCGAACGCCGGGAGCAGCGCACCACCGGCCGGTCGACGACGCCGGTGAGAGGACCGCGAGCGGCCGGCACAGCCGCCCCCGGGGCGCTGATCCGGCCGCCGACGACGGCGAGCGCGTCGTGAACGGAGGCCCGCACGGCCCCTGTCCGGACGGCCCCACCGTTGAAGACGACGTCGGCATGCATGGAAGTGACGGCCCTCCTCTCATCCGACCACCTAACTGAAAGGTGTTCGGTTTCAGCTAATGTAAGTCTCGCCCGCACCGACAGGAAGAGATTTACCGAAGGCCATTCGGTTACGTCCGGGTCGCCGCGTCGCGCTGAGCGCGTCGTGAAACCCAGCGCCGCGGCACAACGGCTAGGAGTCACGGCGGGACGGCCAGGCAGCCCCAGGGGGCCCCGGCGCCGGAGCCCGACGGCCTCCACCACGAAGTTGTCCGGCTCGACCGGGCAGGGCACGAGCCGACGCCCCGTCACCGCCCGGGCCGCCGTACGGAACGAAACGGCCCACTCGGTGACGAGGCGGATCAGGACCGGCTCACCGGCGAAGCGACGCCGGCACGTCGGCGGAGTCTCCGATGCCGACCAGGTAGTCCGCGTACTTCTTGACGTTTTCCTTGGTGACGAGTTGGCCTTGCAGAGTCTCCTCCTCGGGCACCGTCTTCCCGTCGAGAACGTTGCCCGTGAGGGTGATGACCTTCTGGCCGAGGGCGTAGGGCGACTCGGCGTTGGTGGCGTACATGGTGCCGGCGGCGACGGCCTCCAGCGCGTCGGAAATGCCGTCGTTGCCGACGAGTTGGACCTTCCCGGCCAGCTTGCGGGACTTCAGCGCCGCGAGAGCGCCCATCGCCATCTCGTCGTTGGCGGCGTAGACGCCGTCGATGTCCGGGTGGGCCTGCAGCACGTTGGTCATGACGTCGAGCGCCTTGGCCCGGTCGAAGTCGGCAGCCTGCTTGGCGACCGTCTTGATCTTCGGATACTTGGCGATCTGCTCCTCGAAGCCCTTGCTGCGGTCCTGCGCGACGTTCGTGCCCAGGAGCCCCTGGATCTCGACGATCGTGCCCTTCTCGTTCAGCGACTTGGCCAGGGCGTCCGCGGCGTTGCGGCCGGCCTGGATCGCGTCGTAGCCGATGAAGGACGCCAGCTTGCCGCTCTCCGGCTTGCGGTCGAAGGCCAGGACCGGGGTGTTCGCGTTGTTGGCCTGGCTGACCGACGAGGTGGCGGACTGGCTGCTGACCGGGTCGATGATCAGGGCTCCGACCTGCTTGGAGATGGCGGTCGTCGCCAGGTTGAGCGCGACGGAGTCGGAGTTGTTGGCGTTCTGCACGCTGAGCTGCACGCCGGACTTCTTCGCCTCGGCCTCGGCGCCGTTCTTGACGCTGACGAAGAAGGGGTTGTTCAGGGTGCTCATGATCAGGGTGGCGGTCTTCTTGCCGCTCGCCTTGCCTGCGGACGTGTCGGTCGCGGTGTTCTGGGCGCCGCGGCTGCAGCCGGTCAGGGACAGGGCGGTCACGGCCGCGAGCACAGCGGCTGATCTGAGGGTGCGGTTGTGGGACATGGTGCGGCTCCTTCGGGGACGGGGCATCACGACGGGGGACGTCGGGCGGCGGAACATCAGGGGGTGGGACGCACGGTGGAGACGCCCGCGGGCTTCTGGGCCGCCTCCGGGGCCGGTGCGGGTACCGGGTCGGGGCGATCGGCGTGGAGGTCGCCGCCGGTCGCGGAGGTTCCCGACGGCGCGGAGGGGCCACGCCAGGTGACGAGGGCGCGCAGCATGTCGACGTTGCGGTCGAGGAACACGGCCAGCAGGATCACCAGGCCCTTGACCACGCTCTGCAGGAACGGGGACACGTCGAGGAGGTTCATGCCGTTGTCGATGACCCCGAGGACGAGCGCGCCGACGAGCGTGCCGATCAGCCGGCCCCGGCCGCCCGCGAGGCTGGTGCCGCCGATGATGACGGCCGCGATGGCCTCCAGTTCCAGACCGGTGCCGGCGGTCGGCTCGGCGGTGGACAGACGGGCGGTGAGGATGAACCCGCCGAGGGCTGCCAGCAGACCGCTGATCATGAAGGCGAGGATCTTCACCCGGTGCGTTCTGATCCCCGACAACCGCGCGGCCTCCTGGTTGTCCCCGGTCGCGTAGACGAAGCGGCCGAAACCGGTACGGCCGAGCAGCACGCCGAACAGTCCGTAGCCGACCACCATGATCCACACCGGGACCGGGATTCCGGCGAGGTAGGCCTGGCCGATCCCCTGGAAGTCGTAGTCGGTGATCGCCACGGGGTTGCCCGAGGTCAGCTGGAGCGTCATCCCGGCCAGGATCGACATCATGGCCAGCGTGGCGATGAACGACGGCATCCTGGTCCGCGTCACGAGCAAGCCGTTGACCAGGCCGACGGCGGCGCCGACGCCGAGTCCCGCCGCCAGCGCGGGAATCAGGCCGTGGTCGCGCAGGACGAGGGCGGTCACGACGGAGGAGAACCCGAGCGTGGCGCCTACGGACAGATCGATCTCGGCAAGAATGATCACATAGGTCTGGCCGATGGCCAGCAGCGCCACCACCGCGGTGGCCAGGCCCACGTTCAGCAGGTTGCCGCTGGTCAGGAAGACGGGCGAGGCGATGCTGAGGATGACACCCACCAGCAGCAGCATCCACACGGCGCGCAGTTGGCGGGCTGCGGAGGCGAGGGTCGAACGGTTCGGAATCATGCGGCACCTACCAATGCGTGCTCCAGGACGGACTGCTCGTCGAGGCGGTCGCCGGTGAGTTCGGCCACCACCCGCCCCTGGCGCATGACGATCGCCCGGTCGGACATGGCGACGAGTTCGGGAAGATCGGAACTGACCAGGACGACGGCGACCCCGTCGGCGGTGAGCTGGTTGATGATGCGGTAGATCTCGGTCTTGGCGCCGACGTCGACCCCGCGGGTGGGCTCGTCCATCAGAAGGACCCGTGGGCCCGTCAGAACCCACTTGGCGAACAGCGCCTTCTGCTGGTTGCCGCCGGACAGGGACGACATCGGCACACCGGGCGAGGCAGCCCGTACCCGCAGCCGCGACATGACATCGCCGCAGGCGCTGCGCTCCTTCGCCCGGCGTACCAGGTCCGCCCGGCCGGTGTAGCGGCGCAGGGTGGCCAGGGAGATGTTCGCCTCCACCGACAGGCCCGCGCACAGGCCTTCCGCTCCCCGGTCCGGCGTGAGGTAGGCGATCCTCTGGCGCAGGGCGTCGGGGATGCCGCGCAGCCGCACCGGGCGTCCGTCCACCTCGACCGTCCCGGCGGTGAACCGCTCCAGGCCGAACAGGGCGCGCAGCAGTGCGCTCCGGCCGCAGCCGACGACGCCGCCGATGCCGAGCACCTCGCCCGCCCGGACGTCCAGATCGATGCCGTGGAACGCGTTCGAGGCGGCCGCACCGCGGATCCTGAGCACGACGTCGTCGCGCTGGTTGCGCTCCTTGGGGTAGAAGTCGTCCACGGCGTTGCCGACCATGGCCGCGACGACCTGGGCCGGGCCGGTCTCGGCGGTGGGCGCGTTCAGGGCGACCTGACCGTCGCGCAGGACGACGATGCGGTCGGCGAGCTGAAAGATCTCGTCCAGCCGGTGGCTGATGTAGACGATGGACACGCCCTCGGCGCGGAGACGCTCGATCTGCTGAAAGAGCTGCTGCGACTCGCGCTCGTCGAGCGCCGCCGTGGGTTCGTCGAGGATGAGCAGCCCGAGGTCGTGCGAGGTGGCCTTGGCGATCTCGACCATCTGCTGCTCGGCGACGCCGAGCGATCCGACGGGCCGGCGCACGTCGATGTCCATGCCCAGGCCGGCGAGGACGGCCTGGGCCTGGCGGACCATCCGCTTCCGGGACACCAGCAGTCGCCCGAAGCGCCGCTCGCGGTCGAGGACGTGGATGTTCTCGGCGACCGTGAGGTGCGGGAACAGGTTCTGCCGGAACTCCTGGTAGATCACCTCGATGCCGCGAGCCATGGCGGCCTGGGGGTCCTTGAACGTCATGGGTTCGCCGTCGATGAGGACCTGCCCGGAGTCGGGCCGGTGCGCGCCGGAGATGACCCGGGTGAGCGTGGACTTGCCGGCGCCGTTCTCCCCGGCCAGGGCCACCACCTCGCCCGGACCGACCTCGAAGGTGACCCCGCGCAACACGCTGTTCTCACCGAAGGACTTGCGCACGTCCTGAAGTCGTAGCCGCATGTCTGGTCTCGATTCTCAGTACACGACACCGGCGGTGAGCAGCACGTTCGCGTACGGGGTGAACTCCCCGGATCGAACGGCGGCCCGTGCGCCGGCGGTCGCCTGCTTGAAGACGGTGTGGGGTACGAAGCGCAGTCCGATCCCCTGGGCGGCGAACCGCTTCTCGATCTCGGCGAGCATCCGGGGGCTCGCCTCGCTGATCTCCTCGGAGAGGAGCACGTCCTCGACCGCGACCTCGGCCAGGACCACGTCGAGAAGGTCCAGGAAGGACGGCAGGTTCTCGCGGACGGCGAGGTCGACGCGTTCCACTCCGGGCGGGATGGGCAGGCCCGCGTCGGTGACGACGAGCTGATCCGTGTGGCCGGTCTCGGAGATGACCCGGGACAACTGGGCGTTGAGGGTTCCGTTGTTGCGCCTCACGAGGCGGCTCCTTCCGTGATGTGCGCGGGGGCGGGGTGCGAGGAGAGCGGGGGGTGAGCGGCGAGCAGGGCCGAGACCGCCGTCCGGTCCGGCAGCGAAGGGCTCGCACCGGCGACGGTGGTGGCCAGGGCGCCGGCGGCCATGCCACGACGTACGGCGTCGTCGTTGCCGAGTCCGGCGGCGAGCGCGGCGCCGAGCGCTCCGGTGAACGCGTCGCCGGCCGCCGTCGTGTCCACGGGGACGACCGGGAAGGCGGGGAACCGCGAGGTGACGTCGGAGCCGTCGGCCGCGCGGAGCACCGACACCGCTCCGGCGCCGCCCAGGGTGATGAGGGCCTGCCGTACGCCTCGGTCCAGGAACCAGCGGGCGGCCCGCTCGGCGGATTCGAAGCCGTGGACCTCGATACCGGTCAGTGCGGTGGCCTCGCTCTCGTTGGGCGTGACGATGTCCACGTGGGCCCACACGTCCTCGGGCAGCTCCTGGGCGGGAGCGGGGTCGAGGACGACGGTGAGTCCGGCTTCGGCGCCGGCCGCGGCGGCGTGCCGCGTGACCGCGGCGGGGACCTCCAGCTGCAGCAGCATCACGCGGGTGCGGTCCCGGGTGGCCGCGATGCTCAGGTCGACCATCTCGGTGGTGAGGGCGGCGTTGGCGAGAGGAGTGATGACGATGTCGTTCTCACCGGAGGCGTCGACCCGAATGTGGGCCACCCCGGTGCGGCCGGGCACCGTACGCACCTCGGAGGTGTGGACGCCGTGCTCGCGCAGGGAGTCCATGACGATGCCCCGGAACAGGTCCTCTCCGACGCAGCCGGCCATCCAGGTGGGCGCGCCCGCCCTGGCGGCGGCGACGGCCTGGTTGGCTCCCTTTCCGCCGAGGAAGAGGGTGAAGTCGTCCCCCAGCACTGTTTCGCCACGTCGTGGCAGCCGGCGGCTGAATGCGGTGACGTCTGCTGTGATGCTGCCGACGACGAGAACACCGTCCCGGGCCATCGCGGTCCTCCTGTTGGGGCTGTGGGGTTCATGGGGAACGGGCTGTTTCGGGGATGGCTGGGGTAGGGACACGGCCCGGTGGGCCGTGCCCGCTCGTACGGGAGAGGTTGCGGTTGTCCGGGCGGTGTCGCCCGGGATCGGTCAGGTCCCGACGGGGTGCCAGACCGTCTTGGTCTCCAGCCAGTGCGTGAGTCGGGTGAGGCCGGGTTCGGCGGCCCAGTCCTCGGCGCACGGGCGCAGGACCCGTTTGAGGTTGTGGGTCGCCGCCGTCTCCAGCTCGCGGGCCAGGTCGCCGGGGGCGCCGGCGAGGTCGAGTCCGTTGACGTCCATGTGGGCGGCCAGGGCGGGGGCGATCTCGGCGGTGCGGCCGGTGAGGACGTTGACGACACCGCCGGGGACGTCGGAGGTCGCCAGTACCTCGCCCAGGGACACCGCCGGCAGCGGGCCGGTTTCGCTCGCCGCTACTACCGCCGTGTTGCCTGTGATCACCACAGGGGCGACGACGGAGATGAGGCCGAGCAGTGAGGACTCGCGTGGTGCCAGAGCACACACCACCCCGGTGGGCTCGGAGGTGGAGAGGTTGAAGTACGGCCCGGCGACGGGGTTGGCGGCACCGGTGATCTGGGTGATCTTGTCGGCCCAGCCCGCATACCAGACCAGCCGGTCGACAGCAGCGTCGACGACGGCGGCGGCGTCCTTTCTCGTGAGCCCTTCCGCGGCCCGCACCTCGTCGGCGAACTGCGCACGTCGGCCTTCGAGGAGTTCCGCCACCCGGTAGAGAACCTGGCCGCGGTTGTACGCCGTCGCCCCGGACCAGCCGGGGAACGCCTTGCGCGCCGCCACCACCGCGTCACGGGCGTCCTTGCGCGATGCCCTGGCGGCGTTGGCGAGAAAGCCGCCCGAGACCGCGGTGACCGGGTAGCTGCGTCCTGATTCGCTTCGCGGGAACCCGCCGCCCACATAGAGCTTGTACGTCTTGCGCACTGCCAGTCTCTCGGTGCTCATCGGAAGTCCTCCAGGACCGCTCCGGGGCCGGGGCCGGTCCCGGAGCCGAGGTGACCGCGGCGGTCGGGGCCGTCGGGGGCGAGGTAGGCGTCGAGTCCGTGCCGGCCGCCCTCGCGCCCGTACCCCGACTCCTTGTAGCCGCCGAACGGTGACGCCGGGTCGAAGCGGTTGTAGGTGTTGGTCCACACCACGCCGGCCCGCAGCCGGGCGGCCGTCCACAGCGCTCGTGAACCCTTCTCGGTCCAGACGCCGGCGGAAAGCCCGTACGGTGTGTTGTTCGCCTTCTCGACCGCCTCCTCGGCGGTGCGGAAGGTGAGCACCGACAGGACGGGCCCGAAGATCTCCTCCCGGGCGATGCGGTGCGCCTGGCTGACGCCCGTGAACACGGTCGGCGGGAACCAGTAGCCCTGGCCGGGCAGCTCACAGGCCGGGGACCAGCGCTGGGCGCCTTCCGCCTCACCGGCGTCCGCGAGTTCGCGGACACGGGCCAGCTGTCCGGCCGAGTTGATGGCCCCGATGTCGGTGTTCTTGTCCATCGGGTCCCCGAGGCGCAGGGTGGTCAGGCGGCGGCGGAGCGCGGCGAGGACCTCCTCGTGCACGGACTCCTGCACGAGCAGCCGGGAGCCGGCGCAGCACACGTGGCCCTGGTTGAAGAAGATGCCGCTGACCACGCCCTCCACGGCCTGGTCGACGGCCGCGTCGTCGAAGACGATGTTGGCGGCCTTGCCGCCCAGTTCGAGCGTCACCGGCTTGCCGGTGCCGGCGACCTGGCGGGCGATGGCCTTGCCGACCTCGGTGGAACCGGTGAAGGCGATCTTGTCCACCCCGGGGTGTCCGGCAACGGCGCGGCCGGTCTCCCCGGCGCCCGTCACGATGTTGACGACGCCGGGCGGCAGTTCGGCCTGCCGGCAGACGTCCGCGAACAGCAGCGCGGTGAGCGGGGTGGTCTCGGCGGGCTTGAGGACGACGGTGTTTCCGCAGGCGAGTGCCGGGGCCACCTTCCACGCCAGCATCATCAGCGGGAAGTTCCACGGGATGACCTGGCCGACCACGCCCAGCGGGTGTGCGGGCAGGCCGCCGGTGGCATGGCGGAGCTTGTCGGCCCAGCCCGCGTAGTAGAAGAACCAGGCCGCCGAGAGAGGGACGTCGACATCGCGCGACTCCTTGATCGGCTTGCCGTTGTCCAGGGTCTCCAGCACCGCGAACTCGCGGGCCCGTTCCTGCAGGATCCGGGCGATGCGGAAGAGGTACTTGGCGCGTTCCGATCCCGGCAGCCGGGACCAGGTCCGCTCGTAGGCACGCCGGGCGGCCCGCACCGCACGGTCCACGTCGCCCGCACCGGCCTCGGAGACCTCGCAGAGGACCTCCTCGGTAGCCGGGTTGACGGTCTTGAACGTGCCGCCGTCGGCCGGTTCGGTGAACTCGCCGTCGATGAAGAGTCCGTAGGAGGGGGCGATGTCGACGACCGAGCGCGACTCGGGCGCGGGGGCGTAGCCCAAGGCTCTGCTGGTGCCGCTGCCACTGCTGCTGCCTGTCATGGCGGTCACCGTCCTCAGTCCAGGGAGACGTAGTCGGGGCCGGAGTACCGGCCGGAAGCCGCCTTCGCGCGCTGCATGAGCAGGTCGTTGAGCAGGCTGGACGCGCCGAGGCGGAACCAGCGCGGATCCAGCCAGTCCTCGCCGGCGGTCTCGCCGACCTGGACGAGGTGGCGCAGGGCGTCCTTCGTGGTGCGGATGCCGCCGGCCGGTTTCACACCGACCTGGCGTCCGGTGGCCTCCCGGTAGTCACGGACCGCCTCCAGCATCACCAGCGTCACGGGCAGCGTCGCCGCCGGGGACACCTTGCCGGTGGACGTCTTGATGAAGTCGCCGCCGGCCAGCATCGCCAGCCAGGAGGCCCGGCGCACGTTGTCGTACGTCGCGAGCTCGCCGGTCTCCAGGATGACCTTGAGGTGCGCGCCCGCGCAGACGTCCTTGACGGCGCGGATCTCGTCGTACACGTGGAGATAGCGGCCGGAGAGGAATGCTCCCCTGTCGATCACCATGTCCACCTCGTGTGCGCCCGCGGCCACCGCGTCCGCGGTGTCGGCGAGTTTCACGGGCAGCGCGGCCCGGCCGGCCGGGAACGCGGTCGCCACGCTGGCGACCTGCACGGGGCTGCCGTCCAGTGCTTCGACGGCGACGGGGACGAGGTCGGGGTAGACGCAGACCGCGGCCACCTGCGGGGTGGTGGGGTCGGCCGGGTCCGGGCGGCGGGCTTTGGCGCACAGGGACCGCACCTTGCCGGGGGTGTCTGCGCCTTCGAGTGTGGTCAGGTCTATCATGCGGACGGCCAGATCGATCGCCCGGGCCTTGGCCGTGGTCTTGACGGACCGGGTGGCGAGGGCCGCGGAGCGGGCCTCCACGCCCACCTGGTCCACGCCGGGCAGACCGTGCAGGAAACGGCGCAGCGAGGCGTCGGAGGATATGAGGTCCTCGACGGCACCGGGGTCGATGACTCCGGGGTCGAGGCCGGTCAGTGGGGCAGTCACAGTCGCGTGTCCTTCCGGACTGTCCGGATGTACCGGACGGCGGCGCTGCGGGGGTGAGTTACTGCCGTGGCAGTCCCGTGGAGCCGCGTCAACGATGATGCGGTGCTCCCCCTGCGGCACCCGGACGGGCTGACGCAGGGTCGCGGTCATCGGTGACGCGGCGCAGGACGCACGGGTGATGGGCGGCGGCACCGCCACCGTCTTCCCGCCCCATGTCGTGACCCCCCTCGCGGGACTTCGCGCCGCCCTGCCGCGCGAGGTGGAGATCGTTCACGCCCAGGGTGCCGACCCCCGCACCAACCTCACCCCCGCTCTCCACGGCTTTACCCTGCGCTCGCAGTTCCGTGACAGCGCGGGCACCGTCATGGCCGACCTTCCCCAGCCGGACGGCAAGGTCCAGATGTTCGGGAGCATGCCCATCGGCGTCAGCTCCGACCGGCTCCGTTCCGCACGGATCACGGGATCGTTCACCCCGGACCGCACCGGTGAACACACCTTCGCCGTCAGCGGCCACGGCCATCTTCAGTTCGCCCTCGACGGACGCGTGCTCTACGAGGCTCACCTCGCCCCGGACAGCGACGACCCCTTCCTGGCCGTCATGTCGCCGTCAGAAGCGCGCCTCACCGCACACCTGGAGGCGGGCAGAACGGTCGATGTGACACTGGACTACGTTCCCACCGGCCGTGACGTGGGAGCGGGAATTCCGGCGCTGTCCTTCGGACTGGGACACCGGCCGCCGACACGGCCGGACGAAGACCTGCTCCGGGAGGCCGTGGACGCCGCGGCGCGCGCCGATGTCGCCGTCGTCGTGGTGGCGACCACAGAAGAGGTCGAGAGCGAAGGGTTCGACCGCACGGATCTGAGACTGCCCGGACGCCAGGACGAGCTCGTCGCCCGAGTGGCCGCCGTCAATCCACGGACGATCGTGGTGGTGAACACCGGCTCTCCGGTGGAGATGCCCTGGCGTAACGACGTGTCGGCGATCCTGCTCACCTGGTTCCCCGGCCAGGAGGCCGGCCACGCGCTCGCCGACATCCTCCTCGGCGCAGCCGAGCCCGGCGGCCGACTGCCCACCACCTGGCCCGTCAAGGCGGAGGACTGCCCGGTTCTGGATCCCCGGCCTGCCGACGGAGTGCTGCGCTACGAGGAAGGGCTCCTCATCGGCTATGCCGCATGGCAGCGCGGGCAGACGGAGCCCGCCTACTGGTTCGGACATGGTCTCGGATACACCGAATGGGACTACGAACAGGCCGAGTTCATCCCCTGCGGATCCGGATCGTCCGATGTCCTCGGCACACTCCGCGTCCAGGTCCGCAACGTGGGTTCCCGCGCCGGCCGGGAGGTCGTACAGACCTACGTCGAGTCGGCGGAAGCCGCATCTCCTACGTCGTCGTTGACGTTGACTCCGCTGCGGCGCCTGGCCGGATTCGCCACCGTCCAGGCCGAGCCGGGCCAGTCGACGACTGTCGAGATCACCGTGCCACGGCGCGCCGTGCAGGCATGGGACACCGCCACCGGAACATGGCGCACGGTGACCGATGAACACCAGCTGCGCACCGGTCGAAGCTGCGTGGACCTGCTCCTGCGCACCCCGATCACGGTGATCTTCCCCTGACGACTCCCGCCGGGGTCCTCCCCTACCCGCCCCGCGTGGATCCCGGCGCCGGAGTCAAGGGCCCTGGTACGAGGACCTGTTCCTCGTACCAGGGCCCGCCCATGCGGCGAACACCGATCCGGACCACACACGTGACGTGAGGACACACGCCAAGTCACGGTCCTGGTCGCCGTGGACAAACCGGCCGCCCAGAAACCCAGGCAGTCACCGTCGCCCGCGTCTTGGGATACATCCGGGCCGGTCCATGCGCCGACTCGCCGCAGAACAACAGCTGATGGGTCCGGGGTGCGGCAAGGGCTCCCACCCCCGCACCGCTGCCGAACGCCGCCCGAACGGTGGCCGCGCCGTCGCCCACGCCGCCCAGCAGGCCCTCGGCCGGGACCCGTACCCCCGCGAAGTCCAACTGGGGCAGCGGGTGCGTGGCCATGCCGACCGTGCGCGCCATGGGGGTGCACGTGAGTCCCTGAGGCCTGCCCGGGAGAGCGAACACCGCGAGGGAGGTGCCGGGATCACCAGGGCCTGCCACCGCGGTCACCGTCAGCAGAGCGGGTCCGTCCCCGCGCCGGCCCATCGCGTTGGAGATCCACTGCTTCGTTCCCGTGATCACCCAGTCCGCGCCGTCCCTGGTGGCCTTCGTCCGGGTGCCCCCAGCCGGCGCCGGGGCGTCGAAGTCGGCGCTGCCACCGGGCTCGGAGAACGCGAAGGAGGCCAGCGGGGTGCCTGTCCGGGGCAAGAACGGCGGCAGACAGGCGGCCTTCTGCTCTGCCGAGCCGACCGTGAGCAGAGGCGCGAGACCGAGCGTGGTGGCGAGCAGGGTCAGCGTCCCGCCCGGCTCCACCGCTGCGAACTCTTCCACAATGGCCAACTGCTCGAGCACACTGACGCCGTCTCCGCCGTGCATGGCCGGGATGAAGGCGCGCAGGTAGCCTTCCCGGACCAGCTCGGCGCAGTACGGTTCGGTGGCCGCGAAGTCCTCCTGCGGCGAGTTCCGGCGGGTCGATGAGCTGGACCAGGTCGAGCATCGATGAGGCCGTGCCCGGGCAGGTCAGGATGGCTGCGCGGAGCTCGTGCACGGTGATGCCCAGATGAGGTGCGACATCGGTGCCTTCGATGTGGATGTCCTCGGCCACTGCGAAGCCCAGAGCGGTGTAGAACTTGATGGCCCGATCCATGTCGGACACACAGATGTTGAGCTGGTAGAAGCGGTCGAACATGATTCTCCTGTCTGCGGACGGGGCGCGTTCAGAGGGCGGAAGGGCCTGTACGGCGACGGGTGAGCAGGGCTGCCATGCATACGGCGACCGTCAGTGCGGCGCCGTTGAACACCGGCTCGACCCAGGCGGCTACCCCGCTCAGTGTCAGACCGGATACGCAGGCCGCGACGAACAGCAGGCCCAGCACGGTGCCCGCGATGTTGTACCGGCCGGGCTGCACCGCGCTCGCGCCCAGGAACACGGCGGCGAGGGCGGGGAACATCATCCCGGCGCCGCCGTCGGCGGCCGAGCCGCCCATTCGTGCCAGGTAGAGGGAGCCTGTCAATCCGGCGATCAGCCCGGACACGGCGAAGGCGGAGAAGACCAGCCGGTCGGCGCGGATGCCGATGAGCATCGCGGCCCGGCTGTTGGATCCCACGGCGTACAGCCGACGACCGTACGGAGTGTGTCCGAGCAACCACCAGAAGATCAGCAGCACTACGGCGACAGGGTAGGTGACGAGGTTGAGACCCGCGAACCGCTGCGCGGACAGCTCGGACAACCCGGTGGGGCGGGACGGAGTGATCTGCTGCCCATCCGTCGCCCACTGCACGACCCCGCCGAGGAGTGTCGCCATCGCCAGCGTGGTGACGAACGCGCTGGTGCGCAGCCTCACCACCAGTAGCCGTTGACGGCCCCGACCAGCGTGCCCGTCGCCATTCCGGCGGCCACCGCCATCCACAGCGGCCAGGAGAGATCGGTGATCCCTGCGGCGACGACCACCACGTGATCACGAACATCATCGTGCCGCAGAAGTTCCTCAAGGAGCACCCGGACGTCGTCGAGGCCGTGCTGCGCGGTTCGGTGAAGACCAACGCGTGGATCAACGCCAACCTGGACGATGCGAAGGCCTCCGCCAACAAGGCGCTGGAAAGGCTGTCGGGCAAGGCGCTTCCCGCCGACGTCATCGACCCCGCCTGGAAGTTCATCCAGTTCACCGACGACCCGCTGGCCTCCACCCTCAACACCGAGGCGGAGCACGCGGTCAAGGCCGGTCTGCTGGAGAAGCCCGACCTGAAGGGCATCTACGACCTCACCCTCCTCAACAAGGTCCTCAAGGCCGAAGGCAAGAGCGAGGTCGACGACGCCGGTCTCGGCGCCGAGTAACCAGGAACCGGAACCGATGAGTCCCCAGGAGGTGACGACCATGGCCACCACGATCGCCAAGGCTGCCGAGGACGCCACGGCGGTGACGTACGCCGCCCGTGTCGAGCACGTCTCGAAGTCCTTCCCCGCACCGGGCACGCCCGGCGGACGGCAGCGCGTACTGGACGACATCAGGCTCGACGTCGCACCGGGCGAGTTCGTCACCCTCCTGGGAGCCTCCGGCTGCGGCAAGTCCACGCTGCTCAACCTGGTCGCAGCACTGGACCAGCCGTCCACGGGCACGATCGCCACGGACGGCCGGCCCGCCCTGATGTTCCAGGAACACGCCCTCTTCCCATGGCTGACCGCGGGCAAGAACATCGAACTCGCCCTGAAGCTAAGCGGAGCCGCGAAGCCGGAGCGCCGCGCAGAGGCGGAACGGCTGCTGGAACTCGTACGACTGCAGGACGCCCACCGCAAGCGGGTGCATGAGCTGTCGGGCGGTATGCGCCAGCGGGTCGCTCTGGCCCGGGCGCCGGCCCAGGACAGCCGACTGCTGCTGATGGACGAGCCGTTCGCCGCGCTGGACGCCATCACCCGGGACGTGCTGCACGACGAGCTGACCCGCATCTGGAGTGAGACGGGACTGTCGGTGCTGTTCGTGACGCACAACGTGCGCGAGACGGTACGGCTTGCACAGCGGGTGGTGCTGCTGTCCTCCCGCCCGGGCCGCATCGCCCGGGAGTGGACCGTCGGCATTCCGCAGCCACGCCGCATCGAGGACAGCGCGGTCGCCGAGGTGTCCGTCGAGATCACCGAAGAACTGCGTGGGGAGATCCGCCGCCATGGCCAGCACTGACACCGGCGTCGACACCGAGAAGGACGGCTCCACAGCGGCCGAGCAGAACCGGGACGCTTACGGTCTGGTGGGACTGGAAGCCGGCCTCGACGCCCTGGACTCGGTGCAGTCCGGCCGCACGCAGCTGCGCGAGACCCTGATACGCAAGGTCCTGCCGCCTGTCACCGCTGTGGCACTGGTACTGATCGTCTGGCAACTGCTGGTGTGGGCGAATGTCGCCCCCGACTACAAGCTGCCCGCGCCCTCCGATGTGTGGGGTGAGGTAAGCGATGCCCGGGTCCAGGGCACCCTGCTCGACTACATCTGGACATCCGTCTCCCGCGGTCTGCTCGGCTTCCTGCTGGCGCTCGCCGTCGGTACGCCGCTCGGCCTGCTCGTCGCCCGGGTGGCCTTCGTCCGGGCGGCCATCGGCCCCATCCTGTCCGGCCTGCAGTCGCTGCCGTCGGTGGCCTGGGTGCCGCCCGCCGTGATCTGGCTGGGCCTGAACGACAAGATGATGTACGCCGTGATCCTGCTCGGCGCGGTCCCTTCCATCGCCAACGGCCTCGTCGCGGGCATCGACCAGATCCCGCCGCTGTTCCTGCGGGCCGGCCGGACGATGGGCGCGACCGGCCTGCGCGGGGCCTGGCACATCGTGATGCCGGGGGCGCTCCCCGGCTACCTGGCAGGGCTGAAGCAGGGCTGGGCGTTCTCATGGCGGTCCCTGATGGCTGCCGAGATCATCGCATCCTCGCCCGATCTGGGCGTCGGTATGGGCCAGTTGCTGGAGAACGAGCGGAACAACTCCAGCATGCCGCAGGTGTTCCTGGCCATCTTCCTGATCCTGCTCGTCGGCATCGCCATCGATCTGCTGATCTTCAGCCCGCTGAAGCGGTGGGTGTTGCGCAGCCGCGGCCTGCTGGCTACTCGCTGAAGGATGCCTTCAGGAGGACACGGTCAGGGATTCGTCCAGGCCTCGGGGTCCTCCGCGAGGCTCAGGACCTCGTCGGGCAACTTGGCCGCGGCCACGTGGGCCAGGGTGACCTCGCCAAGGATCTTGCGGACATTGGCGCGTACGGCGATCCACAGCGGCAGCAGCGACTCCGCGGGGCCGCAGTAGGAGAGCTCGGGTGGGCGCACCCCCCGCACCGACACCAGGGGGCCGTCCGCCACACGGATGACGTCCGCGATGGCGATCGAGTCCGCCGGGCGGGCGAGCCTGTAGCCGCCCTTTCCGCCCCGCCGGCTGACCACGAGACCACCCCGGCGCAGGTCGCCGAGGATGCCCTCCAGGAATTTATGCGGGATCCCCTGCGCCGCGGCGATCGCCTCGGCCTTGAGTGAGGCCTCGTCCCCTGCCGCGGCCAGCTCCAGGGCCGCCCGCACCGCATAGTCCGCCCGCGCCGAGATCCGCATGCCGCGATTATCCATCACTGCGGAGTCCGCCCGTCACCGGCTGCGCCGTCAGGCAGGAAGGATGAAGGACGGGTGCGTACCGTTGAGGAAGTAGTCCCCGATCTCACGCAGTCTGTGGGCGGCCGGTTCACGCAGGCTGTGGGTCCGGGCGTCACGCCAGAAGCGGTCGAAGCCGTGCCGCATGGAAGCGGCCTCGACTCCGACGACCTCCAGGGCACGGTTAGTGATCTCCTGCGCGGCCCGGGAGGCCGCGGCTTCGGCCACGCTCGCGAGGACGGCGATCTCCGCGCACTCCTCGTCGTCGACGTCCTCGCCCCGCGCGAGGCCGCGCAGGAGGGCATCCACCGCCTGCTCGGCGAGAGCGGACGCGGCACGTGCGACGACGGCGAGCTCGCCGTACACGGTCAGCGCGTAGGGATCCTGCGGGGGACTGCCCGGCCAGGGCTGGGGCGAGAAGGGCTGCCAGGGCGACCGCACGGCCCTTCCGTGCTCGTGGACCTCGTCCAGCAGTCCCTCGGCGATGCCGAGACAGAACTGGGCGGACACCAGCCGCGCGGTCGGCACAGCAAGAGAGGCGAAGGGTGACAGGACGCCCTCGTCGGGCGAGAGCGAGCCGAACACATCGTCCGCCGCTACCGGTACGGAGTCGAACTCCACGGCGCCACCGGCTGCCAGCCGCTGGCCGAAGGTGTCCCCGCTGCTGCCGCTCACGACACCCAGGTGGGTGGGGTCGACAAGGACGGCCAGCGGCTCACCCGTGCCGTACCTGGCGGCTCGGACCACCAGCCGGTCGGCGATCCCGACGCCGGTGGCGTACCTCTGGTAGCCGTTCAGCAGACAGCCGCTCGCCGTGGGAGTCAGGATGAGCGGTGGTTCGTGTGAGGCGATGCCGCCTCCCCAGCACCACTGCCCCTCCGTCGCCTCCCGCTCGACACGGGCGGCACGTGCAGGGTCTGCGAAGAAACGGGCGGTGAAGCACAGGAAGTAGTGGTGGCCCAGCAGGTGGCCGATGGCCCCGTCGGCCGCGGCGACGGTCCGTACGACCGTGTAGGCCATGCGCCAGTCCGCACCTCCTCCCCCATGCTCGGCCGGTGCCAACAATGTCAGCAGCCCCGACTCGCGCAGCCGTGCGACCTCGTCAAGCGGTAATTTGCCGGCCTGTTCGCGCTCGACCGCGTCCGTGGCCAGGTCGTCCGCCATCTCACGGGCTATGTGCAGCCAGTCGACCTGCCCGGCTCCCGCGTCGGTCACCTCGTCGGCTGTCACCGTCATATCCGGACCCGCTTCATGCGACTGCGGCTGTCACTGCACCTCAGTGCTGTTGTCATGGCGTCTTCCTTCAGGGGCCGAGGACGACGCGGTGCTCGGCGAGGCGGCGTGGGAGTGCAGCAGTGCGCGGAGAGGCGTCGGCTTCATCATCCTCGCTCTCTTCTCCAATTACCGTCAACATTTCCCTAGTAATTCAATAGGAAAACTAGGGATACGGGCACGCTCCGGCTGATTCACGCTCCCGGATGGCGAGTTCGCGATGGCGGGCGGCCGGGCGGTCGTCCCGGCCACGAAGGCCCGACCGGGCCGTGGAGGCACTCGCGGAGCGTGGCGCCGCCGGACGGGGCCAGGGGCCTGCCGCGGCTGCGCGGCCTCGCGCGCGAACTTGCCGGCCAACTCGGCGACGACGACCGTCTCTGCGTCGTCAGCGATCACATGGGCGCTTCCGACCTCCACCGCGATCGCGCGGTCATCGCGGGCCCCCGGCGCCGGCGAAGGGCACCTGGGCCGAGGGGGCCGTCTGCTGTCCGTACGGGTGCTGCCACAGGCCCTGCGCCTGAAGTTTCGGCAGGACGCCCTCGCCGAACCAGTAAGCCTCCTCCAGGTGCGGATAGCCGGAGAGCACGAACTCGTCGACGCCGAGGGCGTGGTACTCCTTGATCCGCTTGGCGACCTCGTCGTGGCTGCCGACCAGGGCGGTGCCGGCGCCGCCGCGCACCAGGCCGATGCCCGCCCACAGGTTGGGGTGGATTTCCAGGCGGGTGGGGCCCCCGCTCGAGCGAAGCCGAGAGTGGGGGAGGCTGCCGCCGTCGTGCAGGGCGAGCATGCGCTGCTGGCCCTCGGACTCGCTGCGGGCCAGGCCCGCCTGGATGGTCTTGACCGCCTCCGGGTCGAAGCCGTCCAGGAGCCGGTTCGCCTCGGCCCAGGCCTGCTCGGAGGTGTCGCGGGTGATGACATGCAGGCGGATGCCGAAGCGGACGCGACGGCCCTCCTTGTCGGCCAACGCCCGGATCCAGGCGATCTTCTCCGCGACGGCGGCGGGCGGCTCGCCCCAGGTGAGATAGACGTCGACATGCTTGGCGGCGACTTCTCCGGCGATCGGCGAGGAGCCCCCGAAGTACACCTCGGGGACCGGGTCGGGTACCCGTGCGAGCTTCGCGTCCTCGACTTGGAGGTGCTCGCCGCGCAGGTCGACGGTCTTGCCCTCCCACAACCCTCGTACGATCTCGAGGAATTCGCCGGTACGGCGGTAGCGCGCGTCCTTGTCCAGGAAGTCGCCGTAGGCCCGCTGCTCGTGGCTTTCGCCGCCGGTGACGACGTTGAGCAGGAGCCGTCCGCCGGTCTGCCGCTGGAAGGTGGAGGCCATCTGCGCGGCGAGCGTCGGTGAGACGAAGCCGGGCCGGAAGGCGACGAGGAACTTCAGGCGCTCGGTGTTCTGGCTGACCATCGCGGTGGTCAGCCACGCGTCCTCGCACCAGGCTCCCGTCGGCGTGAGTGCGCCGACGAAGCCCAGGTCCTCGGCTGCGCGGGCGATCTGGCTGAGGTAGGCGACCGTCGGCGGCCGGTCGCGACCGGACTCGGTGGCGGGGGTGCCGTGGCCGCCGCCGACGACGTGGCGGCTGTCTCCGTTGGTCGGCAGGAACCAGTGGAAGGTGAGGGACACTCAGGGCTCCGATCAGGGGTGCGATCAGGGGTGCGATCAGGGGACGTTCGTCGGAGCCGAGGCGGAGAGCCGGTCCAGCCACTCGCGGGGAAACCGGCGTGCGGCGTCGCGGGCCGAAGCGCCCGCCCGGAACTCGTCGGCCAGGGCGGACGCGACAGCGACGGCCTCGGCTTCGTCGGCAATGACCTGCGCGGTCGTGGCCTCAGCTCGCCGCGGCCAGGAGCGGGGTACGGCCCAGCGCCAGCGAGAAATGGTCGACGACCTGGGTGAGGGCCTCGGCGGCGGCCGGTGCGACGGTGACCGAGCCGTCGTCGTGGGCGGTGATGTCCTTGTCGAGGGTGAACCAGCCCTGCACGATGTGCGCGGCGCCCATGGAGTTGAGGACCGGACGCAGGGCGTAGTCGATGGCGAGGACATGCGCGGTGGAGCCGCCGGTGGCGAGAGGGAGGACCGTCTTTCCGGTGAGTGCGTACTGCGGGAGCAGGTCGAGGAGCGCCTTGAGGACTCCGGAGTACGACGCTTTGTAGACGGGTGTTCCTACGACGACGCCGTCGGCGCTCGCGAACAGCTCGGTGGCCTCGACGATCGCCGGATGCCGGAAGTCCGCGCCGAGCAGGGCCTCGGCGGGGATGGTGCGAACGTCGAGCGGAACGACGTCGTGCCCTTGCGCGGTCAGCCGCTGGTCCAGGTGGCGCAGCAGGCGGTTGGTGCGGGAGGAGACGGAAGGGCTGCCGGAGACGGACAGGACAGTGGCCATGGGTCCTCTTTCAGGGAGATGGGGGCGCCTCCGCCGGGGAGGCGCTCTGAGGGCGGTCAGGAGTACCAGGTGGGTTCGGGCAGTTCGCCCTCGATGACCCAGCGCCCGACCTCTGGCCGCTTGTGGGCGACAGGGTCGTGGAGGGTGTGGGTGCGGACGTTGCGCCAGAAGCGGCAGGCCCTCGGATGCGGCGGTGGCGCGGGCGCCGGTCACTGCGAAGGTCTGGTCGACCATCTCCAGGGTGACGTCGGCGGTGCGGGCCTTCACTGCTGGAAGGAGTGCCCCCGTCGGCGCCATTCCTCCGCGAGCAGTTCGTAGGAGCGGACCCGGTCCGTGTGGTCGTGGGTGATCGTCGTGATGAGCAACTCGTCCGCGCCCGTGGCCTCCTGCAGTTGTTCCAACTGGTCGGCGACCCGGCCCGGCGAGCCGACGAACTGGGTGTCGAGGCGGTCCTGGACGAGGGCCCGGTCCTCGTCGGTCCATGTGTGGGCGCGCGCTTCCTGCGGCGTCGGGAACTCGATGGCGCCCTCGACGGTGCGGATGCTGCGCACCCACGGGCCGTAGCCGGTGGCGAGTTCACGGGCCGCCTCGTCGTCCTCGGCGACGACGACGTCCGCCGAGACGCTGACGTACGGCTTGTCGAGGAACTCGGAGGGCTGGAAGAAGGACCGGTAGCCCTCCACCGCCTCCAGGACCGTGGCCGGGCTGACGTGATAGTTGGCCGCGAACCGCAGACCGTTGCCGCCCGCCACCTCGGCGCTCTGACCACCGCTGCTGCCCAGGATCCACACCTCCACGTCGGCGCCCTCCCCCGGCACGACGTGCGCCTCGACGCCCTCCGGCGAGCGGTAGGCGCCGGCCAGCAGGGCGAGGATGTCGCCGATCTGCTCGGCATAGTCCTGTGACTCGGCGCCCGGCAGCAGAAGCAGCCTGCGCTGCAGCGCGATGCGGGGTGAGCCGAGCAGATACTCGAAGGAGAAGCGGGGTGGGATCAGCAGGCCGTTCGGGGTGCGGCCGTCGACGACTGGGGTCGCCGTGGGCAACGGTGCGGCCGGCTGTCCCGGCGGGCGGCCGCCCGAGCGGCCCAGGCCCAGATCGAAGCGGCCCGGGTGCAGTGTGTCGAGCAGGCCGAACTCCTCCACGGTGGACAGCGCCGTGCGGTGCCCGAGTTGCACGGCCCCGGATCCGAGCCGGATGGTGGAGGTGGCGGATGCGGTCAGCGCCAGGACGACAGCGGGTGACGTGCCCGCCACGCCGGGATTGAGGTGATGCTCAGCGAACCAGTAGCGGGCATATCCGAGGCGTTCGGCCTGCTGTGCGAGATCGATGGAGTTGCGCAGGGCATCGGCTGCCGTAGATCCGGAGGAGATCGGGACCAGGTCAAGGACGCCGAGGGAGATGTCAGACACGGACGGACTCCTGGGTGATCGGTGATGCCGGAAGCACGGGGCCCCAGGCGAACGGCGGGTCGGGGATCTCGCGGCGCAGCACGGGGGCGACCTTGGACTGGAACAGCTCGAGGGAGGCGCGGTGCTGGGACTCCGGCAGCCCACCCGCGTCGGCGTGCAGGTGGACGACCGTGTGGCCGAACTGCTCGTGGTAGCGGTGCACCTTGTCGACGACCTGTTGCGGGCTGCCGATCAGCGCCGAGCTGCGCTCGACGAAGTCCTCCAGGGTCTCGAAGACCACCGGCAGGCCTGCCTTCTTGAAGAAGGCCAGGTTGGCCTCGAAGATCGGCCGGTACGCGGCGAGCGCCTCCTGCGAGGTGGGGGCGACATAGATGCCCGCGGTGCCGGCGCCGACGGCGATCTGCGCCGGGTCGTGGCCGTAGAACTCCCAGCGCTCGCGGTAGTGGCGGATCAACTCGGCGTACGGACCTATGGGGTTGGTGACATTGGCCGAGAACAGCGGGTCGCCGTAGCGGGCGGCGAGGTCGACCGACTCCTTGCTGGTGGCGCTGCCGTGCCAGACCCGGACCGGCTGCTGGTACGGCCGCGGCCACACCTCGGCATCGGTCAGCGGGGGACGGAAGCGGGTGTCGGCGGTGACCTTGTCCTGGCGCCAGATCTTCCGGAAGACCTCGTAGCTCTCGGCGTTGCGGCCCCACTGGTCCTCGGGCGTGACGTGGAACAGGTCCCGTTGGGCGGCCCCGTTGCCCTTGCCGATGATCAGGTCGAGGCGGCCGCCCGAGAGCTGGTCGAGGGTGGCGTAGTCCTCGTACGCGCGGACCGGGTCCAGCAGGCTGAGCGTGGTCACGGCCGTGAAGAGGCGGATCCTCTTGGTCAGGGCGGCCACATGGCTCAGTACGACGGTCGGGGACGAGGAGATGAACGGCCGCTCGTGCCGCTCCCCCACGCCGAAGCCGTCGAAGCCCAGCTCCTCGGCGAGCAGGGCGTTGTCGAGGACCTCGCGGAACCGGTCGTGGGTGGACTTCTGCACCCTGGTGACCGGGTCCGGTCGATGCACGATCAAGGT
This sequence comes from Streptomyces humidus, assembly GCF_014649655.1. Taxonomy (GTDB): domain Bacteria; phylum Actinomycetota; class Actinomycetes; order Streptomycetales; family Streptomycetaceae; genus Streptomyces; species Streptomyces humidus. The sequence continues at coordinate 14,857 of NZ_BMTL01000036.1, read as the reverse complement.
GATCGCGAGGAACTTCACGACGCCGCCCGCTCGTCGGACGCCTCGTCCGGGTGGGCGAGGTCGAGGTGGTGCCGGAGCGTCGGGCCCTCGTAGTCGGTGCGGAAGGCGCCCTGTTCCTGCAGCAGCGGGACAACCCTGTCGGCGAAGTCGTCGAGGCCGGTCGGGGTGATGTGCGGGACGAGGATGAAGCCGTCACTGGCGTCGGCCTGGACGTAGTCGTTGATGGTCTTGGCGATGGTTGCCGGGGAGCCGATGAAGTTCTGGCGGTTGCCGGTGTTGATGACCAGGTCGCGGATGGACCAGTTGTTCGCCTCGGCCAGCTCGCGCCACTCGCGGGCGGTGGCCAGCGGGTCGCGGTACATCCGGACCTGGGCACGGCCCTTGGAGATGTGGTCGTCGCTGACGTCCGGGTCCATGTCGGGCAGCGGGCCTTCGGGGTCGTAGGCGGACAGATCGCGGTTCCAGACGAACTCCAGGTGCTTGATGGCGGTGGCCCCGCTGACCTGCTGGCGGCGCACCTCCCGGGCCAGCTCCTCCGCCTCGGCGTCGGTGTCGGCGAGGGCGAAGGAAGCGGCGGGCAGGATGAGCAACTGGTCATGCCGTCGGCCGTACTTGGCGAGGCGGTTCTTGACGTCGGTGTAGAAGGCATGGCCCTCCTTGAGGGTGGCGTGCCGGCTGAAGATGGCGTCAGCGCTCGACGCGGCGAACTCGCGGCCCTCCTCGGAGTCGCCGGCCTGGAAGATCACCGGGCGGCCCTGCGGGGAGCGCGGGACGTTGAACTGGCCGTGGATGTCGAAGTGCTGGCCCGTGTGGACGAAGGAGCCGGCCTTTGCGTCCCTCAGGAAGGCACCGGCGGCCTGGTCGGCGACGATCTCGTCACCGTGCCAGGAGTCGAAGAGCTCGTTCGCGGTGGCCAGGAACTCCTTGGCGCGGGAGTAGCGCTCCTGTTGCGGCAGGAAGCCGCCGCGGCGGAAGTTCTCGCCGGTGAAGGCGTCCCAGGAGGTGACGACGTTCCAGGCGGATCGGCCGCCGGAAAGGTGGTCGAGGCTGGCGAACTGGCGGGCCACCTCATAGGGCTCGTTGAAGGTGGAGTTGATGGTCCCGGTCAGGCCGAGGTGCTCGGTGACGGCGGCGAGCGCGGCGAGGACGGTGAAGGTGTCGGGGCGGCCGACGACGTCCAAATCGTATATTTTGCCGCCCTGTTCACGCAGCCGCAGCCCCTCGGCGAGGAACAGGAAGTCGAACTTGGCGCGTTCGGCGGTCTGCGCGAAGTGCACGAAGGAGCTGAACTCGATGTGGCTGCCGGCCTTCGGGTCGCTCCACACGGTGGTGTTGTTGACGCCCGGGAAGTGTGCGGCCAGATGGATCTGCTTCAGCGGCTTGCTCATGTCGGTGCGGTCCTTCCGGCTCAGACAGTGGCGTAGCGGTTGGCGGGGCGGGCGAGGCCCAGCAGGCCGCGCAGGGTGTCGGCCTCGTAGGCGGTGCGGAAGGCGCCGCGGCGCTGGAGTTCGGGCACCAGGCCCCGGGTGACGGCGGGCAGGTCGTGCCCGGCGACGGCGGGCCGCAACCGGAAGCCGCTCAGCCCCTCCATCGTCAACTCCTGCAGCAGGTCAGCAAGTTGAGCTGGCGTACCGGCAAAGATACGGGCGTCGCTGGTGTACGGCTCCCCCGCGAGGGCGTCGAGACGTGCACGGCGGTCCTCCGCCGCGGCCGGCTCGTCGTCGAGGAAGACCACCAGGTCACCGAAGACGTGCAGGAGTTCGTCGCCGCGTCCGGCCGCCTCCTGCTCGGCTCGGATCTCGGCGACGACGGCGCGGGCCTGGCCGGCGTCGTGCGGGGTGACGTAGCCGACGTCGGCCTGGCGGGCCACCAGCCGGTACGGGATCGTCTGGTGAGCGAGGGCGGTGACGAGCGGCTGGCCCTGGGGCGGGCGCGGGGTGATGGACGGGCCCTTCACACTGAAGTGCCTGCCCTCGAAGTCGATGTAGTGCAGCTTGTCTGGGTCGATGAAGCGGCCAGTGGCCACGTCCCGGATCTCCGCGTCGTCCTCCCAGCTGTCCCAGAGCCGGCGCACGACCTCGACGTAGTCGGCGGCCTCATCGAAGTGGTCGGTGAGCAGTTCCTGGCCGGCCGGACTCTGGATGCCCTCCAGGCTGAAGGGTGGAAAGGTGCGGCGACCGAAGTGAGCGGCCTCGTGCGGCCGGGGCGGGATCTGCACGCGCAGGCCGGCCCGGCCGCTGCTGACGTAGTCGAGAGTGGCGATCGCCTTGGAGATGTGGAACGGCTCCGTGTGGGTGGTGATCACGGTCGGGACCAGCCCGATGTGGCGGGTGAGGGGTGCGATGCGGGAGGCGATCAGCACAGCGTCCAGGCGTCCGCGGACCTGGTCGGTGCGGCCGTCCGGCTCGCCGAAGTGCGAGGACTGCAGGCCGAGGCCGTCCTCGAGGGTGACGAAGTCGAGCAGGCCGCGCTCTGCCTCGGCGACCAGGTCGGCCCAGTAGCCGGCCGTGAACAGGTCCCGGGGGCGGGCGGACTGCTCGCGCCAGGAGGCAGGGTGCCAGCCGGTGCCGTCGAGGGCCACGGCAAGGTGCAGGAAAGAAGATGGCGTTGAGGACACGAGGGAGCCTTCCTGAAGGTCCATACGAGATCGCCGGCCCGGGAGAAGGTGGGGCACGGCGGCTGGGGCAACGGGTCAGGAACTACAGAGGGCGCCGGCCACGCGCTGGAGGTCGATGTGGGGCCGGGAGTGGAGCGGACGGCACGGAGTACACGTGTCATGTGTCGCATCCATCCGTCCGAGCGGTACAAACACGCCTTCGACAAGGACAACGGCACAGCTATGCCGTTTCCTCCGGGGCGGCGGCCCCGGTGTGCCGGACGAGCGAGAAGACCGTACGACAGCGCAGGGTGAAGCCGATCGACTCGTACAACCGGATCGCGTTCGCGTTCGTGGCCGCGGCGTGCAGGAAGGGACATTCGCCGCGTTCCCTGATGCCGGCGGCGACCGCACGGACCAAACGGGTGGCCAGGCCCCGGCCACGGTGGTCGGGGTCGGTGCACACGGCGCTGATCTCCGTCCAGCCGGGCGGGTGCAGCCGCTCGCCGGCCAGGGCGATCAGTCGGCCGCGGTGGCGGATGCCGAGGTAGGTGCCCAGCTCGACGGTGCGGGGCAGATAGGGGCCCGGCTCGGTGCGGGCGACCAGGTCGAGGATCTCGGGCACGTCGTCGGGACCGAGCCGTACGGCCTCGGGATCGGGCTCGGCGCGCAGGGCGGTGTCCACGAGTTGGACGCCGTGTGCGGTGCGCACGACCTCCCAGCCCTCCGCCGCCTCGGTCACACCCCGCACCACGGCGGTGCCGCCGGCGCCGACGAGTGCGGCGAGGTCGGCCCAGGCGCGTGGGTCGTCCTCGTCGGACAGGGCGTGGAAGGGGGCCACGTCCTGCTGGTAGCGGACGGCGTGCCCGATGCGTTCGGCGAAGTGGGCGTGGGGTCCGGTGAGGGCGGCCCAGGCGGGGTTGTCGAGGACGTGCGAGGACGTGGCGATGGTGACGGACATGGTGTGGCGGTCTCCGGGGTGCGGCTCGAGGTGTCCGGCGCGCGGGGACTCCACCGCTGGGTGGATGGCGGAGTCCCCGGCAGCACGGTGTGGTCAGGAGTTGTCGAGCGGGAGTCCGGGCGGGTTGACCTCGGACTCGGCGACGGCCTCGTTGGACAGGTCGTAGGCCTTGAGCCACTCGGCGTACTGACCGTTCTCGATCAGGTGGTTGATGGCGTCGGCGAGCGGCTTGGCCAGTCCGCTGTCCTTCTTGGCGGTGGCCGCGATCAGGCCCTGCAGGCTCGCGCCTGCGCCGGAGTACGTGCCGGCGGTCCGGGTGGCGTCGGGCGTGTTCGCGACCTGGCGGTTGTGGTAGGCGATGCCGGGGTTCGGGCCCAGGTAGGCGTCGACCTTGCCGCTGGACAGGGCCAGGTAGACGCTGTTGCCGTCCTGGAAGTACTTGACGGTGAGCTTCTTGCCTTCCTTGGCCAGTCTGGCCTTCCACTCCAGCAGGATCCTTTCCTGGTTGGTGCCGGAGCTGACCGAGACGGTCTTGCCCGCGAGGTTCTCGTAGTCGCCGTCGAAGTTCCAGGTGCTCTTCTTCGGCACCACGAACGCCAGGTTGTCCTGCCGGTAGGAGGCGAACTCGTACTTCTTCTTGCGCTCTTCTGTGTCGGTGACGTTGGAGAAGGCCACGTCGACCTTGCCGCTGTCGATGCCGACGAAGAGGTTCTCCCACGTGGAGTTCTTCACCTCGGGCTCGAGTCCGAGGACGGCGGCGACCAGGCGGCCGAGGTCGGGCTCCGCGCCGGTGAGGGTCTTCTGGTCGCTGCCGACGTACGCCAGCGGCGGGAAGCCGGCCGGCAGGGCGCCGATGCCGATCTTCAGCCTGCCGTTCTTCTTGAGGGCGGCGGGCAGTTCGGCGCTGATGGACTTGACCTCGGAGACCTTGATGACGGTCTGCTTGGCGGCCCCGTTGGAGACCTGGCCGATGACGACCTCGCCGGACTTGGCGGCGGTGTCGGTGGTGGTGGCCGCGTCGCTGTCGCCACCGCAGGCGGCGAGCCCGGTGGCCAGGGAGGCGACGGCGGTCGCCGCGGTGATGCCGCGTATCAGGCTGCCTCGGGTGAAGTGGGTGGACATGGCCGTTCCTTGTCGCTGGAGGTGATGAGAGTGGCGTGGGGGGAAGTCGAGGGGTGTGGCGGATCAGAGGACCTTGCTGAGGAAGTCCCTGGTCCGCTCGTGCCGGGGCTTGTCGAGGACCTCGGAGGGTGGGCCCTGCTCGATGATCTTGCCGCCGTCGATGAAGACGACCCGGTCGGCGATCTCGCGGGCGAAGCCGATCTCGTGGGTGACGATGAGAAGGGTGGTGCCGCTGGTCGCCAGGTCCTTTATGACGGCGAGGACCTCGCCGACGAGTTCGGGGTCCAGGGCGGAGGTGGGCTCGTCGAAGAGGATGACGCCGGGGCGCAAGGCGAGGGCGCGCGCGATGGCGACGCGCTGCTGCTGACCGCCGGAGAGCTGGCGCGGGTAGGCGCCGGTCCTGGCGGCCAGGCCGACCCGGCCGAGGAGTTCGCGGGCCAGCTCCTGGGCCTCGGTCCTGCCGAGTCTGCCGGTGGCGACCGGGGCGGCGGCCACGTTGTCCAGGACGGTCAGGTGCGGGAAGAGGTTGAAGTTCTGGAAGACGAAGCCGATCCGGCCACGCTGGGCAAGGATCGCCCGCTCGCTCAGCTCCCTGAGCCTCTCGCCCTGCCGCTTCACGCCGATCAGCTCGCCGTTGACGCTGACGTAGCCGATGTCGGGCTTCTCCAGGTGATTGATGACCCGCAGCAGGGTGGACTTTCCGGAGCCGGAGGGACCGAGGATCACGGTGACCTCGCCGGGCCGGACGGTCAGGTCGACACCGTCCAGCACCCGGTGGGTGCCGTACCACTTGTGCACGTCGTGGACCTCGACGGTGGCGGCCTCGATGGTGTCGGTGGTCATACGGCGGCCTCCCGGCGGATGCGGGCCCGCAGGGCGGTGAGCCCGGTGCGGAGCTTCTGCAGCGGTGTCGGCGGCAGGCCTCGGGTGGCACCGCGGGCGTAGTGCCGCTCGACGTAGAACTGGACGACGGAGACGACGCTGGTCAGGATCAGGTACCAGACGGTGACGACGAGCAGCAGCGGCACGATGTCGCCGGGGTAGGTGGAGCCCATGGTCTGCGCGGAGCCGAACAGGTCGAGCAGCGAGACGTAGAAGACCAGGGAGGTGCCCTTGATCAGGCCGATGAGCTGGTTGACGTAGTTCGGGATGATCGAGCGCAGCGCCTGCGGGAAGACGATCTTCGTGAACTGGTAGCTCTTCGGCAGGCCGAGCGCGGCGGCGGCCTCGTGCTGACCCTGGTCGACGGAGAGGATGCCGCCGCGGACGACCTCGGCCGCGTAGGCGGCCTCGTTGAGGCTGAGGCCGATGACGGCGACGACCATGTCGGTGGCGAACCTCGACTCGTCGAAGGAGAAGAAGGCCGGGCCGAAGGGGATGCCGACGCTCAACGTCTTGTACAGGGCGCTGAAGTTGTAGAGGAAGATCAGCACCACGATGAGCGGGATGGAGCGCAGGGCCCAGACGTACGTCCAGCTGACCGCACGCAGGACGGGGCTCTTCGACAGCCGGGCCAGGGCGAGCACGATGCCGCCGATCAGGCCGAGCACCGCGCTGTAGGCGGTGACTTCGAGGGTGATGAGCAGGCCGTCGAGGATGGTGGGGCGCAGGAACCAGTAGCCCCAGCGGTCCCACTGGTAGAAGGGGTTGGAGACCAGTCCGTGCACGAACTGGGCGACCAGGACCAGCGCTACCGCGGTGGCGATCCAGCGTCCGGGGCGGCGCAGCGGCAGAACTCGCTGTGCAGCGAAGGTCTTTGACGGTTCGTCGGCGGTCGGCGCCTCGGGGAGGGTGACGGTGGCGCCAGGGGGTTCACTCATGGTGGGCTCCGGCTGGGTGGGTACACCCCGGAAGCGCGGCGGCATGCGGGGGCGCACACGACGGCGAGGTACCGGGGACGGGGAGGACAACGGCACACCGCACGGGCGGTGTGCGTCAGGGAGTGCGGGGGCTGCGGGGAGGTGTCAGCCCCGGCAGCGGGCACAGTCCGGTGCGGTACACAGTGCGCTGTTCACGCGGAGCAGATCGACGGCGCGATCGGCGACGAGAGGGTTCGGGTACGGCTGTACGCGGCCCGGGGAGCGGCGCGCGGCCGTCCTGAGAGCTGCGTACATGGCGTCACCATCACTGTTCCGGCCCGGTGGGCCTCGCGCTTACCGAAACGTCTTCGGTCCGGTCGTCACCTGGGGCACCCCACCGCGGAGCGAGGGTTGCCGGTCAGCAAGCCAGGGCTTGTCGCTGACACTCATGACCGTTCTGGGCCATAGTTAAGACAACTGCCCGAACGAATGTCAACGCCGGTCCACCAGGTGGAACGGCTAACGGGCCGCGTGTGCTGCCCAGTCCAGGATCTGGACGGCTGCTCCCGCGGCCTCCAGGCCCTGGCAGCGGGCGTGGTGACGGCGCTCGATGCCGTCGAGGTCGAGGTGGCCGCCGAAGGCAGGGTGGGCGTCGAGCCGGCGGGCGTAGGCCCACAGGGTCGGGTTGTCGGCGATGCGCTGGACGGCGGAGGCATCGAGGTGGTTGCGGTGGACGGTGTCGAGCTGGACCAGGGCGACCCACAACTCGACGTCGGCTGCGGTGATTTCGTCGCGGATCAGGTACGTGCGTCCTTCGAGCCAGCGTTCCAGGGCCCTGAGCGTTTCGAGCAGCGTGCCAAGTGCCGTGTCACGGTCCACCGGCTCGCCACCGGCCGATCCGGCGTGCTGCGCGGCCTGTTCGATGCCCTGCGCGCACATCCGCTCGACCGCCTCGATCTCCGACTCCGCGCCGCACGGGTAGAGCAAGAGACCCTCTCCGCCAAACCGGCGGTCGAGGTCGCGCATGATGTCCGGGGCGTGGGTGCTGACGATCCGCCCGGACCAGTCGTCGCTGAGCACCGGCGCGACGGCCGGACCGGGGTACCGGTGGGCGCTGGCCTCGTACAACGGGCGCAGGGCGGAGTGGCCGCCCTCGGGGGAGTCGGGGACGGCGGGCAGGAAGGTCGCCGGACACACGGTGTCCAGCCCGAGCAGGGTGTGGACGACGGCGATGCGCAGGCCGTCGGGACACGCGGTCGACAGATGGAGGCGGTAGCGGCCCGGCACGGCGTAGTGGCCGCTGCGCGCATCCCGGCCGATCCGGCCCCGGAAGGCGGGGGCGGGTCGGTCGGAGGCGTGGGCGGCCAGCGGTGTGACAGTCATGACTCTCCCCGGGAGCGGGCGCGGACGTACGCGCGGCGGAAGCGACGTCGGGTGAGGGAGCGGAATTCTCCCGTACGCACCGGACGGCACGACGCCCGAGGGCGTCTCCGGTGCGGGATGGGCGCGGCTCAGCCCCGGGGGCAGATCGCGCTGCAGACACGCAGCAGATCGATGTGGCGGCGGGAGGTCAGAAGAGGCGAACGGGTCACTCGGACGGTGACCGACCCCAAGCGCCTCATAAATTTCCCTACCTATTCACTAGGATTCCCTCAGTGAGTGTCGATCCGACCGCGAACCACGTCAAGAGGGGCGTCCCGCATTGCGGACGCCCCGATGGACGGCTGCCCGCCTCGACACGGTCACCACACGTTTCCCACTGCAACCGTCGGGACGCGGCGACGGTGTCGAGTCGGCGTGGATGACGTGCCGACGAGCTGCGTGCTCACCGCAGAAGGCCCGGACGAAAGGGCCCGCAGACTCTCGCCCGCGAAGACTCCTCGCACCGTCGGGACATCATCGGGACGACAGGTTGTGAACCTGCGATCCCCTGTCCCCGTTTGCGGAGCATCTGAGCGACGTGCGACAAATCGTTCTTCGGGGTCGGTGTCCGGCGTCCTCGGCCGGGTAAGGAGTCTGAACCTGGATCCTGCGACGATCCAGGCCCTGGTCAGTCCGGACACTCCGGTCCGACCGCAGTGCGGGCGCCGAGCGTCCTTCCCCTGCCCCAGCCGAGCTCACGCCGGTATCCGCCGGCCGGCCCGCTTCCCGTGGCCGACCCGCTTGCGACTCCCGCCGCTTCCACGGGCAGCGGTTCAGGCCCGGAAAGCGGGTCAGCCACGGAACTGGTTCGCGGGCACCGGGAGCCCGTAGTGCTCACGCAGGGTGGTGCCTTCGTACTCCTCCCGGAACAACCCCTTGCCGCGCAGGATCGGCAGGACGTGCTCGACGAAGGCCGCCAGGCCCGACGGCAGCGCGGGGGCCATGATGTTGAACCCGTCCGCGGCACCGCCCTCGAACCAGGCGATGATCGTGTCCGCCACCTGCTCGGGTGTGCCGACGAACTCGAAGTGGCCGCGTCCGCCCCCGAGCCGGGAGATGATCTGCCGGACCGTCAGCTGCTCGCGCACCGCGAGATCGATGATCAGGTCGGAACGGCTCTGCGAACCCTCCAGCTTCGGCCTCGCCAGGATGGACTCCGGTAGCAGCTGGTCGAGTGCGAAGGCCGATGGCTCGGTCTCGAACACGGCGGCCAGCTGACGCAGCCCGTACTGCGGGACGCGCAGCTCGTCGAACCGCCGCGCAAGCGCCCGGGCCTCCTCCTCGGTCGAGCCGATGTACGGGACGATGCCCGGCAGGACGATGACGCCGTCCGGGTCGCGCCCCGCGGCCCTGGTCCGTGCCTTGATGTCGGCATAGAAGCCGGCCGCACGCTCGTATGTCGTGTGCGCGGTGAAGATCGCCTCGGCGTGCCGTGCCGCGAAGTCCTTGCCGTCCTCCGAGGAACCGGCCTGGACCAGCAACGGGTAGCCCTGCGGCGGACGCTCGACGTTGAGCGGGCCAGCCACCTTGAAGTACCTGCCCTCATGGCCGAGACCGTGCAGCCGTGCAGGGTCGGCGTAGCGTCCGGCGGCCTTGTCCGCGACGACGGCCTCGGACTCCCAGCTGTCCCACAGCGCCTTGGCGACCTTCAGGAACTCGTCGGCGCGGGCGTAGCGTTCGGCGTGGCCGGGGCGGTCGTCGAGGCCGAAGTTGGCCGCCTCGTCCGCCCCTGCCGAGGTGACGATGTTCCAGCCGGCGCGGCCGCCGCTGACGTGGTCGACGGAGGCGAGGCGGCGGGCGAGGTTATAGGGCTCGTTGTACGTCGAGGACACGGTCGCGATGAGGCCGATCCTGCTGGTCGCCTGGGACAGCGCGGTCAGCAGCGTCAGCGGTTCGAGCTGGCCCGGCGGGCGGAACTCGCCGGTACCGATGAGGGCCGGGCCGTCCGCGAGGAACAGCGAGTCGAACTTGGCGCTCTCGGCGAGCTGTGCCAGCTCGATCCAGTGCCGTAGGTCGAAGTCCGCCCGGGGATTGCTGTGCGGCAGCCGCCACGCCGCCTCGTGGTGGCCCGCTTCCATGAGGAAGGCGTTGAGGTGGAGCCTCCTCCGTCCCGCGCTCATGAGGTGACCTTCAGCTTCGAGCTGTCGTAGCCGGCCGGCAGAAGGTTGTCGACGATCGACGGGACGTCGACCTTCTTGGTGATCTGCCCCGCCTCCAGGAAAGCGTCGGCGAGCTTCTGCTCCAGCACGATGTCCGCCTTCTCCACCGGCGTCACCCGGTTCGAGTAGGCAGCCAGGGACGCCTTGGCGTCGGCCAACGGGATGCCCTGCTCCTTCGACAGCGCCTGCGCGTATTTGTCGGGGTTCTTGACCGCCCAGGCGAACTCTCGCGACAGCCTCTTCAGAACGTCCGTCAAAGCCGCACGCTTGGTCTTGTCCTTCAGCGACGTGTCGCTCGCGACGTAGTAACTGCTGGTCTGATCGATCGGCGGGAGGCCCTTCACCAGGATCCTCGCGCCGTTCTTGACCGCGATCGCCGACTGCGGGTTCCAGATCGACCAAGCGTCCACCTTCCCGGTGTTGAACGCCGTGGCACCGGCCGCCGGGTCGAGGAAGACCAGCTTCACGTCCTTCGGGGTCAGACCGACGCTCTTCAGCGCGTTCAGGGCCAGACCGTGGGCCGAACTGCCCTGCGGGACAGCGATCTTCTTGCCCTTGAGGTCGGCGGCCGTCTTCAGCTGCGAGCCCTTCGGCACGATGATGTTCTCTACCGCCTGGTCGGGCGTGAGGGAGCGGTTGACGGCCACGACCTTGAAGCCGTACTCCTTCGCCGCGCCGGTGATCGGCGGTACGTCGCCGACGCTGCCCAGGTCGATGTCGCCCGAGGCGGCGGCCTGCACGAGCGGCGGGCCGTAGGTGAAGCGGGCGAACTTCACCTTGTAGGGCGCGTTGTCGAACACGCCGGTGACCAACGCCAGTTCCTGGCTGCCGTCACCGCCGTTGTCGCCGATGGCGAAGGTGTACTTGCTCCACTCGGGGTGCTTGGGGTCGCTCGCGTCGGCGGCGTTGCTCAGCGGCGCGGCGGTGTCCGACGAGGATCCTCCGCAGGCGACGAGGGTACTCGCCAGAGCGAGCGAGCCGACGGCACCGATGAGTCTCGTGGTTCTCTTTCGCATGGGTTGGTGTGCTTTCTGTGCTGGGTGAGGGTGTTCGAGCAGGTCAGTGCTGGCCGGCCAAGCCGAGGTCTTCAAGGAGCCGGGCGCGGAGTTCCTCGCGTGCGACGCTCGCCTCGCGGTCCGCGGCGGTGAGGTGCACCTCGTGCGAGGTACCGATGCGGCCGTTGCTCATAACGACGATGCGGTCCGCCAGGGCGATCGCCTCGTCGACGTCGTGGGTGACGAGCAGCATGGCCGCCTGATGCTTGGTACGCAGTGCGCGTACGAGGTCGTGCATGCGCAGCCGGGTGATGGCGTCGAGGGCGGCGAACGGCTCGTCGAGCAGCACGAGTTCGGGTTCGGAGACGAGCGCCCGCGCGAGTGAGACCCGCTGGGCCTCGCCGCCGGAGAGCTCCTTGGGCCATGCCTTCTCGCGGCCGGCGAGGCCGACCTCGGCGAGCACGTCGCGGGCCCGCTGCTCCGCGTCGGCCCCGTGCAGGCCGAGCGTGACGTTGCGCAGTACCCGCTGCCAGGGCAGCAGCCGGTCTGCCTGGAAGACGATCGCCCGCCGCGCCGGGACCTCCACGCGCCCGCCGTCGGGCCGGTCCAGTCCGGCGAGCAGCCGCAGCAGGGTGCTCTTGCCGCAGCCTGAAGGACCGAGCAGGATCACCAACTCCTCGTCGGCGATGGTGAGGTCGAGGTGGTCGAGCACCACTCGGTCACCGAACTGACGGACCACCTGCTCGACGACGACCCCGGTCTGCCGACGGGGCTTCGTCGCCATCGTGCTGCTCATGACGCCTCATAACTGGGTCGCCACCGCAGCAGCACCCGCTCGAGAGCCCGGACGAACTGGTCGGCGAGCAGACCGAGGAGCGAGTAGATCACCAGCCCCACGAAGACCTGGTTGGTCTGGAGATACGTCTGCCCCTGAGTGATGAGGAAGCCAAGTCCCTTGTCCGCGTTGACCGTTTCGGCGGCGACCAGACCCAGGACGCTGTACGCGAGGGAGAACCGGAGGCCCACCAGGAACCCCGGCAGGGCCCCTGGCACCAGCACGCGCGTCACCAGACGCCAGGTGCCCGCGCCCGTCGTGCGCGCCATCTCGATCAGCCGCTGGTCGACGCCCCGAATCGCGGCGAACAGGTTGAGATACATCGGGACACCGGCGCCGAAGGAGATCAGCAGCACCTTCGTGAGCTCGTCGATGCCGAACCACACGATCATCAGCGGCAGCACCGCGAGGAGGGGAATCGTGTTCAGCACCTGTACCAAGCCGTTGAACAGGTACTCACCGCTGCGTAGCAGCCCGCCGAGCACCCCGCTGACGATGCCCACCGTCAGACCGATCGCGAGACCGATGCCGGCCCTCTGCAGCGAGATGGCCAAGTCCGGCCCGAGGACGCCCTGTTGCCAAAGATCGGCGGCGGACCTCACGATCGCCGTCGGCGCGGGGGCGTAGGTCTTCGACACCACTCCGGCCCGGGCGAGGATCTCCCAGGCGATGAGGATCGCGACCGGAGTCGTGTAGATGCCCAGCGGCCAGCGCAGGCGCTCGCGGAGTGTGCTGAGCGGCGTCCGGCGGCGGGCGTCGCGCGGCAGGAACACCTCGCGTTCGCGCGTGCCCGTCGACTCGGCGTCCGGGACCTTGGTGACGAACGGCGCCTTGAGGCTGAGCTCGGTCATGCCGCCACCGCCAGCACGCTGCTGTAGTGCGAGGCATCGCCGATCAGTTGCTCGCTGCGGCGGCCGTCGACACCCGTCGGTACCTCTCCTGCGATGGTCACCCGGTTGAGGCGGCGCGGGTGGTCGTCGTAGTTGTCCACCGCGTAGTGCTGGGTGATCCGGTTGTCGAAGATCAGCAGCTGGTTCGGAGACCAGGTCCAGCTCAGGACGTTCTCCGGACGGGTCACGTACGACTGGAGGATGCGCAGCAGATCTGCCGAGTCGCTGCTCGACAGGCCGACGATCCGCTTGGCGAAGCCACCGATGAACAGCCCGCGTTCGCCAGTGAGCGGATGGACTCGTACGACCGGGTGCTCGGCCTCGTAGGGCGTCGAGACGAAGGCCCGGTCGTACTCCTGTCGCTGCGTCGTCGTGGCTGCGGGGCGTGCGTAGTCATACTGGTTGGTGTGCACGACGCGCAGCGTGTCCGCGAGGGAGCGCAGCGGTTCGGGCAGGTCGCGGTAGGCCGCGGCGGCGTTGGCGATGAGAGTCTGGCCGCCGTAGGGAGTGGTCACGATGGACCGGAGCGTGGTGAGCTGCGGCGGGTTGACCACGAAGGTGACGTCCGTGTGCCACTCGTTGGCCTTGGACGTCGTGCTGTCGACGGCGAGAACGTTCGTCGTGCCGTCGGCGGCCGGCACGTTCGGGTGGGCGGTGGTGAGTTCGCCGAACCACCCGGCCACGCGCTCCTGACCGGTGTTGTCGAGCTGCACGTCGTCGAACACGATCGCCTTGTGCTCGTTGAGGGCGTCTCGGAGCGTCGTGACTGTCGAGAGGTCGGGTGGCGCCGCGAGGTCGACGCCGTCGACGACCGCGCCGATGCGGCCGGTGAGCTTTCGGATGGACGGAGGCATGAGGGGATCCCTCCCGGGCAGATGGGCACGCCAAGGGGTGCTGAGGAACGGGAAGTCGAGTGAAGGGGGTGGGTACGGCGCAGGACTGATTGACCAGGCGGAACACCGGATTGGGCCGGCCGGAGAGAAGACGCGTGGTCGCAGAAGGCGCGTGGTTGCAGGACCGCTACAGCCGCGTTCTCAGCGACCGCGTCGGCGTGCGCGAACAGGCTCCCGGCTCACACGAGAAGGAGATGAGAGGAGAGGGGAGCCATCAGGAGGTGGATACGACGATCCCTTGCCGCGTCAGCGACAACAAAACGCGCTGGAGACGTGCGCCAGGTCGATGTGGCGCCGCCGAGTGAGGTCCACGCGCGGGTTCATAGGACGGGAGTTCAGCAGAGATCCACCACTTCGGTCAATATCTTTCCGGACGGGTCTTGCATTGCGGACACGGAGAACGCCTCCGCCTGGTCGTGGAGATCGCAGAGGCCGCATTGCTTGCCTCTGACGTGTGCGTCAAGGGCAAGCCTCCTGCGCGGCAGCGTCGACCGGTCGTCCACGCTCGGCCCGTTTCCCTCGATCAGACCCGGGGGTCTGTCCAGCCGACGGTGTCGCCCGCTCGAGCTGCTACTACTGGTGCCGGACGGCTGCGGACCGGGCCGCCCCGCAGGTGGCCGATGCGAAGCCGGCCGCCCGGATGCGGGAAGTGCATCAGGAATCGGACGGCACATACGGAGCCCCGAGGATCACCGCCGAGCTCCGCGAGACGAGCGGAGAGGCGGTCAATCACAAGCGCGTCGCCAGAATCATGCGGGCGTCCGGGATCGAAGGCGTGCGGTATTGCGCCGCCGGCACCGCACCACCCTCGCAGATCCGGCTGCGGCCAGGGCTGCGGACCTGATCGGCGCGACTTCACCGCCCAGGCTCCGAACATGAAGTACGTCGGCGACATCACCTACCTGCCCATCGACGGCGGGAAGTTCTGTTACCTGGCGACCGTCATCGACCTCGCATCGCGACGTCTGGCCGGCTGGGCGATCGCCGACCACATGCGCGCGGACCTCGTCACCGACGCCCTGACCGCGGCGATCCGTGCCCGAGGCAGCCTCGCCGGGTCGATCACGCACACCGACCACGGAGCCCAGCTTGGACTCAACTGGTCGTCGCAACACCAGCTTCCTGTAGTGATAGTAGGTGCTCGTTGAGGGCTTCGGCGGGGGTCTTCCAGGCGAGGGTCTTGCG
>NZ_BMTL01000035.1 GCF_014649655.1 Streptomyces humidus | reverse complement strand
CCCGATTTATCCGCTTGAGCGGTGCGACCTCGTGTCGCACCCTGAAGGCGTACCGGAGCTGCATGACGATCACACTAGACATGTCGCACACGCACCGCCATGGGGAACGTTCGTACGATCCGTCACCGTTCTCGCGGCACAGTCCAGCTCCGCCGGAACGACATTGCGACGCTCCGCCTCGCGACCACCAGATTCGCTTCACCACCTGGCTGATCAGCAGAGTCCTGAAGCCCGATGCACTGCGAATGAATCCCGGTAGCCCGGACGCCGGCCTGGGCCCTCGGAGAACACCCGCGGAGAACAGGGGAACAGAGATTCAGCTAAGCGGTACGGTCCGGTCGCGTCACGCTTCTTGATACGCCGATCGGTCCGTACCGGCTCTGTTGCGCACCCCCTGCACAGTGGTGCATCCCTATGCAGTCCCTCTGCAGTCCCCCTGCGGCAGTGCGGGCGCGGATCCTCACCGCGCTGAAGACCGCGGCGGACTTCACCGGCCGACATCCCCCGAAGCCGCCGCACCTCCCCGAGTTCCCCCGGATTGCGGTCCGGGGGATTTTTTTTCCCGGAAGGTGTATCAGGGGCCGGGGCGCCTGCTCCTAAGAGGGAAAGACCCCGCGGGGGAGCCGGGGGAACACCGGGGTCTCGGGGGAAGCACGGGGATCCACGGGGGAAGAACGGGAATCGACGGGGGATTCCCGGGGGAACGGGGGATCGGGTCGGTCGGCCGCTGTCACGGGGAGCGGCCGACCGACCCGAACGCATGCCGCCCGCGCACTGCTCCCGGCGGACGGCCGTGCGCCGGGAGCAGTGCCCGGTCCGTGGCGGTGGCCGCCCGGAAGCCCGCGCGCCGTCCCGTGCACGGCCTCGGCGCGCTCTCGGATCCCTCCTCCGGCCTTCGATCTGTTGCACATCCCGGCCTGGCGTCAGGGGAAGAGGGGCGCATCGGCGGGGTCGAACTCCTGCCCGGCGCACAGCGTTTCCGGGTGAGCGGGCGGGGCGGACGGGACGCCCGGTCGCGCCCGCCCCCAAGGGCTGCGTCAGCGGCCGGCGACGGCGCGTTCCAGACGGAGCGTCAGGATCTGGAAGGGACGCAGGGTTACGGCGATCCCGCCGTCCCGGGCGAGGTCGGCCGGCTCCAGCGGCCGCTCCAGCAGATCGGTGACCTTGGCGCCCACGAGCGGGAACCCCGTGCGCAGGACGCCCGTGGCCCGGCCGCCGCGCGACTCGTAGAGCCGTACGACGACGTCGCCGGACTCGTCGTCGGCGAGCTTGACCGCCTCGACGGTGATGCCGTCGCCGTCCACGGAGACGATCGGGCCGGGTGCGTCGGCCGCGTCCGCCACGCGCAGCGGGAGGTTGAGGGCGTAGCCCTCGGCGACCGCGTCCTCGATGCTCGCGCCGGGAAGCAGCGCGTAGACGAAGCGATGCCGGCCCTGGTCTGCCTCGGGGTCCGGGATGCGCGGGGCGCGGACGAGGCTGAGGCGGACGGTGGTGGTGGTGCCGCCGTCCTCGCGGACGGTACGGGAGACGTCGTGGCCGTAGGTGGAGTCGTTGACGACGGCGACGCCGTATCCGGGCTCGCCGATGTGCACCCAGCGGTGGCCGGAGACCTCGAACCGGGCCGCCTCCCAGCTGGTGTTGGTGTGGGTGGGGCGCTGGATGTGGCCGAACTGGATCTCGGCGGAGGAGTGCGGTGCGCGGATGTCCACCGGGAACGCCGCCTTGAGGATCTTCTCCGCCTCGTGCCAGTCGATGTCGGTCTCGAAGTCGACGCGGGGGCTGCCCGCCCGCAGCGTGATGGTCTGGGTGATCGTCGAGCCCTTGCCGAAGGAGCGCGTGACCCGGATCGCGCCGACCAGCGGGTCCTCCTCGACGACCGTCACCGCGTCCGGCTCCAGCAGGTCGGTGTAGCGGTTCTGGTAGTGCTTGTCGATGTCCCAGGCGTCCCAGCAGTTCGGGAGGTCGGTGTGCAGGCGCAGCAGGTTGCCGGCGTCGGCGAGGACCTCGCGGTCCGCCCGCAGGTCGTACACCGAGGAGAGGGTGCCGTCGTCCGCGATCTCCACCCGGACCAGTCCGTTGTCGAGCACGCGGCCGGAGACCGTCACCGGCTGCGGCGGGCGCGCTCCGGTCAGCGGCGCGCTGCCGTTCGCGGGCGCCTCGACGTACACCGGCCGGCCCTGCGGTGTGCGCACCACCTCGGCGCGGGCGAACGGGCTGGTGTTGAACACCCGGGGCGAGGCGTCCGGCTGCTCGCCCGGCCGGCCGGCGCCCAGCGCGGCGACCGCCTCGGCCGTCAGCGTCTCCAGTTCCTCGGCGACCCGGGCGTATTCGGCCTCGGCCTCCCGGTGCACCCAGGCGATGGAGGAACCCGGCAGGATGTCGTGGAACTGGTGCAGCAGCACCGTCTTCCACAGCCGGTCCAGCTTCTCGTACGGGTAGGCGTAGCCCGGCGCGTGCAGCGCGGCCGTCGTCGCCCACAACTCGGCCTCGCGCAGCTTGTGTTCACTGCGCCGGTTGCCCTGCTTGGAGCGGGCCTGGGTGGTGTAGGTGGCGCGGTGCAGCTCCAGGTAGAGCTCGCCGACCCAGACGGGCGCGTCCGGGTACTCGGCGCGGGCCTTGGCGAAGAACGCGTCGGGGTGCTGGACGACGACCTTCGGCGAGCCCTCCAGGTCAGCCAGCCGACGGGCCCGTTCCATGATCTCGCGGGTGGGGCCGCCGCCGCCGTCGCCCCAGCCGAAGGGGGCCAGCGACCGGGTGCCGCCGCCCTTCTCCGAGTAGTTGCGCACCGCGCGGTCCATCTCCTCACCGCTGAACCGGGCGTTGTAGGTGTCGATGGGCGGGAAGTGCGTGAAGATGCGGGTGCCGTCGATGCCCTCCCACCAGAAGGTGTGGTGGGGGAACTTGTTGGTCTGGTTCCAGGAGATCTTCTGGGTGAGGAACCAGTCGTTGCCGGCGAGCTTGGCGAGCTGCGGGTAGGCGGCGTTGTAGCCGAAGGAGTCCGGCAGCCAGACGCCCTTGGTCTCGATGCCGAAGTGCTCGATGAAGAACCGCTTGCCGTGGACCAGTTGGCGGGCGATGGCCTCGCCGCCGGGCAGGTTGCCGTCGGACTCGACCCACATGCCGCCGACCGGCGCCCACTGCCCCTTCTTCACCGACTCCTGGATCCGCGCCCACACCTGCGGGTAGTTGTCGCGCACCCACTCGTACTGCTGGGCCTGCGAGCAGGCGAAGATGAAGTCGTCGTACTCCTCGGCGAGCGCGGTGACGTTGGAGAAGGTGCGGGAGGTCTTGCGCTTGGTCTCGCGGATCGGCCACAGCCAGGCGGAGTCGATGTGCGCGTGGCCGACGCCGGAGATGGTGTGGGCGCTGGCGTGGGCGGGGCGGGCCAGGACCGGGGCGAGCACCTCGCGCACGGCGGCGGCGCTGCCGGAGACGTCGTCCAGGTCGAGGGCGTCCATGGCCCGGTCCAGGGCGTGCATGATCTCGTGGCGGCGCGGCTCGTGCTCGCCGAGGTGGACCATGAGTTCGCGCAGCACCTGGAGGTCGAGGTCGAGGTGCCAGACCTCCTCGTCGAGGACGGCGATGTCGGCGCGGCGGAACGTGTAGAGCGGCCGGTCGCCCGCGGTCAGGACGTCGCCGAGCAGGGTCGGCGCCGCGAAGTCGTTCGCCAGGATGTCCGGGTTGGAGGCCGCCTCGACGAGGTAGTCGATGCTCTCCCCGCCCTGCGCCGGGTTGCCGATCGGCACGTACTGGTTGAGCGGGTTGACCGCCTTCAGCGGCGTCCCGTCGGTGCGGTGGACGAGGGCCTCGGCCTGGTTGCCGGGCCAGTCGCCGACGAAGCCGAGGTCGATGACGGCCTCGACGCGCCGGCCGGCCCATTCGGCGGGCACCTGTCCGCGCATCCGGAACCAGGTGGTGCCCCAGGGCGGGCCCCAGGGGGTGTCCATCGCGAAGGGCTCGTAGGCGGCGGCCGCGGCCTCCGCGAACGGCACGGGCTCCCCCGGCGCCTGCCAGGCCTCGACCTCGAGGGGGACGGTGGCCGCGTAGATCGCGGGCTTGACGCGCTGGTGGTGGACGCGCTCGACGCGCTCCTCGATGCGGCGGCGTTCGTCATGCATGGGGAATCTCCAGTGAGGGACCACGAAGTGCGGGGAGGCCCGGGGGCCGGGTGCTGAACGGACCGGGGTCCGGTTGCCTGGCGGACCGGGAGAGAAAGCGCTTTCCCTCCCGGACGTCTACCTAAGGTACGCCAGCCCGGGATGGACGTCGGTGTAGCCCTCGACCAGCCTGCGGGCCACGTTCACCGAATCGACCAGGGGATGCAGCGCGAAGGCCTTCACGGCCGTCGCGCGCGAGCCGGACTCGGCGGCGGCCAGCACCTCGCGCTCGACGCCCTTGACGGCGCAGACCAGCCCGGTGGCGTGCTCGGGCAGCGGGGCCACGGAGACCGGATGCGCGCC
The DNA here is from genome assembly GCF_014649655.1 of Streptomyces humidus. Classification (GTDB taxonomy): domain Bacteria; phylum Actinomycetota; class Actinomycetes; order Streptomycetales; family Streptomycetaceae; genus Streptomyces; species Streptomyces humidus. The sequence continues at coordinate 103,750 of NZ_BMTL01000035.1, read as the reverse complement.
GTTGGCGTCGACCAGCGCGGGCACCTCGATGACGGCGTCCGCGTCGAGCACCGAGAGGGTGCCCTGGTTGCGCACGTTGAGGATCAGCGTCGTGCGCTCGTCGCGGGCGATGGCCCGCATCAGGGCGAGAGCGACCTTCTCGTAGCCGCCGGAGAGGTCGTCGGCGTCGCGTTCGCCGGCGCCGGCGCTCTCCCGGTTCTCGGCCATGTAGGTGGCCTCGCGTTCGGCGCGGGTGCGGTCCCAGGCGCTCAGGGCGGCCGCGCCGGGGCGCTTCATCTCCTCGTAGAAGCGGGCCTGCTGGTCGGCCAGGAAGGCGCCGCGGGTCTTCTCGGCCTGCTGGTAGGCCTGCACGGTCTCCCGGTTGAAGTAGTAGTAGTGCAGGTACTCGTTGGGGATCGCGCCGAGGGACCGCAGCCAGTCGACGCCGAAGAGCTTGCCCTCCTCGAAGGAGCCGAGCAGGCCGGGGTCGGCGAGCAGCCGCGGCAGCTCGTCGCGGCCGGCGACCCGCAGGCCGCGCACCCAGCCGAGGTGGTTGAGGCCGACGTAGTCGATCCACGCCTCCTTCGGGTCCGCGCCGAGCACGCGGGCGATGCGGCGGCCGAGCCCGACCGGGGAGTCGCAGATGCCGATCACCCGGTCGCCCAGGTGGCGGGACATGGCCTCGGTGACGAGACCGGCGGGGTTGGTGAAGTTGATGACCCAGGCGTCGGGCGCCAGACGGGCCACCCGCCGGGCGATGTCGACGGCGACGGGCACGGTCCGCAGTCCGTAGGCGATGCCGCCGGCGCCGACCGTCTCCTGGCCGAGGACGCCCTGCGCCAGAGCCACCCGTTCGTCGTCCGCACGGCCTTCGAGACCGCCGACCCGGATCGCGGAGAAGACGAAGTCGGCGCCGCGCAGCGCCTCGTCGAGGTCGGTGGTGGCCGTCACCTCCGGCGCGTCGGGGACGGCGGCCGCCTGCTCGCCCAGCACGCGGGCGACCGCGTTCAGCCGGCTGTCGTCCAGATCGTGCAGGACGACCCGGGTGACCCGGCCCTCGCCGCGGTCCGCCAGGAGCGCCCCGTACACGAGCGGCACCCGGAATCCGCCGCCGCCGAGAATCGTCAGTTTCACGCTCGCACCTTTCCTGCCACGACCACCTCGACGCCCGCCTCCTCGAAGGAGGACCGGGTCGCCGGATCGACCGGCGTGTCCGTCACCACCACGTCCAGGTCCTCGGGACCGCAGACCTTCGCCATGCCCGTACCCGGGAACTTCGCCGAGTCGGCGAGCAGGACGACCTTGTCAGCGGCCTCGATCATGGCCCGTTTCACCGGCACCTCGACGACCGTCGTGTCCATCACCTGCCCGCCCGGACGCACACCGCTGGTGCCGAGGAACAGCCAGTCGGCGTGCAGCTGGCGCAGGTTGTCCTCGGTGAGGAAGCCGACCAGGGAGCGGTACTCGCGGCGGACCATGCCGCCGAGCAGCACCAGCTCGATGCCCTCGTCGTCGGCGAGTTCCTCGTACACCACCAGGTTGCTGGTGATCACCGTGAGCCGGCGGCCGTGCAGCTGCCGGGCCAGACGGTAGGCCGTGGTGCCGATGTCGAGGAGCACCGACTGGCCGTCCGCGACCATCGCCGCGGCCCGGGCCGCTATCGCGTCCTTCTCGGCCACGCGCACCTCGGCGACCTCGGCGAAGGGCTGGTCGCCCTCCTCCGCGACGGCTCCGCCGTGCACCCGGGTGAGCAGGCCGTCCTCCTCGAGTTTGAGCAGGTCGCGCCTGATCGTGGCGGGGCTCACGCCCAGCTGCTCGGAGAGATCGGTCACGGCCGCGGGACCGCCGGAGCGCAGGGCCCGCAGGATGAGTTGATGTCGTCGTTCTGCCAGCACGTCATGAACACTACTCGTCATCTTCAATCAAATCCATGCTCACTTCTGCTGAGGTATTGACCAATGTCGCCGATGGGCGCACGATTCCGGTCACGAATTGAAGAGTTTTGACGAGCTCCTCCGACGTGACGGGCTCCGTCGATTCTTGCGACGAGAGGATGCACGGTGGACGACGACCGGCCCGAGGTGCTGCTCACCGGGCTGCTCTTCTACGACATCGTCCTCACGGGGCTCGGCGGACCGCCGACTCCCGGCGAGGAGATCTGGACCACGGGGATGGGCTGCGGCCCCGGCGGCATCGCCAACCTCGCGGTGGCGGCCTCCCGCTTCGGCCTGCGCACCTGTCTGGCCACGGTCTTCGGCGACGACTTCTACGGCGCCCACTGCCATGAGGTCCTCGCCGGCCAGGAGGGCGTGGACCTCGCCCTCTCGCGCACGGCGCCGGGCTGGCCCACTCCGGTCACCGTCGCCCTCGCCGAGGGCCACGACCGGGCCCTCGTCACCCACGGCCAGGAACCGCCGTACTCGCAGGACGTGCTGCTGGGCGACCCGCCCGAGGCGCGCACCGCCCTCGTGCACCTGGAGGCCGAACCGCGCGGATGGCTCGCCAAGGCGGCCGCGAACGGCACGCGGATCTTCGCCGACGTGGGCTGGGACCCCACCCGGGAGTGGTCCGCCGACCTGCTGGAACAGCTCGCCCTGTGCCACGCCTTCCTCCCCAACGAGAGCGAGGCGATGGCGTACACCCGCACCGGCACCGCGGCCGCCGCGCTCGGCGCGCTCGCGGAACTGGTGCCGGTGGCCGTGGTCACCCGGGGCGCCGACGGCGCGATCGCCGTCGACCAGAGCACCGGGGAGTACGCCGAGGTCCCCGCTCTCGCCGGGGACGTCCTGGACGCGACGGGCGCCGGGGACGTGTTCGGCGCGAGCTTCGTCGCCGCCTCGCTCGGCGGGTGGCCGCTGGTCGAACGGCTGCGGTTCGCCGTCCTCGCCGCCGGGCTCTCGGTGCGGCGCCACGGCGGCGCTCTCGCCGCTCCCGGCTGGTACGGCGTCGAGCGCTGGTGGCGCTCGCTGGACGACCCCGAGCTCAAGCGGGCCTACGGCTTCCTGGCCGACCGCATCCCCGCGGACGTGGGGCCGCCCGTGCGGTACGCCCCGGTCACCCCGCCCGCCCCGCGGTCCTGACGGCACCCCTCCCCCGACCCGACGACACCCACGCATGTCCCTCGAAGTGCACACCGTCCGCGAAGACGCGAGAAGTGCACACCGTCTGCGAAGACGCGAACAGACCCGAAAGGCGGTGGGAGCTGTGCGGCTCTCACGAAGAGGCCTGCTGCGCGCGGGCCTGGCCGGCACGGCCGCCACGGCGCTCGGCGGCCTGACGGCCGGCTGCGCCGTCCCGACCGGCTCCACCGGCCGGAACATGGTCCTGTGGTACTGGGACGGCGGGCTCGGCGACACCGTCGTCAAGAACGCCAAGGCCCGTTACGACAGCTCGGTCGACCTGCGAGCGGTCAAGATCGGCGGTTACTACCGCTCCAAACTGATCACCACCATGGCGGGCCGCGCCCATGTCCCCGACATCGCGGGGCTCAAAGGCGAGGACATGGCGTCCTATCTGCCCAACGCCGACCAGTTCGTGGATCTGCGCACCCTGGGCGCCGACCGGTACAAGAGCGGTTACCTGCCGTGGAAGTGGGACCAGGGCATCGCCGACGACGGCACGATGGTCGGCTTCCCGATCGACTGCGGGCCGGTCGCGCACTTCTACCAGTACGACGTCTTCCGGAAGGCCGGCCTGCCCTACGAGCCCGCCGACGTCTCCAGGGAGCTCGACACCTGGGAGAAGTTCTTCGCCGCGGGCGAGAAGCTCGGCCGGCGGATCCCGGGCGCCTCCCTGCTGACGGACATCAACAGCGTCTTCGAGAACGCGGTCCAGCAGGGCAGCGCGCGATACGTCGACAAGGACCGCCACTTCATCGGCGACCAGGAGCATGTGCGCCACGCCTGGGCGCTCGCCGTGGAGGCCAAGCAGCGCGGAATCGTCTCGAACCTGGTCAACGGCACCCCCGACCAGCTCTCGGCCGTGGAGTCCGGCAGGCTGCCGAGCCAGCTGGGCGCCTCCTGGGCCACCGGCGACCTCAAGAACGGCGTGCCGAGGACGAAGGGCCGGTGGCGGGTGGCCGACATGCCCGTGCGGCCCGCCAACAACGGCGGCTCCTTCCTGTCGGTCACCAAGGCGTGCCGCGAGCCCGAGCAGGCCTTCCGGATCATCAGCTGGATGCTCGACGCGGGCAACCAGGCGCAGGGCTTCGTCGACGCGGGGCTCTTCCCCTCCACCCCCGCCTCGTACGCCCTGAAACAGGTCCGTGAGCCCGACCCCTTCTTCGGCGGCCAGGTCACCATGGACGTCTTCGGGCCTGCCGCGCAGAAGATCGTGGTCGCCTACAACAGCCCGTTCGACGTGGCGCTCGGGCAGCCCGTCAAGGACGAGATCAAGAACGTGGGCGTCCTCGGCAAGGACCCGGAACAGGCCTGGAGTGACGCCATGAGCACCTGTCGGCGCATCGCGAAGCACCTGGGGGTGAGCTACTGATGGCCACGCTCCCCGCACTGGAGAAGCCCCCGGCGGTCAGGACGGAAACACCCGTCGCACGGCCCAGAAAGGGTTTTCGCAAACACTGGCATCTCTATGCCGCGATCTCCCCCTTCTATCTGCTCTTCCTCTGCTTCGGACTGATCCCCGTCGGGTTCTCCCTCTACCTCTCCTTCCACCGCTGGGACGGCCTCGGCTCGATGGAGTGGGCGGGCCTGTCGCAGTACCGGTACCTGCTCGGCGACGCCGATTTCTGGACCTCGATCGGGACCACGCTCGTCATCTGGGCGCTGGCCACCTTCCCCATGATCTTCCTGGCGATGGTGACGGCCGTGATGCTCAACTCGGCGGTCCGTTTCAAGAACGTCTACCGCTTCGCCTACTTCCTGCCGAACGTCACCTCGGTCGTGGCCGTCGCGATCGTCTTCGGTTCGGTCTTCTCCACCAACTTCGGTCTCGTGAACGCTTTCCTCCAGGCGATCGGCTTCGACCAGATCGCCTGGCTGAACACTCCGTGGGGAATCAAGATCGCCATCGCGGCCCTGATGACCTGGCAGTGGACCGGTTACAACGCGATCATCTTCCTCGCGGGGCTGCAGACCGTCCCGGGCGAACTGTACGAGGCGGCGCGGATGGACGGCGCGGGCCCCGTGCAGACCTTCTTCCGGATCACGCTGCCGATGATGCGCCCGGTGCTGCTGTTCGTGCTCGTCGTGTCGACGATCACCGGACTGCAGAGCTTCTCCGAACCCCAGGTGCTGCTGCAGAACACCTCCAACGAATCGACGTTCTCGGGCGGTCCGGGCCACGCCGGCCGGACGATGGTCCTCTACTTCTTCCAGCAGACCTTCGACAACAACGACTTCGGCTACGGCGCCGCCGTGGCGTGGGGCATCTTCCTCGTCGTCGTCCTCTTCTCGATCATCAACTGGCGCCTCGTGCAGCGCCGGGGCGAAGACTAGGGAGGCCCGCACACCATGGCATCCATCCAAGGAACACGACTCCGTCGTACCCGGGGGATCGACGGCTCGCGGCGCAGAGGGCTCGCGCTGCACGCCGTTCTCGTGCTCGGCGTCCTGCTCTCGGCCTTCCCGTTCTACTGGGCCGTCATCATGTCGACGCACACGACGTCGGAGATCTTCTCCTATCCGCCCAAGCTGCTGCCGGGCACGCACTTCGCGGAGAACGTGCGCAGCCTCCTCGACACCGTCGACTTCTTCGGCTCGATGGTCAACTCGCTGCTGGTGGCGGGCTCGGTGACCTTCCTGGTCCTGTTCTTCGACTCGCTGGCGGCCTTCGTCTTCGCCAAGTTCGCGTTCCCGGGCAAGCGGTTGCTGTTCATGTTGCTCATGTTCATCTTCATGGTCCCGGCGCAGCTCCAGGCGATCCCGCAGTTCGTCATCATGGCGAGGCTCGGCTGGATCGGCTCGATGACGGCCTTGATCGTGCCGGCGGCCGCCAACGCCTTCGGCATCTTCTGGATGCGCCAGTACATGAAGGGCGCGATCCACGACGAGCTGCTGGACGCCTCCCGGATCGACGGCGCGCACTTCCTGCGCCAGTACTGGCACGTGGCGCTGCCCGTCGTCCGGCCGGGCCTGGCCTTCCTCGGCATCTTCACCTTCATGGGCCAGTGGAACGACTACGCCTGGCCCCTGATCGCCCTCACCGACCCGGACAACGTGACCCTCCAGGTCGCCCTGTCCCAGCTCAACGGCACCCACGGCACCACCGACTACGGAATGGTCATGACCGGCGCGCTGCTCGCCCTCGTCCCGCTGCTGATCGTGTTCGCGATCGGCGCCCGCCAGATCATCGGCGACCTCGCCAAGGGAGCGATCAAGTGAACGACCACGTGAGCGATCCTCTGCTGGCGCTGAGCCCGTGGAGGTCCCCCGAGGTGACCTCCTGGCGGCGGCTGCCCATGAACGCCGTCGACCGGCGCGCCGGAGCACACTCCCTGGACGGCGACTGGCGTTTCCGGTTGCTGCCCGCTCCGGACGCGCCGGTCGGCGGTGACTGGTCCTCGGCGGCCGTGCCCGGCGTCTGGACCATGCAGAACGTCCAGGGCACTGTCGACCTGCCGCGGTACCTGAACATCCGCATGCCGTTCCCGGAGTTCCCTCCGCTGTCGCCCGACGCCAATCCCACCGGCGTGTACGAACGGGAGGTCGACGTCCCCGCCGACTGGGCCGGGCGCCGGATCGTGCTCCAGGTCGGGGCCGCCGAGAGCGTGCTGCTGGTGCACGTCGACGGGCGGCCCGTCGGCCTCTCCAAGGACTCCCGTCTGGCGGCCGAGTTCGACGTCTCGGACGTCCTGTCCCCCGGCCGGCCATCGGTCGTGCGGCTGACGGTCGTCAAGTGGTCGGACGCCTCGCACATCGAGGACCAGGACCACTGGTGGCACGGCGGGATCACCCGCTCGGTGCTGCTGTACGCCACCGACCCGCTGTATCTGGCCGACGTGGACGTGCGGGCGTCGGCGGAGGGCGAGCTGCGGGTCGACTGCCGGGTGCGGGACGCGGGCGGGGCGCTGCCCGCGGGGTGGTACGTCACAGGGGAGCTGGACGCGCCCGACGGGCCGGACGGGCCCGGCGGACTCACGCTGGCGCAGGACGCGGAGTTCGACCTGGCCAACGCCGAGGACGACCGCGTCTCCGCCTTCCTGGGCGAGGCGCGCCTGCACGCGCGGGTGCCCGAGGTGCGCACCTGGACGGCGGAGACGCCGGAGCTGTACGGGCTGACGGTGCGCCTGCACCGCGCCGACGGCTCCGTCGCCGACGCCTCCCGGCACCGGGTCGGCTTCCGCGACGTGACGATCGTCGGCCGCGACCTGCTGGTCAACGGCGAGCGGATCTTCGTTCGCGGGGTCAACCGGCACGACTTCCACCCGCTGACCGGCCGGACCGTGTCGGTCGAGGACATGCGCGCCGACCTGGTGCTGTTGAAGCGCTTCGGGTTCAACGCGATCCGCACCGCCCACTACCCCAACGACCCCGCTCTGTACGACCTCGCCGATGAAATCGGTTTCTACGTGGTGGACGAGGCGGACATCGAGTCCCACGACCACGCCCATGAGATCGCCGACGACCCGCGCTATCTGAACGCCTTCGTCGACCGCGTCTCGCGGATGGTGCTGCGGGACAAGAACCACCCGTCGGTCATCGTCTGGTCGCTGGGCAACGAGTCCGACTACGGGGCCAACCACGACGCGGCCGCGGGCTGGGTGCGCCGGCACGATCCGACCCGGCCGCTGCAGTACGAGGGCGCGGCGAAGCGCGGCTGGGCGGATCCGCACGTCGCCTCCGACATCGCCTGTCCGATGTACGCGCCCCTGGAGGACTGCGTGGCGCACGCGCTGTCGGGGCTGCAGACGAAGCCGCTGATCCAGTGCGAGTACTCGCACGCGATGGGCAACAGCAACGGCACGCTGGCCGACCACTGGGCCGCCATCGAGGCCACCCCGGGTCTTCAGGGCGGGTTCATCTGGGAGTTCTGGGACCACGGGATCCTTCAGTCCGTGAACGACGGAAGACCGGTCGGGCGTGGCGGCGCCGGACTCTATGACAACGGTGTCACCGCACCCGGCTACCGCTGGGCCTACGGCGGCGACTTCGGCGAGACGGACCACGACGGCGCGTTCATCGCGGACGGCGTGGTCCTGCCGGACCGCACCGTGAAGCCGGTGATGTACGAGCACCGCGAACTCGCCGCGCCGCTGAGGCTGCGGGGCTTCCGGCACGAGGGGCTGGTCCTCTCCAACCACCAGCACTTCCGCGGCCTGGAGTGGCTCGCGGGCGAGTGGGAGCTGTCTCTCGCCCACGGCGGGACGCTCACCGCGGCAGCCGACCTGCCCGACCTGCGGCCGGGCGAGACGGCGGTGGTGCCGCTGCCGTTCGAGCTGCCGGCGGACGGCGGAGAGGCCTGGCTGACGCTGCGGGTGACGACGGCGGAGGATCTGCCGTGGGCGCCGCGCGGCACGCCGGTGTGCGCGCCGCAGGTGCGACTGCGGGCGGCCGAACCGGCCGGGGCCCCGGCGGTCTCCGGACGCGTCGAGACCGACGCCGAGGGACTCCTCGTCCACCCGCTGCTGACCTCCTCGCCCACGCTGTCGCTGTGGCGGGCGCCCACCGACAACGACGAGCTGGGCGGCATGGCGCTGCGCTGGCGGACGTGGGGGCTGGACTCCCTCGTGCGCAAGCTGGTCTCGGTCCGCCAGGAGGGCGACGGGGTGACCGTGCTCTCCGAGTACGCCGCTACCGCGGGCGTGGTCCGTCACCGGCAGGTGTTCACCCCGGTCGAGGGCGGGGTGCGCGTCGACGAACAGGCGGAGCTGCCCGAGGAGTTCGACGACGTCGCACGCGTCGGCACGGTCTTCGAGACGGTCGCGGGCCTGGACCTGCTGGAGTGGTTCGGACAGGGCCCCTGGGAGTCCTACCCGGACCGCAGCGGCGGCGCGCCGGTGGGCCACCACCGCGTCCCCGTCGACGAGTTGTTCACGCCGTACCTGCGTCCGCAGGAGAGCGGCGGACGGCACGGCGTGCGACGCTTCACGCTCTCCGCGCCGGACGCCACGGGCCTGGCCGTCACGCTGGACGAGCCGCGCCAGATCTCCGTCACGCGGTACCGCGCCGAGGACCTGACCGCCGCCTCCCACCATGACGAGCTGGTCCCGCGGGCCGGCTGCGTGGTGCACCTGGACGCGGCGCACCGCGGCCTGGGCACGGCGTCGTGCGGCCCCGACACCTTCCCCTCCTACCTCGTCGCACCGGGCGTCCACCGCTGGAGCTGGACCCTGCGCGTCCTCTGAGCGCATCCTCCGAGCTTCCTCTGAACCACCTTTTCCGGTAACGGACTTCGCAACGGAGCAACACGTGTGTACTTCGCATGCCCACGACCAGGGCGAGGCCGCGCAGGCCGGTGCCGGAAGACGCGGTTTCCTGAGGGCCACCGCCCTGCTCGGCGCAGCCGCCACGGCCGGGCTGACCCTGCCGGCCACGGCGGAGGCGGCTGCCGCCGAGGCGTCCGCCGCCCGGTGGCGCCCCGATCCCGACAGCCGCCGCTTCACGCTCGCCGTCATGCCCGACACGCAGTACCTCTTCGACGGCCCCAGCATCGACAGGGCGCCGGTCGAGGCGTCCCTGCGCTACCTCCTCGATCAGGGCGGGCACGAGAACCTCGTGTTCCTGTCCCACCTGGGCGACCTCACCCAGAACGGGACGAAGAGCGAGATCGCCGCGATCAGCGAGGCGTTCGCCCTGCTCGACCGGCGCGGGGTCGGCTACAGCGTCCTGGCCGGCAACCACGACGTGAAGTCGTCCACGACCGACCAGCGCGGCGCGACCCCGTACCTGGACGCCTTCGGACCGCGGCGTTTCCGGGGGAAGCCCACGTTCGGCGGGGCCTCCCCCGACGGCTACAACTCCTTCCACCTGTTCCGGGCGGCCGGGCGGGAGTGGATGGTGCTGGCGCTGGACTGGCGGCTGTCGGACCAGGGGTACGCCTGGGCCGCCGACGTCCTGGCCCGGCACCCGAGGACCCCCGTGGTCCTGACCACGCACGAGCTGGTCGCCCGGGATGACTCCCTCTCGGCGTACGGACAGCAGCTGTGGGACCGGCTGATCGCCGACCACGACCAGATCTTCCTCACCCTCAACGGCCACTACTGGCCCGCGGGCCGGGCGACGCGCAGGAACGCGGCCGGGCATGACGTCCATCTGCATCTGACGAACTATCAGAACCGTTACTTCGGCGGCGCCGCGATGATCCGCCTCTACCGCTTCGACCTCGACCGGAACGTCATCGACGTCGAGACGGTCTCCCCGTGGATCCTCGGCCGGGCCGCCGAGGGGCTCAACGAGCTGGAGCGGCAGGAGAGCGAACTGAGCGGCGACGCCGACCGGTTCACGGTCGGCATCGACTTCGCCGCCCGCTTCGCCGGCTTCGACCCGGTCCCGCCGCGTCCCCCGCGGCCCGCGGCGAGGGTCCTGGTGCCCGACACGGTCGCCTACTGGCGCTTCGACGGCCACGGCGACGGCACGGCGGTGGGCGGCACCGTGCGGGACCTGTCCGGACGCGGCAACGACCTCACGGTGGTCACCGTGGGCGGCGGGGCGCTGAGCTGGTCGTCCGACCATCACCCCGACCAGCCCGGACACGGCAGCCTGGAGTTCCAGGGGTACAAGTCCCCGCTGAAGGGCGCGTACCTGCGCACGGTCGACAAGGCCCCCCTCAACTCCGCGACGTTCAGCAACGGTTACACCATCGAGGCGTTCTACCGTCTCCCGGCCGACTGGGACCCCGCACACCACGCCTGGTCGGGACTGGTCGGCCGCACCGGCACCGGCGGTGCCGCGGGGAAGACCGCCGACGACCCCGACGAGCCGCTGGCCACCCTCTCCCTCTCCGACGACCGGGAACCGCAGTGGGCGATGCGTCCGCTGAACCAGCAGGGGATCGCCACCAACTGGGGTCAGGAGACCCCGCTGGAGACCTGGCGGCACCTCGCGGTCGTCAACGACGGCCGGCACACCACGCTGTACGTCGAAGGCTGCCGGGTGGTGCGCAACCCGAAGGCGGCGGCCGTCGGCATCGCCTCCGTCGGGCTGCCGTGGCTGCTCGGCGGCTACGAGTACGGCGGCCGGATCGACCAGATCCTGCACGGCCGCCTCGGCGACGTGCGCATCGTCGAACGTGCGCTACCCGTCACGTCCTTCTTGAACCACCGACCCACGCCACGAGGATCATCATGACCGAGCAGCAGCTGCCCGTCTGGGCCGACCCGGCGGTCGCCCCCGCCGACCTCGACCCTCAGGGCGTGTCGAGACGTCAACTCATACGCCGGGCAGGCCTGTTCGGCGCAGCGTTCGCGCTGGGCGGCGCGGCCGCCCCGGCCACCGCCGCCACCGGCGGGGGCCACGGCGGCGAGGACCCGCGTCTCGCCTACCTGGTGGGCGACCACCACGTCCACTCCGTGTACAGCCACGACGCGAAGTACACCTTCTCCCAGCAGGCCAGGGCCGCCGCACGGTACGGACTGGACTGGATGGTGTTCAACGAGCACTCCAACTTCGGGCACGCCTCCCACGGCGCCGCGCTCGAGCACGAGGAGATCCTCAAGGCCCGTGCGGCGAACCCGCGCCAGCTGATCTTCCAGGGCCTGGAGTGGTACATCCCGGCCGCCGAGCACTGCACGGTGTTCGCCGCGCCCGGCCCGCACGAGGCCGACCTGCTCACGAAGTTCGAGCTGGCCTACGACGGCAAGCTGCTCGGCTACACCGAGGGCTCCGCCGGGGCGGCCGACACCGCCCGCAACGAGGCGCACGCCGTCAGGGCGATCAAGTGGCTGGCCGAGCAGCGCCGCACGGGCTACGTCGACGACGTCCTCGTGCTCGCCAACCACCCGCTGCGCCTGGGCATCGACTCGCCGCACGAGATGCGCGCCTGGCGCGACGCGGCCCCCGAGATCATGATCGGCATGGAGGGCGCGCCCGGCGCCCAGGGCGCGGCGATCCCCGGCCTGCGGGGGGCGACGTCCGTCCGCGGCGAGTACGAGAACAGGCCGTCGGCCCAGTCCTGGGCGGGCTACCCGGCGGACGCCTACCTCACGTACGGGGGCTTCGACTGGGCGACCGCGACCGTGGGCGGTCTGTGGGACTCGATGCTGGCAGAGGGCAGGCTGTTCTCGATCACGACCAACTCCGACAACCACCGGACGGTCTTCGACACCTGGAAGAACGGCGACTGGCCGGCCGGGCAGAACTTCGACACCACCGGAAAGCTGCCGGCCCCGGTGGACACCGGCGCCCCGCAGCCGGGCAGCGACTTCTGGCCGGGCCAGTTCAGCCGCACTCATGTGGGCGTGACCCGTCACGGCTACCGCGCGGTGATGACGGGGCTGCGCGAGGGCCGGGTCTGGCTGGACCACGGGCATCTGCTGGACGGCCTGGAGGTGCGGCTGCGGCGCGAGCACGGCGGCGGGCGCGGAGTGACCCTCGGCGGCCGGCTGCGGGTGCGCAGGGGCGAGAAGCTCACCCTCGACATCACCGTGACCAGCGCCTCGCGACCCAACCCGCACGGGATCCTGCCCGAGTTGGCGCACGTGGACGTGATCCGGGGCGCGGTGCGCGGCCCGGTGTCCGACCGGGACGCCTGGCGGGCCCCCGACACCAGGGTCGTGCGCACGACCGACGTGAGCGGCCGCAAGGGGACGTACACCCTGCGCGTCCCGGTCACCGTGGGCGACGAGTCCTTCTACGTCCGGCTGCGCGGCAGCGACGGCAACCGGAACGCAACCGGTTACCTGGGCGCGTCCGTCGACCCGCACGGCCCGGTCCCGCACGAGCCGGGCAACGGCGACCCGTGGGCGGACACCTGGTTCTACTCCAACCCGGTCTTCGTGGACGTGGCCGGCTGAGCGTCGCCCGCGCCCGACAGGAGCGCGGAAACCGCGCGACCGGCCATCACGACGGTCGCGCGGTTCCACCACGAGCCGGGCCGCCCCGGCGTCGCGGCTCCACGGCATGTCAGCTCACGCGTAGAAACGCGACAGGCTCTGCAGCACCGCCGCGGGCTTCGCGCCGCCCTCGATCTCGATCGCCCCGTCGACGGTGATCTGCACCCCGCCCGGCACGTCCTCGACCTCGGCCAGCTTGGCGACCAGCCGGATCCGCGAACCGACCTTCACCGGCGAGGGGAAGCGCACCTTGTTCAGCCCGTAGTTGACCTTCGTGGTGACGCCCTGGACGTCCAGCAGTTCGGTGAACAGCGGGATGAACAGGGACAGCGTGAGGTAGCCGTGGGCGATCGGCGCGCCGAAGGGACCCGCCGCCGCCTTCTGCGGGTCGACGTGGATCCACTGGTGGTCGCCGGTCGCGTCGGCGAACGTGTCGATGCGCTCCTGGGTGACCTCGATCCACTCGCTGGTGCCCAGTTCGCTTCCGGCCAGCTTCTTCAGCTCGTCGAGTCCGTTGACGGTGATGCTCATATGCCGTTCCTCACAGGAGAGTTGTTCAGGATTCGGTGCCGAACCGGGAGCGCACCCGGGACTTCAGCAGCTTTCCGGAGGCGGTGCGCGGGAGTTCGTCCGCCACCACCACCGACTTGGGGATCTTGTACTTGGCGAGCCGTCCGGCCAGCATGGCCAGCACGTCCTCGGGGTCGAGCCGGGCGCCCTCGCGGGGCACGACCACGGCGCGCGGCACCTCGCCCCACTTGTCGTCGGGCACGCCGATGACCGCGCACTCCACGATGTCGGGGTGGGTGAGGAGCAGGTCCTCGATCTCGGCGGGATAGACGTTCTCCCCACCGGAGATGATCATGTCCTTGATGCGGTCGACGATGTGCACGTACCCGTCCTCGTCGACCCGGGCCGCGTCGCCGCTGCGGAACCAGCCGTCGGCGAAGGCGGCGGCCGTCTCCTCGGGCAGCCCCCAGTAGCCGGGCATGACGTGCGGTCCGCGGACGACGATCTCCCCCGTCTCGCCCACGTCGACCGGGGTGAGGTCGGGGCGCAGGACGCGTACGTCGCTGAAGAAGTGCGGAACGCCGGCCGAGCCCGCCTTGCTGATCGCGTGCTCGGCGTCCAGGAACAGCGTGCCGGGCGACGCCTCGGTCATTCCGTAGCCCTGAAGGAAGGTGAGTCCGCGTTCCTGGTACGCGGCGATCAGCGGCGTCGACACCGGGGATCCGCCGCAGGTCAGGACCCGCAGCGACGACAGGTCCGCGTCCGGCCAGCGCGGGTGCCGGGCCACCTGCTCGAACATCGTCGGGACCCCGAACATGAAGGTGATCCGGTGACGCTCGATCAGGTCGAGGGTCGCCGCCGGGTCGAAGGCCTCGACCAGGACGCAGCAACCGCCCTTGAGGAGCACCGGCAGCGTCAGCATGTTCAGGCCCGCGGTGTGGAACAACGGGGCGGAGACCAGGGCGCGTTCGTCGGCGATCAGGTCGATGTCGACGAGGACGTTGACCGCGTTCCAGATGAGGTTGCCGTGCGTGAGCATGGCGCCCTTGGGGCGGCCGGTCGTCCCCGAGGTGTACATGATGATGCAGGTGTCGTCGAGGGCGACCGGGGTGTCGATCGGCTCGTCGCAGGCCGCGTCGAGCGCCTCCTCGTACTCGGCGCCGACCTCGACGTACGTGCGGACGTCCGAGTTCCCGGGGAGTCCGGCGACCAGGCCCGCGTGGGAAGGGCCGTAGACGAGGGCCTTGGCTCCGGAGTCCGCCAGCTGGTAGGCGATCTCAGGGCCGGCGAGGCGGGTGTTGAGGGGGACGAAGACCGCGCCGAGCGTGCCGGCGGCGAACAGGGTCTCCAGGTAGGCGGGGTGGTTGGGGCCGAGGTAGGCGATGCGGTCGCCGCGCCGTACGCCCCGGTCGCGCAGGGCGTGCGCCAGCCGCGTGGTGCGGGTGTACAGCGTGGCGTAGTCCGTCGGCCGGTCGTCGTGGATCAGGGCCGTGCGGTGCGGGGTCTTGCGGGCCCGGCGTGCGGGCCAGGACCCCAGTCCCTCGTTGCGCATCTTCCAAGCCCCTTACGGTGTGGTCAGCCCGAGCAGCCGGGCGGCGTTCTCCTTGAGGATCTTCGGCTTCACCTCGTCCTTGATCGTCAGCTTGTCGAAGTCGGCGAGCCAGCGGTCGGGGGTGAGGACGGGGAAGTCGGAGCCGAAGAGCACCTTGTCCTTGAGCAGCGTGTTCGCGTACTGCACGAGCTGCGGCGGGAAGTACTTCGGCGACCAGCCGGACAGGTCGATGTGCACGCCCGGCTTGTGCGTGGCGACGGCGAGGGCCTCGTCCTGCCAGGGGAAGGACGGATGCGCCAGGATGATCTTGAGGTGGGGGAAGTCGGCCGCCACGTCGTCCACGTGGAGGGGGTTGGAGTACTTGAGCCTGATCCCGCCGCCACCCGGGACGCCCGCGCCGATGCCGGTCTGACCGGTGTGGAACAGGGCGATGGCGCCCGTCTCCTCGATCACCTCGTACAGGTCGTACGCCACCGAGCGGTCGTTCGGGAAGAAGCCCTGGATGCTGGGGTGGAACTTGAAGCCCTTCACCCCGTACTCCTCGACCAGGCGCCGGGCCTGCCGCACGCCCGCCTTCCCCCGGAAGGGGTCGATGGAGGCGAAGGGGATGAGCACGTCGGCGTTGGCGGCGGCCGCCTCGGCCACCTCCTCGTTGGGGACCGGCGCGGTGCCGGTGGCGGACTCGGCGTCCACCGTGAAGATCACGGCGGCCATCCTCCGCTCCCGGTAGTACCGGGCCGTCTCCTCCAGGGTGGGCTTCCGCTTCCCCTCGACCTTGAAGTAGGCGGAGGAGGCGTCGTGCAGGTCGTCGTCCAGCGAGGAGTGGCCCTTGGAGGACACCTCCGCGTGGGTGTGGACGTCGATCGCGACCAGGTCGCCGACGTTCATCGGAGGGTGCGCGGAAGGGGCGCCGGCGGGGGGCGTGGCGGGGCTCATCACGCCTCCGGGAACGTGGGGGCCGGGATGCCGACCGTCTGGAGCTCGGCGCCGACCGAGGTGGGGAAGGCGTCGGCCAGGCTCTCCGGTGTCCAGCCGCCGTCGGCGTAGGCAGCGCGGATCTCCTGCGGATGCGACCAGAGTGCCACCTTGTCGCCGCCGATGCCGATGGCCTGGCCGGTGATGCCCCGGGCGGCCTCGGAGGCCAGGAAGGGCACCAGGGCCGCGCAGTCCTCGGGGGTGCCGAAGCCCTCGCCCTTGCGCAGGAAGTCCGGGAACGGCTCCCCGTTCTTCAGCGCCTCGATGTACGGGGCGAAAGCGGGGATCGTCTCGGTCATGGCGGTGGCGGCCACCGGGACGATCGCGTTGACGGTGATGCCCGCGCGGCCCAGTTCCATGGACCAGGTGCGGGCGAAGGCGGCGATGCCTGCCTTGGCGGCGGCGTAGTTCGTCTGGCCGAAGTTCCCGCGCTGGCCGGCCGGGGAGCCGACGAGGATCAGCGTGCCGCCGTCGCCCTGCTCGCGCATCCGCACGGCGGCGGCGCGGGCGCAGGTGAAGGTGCCCTTGAGGTGGGTGGCGATCACCGCGTCGAAGTCGTCGTCGGTCATCTTCCACAGGACCTTGTCGCGCAGGATGCCCGCGTTGGTGACCAGGACGTCGAGCCGCCCGAACTCCCGCACGGCACGGTCCACCAGCCGCTCGGCGGCCTCGGTCGTGCCGACCGGGACGACCTCGGCGACGGCCCTGCCGCCGGCCTCGACGATGGACTTCACGGCCTGCTCGGCCACCGCCTCGTCGACGTCGTTGACGACCACGGCGGCGCCGTGGGCGGCCAGGGCATGGGCGTAGGCGAGGCCGAGGCCCCGGCCGCTGCCGGTGACGACGGCGACCTTGCCGGTGAGATCGATGCTGGGCACGACGGTGTCCCTTCACATGGGTGTCATGGGTGCGACTTCGCGTCGCTCGGGACGCGACTGCAGGATCGAAGCTAAGAGCAATAATTGTCGTCGTCAATAGTTGTTGTCCACCTTCGGGTGCGTCATGCTGCAATCTGTACGGAGAACCGCCCCCCGCCACCGGGGACCGAACCCAGGGAGCCCGCCATCGCCCGCCAGGACAACGCAGTGGACGCCGCCTCGATCGACGTGGACGAGCCGTGGATGCGCGGACTGCACGCGGACACGGGCTACCTGCTCTACCGCCTGGGCCTGCGCTCGGGCCAGCTGTTCAACACCTTCCTCCAGGAGTCCGGGCTGCGGCTGCGCCATTACGCGGTGCTGCGGTTCCTGGCCACCTCCGAGGGAGCCCTCCAGCGCGAGCTGAGCGTGCGGCTCGGCTACGACCCCAGCGCGATCGTCGGCCTGGTCGACGACCTGGAGAAGCTGGGCTTCGCCGAACGCCGGCCGGCCCCGGACGACCGGCGCAGCCGGATCGTGGCGCTCACCGCACAGGGCCTCGCCTTCCTGCGCGGCACCGACGAGGCGGGCCTGCGGGTGACGAACGAGCTGCTGAACCCCCTCGACGCCGCCGAACGCGAGATACTGCACGCGCTGCTGCTGCGGATCGCCGGGGACGGACTGGCCTGACGGCGCGAGGAGGACCCGATGGACCAGGACAACCTCGCCGCGCAATCGCGTTCCGCGCCCGAGCGGCTGCTGTCGGTGCTCGCCGCGTTCGACCACACGCATGCCGCCCTGTCCCTGAGCGACATCAGCCGGCGCGCCGGCCTGACCCTCAGCACGGCGCACCGGCTGGTCGGCGCGCTGACCGAATGGGGCGCCCTGGAGCGGGGCGCGTCCGGCGTGTACCACGTGGGCCTGCGACTGTGGGAGGTCGCGGCGCTCGCGCCGCGCGGCCTCGCACTGCGCCAGGTGGCGCTGCCCTTCCTGGAGGACCTCTACGAAGCCACCCACGAGAACGTGCAGTTGGCGGTGCGGGACGGATCCGAGGTCGTCTACACCGAGTGGCTGTCGGGGCGTTCGGCCGTCGGGGTGCACATCCGGGTGGGCGCCCGCTGGCCCCTGCACGTCACCGGAGTGGGGCTGGCACTGCTGGCGCACTGCGAACCCGAGCTGCAAGAGGCTTACTGCGCAAAGCCGTTGACCGCGTACACCTCCCACACCATCACCGATCCGGCGCGGCTTCGCCGGGCGCTGGCCGAAGTGCGGCGCAGCGGCGTGGCGGTGAGCAGCCGTCAGGTCACCGACGACGCACTGTCGGTGGCCGCCGCGGTGCGCGGCCCGGACGGCACGGTGACCGCCGCCGTGTCGGTGGTCGTCCCGCACGCGAAGGCGCAGGTCCCGGTGCTGGCGCCGGCGGTCCGGCTCGCGGCCCGCGGCATCTCACGCGCCCTGGGCTGGCGCCCCCGGCCCCGGGGCGAATGAGCCGCTCGCCACGGTTCCGCCGGACGGGGCGGCAGGGGTGGGCAGGGCCGGAGGACTGGCGGCCCGGGGCCGCTCCGGGCGAGAATGCGCAACCATGATCGAGACCGGTTCGCTTCGCCCGCAGGACCGCGCCGCGTGGGAGTCCCTGGCACGCGGCTACAAGAGGTTCTACCGCACGGACGTGCCCGACGAGGGCTACGAGCGGATGTGGCGGCGCCTGACCGAGGGCAACGAGGTGCACGCCGTCGGCGCCCGGGCGGACGGGGAACTGGTGGGCATCGCGCACTACCTGTTCCACGTCACGGGCTGGGCGGCGGACAGCTGCTACCTCCAGGACCTCTACGTCGACGAGGCCGCGCGCGGTCGGGGGGCGGCGCGCGCACTGATCGAACGGGTCGCCGAGGCGGCGCGCGAACGGGGGGCCGCCCGGCTGTACTGGACCACCCGGGAGGACAACGTCACCGCGCGCGCCCTGTACGACAGGGTGGCGGTCTTCAAGGGGTTCATCCGCTACGACCACCCTCTCGGATAGCACGACGGGCCGCTTCCGGCCTCGGTCACTTTGGCGCGTTTGGGCGGTTCAAGGTGTGAACTTCCGTCCCCCGAAAGCACTTTCCTTGCTTTAAGTCTTGACGGTCCCGGTGACGGGGAGCACATTGGGCCCACTTTGAGAGCGCTCTCAGCTTGCTCTCAGGACGTTTCCGAAGTCACCCCCGCACCTCACCCCGTACCCGAGAGGCCCCCCATGAGTGCAACCTCCGGCATCCCCAGAAGGCGACGCGCGCTCCTCGCCGTACTCAGCACGCTCGGGCTGGCCGCCGCCGCGGCCGCGGCCGTCACGCTGCCCGCGAACGCCTCCGCGCCCACCCCGCCGACCGGGTGGTCGCAGGTCTTCCTCGACGACTTCACCGGCACCGCGGGCACCGGCGTGAGCAGCACGAACTGGCAGTACAGCACCGGCACTTCGTATCCGGGCGGGCCCGCCAACTGGGGCACCGGCGAGGTCGAGACGATGACGAACAGCACCGGCAACGTCTCGCTCGACGGCAACGGCAACCTGCGCATCACCCCGCTGCGCGACTCGGCCGGCCGCTGGACCTCGGGCCGCATCGAGACCAAGCGCACCGACTTCCAGCCCCCGGCCGGAGGCAAGCTGCGGATCGAGGCCCGGATCCAGATGCCGAACGTGACCGGCACCGCCGCGGAGGGGTACTGGCCCGCGTTCTGGGCGCTCGGCGCGCCCTACCGGGGCAACTACCAGAACTGGCCCGGCGTCGGCGAGCTGGACATCATGGAGAACGTCCAGGGCCTGAACAAGGTGTGGGCGACCATGCACTGCGGCACCAGCCCGGGCGGCCCGTGCAACGAGACCACCGGCATCGGCAACTCCGTCGCGTGCCCGAACACCACCTGCCAGTCCGGCTTCCACACCTACGCGACGGAGTGGGACCGCTCGGTGTCCCCGGAGGCGATCCGCTTCTACGTCGACGGCGTCAACTACCACACCGTCACCGCGAACCAGGTCGACGCGACGACATGGAACAACGCGACGAACCACGGGTACTTCGTCATCCTGAACGTCGCGATGGGCGGCGGTTTCCCGGACGCCTTCGGGGGCGGCCTGGACGGCGACACCCAGCCCGGCCACCCGATGGTGGTCGACTACGTGCAGGTCCTCCAGGCCGCGGGCGGTGGGAGCGGTACCACGCCTCCGCCGTCCGGCAGCCGTGACGCCTACGGCACGATCCAGGCGGAGTCCTACGACAGCCAGTCCGGGACGATCACCGAGACCACCTCCGACAGCGGCGGCGGCCAGAACATCGG
This sequence comes from Streptomyces humidus, assembly GCF_014649655.1. Classification (GTDB taxonomy): domain Bacteria; phylum Actinomycetota; class Actinomycetes; order Streptomycetales; family Streptomycetaceae; genus Streptomyces; species Streptomyces humidus. Next base: position 83,619 of record NZ_BMTL01000035.1, on the reverse strand, counting down.
CGCCCTGGCGAACGGCGACTGGGCCGTTTACAAGGGCGTCACCTTCGGCTCCACGCCGGCCACCCAGTTCAGCGCCCGGGTCGCGAGCGGCGCGGCGGGCGGGGTCAGCGGACTGGTCGAGGTGCGCCTCGACAGCCGCAGCGCCGCACCGATCGGCAGCTTCGCCGTGGCCGGCACCGGCGGCTGGCAGTCCTGGCGGACGATCCCGGCGAACATCGGCGCCGTCACCGGCACCCATGACGTGTATCTGACCTTCACCAGCGGACAGCCGGCGGACTTCGTGAACGTCAACTGGTTCTCCTTCGGCCACTGACCGGCCCGGCCGGCCCCCCGGCCGAGGCCGCACCTCGGGTGCGGACCCCACGGCCCGGCGTCCGCACCGACGGGAAGCACCCCGGTGGCCTTCCGCGCAGTTCCGCGCGGAAGGCCACCGGGGTGTTCCGCGTGTGCAGGGGGAAGAACCCGGCGCCGCGCGCAGCCCGCGAGTTGCGCCGCGTGGGGACGCGGGCGCGGCGACAGGTCGTAGCGGTACGGGCCGGCGGCCTCGACGGCGCGCGGGGCAGGCAGCCGGGCTGCATGGTCAGCACGGTTCCGCGGTACTCGCTCGACGTGGAGAAGCGGTGGACCCGTCCGGGACGGATCCGCGGCAGGACTCCGGCCGCCGCCTCGTGCTGGGCGAATCGATCAGGTGGTGGACGGGACCGTCGTCGAAGACATCACACGTGGAAGTCGAAGAGCATCACCACGTGGAAGTCGATGCGGTGTACGCGGTCCGGCGGGGCATCCGTGTGCCAGGTGCACCCGACGCCCATCGGTCCGATCCGCAGCCCACACCGCCGACACCGTGTTCGACGGGGAAAGGAAGGGTCCTGATGCCCTCACCGGCGCCGTCCTGGGGACGTGAGTCCGCCATGCCCGTTTCGTGTCGCGCACTTGCCGACCGGCGCCGCTCACATGGCGTGCGCCGGCGTCCCGCATTCACCACAGGCGGACAGGGAGACCTTGCGCCGCAAAAGTCAGACTTTTAAGTTTGAACGCGTCCGCCCAGCCGATCCGCCCCCGACCGATCGAGGACTTCCTGAAGATGAGCACGCAGCCACCGAACGGCATCGAGTGGCCCGCCGTCGACCGGCGTGCCGTCGGCACGGCGCGTCTGCCGGCTGCGGACGCCGTGCGGCGGGCGGGCGACGGCCGTCCCGGAACCGCCATGAGCCCGGCTCCGGTCGCGTACACGATCTTTCGGGGACGCCGGACGTGCTGTTCATCGCCCACCGGCTCCGAGGTGCGGCTGGCCGTGGCGGCGCGGGAGGCTCCGGAGGGCGGGGGAACCGGCGCGCGGGTGGTGTCCATGCCGTCCATGGAGTGGTTCGAGGGGCAGCCGCGGGAGTGCCGCGACAGCGTGCTGCCGCCGTCGGTGAAGGCCCGGGTGGCGGTCGAGGCGGGTGTCGGCCTGACCTGGCGCCGCTTCGTGGGCGACGCCGGACGCCTCGCCCCTCTGGAGCGCTTCGGGGCCTCCGCCGACGCCGGGACCCTGTTCGCCGCCCACGGCTTCACCGCCGGGAACGTCGCCGGCGCGGCCGGGGAATCACCGGCCGCCGCGCGCGGTTGATCCGACCGCGGGAAAGAAGATGATCGAAGTGACCGAAGCGACCGCGGCCGCGGGAGCCCTCGAGCGCCTCTCCGACGAAGGCGTCTCCCTCCGGCTGGACGACCTCTCACGCGAGCGGACGAGCGGCGCCCCCCGCCGGCGGGGGCCGGCCGGCGCCGGGGCGAACGGGCGGCGTCCGCTGGGGGCGTCCACCGGTGTGAGCGATCCTGCCCACAAGGACACGCTGTACGTGGACGAGCCGCCCGCGCCGGGCACGGTCGGCGCCATGCCCGAGGCCACGCCGGACGCCGCCCCCGAGCACGGCGACATCGCCGGTGACACGGTCACCGGCGGCTGCGCCGCGGCGCACGCCGGCCTGGCCGCGGTGGAGGCGCTCGGAGTCGCCTACGACGAGGTCGTCACCCGGTCGGCCGACGAGGGTGTCGCCGAGTTCGCGGTGGCGTGGCAGGACCCTATGGACGCGGTCGTGAAGTCGCTGACGAGCAAGGGAGTTGACGCCACATGAGCAACAGCAGTCTCGGCGCGGCCTGGGAGAACCCCCTGCGGGACCCCCGCGACCGACGCCTGCCCCGTATCGCGGGCCCCTCGGGCCTCGTGATCTTCGGGGTGACAGGCGACCTGTCCCGCAAGAAACTGATGCCGGCGATCTACGATCTCGCCAACCGCGGTCTGCTCCCGCCGGGCTTCTCGCTCGTCGGGTTCGCCCGCCGTGACTGGGAGGACCAGGACTTCGCGCAGGTCGTCCACGACGCGGTGCGCGAGCACTCCCGGACCCCGTTCCGCGAGGAGGTCTGGCAGCAGCTCGCCGAGGGCATGCGGTTCGTCCCCGGCGACTTCGACGACGACACCGCGTTCAAGCAGCTCAAGAGCGCCGTCGAGGAGCTGGACTCCTCCCGCGGCACGGGCGGCAACTTCGCCTTCTACCTCTCGGTGCCGCCGAAGTTCTTTCCCAAGGTCGTCGAGCAGCTGAAGAAGCACGGGCTGGCGAAGGCGCGGAAGGGCTCCTGGCGGCGGGCGGTCATCGAGAAGCCGTTCGGGCGCGACCTGGCCAGCGCTCAGGAGTTGAACGCGGTCGTGCACGACGTGTTCGAACCGGACCAGGTCTTCCGCATCGACCACTACCTGGGCAAGGAGACCGTCCAGAACATCCTGGCGCTGCGTTTCGCCAACACCATGTTCGAGCCGATCTGGAACCGGTCCTTCGTGGACCATGTGCAGATCACGATGGCCGAGGACATCGGCATCGGCGGCCGGGCCGGCTACTACGACGGCATCGGCTCGGCGCGTGACGTCATCCAGAATCATCTGCTCCAGCTGATGGCCCTGACGGCCATGGAGGAGCCGGCCTCCTTCGACGCGGCCTCGCTGCTCACCGAGAAGCTCAAGGTGCTCAAGGCGGTGAAGCTGCCGGACGACCTGGGCAGGCACACCGTGCGGGCGCAGTACGCGGGCGCCTGGCAGGGCGGCGAGAAGGTGCGCGGCTACCTGGAGGAGGACGGCATCGACCCGGCCTCCACGACGGACACGTTCGCCGCCGTCAAGCTGGGCGTGGACAACCGCCGCTGGGCGGGCGTCCCCTTCTATCTGCGCACCGGCAAGCGGCTCGGCCGCCGGGTCACCGAGATCGCCGTGGTCTTCCAGCGGGCCCCGCACTCCCCCTTCGACTCCACCGCCACCGAGGAGCTCGGGGCGAACGCGATCGTCATCCGCGTCCAGCCTGACGAGGGCATCACGGTCCGCTTCGGCTCCAAGGTCCCCGGCACCTCCATGGAGATCAGGGACGTCACGATGGACTTCGCCTACGGCGAGTCCTTCACCGAGTCCAGTCCGGAGGCGTACGAGCGGCTCATCCTGGACGTGCTGCTCGGCGACGCCAACCTGTTCCCGCGCCACCAGGAAGTGGAAGAGTCCTGGAAGATCCTCGACCCGATCGAGGAGTACTGGGCGCGGCACGGCAGGCCCGCGCAGTACGCCTCGGGCAGCTGGGGACCCGAGGAAGCCGACGAGATGCTCGCACGAGACGGACGGAGCTGGCGCAGGCCATGAAGATCGACCTGACCGACACCACTGCAAGCAAGATCAACAAGGCGCTGGTCAAGGGCCGCCGCGCGATCGGCACACCGGCCGTGGGCATGGTCCTGACGATGGTCATCGTCACGGACGAGGAGAACGCCTACGACTCGATCAAGGCGGCCGAGGAGGCCTCGCACGAGCACCCCTCGCGCACCCTGGTCGTCATCAAGCGGCACGCCCGCAGCCCGCGCGACCGCACCAACTCCCACCTCGACGCCGAGGTGCGGGTGGGCGCCGACGCGGGCACCGGCGAGACGCTCGTCCTGCGCACGTACGGCGAGATCTCCGACCACGCCGACTCCGTCGTCCTGCCGCTGCTGCTGCCGGACGCACCCGTCGTCGTGTGGTGGCCGGTGGACGCGCCGGACAACCCCGCCAAGGACCCGCTGGGCGCGCTGGCCCAGCGCAGGATCACCGACCTGTACGCCGTCGAGAACCCGCTGGCGACCCTGGAGGTCAGGGTCCGCTCCTACGCCCCCGGCGACACCGACCTCGCGTGGACCCGGCTGACCCCGTGGCGCTCGATGCTGGCGGCCGCGCTGGACCAGGCGCGGGTGCCGATCGTCTCGGGCGCCGTGGAGGCCGAGGCCGACAACCCCGCCGCCGAGCTGCTGGCCCGCTGGCTGGAGGCACGGCTGAAGGTCACGGTCGACCGCGTCGTCACCGCCGGGCCGGTCGTCACGGCCGTGCGCCTGGGCACCGCGGACGGCGAGATCGTCATCGACCGCCCCGAGGGCCCGCTGGCCACGCTCTCCCTGCCGGGCCAGCCCTCGCGCACCCTCGCGCTGAAGGTCCGCACCACCTCCGAACTCATCGCCGAGGAGCTCAGGCGCCTCGACGCGGACGAGATGTACGCCGTCGCCCTGCGGGGCGAGGCCACCAAGGAGACCCCCTCTCATGTCTGACACCCCCCGGCTCGACCGGCGGCCCGAGTGGACCGCCCTGGCGGACCACCGCGCCCAGCGGCAGGAGCGTCTGCGCGACCTGTTCGCCACGGACCCCGGGCGCGCCCAGCGGTACGTGGTGCGCGTCGGCGACCTGCGCATCGACTACTCCAAGCACCTGATCACCGACGAGACCCTGGCGCTTCTGCGTGAACTCGCCTCCGCCACCGACGTGTTCGGGCTGCGCGACGCCATGTTCCACGGCAAGAAGATCAACATCACCGAGGACCGCGCGGTCCTGCACACGGCGCTGCGCGCCCCCGCCGGCGCGGTGGTCGAGGTCGACGGCCAGAACGTCGTCCCCGGGGTCCACGCCGTGCTCGACAGGATGAGCGCCTTCGCCGGGCGCGTCCGCTCCGGCGAGTGGACCGGCCACACGGGCCGCCGGATCCGCAACGTGGTCAACATCGGCATCGGCGGCTCCGATCTGGGCCCGGCCATGGCGTACGAGGCCCTGCGGGCCTACACGGACCGGGAGCTGACGTTCCGTTTCGTGTCGAACGTCGACGGCGCCGACCTGCACGAGGCGCTGCGGGACCTCGACCCGGCCGAGACGCTGTTCGTCGTCGCCTCCAAGACGTTCACCACGATCGAGACGATCACCAACGCCACCTCGGCCCGCTCCTGGCTGCTCGACGGCCTGGGCGGGGAGGAGAAGGCCGTCGCGAAGCACTTCGTGGCGCTGTCCACGAACGCCGGGAAGGTCGCCGGCTTCGGCATCGACACGGCCAACATGTTCGAGTTCTGGGACTGGGTCGGCGGCCGCTACTCCTTCGACTCGGCGATCGGCCTCTCCCTGATGATCGCCATCGGCCCGGAGCGCTTCAGGGAGCTGCTCGACGGGTTCAGGATCGTCGACGACCACTTCCGCACCGCCCCCGCCGAGTCCAACGCCCCACTGCTGATGGGGCTGCTGGGCGTCTGGTACGGCAACTTCTTCGACGCGCAGTCGCACGCGGTGCTGCCCTACAGCCACTACCTGTCGAAGTTCACCGCCTATCTCCAGCAGCTGGACATGGAGTCCAACGGCAAGTCGGTGGACCGCGAGGGCCGGCCGGTGCGGTGGCAGACCGGTCCGGTGGTGTGGGGCACGCCCGGCACCAACGGCCAGCACGCTTACTACCAGTTGATCCACCAGGGGACGAAGATCGTCCCGGCCGACCTGATCGGCTTCGCCCGGCCCGTCGGCGAGCTGAGCGACGAACTCAAGGCGCAGCACGACCTGCTGACGGCCAACCTGTTCGCGCAGGGGCAGGCCCTCGCCTTCGGCAAGACCGCCGAGGAGGTCCGCGCGGAGGGCGTGCCCGAGGAACAGGTCGCGCACCGCACCTTCCAGGGCGACCACCCCACCACCACGATCCTCGCGCCGGAGCTGACCCCGTCGGTCCTCGGCCAGCTCATCGCCCTCTACGAGCACAAGGTGTTCGTCCAGGGCGCGGTCTGGGACATCGACTCCTTCGACCAGTGGGGCGTGGAGCTGGGCAAGGTCCTCGCCAAGCGCGTCGAACCCGCGCTCACCGAGGGCGCCGAGGTGCCCGGCCTCGACCCCTCCACCGCCTCTCTCGTCGCCGCCTACCGCGAACTCAGGAAGCAGTGAACTGACATGACATCGATGCAGCTGGGTCTGATCGGTCTGGGCAAGATGGGCGGCAACATGCGCGAACGCATCCGCCGCGCCGGCCACACCGTCGTCGGCTACGACCGCAACCCCGAACTCTCCGACGTCGAGGACCTCGCCGCACTGGTCGGGCAGCTCCAGGCGCCGCGCACCGTCTGGGTGATGGTCCCCGCCGGCGCCCCGACGCAGTCCGTCGTCGACGAGCTCGGCGGTCTGCTCGAGGCCGGCGACACGGTGGTGGACGGCGGCAACTCCCGCTGGACGGACGACGAGAAGCACGCCGCGGAACTCGGTGCCAAGGGCATCGGCTTCGTCGACGCCGGCGTCTCGGGCGGCGTGTGGGGCCTCGAGAACGGCTACGCGCTGATGGTCGGCGGCGAGACGGAGCACGTCGAGCGGCTTCAGCCGATCTTCGAGGCGCTCAAGCCGGAGGGCCCCTACGGCTACGTCCACGCCGGCAAGGTCGGCGCCGGCCACTTCTCGAAGATGGTCCACAACGGCATCGAGTACGCCATGATGCAGGCCTACGCCGAGGGCTGGGAGCTGCTGGAGAAGGTCGACTCCGTGGAGAACGTCCGCGAGGTATTCCGGTCCTGGCAGGAGGGCACGGTCATCCGGTCCTGGCTGCTGGACCTCGCGGTGGACGCCCTGGACGAGGACCCCCATCTGGACAAGCTGCGCGGCTACGCCGAGGACTCCGGCGAGGGCCGGTGGACGGTCGAGGCGGCCATCGACAACGCCGTGCCGCTGCCCGCGATCACGGCCTCGCTGTTCGCGCGGTTCGCCTCCCGTCAGGACGACTCGCCGCAGATGAAGATGATCGCGGCGCTGCGCAACCAGTTCGGCGGCCACGCCGTCGAGTCGGCCGAGAAGTAGGCGCCGGCCGCGGGGGACCTTCCGCCGGTCCTCCCCCGCTGCCTCGAGAGCGTGGGCGACATCCCGGTCGCCCCGGCCCCGGCTCCGGACCCCCGACCCCGGCTCCGGACCCCGGGCTCCGGCTCCGGACTCCGTCGCCCGCGCGGAGGGAAGCGGCATGCCGCGCAGCCGGCGGCCCGGTCCGAGCGCCGTCACGCGCCGTACCGGAGCATCGCCGGGGCCGGCGGACCGTGGCGGGCACGGCACACCGGTCGGACCGGCCTGTTCCTCACCACCCGCGGCGAGGAACGGCCGAGTCCCTCGACGCGTCCCACTCCGGCCGGGCCTTGCACCGGCCCCGGCCGGCCCGTCGCTCCGGGCGACACGGACCGCCGGCGTCGCCGCCGCCTCCGTGTCACCCGGCCTGGACGAGCGGGCCCGCTTCAGGACTGGTCGTCGACCGGGAGACCCACCCCTCCCAGGACGGCGAGGTCCGTGCGGTGCGGCGCGGTCGACAGCAGCGCGAGGACGTCGGCGGGGGCGGGCCCGTCGGCGGTCGACGGGGCGGTGAGGGCTGCCTGCGCACTGGCGTCGTCCCGCCAGACCTCGGTGACATGCACCGTGTCCGGATCGGCTGCGTCCTGGCTGATCAGGTAGATCTCACAGCCCGGGAAGCCGTGCAGCCTCTCCGCCACCCGCAGCAGGACACCGGCGAGTTCGCCGCCCCTGCCCGCGTGCGCCGTCATGGTCATCAGTCTGCCGATCATGCTCAGACCAGGGTGGTGATGCAGAACGGGTGGCCTGCGGGGTCCAGCAGGACCCGCCACCGGTCGGGTTCCGGCTGGACCGCGGGCTCGACGGCCCCCAGGGCGAGCAGCCGGGCCTGGGCGGCATCCAGGTCATCGACCCCCAGCTCGAGGTGGGCCTGCTTCTCCTGGGAGGGGTCGGGCCAGGTCGGACGTCGGTAGCCGGCCAGGCGGTTGAAACCCAGTCCGGCCGAGCCCTCCTGGCCGAGCAGGGTGAAATCGTCGGTGGCGTAGGCGACGGGCAGCCCCAGGGCTTCGCCGTAGAAGCGGGCCAGTTCCGTGGGGTCCGGGCAGTCGAAAGTGACGGCCGCGTAGCGGATCGCGGGTGCTGATGTCTTTCCGGTGCTCATGCGGCAGACGTTATGCCGGGACCAGGACAGTTCCGGTCCTGGTCATGCGGGACACTTCCCGATGTGATCAGCACATCGGCCCGTCTGCTGCGACTCGTCTCACTGCTGTCCACGCGACCCTCGTGGACCTGCGGTGAGCTGGCCGACCGGATGGCGGTCGCCGAGCGCACGGTGCGCCGGGACGTCGCCAGGCTCCGGGAGCTCGGCTACGCGGTCGAGTCCGACCCCGGGCCCTGGGGCGGCTACCGCCTCAGGGCCGGGAACCGGGTGCCGCCGCTGGTCCTCGACGACGAAGAGGCACTCGCCGTGGCCGTCGGGCTGCGCGAGGCGGCGCTCAGCGGCGTCCTCGGCGGCGACCAGGTCGCGTTGTCGGCTCTGCTGAAACTGCGTCAGGTCCTTCCGTCACGGATCGCGGACCGGCTCGGTGAGATGGACGCCGCCTTTGTGCACGTCCCCAGGCCCGGCGAGCCGCAGATCGCGCCCGGGATGCTGCTGGAACTGGCCACCGCGTGCCACCGGGGCGAGCGCACCCACCTGTCCTACCGCGACAGGGAAGGAAAGGCCACCGCCAGGGACGTCGATCCGTACCGTCTCGTGCGCACAGGGCGGCGCTGGTACTTCGTGGCCCGGGATGTGGCGCGGGGCGAGTGGCGGACGTTCCGGGCGGACCGGGTGGCGCGCATACGGCCGACCGGGCATGCCGTGGAACTCCTCGACCCGCCCGACCCGGTACTGCTCGTCTCCCGCTCCATCGCGACCGGCGCGTACCCGCTCCGTACGACGGTCCGTCTCCCGGTGCCCATGGACCGGGCACTGCGACTGGTCCCGCCGACGGTCGGCGCCCACCGCCCGGACGGTCCTGACGCCACCGTCGTCGAGATCGGCGGCCCCGACGCGGACGGTCTCGCCCGGTACCTGCTCAGCCTCGCCACCCCACTGCGGGTCCTGTCCCCGGACGAGGTACGGCAGGCGCTGCTGCGCCGTGCCCGGGAGCTGTGCGCGGCCAACGGCATGCCCTCGGCGAACGGCGAACCGGGCGACCGGTAGCCCTCCGCGGTCGATGTGCCGGTCGGTCACGGTCCGGGGCGGGGACCACAGAAACGCGAGCACGGGCTGTCGGCGGAGCACGGGGCCCGTGAGGGCCGAACGGCACAAGCGGGCAAAGCCGGTTGACACCGTTCGGAGGGGCCCGCAGAGTCGCGGCTGATGGAGATCGACGATCTGACACCGGCCGAACGGCGAGTCTGGCGGGCCTTCCCCACCGGAGCGACGGTGGACTTCCGCGAGGGCGCCGAAGGCGCACCGGGAGCCGACCGCGGGCCCGAACCGAGCGTGCGCGCGGCCGTGTTGCGCGCGCTGCTCCTCAACGGCCCCCGCGAACCCAGCGAAGTGGCGGCCCTCAAGGTCGTGGGGGCCCGGATCACAGGACAGCTGGATCTGCGGCACGCGAGCGTGGACAGCGTCGTCCGTCTCCAACACTGCCGCTTCGACGCCGCGCCGCGCCTGGCCGGCGCCCACCTGAACTACCTGAACCTGAGCGACTGCGTCCTGCCCGGTCTCGCGGCGGCGCGCAGCCGGATCGACGGCAGCCTGAGACTGAGCCGGTGCCGGATCGACGGCCCGCTGCAGCTGGGCGGGGCTCAGATCTCGGGAGCTCTCTTCGTGGACCGGGCCGAGATCACCGCCGAGGACCCCGCGCAGCCCGCGCTCGCGCTCCATCAGCTCTCCGTCGACGACGACCTGTGTGCGCGCGGCCTGCGGGCCCGCGGGCTGATCCGGCTGGACGGCGCCACCGTCGCCGGCTCGATCGATATGGAGGACGCCGAGCTGAGCAACCCCGTCGGCTGCGTCCTGGCGGCCGAGGCCCTCACCGTCGGCGCCAACCTGCTGGCCCGCCGGATGCGCGCCGAGGGCCGGATCGATCTGCGCGGCTCGCGCGTCCCCGGCCGGGTGGATCTGCTGCACTCCTCGCTGTCGAACCCGGGCGGCACCGCCCTGCGGATGAGCAGCTGCGTCATAGGCGAACTGTGGCTGCGCGAGGGCCCGCCGATCGCCGGCCGGCTCAATCTGCGGCGCGCCGAGGTGGGCCAGCTCCACCTGGCGCCCGAGAAGCTGCCCGAACAGGTGCGGCTGCTGGATCTCACCTACACCTTCCTCACCCCGCACGAGCCCGCCCAGCGCCGGTTGCCGATGCTGGAGCGCGACGACGGCGCCTTCGACCCGCACGCCTACGAGCAGCTCACCGCGGCCTACCGCACCACCGGCGACGACCGGGCCGCCCGGCTCGTGCAGCTCGCCAAGCAGCGCCGTCACCGTCGCACGCTCCCCTGGTACGGCCGGATGTGGGGCCACCTCCAGGACGCGGCCGTGGGCTACGGGTTCCGCCCGCTGCGCGCGGCCGGCTGGCTGCTGTCCCTGCTGGCCGTGGGCTCGATCGCCTACGCCGGGCACCACCCGCCGCCGTTGAAGGCGGGCGAGTCGCCCCACTTCAGCCCGGTCTTCTACACCCTCGACCTTCTGCTGCCGGTGATCTCCTTCGGGCAGGAGGACGCGTTCGCTCCGACCGGCTGGTTCCAGACGCTGTCGTACGTCCTCATCCTCACCGGCTGGATCCTGGCCTCCACGGTCGTCGCCGGCGTCACCAGGACCGTCAGCCGTCAGTAGTCCGGCGGACGGAGTGCCGGGCCGCAGGCCGCAGCGGCGCGTCGGCTGCACCGTAGCCCTGGTATCCGCCGGCGCGCCGGTCCAGTTCGAAGAAGACGCGTCCGACGGCGCGCGTCGGTGACCAGCCAGGTGAAAGCCACGGGTATGGCGTCCAAGGGGGACGGCGGTGCGCGGATGGGACGGTTCAATAGGAGGTCGCAGGATTTCATCTGCTGAATCGAGGCTTCCGCTCACACACTTTCGAGTCATGAAGCTCAAAAAGCAGATCGGCGCCGCGGCAACAGCCCTCACAGCTCTCACGAGCGCCGTGATCGCCGTGGCGCCCAGCGCCTCCGCGACTTCCTACAACGGCTGCAACTGACCGGAAGTGTGCTTCTATCAGAACGTAACCCGGTGGAACGCCGGGAACCCCAACGCCAGATACCAGGACATCACATCCGGCTACCAGAGCCTCAGCACCGCTGCGCGCGGAGCGAACTACGTGTACAACTCCCGCAACGACGACGTTGCGTGGCTGCGCTACACCTGGGCCGGCGACACGTCGACGCGGAAGAAGTACTCACCGGCATCAAGATCACCTCGGCCTCGTCCTGCTGATCGGTTGGCCGCGTCCCGCCGGACGCCGCAATGGTTTCTCCTCCCTCCTTCAGAAGTGATGTGCGACATCCCGACTGCCGGCAACGACCGACCGATCCACTGCCGAGCCACCGCTGATCCCTCACGAATGGCGGGACACTCCGTAGACAGGCGTCCTCCTGTGCTTCTCAAGCCTCTTGGCACGGGGGAGTCGCCGTGAGCGAACCGTCCATCGCCGTTGTTCCTCGGCAAACCGCGCCGGCTGCTCCTCGGCCGGGTAATGGCCGCAGTCGTCGAGGACGACCCCCGTGACGTCGTCGGCCGCCAGCCGCATCGTCTGGGCGGCATTCTCGCCGCTCCACAGCGCGCCGCCGACGGCGAGCACCGGCAGCGTCAGCCGGGTCTTGCCGCGCTGCTCGTTCTGCGCGATCGTCTCGTCCAGCGCCCGGTAGTACGCGAAGCTCGCCCGCAGCGCGCGGGGATCCGCGGTGATCGCGTCGATGCAGACGTCGACGGCGTACGCGGGGATCGCGGTCGGCGTGGCGGCCTTGGTGGCGAACTGGTAGCCGAAGAAGAGCTGTTCCCATCCCCGGACCAGTTCCTCGTTCAGGTCGGTGAGCCGGTTGAAGCCGAACTGCCAGAGCCTCAGGTTGGCGGCGGCCGGGCCGAAGAACGGCGGGGACGGCGTGCGGCCGGGGATCACCGCTTCGACGATGGCGAGCCGGCCCACCTGCTCGGGGTGATCGGCGGCGAGGGCGTATCCGGTCCACGTACCGATGTCGTGGCCGACCACGTCGAACCGGTCGTGCCCGAGCGCGGCCATCAACGCGACCAGATCGGCGGCCAGCGTGCCGGCGTCGTACCCGTCGTCGGGCTTGTCGGAGAGCCCGGCTCCGCGCGAGTCGACGGCGACGACGGTGTGCCGGCGTGCGAGCGCGGGATTACCTCCCGCCAGCAGGTCTGCCCCGAGCCGAACCCCAGCTCCAGGGGTAAGAGCTGCCAAGCGACGTCCTGGTGCAGGACATACAGAATGCCCTGCAGACAGAGCCGGTCCGCCACCGGCTTCGGCCCCGGAGACCGCTCGGGCCAAGGCGGCAGCAACGGCTCGATCAGCGCCCACAAGTCGTCGTCCACGATCCACGGCCGAGTCGTCACACACACCCGAACGATCAGATCGTCACAACAGTCACGCCCGACCAGGACCGTTCAACAAGATCGTGTTACGAGCTCATAGGGCCACGCATATGGGTTACGGCGGCCGATCAGGCATCACCAGGGGCGTCCGGGTTGACGAGGCATTTCCGGAAGCCTGCGCCCTCCGGTGGTGAACGTGTGCCGCAGAAGATCAGAGTGGGCGTAGGCATGGGTTGTTTCAGCACATTGGGCGATAGGGGACGGTGGGGATGTAGGCCTTCCATTCGGTTGCGGTTAGTTTTCGGGTGCGTTGGCATAAAGCAGCAGCGATCTTCTCTGGGGCGATCGTGTGTTTCTGCAGTGTGGCGTGGTCTCCGGCTGCGTACAGGGTCTGGTTGTCGGGGCTGAAGGCCAGAGCGAGAATGGTGTCGCTGGCACCGGGTACGGCGGGGCCGTGTCGGGCCTGAGAAGTGATGTCCCACAGTTGAGTTGTGCCGTGTGTGTCGACTACTGCCAGCGTCTGGGCGTCGGGGGAGAAGGAAAGCGCCGATGCGGGCTCTGGGGGACCGCCGGTATCGCGGGGTCCACCGGCGAAGACTGCAAGGCGCTGTCGTGCGCGGCTGTCCCATACGGTGACGCGGCCGGATGCATCGCCGACGGCCAGGTAGTCTCCGTCGCGGCTGAAGGCGAGGGAGCGGATGGTGTCTTGGGCGAGCGTGCGGCGGGTGACCCGGCCGGACGGAAGGTCGACCAACTGTCCGGTTGAGGTGGCCAGGAGTTTACCGTCCGGGCGAAGGGCGATCACGTCTCCGCCGACACCGCGGAGAATTCGGGTCCTTCTCTGCCGGCCCACGTTCCAGATTTCGGTCCACTGGGTGTCGGGGATGAGTTGGCTGTTGGTGACGATCTGATCGTCTATGGCCTGCGGGACGTAGAGGAGCTTTCCGTCCGGGCTGAGTTCGATGTCCGCGACGGGCTTGGTGTTCCTCCCGGCTCCGGAAATGGTGAGTGTGGTGCTGCGTTGCCGGCCACTGACGGTGACAGTTGCTTGGCGGCCCCTGTCGGTGGCGCCGACAGCGTACGACTGGCCATCGGGCGCCAGCGCAAGAAGTCCGGTGCATCGCCCGTGCACTTGCTTTTGTGCGCTGGTGCCGGGGCAGGGCACATCCGCTGTCGCCAGGTTCTGGCCATTGCGGAGGTCAAGGAGCCGGGCACGGAAGGTGCCGCTCAACGACCTCACAGTGGCCTGGATTCTTCCGTCCGCGCTGAAGGACGCATGACCGACAGGCCGACTGGTCCAGATGGGATCTACGGCATGTTCCACGTCGAGTGACCTGACTGTTGCCCCGGTCACTCCTGCGAGGTAGCGGAGAACCCGCCCCCCGGGAGCCCAGCGCAACGACGCTGCGGTCTCGCCGACGAGGGCGTACCGGAAGACAGGGCTGGACGGGGCGGCGAGCCTCCACACGAGGATTGCGCTGTCGTCTGCGGTTGCCAGGAATTTCCCGTTCGGGCTCAGAACTGCCTCGGCGATGCCTGGGTGTTCGATGCCGTGCCGCAGACGACCGGAGTTGATGTCCCAGATCTGGACCTTCGTGTCGGTGAGGGTGAGAAGAGCTCGATTGTCCCGGCTGAAGACGAAGCGCAGCTTGCGGCAGGGCAGCTGAGCACCGGACAGTTTCGCGGCTGTCAGGTTTTTTTGCTCGTGAAGGTCATGGATTTCCAGGCGCGCGGATTCGCTCCGGCACACAGCCAGCAGATGGTCATCAGCACTGACTTTCCCTATGAGGGGTCCGTCAGTGAGAGTGCCCGCGCGCCGATCGGCGAGCAGGCGGCCGCTGCGGATTTCTCGCAACTGCATACTGCGGTCCATGCCATAGACGATGACGGTCCGACCACTGGAGTTCATCTGGCCCGTCATATTGCGGAACACCGGGTGGCTGATCGGCCTTCCTGCCGCCAAGTCCCAGAGCCGAACGCCCTCGCCGCCGTTCAGTACAGCCACGCGTGACTCCACGCTGACCTCGGGGTAGTCGTCCGCGTACCGGCCCAGCCCTGTGTAGGAAGCCACCTTTCGGTGAGTGGCAAGGTCCCACTGTGTCACCTGACGCTCGCCGACACTGAGCACGGTTCGACCGTCGAGGTCGAGGAAGCGACCGGCGGTTGGATCGTCATCGGGCACTGCAAATGCGTCCTGTTCCTTCTGCCATGCAGCGGCCAACAGTGCTGAACGGGTCTCCGGGAGGTCAGCGATCTTCCAGGAAGCCAGACTGAGCAGCATCGCTGTATGGGGATTCTCAAAGCGCATGCCGTCGGCCACCTCGGCGATACGGCGGGCCTCGGCCCGTAGCCGCTCGCGCTCGTGCGACCTGCTCTGCTGCCAGGCGATCAGGCCGGCGGTGACCGTGAGAGCGAGCAGGATGGACAGTGATGCGGTGAGCCGACGCAGGCGGCGGCCGGCCCGGGTAGCGGCGTGTTCTTCCTGATCACGTGCGGTGAGGCTGGCGGTGAGGAAGGTGTGCTCGAGGTCGGTGAGGTCTGCGGCCGCCCCACCGCTGAAGTGTTCTTGGGCGGTGGTCATTCGGTTGCCTCGGTACAGAGCTCCAGGGTCGCGGCCCAGTTCCTCCCAGGCGTGGGCGGCGTCGGTCAGTTTGCGATGGATGCTCAGGCGTTCGCGGTCTTGCTCGATCCAGCCGCGTAGGCGGGGCCAGGCGGTCAGCAGGGCCTCGTGGGCGAGCTCGACGGTGTCGCCGTCAAGGGTGAGCAGCCGGGCCCGGGTGAAGGCCTGGAGGACGTGCCCGATTTCGCTCTCCTGTTCGATCTCCTGCCTGCGGGAGACTTCAAGCTCGTCTTGGTGGGCGGGTCGGCGGGTGTCGGGGGTGCCGTCGCCGGGTGCGACCAAGCGCAGCAGCATGCGGCGGGCCGCAGCGGCCTGGGGTTCGGTGAACTGGCGGTAGGTGTCCTCGGCGGTCTTGGCGACCGCGCCTTCGATGCCTCCGGCTGCCTGATAGCCGGCCAGGCTCATCGTCTTGCCGCGGCGGCGCCGCCAGGTTTCCATCAGCACGTGGGACAGCAACGGCAGCCCGCCCGGGGCGTCGGCGAATTCCTCGAGCAGACGCGAGGTCAGGGCACGTTCCACGGTCAGGCCTGTCGCAGTGGCGGGCTTGACGATGGCGTCGCGCAGTTCGGCCGGCGCCATCGGGCCGACCAGCAGGTTGGAGTCGCGCAGGGCCTCGACCAGGCCCTGGTGTTCGGCGCAGCGGCCGTAGAAGTCGGCGCGCACGGCAATGAGTACCCGTAACCGGCTCTCGGGTCGGCGGGCGGTCAGCAGCAGATCGAGGAAGCGGGCGCGTTCGGCCGGGTCGTGGCAGAGGGTGAAGACCTCCTCGAACTGGTCGACGATCACGAACGTGTCGGCGCCCGGGGTGCCTGATCTGGTGGCGCCGGGATCGAGCACCCGGGCGTGGGTGTGGGCCGGGTGCGGGCCGGGGGTGAGGATACGCAGGGCGGCCAGGCGTAAGTCCAGCGTCCGGGTGTGCTGGAGAGCGGGGATCAGGCCGGCGCGCAGCAAGGAGGACTTGCCGCTGCCGGACGGCCCGAACACCGCCGCGAACCTCTGTCGGCGCAGCAGGTCCAAGAGGTCGGCGGTGAGCCGGTCACGGCCGAAGAACCGGTCACTGTCACCGGTCTCGAACCGCACCAGTCCCTTGTACGGCGGTTCCGCGCTCTGCCCGTCCTCTGTCTGGCCCAGGACGACAACCTCGTCCACGGCCTGCTTCCACCGGGCCTCCCACTCTCCCGCATCACCCCCACACGCCGCCGCATAAGCCAACGCCACCGCCAGCGTCGGCAGCTGCTCACCGCCGGCTGCCTGCGACAGCGTCGTGATCGAGTACCCAGCCCGATCCGCCAGCACCCGGTAGGTGACTCCGCCCGCCTCGGCGCGCAGCTTGCGCAGCTCGAACGCGAACCGCTGCACCGGACCGGCTCCCGGATCCACCGGCACCTCACGACGCCCCGCCACGCCCCCACCCCCGTCAGCTGCCCGTGACACCAGACCGGCCAGCCACGCTACGGACCCGCCACAGGACCCGAAAGTTCGCGTCCGGCCATTGTTTGGCCGCCTGACCAGCACTGCCAAACAATGCGCCAGCCGCTGAACTCGGTGTTGCGAGCCCCGGGGGCTGCCGTTCAGCGAAGGACTGCCGGGCGGTCGTGGGCTCGGATCGGGGAAGCGGGATCGGCATCCGCCATACGAATTGCCGGCGGATGCCGACCTGCAGACAGCCCGCAAACAGCACGCTCCCACCGAAAAGTGACATCCACACATATCCGCCATACGGCGAAGGAGACACACATGCGAGTACGTCTATTGCTCACCGGTATCGCTCTGGGATCCACCATGCTGGTGGGTGGCACCGCGGTCGCTCAGGCCGCCCCCGCGCCCTCGGAGATCGGCCCCACATCGACGGCCGAGGCTGCAGGCTACTGGCACAAGGATGGCGTCTACTCGGAGTCGACGTGCTACTCGCTGGCGGCGTCCTACGCCGGGCCCGCCTACTGCACTCCGTACGGCAGCAAGTGGGCCCTGTACATCTGGGTTGAGTGACCCACCCGCTCCTCGACAGCAGGCAAGGAACAAGATGTCCGACCATGTGCGATGAGGGCACACCTGTGAGCTGCCGACCGCCCATCCGGCCCGGCAGCCGCCGCAACACCGCTCTCCGGTACCGGGGCACGTTGCACTCTTGGCCTGCCGTGTCAGGTCAGGCCTGACCACCCGGGTCCGATGTCGCACCACCGTGTTGCCGTGGGCCGACGGCATGAGGCTCAAGAGCGCCAAGACGTCCTGGGGCCTCATGCCGTCGGTAACGGGTGAGACGAGGGCCACGTACAGACGAGCGACGAGCTCGCGCTGTTCCAGCAGACCCACGACCGACGGCATCTATGGCCTCCACAGCAGCGGTGACGCAGCAGCGGTGACGCAGTAGCGGTGACCAGAGTAGACACTGTCTACTAGGCGCTGGTAGACAGCGTCCATGAGCGAACCAGCACCCGACCCGGGGCCGGCTGCCGAGCCCTGCGGCCCCACCGCTTCCGACGCCGGTCTGCGCACCCGTCTGGTCGACGTCGGTGTGGACCTGGTCTCCCGGGAGGGCGCCGGGGCGCTGACCCTGCGCGAGATCGCGCGGCGGGCGGGCGTCTCGCACGGTGCGCCCCGCCGCCACTTCCCCACCCACCTGGAACTGCTGTCGGCCATCGCGCACCGCGGTTTCCACGACCTCGCCGCGCGCGTGCGGGCGACCTGCGGCGACGGGAGCGCGGACCCGCGCGGGCAGCTCACCGAACTCAGCGGCGTCTACCTGCGGTTCGCCCTGGAGAATTCCGGGATGTACGAGCTGATGTTCCGCCACGATCTTTTGGAGAGCGGTCATCTGCGGCTGCGCGACACCAGCCTGCCGCTGTTCGGCGTGCTGACGGAGCTGGTCGGCCGCGTCCGCCCGGACGCCGACGCCCGTGCCGTCGCGGCCGCGCTGTGGGCGAACCTGCACGGCATCGCCCAGCTGTGGCGCTGGGGCAGCCTGCAACTCGCCACTGGAGCAGACGACTTCGCGCCGCTGCTTCGCACGGCTCTGGACGCGCATCTGGGGCCCGAGGACAGCCGGTGAACCGTTCCCTGACGCTGGCGAGCAGTGTGGCCGGCGCGGTGATCGTCGCCCTGGACGGCACCGTGCTCACCGTCGCCCGGCCCGCTATGCAACACGATCTGCACGCCTCCCTGGCCCAGGCCCAGTGGACCGGGACCGGCTATCTCGTCGCGGTCGCGAGTCTGCTCGTGTTCGCCGGGCGACTCGGCGACCGTCACGGACACCGCCGCACCTTCGCCGTCGGCATGCTCGGGTTCGGGGTCGTCTCGGCGGCACTCACCGTGGCGCCGGGCGTGGACTGGGTGACCGGGCTGCGGGTGGTGCAGGGCGCGTTCGGGGCCCTGTTGCAGCCGGCCACGCTGGGAATGCTGCGGGCGTCGTTCCCGCCGGAGCGGCTGCGCACCCCCATCGCGGTGCGCACGGCCGCCATCGGAGTGGCGGCGGCCGTCGGGCCCATGGTCGGTGGGGTGCTGACCACCGGGTTCGGATGGCGTTCGGTGTTCCTGGTGAACGTCGTGCCCGCGCTGCTGTTCGGCGCGCTCGCCCTCGCCTCCCGGGAGGAGCCGCGGCCGTCCGCCGACGGGCCGCTCGGGCTGCCCGGCGCCCTGCTCCTCGCGGTGGCACTGGCCTGTCTGGTCCACACCCTGGTCACGCTCCCCGGCATGACGTGGTCGGCGCCGGTCGCTCTCCTCGCCGCCGTCGCCTTCGTGCAGCACGAACGCCGCACTCCTGCTCCCCTGCTGCCGTGGGCGGCCGCGCTCGGGCGAACGGGCGGGGTCGCTGCGCGCTCGCACGGGGTCGGCGCGGCGCTCGGTCTGCTCGTCGTCGCGTCTGCGGCCCTGAACGGCGCGGTGTTCGCCTGTGTCTACCTGCTCCAGGACGGTCTGGGCCTCACCCCGCTGCGCAGCGCCCTGCTCAGCCTTCCGCTGGCCGTGTTCCTGGTGGCCGCCGCCCCCGCCGCCGCGGTGCTGCTGC
The DNA here is from genome assembly GCF_014649655.1 of Streptomyces humidus. Lineage (GTDB taxonomy): Bacteria > Actinomycetota > Actinomycetes > Streptomycetales > Streptomycetaceae > Streptomyces > Streptomyces humidus. Next base: position 64,367 of record NZ_BMTL01000035.1, on the reverse strand, counting down.
GCCGGGCCGGCGCGCGCACCACGCTCACGGGGGCGACGACCGTGCTCGCCGTCGGCCTCCTCGTCCTCGCCGGCGCCACGGGTCCGGCCGTCTTCTGCGCCGGATTCGCCCTGGTGGGCGCCGGGTTCGGCGCGACGATGGTGGCGGCGACCCATGTCGTCGTCCGGGAGGCGCCCGCCGAGTCGGCCGGAGTGGCGGGCGGGCTGCAGCAGACGGCGATGAACGTCGGACCGGCGCTCGGCGTCGCGGCGGCGACCGTGCTCATGAACCTCGGCGCGGCGCGCTCGCCCCTGCTGGCGGTGGCGTGCGCGTCCGCGGCCGCTCCGGCGCTCTGCAGGGCGCTCCCTGGCCGCGCACGCCCCGCCCCCACCGCCCGCCCGACCGCCTGCCCCGCTGGTCACCCGGCTGAGGGAAGCGACGCAACGCACAAGGATCACGGTGCCGAAAGGGGTCCGCACGCGCGTTCCCTGCGCGACGATGAGGTCGGAGGTCGTCCCGGCGGGTAGACCGGGGCCGCACCTTGAACGAACGCACTGGAGGACAGGGATGGCACTGCTGCGACAAGAGGTCGACCCGAGCGAGGCCGGGCTGGACGGGAAGGCGCTGGACCGTCTCGACCAGCACCTCGCCCACCGTGTCGACGAAGGGCGTCTGCCCGGGTTCCTCTTGGCCGTCTCACGCGGCGGCCGGGTCGCGCACCTCGTCACGCACGGCCGCCGCGACATCGCCGCCGGGCTGCCCGTCGAGGCGGACACGCTGTACCGGATCTACTCCATGACCAAGCCGGTGACCTCCGTCGCCGCGCTGATACTGATGGAGGAAGGCCGGCTGGGGCTCGACGACCCCGTCGCCGACCACCTGCCTGCCTTCGCCGACCAGCGCGTGTACACCGGCGGTTCGGGCGCGGACCTGTCCACCCGCCCGGTCGAGCAGCCCCTGCTGGTGCGGCATCTGATGACCCACACCGGGGGCCTGACCTTCGCGTTCTACCACTGCCACCCGGTCGACGCCCTGTACCGCGAGGCCGGACTGGACTCGGCGGTGCTGCCGGGCTCGGACCTCGCGGGCACCGTGGAGGCGTACGCGCGGCTGCCGCTGCAGTTCGAGCCGGGCACCCAGTGGAACTACTCGGTGGCCACGAACGTCCTGGGCCGGGTCGTCGAGGTGGTCTCCGGCCGGCCGCTGGACGAGTTCCTCGCCGAGCGGATCTTCCGCCCGCTCGGCATGCCCGACGCCGGCTTCCAGGTCTCCGGCGAACAGGCGGGCCGCCTGGCGGAGTTGTACGGGGACGCCGACGGCGGCGGCATCGAGCCGATCCCGGGTCTGCCCCTGTTCGGCCGCCCCCGGTTCCTGTCGGGCAGCGGCGGCATGGTGGCGAGCGCCTACGACGTCCACCGGTTCAGCGAGATGCTGAGACGGCGCGGCGAGCTCGACGGGGTGCGCCTGCTCGCGCCCGAAACCGTCGACCTGATGACCCGCAACCACCTCCCCGGCGGCGCCGACCTGCGCGCCTTCGGCAGCCGTCCCGCCCACGACGAGCCGGGCAACGACGGCGTCGGCTTCGGTCTCGGGGTCTCCGTGGTCGTCGACCCGAGCCGCACCCAGGCCCCGTCCGGGCTCGGCACGTACGGCTGGAGCGGCGTCGCCACCACGACCTTCTGGGTCGACCCGAGCCACGACGTGTCCGTCCAGTTCCTGACCCAGCTGCGCCCGCGGAGGTCGCTGAAGCTCTACCCCGACCTCAAGCGGCTGGTCCACGAAGCGGTCACGGACTGACCGCGCCGGGACCGCCGCCACGGTGGCGCCGCCCCGCGGGGGACGTCCGCCTCCGGAGTCCCGCGCCGGCCTCGCGCCCGCCCCCGCCGGGACTCGCGGCAGCCGTCAGGCCCCGACGCGCAACGCGAAGTCCAGTCCCCCGGCGCGCAGTTCGCCCAGCCACCGCTCGCAGCGGGTGGCCGTCCCGGCGGCCCTGGCCAGGCCCGGCGGGAGGGGCCCGCCCAGGATGTGCCGGACACCCAGCGTGCCGGCCGCCCGTTCCGCCGTGCGGTGCCACAGGCGTACGCGGTCGCCGTGCTCACCCGGGGCGGCCGGGCCGCTGCCCGGGACAGGCCCGCGCCCACCTGGTGCACGACGCCGGTGACGGGCACGGCGTCAGGAACGGCCGGACTCCCCTTCCGCGCCGAACCGACCCGGAGCCAGGCCGAGTTCACGGCTCGCCTCGTGGAAGCGGTCCAGGCAGCGGGCCCATGCCCGGTCGGCGCCGAAGTGCAGCAGCTGGGGCGTGAGGGCCGCCGAGAAGTCGACGCTGGCCTCGCGCGGCAGCAGGGACGGCAGGTTGTCGATGGCGATCAGGTCCAGCGGAGGCTCCTTGCGCAGACGGCGCACGGGGTCGGACCATTCGGTCGTGCGGTCGTACACCGGCAGGACGTTGAGCGGCGAGCCCACGTCGCAGGTGACGTCGGACAGGGTGCGCAGCCTGCGGTCCGGGTCGTCGAGGTCCTGCTCGCGGACGAACGGCGGCACGGGGGTCGTGGCGAGGACGCAGTTGACCATCACGTCGTGCGCCAGCAGGGCGGTGCGGTCCAGGTCGCGGGTCTCCGCCAGGTCCCAGCAGGAGGGGTCCACGCCGGCCGTGGCGAACGCGGCGCGTGCGCCCCGGCCGCTGCGTCCGAGGGCCCCGACGACGAGGGCGGTGAACTCCGGTTCCTTGTGCAACGCCTGACGCAGCGTCGCGTCCAGGGCCTCCTTGTCGGTGGGCGCCAGCGGAGCGGTCAGCTCGCCCCGGTGCTGGAGGACGGCGAGGGCCGCTCCCAGGTAGCCCGCCCAGAAGCCGAAGGCCGCGAGACGACGCCCGTCGTCGTCGACCAGGTACTCCAGGTCGAGCAGTGCTCCGCCTCCGGCGGCGAACCGGCGCAACAGGGCCGCGGCCCCCGGCTGCCGCTTGTAGGCGTGCCCGAAGAAAATATGACGGTGAGTCAGTTGGGTGGGCTCGTCCGGGAGTTCCTTGAGGCCGAGGACGACGGCGTCGTCCGGTGCCGAGGTCCATGAGCCGGCGGGGACGATCCTCGCGCCGACGGCCTCGTACTCCGGGGCCGGGAAGACGCGCTGCGGGGAGTCCTCGACGCTCAGGCGCACGCCGGCCTCGACGAGGCGGCGGGCGTCGTCGGGGACGACCGGGGTACGCCGTTCGGTGGTGCGGACCTCGTGGCGCAGCCACAGGTGGAGTGCGGTCATACGCGGTTGACCTCCGGACACGGGGCGTCGGCCGTGAAGCGGTCGGCGCTCAGGGGGGGTGACGTCCACGAAGGGTACGCGGCCCGGATACCGGCCGCGGACGATCTCGCCGACGGCCGGCGCCTGGCGGAAGCCGTGAGCGCACAGGCCCGTCGGGGACAGGAGGCGCGACACCGCCGCGGCCTCGCCGATCAGGAAAGGCAGCGGGCCCCGGCCCGTTGCCGGGGCCGGGGCCGTCGTGCGCGGGGGCCGCCGTGGCCCTCGTCCGGCGGGGCGGCGGTGCGCGGCCTGCTCAGGACCAGTGCGCCACCGCGTCCAGGTGGGGAAGCCGGTGGTCCAGCCGCTCCCGCTTGGTGCGCAGGTAGGTGATGTTGTTCTCGCACGGTTCGATGAGCAGCGGCACCTCTTCGGCGACCCTGATGCCGTTGTCCACCAGCGCCTCGCGCTTGCGCGGGTTGTTCGACATCAGGCGGACGGAACGCACGCCCAGATCGCGCAGGATGTCGGCGGCCACCTTGTAGTCACGGGCGTCCACCGGGAAACCGAGGGCCACGTTGGCCTCGACGGTGTCCAGGCCCTCCGCCTGCAGTGCCATCGCCCGCAGCTTGCCGAGCAGCCCGATGCCGCGGCCCTCGTGCCCCCGCAGATAGACGACCACGCCACGGCCCTCCTCGACCACGGCCCGCAGCGCGGACTCCAACTGGTCGCCGCACTCGCAGTGCTGGGAGCCGAACGCGTCGCCCGTCAGGCATTCCGAGTGCAGCCGGGTCAGCACGTCCTCCGCGCCGATCTCGCCGTAGACCAGCGCGACCTGTTCGTCACCGCGGTCGTGGTCCATGAAGCCGATCGCCTGGAATTTCCCGTACACCGTGGGCAGGGGGGCGTTCACCACGCGTTCCACACCGGTGCGCTGCGGGGTCTTCGTGCCGAGTACGCCAATGTTTTCTGTCATGATCTGGTTCCTAAGCAGAGACGAAGGGCCGGGAAGAAATGAGTGGTTCGGACATACGGCCGGTGGCGTACGGAGTGATGCCCACGGACACCACCGAGGACGTGCGGGCCCGGGGGGCGGGAGTCGCGACCCGGGTGGCGGTCCTGCCGGTCGGCAGCTTCGAACAGCACGGCGCGTACCTGCCGCTGGCCACCGACACGCTGGTCGCCTGCGCCATCGCGCGGGAGATCGCCGGGGCGTACCCGGTGCACCTCCTCCCGCCGGTGACCATCGCCTGCTCGCACGAGCACGCGGCCTGGCCGGGAACCGTCAGCATTTCCTCCGTGACCCTTCACGCGGTGGTACGGGACATCGCGGCGTCGTTGCGCCGCTCGGGCGTCGAAGCCCTGGTGCTGGTCAACGGACACGGCGGGAACTACGTCCTGGGCAACGTCGTCCAGGAGTCCTCCGCCGCAGGTGAACGGATGGCGCTCTTCCCGGCCCCGGAGGACTGGGAGGCGGCGCTGGAGCGGTCCGGGGTGGCGACCTCGCTCCTCACCGACATGCACGCCGGGGAGATCGAGACCTCGATCCTGCTGCACGCCCACCCCGACGTCGTCCGGCCCGGTTACGAGTCGGCCGATTTCGTCGCGGACGACCGCCGTCATCTGCTCACGCTGGGAATGTCCGCCTATACCGATTCGGGCGTCATCGGCCGTCCTTCCCTGGGGTCCGCGGAAAAGGGAAAGGAACTCCTGGCGAGCCTGGCGGATTCCTTCGGCACGTATTTCACCCTGCTCACGTCGGCGATGCCGGCCGCGTCGGCGGCTTCGCAGGCGTCGGCGACCGGGACCCGCGCCGGCGCGGCGGACGGTGCCGCGGCGGACGGTGACGCGGCCTCGTCGTAGCGGCTCTCGACGGGACCCGGGCCGGCGTCCCGGGTCCGCAGTCCCGCGGACCAGCGCACCAGCAGCACGACCGCTCCGGGCAGCGCCGCCACGAAGCTGAGCACCCCGTAGACGACGGCGACGGTGAGCCCGGTGCTCGCGCCGAGCCCGGCGGCGCCGAACGCCCAGGCGGTGACGCCCTCGCGCGGGCCCCAGCCGCCGATGTTCAGCGGCAGGCCCATGGCGAGCAGCGCGAGCACGGCGATCGGCAGCAGCGCGAGCACGGAGGCGCCGGAACCGGCGACCCGGGCGGCCACGACGAACATGCCGAGGTGTCCGCTCAGCACGACCGCCGAGGACAGGGCGACGCCCGGCCCGTTGCGCCGCGACAGCAGGCTCTCGCGCGCTTCCGCCAGCGTCGCCCGCAGCCGGCCGGCGCGCCGCGGCGCCGAGGAGCTCATCCGCACGGCGAGGGCGACGGCGCAGGCGCCCACGCCGGCCAGCAGGACCAGCGGCGTGATCTGCCGGACGTCCTGCATGACCGGGGACGGCAGGGCCAGCAGGACCGTCACGCCCGCCACGGTCAGCACGAGCTGTCCCGCGGTGCGCTCCAGGACCACGGCCCGCACGCCGCGTCCGACGTCGCCCGCGCTCTGCCCGTGCCGCACCGCTCGGTGCACGTCGCCGAGGACGCCGCCGGGCAGTGCCGCGTTGAGGAACAGGGCGCGGTAGTAGTCGGCGACGGCCGGGCCGAGCGGCAGCCGGATCCGCAGCCCGCGGGCCACCAGCGCCCAGCGCCAGGCACTGAACACGGTGGTGAGCGCGCCGATCGCGAGCGCGGCGAGCAGCGTCGGCGCGTCGATGCGCCGCAGCCCGTCCAGGAAGACGCCGGTGCCCAGCCGCCACAGCAGCACGGTGAGGATGACGACCCCGGCGACGGTCCCGAAGTGGGTGCGCAGGGCGCGGTTGCCGAGCAGGGCGCGCAGCCGGGAGGGCCGCTGCGCGCGGGGCTCGGTCGCGATGACGGCGGTGCGGGCCTGCGACGGAGCCCGCGGGGGCCGTCGCACGGCGGGCGAGGCCGTCTCGGCCCGGCCCAGGGGCGCCGCGCTCGTCACCCGGGGGCCCGCCGTCTCCGCGCTCATCCGGCTCCGCCCGTCGGCCGGGCCAGCGCCAGCAGGTCGCTGTGGTGCACGGTCGCGCGCAGTTCGCCGGCGGCGCAGGCCGCGAGCCGCGCGGCCAGGTAGGGCTCGGCGCGCTCGGCCAGTCCGGGGCGCTCCTCCACGGCCGCGCCTACCCAGCCGCGCAGCCACTGGGCGGTCAGGCCCACGTTCTCGGGGCCGAGCTGCCACGCGCTCGGGTGCACCTTGACGGTCGCGCCCTGGTCGGCGAACGCCTCGCAGGCCACGGAGACCGCGTCGGGGCCGAGGAGGCCGCCGCGCCGCTGGTGGTCGTTGAACGCGGCGGTGATCTCGTCGTCCAGCGGGTCGGGGGTGCTGAGTTCGACGCGGCCGGCGACCGACAGCGTCAGCAGCGCGGGGCAGCCCGCGCCGGCGCAGGCCGCGGCGAGCGTCTCGACCTCCTCGCGGGTGAGGACGTCGAGCAGCGCGGAGGCGGTGACCAGCGAGGCGCCCAGCAGGGCGTCCGGGGTGAGGCGGGCGACGTCGCCGCGTCGCGTCTCGACGGTGACCCGGCTGCCGTCGGCGGCCGCCCGCGGGGAGGCGACGGCCGCGAAGTGCAGCAGGTAGGGGTCGCGGTCGTGCAGGACCCAGTGCTGGGCGCCGTCCAGCCGGGGGGCCAGCCAGCGGCCCATGGAGCCGGTGCCGCAGCCCAGGTCGTGGATGGCCAGGCCGCGGCGTCCGGGGAGGTTGGCGAGCCGGATCCGCAACGGGTCCAGCAGTTCCATCGACCGCGCGGCGGCGTCGGCGGGCTCGCGCAGCTCCAGCCACTCGGGCGCGTAGCGGGGCTGCTCGTCCGGCCCCGCGTCGCGCAGCCGCACGGTGGGCCGTTCGCCGGACCGGCCGACCGGTCCGGCGCCGGCTATGACGGACTCCGGGCCGGCCTCGGCGCTCTCCACCAGGGAGACGGAACTCTTGTGGCCGGGCTGGGCCGGGATGCCGCCCACGCGTCGTGCCACGTCGGCCGGGGTCGCCGTCGTCTTCCTCATGCCGCCCTCCGGGGCTCGCTGGGAAGCCTGCCCAGAACGCCGGCCAGGCTCTGGGCGGTGGACGCCCAGCCGTTCAGGGCGGCCCGGCGGCCGCGCGCGGCCGCCTTGAGCCGCCGTCGCACATCGGCTTCACCGAACCAGCCGCGCAGTTCGGCGGCGAGGGCGGCCGGGTCCTCCGGCGGGACGAGGATGCCGGGGACACCGCCGTCGGGGGCGCGGCCGACCGCCTCGGGCAGTCCGCCGACGTCCGTCGCCAGGACCGGGATGCCACGGGCCAGCGCCTCGGTGACGGCCATGCCGTAGGTCTCCGCGTAGGAGGTGAGCACCATCAGGTCGGCGGAGGCGTACGCGGCGTCGAGCTCGGCGCCGGCCTTCGGGCCCGCGAGCTCCAGCCGGTCCTGCAGACCGTGCCTGCCGATGAGTTCGCGCAAGTGGGCGACGTACTCCTGGTCCCCGAGACCGCCCACGCACACGCAGCTCCACGGCAGGTCCCTGGCCGCGGCCAGCGCCTCCACCAGCCGGTGCTGGCCCTTGCGCGGGGTCACGGAGGCCACGCACAGCAGCCGGGAGACGCCGTCGGTGCCGGAGGCCAGGGGGGCGATGTCGGCGCCGGGGGCGGCGACGTGCACCCGCTCGGGGGCGAGGCCGTGGTGGGAGACCAGACGGCGCACCGCCCAGTCGCTGGTGGCGACGACGGCCGGGACGGCCCGCAGCACCTCCCGCTCCTTGGCGTCGAGTTCGGCCGCCACCTCGGGCGCGAGACCGCGCTCGTCGCCCAGCGGCAGATGGACGAGGACGACGAGCCGTAGCCGCTCCGCCTCGGGGGCGATGATCTCCGGGACCCCGCAGGCGACCAGCCCGTCGATCAGGACGACCGTGCCGTCGGGGAACTCCCGCAGCGTGTGCGCCAGTTCAGCGCGGGCGTGCGCCTCCGGACGGGGCCAGGAGCCGGACACCAGGTGCTTGTGGACCTGCCATCCGAAACCGGGCAGGTCCAGGCACAGGCGCCGGTCGTAGGCGTTGCCGCCGCTCGGGTTCGCCGTGTCGTCGACGCCGCCCGGCATGACGAAGTGCACGGAGCGCAGGGACATGGGGATGATCCCGCCGATCTTGGGAAGCGGCGCCTGTGCGGGCACGTACGCGAGGGGGGCCTTCTGGCCGGCCGGCACGCTCTGCACGGCGGACTTCTCCAGGGTCACGTCGGTCACAGCGCACGCTCGTAACTCGCCCAGGCGACGTGCGACTCGTGCAGGGTGACGGCGATCGCGGCGATGCCCCGGGCGCCCTCGCCGAGGGCCCCCTTGTGGATGCGCTCGGCGAGCCGGTCCGCGATGACCTTGGCCAGGAACTCCGTCGAGGTGTTGACCCCCGCGAAGTCCGGCTCGTTGTCGAGGTTGCGGTAGTTCAGCTCGCTGACCACCGCTCCCAGCTCCTGCGTGGCCAGTCCGATGTCGACGACGATGTTGTCGTCGTCCAACTGCTCGCGGCGGAAGGTGGCGTCCACGAGGAACGTCGCTCCGTGCAGACGCTGCGCGGGTCCGAAGACCTCGCCGCTGAAGCTGTGGGCGATCATGATGTGATCGCGGACGGTGACACTGAACAACGGACGACCCTCCAGGTGCGGCGCCTCTGCTCCCCCGGCCGTTGACCGCCGGGGGATGCCGTGTAGTACGGCTCTTCGATTCCCCCTGTTCAGCCTGATCTCACTCTTTTCTCAGGTCAGGCAGTCCTGGTCGTACCTGATGCCGTGGCACAGCGCCGGGATCTCGCCCGACGCGAGTTTCGGCAGCACCTGCGGCAGTTCGTCGAACGGGCTGTCCCCCGTGACGAGGGCGTCGAGCGCCGGGTCGGCGAGCAGCTCCAGGGCGAGGGCGAGCCGGTCGGCGTAGGTGCGGCTGGAGCGGCGGGCCGGGGAGACCGTGCCGACCTGGCTGCTGCGGACGGTCAGCCGTCGCGAGTGGAAGTCCTCGCCGAGGGGGAGGGAGACCTTCCGGTCGCCGTACCAGCTCAGTTCGAGAACGGTCCCCTCGTCGGCGAGCAGTTCCAGCGAGCGGGTGAGGCCCTGCTCGGTGGCGCTGGCGTGCACGACCAGGTCGCAGCCGCCGAGGGCGTCCGCGGGCGCGGCGAAGCCGACGCCGAGCGCCTCGGCGACCTTCGCCCGCGCCGGGTCGGCGTCCACCAACTGCACGCGGACTCCGGGGAAACGGGCCAGCAGCGCCGCCACCGAGCAGCCGACCATGCCACCGCCGACCACCGCGATCCGGTCGCCGACCAGCGGCGCGGCGTCCCAGAGCGCGTTGACGGCCGTCTCCACGGTGCCGGCCAGAACCGCCCGGCGCGCGGGCACGGAGTCCGGCACGACCGTCACCGCCGTCGCCGGGACCACGTACCGCGTCTGGTGCGGATAGAGACAGAAGACCGTCCGCCCGGCCAGCTCCGCCGGACCGCGCTCCACCACGCCGACGTTGAGGTAGCCGTACTTCACCGGCGCCGGGAAGTCGCCCTCCTGGTACGGCGCCCGCATGGCCGCGTGCTGGCTCTCGGGCACCCCGCCGCGGAAGACGAGGGTCTCCGTGCCGCGGCTGACGCCGGACCACAGCGAACGCACCAGGACCTCGCCCTCGCCCGGGTCCGGAACGGCGACCTCACGGATCTCCCCCTCACCGGGAGAGGCAACCCAGAACGCACGAGCGGCGATCGACATCCACATCCTCCTGAACGATCGGGAACCTGTTCACGTACCGAGGTGTGCACAGTCCGCGCACAGTACGCGGCACTGATCATCTCTGTCATCTGGCCGGAGGAACGTGCGGTGGCCCTGAACAACACTTACGACGCGAGGCTGGTCCAGCAGGAGACCGCTGTGGGAGCGGGCGTCCAGATCCTGTTGCTGGCCCTGCTCGGCACGGCGATCGGCATGGGGCCGGCGGGCTGGGTGACCGGTCTCGTCTTCGCCGTCGCCACCTGGGCGGTGCTCTCCCGGGCGCTGCACCGTTCCAGCCTGCGCACGTTCGGTCCGGCCAACCGGGTCACCCTCGGCCGCGCGACGCTGGTCGGCGGGGTGACCGCACTGGTCGCGGACTCCTTCGAGAGCGCGCCGCCGGTGACGCTGCTGGTCGGTCTGACGGCCGTGGCCCTGATCCTGGACGGCGTCGACGGCAAGGTCGCCCGCCGCACCAACACCTCCACCGCGCTGGGCGCGCGCTTCGACATGGAGGTCGACGCGTTCCTGATCCTGGTGCTCAGCGTGTACGTCTCGACGGCGCTGGGCCCATGGGTGCTGCTGATAGGCGGCATGCGCTACGCCTTCGTCGCCGCGGCCCGCGTCGCCCCCTGGCTGAACGCCCCGCTCCCGCCGAGCACCGCCCGCAAGACGGTCGCCGCGCTGCAGGGCGTCCTGCTGCTGCTGGCGGGCTCCGCACTGCTGCCCTACGCCGCCACCTTCGCCGTGGTGCTGCTGGCGCTCGGCTCCCTGGTGTGGTCGTTCGGCCGGGACGTGCTGTGGCTGTGGCGGACGTCGCGGACCGCGGCGCAGCCTGCGGCCGAGAAGCTGCTGGAGCTCGTGTAGCCCGAGGCCCCCGTGGGGAGGCGCCCCGACCCGGTGGCGGTCGGGGCGCCTCCCCATGGGGGCCTCGGGTCCGTACGGCGGTCGCTTTCGCAGTCTCGCCGGACGGCGGGCGGCGGACGGTCCGGGCGCGCCGGGCAGATCACGTCGAGGGCCGCGACGGCGCGGACGGCGGTGCCCGGCGGGCGGGAAGTCCCGGACCCCGGTGTACGGGATCGGGCGGGCGGCCCCGGCGGTCAGGCCGGACCCGCGACCGCTCTCACCCCGGGGCCTCGCGGGGGTCCTGGCGCGGCAGCAGGGCGACGGCCGCGGCCGGCACGGCCGCCAGCAGCAGCCAGGGCACGGCGGCCGGCAGCCCGACGTCGAGCAGGGCTCCGGTGGCCGCGCTGCCGAGGAGCACGATCAGCCCGGAACCGGAGGACAGCGCCCCGGTGTACAGACCTGACCGGCCGTCCGCGGCGAGGTCGGGGACCCAGGCGCGGGCCGCGGGCGCGACGAGCATCTGGCCGAGCGTGAGCAGCACGACGAAACCGGCCGCGGGCAGCAGCCCGGCCGTCCCGGTCCGTCCGGCGGGCAGGGCCGCGGCGACGACGGCAAAACCGGCGGCGATCAGCACGAGCCCGGCGGCCATCGCACGCCGCAGGCTCAACCGCTCCGCCGCCCACCGGGTGACCGGCAGCTGGGCGGTCACCACCAGCAGCGACGACAGGGCGAACAGCCAGGCCAGCGGCGTCTGCGAACCGGCCGCGCGCTCCACCTCGGCGGGCAGGGCGAGGTACAGCTGGTTGTAGGCGAGGAGGTAGGCGCCGTACGCGCAGCACAGGGCGAGGAAGCGGCGGTCGCGGAGCAGCGGACCGGCGCCGCCCCGCACGCGGACCCGGGCGCGGCCGGGGATGCGCTGCGGCAGCAGCCACGCGTGAGCGGCGAGCACCAGGACGAAGACCCCGGCGCCCGCCAGGCACACGGCACGGAAGTCGACTTGCAGGAGCAGCGCGCCGAGCAGCGGTCCGACGAACGCGCCGGCCTGCCCGGCCACCGTGAACAGGGCCAGCACCCGGGTCCGCGGGCCGCCGCCCGACTTCTCGTGCAGGACCGCCTGGCGGGCCACCTCGGATTCGACGGCTGGCGAGAACAGCGCGGCGGCGAAGCCGGTCAGGAGCACCGCCCCGACGACCGTCCAGATCCGCTCGGCGTATCCGAGCCAGCCGAACCCGGCGATCCGCAGCGCGCATCCGGCGAGGACGACGGGCCGCACGCCGTACCGGTCGGCGAGGGCCCCGCCGACCACGAACAGCCCCTGCTGACTGAAGGTCCGCAGTCCCAGCACGAAGCCGACCCACCAGCCGGCCAGGCCGACCCCGCCGCCCAGATGCTCGCCGAGGAAGGGAAGCACCGCGAAGAAGCCGAGGTTGAAAGCAAGTTGAGTGACCATCAGCAGCCGCAGCAGGGGCGGCAGTCGTGCCCCGCGCTCCGGCTGCCGGCCCGGGTGGAGAAGCGCCGTCGTCATTCCGCCCTCGACAACTCGACTTTACGGCTCGGCTGTTCGCGCGGATCGCAGCCCGGGGTGCGGAGCCGTCGCGGCCGCCGCAGCGCACCGGGCGCCGTCACTGCCAGGGCGCCGAGCAGGGCGAGGACCGCGGCGGGGGCGAGGACGGCCCAGGGGGCACGTTCGGCGTAGGGCTGGTTCTCGGCGAGGAGGAGGCCCCACTCGGGGGACGGCGGCTGGGCGCCGAGCCCGAGAAAGCCGAGGGAGGCCAGGGCGAGGGCGATCCCGGGCAGGCGCAACAGGGCGTGACGGGCGACGGACGGCAGGACGGCGGGCAGGAGTTCGCTCCGCAGCAGGTGCCAGGGGCCCGCCCCCAGCGCGCGGGTGGCGGCGAGGTGGGCGGTGGCCCGTTCCTGACGCAGCAGCGCGCCGGTGTGCGCGGCGAGCGGGGCCCAGGCCACCACCGCCACCGCCGCCACGGGCGTCGTCGGGCCGCCGCCCCAGACGGCGGCGACCAGGAGCGCGGCGAGCACCGGCGGCACCGCGTTCACGGTGTCGACGAGCGGCCCGGACAGCCGCGGAAGCAGCCCGAGCAGGACGCCGGCCGTGAGCGCGATCGCGCTGATGGAGAGGGCCAGGAGCAGGGTGTCGAGGGCGCCGTGCGCGACGCGCGCGAGGACGTCCCGGCCGAGTGCGTCCGTGCCGAACGGGTGGGCGGCGGACGGCGGTAGCAGACGGGCGCCGGTGTCGAGGGCGAGCGGGTCGCGGGGCAGGCCGAGTCCGACGACGGCCGACAACAGCACCCCGCATACGACAGCCGGGCCCGTCCGGCCGGCCGGCGTCGGCCCGTGGACCGTGTGCAGGGCGCCGTCGCGCAGGGCCGGGCCGATGAGCCGCCCTGCGGCGAGCCGGGCGAGGCCGGTGACGACGGCCGCGAGGGCGACCAGCACGAGAGCGCCTGTCTGCAGGACGGGCAGATCCTGGGCGATCGCCGCCCGAAGGGTGGTCCGGCCGAGCCCCGGGATGTCGAAGATCTGCTCCACGGCGACGGATCCACCGGTCAGCCCCACCACGAACAGCCCGAGGTTGGGCAGCAGGCCGGGCACGCAACGGCGCAGCGCCTTACGGGCGATGCTCCGTCCGGTCAGTCCGCGCGCCGCGGCTGCCGATGCCCAGGGCTCGGTGAACGCGGCGGGCAGCTGGTCGTCGAGGAGTCGCCCGAGGACCGCCCCGGCGGGCAGGCCGAGGGCGAGAGCGGGCAGCACCGTCCATTGCGGGCCGTACCAGCCGAGCGCGGGAAGCCAGCCCCACTGCACCCCGATCACCGTCGCCAGGACGGAGGCGATGAGGAACTCCGGAAGCGCCGCGAGCACCGCGGAGCCCGAACCGCCCGCGGGCCGCCGGCCTTCCAGGCGGCGCCCCGCCCCCAGCCACAGGGTGCGGGCGCACACCCCTGCGGCGACGACCAGGGCGACCGTCAGCGCGGCCGCCGTCAGCAGCAGCGACACGCCCAGGGCCTGCAGGACGTCGGGCAGGACGTCGGCGCCGGAGATCCAGGACTGTCCGGCGTCCGCGCGCGACAGTCCGGCGAGCCACCGCCCCAGAAGGTGCGACGGCCCGTCGTCCAGGCCGAGTTGCGCGCGGACGACGGCGAGCGCCTCGGGAGAGGGATCCCGCTCGGCGGAGCGCGCCTTGAGGACGGTGAGCGCCGGGTCGGTGCGCGAGAGCCAGGGCAGCAGCCCGATCCCGCACACCAGCAGCGCGGCCAGTGCGGCACGCCACGCCAGCGCGCCCAACCTGCTCCTCATGCCGTCAGCGCCGGGTCCCGGCGCCGACGAGGGTGCGCTCGTAGGGGTCGAGCAGCACTCCGCCGGCCTCGGCGGCGACCCCGGTGAGCACGCGCTGGTGAACCAGGGGGACGACGGCGTCGGTGCGGAGGATCGCGGCCTCGGCGGCCATGACGGCCTCCCGCCGCTCGTCGGTGTCGGCCACCGTCTGCGCCTTGCCGACGGCCTTGTCGACGTCCGCGTCGCACAGGAGGGACAGGTTGTAGCCGCCGTCGCAGGTGAAGTCGCCGGCCAGGACGGAGACGGGGTCGCCGGTGTCCAGCAGGCTGTTGCGGGCGGCGACGACGGCGTCGAACCTCCCGGCGAGCGCGTCGCTCTCCAGCCGCGAGTACTCACGCACTTCCAGCCTCACCCGGAAACCGGCCTTCTCCAACTGCTGCTTCAACACCTGTGCCACTTCGGGGAGTTCGGGCCGGTTGTCATAGGTGGCCAGGGTGAGCGAGGCGCCGCCGGGGGCCTCGGCCTTCGCTCGGCCCACGGGCCGTACGCGCTCGTTCCCGGCCCAGGTGACAGCCGGGCCGTAGATCCCCACGCCGGCGTCGGCGTGGCCCTCGTACACGTCCTCGGCGAGGACGGACGGGTCGACGGCCGCTCGGGCGGCCGCTCGCAGGGCCGGCTTCTTGAACACGGGTGACTTCACGTTGAGATGGAGACTGGTGGTGCGGGTCGTGGCCGTCTCCCGGAGGGCGCCGGCGGCCAGGCCGGCTGCCTGGGAGACGGGTATCGCCTCGGCGAGGTCGACCTGTCCGGTGCGCAGGGCGTTGGCGCGGGCGGTGCCGTCGGCGACGAAGCGCACGTCGATGCCCGAGGCCTGGGCGCGGCCGCCCCAGTAGTCGTCGAAGCGGTCGAGGCGGGCGCCGGCCACGCCGGACACCCGGGTGACCTCGAAGGGACCGGTGGCGGTGCCGACCGGGTCGACGGCGCCCTTCTTCACGAAGGCTTTCGGCGAGAGCACCGCCAGGCTGGGGCTGGACAGGCGCAGGGGCAGGATCGGGTCGGGAGCGGCGGTGGTGACGCGCACGCCGGTGGCGCCGGCGGCCGTCGCCGTGAGGGTGACGTCGGTGAGGGCGGCCGGGGCCGGCTCGGCCTCGGTGGCGCGGGTGAGGGAGGCGGCCACGGCAGCGGGCGTGACGCCGGTGCCGTCCTGGAACGCCGCCTCGCGCAGGGTGAACAGCCAGGTGCGGCCGCCCTCTTGCCGCCAGGACGCGGCCAGCGCGGGCACGGCGGCGCCGTTGGCGTCGAGCGCGGTGAGACCTTCGGTGACGCCGAGGCGGCTGAGGATCGTCGCGTCCGCGCCGTACGGGGAGAGGTTCTCGGTGGGCGGGAAGGCGAGGGCGACCCGCAGCCGCGCGCCCTCACCGGCGACGGACGCCTCGCCGTCGCCGTCGCCGGAGGCGGCGAAACAGCCGGTGAGCAGCGGGGCCAGGCAGAGCGCGGCCAGGAGCCGGGGGCGGCGACGGGGAAGCGGGGCGGGAGCGGCGAAGCGCATGGGGGTCACCGGCCTGTGCCTGTGGTACGGGAGCGGGGGGCGAGGTAGGCGGGGAGGAGGGCGTCGAACGGGACGTCGAAGTGCACGATGCCCTGTCCGCCGTCCGCCTCCTCCCGCTCGTCGTGCACGACGGCGCCGAGCGAGCGCCAGAAGGCCTCGGCGCCTTCGACGGCGGGGTCGGTGTGCAGGTAGACGGAGCGGTATCCGCCGTCCGCGACCGCGAAGGCGAGCAGTTCGGCGACCAGCCGCCGGGCGAGACCGCGCCGACGGTGCTCCGGCCTGACGTAGACGCGACGCAGCTGCGCGGTCGTGCCGACGGGGTAGCGCTCGGCGACGTGGCGGGGGTTCGGCGGATGCGCGGGACCGCGGGAGTCCAGGGCGGCGGTGGCGACGACCTCGCCGCTCGCACCCCTCTCACCGGCGACCGCGACCAGCAGCGTGTGGCGGTCCGGGGTCAGATAGGCGGTGACGGGATCGATGATGTCGCGGTGCCAGCCGGGCACGTAACCGCTGCCGAGATCCCGGTAGACGGTGTCGAGCATGACGGCTCGGGCGCCGTCGACGTCCTGGAGGCCCGCGGGCCTTATGCAATATTCACGCACTTGCACATCATAGGCAACAAGGGGCGCAAGACTGATCACCGAATCACCGCTCCCGGACTGGACAGAGATCGCTGGGCACCCCAGAATTGAGCCACATGATATTCATTTTCAACAAGAGAGTGTGACGCACGTCCCATTCACGAACGAGGGCGACAGCGACGAGAGGACGCTGTCGCCCTTGTCCGGCGGTCCGGACGAGCCCGGCGCGGCCGGCTCGGTCACACGGGCCGGTGCTCGCAGCGGACGGAGACACCGACCGGCACCCGCCGGAAGCCCTGGACCCCACCGTCGGTCATGAGCCGGCGCACGACCTGGCGCCGGGTGTTCACCAGGCCACCGGCAGCTCCCGTACTCCGTGGACCGCGCGTCCCTCGAACGCGAGTTCCTCGGCCGCCGGGCCGGTCAGCCGCAGGCCGGGCAGCCGCCGGAACAGCATCGGCAACGCGATCTGGAGCTCGGCCCGGGCCAGCGACTGGCCGAGGCAGTGGTGCAGTCCGTGCCCGAAGGCGAGGTGCTGGCCGGCGTCCCGGGTGAGGTCGAGCGTGTCCGGGTCGGCGAACACCGCGGGGTCCCGGTTGGCCGCCTGCAACGCGACCACCACGCCCTCACCGGCCCGGACGGCGACTCCCCCGAGCTCGACGTCCTCGGTGGCGATACGGCGCAGCCCGATGTGGACGACGGTCAGATAGCGCAGGAGCTCCTCCACCGCGTTGGGTACGAGGCCCTCGTCGGCGCGCAGCGCGGCCAGTTGGTCCGGGTGGCGCAGCAGGGCGATCACCCCGAGGGAGAGCATGCTCGCGGTCGTCTCGTGTCCGGCGATGAGCAGTTGGACCAGCATGCCGGCGGCCTCCGCCGAGGTGGCCTCCCCGGTGGCGACCCTCTCGGCGGCGAGCTTGCTCATGAGGTCCTCGCCCGGCGCACCCGACTTGGCTTCCAGAAGCTTCTGCAGGTAGCCGAAGAGCGCCCCCCAGCCGGCCCGCATCGCCTCCGGTCCGGCCGAGACGGTGGCGAAGGCGGCGGCCTGCCGGTGGATGAAGTCCCGGTCCGTGTAGGGCACTCCGAGCAGTTCGCAGATGACGAGCAGGGGCAGGGGCAAGGTGAAGTGCTCGACGAGATCGGCGGGTTGCTCCCGCTCGGTGAGGCCGTCGAGGAGCTCCTCGGTGATCTTCCCGATGGCGGGCCGCAGTTGCTCGACCCTGCGGAAGGTGAACTCGGGGATGAGCATGCGGCGCAGCCGGGTGTGGTCGGGCGCGTCCATGGCGAACAACTGGCCGGGCGTGCGCGGCGGCGGAGTCGGCTGAAGCCCGGGAAAGCCGGGCCGCACGTTCTCCGAGCTGAACCGCGGGTCGCTGAGGACGGCGCGGGCGTCCTCCTGGCGGGTGACCAGCCAGGGGTGGACGTCGCCCCACAGGCTGATCCGGGCGAGAGGCCGCTCCCTGACCCAGCGCCCGTACTCGGCGGCGGGGTCGAGAAGCGGGCGGTGCCGGGGCAGGGACGGCGGGGTGGGGGTTTCCGGCGAGTGCATGGTGGGGGCTCCAGTGGTTCAGGGCGAGGTGATGCCGGCCAGCGTGAGAAGGAGGTCCTTGACTTCCGTCGCGTCGATCTCGTCCCGCGCGAGGCCCGGCCTCGAGCACAGCAGCACGGGACTGTCCTGTGGGTCGCCGGGCAGTCGGCCGTGACTGCCGCGCACGCCGGAGGGGTCCAGCGGAACCGTCCTGATCCGGTAGCGCAGACCGGCCTTCTTGCGGACCACCTGACCGATGGCACGCGCCTTCACGCCGGGCACGGTGGGGTCGTAGAGGAGTTCGGCGGGGTCGTAGCCGGGTTTGCGGTGGATCTCGACCTGACGGGCGAAGTCCGGGGCACGCGCGTCGTCCAGCCAGTAGTAGTACGTGAACCAGGCGTCCGGCTCGGCGACGGCGACCAGCTCTCCCGACCGTTCGTGCGCGAGTCCGTGCCGGGCCTTGCCCCGCTCGTCGAGCACCTCGTCCACGCCGTCGAGCCCCGCGACGATCTCGGCGGTCTTCGCAAGGTCGGCAGGGTCACGGACGTAGACGTGGGCGACCTGGTGGTCGGCGACGGCGAAGGCGCGGGACGTCCAGGGGTCGAGGTACTCCATGCCGTCCTGCGTGTGCACTTCGAGCAAGCCGGCCTTGCGCAAAGCACGGTTGATGTCGACCGGCCGGGAGGCGGGCGCGATGCCGTACTCGCTGAGGATCACGACCGTGGCCTCCTCGCGCCGGAAGTGGTCGAGCAGCGGGCGCAGGGCGTCGTCGAGCCGCCGGGCCTCACGGGCGGTCTGCGGCGAGCCGGGTCCGGAGCGCTGGGGTTCGTAGTCCAGGTGGGGTACGTAGACCAGGGTCAGGTCGGGGCGGTGCTCGTCGAATATCTGACGGGCGGCGGCCAGGATCCACTGGCTCGAGGGCAGTCCCGCGTTGGGCCCCCAGTAGGTGAACAGCGGGAACGGGCCCAGTCTGTCGGTCAGTTCGTCGTGCAGGGAGGGCGGCCAGGTGTAGCAGTCGGGTTCCTTGCGGCCGTCGGAGTAGTAGACGGGGCGCGGGGTGACCGTGTAGTCGACGTCGGCCCCCATGGCGTACCACCAGCAGACGTTGGCGACCGTGTAGCCGGGCTTGCTCCGGCGCGCGGTGTCCCACAGTTTCTCGCCGCCGACGAGGGCGTTGTGCTGCCGCCACAGCAGGACCTCGCCCAGGTCGCGGAAGTACCAGCCGTTGCCCACGATGCCGTGTCCGGTGGGTGGCACGCCGGTGAGGAGGGTGGACTGCACCGAGCAGGTCACGGCGGGCAGCACGGGGTTGAGCCGGGCCTGGAAGCCCTGTGCGGCGACGGCCGAGACGGCGGGCATGTGGCGCAGCATGCGGGGGGTGAGGCCGACGATGTCGAGGACGACCGTTCGCGTCATGCGACACGTTCCTTTCGCGGGTGGACCATGGGTTCCTGGACCAGACCGAGTTCCTCGAACCGGGCGCGGGTCCAGGCCAGTTCGGCGGCGAGGCCCGCAACGAGGCTCTCGCGGTCGTGCGGGCGCAGGTGACCGGGCAGGACCGACCAGGTGTAGGTCTCGACCTCGACGTGGTCACAGAGCGCCTGCGGGCCGCCGATCAACTCGGCGAGCGTGTTCTTCAGTTCGTCCGCCGTCGTGCGCAACGGCGGTTCGGGCTCGGCGTGCAGCGGGGCGTGGAAGTGCACGCGCCACGCGGAGCCCGGGTCCAGGTCTCCGGCGAGGGCGTCCGGCAGGTCGTCCACACCGCTGACGACGCCGTGCGGCGCGGTCCGGGTCTGGTGCAGGAAGCGGGGCTCGGCGAACCGGGCGAGGGTCGCCCGCGCCCGCGGGTCGCCGGGGTCGTCGGCCTGGAGGGCGCTGGACGCCTGGATCTTGACGACCGGCAGTGCGGCGTCGGCGAGGCGGCGCAGCGCCTCGGCCGGTTCCTCGAACTGCACGGCGAGATGGCAGGTGTCCAGACAGACGCCGAGCCGCTCCGGGTCCAGCCCGCCGAGTTCCCGGGCCGCCTCGACGGTGTTCTCCACCACGCATCCCGGCTCGGGCTCGAAACCGACCCGGATCGTCCGTCCGGTCTCACGCTCCACCTCGGCCAGGCGCCGGGCGAGTTCGTCCGCCGCCCGGCGGGCCGTGTCGCGGGCGGCCGCCGGCCAGGGGGTGCGCCAGGCCAGTGGCAGGGTGGAGACGCTGCCGCGCCGCGCGTCGTCGGGGAGCAGCCCGGCCAGCACCCGGGCGCAGTCGACGGTGTAGCGCAGACGCGCCGGGTCGGTCCAGTCGGGCAGGTAGACGTCCCTCTTGACCACCTCGCGGTGGAAGCCGCCGTAGGGGAAGGCGTTGAGGGTGACGGTCTCCAGGCCGCGCGCCGCCAGTTCGGCGCGCAGGCGCCCTACGGCGTCGGGCCGGGCGGTCAGTTCGGCGACGACGTCGTGGGCCAGCCACAGGCCGATGCCGAGCAGGCCGACGCCGAGGCTCTCCCGTACGGGCTGCGCGTAGGCGGCGAGCTGACCCACCACTCCGTCGAGGTCCTCGGCCTGGTGGACGTTGCTGCAGTAGGCGAGGTGGACGGTCGTGCCGTCGGTGTGTCGGAAGCGCACCGCGGACTCACTCTCCGCCGCGTTCGATGGAGTTCCCCTCGTACAGGCCCGCGTCGTCCGGTGCGGCGTCCTCGAGGTCGAGCCGGCCGCTCTGGCCGTAGAAGGCGACGGGGTTGCGCCACATGACCTGGTCGACGCTGTCGTCGTCGAAGCCGGCGGCGAGCATCGCGTCCGCCGTCCTGCGGGTCTTGAGCGGGTCGCTGCGGCCCCAGTCGGCGGCGGAGTTGACGAGCATGCGCGCGGTGCCGTGTTCCTGGAGGATGCGCACCATGCGGTCCTCGCTCATCTTGGTGTGCGGGTAGATGGAGAATCCCGTCCAGCATCCGCTGTCGGCGACCATGGCCACGGTGAGTTCGTTCAGGTGGTCGACGAGGACCCGCTCGGGCGCGATGCCCGACTCCCGGACCACGTCGAGGGTGCGCCGGGTGCCGACGGCCTTGTCGCGGTGCGGGGTGTGCACCAGGACGGGCAGGTCGTGCTCGACGGCGAGTTCGAGCTGGCGGGCCAGGGCGTCGTCCTCCTCGGGGGTCATGGAGTCGTAGCCGATCTCACCCACGGCGACCACCCGGTCCTTGGCCAGATAGCGCGGCAGGACGTCCAGCACGCCCGCGCAGCGCGGGTCGTTGGCCTCCTTCGGGTTGAGGGCGACGGTGCAGAAGTGCTGGATGCCGAACTGCGCCGCGCGGAAGGGCTCCCAGCCGAGCAGCGCGTCGAAGTAGTCCGTGAAGCTGTCCACCGAGGTGCGCGGCTGGCCGAGCCAGAAGGACGGCTCCACCAGCGCGCGGACGCCGGCCGCGTACATCGCCTCGTAGTCGTCCGTGGTGCGCGAGGTCATGTGGATGTGGGGGTCGAAGATACGCATCATGCGGCTCCTGCGGGCGAGGTGGGGGTGGCGGCGTAGGCGTCGAGGGCTCGTAGGGCCGCGGCCCGGCGGTCGGGCACGGCCGAGCGGGTCTCCGCGGGCAGCCCGGAGGCCTCCAGCGTGCCGGGGTGGGCTCGCAGGAGCGGCCAGACGTCGGCGGGGACGTCACGGCCGGCGGCGACCCGTTCGTGGGCGAAGTCGGCCAGCATGCGCGCGAGTTCGTGGTCGGCGCGCTCGGCGAGGACCGCGACCCGGTCGAGGGGGATGTCGCAGAAGACGCACTTCAGCACGGCGTGCCGGTAGGCGTCGTGGTCCAGGTGACGTGCCCCGTACGAGCCGAGGGCCGCCTCGATGAGGTCCGTGTCGTTGCCGCGCAGCGCCTCGCGCACGAGCGGAACTCCCCGGTCGGCGAACGACGCGTCCGCGTCCTCCAGCAGGGCGAGCGAACGCAGTACGGCCCGCTGCTCGGCGGCGTCCCCGTACCGGTGCAGAGCGGTGATCTCCGCGGCGAGCGCCGCTCCGCGCAGCGGCAGGGCGGTGAGCAGCCGGGCGCGGGCGGCGTCGGCCACCGTCCAGCCGTCGACGAGCGGTCCGCGCCCGCAGCGCCTGCCGGCCGCCGGGAAGGCGGAGCGGACGGCTGCCGGGTCCCGGCCGACGCGAGCGACGGCGTCGGTCAGCCAGCCCCGGGCGTCGGCGGTGAGCTGCCGGTCGAGGGCGGAGCACATCCGGACATACGGGTCCACCGCGCGTACCTCCTTGTGACTGCCCGTACGACGACGGCCGTACGGGCCGGGTGGGGGGTGAGGCAGAAGATGCTGGACGGCGAGGCGACCGCCGCCCGGTCAGAACGGCTCGGCGGCCTTGAGGAACTCCAGGGACCGGCGGGCGACGTCGGGGGCGTCCAGTGACGCGCCCTGGATCTCCACGGACACCGCCCCCCGGTAGCCGGAGGCCTTGAGGGCGGCCAGGACCGGCGGGAAGTCGATCTCGCCCGCGCCGAACTCGAGGTGCTGGTGCACTCCTCGCCGCATGTCCTCGATCTGCACGTTCACCAGGTGCGGTGCGGTGCGTGCGACGCAGTCGAGCAGGGGGAGGTCGTCCACGCAGTGGGCGTGGCCGATGTCGAGCGTGATGCCGAACAGGTCGGGGCCGCCGAGCCTGTCGCGCAGTTCCAGAACCCGTTCCACGGTGTCGACGAACATGTACGGCTCGGGCTCGAACCCGAGGGCCACGCCGTGCTCGCGGGCGACGTCCAGGACCTCTTCGCAGCCCTTGGTCAGCCGCCTCCATGCCTCGTCCTGCGGCATCCCGTCCGGCGCCGGGCCGCTGCACAGGTGGACGGCCGGGGCGCCCAGGTCGGCCGCGATGCGCACGGCGCGGGCCAGCAGATCGATCCGACGCTCGGCGCCCGGCGCCGACATCAGCGTGGGAACGTGCTTGTGCCACGGGTCCAGCAGGTACGGCGCCCCGGTCTCCACGACGACCGCCAGACCGAGTTGGTCCAGCCGCCGCGCGAGGGCGTCGACCTGGCGGGCCAGGCCCGGCGCGAACGGGTCCAGGTGACCCTGGTCGAGGGTGAGCCCGACCGAGTCGTACCCCAGATCGGCCAGCACGGTCAGCACGTCGTCGAGCCGGTGATGGGCGAACCCGTTGCTCCCGAACCCGTACCTGAGCCTCTCCGAGGGCGAGCTTTCCGGGCCACCGAAGGACGCACTGCCGAGAGGCAGGCTCCCGGGTCGTGGACCGCCGGACCAGGGGCCGACGGAACGCGGGCTCCCGGGGCTCTCGCCTGTGACCCCCGAGCCGCCAGGAAGCGACGCACCGCCCGACGGACCGCCCGGGCCCGGCCGCGCGGGGCTCGCCCCGCCTTCCCCGGGAACACGGGGACCCGAGGCGTCCGGCGGGACGTCCGGCCAGGAGCCGCCGGGACGCGAAGACCCGTACGCCGGGCCACCGACCTTCGAACCAGGGCGACTTGGCGCAGCTGGATTCGAGGCAGCGGGACTCCAGGAAGCGGCTGACGGTCCGCCGGCCGCCGGGCCGTCGACCCCGGGAACACCGGACTCAGGAACTCCGGACCCAGGAACACGGGCCCCGGGTCCCCCAGCACCTCTAGCACCCCCGGGCCCCGAGATCCCCGGCCCCGATATGTCCACCACCGGCCTCACGTGGGCGACACCTTTCGGGCGAGCCTGCGCGCCAGCGGGTGTGCCGCCGCCAGGGTCGCGGCCAGTACCGCGCCCCCGCCGCCCGCGGTGAGCGACGCCTGAAGGGGCATCAGGGACATGATCCCGGCGCCCACCGCCTCGCGGACGTTCGCCGCGGACGGCTCCCGCGCCGCCCGCGCCTGGGCCGTGCCGTACGAGGCGAGGTAGCCGAGCGCACCGACGGCGGCGCCGATCCGGGCCGCCGGGCTCCGGCGTCGCAGCGAGGGAAGCGCAGTGGCCAGCAGGGCGGTCGCCGTGCTGCCGGCCAGGGTGGCGGCGGGTAACCTGCCCGGCGCGCCGGACACCTCGTGGCGGCTCAGCGCCGTCACGGTGTAGGTGTGCGCGCCGACCAGGAGCGCCGCCGGGACCGCGGCCGACCGGCGCCCGGGCTCCGCGCCGGACAGCACGTTCAGCGCCCGTGCGCCCGCCATGGCGGCGGGTCCGGCGGCGGTGGACTTCAGGCGCAGGTCGTACGCCCACACGCATCCGGTCAGCGGAAGCGCCACCGCGAGCGCCCGCCGCCCACCGGCCAGCGCGGCGAGGCCGAGGCCCGCCGCGGTGAGCCCGCAGGCGGTGGCCAGCGCGGTGCGACGGGCAACTCGGCCGGAGGGTAAGGGTCGTTCGGGGCGTTCCACCGCGTCGACGGTGGCGTCCGCGTAGTCATTGAGCGCCATCCCGGCCCAGTAGAGGGCGACGGACGAAGCCATCGTGGCGACGGCACGGGGCGGGACTGTCCCGGAACTCGCGACGGAACCGGCGAGAACGTCACCGGGCACGCTCAACGCCGCGGGCAGACGGACGAGTTGCGCCAGATCGGCAAGGCGTGGGGAGGAGGAACTTTCGTTCGGGCCGCACATGATCGGACCCTACGTCCATCACTTGAATGTTCATACACCTCCCTCCCCTCAATTATGTGAAGAATCCGTGTGCACGCAGTACCGCCCGCGAACACACCCCGAGGGGAGCCGGATCGCCGCTCTCTCACAGCGGGTTCCTGACCGGCCGGTGCACTCTTGTCCGCCGGAAGGGCTACGCGCAGGCGTCCACCGGGCGGTGACGATTGCGTGTCGCCGGATCCATGGCTCTGCACGGCCCGCGGCGCTCCGGCCGCGGATCCGGCACAGGAGTTCCCCTGCCGCCGCACGCGCCGCTCACCGCAGCCCGCTCGCGTCCAGGAGACGCACCAGGTCCTTGCGCCCGTAGCCGAGGCGTGCGGCGCGATGGGCGGCCGTCAGCATCAGATGCGCGACGGTCTGCGCTCCGTAGCCGTCCTGGTCGTCGGCGAACCACTCGTCCGGTTTCTCGATGCCGAGGCTGCTCATCACCAGGCCGTGTTCGCGGCGGATCTCCGCGACCGTGTCGGACACGGCTCCCAGAAGGGTGGCTCCGGGGCGCTCGCACGAGAGGGCGAAGCAGCCCCGGTCGACGGGTTCGCAACCGCTGGGCGGACGGGTGCGCAGGCGTTCGTACCGTTCGTCACCGAAGCCGCCGTCGCCGAACTCGTCGTGTACCAGCACGAACCGGTGGTGGCCCGCAGGCGTCGGCGGCGGCGGGGGCGTGTACTCCCAGCCGGCGTCCTCGTGCACCAGTCGCCGCACCTCCTCCTCGTCGGCCGAGGTGACCAGGAAGCCGGTCGCGGTGTTGTGCCCGGTGATCGTGCCGTCGGCGTTGCGCCGGATGTGCAGGCTCATGTCCGCCCCCGTGGTCGTCGTGAACGGGAAGATCCCGTCACCCGCACAACGGTCCGCGGCGCCTGCTCGTCCCCGCTCGCCGCCACATCACCCGATCGCGTGAACGAATCCCGTACTCACCGCCCGCCGTCCAGGAACGCCGTCACCGACGTCACGAAGCGCCCCGGATCGTCCCGCCACGGAAAGTGCCCGGCACCGGGCTGCACGACGAACTCGGCCTCCGGGAAGAGCCCCGCGAACTCCCGCATCACGCGAGGCGGCGCGCCCAGGTCGTGTTCGCCCGCGAGGAGGAGGACCGGGGACGGGAAGGCGGCAAGGGACCTGCGGGTGGCGGCCGGGTCGAACGCGCCGTCCGCGGCGTACGCGGCCGCCGCTTCCTGGTTCTTCTCCTTCTCGCCGGCCGCGTCGAAGGCCCGGGCCTCCTCGTCCCACCGTGCGTGGAAGAAGGGGGCGACGAGCTGCCAGGAGCCGGCGTCGGCCCGGCCGGCGGTGATCGCCTCCAGGGCCGCGTAAGCAGAGGCGAACCACGGCTCTTCGCGGCGCGGACGTGCGGTCGCCAACCGGTCCTCGGCGGTGATCGCCAGGCCGGCCGCGTACACGCTCGGGGTGATGAGCAGCAGACGGGCCACGCGGTCCGGACGGCGGGCGGCGTACAGGAGTGCCAGGTTGGCCCCGGCGGAGTGCGCGAGCAGGTCGATCCGGTCGAGCCCGAGGTGCGCGCGCAGCGCCTCGACGTCGTCGACCTGGCGGTCGCAGCGGTAGGAGGCGGCGTCCGCGGGGACCGCCGACTCGCCGGTGCCGCGGGGGTCCAGCCCGACGAGCCGACGGCGGGACGTGAGCCCGCCGAGGTCGCCCAGGTAGGCGGCGGACTGCATGGGGCCGCCGGGCAGGCAGATCAGGGGCGGCCCCTCCCCCGCACCGTGGTACGCGAGGCGGGTTCCGTCGGAGGCGGTGAGGACAGGCATGGGGCGATCCTCACAGGGGGGTCCGTGAGAGACAACCGAGTTGTGGAGGGGGAAGCAGAGGAGTTCCTGAACTGCCCTTGCGCACAGAGGTGGTGGATGCGGGCGCCCGCGTGCTCCCGCATCCGCGCCCACCGGTCGGCCGTGAAGGCGCCTCGGCCGCGGGTGCGTTCGCGCAGCCGCCTCGCGTGACCGGACGACTCGGCCGGCGCCTCGGTGGCAGTGACCACCGCCGAGCCCCCGCGCACGGTCGAGTCGGTGGTCCGCCCGCGTCGGCCGGTTCGCGCAGGCCGGTTCGCGCGGTGCCGGCCGTGCGGACCGGCTCCGACGGTTCGCGCTTCGGCGCGGGCCCGACCCCGTTCACACGGACGTGGCCCGCGCCGTGGCGTAGAACTCCCTGCGCACCCGGCGCAGCCAGGCGTCGGCGGCCCTGTCGTCGGGCTGTTCGGGCAGCGCGCTGCGGGTGTCGGCGAACGCCTCCTCGAAGCGACGCAGCAGCGGTCGCGCCGCCTCGGGATCGGCGGCGACCTGCTCACCGAAACGGTGGTAGCTCTCCGGATCCTCGACGCGGATCGTCAACCGCCCTGTGGCGTACAGCTCGTAGCCCTGGGTGCACAGTCGTCTGAGGTGCCGGGCGTGCTTGGCGACACGCCGGTGAGAGCCGTCGGCGGCGGCGTCGGCCCGGCGGTTCTGCAGTTTGCGGAACTGCTGGGTGGCGTAGCCCAGATAGGCGTCGCGGATCCGGCGGGCGCCCAGCAACGTCCCGCGCAGGTCGACGAGTTCGTCACCGAGAGGGGTGCGGACCTCGTACAACTCGTCCGGGAGCCATACGAGTTCCATGACGGTCGGGTTGCCGGACAGGGCGAGCCGGCACCACTTGCCCGCCTCGTGCAGGGTGCGGTCGGGCGCCGTGCTGACGTGCGACTCCGGGGGACGGTGCAGACCGTGCAGCTCCTCGGTGGGGGTGGCGAACATGCCGAGACGGTCGACGTCGGAACCCTCGTGGGCGAGCCCGTAGGCGGTCGAGCCGACGATGCCGGACAGCAGGATGTTGGTGACGGTCACAGGTGCCCCCGGTCGTACCCCGACGATGGTGTCCCGGCCTCGTGGCCGTGCGCCGGGACGGCCATGATGCCCGTCCGCGGTCCGGGCGACCTCGTATTTTCCGGCTGCGCAAGGTGCCGGGCGGACGGCCCGTCCGGCCTTCTTCCTCCCCTCGGAACCATGTGACATATTACTGGCGTGACCCCTGTACCCAGCGGTGACGTCGTGGTCGTCGGCGCCGGCACGGTCGGCGCCGCCTGCGCGCTGTACGCGGCCCGTGCCGGCCTGGAGGTGATCCTGGTCGACCGCGGACCGGTGGCCGGCGGCACGACCGGCGCGGGCGAGGGCAACCTCCTCGTTTCCGACAAGGAGCCGGGACCGGAACTCCGACTGGCCTTGCTTTCGCTCCGGTTGTGGCAGGAGCTGGCGCGGGACGGGCTCGCCCGTGCCTTCGAGTACGAGGCCAAGGGCGGGTTGGTGGTGGCGTCGACCCCCGATGCTCTCGCCTCCCTGACGGACCTGGCCGCCGGACAGCGCGCGGCCGGAGTGGACGCCGTGCCCGTCGACGCGCACGAACTGCGGGACCTGGAACCGCACCTGGCGGCCGGGCTCGCCGGCGGGATGCTGTATCCACAGGACGCCCAGGTCATGCCCGCCCTGGCGGCAGCCCACCTGGTGCGGGCGTCGGGCGCGCGCCTGGAGACGGGCCGCACGGTGACGCGGATCCTGCGCGGCCCGGACGGCGCCGTACGGGGCGTGCGGACCGACCGGGGGGACCTCCGCGCACCGGCCGTGGTGAACGCGGCGGGCACCTGGGGAGGCGACGTCGCCGCTCTGGCCGGAGTCGCACTGCCCGTACTGCCCCGCCGCGGCTTCGTGCTGGTCACCGAGCCGCTGCCGCCACGGGTGCGGCACAAGGTGTACGCCGCCGACTACGTGGCGGACGTGGCGAGCGACTCGGCCGCGCTGCAGACCTCGCCGGTCGTGGAGGGAACCGCCGCCGGGCCGGTGCTGGTCGGCGCGAGCCGTGAACGGGTCGGCTTCGACCGGTCCTTCTCACTGCCCGCGGTGCGCGCCCTCGCGGCGGGCGCGACACGGTTGTTCCCGTTCCTGGAACACGTCCGGGCGATGCGCGCCTATGCCGGCTTCCGCCCCTACATGCCGGACCATCTGCCGGCCGTCGGCCCCGACCCGCGCGTGCCCGGGTTGTTCCACGCCTGCGGGCACGAGGGCGCGGGCATCGGGCTCGCGACCGGCACGGGCCTGCTCATCGCGCAGTGCCTCGCCGGCGGGAGCCCGGAGCTGGACCTTTCGCCGCTGCGCCCCGACCGCTTCGACGACCCCGGTCACCCCGACCGTCACACCGAGGAGGCCGCACCATGGATCCGGTGAAGCCGGCCCGGACGCACCCCGGAACCCCGTTCACCGTCACCTTCGACGGCAGGGAGATCCAGGCGCTGCCGGGGCAGAGCATCGCCGCCGCCCTGTGGTCGTCCGGTGTGACGGCCTGGCGCACCACCCGGGGCGCGGGCCGCCTACGCGGGGCCTTCTGCGGGATCGGCGTGTGCTTCGACTGCCTGGTGACCGTGGACGGCCGCCCCAACCAGCGCGCCTGTCTGGTGCCGGCCGTGCCGGGAGCGGACGTCCGGACGCAGAGCGGGACGGGGCACGATGACTGAGCGGCGTCCAGTGCTGGCGGTGATCGGCGCCGGGCCGGCGGGCCTCGCCGCCGCCCTGGCCGCCGCGTCCCGCGGCGTGCGCGTGGTGCTGGTCGACTCCGCCCCGTCGGTGGGCGGGCAGTTCTACCGGCAGCCTGTCCCCGGGCCGGGCGCACGCCGGTCCCAGATGCTCGCTCACCAGCGGCGCACCTGGGACCGGCTGCGCGCCGGGCTCGACGTCCATCTCACCGCCGGGCGCGTCACGCATCTGAGTGATCGTCATGTGTGGTGCGTGGAGCGGGAGTCGGGCCGGTTCGTCGTGCATGCGCTGCTCGGCCCGGCGCAGGAGGAGTCCGCAGCGGTCCGCGCCGACGCGGTGCTGCTGGCCACCGGCGGCTACGAGAAGGTCCTGCCGTTCCCGGGCTGGACCCTGCCCGGCGTGGTCACCGCTGGAGGTGCGCAGGCGCTGTCGAAGGGCGGGCTCTCGCTGCCCGGCCGCGTCGCCGTGGTCGCCGGCTCGGGCCCGCTGCTGCTGCCTGTCGCGACCGGCCTCGCGGCCGCGGGCACCCGCGTCGTCGCCCTGATCGAGACGGCCGCTCCGGCGGCCTTCGCCCGGCAGGCCCGGACCTGGGCGACGACTCCCGTGAAGCTCGCCGAGGGGGCCGTCCACGCGGCCCGGCTCCTGCGCCGGCGGACCTCGGTGATGTCCCGTCACATGGTGGTGGAGGCGCATGGCGAGGACCGGGTGGAGTCCGTCACCGTCACCGCGGTGGGCGCCGACGGCCGGCCTGCGCCGGGCTCCGAGCGGCGGATCGTGTGCGACCTGCTCGCCGTCGGCCACGGACTGCTGCCGCACACCGACCTCGCGGAGGGTCTCGGCTGTCGCCTCGACGGGGCGAGCGTCCGGGTCGACGACGAACAGCGCACCGACGTCCCGGGCGTCTGGGCCGCGGGTGAGGCCACGGGGATCGGCGGCGCGGACCTGTCCCTGGCCGAGGGGCACATCGCCGGCCGGTCGGCGGCCGCGAGACTGACCGGCACGGCCCCCGACCCGCGGGGATGGGCGCGGGCCGCCCGGACGCGCACCCGGCTGCGGACGTTCTTCGCGGCGCTGGAGAGCGCCTACGGCGAGCCGCCCGCGCGGTGGCCGGAGCAGGTCACCGACGACACCGTCGTGTGCCGCTGCGAGGAGGTCACCGCGGGCGCCGTCCGCGAGGCCGTCGCCGAGCTGGGCGCGGGTGATCTGCGCACCGTGAAACTGCTGACCCGGGCCGGCATGGGCTGGTGTCAGGGCCGGGTGTGCGAGCCCGGGGTGGCCGGCGTCGCGGGCTGCGCGCTCGCCCCGGCCCGACGCCTGCTGGCACGGCCCGTGCCGCTCGGCGTGCTCGCCGCCCCTGCCGACCCCACGCCGCCTCAGTGACATGTCACATTCCGCACAGCGAAGGGACTCCCGCATGACCGCCCCCGCCGACCGCCCCTCGCCCACCCCCGTCGACCACCCGTCCCCCACCCCCGTCGACCGTCCCTGGCGGGGGGTTCTCGTCGCCACCGCACTCCCGCTCGACGACGGTCTCCGCGTCGACCTCGACCGGTACGCCGAGCACTGCGCCTGGCTGGTGGACAACGGCTGCGACGGCGTGGTCCCCAACGGCTCGCTGGGCGAGTACCAGGTACTCACGCCCGAGGAGCGCGCCCGGGTGGTGGAGACGGCGGTCGCCGCGATCGGCGGGGACCGCGTGATGCCCGGAGTGGCCGCCTACGGCTCGGCGGAGGCCCGTCGCTGGGCCGAGCAGGCGGCCGAGGCGGGCTGCTCGGCGGTGATGCTGCTCCCGCCCAACGCCTACCGCGCCGACGAGCGGGCCGTGACGGCCCACTACGCGGAGGTCGCCGGTGCGGGTCTGCCGGTCGTGGCGTACAACAACCCGATCGACACCAAGGTCGACCTGGTGCCCGAACTGCTGGCCCGGCTGCACGGCGAGGGGCTCGTCCACGCCGTCAAGGAGTTCTCCGGCGACGTCCGCCGCGCCTACCGGATCGCTGAACTCGCTCCCGAACTCGACTTGCTGATCGGCGCGGACGACGTCGCGCTGGAACTGGCCGTCGCGGGCGCCAAGGGATGGGTGGCCGGCTACCCCAACGCGCTGCCGAGGGCGTCGGTCGAGCTGTACCGGGCGGCCGTCGCCGGTGACCTGACGACCGCGCTCCCCCTGTACCGGCAGCTCCACCCGCTGCTGCGCTGGGACTCACGGGTCGAGTTCGTGCAGGCGATCAAGCTGTCGATGGACGTCGTGGGCCGCCACGGCGGCGGCTGCCGCCCGCCCAGGGTCCCCCTGTCGCCCGAACAGGAGGCCGCGGTCCGCGCGGCCACCGAGAAGGCCGTCGCCGCCGGCCTGGCGTGAGGCCGCGACCCGCCAGGGGACCGCACAAGGGCACCGCACGAGGGCACTACACGAGGGGACTTCATGCGCAGCAAGCTCGTCCTGCACGCCGTCGACTCGCACACCGAGGGAATGCCCACCCGCGTCATCACCGGCGGCATCGGCGCCGTTCCCGGCGCGACGATGAACGAGCGGCGACTGTACTTCCGTGAACACCGCGACGACGTCAAGCAGTTGCTGATGAACGAGCCTCGCGGCCACTCGGCCATGAGCGGCGCGATCCTCCAGCCGCCCACCCGGCCCGACTGCGACTGGGGCGTCCTCTACATCGAGGTCTCCGGCTATCTGCCGATGTGCGGGCACGGCACGATCGGCGTGGCCACCGTGCTCGTCGAGACGGGCATGGTCGAGGTCGTCGAACCGGTCACCACCATCCGCCTGGACACGCCCGCCGGGCTCGTCGTGGCGGAGGTGGCGGTCGAGGACGGCGCGGCCCGGGCGGTGACCCTGCGCAACGTCCCCTCCTTCGCGGTGGGGCTGGACCGCAGGGCGACCCTGCCGGACGGCCGTACGGTGACGTACGACCTGGCGTACGGCGGCAACTTCTACGCCATTCTGCCGCTGGAGGAGTTCGGGCTGCCCTTCGACCGCGCCCGCAAGGACGACATCCTGCGGGCCGGACTGACCCTGATGGAGGCGATCAACGACGAGGAGGAGCCGGTCCACCCGGAGGATCCCTCCATCCGCGGATGTCATCACGTCCACCTGTACGCGCCCGGCGCCACGGCCCGCCTTTCCCGCCACGCCATGGCCATCCACCCGGGCTGGTTCGACCGCTCGCCCTGCGGCACGGGAACGAGCGCGCGCATGGCCCAGTTGCACGCCCGGGGCGAACTGCCACTGCACACCGAGTTCGTGAACGAGTCCTTCATCGGCACCAGGTTCACCGGCCGGCTCCTCGGCACGACGGAGGTCGCCGGCCGCCCGGCGGTGCTGCCCAGCTTCACCGGCCGCGCCTGGATCACGGGAACGGCCCAGTACCTGCTGGACCCGACGGATCCGTTCCCGGCCGGGTTCGTGCTCTGAGACGGCCGCAGCGGCGGCGGGCCGGTGTCACGTGACATGGCACAGTGCACTGGTCCAGAGTGACATGGCACCGTCCGTTCCGAACCCGGTCCTCCCGGACCGCCGACCATTCCCAGGGACCCACCATGGCCGCCGCCCGGCGTACCAGCAGCGAGACACCCACGGCTCCCGCGCCGCCGGCCGGGCCGGCGGCGTCGCCCGTCGCCGCCGGGACGTCCACGCCCGCCGCACCCTCCGCCGCTGC
Organism: Streptomyces humidus; assembly: GCF_014649655.1. Lineage (GTDB taxonomy): Bacteria > Actinomycetota > Actinomycetes > Streptomycetales > Streptomycetaceae > Streptomyces > Streptomyces humidus. The sequence continues at coordinate 31,917 of NZ_BMTL01000035.1, read as the reverse complement.
GCCGGCGCTGCCCGTGCTCGGGGGCCGGCGGAGCAGTTACCGCGAACGCGTCGCCGACGCCCTGCGCGCGGCTCTGATCGCGGGTGAACTGCTGCCCGGCGAGGTGTACTCGGCGCCGACGCTGGCCGCCCGCTTCGGCGTCTCGGCCACACCGGTGCGCGAGGCGATGCTGGACCTCGCGAAGGAGGGCGTGGTCGCCGCCGTTCCCAACAAGGGGTTCCGGGTCACCGACGTCTCCGACAGGCAACTGGACGAGTACACCCATGTCCGCGCGCTCATCGAGATCCCCACCGTGGCGGCGCTGGCGACGAGCGCCGACCCGGTGTCGCTGGAGGCTCTGCGCCCGGCCGCCCGCGAGATCGTCGCCGCCGCGGTGGCGGGCGACCTCATCGCCTATGTGGAGGCCGACACCCGCTTCCACCTGGGGCTGCTCGCCCTGGCCGGCAACGCGCACCTCGTCGAGGTGGTCCGCGAACTGCGCGGCCGGGCCCGCCTGTACGGCCTCACCGCCCTGTCCGCGTCGGGGCGTCTGCTGGCCTCGGCCGAGGAGCATCTGGAGTTGCTGGACGTCCTGCTGGCCCGTGACGAGCGGGCCGTGCGCGAGGTCATGACCCGGCACCTGGGGCATGTGCGGGGGCTGTGGGCCGCCGCTCGCTAGTGCCGCAGCAGGCAATGTTCGCCCCGTCACGACGCCTGGCACGCACTCTCGCCGCACCGGGCGAAAGCCCGAGTACGTCCAGTACGAGTGCTTCCGCCCGGCACGCCGACAGCACGCACCAGACGCCGCTCCTTCTCGGGCAAACATTGCCTGCCGCGGCACTAGCACGGCCCCCGCCGCGGAACGCACGGCGGCACACCGCGCAGCCGTGCGTTCCGCGGCGGCCGGGTCGTCCCACGTCGCCCTGCCCACTCCCCCGCTCTTCCTGCCCCAGCCCTTCCTGCCCCAGCCCTTCCCTACCCCTGCCCTTTCCTCCCGCCACGTCCGGGCGGTGACCACGGCTGTGATCCTTGTCGCTGGTGCAGGAAGAGTGGAGGGAGTGCCGATCGGGCATGCAACTGCCCGAATGCGAAAGGGTGGTGTCGTTTCTGTGGGGAAACGCGTGAACCGGTGCGTGATCGGCGCGGGTCTGTCAGGGCTGGCGATGGCGCATGCCCTGAAGTCCGAAGGGCTCGACTTCGTCTGCCTGGAGCAGGCGTCCGACGTCGGCGGGCTCTGGCGGCAGCCGCAGGCCGGCGAGCGCGGTCCGGGGTATCTGTCGCTCCACCTGAACACCAACAAGCGGCTCACGGGGTTCGCGGACCACCCGATGCCGGCGTCGTACCCCGTCTATCCCCGGCACAGCGACGTCGCCGCCTACCTGCGCTCCTTCGCCGAGTGGGCCGGCGTACTGGACGACATCGAGCTGGGGACGACCGTCGAGTCCGTACGGCGGACGGCCGGCGGTTCGTGGACGGTCGTCAGCCGGGACGCCCACGGCACGCGCACCGCACGCGACTTCACCCACGTGATCGTCGCCTCCGGGCACAACACCGAGCCGGTCATGCCCGCTCCGCCACCCGGCGCCGACCGCTTCAAGGGAACGATTCTCCACGCACTGGACTACCGCGACGGCAGCGACTACGCCGGACAACACGTCGTCGTGGTGGGGCTCGGCGCCTCAGCGGTCGACATCGCGGCCGACCTGTCCCGCCACGCCGCCCGGACGGTCCTCTCGGTGCGCCGGGGCCTGCACATCCTGCCCAAGCAGGTCTTCGGCATGCCCCTCGACGACGTCGCCGAGGCCCCGTGGTGGACGAACATGTCCCTGGAGGAGCAGCGCCGCTTCATGGAGCAGGCCCTGCTCGTCGCCCGAGGCAGGCTCTCGGACTACGGTCTGCCCGAGCCGGACCACCGGATCTTCTCCTCGGCCGTCACCATCTCGGACGAGATCCTCACCCGCATACGCCACGGCGGGGTCACGCCCAAACCGGCGATCGACTCCCTCGACGGCGACCGGGTGGTCTTCACCGACGGCACGTCGGTCCGCGCCGACGCCATCGTCCACTGCACCGGGTACCGGATGGCGTACCCGTTCCTTCCGCCGGAGTGCCCGATCGGCCCGCAGGGCTCGGTGGAGCTCTACAAGCGGGTGGTCGCGCCCGACCATCCCGGGCTGCACTTCATCGGCCTGGTCCGCCCGCACGGATCCGTCACCCGGCTCGTGGAGGCCCAGGCCCGCTGGGTGGCCCGGATCGTGGCGGGCAGGGCGGCGCTGCCGGAGCCGGAGGTGATGCGCAAGGAGATCGCCGCCTACCTGGCGGGCATCGCCGGTCAGTACGGCTTGTCGCAGGGCACGTCCATTCAGGTCGACGTGGCGCCCTACCTGGAGGAACTGCGCCAGGAGTGAGGTCATGGCGGCGGTCCGCGCCCGCCGCGGCGACGGCTCCCGGCCGTGCGCCGACGAGGCCGCCGTGCGGCCGGGGCGGCCGGTGCGGCCACACGCGCCTGTCCTCGTGTGCCTGGCGGGGCCTCGTGCGGGGACTCATGGGACCTCACGGGACCTCGGGTGACCCCGAGTGACATCGTGGGACCTCGGGTGACCTCGGGTGACCTCTGGTGACCTCGAATGCTGACGAGGGGAGCGGTTCGACCACGTCGGCGTACCGACCCCCTCGGGCCGCGTCGGGCGAGGCGCCGTCACACTCCTGGCCGGCTCAGCGATGTCACTCCGCGGGGGGCAGTGCCGCGTCGCGGGCCTGCCGTCCGGTCGTCCGCGGCGCCCGTGGTCCGGTCACGGGCGGGCCGGCAGCGGTGCGGGCGACAGGGCGACGGCCGCCAGGGACTGCGACGGCCGGGCGTTCGCGACCCGGCCGGGAACGGGCGGCCGGACCTCGTACGCCTCCGAGGAGATGTACGTCGTGATCCGCGGCGGGCGGCCCCGCTGGTGGGCCAGGCCCAGATAGGCGACGAGTCCCACGCCGTCCTCCGGCTGCCGCGCGCCGACCGCGGTCGAGGCGCGAAGCACCGGGGACGGATCGAGGCCGTAGCGGCCGAGCAGCGTCGTCGCCCGGGCCAGTGCCTCGCCGTCGTGCCGGGCGTAGTCCCGCACCGGGACGTAGAGGGTGAAGCCGCTCGGCAGGCCGCTGCCGGTGTCGGTGAAGGCGTGGCAGGTCTGGACGGGCCGGCGGACGACGCGTGGCCCCCTCCCCTCCTCCGCGGCGCGGACGTCTTCGGCACCGGCCTCGAGACCGCCGGCCGCGACGCCGGTGTCCTGTCCGGCCGCGATGCGGAAGAACTCCTCGATCTCCGCCGGATCCGGACCGTCGTCCATACGGCTCAGGGCCCCGGCCTCCGTCGCCGACAGCTCGTCGTGCGCGAGGTAGACCTTGACCCGGGGTTCCGCCCAGTCGCCCAGGTCCAGTGCGAAGAACAGGGGACGGTCGCTCTCGGGCAGCGACGCGAACGCCTTTCCGTGACCGAGTCGTTTCAGCGCCTTGCGGACGGTCGCGGCGGCCCGCCCGGCCCCCGAGGCCGCGGGATTGAGATAGGCCTTGACCTTGGGGACGCCGCCGGGACGCAGCTCCAGCGCGCACCACAGCGCCAGGGGACCGCGGGGCGACGGCGGGAAGAAGAGATCCTCGAGTTCGTCGAGCCGGTCGGTGGTGAAGCCCCAGCGCCGCCCCATCTCCCGCAGCACCCGCAGACCGGTACGGCCGTTGCCCGTCAGGTCGTGCTCGCCGGCGCCGGGTTCGAGCAGCACCCGCAGGCTCGGCGCCGCACCCGGTTCGCAGGAGACGGAGAACTCCACCGGCGTGTGGTCGTCGGAGAGGAAACTCCGGCTGGGCGGGGGCAGTTCCAGTGATCGCCGCGCCACGGGGCCCAGCGCCTCGACGAGAGTGCGTGCGTAGCCCTCGGTGTCGGCGGCGGACAGCCCCCCGTGCTCGCCCAGTCGCAGTAACTGGCCTGCGACGTGTCCGCCGAGCGTGTCCGGGGACAGCGTGTCCGCGACGCCGGGGCGGGGGCCGGTCATCTGCCCTCACCCCGCGCAAGAGGGCCGGCAAGAAGATACCCGCCTGGGGAGGCGGGTATCAGGGGGTGTACGACGATGGGGCGTCGTATGAACGCGGCGCCGGTGGATATGTGATCCACGACACCTCCTCTGTCTCGTGAGCAACACGGGATACCGCGTTGCTCACTACCCATGAGGTTGAAACGTCATGCAATGGTGGAGAGTTGGCGAGTGTTGTGTGAATCACCTCGTCAGCCAGTTGAGGAACTGGCTCCACACGCCGCGTTCCCCCCTGCCGCGTGTCGGCGGCTGGTCCCGGCGCGGGGGCGCCTCGGCACGGGTCTCGGAAGCGGGTCGGGGCGCCGTCCGGACCGGGGTGAACCTGGCGGGCAGGACGGTCAGGCCGCGGTTGAAGGGGCCCGGCCGCCAGGTCAGGCTCTCGGTCGGCACGGCGAGTTCGACGTCGGGAAGCTTGTTGAGCAGGTTCTCGATGGCCGTCACGGTGATCTGCCGGGCCGGCTCCTTGGACGGGCAGGCGTGCGGGCCCGCGCTCCAGGCCAGGTGGGCACGGTTGCTGCCCGCCTGGCGGGCCGCCGTCAGCGCGGGGCCGGTGTTGGCCGCGGCGAAGCTGACCAGCATCAGGTCGCCGGCCTGCAGCTTCTGTCCGGCGAACTCCATGTCGGACGTCGGGTAGTGCGGCGCGAGATTCTGCATGGGCGGGTTCTCCCACAGCGTGTCGTCGATCGCCTCGTCGATCAGACCGCCCTGATTGGCGTACGCGTCGTGGGTGAGCAGCCGTTGCAGGGTGTTGCCTATCAGGTTGCGCAGGGGCTCGTTGCCGGCCACCAGCAGCAGGGCGATCTGGTGGACCAACTCCTCGTCCGTGAGTTTTGACTGATGCTCCATCAGCCACGAGGGGACGTCGTCGCCGGGGTGGGCGCGCTTGAGTGCCACCAGCTCGCCGATGGCCCCGAACATCACCCCGACCGCCTGCTCCGCGTTCACGCCGTCGAACATGCCGGTGATGCCGAACACGACGCGGTCGCCGATGTCGGCGGTGCAGCCGAACAGTTCGTTGAACACGAACAGCGGCAGCTGCTTGGCGTAGTCGCCGAGCAGATCCGCGGAGCCGCGCGAACCGAACTGGGAGATCAGGTAGTTGGAGACCTGCTCGGTGCTCCGGCTCAGCCTGCGCGGGTCGACGCGGGCCATGCTGTCCGTAATGGCCTGACGCAGCCTCAGATGTTCGGCGCCGTCGGTGAACATGGCGTTGGGCCGGTACGCCAGCAGGGGCGCGACCGGGCTGTCCATGGGAACCCGGCCCTCGTTGAGGTCCCGCCAGCGGCGGGCGTCCTTGCGGAAGGCGCCCGAGTCCTGGAGGAGCTGGAGAGCGGTCGCATAGTCGGTGACGAGGGTCGCCTCGACCCCGGGGGCGATCTCCACGGGCGCGGTGGGCCCGTAGTGGCGCAGGTAGGAGTAGTAGGCCTGGGGGTCGGCCGCGAACTCCGGTCCGTGCAGCGGCACTCTGCCGCCGGGCTGGTGCGCCGGGCACCCGGGCGGGGGCACGGGTGCGGTGGGTCGGTCCATTTGTTGCTCCCTAGTGGGCACGGTCCTGCAAGTGGCGTACGAGCGTGATCAGGGCCTCGGCCGACGACTTCTCGTCCCGCGCGTCGCAGGTGACGACGGGGGTGTCGTCGAGCAGGTCCAGCGCCTCGCGCAGGGCCAGCTCGTCTCGCAGCGGCGAGCCGTCGAAGTGGTTGACGGCGATCGCGTAGTCGAGCCCGTACTGCTCGATCAGGTCGATCACGGCGAAGGAGTCCGCGAGCCGCTCGGGGTCGACGAGCACCAGCGCGCCGAGCGCGCCGCGTGCCATGTCCTCCCACATCTGCACGAAACGCTGCTGGCCGGGCGTCCCGAACAGGTAGAGCACCACGCGGTCGCTGATCGTCAGCCGTCCGAAGTCCATGGCGACCGTGGTGGTGGTCTTGCCCTGGACCCCTTTGAGGTCGTCGACCGACTCGGCCGCCCGGGTCATCGTCTCCTCGGTGGACAGCGGCTCGATCTCCGATATCGCCCCGATGAACGTGGTCTTGCCGACCGCGAAGTGACCCACCACGAGGATCTTCACTGCCGTCTGCGTCGCGCCGCCGCGGACGTACGCCTGCTCATCCAAACTTGGCCCTGAGACCATTCAGCACCTCCTCCAGGATGTCCCGGTCGGCGAGGGGCGCCCGCTGCACCGGTGGGCGGGTGATGAGGTAGCCGCCTTCGGTGAGAGCGGCCAGGAGGATCTTCACCACGCCCAGGGGCAGTTGGGTGTGCCCCGCGATCTCCGCGACCGAGAGGTACCCGGCCTCGCACAGCTCCAGCAGTTTCTGTTCCTCGGGCGACAGGCGGGTGGGCCGCTGTTGCTGGTCGGCGGCCGCCGTGACCAGGGTGATGAGGGACAGCTGCTCCTCGTCGGGCAGTCTCCGCCCCTTGGTGATGACATAGGGACGCACTAACTCCGGCGTCTGAGGCTCCAGTTCGTCAAAACCGGTCATGACCGCACGCCGAGGTTCTCACGCGGCGGTGTGGTCAGCGCCTTGCCCAGCTGGCCGACGAGCTGCTGCATCCGGAAGGTGATGTCGGCCATGTCGACCTCGGGCGAGGCGGACACGCCGAGGTAGGCGCCCTCGCCCGCGGAGATCAGGAAGACCCAGCCGCCGTCGAACTCGACCAGTGTCTGCCGCCACTTCTGGGTGGCGTCCTCGCAGAAGAAGGCGAGCGAGCGGCTGAGCGACTGCACGCCGCTCATCGCCGCGGCCACGCGGTCCGCGTCGTCCTTGCCGAAGTCCTGCGTCCGTGCCATCAACAGGCCGTCCGCGGAGATCAGGACGGCGTGCAGGGCCCCGGGGATCTCCAGGGCGCTGTCAAGCATCCATGACAGGTCGTCGTTCACGAGAACTCATGCCCTTCGCTGCTTGCACCACGGGTGCTGCTCGACTGTTCCGCGGGGTCCGTCTGAACGGCCCGGCCGGACCGGGTGCCGCGCTGGAACGCGCCCATGATCGCCGCCGTCTCCGCGCCCGAACGCGAGGGACCGGGCGCGTTCGACGCGCTGCCGGGCACGATGGCCATGGGCCGCTTGCGGCGTCGCCTCGGCAGGCCGTCGGAGGTGGTGGTCGCGGTCAGCCCGGTCTCCGGGCCCCCGCCGACGGGGGCGGTGGGCTGGGCAGCGGGGACGACCGGAGCCGGCTCCTTCTGCTCGGGCGCGTTGGTGAGCAGGTCGTGCGGCAGGAGGAGGACCGCCCGGACGCCTCCGTACGGGGAGGTGGAGTCCACGGACACCTCGAAACCGAAGCGCTCGCTGAGCACGCCGATCACCGCGAAGCCGAACTGCGGCGGGTTGCCGAGACCGGAGACGCCCGACACCCGTTCGCTCGACAGGAGTTTCTCGGCACGGGCGCGCTCTTCGTCGTTCATACCGACACCGGCGTCGTCCACGACGATGCAGATGCCCTTGGGGACGGTACGAATGTTGATCTCGACGACGGTGTCCGGGCTCGAATAGCTCGTGGCGTTGTCGAGGAGTTCCGCGAGGGCCAGTGCGACAGGTTCGACGGCACGGCTGGTGATGCCGAAATCGACCTGCGAGAGAATCTCCACCCGTCGGTAGTGACGGACCCTGCCCTGCGCGCTGCGGACCACGTCGTAGATCGACGCGACGTCACGCTGACGCCCCAGCCAGCCGTCGCAGAGCACGGCGATGGACTGGGCACGGCGACCGAACTGAGAGTTCGTGTGGTCGATTTCCAGGAGGTCCTGGAGAATCACCGACTCACCGTATTTGTTCTGCAGCCGGGAAACGATCAACTGCTGTTCCGCGGCGAGGCCCTGAAGCGTCCGCATCGCGGACTTGAGGACCGTCTTCGTAGCCTCTTCGGCTCTTTCCTGAGCTGCCTCGACGGATTTCGCGTACCCGTTCTCGAGCTCGGCATGACGAGCCCGGAGTTCTGCGAACTCCTGCCTTGACGTGCGCGCTGCCCTGCGCTGACGAACAATCAGGGCGACGGCGACGAGTACGGCGACGAGGAGAGCCCAGAGTACCGGGTTCCGTATGTAATCAGTCATAAGACTCTCTTCAGGCGACTGACGGCCAGTTGCTGAATTCCCGTCAATTGCGGGTGGACCGGCGGACCGCCCGCATCGGGGTGACCGCCCGGACTGTCCCCGTAGTCGGAGATGTCGTCTTGCACCCATCCGCCCGCTCTACAAGCGAGCGTGATCGTATCACCACAAGAAGGAGCCACAGACCGCCAATATGGCCACCAAGATGAACATTGACGGATCGTCAGCCATTGCGGAGGGCACCCGCGGAGCGGCCTGCCGACGACGCCGGAGGAGAGCCGCGAACGACGCGCCGGGCGACCCGCGAACCGTGTGACGGACGACAGGTGAACGGCCTGACGGACGACAGGTGAACAGCCTGACCGGCGACAGGTGAACGGGCTGACGGACGACAAGTGAACGGGCTTCCGCGACATTCGGGCGGCCGAGCGGACGGAAACAACAAAACCCGCACCCGGCGCAGGCCGAATACGGGTGTCCGTTGTTCACCGAACGGAAGCCGCTCGATACGGAGAGTGAAGAGTGTCCGAGGGGGGACTTGAACCCCCACGCCCGATAAAGGGCACTAGCACCTCAAGCTAGCGCGTCTGCCATTCCGCCACCCGGACCAGGTGTCTGCCGCTGCGCGGGTGCTCCCGGCGGCGACATGGACAACAATACCAAGCTTTCGGAGTGCGTTTCACCTGCATATCCGCTGGCCGGGCCGGTACGGGAGCCACCGTCGCGACCGCCTCACGGCGGGTGACCGCCCGCTCGCTCCGCCGCCGGTTCCCTGTGCGCGTGGAAGCGGGCGCTCGGGGCGACCGCCGCGTGCACGTCGCCGCCGGCCATGGCCCGCGGCCCCGCGGCCCCGCGGTCCCGCGGTCCCTGCGCCAGGATCTCCGCCAGGGCCTCGATGCCCGCCTCGTCCGCGTGCGCGGCGGCGGGCCGAGCGGCTTCGGCCTCCAACAGCGTTCACCCGGTGAGGAGTCGGCCCGCATGCTGCTCGGTCGGCTCACGCACGAAGGCGTCTTGGGCCGTTGCGAGCTCCGCCCACGAGGGGTGCAGGCGTTGCAGGGCCTCGCGCACCGGCTGCCGGGAGACGCCGACGCGGCCGGCGAGCCCTCGCCGAGGCGCCGGCCGGGCCGGAAGGCGCGGTCGACCCCCTCTCATGCCGACGCGCCCCGGCCGGGCCCCGAGGGGGTTCCCGTCCGGGCCGCCCCGGATCACGGGCAGTACACGACCTGACCCGCGTACGACAGATTGCCGCCGAAGCCGAACAGCAGCACCGGGTCGCCGGTGGAGACGGCGCCCTGCTCGACGAGCTTCGAGAAGGCGAGCGGGATGCTGGCGGCGGAGGTGTTGCCGGACTCGACGACATCGCGCGCGACCACGGCGTTCACCGCGCCGATCTTCTGCGCGAGGGGTTCGATGATCCGCAGGTTCGCCTGGTGCAGGACGACGGCCGCGAGGTCCTCGGGAGTGAGCCCCGCCCGCTCGCAGGCCTGGCGTGCGAGCGGCGGCAGCTGGGTCGTGGCCCAGCGGTACACGCTCTGCCCTTCCTGTGCGAACCGTGCCGGCTGGCCCTCGATGCGCACCGCGTTCCCCATCTCGGGCACCGAACCCCACAGCACGGGCCCGATGCCGGGCACGGCGCCGTCGGGACAGGCCTCGACCACGGCGGCGCCCGCTCCGTCGCCGACGAGCACACAGGTGGTGCGGTCGCTCCAGTCGGTCACCTCGGACATCTTGTCGGCGCCGATCACCAGGGCACGGGTCGCGGCCCCCGCGCGGACGGTGTGGTCGGCGGTGGCCAGCGCGTGCGTGAAACCGGCGCAGACGACGTTGACGTCGATCGCGGCCGGCCCCGGGACGCCGAGGCGGGCGGCGACCCGGGCGGCCATGTTGGGCGAGCGGTCGACGGCCGTGGAGGTGGCGACCAGCACCAGGTCGATGTCGTCCGGCGTGAGTCCGGCCGACGCGAGGGCCTTGGCGGCGGCGTGCGCGGCCAGCTCGTCCACCGGCTCGTCGGGACCGGCGATGTGGCGCGTGCGGATGCCCACCCGGCTCCTGATCCACTCGTCACTGGTGTCGACCAGACCCGCCAGTTCCTCGTTGGTGAGCACCTTGGCGGGCTGGTAGTGGCCGACGGCGGCGATGCGCGAGCCGTTCATTGGGGGGTCCCCCTCGTTGCCTTGGGTAGCGGGATCCACCAGTCTGATCAGTGACTCACGGGTACGGGGGCGCGTGAAGCGACAGGAAACCGGTTCCCGGGTTGTCGGCTTCCCCATAGGCCTCGGACGCCCGGCCAGCCGTCGCACGTGTACGCAGCGGACACGCGCCCCACGGGTTTTCCGCTACCCGGTGAACAGCTGCGTCGCCTTCCGTACGAGTTCGTACAGCCCGTAGGCGAGCGGCGCCCCCACCCACAGCCAGGCGAAGGCGGTCAGCGGCCGCCGGTCAGGCTGCGGACTCGGGCTGCTGTCGTTCGGCATCGGCTGCCTTCCTCTGGGCGGGGACGTGGTGTCGGGGGTGGACGGGGCGGACGAGTTCGTTGGCGACGAAGCCGACCGCCAGCAGCCCGATCATGATGAACAGGGACAGGGTGTACAGGGACGAGCCGTGGCGGCCCGCCGCCTCCTGCCGGTCGGCGATCCAGTTCACGATCAGCGGGCCGAGCACGCCGGCCGTCGACCACGCGGTGAGCAGCCGGCCGTGGATGGCGCCGACCTGATGGGTGCCGAAGAGGTCCCTGAGGTAGGCGGGGATCGTCGCGAAGCCGCCGCCGTAGAAGGAGAGGATCACCAGCGCGCACAGGACGAACAGCGGTTTCGAGGAGTCACCGGTCAGCGCGATCAGGGCGTACATCAGGGCGCCGACGCCCAGGTAGACACGGTAGACGTTCTTGCGTCCGATCAGGTCGGAGGTCGACGACCAGCCGATCCGGCCGGCCATGTTGGCCGCCGACAGCAGGGCGACGAAGCCGGCGGCCGCGGACGCCGAGACCGGCGTGGAGGTGTCCGCGAAGAAGTCCTTGATCATCGGGGCGGCCTTCTCCAGGATGCCGATGCCGGCCGTCACGTTCATGCAGAGCACGACCCACAGGCACCAGAACTGCGGGGTGCGCACCGCACTGCGCGCCGACACCTGCACTCCTTGCGCTTCCACGCCGCCGGGCCCGCCAGCGACGGGCCGCTCACCGCGCGGGACCCGCACCAGCAGCACGCCGAGCGTCATGAACGCCGCGTACGAGATCCCGTGGACGAGGAACGCCAGCGCGATCCCGGAACTGTCGGAGCCGAACGACTCCAGCATCTGCGCCGACCAGGGCGAGGCGATGAGCGCGCCCCCGCCGAAGCCCATGATGGCGATGCCGGTCGCCATGCCGGGGCGGTCCGGGAACCACTTGATCAATGTCGAGACAGGCGAGATGTAACCGATTCCGAGACCGATTCCCCCGACGAAGCCGTAGCCGAGGACGATCAGCCAGTACTGTTCGGCGGCGGCGCCGAGCGCGGAGATCAGGAAGCCGGACGAGAAGCAGACCAGGGCGACGGTCATCGCCCACCGCGGCCCGTTGCGCTCCACCAGGGTGCCGCCGAAGGCCGCGGAGAGGCCGAGCATGACGATGGCGAGCTGGAACGGCAGCGCGCTCTGGGTGCCGCTGAGGCCGAGAGCGGACTCCAGCGGCGGTTTGAACACGGACCACGCGTAGGCCTGGCCGATGGAGAGATGGACGGAGAGGGCGGCCGGAGGGACGAGCCAGCGGCTCCAGCCGGGCGGCGCGACGGGGGGACTCATGAGTCCTGGACGGTAGGAACCCGCGCGAGCGTTGAGAAGGCGGCGCGTCGACCGTATGCGGTGAACGGTATGCGAGCTGCGCCGAACGGTCGGACCGGCCTGCTTGCGCAACCGCTTGCGAAACGACACCCAGGCACGTGCAGGACCGTTTTGTGCCCACTGCGGAGCGGGCTGCGACCTCACACACCCGGTACTGGACAATGGGACGGTGAAGGTCACCTCGTTCGTCCGACGACCCGGTGGCCCACGGCAGTCTTCACATCAAGGGCCTTTCGGCCGGCAGCACGTCAGGGACAGAACCGGGGCTGATCACGACATGGGACGAGTCACCGAGCGGCGCAGAGTGATACGCATCAGGGACGGGGCGGTCACCGCCAGGTCGGACACCCTCGTGGCCGAGGAACCGCTGGAGATCCGGCTCGACGGCAAGCCGCTCGCCATCACCATGCGCACTCCTGGTGACGACTTCGCGCTGGCGGCCGGCTTCCTCGTCAGCGAGGGCGTGCTGGCCGAAGCGTCCGACCTGCTGAACATCGTGTACTGCGCGGGCGCGACGGCGGACGGAGCCAATACCTACAACGTGGTGGACGTGCGGACCGCCCCCGGCGTCAAGATGCCCGACATCACCCTGGAGCGCAACGTCTACACGACCTCGTCCTGCGGCCTGTGCGGCAAGGCCAGCCTGGACGCGGTCCGGACGACGGCCCGCTGGCCCATCGCCGACACTCCCCCGCTGCGGATCGAGGCGGAGCTGCTCGCCGCCCTCCCCGACCGGCTGCGCGCGGCCCAGCGGGTGTTCGACCGGACCGGGGGACTCCACGCGGCGGCCCTGTTCTCCGAGGACGGCGAGCTGCTGGACGTGCGGGAGGACGTGGGCCGGCACAACGCGGTCGACAAGCTGGTCGGGCGTGCCCTGCAGAACGGGGACCTGCCCCTGTCGCGGACGATCCTGCTGGTCTCGGGCCGGGCGTCGTTCGAACTGGCGCAGAAGGCAGTGATGGCGGGCATCCCGCTGCTCGCGGCGGTCTCGGCCCCCTCCTCCCTGGCCGTCGATCTCGCCGCGGAGACCGGGCTGACGCTGGTGGGCTTTCTGCGGGGCGCCTCCATGAACGTGTACGCGGGTGAGGACCGCATCACCCCGGGGGCCGCGGTCCCCGGGAGCTGACCCGGCCACCCCGCAGCACCTTGCCGGGGCGGCGGGTCGGGGCGGCGGAGCACGGCGGCCCCGAAAGGGCGAGTTCGCGCTGGACGCCACCGAGGCTCACGAAGCGACCGGGTCACGCAGGAACCGCGGAAGGACGCTCCCGGGGCCGCGACATGCACGGCCCTGAGCCGACGAGACAGCCACCGGCCCGCAGTGCCGGGCACCCCCGACCGCCGGGCCGGGAACCCCGGACCGCCGAGCCACCGGACCACCGGGGCGGCGGGTCGGGAACCCTCGACCGCCGGCCGTGAAGTCGAGAGGCGAGCGGCCCACCGGAGTACCGGGCCGCCGAGCCGATGGCCCGGCCGGGCGGACCCGGGTCCTTCACGCCGCTGCCGGGCTCCTGCTCTCGGCCTGTTCGCCCGTCGGGTCGAGGGGGTCGCGTGCGCGGCGCTTGGCGATGACCGCGCAGACCATCAGCTGCATCTGGTGGAAGAGCATCAGCGGCAGCACCGCGAGGGAGGCGTGGGCGCCGAACAGGACGCTCGCCATGGGCAGTCCGGAGGCCAGGGACTTCTTGGAGCCCGCGAACTGGATGGCGATGCGGTCCCCGCGGTCGAACCGCAGCGCCTTCCCGCCGTACCAGGTCAGGGTGAGCATCACGGCGAGCAGCACGGCCTCGACGCCGAGCAGGCCGGCCAGTGGCACGGCGCCGATCTGGTGCCAGATGCCGCGGTTCATGCCCTCACTGAAGGCGGTGTAGACGACCAGCAGGATCGAACCGCGGTCGACGAGTCCGAGCACCTTCTTGTGCCGGGTGACGAATGCGCCGATCCACCGGCGCAGCAGCTGCCCCGCGACGAACGGCACGAGCAGTTGCAGCACGATCTCGACGACCGAGTCCGCGGAGAAGCCGCCGCTGCCGCCGAGCAGGGCAGCGGCCAGCAGCGGGGTGACGACGATGCCGACGAGCGAGGAGAACGATCCCGCGCAGATCGCGGCGGGCACGTTGCCGCGCGCGATGGAGGTGAAGGCGATCGACGACTGGATCGTCGACGGGACGAGGGTGAGGAAGAGGAGCCCCTGGTAGAGGGGATCGGTGAGCAGGACCGGGACGAGGCCGCGCGCGGCCAGGCCCAGCAGCGGGAAGACCACGAACGTGCAGACCAGGACGGTCACGTGCAGTCGCCAGTGCTTCAGCCCGTTGATCGCCTCACGGGTGGACAGGCGGGCCCCGTACAGGAAGAAGAGGAAGGCGATCGCGGCCGTGGAGGCGCCGGACGCCACGTCGGCGGCGGTGCCGCGCGCCGGGAACAGCGCCGCCAGTCCGACGGTTCCGAGCAGCAGCAGGATGTAGGGGTCGACCGGCATCCGACCCGGCCAGCTCAGGCGTTTCACGGTGCTCCACTTACGATTCGACGGGCGTGCGCCGGGCCTGGAAGGCCCCCTCCATGGTCCCCCTGGACATCGTGATCGGGAATCCGGCATACCGCTCTCACTGTCATCACGTCTCGCGATGACAGAGGTAGGGTTGCGGGTGTGTACGACCCCTCTCATCTGCGGACCTTCCTCGCCGTGGCCCAGACGCTGAGCTTCACGCAGGCCGCGCGGCGGCTGGGGCTGCGTCAGTCCACCGTCAGCCAGCACGTGCGACGACTGGAGGACGCGACCGGCCGGGCCCTCTTCACCCGGGACACCCACTCCGTGGAGCTGACGGAGGACGGCGAGGCAATGCTCGGGTTCGCGCGCCGGATCCTGGACGTCCACGAGCAGGCGAGCGCGTTCTTCACGGGCACCCGGCTGCGCGGGCGGCTGCGCTTCGGCGCCTCGGAGGACTTCGTGCTGACCCGGCTGCCGGAGATCCTGGAAGGTTTCCGCAACGACCATCCCGAGGTCGACCTGGAGCTGACGGTGGAGCTGTCGGGCACCCTGCACGAGCAGCTGTCCGCCGGAAAGCTGGATCTGGTGCTGGCCAAGCGGCGTCCCGAGGACCCGCGCGGCGAGTTGGTGTGGCACGACGAGCTGGTGTGGATCGGCGCCGAGCGACTGCGTCTGGACGCCGACCGTCCGGTGCCTCTGATCGTCTTCCCGCCGCCCGGCATCACCCGCGCCCTGGCACTGGAGGCGCTGGAGCGGCAGGGGCGGGCCTGGCGGATCGTCTGCACGAGCGGCAGCCTCAACGGGCTCATCGCCGCGGCGCGGGCGGGGTTGGGCGTGATGGCGCACTCACGGGGCCTGGTCCCGCCGGGCCTGGTGCGGATCCCGGAACGCACGGTGCTGCCGGAGCTGGGGCGCGTCGACTTCGTGCTGGTGCACGGCCGTCGGCGGCCCTCCTCCCAGGGCGCGGCCGACGCGCTCGCGGCAGCGATCCTCACCGGCGGCGACCGCCTGCACCGGCGCGCGGCGGCGGAGCCCGTCCGCCGCGGCCCGTCCGCGACCCGCGGCGGCTGAATCGCCCCGTGCGCCCGGGCCGCACGCCGGGCGAGGGGACGGCGGCAGTGCTGGTCCTCCTGCCCAGGGGCGGCGTCGCCACCACGTGCCGGACACCGCTGCCGGACGTCCGGCAGCGGTGTCCGGCAGCGGGGGAGCCTCGCGGACGCCGGGCGCGGGATGGGGGTCGGGGTCGGGCGGCGAGGAGCAGCCGGCCCGGAAGCGGTCGGGCAGCGAGGAACAGTCGCCCGGAAGCGGTCGAGCGGCGGGGAGCAGCCGGCCCGAGCGGTCGAGCGGCGGGGAGCAGTCTCCGTGGAAGCGGTCGGGCAGCGTAAGCGCTGCGGGCAGATTCGGTGGAGATTACGGTACCGAAACTTACTCAGCCGTCAGCTTTCTGTCCGTCCCTTCCCCATGTGCGCCCATTTTCCTCGGCCGGCCCGTGCAGACGACAGCATCGCTCCCGTTTTGCCCCACTCCCGCCCCGTCCTCGGGTGGGGTAGCTTTCACGGCGCTGTGGGGGCATGAGAAGCGGGGTGCGTTTGCGCGAGTTCACCAACCCTCGGTTGGCGTTGGCGCCGCCGGTGGGCGGCCTGGCCGACGTCGTCTTCCGGCACGCCCAAGAGGACCCGCACCACATCGCCCTCGGCCGCAAGGACGAGCGGGGCGAATGGCGTGACGTCACCGCCGGCGAGTTCCGCGACGAGGTCCTCGCGCTGGCCAAGGGGCTGCTGGCCCGAGGCATCCGGTTCGGCGACCGCGTCGCCCTCATGTCCCGCACCCGCTACGAGTGGACCCTGTTCGACTTCGCCCTGTGGACCGTCGGCGCGCAGGTGGTGCCGGTCTACCCGACCTCGTCCGCCGAGCAGTGCTTCTGGATGCTCTACGACGCCGAGTGCACGGCGGCGGTCGTCGAGCACGAGGACCACGCGATGACGATCGCCACCGTCATCGACCGCCTTCCCCGGCTGCGGCAGCTGTGGCAGCTGGACTCGGGCTGTGTGCAGGAGCTGTACGACGCCGGCGCCGCCATCGAGGACGAGGTGGTGCACCGGCACCGGGAAGCGGTTACCCCCGATTCCACCGCGACGATCATCTACACCTCCGGCACCACGGGGCGGCCCAAGGGCTGCGTCATCTCGCACGGCAACTTCATGTTCGAGGCGGACACCGTCATCGAGCGGTGGGAGCCCGTGTTCCACTCCAAGAAGGGCGACGAGGCGGCGACCCTGCTGTTCCTGCCGCTCGCCCACGTCTTCGGCCGGATGGTGCAGATCGCCGCGATCCGCGGCAGGGTCCGCTTCGGCCACCAGCCCCAGCTGCACGCGGCCGCCCTCCTCCCGGACCTGGCCGCCTTCCGGCCGACGTTCTTCCTGGCCGTGCCGTACATCTTCGAGAAGGTCTTCAACGCGGCCCGCCGCAAGGCGGAGCGGGAGGGCAGGGCCGGGCCGTTCGAGAAGGCCGTGGAGGTGGCGGTGAACTACGCGGAGGCCCTGGAGGCGAAGGCGTGGGGCATCGGTCCCGGCCCCTCGGCGGGTCTGCGCATGCAGCACCAGCTGTTCGACAAGCTCGTCTACTCCAAGGTGCGCGCGGCGATGGGCGGGCGCGTACGGCACGCCATGTCGGGCGGCTCGGCCATGGACCGCAGACTCGGCCTGTTCTTCGCCGGCGCGGGCGTGCTGGTCTACGAGGGCTACGGCCTCACCGAGACGACGGCGGCGGCGACCGCCAACCCGCCCGGCCGCACCCGCTACGGCACGGTCGGCCGGCCCATCCCCGGCATGACCGTGCACATCGCGGACGACGGCGAGATCTGGCTGCGCGGTGAGAACGTTTTCCAGGGATATCTCAACAACCCCAAGGCCACCGACGAGACCCTGCACGACGGCTGGCTGGCCACCGGCGATCTGGGCTCCCTCGATGAAGACGGTTACCTCACCATCACCGGCCGCAAGAAGGAGATCCTCGTCACGTCCGGTGGCAAGAGCGTCTCTCCCGGGCCGCTGGAGGAGCGGGTGCGCGACCATCCGCTGGTCAGCCAGTGCATCGTCGTCGGCAACGACCGGCCGTTCGTGGCCGCGCTGGTCACCCTCGACCAGGAGGCCGTCGAGCACTGGCTGCAGATGCGCGCGAAACCTCGGCTGACCCCCGTCGAACTGGTCCGCGACCCGGATCTGGAGGCGGAGGTGCGCCGTGCCGTGGTGGCGGCGAACACGCTGGTGTCGCAGGCCGAGTCGATCCGCACCTTCCGCATCCTCGCCCAGCCCTTCACGGAGGAGCACGGTCTGCTCACCCCGTCGCTGAAGCTGAAGCGCAAGGCGATCGAAAACGCTTACGCAAAAGAAGTCGACGCCCTGTATCGCACATGATCTCGCCGAGGGGGGTGAAACGGGTTACCGACGGGCACGAGACGGGTCTGCGACATGCTCCCGGGAAACCGGTCGGTGGGGGCAGGAATGCGGCGCCCGCCGTGATCGTTGACGATGGGAGTACCACTTTGACGGACAACCGAAGGATCAAGAGCTCGTGAGCAGCAAGGTCCCCCAGATCACCCTCAACAACGGCGTGCAGATGCCCCAGCTGGGCTTCGGTGTCTGGCAGGTGCCGGACGACGAGGCGGAGCAGGCTGTCTCCACCGCGCTGGAGGCCGGGTACCGCAGCATCGACACAGCGGCGATCTACGGCAACGAGGAGGGCACCGGCAAGGCCATCGCCTCCTCCGGCGTGCCCCGCAAGGACATCTTCGTCACCACCAAGCTCTGGAACGGCGACCAGGGGTACGACTCGACGCTCCGCGCGTTCGACACCTCCCTGGCCAAGCTCGGCCTGGACTACGTGGACCTGTACCTCATCCACTGGCCGCTCCCGGCCCGTGACGCGTACGTGGACACGTACAAGGCGTTCGAGAAGCTTCTCGCGGACGGCCGCGTGCGGGCCATCGGCGTGTCCAACTTCCTGCCGGAGCACCTGGAACGGCTGACCGGCGAGACCTCGGTCGTCCCGGCGGTCAACCAGATCGAGCTGCACCCGCACCTGCAGCAGCAGGCCTCACGTGCATTCCACGCGGCGCGCGGCATCGCCACCGAGGCCTGGTCCCCGCTCGGTCAGGGCAAGGGCCTCCTGGAGGTCCCGGCGATCGTGGCCATCGCCCGCAAGCACGAGCGCACCGCGGCCCAGGTCGTGCTGCGCTGGCACCTCCAGCTCGGCAACATCGTGATCCCCAAGTCCGTGACGCCGTCGCGGATCGAGGAGAACATCGACGTGTTCGGCTTCAGCCTGGACGACGAGGACCTGGCGGCGATCAGCGCCCTGAACGAGGACCGGCGCATCGGCCCCGACCCGGGGGCCTTCGACGTCGCCTGAGCGACCACCGGCCCTGAGCACCACCGGCCCTGAGCACCGACGGGGGTGAACTCCCCCACACGCGTCGAGGGCGCCCCCGGTCACCGGGGGCGCCCTCGACGCGTCGCACCGGCTCGTCAGTTGGGCTGCCCGATCGGCCGTACGACGACGGTGTTGACGTCGACTCCGGCCGGCTGCCGGATCGCCCACACGACGGAGTCGGCGATCTGGTCGGCGGTCAGCAGATGCCCGGGCGGCAGGCTGCCGTAGCCGTCCCAGAACGGGGTCTCGACCCGGCCGGGCGCGATCAGCGTCACGCCGACGCCCCACTCGGTGACCTGGCGGCGGGTGTTCTCCGCCAGACCCGTCACCGCCCACTTCGTCGCCCCGTAGACATTGCCCGGCGTGGGCACGAAGCCGGCGACGCTGCCGACCAGGACGATCCGCCCCCTCGTCTCCTTGAGCGCGTCGATCGACGCGCGGATGAGCAGGGCCGGGCCGAGCACGTTGGTCAGCACCATGTCGGTCCAGCCGGCCGGGTCGCCCTCGGCGACCGAGTCGTGGGTGGCGCTCCCCGCGTTGGCGACCACCGTGTCCAGCCGGCCGAATTGGCTGAGCGTCCGGTCGACGGCCGACCGTACGCAGTCGTAGTCGGCGGCGTTCCCCGCGACCGTCAACAGCCCCTGCGGCTTGCCGAGTTCCGCGGCGAAGGCGCTCAGCCGATCCTCGCCCCGACCGGTGACGACGACCCGGTGCCCGGCCTCGAGCAGTTGCCGGGCGACAGCGGCGCCGATTCCGCTGCCGCCGCCGGTGATCAGTGCGACCGGTGCGTCCGGAGCGCCGGAAGAGTTGCTCATGACATGCCCCCATGGCGTTGCCTGTACTGTCTGCGGTGTCGCCGTCGCACCGCTCGCCGTGCAGGACGACGTGCGGCGCGCGGCGTGCCAAGTCCGCTGCGCAGTCCATCACTTGGAGCGCTCTCCAAGTCAAGCTCGGCCAGGCGAACTTGATCGCGCGGGACGGTGCCGAAGCCGTGGTCCTACACCGGCTTCACCGCCGTGTGCACCGTGTGCGCCGCGAGCACGAAGACGTCCGTCCTGCGATGCACGCTCGCCTCGTCGCCCGGGTCGAGCAGCCGGTCCAGTGTGGCGCGGTCGTCGCGGTCGAGGGATTCGCTGAAGCCGTCCCGCAACCGGGAGAGGGTCGCGGCGATGTAGGAGCGGGCCCGCTCGGAGGCGGGCGCGGGCAGGTCGAGCAGGAAGCTGCGGCTGCGGGCGTGCTTCAGACCGGCCGCGCCGAGCAGCGCCGCCCAGTCCTCGGCCTCGTCCACGGAACCGGGCAGGTCGGCCCGCATCCGCGCGAACCACTCCTCCTGCAGCGCGTCGAGCCGTGCCTCCAGCCCGGGACGTCCGAAGCCGAGGTCGCGAGGCAGGAACCGGGACGGCAGACCGCCCTCCATGACGGCCAGCGTTCCGCCGGGAGCGAGCCGCTCCGCGAAGGCGGCCAGGGCGGCGCGCTGGTCACCGAGGTGATGCAGACTGCGGCCGGCCCACAGCAGGTCGGCCGGATAGTCCAACTCCTTCAGCACCTGCGGGAGTTCACCGGCCAGGGTGTCGAAGCGGTCGCCGTGGCCGAGCCGTTCGGCCCGGTTCCTGGCCCGCTCCAGCAGCGACGCGGAACCGTCGACGGCCATGACCCGCGCGCCGGGGAACGTCTCGGCGAACAGAGTGGAGACGACCCCCGGGCCGCTGCCCGCGTCCACGATCAGCCCAGGCTCGGTCACCTCCTTCCCGAGCCAGGACAGGGCCCGCTCGTACAGGGGCGTGAACAGCTCGGCCTGCGCCTCCAGGAACGGGGCCATCTCGGCCCAGTCGATGTCCGTGTCGTGTCCGTGGGTGTGACCTGCGGTGTGGCCGTGGGTGTGGCCGTCGTCGGGGGTGTGCCGGTCGCCGTGGGAGTCGGGGGTGTGCCGGTCGCCGTGGGAGGTGTGCGGGGGGTGCGCCATGGTGGTCAGCCTCTCTTGGGGTGTGCCGTCAGCGTGCGCCGACGCACCGGACCGGGGCCAGTCCTGTTGCCGAGGCGGCAAAAAACCGGGTGCGGACGGCAAGCCGGCCCGGTCGAGGACGGCCCGGTCGAGGACGGCCCGGTCGAGGTGCACAGGTCGATCGGTTCGTCGCGGACGGCCACGTGAGGCTCGAAGAAGGCGTCGTCCCGCCGCGCGCCGCCGACGACTGCGCACGGCTGCTGTGACGGGAGACGGGGTACGACGCGAAGGCCCCCGGCACCTGGAAGGGACGCTGCGTCCCTGGAAGGAGCCGGGGGTCCGGATCGGCGACACGGCGCAGGGCCCGTTCGCAGCCGCGGCCGCCTGGCGGCCCTGCCCGAGGACCCGGCCGGCACGGTGTCCGGCCGCTCCCTACGAACGGGAGCGGCCGGACGGGGACTGCCGCGCGGTCGGGCTCGCGATCCGCAGGGGACCGGCCCAGGAGGGCTGAGCACCCCGGCGGATCACGGTGCGGGTCGGCGTCGCCGCACCACGGACGCGGTCCCGGGCGTGGACCGTCGCCGTCGTGCCGCGGCCGCGGACCGGCGCATCGGCCTACATCGGCCTACAGCGGCGGGTAGGCGTTCTGCATCAGCTGCTGGAACTGGGCGGAGAACCAGCGCCCGGACAGCGGGGCGTTGCCCAGGGCACCCGACATGTTGTTCCCGTTGCGGACGTTGCCCGTGTAGGTCGGGTCGCACATCCGGTCGAAGCCCTTGCCCTCGTCGTTGGGGATGGCGGAGCTGGCGCCGTCGGACTCACCCGGCGGCTTCATCCACACGTACGCGTCGATCCCGGCGGCCGGAGCCGCCTTGGGACGCTCGCCGAGGCCGGCGCCGGACTGGTTGCACCAGTTGCCCAGGTGGATCCGGCGGTCGTAGCGGCCGCCGTTGACGTAGGTGTCCACGCTGGTCGTGGCGCCCGGTCCGGTGGGCCGGGCGGAGCCGCCCCAGCCGTTGCGGGAGGTGTCGATCAGCATGCCGACGTTCGACCGGAAGCCCGCGGTCACCGCCTGGTTGCGGAAGGCCTGGGCGTACGACAGCTCGTCGACGTACCGGTTCCAGTCCACCCACTTGGACTCGCGGACCGACTTGCCGGCCACCGTGTCGTTGATGGTGAAGTTGTTCTCCTTCAGGGCGCCGTAGTTCGCCGTGTTGGTGATGAAGCCGTGCACGTCGTCGACGGTGGCGCCCTCGGCGGTGGCGGCCTGGTACATGATCTGGGCGGAGGAGGCGAAGTTGTCGTCCCAGCCCAGCCAGCCGTGGTGGCCGGCATCGATGTAGTTGTAGACGTTGGGGATCGCGCCGAGCTTCTTCAGCGCGTAGCCGACGCCCTTCACGTAGTTGCCGTTGGCCTTCATGGTGTCGCAGGCCGGGGTGGCGGTGGGCCGGCCGCCCGCGTTGGTGACGAGGTTGGGCAGCGAGTCGATCTCGACGGTGGCGACGATCCGCAGGCCCGCGTACTTGCTGTCGGACAGGATCGCCGCGATCGGGTCGATGAACTGGGTCTTGTACTTGTCGATCTCCGTCGGGCCGAGTTCGCCGTTGGAGGCGAGGGCCGAGCAGTCCCGTCCGGGAAGGTCGTAGACGACCAGCTGGACGACCTCCTCCCCGCTGCCCTTCTGGGCGAGGGCCGCGTCGAGGTGGGCGCGCAGGCCCATGCCGCCGTTGGCTCCGTTGATGGCGGCGATGCGGTCGAGCCAGACACCGGTGGGCTGGTTGGAGACCCGGCTGCCGCCCGGCTCGGCGGCGGCGTGCGCCGACCATTCGGGGTTCACGTACACCTTGGCGCCGGCGTACGGGTTGTCGACCTTGGTGGACGGGGTGCCGGGGTCGGTCGGGCCGGGATCGGTCGGACCGGGATCGGTGGGCCCGCCGTCGACGTTGCAGGTCACGCCGTCCAGGGTGAACGCGGTGGGAATCGCGTTGGTGCCGCTGTAGGTCCCCTGGAACCCGAAGCTGACCGAACCGCCGGTCGCGAGCGTCCCGTTGTAGGTCTCGTTGGCGACGGTGACGGCGGCGCCGGACTGGGTGACCTTCGCGTTCCACGCGCTGGTGACCTTCTGGCTGCCGCCGTACGTCCACTTCAACGCCCAACTCGACTTGGCGGCCGCGTTGTTGGTGATGGTGACGGCGGTGGTGAAGCCGCTGCCCCAGTCGTTCTGGACCTTGTAGTCGACACTGCACGGGATGGCGGCGATGCCCGAATCGCCGGGGACGACCGCGAGCGCCGTCCCGGAGGCGCCGGCGACCAGCGCCAGTGCGGCGAGTACCGCTGTTCTGCTACGACTCATGAGTGCGGGTTTCCTTCTTGGTTGCGGGGAGTTGTCCGTTTCTTCGGCGTTTCTGTTCGGTGTGCGGGTGATCGGTGTGCGGATGAGACGCACCCGGCCCGCGGGCCCGTCGGCGTCGTCCGCCCTCGGACCCGTGTCCTGCGGACGGACCCGCCGGTCGCGGTGTCAGGCGGACACCGTTGCGGTGGATCCGTGGCCGCGGGTCCGGCCGATGGCGCCTGTCCTGGAGTGCGCGCGGAGATCGCGCAGGCCGGTGCCGTACGCCGGCGCCGTGGGTGTACCGGCGTGACCCGAGACCGGGGACGGCCCCGTCGAGCGGTCCCGGGTGTTCCACGTCCAGCCCGGACAGGACAGGCCATGGTGGTCGAACCACTTCACGAGCTGGTCGACGAAACCGTGCGAGCAGGTGTCGTCGGTGCGGCGTTCGCCCCCGGCCCGGAGGCGACGAACCCCGCGCCGACGCTCGCGCCGGAGCCCGGGGAACCGCTCCGGCTCTCGTTCACGGCGGTGACCGTCGTGCCGGACCGGGCCCGCCCGGCGCTCCGGCCCTGGGCGGCCATGCGACCGCCGGCGACGTCGAAGACAAGGCTCCGACCGCTCACGGCCGCCGCGTGGTCGGTGATCCTCACGGCACCACGGAAACCGGCGCCCCTCCGCCCGGTGGCGAAGTACTCCACCGGGCGGGCGGGCACGGCTCCCTGCGCCGTGACGACCGGCAGCAGGGCGCCCGCGGCGAGGGCGACCGTGCCGTCGACGGCTGAGAGTGCGAAACGCGGGGGGTGTCGCATGAGCGACTCCTTGCAGCTCAGGCGCGTCGTGACAGACGCGTCGACTGATGGAACCGCTCCCACTGGTGCCTCGAAGCTAGCGCCAAGTGCTGGCAAAGAACAGAGGCTCTGCTGACTTTCCCCCAACTTGACGTGTCGAATCTTTTCGACTCTTCAAGCGTCTTGACCCCGTTCACCCCCTTCCCCACTATGGGAGCGCTCCCACTGGTTCAAGGCTTGTTGCTCCTCCCCCCACTTCTTCCGAGCCGCAAGGAGGACCAGCACATGGATCCCTCACGCAGACGTCGTCGGGCGCGGCGCCTGTGGACCGCCGTCGTGGCGGCCCTCGCGCTCCCCTTCGCCATGCTCAGTACGAGCACAACCCCCGCACAGGCGGCGGGTGTTCAGTGCAGCGTCGACTACAAGACGAACGACTGGGGCTCCGGCTTCACCGCGGACCTGACGCTCACCAACCGCGGCAGCGACGCCATCAACGGCTGGAGGCTGACGTACTCCTACGCCGGCAACCAGAAGCTGTCGAACGGCTGGAACGGCAGCTGGTCGCAGTCCGGTCAGCAGATCACGGTGAACAACGCCGCGCACAACGCGACGATCGCCGCGGGCGCGGCGGTCAGCACGGGTGCGCAGTTCACCTACAGCGGCACGAACGCCGCCCCCGCGAGCTTCTCCGTCAACGGCACCGTCTGCGTCGGCGCACACCAGCCGCCGATCACCGTGCTGACCAGCCCGACCGCTGGCGCCGTCTACACGCAGGGCGACCCCGTGCCGCTCGCGGCGACCGCCGCGGCGGCCGACAACGCGACGATCAGCAAGGTGGAGTTCTACGACGACACCACCCTGCTCGGCACGGACACGAGCGCGCCGTACTCCCTGTCCGCCTCCGGTTTGTCCGTGGGCAGTCACTCCCTCGTCGCCAAGGCGTACGACAGCCTGGGCGCGTCGGCGTCGTCGACCCCGGTCGGCGTGACGGTCGCCTCGGGACCGGCCGTGGTCGCCTCAGCGAGCCAACTGGCCGTGCAGCAGGGGAAGACGGGCACCTACTCACTGAAGCTGTCGACCCAGCCGTCGGCCAACGTGACCGTCACGACCGCCCGCACCACCGGCAACACGGGCCTGACGGTGACGGGCGGCGCGAGTCTCACCTTCACGCCGTCGAACTGGAACACCGCCCAGAACGTGACCATCACCGCCAACGCCTCGGGCACGGGTGCGGCGACCTTCGAGTCGACGGCCACCGGGCACGCGAAGGCAACGGTCACGGCCACGGAGCTCGCGGGCGCCAAGGCGTACGACGCCCGGTTCCTGGACCTCTACGGCAAGATCACCAACCCGGCGAACGGCTACTTCTCCCCCGAGGGCATCCCCTACCACTCGGTCGAGACGCTGATCGTCGAGGCCCCGGACCAGGGCCACGAGACCACGTCGGAGGCCTACAGCTACCTGCTGTGGCTGCAGGCCGTGTACGGCAAGATCACCGGTGACTGGTCGAAGTTCAACGGCGCCTGGGGGATCATGGAGAAGTACATGATCCCGACCCACACCGACCAGCCGACCAACTCGTTCTACAACGCTTCCAAGCCGGCCACCTACGCGCCCGAGCTGGACACGCCGAACGAGTACCCGGCGAAACTGGACACCGGGGTCTCCGTGGGCTCGGACCCGATCGCCGGTGAGCTGAAGAGCGCCTACGGCACCGACGACGTCTACGGCATGCACTGGCTGCAGGACGTCGACAACACGTACGGCTACGGCAACTCGCCCGGCAAGTGCGAGGCCGGCCCGACGGACACCGGTCCCTCCTACATCAACACCTTCCAGCGCGGTGCGCAGGAGTCGGTGTGGGAAACGGTTCCGCAACCGACCTGCGACGCGTTCAAGTACGGCGGAAAGAACGGTTACCTCGACCTGTTCACCGGCGACTCGTCCTACGCCAAGCAGTGGAAGTTCACCGACGCCCCCGACGCCGACGCACGGGCCGTGCAGGCCGCGTACTGGGCGGACGTCTGGGCCAAGGCGCAGGGCAAGGGCGCCGACGTCTCCACGACGGTCGGCAAGGCGGCGAAGATGGGCGACTATCTGCGCTACGCCATGTACGACAAGTACTTCAAGAAGGTCGGCAACTGCGTCGGACCGACGGCCTGCCCGGCCGGAACCGGCAAGGACGCCTCGCACTACCTGCTGTCCTGGTACTACGCCTGGGGCGGCGCCACCGACACCAGCGCGGGCTGGGCCTGGCGCATCGGCTCCAGCCACACCCACGGCGGCTACCAGAACCCCCTGGCCGCCTACGCCCTCAGCAGCTACGCCGACCTCAAGCCCAAGTCTGCCACCGGACAGGCCGACTGGGCCAAGTCGCTCGGGCGGCAACTGGAGTTCTACCGCTGGCTCCAGTCCGACGAGGGCGCCATCGCGGGTGGGGCGACCAACAGCTGGGCGGGCCGCTACGCGACTCCCCCGGCCGGCACGTCGACCTTCTACGGCATGTACTACGACCAGCAGCCCGTCTACCACGACCCGCCCTCCAACCAGTGGTTCGGCTTCCAGGCCTGGTCGATGGAGCGCGTAGCCGAGTACTACCAGCAGACGGGCAACACCCAGGCCAAGGCAGTCCTCGACAAGTGGGTCAAGTGGGCGCTGTCCAAGACCACGATCAACCCCGACGGCACCTTCCAGATCCCCTCCACCCTCCAGTGGTCGGGGCAGCCCGACACCTGGAACGCGACAAGTCCCGGTGCCAACACGGGACTTCACGTCACCGTCGCCGACTACACCAATGACGTCGGTGTGGCCGCCGCGTACGCCAAGACCCTGACGTACTACGCCGCCAAGTCCGGTGACGCCCAGGCGAAGTCCACCGCCAAGGCGCTCCTGGACGGCATGTGGAACAACAACCAGGACGCCCTGGGCATCGCCGTCCCCGAGACCCGCACCGACTACAGCCGCTTCAACGACAGCGTCTACGTCCCGAGCAGCTTCAGCGGCAAGATGCCGGGCGGCGAAGCCATCAACTCGTCCTCGACCTTCTCCTCCATCCGCTCCTTCTACAAGAACGACCCGGCCTGGTCGAAGATCGAGGCCTACCTCGCGGGCGGCGCCGCCCCCGTGTTCACCTACCACCGCTTCTGGGCCCAGGCGGACATCGCCATGGCCATGGGCGCGTACGCGGAACTCCTCGAATAAACCCCCGCTGAGCACTCCGCGGTCCGGGCGGTGTTCGTCCGTGGGCCGGACGCGGCCGGTCGCGCGGTTCCCCGCGCCCCCAAAGCCCCTTCGGGGCCCGGGAGCGCGGGGTGGCACCCGCCCCTCCGCGGAGTCGCTCGAGCTCCGCGTACGTGGCCCCGTCACCTGACGACGGGGCCCAGGCCGGGCGGCCCCCCACCCGCACAGGGGGCCGCCCGGCAATCGCACATAGCGCACCGGACCCGTCGCGCTTCCCTCCGCCCCGATTCCCTCCGTCCCTCTCACCCTCCGTCCCGCACCGCACGTCCCGCACCTCCCCCCGCACTCCTCCCCATGGCGTTTCGCGAGGAAGGACCCCCACCGTGCGAAGAACCCGCATCCTCACGGCCGTACTGGCGCTCGCCGCCGGCCTGATCGCGGGCAGCCCGTCCGCGCTCGCGTCGGACAGCCCCAAGGCGACGCTCGCCGCAGAGTCGTACACCTGGAAGAACGCCCGGATCGACGGCGGCGGCTTCGTGCCGGGCATCGTCTTCAACCGCAAGGAGAAGAACCTCGCCTACGCCCGCACCGACATCGGCGGCGCGTACCGCTGGCAGGAGTCCAGCAAGAGCTGGACCCCGCTGCTGGACTCCGTGGGCTGGACGGACTGGGGGCACACGGGCGTGGTGAGCCTGGCCTCCGACTCCGTCGACCCGAACAAGGTGTACGCGGCGGTCGGCACGTACACCAACAGCTGGGACCCGGGGAACGGGGCCGTGCTGCGCTCCGCCGACCGGGGCGCGAGCTGGCGGAAGACGGATCTGCCCTTCAAGCTGGGCGGCAACATGCCCGGCCGGGGCATGGGAGAGCGTCTCGCGGTCGACCCCAACAAGAACAGCGTGCTGTACCTGGGCGCCCCGAGCGGCAAGGGTCTGTGGCGGTCGACGGATTCGGGGGTCACCTGGTCGCAGGTGACCGCCTTCCCCAACGTCGGCAACTACCAGCAGGATCCGAACGACACGACCGGGTACGCCTCCGACAACCAGGGCATCGTCTGGGTCACCTTCGACGAGTCCACGGGGACGTCCGGCACCGCGACGAAGACGGTCTACGTCGGCGTGGCGGACAAGGACAACGCCGTGTACCGCTCGACGGACGCGGGTGCGACCTGGACCCGCCTGGCCGGTCAGCCGACCGGATACCTCGCGCACAAGGGTGTGCTGGACGCCGTCAACGGCTATCTGTACCTCGCCTACAGCGACAAGGGCGGCCCCTACGACGGCGGCAAGGGCCGGCTGTGGCGCTACGCGACGGCGACCGGCACCTGGACGGACATCAGCCCGGTGGCGGAGGCCGACACGTACTACGGCTTCAGCGGGCTGACGATCGACCGCCAGAAGCCCGGCACCGTCATGGCCACCGCCTACAGCTCCTGGTGGCCGGACACGCAGATCTTCCGCTCGACGGACAGCGGCGGCACCTGGACGAAGGCGTGGGACTACACGTCGTATCCCACCCGAGCGAACCGGTACACGATGGACGTCTCGTCGTCGCCGTGGCTGACCTGGGGAGCGAACCCCTCGCCGCCGGAGCAGACGCCCAAACTCGGCTGGATGACCGAGTCGTTGGAGATCGACCCGTTCAACTCCAGCCGCATGATGTACGGGACGGGCGCGACGATCTACGGCACGGAGAACCTCGCCGAGTGGGACAGCGGCCGCCAGTTCACCCTGAAGCCGATGGTGCAGGGCCTGGAGGAGACGGCGGTCAACGACCTGGCCTCTCCCCCGAGCGGCGCCCCGCTGCTCAGCGCGCTCGGCGACGTCGGCGGCTTCCGTCACACGGACCTGACGAAGACGCCCTCGATGATGTTCACCTCCCCGAACTTCACGACGACGACGAGCCTGGACTTCGCCGAGAAGAACCCCGGCACGGTGGTGCGGGTCGGCAACCTCGACTCGGGCCCGCATGTGGCGTTCTCCACGGACAACGGCGCCAACTGGTTCGCGGGCACGGACCCTTCGGGCGTGAGCGGCGGCGGAACGGTCGCCGCGGCGGCGGACGGCAGCGGGTTCGTGTGGAGCCCGGCGGGCGCGGCGATGCAGCACACCACCGGTTTCGGCACCTCGTGGCAGGCCGCGAGCGGGATCCCCGCCGACGCGATCGTCGAGTCGGACCGCGTCGACCCCAAGGTCTTCTACGGCTTCAAGTCCGGCAAGTTCTATGTGAGTTCGGACGGCGGCGCGACGTTCACGGCGTCCCCGGCGACCGGACTGCCCAGCGGTGACAGCGTGCGCTTCAAGGCCCTGCCCGGCGGCCGGGGCGACGTCTGGCTGGCGGGCGGGGCGAGCGACGGCGCGTACGGGCTGTGGCACTCGACCGACGCCGGCGCGACCTTCGCCAAGCTGTCCAACGTCGAGCAGGCGGACACGATCGGCTTCGGCAAGGCGGCGACAGGCGCGTCGTACCAGACCCTGTACACCAGCGCGAAGATCGCCGGCGTACGTGGCATCTTCCGCTCGACGGACAAGGGAGCGAGCTGGACCCGCATCAACGACGACGCCCACCAGTGGGGCTGGACGGGCGGAGCCATCACGGGCGACCCGAGGGTCTACGGGCGGGTGTACGTGTCGACGAACGGCCGGGGCGTCGTCTACGGCGACACCTCCGCCCCCGGCGGCGGTGGCGACGGAGGGGGCGGGGGCACGGACCCCACTCCGACGGGGGCCTGCGCGGTGACGTACACGATCACCAACCAGTGGTCGGGCGGCTTCCAGGCGGACGTCAAGCTCGCCAACACCGGCACGAGCGCGTGGTCGGGCTGGAGCCTCAACTGGGCCTTCGCCGACGGGCAGAAGGTCTCCCAGGCCTGGAACGCCGAGCACACCCAGTCGGGTTCGTCGGTGACGGCGAAGAACATCGGCTGGAACGGCAACGTGGCGGCCGGTTCGTCGGTCAGTTTCGGCTTCACCGGGAGCTGGTCGGGTTCGAACACGAAACCGGGCGCGTTCAAGCTCGGTGATCAGAGCTGCACGGTGGGCTGAAACAGGGCGGGGCGGGCCGGACGCTCGCGTGCGGCATCACGGCCCGGTGCCCGGGAGGCCCCCCGGCTCCGAACTGATCCACCGCCCCCCACCATGACGAGGCCTCGCCCCACGCTCAGGGGCGGGGCCTCGTCCCGTTCGAGGGCAAGGACCTGGCTGACCGACCGGGTCATGGATTGCACCCAGCCGTGCGTCACGTGTCCGGTTGCGTAACCGGTTGCCCCTTCGGAGAGCATCGCCAGGGTTACGTAACCGGTTACGCAGGTTGCTCGTCCCGAGGGCGCCACCGAGTTGCGTAACCGGTTACACACCAAGCTGCTCCTCCAAGGCACACCACCGACTTACGTAAGCGGTTACGCACCAGACTGCTCCTCCAGAGGCCGCCCGTCCGGAATCGTCGCAGGAAGCGGTTTCCGAAACGCCCTCAGAGTGAAGACGGGGTCCGGGCGGGCCCGGTCCTGGTCGGGCAGGGCCGCGAGGCGGACGGCGAAGTCGTCGGCGAGCGGGTGCCCGGGCGGCAGGGTGACGAACCAGCCGCGTCGCAGGTCCGCGATGGCCCGGCGCGGGCTGCGGCCCTGCCCCCGGCCGGGAAAGCGGGCTTCTCCGGCCGGCACCAGACCGCATCCGAGGGCGTACGACTCCACGACCTCGGCGGCGTCGGAGGCCGGCCGGGGCGGACGTGCGGCCAGGACGACATCGATGTCGCTGCCCACATTGTGCGAAGCGCCCTTGTCCACCGTGGTGACATAGGCGCCGCCGGGCCGCAGCACCCGCGCGCACTCGGCGACGATCCGCTGAGCGTCAGCGGGATCCTCGACGAGGTGGAGCAGCCACACACTGCTCACCGCGTCGAACTCCCCGTCGCGGAAGGGGAGTCCGCGACCGTCGGCGAGGACGACGGCACCGGGCAGCCGGGCGGCCGCGTGTACGGCCATGACGGGGGCCCGGTCCACGCCCGTCACGCGGAGACCGTCCCCGTCGGCTGCGAGCCGCCGGGTCACGATGCCCGTGCCGCAGGCGACGTCCAGCAGAGTGCGCGTCCCGGCAGGCACGAGGCTCAGAACGCCCTCCGCGGCAGCCGCCGCGCGGGGTTCTCCGCCGCGCGAGGCGTCGTATCGTTCGGCTTCCTTGTCGTAGTCCAGCACGCGCGTTCCCCGATCCGTCGCCGCCGCCCGCCCTGCTCCCCACCCGCCCTGCCCCGTGCCCCGTGCTTCGTGCCCCGTGCTTCGTGCGGCTGTCGGCCTGTCCGCCTGTCCGCCTGTCCGCCTGTCCGCCTGTCCGCCTGTCCGCCGTCAGCGTGCCCCGTGTACGGGGGCCGCTTGCTCGACCCGGCGGGCCAGTTCGATGTCGAGGCGGGTGACGACGCCTCCCGCGCTGTGGGTGTGCACGGCCAGGGACACCGTGTCATATCCCAGGGTGAGCTCGGAGTGGTGATCGAGCTCTTCCTGGATCCGTGCGACGTGGACGACCAGAGCCGTCGCGGCGAAGTGCGAGCCCAGCCGGTACGAGCGGGTGAGGCGGTCGCCGTCCAGGGACCAGCCGGGCAGCTCGGACAGTCCCTCCTCGATCTCTTTCCGCGACAGCGGTTCGACGGCCATGGCCCGGCTCCCTTCCTGGATGTCGCGTACCTGTCCAGCGTGCCACAGGATCGCCGCCCCGGCCCTGGTCAGAGGTCCGCCCGTGGTCCTACGGTCTTGAGCTTGACGCTCTCCTCCCTGAAGGAAGGAGATTCTTACGGCTCGCGCCGTGAGACTTCCTGTTTCATCGCCGACCGCCCGCCCGGAGTTCTCCGTTGAG
>NZ_BMTL01000034.1 GCF_014649655.1 Streptomyces humidus | reverse complement strand
GGAGACGGGCCGCTTGCCGCTCAGGGCGTACGACACGGTGCTCCGCGACACACCGGCCCGCCGGGCGATCTCACCGATGTTCACGAGGGCTCCTCACAGCGACTGGTCGAACCGGTTCGAATTTTTATGAGGATCATGCAGCAACACCTCGTCGAACCGGTTCGCGTGAAGTGAAGTTAGGAGCAACCCTGACGGCTGTCAACGCCTCGCGCCGAAATTCCCGTGGCGTCCGGGAAACCCCGGGGTGGGGTGGCGCGGGGGCCGGACTGCCCGGGTGCGTGCGTCTCCAGCGGCAGGCCAGGCCGTGACCTGCGCGGGGTGCGTGACGGCGCGAGGCCGGTGGACGGAGCGGCGCACCCGCCACACGTCGGGCGGACCGAGCGGAAGGACGTCCGCGCCGCAGAAGGACGTCCGCGCCTTCGGGCGCCGCATCCGGCCTGCGACCCGGCGAGCTCGTTCGGCCGAGGCGCCGGAGGCCGCCGGAGGGGCACCCCGCCACCGGGCCGTCGTCCGGGCCGCCTTGCGCCTTCCCGGCACGGGTGGTGTTCTCCACCACGCTGTCTGCGGTGCGGGGCCATGCCCGCGTGCCTCCGGCGGCCCGGCGGAGAAGATCGAGCGGTGGCCAGCAGGGCCGGGGAGGGCGGCATCGCGTTCGACGGCGCGACCCTCGCCGCCGAGGCGGCCGCGTCGGGCCGGATCGACGAGTACCGGGTCGACGCGCACCGGATCGTCGGGCCAGGGTCTGCCCGGGGCTGGTCGCCGGGGCGCATTCCGTTCTTTCCCCGGCGCTGACACTTGGGTGGATCTCGCAGTCGTCGAGACCCGGACGTGCGGTTCGAGAGTCGTTCACCACCGTTGCCGCGTGGCGCTTCTTACGACTCGCCAGCCGGCCGCGGGGCAGAACGGGCCGGCCGGTGACTTCGCCAGGTTCAACCGACCACCGCGGCCCGTACGCACAGCACGTCGGGCAGGTGCGAGACCAGTTGCCGCCAGGTGTCGCCGTCGTCGGCGGAGGCGAACACCTCGCCGTTGCGGTTGCCGAAGTACACGCCCGCCGGGTCCGCGTCGTCGGTGCACATCGCGTCACGCAGAACCGTGCCGTAGTGGTCCTCCGGCGGCAGGCCCGCGGTGAGCGGCTCCCAGCTCCTGCCGGCGTCCGCCGTGCGGAAGACCCGGCACCTGCGGTCGGCGGGCACGCGGTCCGCGTCGGCGTTGATCGGGAACACGTACGCCGTGTCCCCGCGTGTCGGATGCGCGGCGACGGCGAAGCCGAACGTGGAGGGCAGTCCCTCGCCGATGTCGGTCCACTGCGCGCCCGCGTCGTCGCTGCGGTAGACCCCCCAGTGGTTCTGGAGGTAGAGGCGGTCCGGGTCCGCCGCGTCCCTGGCCACCTTGTGCACGCACTGGCCGAACTCCGGGTGGGGATCCGGCAGGAACACCGCCGACACACCGGAGTTGGACGGCGCCCAGCTCGCCCCGCCGTCGGTCGTGCGGAACACTCCGGCGGTCGACACCGCCACCGTCACCGCCCGCGGGTCGCGCTCGTCCGTGAGGATCGTGTGCAGTCCCTCCCCGCCGCCACCCGGCACCCACCGCGAGCGGGTGGGATGCTCCCACAGCGGGCGGACCAGTTCGAAGCTCTCGCCACGGTCCTCCGAGCGGTACAGCGCGGCCGGCTCCGTGCCCGCGTACACCACGTCCGGCTCTGCCGCGGCCGGATGCAGCTGCCACACCCGCTCCAGCGAGGCCTCCGTGTCCTGCGGGAACCTGACGGCCGGGCGGGACGGTTCGGTCCAGGTGCGGCCCAGGTCGTCGGAGTGGAACACCGACGGGCCCCAGTGGGCGCTGTCGCCGCCGGCCAGCAGCCGCGGCCGCTCGCCGCGAGTGTCGACGGCGACCGAGTAGATCGCCTGTGCGTTGAAGTAGGGGGTCTCGTCGAACTCCCAGACGCCGCCGCGCCGCCGCCCGATGAACAGGCCTTTGCGCGTGCCCACGGCGAGCAGTACCTCGGTCATGCCGATCACCTCCGCTGTGTCTTCGACACCGTCGTCTCAGATATCGGCCAGTCTGCACCCAGCCACTGACAGTCACCTCCGGAAAGGCCGTCACCGCAGGTCACTACGGGAGCGGCGGGCCGCAGCCGCTCGACTTCGGCCACTTTCCCAGGGATGCGTGCGCGGGTTTCGGGGTCCATGGGAACGTCGGCGCGGGGGACCGGCCTTGAGCATCAGGCCCGCCCGCCGCGTATGGGAGGGCGGCCGGGATGTTCATGTGCGCGTGAGGAGGCAGCCTTCGATGGCGTTCCGAGGTCCGAAGGTGTGGCTGTGGCGCTGGCGGCGCAACCCGCTCAAGCGTCGCGCCGACACGGTGGAGTCCTGGGTCGTGCTCGGCGTGTGGGCGCTGACCGTCCTCGCCGGGGTGCTGGCGGGGACGGCGACCGCCGGGTCCGTCGAAGACGGTCTGGCGCGGGAGCGCGTCGAGTGGCGCCCCCTCGTGGGACGGCTGACCGAGCAGGCCCCGGGCAAGCCCGCGGCGAGCCGCTCCGCGAGCGGCGAGCAGGTGTGGGCGAAGGTGGGCTGGACCGGGCCGGACGGCTCCGTGCACACCGGGCAGGTCCGCGTCGGCCCCGGCAGTGCCGCGGGCACCCCGGTCGAGGTCTGGACGGACCCGCAGGGCCGCCTGGTGACCCGGCCGGCCAGCGCCTCGCAGGCCAGGCTGCGCGCCTCCCTGGTGGGCGGTCTGGCCGGTGTCGGGATGGCGACCCTGCCCTTCGCGGGCGGGCGCGTGCTGCGGAGCCGTCTGGAACGCCGGCGCGAGGAGCAGTGGGACATCGAGTGGGCCCGTTTCGCCGTGCTCTGGGGCCGCCCGACGAGCTGACCGACGAGCGCGGGCGCGCCGGCACTCCCGCCCCTGTCCGGCGGACGCGTCGGTCCGCCGACAGGTTCACGGCTCGGGCGACGGTTGTCCGGCGCCCGCTCACCGACCCCGTGTGCCCGTCGGCCTCCTGTCCGCCGACCGGTCCGGCACGGCGCTGCGCGACCTCTACGACCACTGCCGCCGCGAGTTCTCCGCGGCGGTGCCGGTCCGGTTCCCCGAACCACGGGGCGGCCGTGCGAAGCGCCGTGCGGGGATCGCTTCGCACGGCCGCCTTCTCACCGTGGGGGGAACGTGGGAGGGGCTACTTGTAGGTGATGTCGGACGACGAGTACTTGCAGTAGGTGCCGTCGGCGTCCGAGCCGTTCTTGGGCGGTTCCGCGCCGGTGTTGTTGCCGATGTACTTCTGGCAGGGAACGATCTTCTTGCCGCTGTCCCCGACGATGGTGATCTTCTTCAGGGTCGCGCTGTCGCCGTAGTTGGTGTTGATGCCGACGAGCCGGCCGCCCTTGTACGTCGCCTCGATGGTGTTGAGGTTGATGGTGCGCTTGTACTGGGCGCTCTTGCAGTTGCCGCAGCTGCGCACGAACGTCCCGAAGTTCTTCACCGCGAAGTTGGAGACGTTGAGCGTGCCGGCGCCGTTGAACTGGAACACCTTGTCGCTGGCTTCCTTCGCCCCGCCGCCGGAGACGGTGTAGACGTTGGACGACGAGGAGCCGAGGAAGGTCGCCGCGTCCTCGCCGACGTCCTCCCACCAGACGTTCTGCAGCGTGCAGCTGCCCTGGCAGTGGATGCCGTCGGCGGCGGGCGAGCCGATGATCACGTTCTTCAGGACGGCGCCCGGCGCGAGCTGCAGGATCGGGTCCTGGTTCTCGCTCTGGCCGCCGGTTCCCAGGTCGCCGCTGCCGTACAGGCGCTGCATCCCGTAGTCCTTGGTGCCGGAGATCGGGATGGTGGCCGTCACCGCCTTGCTGCTGGTCGGGGTGGGCCAGGTGGCGGCGCTCGCGGGGGTGAGCGCGCCGCTGGTCATGATCATGCCAACCGCGAGCCCGATCGCGGCCAGTCCGCCGGTGAGGGCGCGCCCGGAGGACCGGCCGCCGCGTCGCGCCGCAGGCGATGGCGCCGGCGGAGACGTCTTTTGCGAAAGTGCTGGTGTATCCATGTCCCGATGCCTTCTTCCGGATAGGGGATGGGAGTGGGGGGTGGGAGTGTGGGGGGACGGGCGGGAGCGCTCCGAGCGGTCAGAGCCTTCCGGCGCCCGCGCCCGAGGTCACCGAGGCGACGACGGACGAGGCGGGCTCGGCGGTGTAGCTGTACGGCGGCTTGGTGAACGTCCCGACCCGGGACACCTCGGTCGCGGCTCCGCCGAGGTCGTTGCCGGTGAGGTTGGCGTAGCCGTCCACGTCGCTGTCACGCTTCGTCGTGACGGCGACCAGCGTCGAGCGGAAGACGTTGTTCTCGACGAGCATCTGCGCACCCATGCGCGAGTGGACGGCGGTCTCGGCGCCGACGACGTAGTTGTCGTAGAAGTGACCAGTGCCGAAGCGCAGGCTGGGGATGCGTGAGTAGACGTTGCCGAAGTAGTTGTGGTGGTACGTCACCCTCAGGTGCCCCGTGTCCTGGCCTGCGTTGTTGTCGCTGTGGCCGACGAGCGAGCCCTTGTAGTGGTCCTTGAACGTGTTCCACGACACCGTCACGAAGTCGGAGGCGTGGTTGATGTCCAGCAGGCCGTCGTAGTAGTCCTTGTCGTGATCGCGGTCGGCCGAGAAGGAGTTGTGGTCGATCCACACCTTGGTCGAGGCCTGGACCTCGATCCCGTCGGCCGGCTTGAGCGGCTTGCTGATGTTCAGGTTGCGGATGACGACGTTCGTCACCTTCTTCAGCCGCAGTCCGCCCCCGGTGAACCCCGACGACGAACCGACCCCGAGCACTGTGGTGTTGGACCCGATGTCGACCTGACCGCTCAGCGGGATCAGGCCGTTGACCTTCACCACCTTCGCCGTGCTGCCGGTCACCGCCGTCTTGAACGCGGCCAGGGTCGAGACGGTGACCGCGCCGGCTCCGCCACCGCCGGTCGTGCCGGCGCCGAACCCGATCGGTGAGCTTTCGGCGGCGCCGGCCGAGGACGGGAGGACCGTGACCGCCGCCGTGGCGAGCGCGGCGGACGCCGCGAGGAGGACGAACCTTTGCGGGTGTGCACGCGGGGGACCTGTGCGCATGGGGGGTGCGTCCCTTCGTGGGGAAAGGAATGGGTCATGTATGTGATTGTTGTACTTCTTGCTGAACGCTAAGCGCGGTCAGTGCTTACTTCTTGCGGGCTGTGTGAGCGGCTCGATCACACTGCTGAACGGAACGTAGGGGGTAAGCGCTTTCTAGTCAACGCTTCGCGCAGAAGACTTCCGGCCGTCCGGGTGCGCCCCGGTCGATCGGCGAAAGCTTGCGCGCCGCTGCTGTGGGAGCGCTTCCATGGCGGGCGTGTGCATGCCACCATGCGAGGCGGACGCTTCCCTTCGAGCGCGCCTCCCGGCGTGCACCACGAGAGGGCGAGTCGATGCCGACGCCCCGTACGCGCACGTCCAGCGCCGGGCCGGACCTCGTCGCCGGGCCGCCCGGCGTCGTGGGGCGGTCGTGCCTGCCGCCACCTGACCACCGTCCACGCCGAGTCGGCGTCCCCCGCTCACGCACCTGTCGCTCACGCACCTGTCGCACACCGTCGTCCGAGCAGCCACCGAGAAGGGACAGAACGTGTTGACCACCACCCCCCACATGACCGCTTCTGCCAGAAGAAGGCCTCGTCCGGCGATCCTGGCCCTCCTGGCGGCCCTGGTGTCGTTGCTCGCGGCCACCGTCCTCACCGCGCCCGCCGCCTCCGCCCGTGCGCACGCCGCCGGCCCGGTTCCCGCCGCCACGCTCACCGAGGTCACGGGCTTCGGCACGAACCCCAGCAACCTCCAGATGTACGTGTACGTGCCGGCGAACGTCACCGCGCGCCCGGCTGTTCTGGTGGCCGTGCACTACTGCACGGGTTCCGGCCCCGCCATGTACAACGGCACCGAGTTCGCGCGGCTGGCCGACCGGTACGGATTCATCGTCGTCTACCCGTCGGTCACCCGCAGCAGCAAGTGCTTCGACGTCTCCTCGCCCCAGGCGCTCAAGCGCGGCGGCGGGAGCGATCCCGTCGGCATCAAGTCGATGATCGACTGGACCATCCGCACCTATTCCGCCGACACCGGGCGGATCTTCGCGACGGGCATCTCCTCCGGCGCGATGATGACGAACGTCCTGCTCGGCGACTACCCCGACGTGTTCGCGGCGGGCGCGGCGTTCGCGGGCGTCCCGTTCGGCTGCTTCGCGACCACCGACGGATCCGAGTGGAACAGCCAGTGCGCCGGCGGCACCGTGATCCACACGCCCCAGGAATGGGGCGACCTGGTGCGCAACGCCTACCCCGGCTACACCGGCCCCCGCCCCCGGATGCAGGTCTGGCACGGCACGCAGGACGACACGCTGCGCTACCCGAACTTCGGGGAGGAGATCAAGCAGTGGACGAACGTTCAGGGCGTCGGTCAGACCCCGGCCGCCACCGACTCGCCCGTGTCCGGCTGGACCCGCACCCGCTACGGCGCCACCGGTGACCGCGCCCCCGTCGAGGCCATCAGCGTCCAGGGCGTCGGACACGGGGTGTACAGCGACGGCATGGGCGCACGGGTCCTCAGGTTCTTCGGCCTCGACGGCTCCGTGCCCGACCCCGACCCGGGCCCCCAGCCCGGAGCCTGCCGGGTCACGGCCTCCACCAGTGCATGGAGCACCGGCCTGACCGCGTCAGTGACCCTCACCAACACCGGCGCCTCCGCGATCAACGGCTGGAAACTGGGCTTCACGCTGCCCGCCGGGCAGACCATCACCAGCGGCTGGGGCGCCACGTACGCACCGGTCTCGGGAGCGGTGACGGCGACGAACGCGACCTACAACGGCACGCTGGCGCCTGGTGCGAGCGTCAGCATCGGCTATCAGGCGAATCACACGGGCAACAGCGCGGCGCCGGGTGGCTTCACGCTCAACGGTGCTTCCTGTTCGGCGAGTTGAGTCACCGTGGGCGGCCGGGCCAGGCCGCCCACGAACCTCGCGGGAGCGGACGTCCCCGCGACGGCCGGCGTCTCGCGAGGAGAACGGCGTCGGGGGCGTCGAGGCCCCCAGGAGCGCCGCCCAGGCTGCCGGAGGTCAGGGGAGGAGGTCAGGAGGTCAGGAGGGCCGGTCCGCGGGACGCGAACGGCCGGCAGGCGCGGTCGCGGCGCGCGAAGGGCCGGCGGACCCGGCCGCGGCCCTCAGCGCCGCCCAGTCCGGCAGCTTCACCACGCCCCGTCCCAGAGAGGCTCCCAGCGCCGCCTCGGCCCGCTCGATCGCCAGCCACCCCGCCCACTCGACGGGGTCGGCCCCGATCGCCCGCAGCGCGTCCAGCGGCTCGTCGGGCAACCGCCGCCGCGCGAGAACGGGAGCGTCCTCCAGCAGGGACGTCGCCGTCTCCTTCGCGCACGGCCGGTTGGCGCCGATCACACCGGTCGGGCCGCGCTTGATCCAGCCCGCCACGTACTCGCCCGGCGCGACCGCGCCTCCCCGTACCACCCGCCCGGCGGCATGCGGCACCGTGCCGCTCACCGCGTCGAACGGCAGCCCCTCCAGGGGCGCCCCGCGATACCCCACCGACCGCAGCACCAACTGCGCCTCGACGACCTCGTAGCGGCCGGTGCCCCGCACGCCCCCGCGCCCGTCCGGAGCCGTCCGCTCCAGTCGCACCGCCCCCAACCGGCCTTCGACGGGGAGCAGTTCGACGGGGCGCAGGAAGAACCGGAGCCGGATCCGCCGCCGCACGCCACGGGCCGGCGCCGCCGCCCAGCCGCGCAGCACTTCCACGTTGCGTCGCTGCGCCGCCGGGAGTCCGGACGGATCACCGTACGCCGGATCGGACGCCAGCTCCGCCTCGTCGACGACCACGTCGGTGTCGGGCAGCCCGCCCAGCTCGCGCAGTTCCTTGGTGGTGAAGCGCGCCTGGGACGGGCCGCGCCGCCCCACCATGTGGATCTCGCTCACCCCGCTCGCCGACAGCGCGCTCAGCGCCGACTGCGGCATGTCGGTGGGGCTCAGCTCGGCAGCGCCGCGGGCCAGCATCCGGGTGACGTCCAGCGCGACGTTCCCGGCGCCCACCACGACGGCCGTGCGGACGTCCCGTACGAACCCGTCGCCGGCGGCGGAGTCCGGGTGCGCGCTGTACCAGGACACGAACTCCGTCGCCGACCAGCTGCCGGGCAGTTCCTCGCCGGGGATCCCGAGGCGCCGGTCGGACGCGGCGCCCACGCAGTACACGACCGCGTGGTACATCTCGCGCAGTCGGTCCACGGGGACCCCGTCCGCGCCCACCCGGACCCCGCCGAGGAAACGCACCCGTTCGTGTTCGAGGACCGTGCGCAGGCTGTGCTGCAGGGACTTGATCTTCTCGTGGTCCGGGGCGACGCCGTAGCGCACGAGCCCGTACGGGCACGGCAGGCGGTCCAGGACGTCGACGAACGCCTCGGGATCTCGCTCGACCAGGCTCTGAGCGGTGTAGACCCCACTCGGACCTGAACCGACGACGGCGACACGCAGCACGGCGGAACTCCTTGCCCCGGGTACGGAGGAGAACGCTGGTGTCTCCAGCATCGCACCGGCGCCGCTCCGCTGACAGGGCGCTGTGCTCTCGCGGCGCACGCGTGTCCGTTCGTACGGAACGTGACCATGCGATCGCCTTGGGTGTGTGCTAGAGCATCGTTTCTCGGCCTCCGTGCCCGCCCGGCGCCCCTTCCTGAGCGCTGTCCAGGGCTGACCGCCGTCCCTCGGTGCCGTTGCCCGGCCGCGCCGTCACCCGGACGGGCGGCCGGGTGACGGCGTCACCGCATGGCGCGCATCCGGGTGATCTCGCTCGTCTGCTGCGCGATCACATCGTCCGCCATCTCCTCGATCTGCACGTTGTTGCCCTGCGCCTTGACGTCCGCGGCCATGGTGAGCGCGCCCTCGTGGTGGGTGATCATCAAGGTGAGGAAGAGGGCGTCGAACGCCTTGCCGCGCGCCGCGCGCAGCTCGCTCAGCTGGTCCTCGCTCGCCATCCCGGGCATGACGGCGTGGTCGTGCCCGCCGCTCGCCGTGGTCTTGCCGTGCGTCGTGAGCCAGCCCTTCATGGCCTCGATCTCCGGACCCTGAGCCGCGGAGATGCGCAGGGCGAGCCGCTTGACGTCCCCCGACCGGGCGCGGTCCGGGACGAGCTGGGTCATCTCCAGAGCCTGGGCGTGATGCCGGATCATCATCCGCGCGTACGACACGTCCGCCGTGTTCGGGGTGTCGTCGTCGGCGCGCTGCTCGGCCGCTTCCTGGGCGGAGAGGGTGCGGTTCTCGTCGCCCGGCTCGCCGGGGGCGATCACCGAAGGGCCGTCCGCGCCGGACGGCTTGGCGTCCGGCCCGGAGTCGCAGCCCGCGAGGGCGAATGCCAGCAGCAGTGCGGCTGAGGCGAGGGGCATGCGGCGGAGCGGCACAACGACCTCCGGGGATCGGCGAGTTGAGGACGGGTCCGTCCTCGTCTGGATCTATGCACCACTGATCGCACTAATGAACAGAAAGATTCATGACGAGTGCGTTGCCCGCCCTTGATATGTGCATGATGAAGACGATACTTCGGAGCACCGTGAACCGTTCCCTGGGAACGGGGACAAGGGAGGATGCAGTGACCCTGTTGAACGATCCTCGAACACGACGCAGACGGCTGGGAGTCGCCGCCGCGTGCACCGGTCTCCTCGCCGCCCTCCTCACGGCGGTCCCGGCGGCCGCGACCCCCGACCCCGGGGACGCGCCCGCCGTGGAGCAGGAGGTCTCGCAAGGCGCCAGGGCCGAGGCGGCCGCGGCGATCGCCCAGGGCGAGATACCCGGGCAGGACGAGATCGTCCACTCCGCCAACATCGAGCACCTGGCGAACATCCCCAAGGACGCCCTGCCCGGCACCAACTCGGACCTGGCCTTCCAGGGCAAGTACGCCTTCGCCGGCAACTACGACGGCTTCCGCGTCTTCGACATCAGCAACCCGAAGTCGCCGAAGACGGTGGCCCAGGTGCTCTGCCCCGGCTCGCAGAACGACGTCTCCGTCTCGGGCGACCTGCTCTTCCTGTCGACCGACTCCTCGCGCAGCGACAGCAGTTGCCACAGCACCACCCAGCCGGTGACCGAGAAGTCCTCCTGGGAGGGCATGAAGGTCTTCGACATCAGCGACAAGGCGAACCCGAAGTACGTCGCCGCCGTGGAGACCGCCTGCGGCTCGCACACCCACACCCTGGTGCCCGAGCGCAAGAACGTCTACATCTACGTCTCCTCGTACTCGCCCAACGCCGCCTACCCCGACTGCCAGCCGCCGCACGACGGCATCTCGGTCATCAAGGTGCCCCGCAAGGCGCCCGAGCAGGCGGCGGTCGTGAGCTTCCCCGTGCTGTTCCCGGGCGAGGGCCCGGACGGCGGCGGCAACCCCGGCGGTCCGACCAACCCCGGGGTGTCCAAGACCACGGGCTGCCACGACATCACCGTGCTGCCGGAGAAGGACCTGGCGGCCGGCGCCTGCATGGGCGACGGCATCCTCTTCTCCATCAAGGACCCGGAGCACCCGAAGGTCATCGACCAGGTGCAGGACAACGTCAACTTCGCGTTCTGGCACTCCGCGACCTTCAACCAGAAGGCGAACAAGGTCGTGTTCACCGACGAGCTCGGCGGCGGAGGCGCGGCCACCTGCAACGAGGCGACCGGCCCGAACCGCGGCGCCGACGGCATCTACGACATCGTCGGCAAGGGGGACAAGCGCAAGCTCGTCTTCCGCGCCTACTACAAGATCCCGCGCCACCAGGCGGACACCGAGAACTGCGTCGCGCACAACGGTTCGCTGATCCCGGTGAAGGGCAAGGACCTCATGGTCCAGGCCTGGTACCAGGGCGGGGTCTCCGTCTGGGACTTCACCGACTCGACGAAGCCGAAGGAGATCGCCTACTTCGAGCGCGGCCCGCTGAACACCACCACCCTGCAGACCGGCGGCTCGTGGTCGGCCTACTACTACAACGGCTACATCTACTCCAACGACATCGCCAAGGGCTTCGACGTGCTGAAGCTGGACGACAAGCGCACGGACCCCGCGAAGCGGGTGCGGCTGCGCGAGCTCAACGTCCAGACGCAGCCGGACTACTTCGACTGATCCCCGGCCGGCAGATCTGTCGCGAAGAACCGCGACAGATCGCCGCCGCCCTTCCCGCCGGGCGCCTCGGCGTCCGGCGGGTCCCCCTGCTCCCAGTCGAGGCGGTAACGCGCGAACAGGTCGGCTCGCAGGGTGACCAGCGGCAGCGGCACGTTCGGCAGCACCATCGAGTAGACGGCGCCCATCAGTTGGGAGCGCAGCAGCGGGTAGTCGTGGCCGGCGTCCTGTGAGCTGTGCCGGGCCGCGGTGTCCCGCAGGAGTTCGGCCAGCCGCTGCTGCTCCGGGCACTCGAGGAAGCCCTCGGCCTGCAGCAGCCCCGCCATGTGCTGACGCATCAGCACCGTACGGTCCCGGGCCA
The DNA here is from genome assembly GCF_014649655.1 of Streptomyces humidus. Lineage (GTDB taxonomy): Bacteria > Actinomycetota > Actinomycetes > Streptomycetales > Streptomycetaceae > Streptomyces > Streptomyces humidus. Next base: position 100,550 of record NZ_BMTL01000034.1, on the reverse strand, counting down.
GCCCGGTGATCGCGTCGATGGCCCGGGCCATCCGCTCCCGGCCGTCCTCGGTGTGCGGTTCGCGCTCCAGCGCCTCTTCCAGTGTGCGGTGCATCAGGCGGTGCACGGCCGACTGCACCAGCTGGCGCTTGCCGGGGAAGTAGTACGACACCAGGCCGCGCGCCGCGCCCGCCCGGTCCGCTATGTCGCCGAGGGTCGTGGCCTCGTAGCCACGCTCTCCCACCAACTCCACCGCGGCCTGCAGAAGCCGCTCCCGGGAACGCCGCCGCAATTCTTCATTGACCGAGGCGCTGCGCGGGGACATCCTGTAACTCCTGGGTTGACTGGCTGCCAGCCAACTATACTCAGGAACTCCGGTCGGCTCCGGAACGGAGCCCGCCGGGGTGGCGCCTGCTCTGGGCGACGCGGGGGATCGTCCAGAGTGGGCGCGCTTTTTCAGTCGTGGGGTCCTGAGGCCGCCGTCGCCGGGGCGTGCGCGGTGTTCTCGCCGCTCAGCCCACCAGCTCGAGCACCGCCCGCAGCCCGTCCGGGCGTTCCGCCGCAGGCAGATGGTCCACGAAGTGCACCGCGCAGCCCAGCGCGGCCGCCCCGCCGTCCGCCCGCCGGTCGTCGCCCACCATCAGGGTCCGGTGAGGTTCGGCCCCCAGCGCTTCGCACGCGATCGTGAACAGCCGTGCGTCCGGCTTCTGCACCCCGTGCTCGTACGACAGCGTGTACGTGTCGACGTATCCGTCGAGGCCATGCTCCCGGAACACGGGCCGCAGGTCCCAGCCGATGTTGCTGACCACGCCGACCCGCAGACCGCGCTCGCGCAACCCGCGCAGCACGGCGAGGGCGTCGGGGTACGGGGACCAGGCCGCCGGCGTTCTGTGCCGGTCGTACAAGGCGTCGTACAACGCCGGGTCCGGCAAGGGCACCTGACGGCACAGGGAGGTGTACGCGGCCCGGTGCAGCTCCGCGCTCTCGTCCCGTGCCCGCCACAGCCCGGCCAGCTCGTCGGGCACCCTCAGGGGAGAGGCCCCGCCCGGCAGGGCCCCGGCCGTCTCCAGGGCCCGCGCCGTCGCGGCCAGCTCCGGCCCGGGCATCGCGATGCCGGCCTCGTGCAGCACCGATCCCAGCCAGGACTCGGCGGACTCGATGCGGAAGAGGGTCCCGGAGAAGTCGAACAGCACACTCGTCATGGGGCGATCCTATGAACCCCGCCTCGGCCGGCGCCGGGCGTTCCGCACGCCCGGCATCGCCTCGCGGACGGCGCGGATGATGCGGACGACGCGGACGACGCAGCGGCGCGGACGACTGACGTTGCGGACGTTGCGGACCCGGACGGGAATCGGTGCCGGTGCGCGGAAGGCGCGGACGCGCGCACGCGTCGCTGCCTGCCACGCCGTGACGAAGCGTCACCCGAGGCTCCGCCACCACCTCAGATGCGCGGCCCGGCCGTCGAACTCGCCGCGTCCACCGTGGGCCTGGCCCGGTCCGGCCGCCCACGCAGGTGTGCCGCGATCGCCACCGCCACCAGGGTCGCGCCGAGCAGCCAGCCGGCCAGGACGTCCGAGGGCCAGTGCACCCCCAGCCAGATCCTGGTGAGTCCCACGCCCACCACGGAGATCACCGCCACCGTCAGCGCCGCGCACCACAGGAGGGGACCGGCGCCGTGCCGGTGCAGCAGCCACAGCAGGAGGCCGCACACCACCATGGCGGTCAGGGCGTGCCCGGAGGGATAGGCCGCGTAGTGCGCCGAGTCGACGGGGTCGGGCCAGACCGGGCGGGCGCGGCCCACGGCGGCCTTGAGCGCCTGCTGGATCAGCGTGCCCAGCGCGGCCGTGGCCACCAGCCATCCGGCGGTCCACCAGTCCGTGTGGCGCCACACCAGCCACACGGCCGCCGCCGCGCCCAGCAGTCGCATGGTCACCGGATCCCAGACCCAGTCGGTGAGGATGCGGCAGACCCGGGTGACGTCGGGATCGGCGACGGCCCAGCGGTGGGTGGTGCGGGCGACGTCGCGGTCGGCGGAGATCAGGGGACCCCACTCGCCCACGACGGGGACGAGGAGGAGGACGGAGCACAGGCCCAGGACCAGGGCGACGCGGGCGGCCGTGCGCTGGGCGACGGGAAGGGGCGGGGAGTCGGTGGACGGGTAGCGCATACGACGATCCTCGCCGACCGAGTGCGCCGGAGGCGAACGCGCCGTCCGGGAAGAGGTCCTGAGCCACCGTCGACCCGTGCGGGGCGCACACGGTTCCTCCCGCTCCGTCGGACGCTCAACTGCCCTTGTGGTCAGCTCGGTCGGTCCCGCCGGGCGGGCTCCGGCCTCCGCACGTGGCCTCTCGGCGGAGCCGGCGGGCGGGCAGTCCGGCGAGCGCGGTCCCGGCATCGGTGGCCGGGCCGGCACCCCATGAGCGGCGCACCTTCAGGAGTACGGCTTCACCCGGCGAAGGGACGCAGGTCATGCCCGTGACTCGAAGTCACATCGTCAGCAGCATGGCGAGCATGCCGATGCCCATCGACAGACGGCACGCCCGCGCCACTTCGGGCCGGTCACCCCAGGCGACGGCCGCCCCGCCCGCACCGGCGGCCGGCAGCAGCCTCACCCCGGCGAGAAGGACGTAACCGGTGAAGTACGCCAGCAGCGCGCCCGTCAGCACCGGGACTCCCGAGCCGCCGTGCCCGTGACTGTGCGAGGGCGTGCCGGCCATCGCCGCCGCCATGTACACCATGGCCCCGGCGCCCACCAGATGATGCAGATGATGCGCGTCCGTCCGGGCCGACCACAGCGCCCGCAGGGCTGCCGCGCCGAAGACCGCGGCGTAGGCCGGCCACGCCCACGCCGGTGGGGTGAACACGGCCGGCGGCACGGCCATCGAGGCCATGCCGAAGCCCATCAGGGCCTCGCCGCCCGCGGCTCTGCGCTGTTCCTCGACCCTGCTGCGCATCCGCAGCAGGCAGTAGGCCCCGGTCGCCGCACACAGCGCGACCAGCAGCCAGCCGGGCGAAGCCGGTCCGTGCACGCGCACCTCCCCGCTCGACGTTCACCGACCGCTCGGCGTCCACGCGGCGACGCGCAGCGCCCTGCGCGCTCGGTGTCCGCCGTCGAGGGATGCGATGCCCACACCGTGCCGTGCGCACGCGGGCGCAAGGGTGTATGCGGGGAGCATGCGAGGAAGCACGGAAGTATTTCATGAGTAAAACACATGTTAAATTAATGAGGTGAGCAGCGCGATTCCTCAGCGACCCCGCCCACGGCCCGGGCCCCGGTTCCGGCTCCGCTTCCGGCCGGGGCCCCGGCCCGAACCCCGAAAGCGCCCCGGACCCCGTTTCCCGCTCTCCGGCGTCCTGCGGCTCGGACGCCCCTCGGACATCTGGTTCAAGCCCGCTCTCAGCGTGATCGCCGCGGTCGCCCCGCCGAACCTGATCCTGCTGGCGCTCGGACGGCTGGATCTCGCGGTGTACACCATGGCCGGATCCCTGTGCGCCCTCTACGCCCACAACCGCCCTTACGCGGCGCGGGCCCGTGTGCTGGCGTGGGTGGTGCTCGGCATGACCGGCGGCCTGGCCGTCGCCCTGCTCGCCGCCTCGCTCACCGCGTCGCCCCTCGTCCTGGTCACCGTCGGCGCGCTCCTCGCGGCCGCCCAGAAGGCCCTGTGCGACGCCACCCGCCTCGGCCCGCCCGGCAACGTCGTCCTCACCTTCATCAGCTCCGCCGCGCTGTTCGTGCCGCAGACCCTCGGACAGGTCCCCGGCCATCTCGGGCCCGCTCTCGCCGCGGGCGGCTGGGCCTGGCTGATCGGCATGGCGCCCGGGCTGGCGCGCCCGCACGGCCCCGAACGACGAGCCACCGCGCACGCCCTGAACGCGGCCGCCGCCCACGTCGACGCGTATGCGGCGGGCGAAGGCGAGGACCGGGCCCGCGCCGGCGCGGCCGCCGCCGTGCACGCCGCCTGGCAGACCCTCCTGTCGGCCCGTGCCGGGCAGACGCGGCGCGGCCTGGAACGGCTCGTCGTGCGGGCCGAGATCGCCCTCGCCGCCCCCGCTGACACCGACCCGGCCCGGCTGCGCGACTGGGCCCGCGACCTGCGCGGCACCACCTCGGTCCCGCGCCCCGAGGACCTCGTCGACGACGACGAACTCATCGGCGTCGACGCCGGACTCGCGGTCGGCCGAACGTCGTCGAGGCGACGCCTCGGTCCTCTCGCGCCTCTCGCGCCCCTCGCGGCGCGCACGGCCCTGGGCTGTGCCCTCGCCGGATACGCCTCCTGCGCCCTGGGGATCGGCCGCCCCTACTGGGCGCTGGTCACCGCCGCGTCCCTTTACCAGGCGAACGTCACGCTCACCTGGAGCCGCGCGGTCCAGCGCATCGTCGGCAATCTCGTCGGCGTCCTCGCCTTCGCCGTGCTGGTCCCGCTCGCCCACCTCGCGCAGGCGGCCCTCGTCCTGGTCTGTCTCGCCCTCAACTTCGGCGCCGAGGCGCTGATCAGCCGCAACTACTGGCTCGGCAGCGTCTGCGTGACCCCGATGGCCCTGCTCATCACCGAGTTCACGCGGATCCAGGACCCCGGGCGGCTCATCGCCGAGCGGCTCGTGGACACCCTCGTGGGCGCCGCGGTCGGTTTCGCCGCCGCGATCGCCGTCACCGACCGCCGCGTCGGCGACCGGCTGGAAGCCGCTCTGACGGCGGTGGAAAGGACCCGGGAGCACGCCGCTCGCCTGGCGGCGGAGCCGCACCCCGCCACCGGAACCCTGGACGCGGCCCGCCGCGCACTGGCCGCCGCCCTGGTCGACCTCCGTGCCACCGCCGACGCCGCGGCCGGCGAGTGGTGGCAGCGCGCCCTGCCCCGGGAGCGGGTCGTGACGGCCGAAGAGTCGGGACACCGTACGCTCGCGGCGACGGTACGGCGTCAGGGGCTGCTCCTGGACCGGGACGCGAGCGTGAGAGCGGAGGACCTACGGCGATGACGGCGACGCAGGGACGGGCGGCGGCCGGGAACGGGGCGCGGGAGGGTTCGGCGGCCGGGAACACCCCGAGGGGAGGCCCTGCCGCAGAGACCCCGACCGCCACGGGTGCTCCGACCGTAACCGGCGTCCCGACCGCCACCGACGACGCCACGGCCACCGATGACGCCACGGCCACGGGTGACCGGGTCAGGAGCGGCGACCGGACCGCGGACGGCGAGCCGGCGAGGAGCGACACGGTCGCCGCCGTCGTACGGCAGTGGCAGACCGTCCGGCCCGACCTGGACACCGGGCCCATGGAGATCATCGGCCGGGTCAACCGCTGTGCCGCCCTGCTCCAGCAGGCCGAGGACGCGCCCCTGCGCCGGGTCGGACTGAGCCGACCGGAGTTCGACCTGCTCGGCGCGCTGCGCCGCACCGGCCACGAGCTGACCCCCGGCGAGCTGGCCCGCGAGACCTTCTCCTCCGGGGCAGCCGTCACCAAACGCCTCAAGCAGCTCACCGAGCGCGGCCTCGTGGAGCGCCGCGGCGACACCCGCGACCGCCGGGTCGCCCACCTCCGCCTCACGGAGGCAGGACAGGAACTCGTCGACGGCGTCCTGCCCGAGCAGCTCGCCTACGAGAGCGCGGTCCTGTCCGCCCTGGACGACAGCAGCCAGGGCGAACTGGCCACCCTGCTGGGCAAGTTGCTCAGCCGTCTGGAGGGGCACATGCGCGCGCTGCGGGTCTGAGCGGCGGCCTTGTCCGCCGACGACGCCCAAGGCTGCGCGGGCCGTGCGGAGAGAGGCGGCTCAGGTGGCTGTGCGGACGGGGCGGCCTCAGGGGGCTGTGAGGACGGGGGCGGGCTCAGAGGGCTGGGTCGCGGCGCGCGCCGTACCCCGTCGACGTCGAAGTCGACGTGCGACGTTCACCCCTCGTGGTTCGCGCGGTACACGCCGAAGGCGGCGCCGGGAGGGTCGCGGAGCACGGCGATCCGCGGGCCGTCCGGCATGGCGGTCGGTTCCATGAGCACGGTGCCGCCTGCCCCGACGGCGGTCCGCGTGGAGGCGTCCACGTCGCTCACCGCGAAGTACGGCAGCCAGTGCGGCGGCACCTCCGGCGCGAACTTCTCGTCCATCGTGATCATGCCGCCGAAGTCGGCGCCGCCGACGCCCCACTGCACGTAGTTCTCGGAGGAGCCGACGGTCCAGCCGAACACCGTGGTGTAGAACGTCTCCGCGCGCTCCGGCTCACGGGTCAGGAGCTCGACCCAGCCGAGCGAGCCGGGCGCGTTGAACAGCCCGGCGCCCGGGAAGGTCCGCGCCTGCCACAGCTGGAACGCCGCGCCGGCCGGATCCAGGGCGACCACGAAACGGCCCATGTCGAAGACGTCCATCGGACCGGCGAGGACCTTGCCGCCTGCCTCCGTGACCAGCCGTGCGCTGACGTCCGCGTCGGTCACCGTGAACAAGACGCTCCAGGCGCATGGCTGCGCCTGCTGATGCAGGGGCGTGAGCGCCGCGACGGCGGCCTCGCCGAGGTGCGCGACCGCGTATCCGCCCGCCCCCTGCCGGGGGTCGGTCCGCGCGCGCCAGCCGAACAGCTCCGCGTAGAACCGCTTCGCCTCCTGCAGGTCGCTGGTCCCCAGCTCGGCCCAGCAGGGCCCGCCGGGCACGGGCGCGTCGAGCTTCATGACGATCCTTCCGAAACGACGGGGACCCCTTCCAGCACGCTAAGCCTCGCCCCGGACGACGGCATCCGCTGACGGTCGCGGCAAGAATCCGCCGGTGGCGGGGCGGTCGCGGGTGGTGGCGGACCGGCCTGCGGGCATGGGCCGGAAAGGCCCCGCCCGGTGGTTCAGATGCCCGGGCGGTACCGGATCGGATGGTCCGCGGGCACCTCCACCAGCACGATCGGGGTGCCGTCCGGGTCCGCGATCCACATCTCGACGAGCCCCCACGGTTCCTTCGCCGGGGGACGGACGATCTCGACCCCCTTCGCCCGCAGCTCCTCGTGCGCGGCCGTCACATCCGCGACCTGCAGCCACAACCGCACCGCGGGATCAGGGGGCATCGGCGTCCGTGAGCGGCCGGAGAGCTCCAGGAAACCGCCGCCGAGGAAGTAGACGACCCCGCGGTCCGGCCCCGTCCCGAACTCGCGGAAGACGGCCAGCCCCAGCCGCTCGCCGTAGAAGGCGCGCGAGCGTTCGGGGTCGGTGGGACGGATCAGGGTTCTGCCGCTGAGTACGTGCACCATGCATCCTGATCCTAGCGGGGCGGCGTTAGGCTCGCCGGTGCCCCAGACATGCCAGAGACCGGAGACCGCCCGCATGGACACCGCCGCCACCGACCTGACCTTCCGCGACGCCACCCCCGCCGACGTCGACGCCGTCGTCCGGCTCATCGAGTCCGCCTACCGCGGTGACTCCAGCCGGGCCGGCTGGACGACGGAGGCGGACATCCTGCAAGGGCAGCGGACCGACCCCGACGGCGTGCTCGCGGTGGTCGAGGCGCCCGACTGCAGGCTGCTCACGGCCGAGCAGGACGGCCGGATCGTCGCCTGCTGCCAGCTCGAGCTCCGCGGCGGCCACGCCTACTTCGGCATGTTCGCGGTCAGCCCCACGGCGCAGGGCGCCGGCCTCGGCAAGGCCGTCATGGCGCAGGCCGAGCGCGAGGCGCGCGAGGACTGGGGCGTCACCGAGATGCACATGACCGTGATCTCCGTCCGCGAGGACCTCATCGCCTGGTACGAGCGCCGCGGCTACCGCCGTACGGGACGGATGACCCCCTTCCCGTACGGCGACGAGCGTTTCGGCATCCCGCAGCGCGACGACCTGGAGTTCGAGCTGCTGGTCAAGGAACTCGTGTGAGCCCTGCGAGTACGTCCGGTGGCCGGGCTCCGCTCCGCCTCGCGAGGCTCGGCGCGCGACGCCGCGTGCTCGACCGGCGGGATCCGGAAGAGGCGGGGAAGAGGCGGGCTACGCCGTGAAGCGGCCGGTCCGCCTGATCTGCGGGTAGTCGGTGGTCGCGCCGTCGAGTCCGAGGGCGCGGACGAGACGCAGCTGGTCCTGGGTGTTGACCACCCAGCCGATGATGCGGAGGTCGCGCTCGCGGGCCTTCTCGACGATCTCCAGGGTGAGCCGCCGGAGGTTGAGGCAGAGCGTGGCGGCGCCGGCCGTCACCGCCCGGTCCACGATGTCGAGGCCGTAATGGCTGCCGATGAGCGCGGTGCGCACCCCGGGGACCAGGCGCGCGATCTCCGCGACGGCCTCCTCGTGGAAGGAGGACACCTCCACCCGCCCCGTCAGGTCCCGGGCCCGGATCACCTCGGCCAGCGCCCGCGCCGCCCCGACGTCCTTGATCTCGGCCTGCAGCGGTGTGCGCACGGCGTCGAGGACCTCCTCGAAGACCGGCACACGTTCCCCGCGTCCCGCGTCGAGGGTCCGCAGCTCGGCAAGGGTCTGGTCGGCGACGGCCCCGGCGCCGTCGGTCGTGCGGTCCACGTCGGGGTCGTGCATGACCACGAGCGCGCCGTCCTTGCTCAGGTGCAGGTCGAGTTCGACGACGTCGAGGCCGGCCTGCTCGGCGGCGACGAAGGAGCGCAGGGTGTTCTCGGGCTCGACGCCCATCACCCCGCGGTGGCCGATGGTGAGGAAGTTCAAGGCGTGACTCGTTTCCGTCGACGGCTGGGCCGGGGGAGCACGTGAGCCGACGGCCGCGGGCAGGCCAGGACTCGCGTGCGTCCGGGGAGTTACCTACCCGCCCTGGCCGCGCGGAAGCGTCGCCTCTCCGGTGTCCGACAGGAAAAAGTGCGGTGAAGATGCGAGTGGGCAGGATAATTTCCCGAAGGTCCACTTGCTGGAGGAAACCTCGTATGCATACGGTGTCCTGACGCGAGGTTCTCCAGGGGAGGATGGGACATGACGGAAATTCTTGTGCAGGCAGCTACGGAGGATCGGGTTCCTCCGGTGGTCAGGGTGGTGGAGCACCCGGCGTGGCGCGTGCTCAAGGATGCCGTGGAAGGGATCCGGCCCTGGCAGGCGAAGGACGGATCGATCGACTTCACGGCCGAGGGCGCACCGCCGCGCACGGACGCCGAGCGGGCGGTCCAGCGGGTGATCGACGCCGTCGAGGAGCTCTCCCCGCTGCTTCCGCACGACGCCGACTACCACCGGGCCCTGGCGAAGGACCTGCGGGTCTGGGCCGACGGCGGCTTCGAGGTGCCGGACTTCCTCGACTCGCTGCTGGCCTTCCAGCCCGCCGCGAACCGCGCGGACGGCCTCCAGCACCTGGTCGTCTTCCCGATGTACACGCAGAACGGCAACCCGGACCGCAACCTCGAGGCGGTCGTGCTGCGCATGGTCTGGCCGGACTGGCTGGCCGAGCTGGAGCGCACCCGCTACGACAACCCGCTGTTCTGCGGCATCACCTTCGAGGACTTCACGGCCGGCTACGACACCAACTCGGCCGTCCTCTTCCCGGAGACCATCGCCGTCCGCGAGGCGCCGGAACGTTTCTCCTGGGGTGGCATCTTCTGCGACCGCGAAGCCGCCCGCTTCCGCCGTGTCACCGACGCCGCCGTCGACGTGCTGGGTCTGGAGCTTCCCGAGGACATCGCCGCCATGGTCCACGACCAGAAGCGCTGCGAGGAGGCCTTCGTGCTCTGGGACATGGTCCACGACCGCACCCACAGCCATGGCGACCTGCCCTTCGACCCGTTCATGATCAAGCAGCGCCAGCCGTTCTGGATGTACGGCCTGGAGGAGCTGCGCTGCGACCTCACCGCCTTCAAGGAGGCCGTGAAGCTGCAGGACGACGGGGTCCCGCAGGCCCGCGACGTCCAGTACGCGGTCCTCTTCGACCGTATGTTCCGCTTCCCCGTCACCGGCGAGCGGGTGCGCAACTACGACGGCCTCGGCGGCCAGCTGCTCTTCGCCTACCTGCACAAGCACGACGTCGTCCGCTGGACCGACAACCGGCTGCACATCGACTGGCAGCGCGCCCCGCAGGTCACCAACCAGCTCTGCGCCGACATCGAGCAGCTCTACCGGGACGGCATCGACCGCCCCAAGCTCGTCCACTGGTTCGCCGGCTACGAGCTGGTCTCGGCCTACCTCGCGCCGCATCCGGGCTCCAAGTGGGCCAAGGGTCCCGACGCGCTGGACCTGACCCAGCCGCCCCGCAAGCTCGTGGACGACGTGCTTCCGGACGAGTTTCCGCTGAGCATGTTCTATGAGGCACTGTCCAAGAAGCTGAAGAGCGTGATCGCCTCCACCAAGGGCATCACGGCGGACGGCGCCGAGCGGATCGCCGCGTGAGCGACCTGCGTACCGAGAACACTGCTCAGGAGGCGAGGAACATGGGGAACGGGGCTCTCAGCGGTGCGGTGATCGCGGTGGCCGGCGCGGGCGGACCCGCGGGCCGGGCGGCGCTGCTCAGGCTCGCCGAGGCCGGCGCGACCGTCGTCGGCGCGGACAACGACCCGGAACGTCTGGCGGAGGCCGTCGATGCGGCCCGCTACGGGGCCGGGGGCGCCACCGTCACCGGTGAGCCCGTCGACCTGCTCGATCTGGACTCGACCCGCGACTGGGCGCTGCGCGTCGAGAAGGACTTCGGCCGGATCGACGGCGTGGTCCACCTCGTCGGCGGCTGGCGAGGCAGCGAGACGTTCATCAAGACGAGCCTGGACGACTGGGACTTCCTGGAGCTGCTGCTCATCAAGACCGTGCAGCACACCTCGCTCGCCTTCTTCGAGGGCCTCCAGCGCAGCGCGCGCGGCCGTTACGTGCTGATCAGCGCCTCCAGCGCCACGAAGCCCACCGCGGGCAACGCCGCGTACGCCGCCGCCAAGGCCGCGGCCGAGGCCTGGACCCTGGCGCTCGCCGACGCCTTCCGCAAGGCGGGGGGCGCCGAAGGCCCGACCTCCGCGGCTGCGATCCTGGTGGTGAAGGCGCTGGTGCACGAGGCGATGCGCGCCGACCGCCCCAACGCGAAGTTCGCGGGTTTCACGGACGTCAAGGACCTGGCCGAGGCCATCGCCGGGGTCTGGGAGAAGCCCGCCGCCGAAGTGAACGGAAAGCGTCTGTGGCTCACCGAGCAGCCGTGAACCCTCCGAAGACCGATGCCCGCCGCCATCACGACCCCGAGGTCCGCGGCTTCGCCAGCGACAACTACGCCGGCGTGCACCCCGAGGTGCTGGCCGCCCTGGCCGTCGCCAACGGCGGCCACCAGGTGGCGTACGGGGAGGACGACTACACCGAAAACCTCCAGGGGATCGTCCGCAGTCATTTCGGGCCGACGGCGGAGGCCTTCCCGGTCTTCAACGGCACCGGCGCGAACGTCGTAGCGCTCCAGGCGGTCACCGACCGCTGGGGCGCGGTGATCTGCGCGGAGAGCGCGCACATCAACGTCGACGAGGGCGGCGCGCCCGAGCGCATGGGCGGTCTGAAGCTGCTCACCGTCCCCACGCCCGACGGCAAGCTCACCCCCGAGCTGATCGACCGGCAGGCCTGGGGGTGGGAGGACGAGCACCGCGCGATGCCCCAGGCCGTCTCGATCACCCAGAGCACGGAGCTCGGCACGCTCTACACGCCGGAGGAGATCCGCGCGATCTGCGACCACGCCCACGCGCGCGGTATGAAGGTCCACCTGGACGGCTCGCGGATAGCCAACGCGGCGGCCTCGCTGGACGTCCCGATGCGGACGTTCACCAATGCCGTCGGCGTCGACATCCTCTCCCTCGGCGGGACGAAGAACGGCGCACTGTTCGGCGAGGCGGTCGTCGTGATCGACCAGGACGCCGTCAGTCACATGAAGCATCTGCGCAAGCTGTCCATGCAGCTCGCCTCCAAGATGCGCTTCGTGTCGGTGCAGTTGGAGGCGCTGCTCGCCAGGGACCTGTGGCTGCGCAACGCCCGCCACGCCAACGAGATGGCCCAGCGGCTCGCGGAAGGCGTGCGTGCCGTGCACGGCGTGGAGGTGCTCCACCCGGTGCAGGCCAACGGCGTCTTCGCGCGGCTCCCGCACGACGTGAGCGAGCGTCTCCAGAAGCGGTTCCGGTTCTACTTCTGGGACGAGGCGGCGGGCGTCGTGCGCTGGATGTGCGCGTTCGACACGACCGAGGACGACGTGGACACGTTCGTGGCGGCGGTCAAGGAGGAGATGGCGCGCTGACTCCCGGCGGCTCAGGACACGACAGGACTGCATAGATATACGGTCACCCGAAAAGTCATTGACTCTCGGGTGATCGTTTTCCTATGCTCGGCGCTCATGGAGCTGACCCAGGAGAACCCTGACCTGTCCGCCTACCTGGCCGCGGACGAGGCCATAGACCATCACCATCCGCGGGTGCGGGCCACGGCGGCCCGCCTCGCGAAGAACGCGGAAGGCTCGTATGACTATGCGAGGCTGGCGTTCGAGTACGTCCGTGACGCCGTCTCCCACTCGCGGGACGCGGGCGACCCGCGGGTGACGTGGCGCGCCTCGGACGTGCTCGAGCAGGGGACCGGCATCTGCCACGCCAAGGCCCACGCCCTGGCCGCGCTGCTGCGCGCCGAGGACATCCCGACGGGCCTGTGCTACCAGCGGCTCGTGCACGACGCGGGTGACGGGCACGTCCTGCACGCACTGGTCGCCGTCCGCTTCGGCAGGGCCTGGCACCGCCAGGATCCGCGCGGCGGCAAGCCGGGTGTGGACGCGTGCTTCTCCCTGGACGGCGAACGCCTGGCCTTCGTGCCCGACCCGGCGGCGGGGGAGTCGGACCACCGGGTTCTCTACGCGGCGCCGCACCCGGCGGTCCTCGACGCGCTCAGGGCCGCGCCCGATCGTCCGCACCTGTGGCGGACGCTGCCCTCGGCGCTGTGAGCGCCCGCCTCGCGGGGCCCGACGCGCGGCGGTCCTCGACGCGCTCAGGGCCGCGCCCGATCGTCCGCACCTGTGGCGGACGCTGCCCTCGGCGCTGTGAGCGCCCGCCTCGCGGGGCCCGACGCGCCGGACCCCGCCCCGCACCCGGCGCACGGCGGGCGGCCGGGCCGGTCCCGGGGGTCAGCGCGACTCGGCCTCGCGCACCTGCTCCGGCGTGGGCGCGGTGCCGCCGAGGTGGGCCGGCATCCACCAGGTGTCGTTCGCGTCCTTGGGGCGCACGGGGTAGGCACGCTGGGCGGCCTCCAGCAGCTCCTGGACGCGCTCGCGCAGCTGACGGGTGATGGCCCCCGCGTACTTGTCGCGGGAGGCGTCCATGGCCTCGCCCACGCGGATGGTGATCGGGGTGTGGCTGCGCTTGAAGTTGCGCGGGTGACCCTTGGTCCACAGTCGCTGCGTCCCCCAAAGGGCCACCGGGACCAGCGGGACGCCCGCTTCCTGGGCCATGCGCGCCGCGCCCGACTTGAAGGTCTTCAGCGTGAACGACTGCGAGATCGTGGCCTCGGGGAAGACCCCGACGATCTCGCCCGAGCGCAGCGACTCCAGCGCGTGCGCGTAGGCCGTCTCGCCCTGCTTGCGGTCCACCGGGATGTGCTTCATGCCGCGCATCAGCGGACCGGAGATCCGGTGGCGGAACACGGACTCCTTCGCCATGAAGCGAACGAGACGTTTCTGCGGGAGCGCGGCCAGGCCGTCGAAGATGAAGTCGAGGTAGCTGATGTGATTGCTCACCAGCACGGCACCACCTGAGCGCGGGATGTTCTCCGATCCCTTGCAGTCGATCTTGAGGTCCCAGGCCTTGAACAAGGCCTGGGCCAGGCCGACGACGGGGCGGTAGACAAGCTCTGCCATGGGCGGGGCGAACCCTTCCTCACTCTTTGCCGGGGATGCCTCCCGGCGGCAAAGTTACGCAGCCGTAGGTTTACGGCATCTCGCAGATCGTGCCCGAAGAACGGCCCGGGAGCCAGCCCTGGTGCCCGGCGGCGGCGAGATCCTCGTCACGTGGGCTCCCTTGATCCACCTCGGGCTTTTAAATGGCCTTTACTTCGCGCGAACCGCGACGCGCCGTGCGAGCAGGTACATATCGCATCCGATGGGGTACCCGAACGCGGCATCGAGGAACGCGGCTGCGGTGGCGGCGAGGCCGAACGGGCCGGGCCCGGCGTCGGGCCGACGACCCGAGTTCCGCGGGAACGATTCCCGGGACCGGGAATCTTCGCGGTCCCGGGAACGCTGCACGACCTGATGACCGGACTGTCGGTGCTCGCGGCGGCGAGCGCCCACGGAGTGCCGCGACGGCGGCGGAGCGGGAGGGTGCGGGTGCCCGGGCGTGACGACGGCAGGCGGCTGGGGGCGGACCGGCTGGGCGGCGCACTCGGCGAGCGGGCCACCCTCGTACTGTTCTCCAGCGCCTTCTGCGCGCCCTGCCGGGCGACCCGCAGGGTGCTCGGCGAGGTGGCCGGCATGGTCCCCGGAGTCGCCCACGTCGAGATCGACGCCGAGGCGCGGCTGGACCTCGTGCGGGAACTCGGCATCCTCCGGACGCCGACCGTGCTGGTCCTCGACGCCGAGGGCCGCATCGTCCGGCGCGCGTCCGGCCTGCCCCGCAAGGCCGACGTCGTCGCGGCCCTGGGGGAGGCGGTGTCACCTGAGGGCGGGGAACGGTGAGGCATCTCCCAGTTGCCGGGACGGACTTGACTGTGCGTGCCGGCCGTCGTCAGCCTGACCGTATGCCTGAGGAACTCCTTCTCCACGGACGCGTCCACGTGGACCTGCTCCGTACCGCGAGCGCGCGCTGTCCGGTCCGTTGAGCGCCCACGGTCCGACCCGCCACCTCCCGCAGAAGGACGACGTCATGACGGCCACGCCCGGCCTGGGCCTTCCCCGGCTCGCCTCTCCCGACCTGCTGCGCTCCGTCTTCAGGCGGCACGCGGCCGGGGTCGCCGTGATCACCGCTTCCGGCGCCGCCGGGCCGGTCGGCTTCACCGCCACCTCACTGAGTTCCGTGTCCGCGGAGCCCCCGATGCTCTCCTTCGGCATCGGCGCCGCAGCCTCCAGCTGGCCCGCGGTGTCCCGGGCGGAGCACGTGGGCGTCCACATACTCGGCGAGCACCAGCAGGAGCTGGCGGCCACCTTCGCCCGGAGCGGCGCCGACCGCTTCGGCGCGCCGACCGCGTGGCGGGAGGGTCCGCACGGGGTGCCCGTCCTGGACGACGTGCTCGCCTGGCTGGTGTGCCGCGTGGTCGCGCGCGTGCCCGCGGGGGACCACCGCATCGTGCTGGCCGAGGTGGTGCTCGGCGACCCGGCGGGCGCGGGCCGTCCGCTGCTGTACCACCAGGGGCGTTTCACTGCTCTGAGGGATTGATCACCGCGCGGCCGCCGCGCGGGGTCGTCGGATTCCGATTACGCTGCGTTGCACAGGTCACAGTTCAAAGCGCTTGCTCAGCGGGAACCACCTGGGTGTACTGGTGAGTAATATTTCGGCCGTAGCGCAGGCCGCCCCAACCGGGATCGGCCGCTCGAGACGCCTATGCTGCCTGGAAGAAGGCAGCCAGAACTGACGATGCAGTAGGAGAGCCGGCGTGAGCTTGAGGATCGTTGTCACTGTGAAGTACGTGCCCGACGCCACCGGCGACCGGCACTTCGCCGATGACCTGACCGTCGACCGGGACGACGTGGACGGTCTGCTCTCCGAGCTCGACGAATACGCGGTCGAGCAGGCGCTGCAGATCTCCGAGAACTCCGACGACGACGTCGAGATCACCGTCCTGACGGTCGGCCCCGAGGACGCCAAGGACGCGCTGCGCAAGGCTCTCTCGATGGGCGCCGACAAGGCCGTCCACGTCGAGGACGACGACCTGCACGGCACCGACGCCATCGGCACCTCGCTGGTGCTGGCCAAGGCGATCGAGAAGGCCGGCTACGACCTGGTCATCTCCGGTCTGGCCTCCACCGACGGCACCATGGGCGTCGTTCCGGCCCTGCTGGCCGAGCGCCTGGGCGTCCCGCAGGTCACCCTGCTCTCCGAGGTCTCGGTCGAGGGCGGCACGGTCAAGGGCCGCCGCGACGGCGACGCCGCCTCCGAGCAGCTCGAGGCCTCCCTGCCGGCCGTCGTGTCGGTCACCGACCAGTCCGGCGAGGCGCGTTACCCGTCCTTCAAGGGCATCATGGCCGCCAAGAAGAAGCCGGTGGAGTCCTGGGACCTGTCGGACCTGGACCTGGAGGCCGGGGAGGTCGGCCTGGAGGGTGCGTGGACCAAGGTCGACTCCGCGACCCAGCGCCCCGCCCGCACCGCGGGCACGATCGTCAAGGACGAGGGCGAGGGCGGCAAGCAGCTCGCCGAGTTCCTCGCGGGCCAGAAGTTCATCTGACAGGCCCCACGCCGACCGCCCCTCAACTTCGTTTCGCAGGAGAGCAAATCCCATGGCTGAAGTCCTCGTCTACGTCGACCACGTGGACGGCGCCGTCCGCAAGCCCACCCTCGAGCTGCTGACCCTGGCCCGCCGCATCGGCGAGCCGGTCGCCGTCGCGCTCGGCCCGGGCGCCGAGAACACCGCCGCCGCGCTCGCCGAGCACGGCGCCGTCAAGGTCCTCACCCACGACGCCTCCGAGTACGCCGACTACCTCGTCGTGCCGAAGGTGGACGCGCTGCAGGCAGCCGTCGAGGCCGCGTCCGCCGGGGGCTCCCCGGCCGCCGTCCTCGTCCCGTCCTCCGCGGAGGGCAAGGAGATCGCCGCGCGTCTGGCGCTGCGCATCGGCTCCGGCATCATCACCGACGCCGTCGACGTGGAGGCCGGCGCCGAGGGCCCGGTGGCCACCCAGTCGGTGTTCGCCGCCTCCTTCACCACCAAGTCCCGCGTCTCCAAGGGCATTCCGGTCATCACCGTCAAGCCCAACTCGGCCGCGGTCGAGGCCGCTCCGGCCGCGGGCGCCGTCGAGGCGCTCAGCGTCTCCTTCTCGGCCCAGGCGACCGGCACCAAGGTCACCGGCCGCACGCCGCGCGAGTCGACCGGGCGCCCGGAGCTGACCGAGGCCGCGATCGTGGTCTCCGGCGGCCGTGGCGTCAACGGCGCCGAGAACTTCGCGCTCATCGAGGCCCTCGCGGACTCCCTCGGCGCGGCCGTCGGCGCCTCCCGCGCCGCCGTCGACGCCGGCTGGTACCCGCACACCAACCAGGTGGGTCAGACCGGCAAGTCGGTCTCCCCGCAGCTCTACATCGCCAACGGCATCTCCGGCGCCATCCAGCACCGGGCCGGCATGCAGACCTCGAAGACGATCGTCGCCGTCAACAAGGACGCCGAGGCCCCGATCTTCGACCTGGTCGACTACGGCGTCGTCGGCGACCTGTTCGCCGTCGTCCCGCAGCTGACCGAGGAGATCAACACCCGCAAGGGCTGATCCCCCTCGTAGTCGCAGCACTGCCTTGAGCCCCCGTGACCGCGCAGGTCACGGGGGCTCTGGCTCACCACAGACTCAACGAGGCCCGCACCGGGAGATGATCGCTCGGGTACTGGCCGTCCACGGTGAAGGTGTCGGTCCACTCCCGGTGGACCGTGACGCCGGGCGTCGCCAGGATCCAGTCGATGCGGTCCCCGCCCGGTATCAGCGGCCTGTATCCGTGGAACGTGGCATACGCTCCGCCACGCGAGCGTGCCGTGTCCCAGGTGTCCACCAGGCCGGTGGCGAGCAGCGCGTCGTAGACCGCGCTGTCGTGTGCGACGGCGTTGAAGTCGCCGGTCAGCAGCAGCGGCAGCGCAGGGTCGAACCGGGCGATCCGCGCGGCGATCAGAGCTGCGGCGCGCACGCGCGCGTACTGGCTCGCGTTGTCGAGATGGGTGTTGAGGACGACGAACTCCCGCCCGGCCGCGCGCAGATCACGGAAGCGGACCCAGGTGACCATGCGGGGATGGCCACCGCCCCAGGTGTTGGAGCCGCGCACCTGCGGGGTGTCGGAGAGCCAGAAGTGCTCGTGTGCCGTCGGGACGAGCCGGCGCGTGTCGTAGAAGACGGCCACCGCCTCGTCGTCGCCCACCGCGCGGCTGGTGCCGATCCAGTCGTAGTGCGGCCCGAGATCGGCCTCGATGTCGCGCAGTTGCCGGGGCCGGCCCTCCTGGGTGCCGATGACGTGCGGGGTCGCGCGGTGCAGCAACGCGCTCATCACCGGCCGCCGGTCCGCCCAGCTGTGGGGCTTCCTGCGGGACGCGAAGCGGAGGTTGAACGTCATGACCTCCAGCGGGGGCACGGGCGCCGACGGGACCGCCCCGCGCGACCGGCTCTCCTGCCGTCCGGCCGAGGATCTCACCATGCCGAGCAGGGGGACGGCCGCCGCGGCGGCCACCACGGTTCTCAGCCCCGCCCGCCTGCTCGGTCCGCTTCTGACGGTCATGTGTTCCCCCTCGTCCCGTGAGTCAGGATGAGGGGGAGAAGCCCTGTGCGGAAGAGGGCACGGGTGCGGCGGTGAACGGAAGGGGCACGCCGTGGACAGGGTGTTGACCCGCCGGAAGCCGCACGGATAACTTCGCCGTGCGGATTGTTGATTCCGTACAGCGGAAAACGGGAGGTGCGGCATGGGGCAGGGCCGACAGGAGACGGTGACGACTAGTCTCGCGGGCGCCGTCAGCGAGGGGATCAGCGCCTCCCTCGCGCCGATCGACGCCGAGCTCGACCGCCGCTACCCCGGAGACCCCGGCACCCGTCAGCCCGTCCACACCGTCTACGTCCCCGGTGACGTCTTCGACGCCCGCACCGTCCGCACCTGGGGCGACCGGGCCCTCGCGGCCCTCGACGAGCACGCCCCCGACGCGGCCGCCTTCGCCGGCTGCCTCGGCCTGTCCGACGAACTCGCCGAGCCCGTGTACGCGCGCGTACGGGCCAAACTGGAACGCGAGCCCGTGGAAGACCTGCGCGTCGACTTCGAGGACGGCTACGGCCCCCGCCCCGACGCGGAGGAGGACGCGGCGGCCGCTCGGGCGGCCCGGCTGATCGTCGAGGCCCACACCAGGGGCACCGCGGCCCCCTACATGGGCATCCGCATGAAGTGCATGGAGGCGGCGGTGCGCGACCGGGCCATCCGCACGCTCGACATCTTCCTCACCGGTCTGACCGAGGCCGGCGCACTGCCCGGCGGACTGGTCCTCACCCTGCCGAAAGTCACCTACCCCGAGCAGGTCACGGCGATGGTCCGGCTGCTGGAGGCCTTCGAGCGGGCGCGCGGGCTGGACGCCGGGCGGCTCGGCTTCGAGATCCAGATCGAGACCAGCCAGGCCGTCCTCGCCGCCGACGGCACCGCGACCGTCGCCCGCATGATCCAGGCGGCCGGGGGGCGGGCCATCGGACTGCACTACGGCACCTTCGACTACAGCGCCTGTCTGGGGGTCTCCGCCGCCTACCAGGCGGCCGACCACCCCGTCGCCGACCACGCCAAGGCGGTGATGCAGGTCGCCGCGGCCGGCACCGGCGTACGGGTCTCGGACGGTTCCACGAACGTCCTCCCGGTCGGCCCGACTGCGAACGTCCACGACGCCTGGCGACTCCATTACCGTCTCACCCGCCGCGCGCTGGCCCGCGCCTACTACCAGGGCTGGGACATGCACCCCGGCCACCTCCCCACCCGCTACGCGGCCGTCTTCGCGTTCTACCGCGAGGGCTTCGCCCAGGCCGCGGAGCGCCTGTCCCGGTACGCACACCGGGCCGGCGGCGACATCATGGACGAACCGGCGACCGCCAAGGCCCTCAGCGGCTATCTGCTGCGCGGTCTCGACTGCGGCGCCCTCGACCCGGCCGAGGTGAGCGGCGCGACGGGACTGTCGCGGACCGCCCTGGAGGGCTTCGCCGCACCGCGCCGGTGAGCGTGTGATGGCCGGCCGGTGCGCGGACGCCCCGGCCGGCCACCGCCCCCGGAAACCGGTACCGCTACCGCAACCGTTACTGCTGCTGCGTCTGCTGCGTCTGCTGCGTCTGCTGCGTCTGCTGCGCGGGAACGGCGTACGGGGTGGTGATGATCTCCATTCCATGCCCCGAGGGATCCAGGAAGTACAGACCCCGGCCGCCGTGGTGATGGTTGATCTCACCCGGCTGCCTGCCGTGCGGATCCGCGAAGTAGGTGATCCCGGCGCGCTCGATCCGGTCGAAGGCGGCGTCGAACTCCGCGTCGGAGACGAGGAACGCGTAGTGCTGCATGACGATCGACTCCGCAGGGAGTGTGGCGAAGTCCAGCGTGACCTTGTTGCTCGTGTCGACGGGAACGAAGGGGCCCCACTCGGCTCCGACTTCGAGTCCCAGGATGTGGGCGAGGAACTCGGCCGACTCCCGGTTGTCACGGGAGTGGACGATGGTGTGATTCAGCTCGACTGACATGTGTGGAATGCCTCCGTAAGGCAAACTCACGGGCGCCTCCATGCCTCACCCGGTCGGTGACCGACACGCGACGCCGTCCGGTCAGACTAACGGACGCGCGGTCTCTCGGGACCTGAAACGGTCACCGGATTCTCCTCCGCGAACAAGCGCTTTCCCTGCTCGCACGGCAGGTTTCGACCGGTGCCCGTCGGTGGAACTCCTTCGCTGTCTCGCTTGAGAGCCCCCTCAAGGCCGATGATCGAGCACGGAGTTGGAGATCAGAGCGCGTCGGCCGGGACGGCCGCGCCGGACGACCGAACCGTTGTGCGGAACCCCGTGCTGATTCACGTGAGCGAATGCCGAGAAGCGCCTCGCCGTTCACCGGCTCGACCCGGACCTGCGGCGCGGGCGACAGAACGCGGTCGTGGTTCGGCTGCGTTGCGCCGAGGGGGCGAATCGGTCCGCGTCCAGCCCGGTGACGGACAACTGCCGTGCGGCGCCGGGCGCGTCGACGGGTGGGGAGGAGGCATGGCCGAGGCAGCTGATGTGTGCCGACACGCCCACGTGGGCCCAAGGTGCCCCGTGCCGCGCCGCGTCCGGGCGGCGCGGACCCGATGCCCATCACCCGTGCCGGCGCCGTCCGGATGGGGGCGATCCCGAACTCGCTCGTCTCGTAGCGTAGTTGATCCTGTCTGCCTAGGATTTGTCGGCAACCACCGGGTCCGCTCCGGGATGCCTGAGGCGGTCCGGCGGCAGCGGCTCGTCCCCGTCGAGCAGTCCGAGGACCCGCTCGGCCGGACACCGGGGTGGCGCAACGGATGGTCGCGCGGCGACTCGGTCAGGCCGGCCCGGCGCCTCCAGCGTGCGGTGCTCGTCGCGGGCGTCGTGGCGGGCTCAGTCCGCCGGCGGCAGTTCGCCCGAGCCGCGGGTGATGAGCCTGGTCGGCAGTTCGATGCGTTCCGGGACGAGCAGAGTGCCGTCCAGCTGCCGGAACAGACGCTCGGCGGCGGTGCGGCCGAGCGCGGCCGCGTCCTGCGCGACGACGGTGACCCCCGGCTGGAGCAGGTCGGCGAGTTCCAGGTCGTCGAAGGCCACCAGGGCGGTTTGGCGGTCCCGCTCCGCGAGCACCCGGATGACGGTGACCGTCACCCGGTTGTTCCCCGAGAAGACCGCCGTGACCGGCGCGGCCCCCGACAGCATCTGCTCGGCCGCGCGGCGCACCCGCGCCGGGTCGGTGGCGCCCAGGGACATCCAGGCCTCCTGCACCGGTATCCCGGCGTCCTCCATCGCCGCGCGGTAGCCGCGCAGGCGCTCCGCGGCGGTGTGGATGCGGGGCATGTCGCCGATGAAGCCGATCCGGCGATGCCCCTGGGCGACGAGATGGGCCACGCCCGCGCGGGCGCCGCCGAAGTTGTCCGACAGGACGCAGTCGGCCTCGATGCGACCGGCCGGCCGGTCGACGAAGACCGTCGCGATTCCGGCCTTGATCTCGGGCTCCAGATACCGGTGGTCGTCACCGGCCGGGATCACCACCAGCCCGTCCACCCGGCGCGCGCACAGCGCCAGCGCCAGCTCCTGCTCCCGGTCCGGATCCTCGGCGCTGGAGCCGTTGATGAGCAGCGCGCCGTGCGCCCGGGCGACCTCCTCCACCGCCCGGCTGAGCGGCCCGTAGAACGGGTCGGCGAGGTCCTCCAGGACCAGGCCGATGCTGGCGGTGCGGCCCTTGCGCAGCACCCTGGCGCTGTCGTTGCGGCGGAAGCCGAGCGCGTCGATGGACTCCTGGACCCGGCGTTCGGTCTCGGGTGTGACCCCCGGCTCGCCGTTGACCACACGGGACACGGTCTTGAGACCGACTCCGGCCCGCGCCGCGACGTCCTTCATCGTGGGACGGTTGCCGTAACGGCTCTCGGGGCGGCGCGGCGTCTCCGGCACGATGCTGTGTCCTGTTCCTGTCGTCCACGGGAGGCCGGCATGTCCGCCGTCCGGTCGATCTCGCGGACGGGGATGCGGAGCCCCAGGGTTTGTATGAGGATGTGGCGTCGAGCATAGAGCCTGGACAACGTTGTCAGATGCAGGAGAGACTGTCCACCGCAATCGGCCCGCGTCCCCCAATCGCTGGACCGGCCAGCCCATTTCCATGGTGGACGGGGAGAACCCAGACTGATGCACACCGACCTCGTGGCCGCGCTCGACATCGGCGGCACCAAGATCGCCGGAGCGCTGGTGGACGGCGACGGCACGATCCTGGCCCGCGCACAGCGCCCCACGCCCGCCCGGGAGGACGGCGACACCGTCATGCGGGCCGTCGGGGAGGTGCTGGGAGTGCTGACCGGGTCACCGCTGTGGGAGGGCGTCCACGCCGTCGGCATCGGCAGCGCCGGTCCGGTGGACGCCTCCGCAGGCACCGTCAGTCCGGTGAACGTGCCCGGCTGGCGGGCGTATCCGCTGGTCGACCGGGTCCGGGAGGTGACCGGGAACCTTCCGGTCGAGCTGATCGGCGACGGCGTGGCCATCGCGGCGGCCGAGCACTGGCAGGGCGCCGCCCGCGGCCACGACAACGCGCTGTGCATGGTGGTCTCCACCGGCGTCGGGGGTGGCTTGATCCTGGGCGGACGACTGCACCCCGGCCCCACGGGCAATGCCGGCCACATCGGCCACATCAGCGTCGACCTCGACGGCGACCCGTGCCCGTGCGGGGCGCGCGGCTGCGTGGAACGCATCGCCAGCGGTCCCCACATCGCCCGCCGGGCGCTGGAGAACGGCTGGCTGCCCGGTCCCGACGGCGACGCCTCGGCGGCCGCGGTGGCCGCCGCCGCGCATGCCGGCGACCCGGTCGCGCTGGCCTCCTTCGAACGGGCCGCCCAGGCGCTGGCCGCCGGCATCGCCGCGACGGCGACCCTGGTCGAGATCGACATCGCGGTGATCGGCGGGGGAGTGGGCAACGCGGGCGAGATCCTCTTCGCCCCCCTGCGCCGAGCCCTCCGCGACTACGCCACCCTTTCCTTCGTCCAGCGCCTGACGGTGACCCCCGCGCAGACGGGCACGGACGCGGGACTCGTGGGAGCGGCCGCGGCCGCACTGGCAAGAGGAACGGCGGCGGGAGTCTGAGAACACCAGAAGGAACGTTCCGGCCCACCCTCTGAGACCGCGACCGGGGTCTGCGGCATCGGGCTGGGCCGTTCCGTGTCGCCTGGTGCTGGTGCTGGTGCTGGTGCGGCTCACCGATGTTCGCCGCCCATGTGCGTGCACCGCCCGTTCCGCCAAGCCCGTTCCGCCACTCCCGCTCCGGCGGATGCGCCGCGCGAACGGATTACCGGATCGGGCGTGACTCCGCGCGCGCCCGCGCAGTTGATCCGCACATGAAGAAGCGCAGCATGCTCGCCATCGCCTCCCTCGCCACCGGCTTCGTCGTCGCGGCGATCACCCCCTCGCACGGTCTGGCCGCCGAGAGCCTCGACGGACTGAACGTCGGCGACACCCTCAGCACGCTGGACCACACCGTCGCCGACGACAGCCTGGCCGTCGACGACAACGCCCTGGGGCAGAACGACTGACGGGCAGCACCGAACCGCCGCGCCGGCGCCCCCAGCGAGGGGCGCCGGCGCCGTCGCGTTCGCGTGCCCTCAGCCGTCGCGTTCGCGTGCCCTCAACGGGAACTGGTTTCCGTGGCAGGGTGGAGCGGGCAAGCCACAGGGGGCCAACAGAAGAGGGGGAACCGTGACCGTCGTCTGGATCAACGGCGCGTTCGGTGCGGGCAAGACCACCACCGCACGGGAATTGATCGACCTGATCCCGAACAGCACGCTCTTCGACCCCGAGGTCATCGGGGCGGCGCTCCCGCATCTGCTGCCGGCCAAGCGGCTGGCCGAGGTCGGCGACTTCCAGGACCTGCCGATGTGGCGGCGGCTGGTGATCGACACGGCGGCCGCGCTGCTCGCAGAGCTGGGCGGCGTCCTCGTCGTTCCCATGACCCTGCTGCGCGAGGAGTACCGGGACGAGATATTCGGCGGTCTCGCCGCCCGCCGGATCGCGGTCCGCCATGTGGTCCTGGCTCCGGCGGAAACGATCCTGCGCGCACGCATAGCCAACCGGGAGATCCCCCCGGACCTCCCCGACGGCGAGATACGGGTCCGCCAGTGGTCGTACGACCACATCGAGCCCTTCCGCGCCGCCCTCGCGACCTGGCTCACCGCCGACGCCCATCCGGTCGACAACGGCGCCCTCACCCCGCGGGAGACGGCCGCCCGGATCGCTGAAGCCGTCGGCAGCGGCGCCGCGGCCGCGTGCGACATCGTGCAGACACCGGAGCCCACCGCCGAGACGGTGGCGGCCGGCGTGCTCCTCTTCGACGAACACGACCGCGTGCTGCTGGTCGATCCGACGTACAAGCCCGGCTGGGAGTTCCCGGGCGGCGTGGTGGAGCCCGGCGAGGCGCCCGCGCGCGCGGGGATGCGGGAGGTGGAGGAGGAGACCGGGATCCGGCTGGTGGACGTGCCCCGGCTGCTGGTCGTCGACTGGGAACGGCCGGTGCCTCCCGCCTACGGCGGCCTGCGCCTTCTCTTCGACGGCGGCATGCTCGCCCCCGCGGCCGTGGCCGGGCTCCTGCTGCCGGGCCCCGAACTGCGCGCCTGGCGCTTCGTCACGGAGGAGGAGGCGGCCGGTCTCCTCCCGCCGGTCCGCTACGAGCGGCTGCGCTGGGCGTTGCGAGCCCGCGAGCGCCGGTCCGCGCTCTACCTGGAGGCCGGCGTTCCCCGAGGGTGAGCCCACACACCGGGACTCCGCCGTTCCCGGGCTCCGCCCCCACCCGGGACCACCGTCGGGAGGGTGCGGTCAGCTCGCCGCGTAGGTCCGCAGGAACAGGGCTTCCGCCACCGACAGCCGCTCCAGCTCCTGCGGGCAGACGCTCTCGTCCACCGCGTGGATCTGCGCCTCGGGCTCGCTCAGGCCGATGAGGAGGATCTCCGCCCGCGGGTAGAGCGCGGCGAGGGTGCTGCAGAGCGGGATGGAACCGCCCTGGCCCGCGTACTGCATCTCCTGCCCGGGGTAGGCGACCGCCATCGCCTCGGCCATCGCCCCGTAGGCGGGGCTGTCCGTGTCGGCGCTGAACGCCTGCCCCTGGCCGACCTGTTCGACGCTCACGCGCGCGCCCCACGGTGTGTGCGCCTCCAGGTGGGCCTCCAGCAGTTTCGTGGCCTCGGCCGCGTCCACGCCCGGCGGCACCCGCAGGCTGATCAGCGCGCGGGCGCTCGCCTGCACCGAGGGAGTCGCTCCGACGACCGGCGGGCAGTCGATGCCGAGGACGGTCACCGCGGGGCGGGCCCAGATCCGGTCGGCGACCGTGCCGGACCCGATCAGGGCGACGCCGTCGAGGACCTTGGCGTCCTGGCGGAACTGCGCGTCGTCGTACTGCAGGCCCTCCCAGCGCGAGTCGTCGGTGAGGCCGTCGACCGTCGTCGAGCCGTCCTCCGCGCGCAGCGAGTCCAGGACGCGGATCAGCGCGCCGAGCGCGTCGGGGGCAGCCCCGCCGAACTGACCGGAGTGCAGGTTGCCCTCCAGGGTGTCGATCCGGACCCGCATCATGGTCATGCCGCGCAGAGTGGAGGTGACCGTAGGCAGGCCCACGCGGAAGTTGCCCGCGTCGCCGATGACGATCGTGTCGGCCGTCAGCAGATCGGGGTGCCGCTCGGCGTATCGCTCCAGCCCGCCGGTGCCCTGCTCCTCGGAGCCCTCGACGATCACCTTGACGTTCACCGGGACGCCGCCGTGGGCCTTCAGGGCGCGCAGCGCGAGCAGGTGCATGATCACGCCGCCCTTGCAGTCGGCGCTGCCGCGCCCGTACCAGCGCCCGTCCCGCTCGGTCAGCTCGAAGGGCGGGGTGGTCCACGCGGACTCGTCCAGCGGGGGCTGCACGTCGTAGTGGGCGTAGAGCAGGACGGTCTTCGCGCCGGCGGGCCCGGGCAGGCAGCCGTAGACCGACTGGGTGCCGTCGGGCGTGTCGAGGACGGCCACGTCCTGGAAGCCCTCGGCGCGCAGCGCGGCGCTGATCCAGCCGGCGGCCGCCTCGCTCTCGCTCCTGGGGAACTGGTCGAAGTCCGCCACCGACTTGAAGGCCACCAGTTCGGTGAGCTCCGCCCGCGCCCTGGGCATCAGCGAGGCGACGGTCTCGGCGATCGGGTTCGACGGCATGGGCACGCTCCTTGTGGGTGCGACGTTGTACAGGGTGGCACTGGCCCGTGCGGGGGACCGTGCGAGCGTACGCGTTGCCCGGTGGGGGCGCGCACGCCGCCGATCCTGCCACAGCGGACCGTCATCGGGCCGTGACGATCTCCGCCGTAGGATGCGGGGGACAGGTGCGGCAAGCAGCTTGATCGGGAGCAGTAGACCATCGTGAGCAGCGAGAACTCTTCGGCGGACGACGAGAACTCTTCGGCGGACGCCCGGCAGGTGTGGGACGTCGTCGTGGTGGGAGCGGGGCCCGGGGGCGCTTCGGCCGCCTACGCGGCGGCGGTCAGCGGGCGGCGCGTGCTGTTGCTGGAGAAGGCGGAGCTGCCCCGCTACAAAACGTGCGGGGGCGGCATCATCGGCCCGTCGCGGGATGCCCTGCCTCCGGGCTTCGAGCTGCCCTTCCGCGACCGGGTGCACGCGGTGACCTTCTCGAACAACGGGCGCTTCACCCGTACCCGCCGCTCGCGGCAGATGCTGTTCGGACTGATCAACCGGCCCGAGTTCGACCAGCAGCTCGTCGAGCACGCCCAGAAGGCGGGAGCCGAGCTGCGCACGGGCGTCACCGTGCAGCGGGTCGAGCAGCACGGCTCGTCGGTGCCGGACCGGCGCTCGGTGGCGGTGGTCCTGCAGGGCGGCGAGACACTGCTGGCGCGCGCGGTGGTCGGCGCGGACGGCAGTGCCGGCCGGATAGGGGCGCACGTCGGCGTGAAGCTCGACCAGGTGGATCTCGGCCTGGAGGCGGAGATCCCGGTGCCCGACACGGTCGCCGAGGACTGGAAGGGGCGCGTCCTCATCGACTGGGGGCCGATGCCCGGCAGCTACGGCTGGGTGTTCCCCAAGGGAGACACCCTGACCGTGGGCGTGATCTCCGCGCGCGGAGAGGGTGCGGCCACCAAGCGCTATCTGGAGGACTTCATCGGGCGGCTCGGCCTCGCCGGGTTCGAGCCGAGCATCTCCTCCGGCCACCTCACCCGGTGCCGGGCGGACGACTCGCCGCTCTCGCGCGGGCGGGTGCTCGTCTGCGGGGACGCGGCGGGCCTGCTGGAGCCGTGGACCCGCGAGGGCATCTCCTTCGCCCTGCGTTCGGGCCGGCTCGCCGGCGAGTGGGCCGTGCGCATCGCCGAAGCCCACGACGCGGTGGACACCCGGCGCCAGGCACTGAACTACGCCTTCGCGGTCAAGGCGGGGCTCGGTGTGGAGATGAGCGTCGGCAAGCGGATGCTGGCCGCGTTCGAGCGCCGCCCCGGGCTCTTCCACGCGGCCCTCACCGGGTTCCGCCCGGCCTGGAGGGCGTTCACCGACATCACCCGCGGCCGGACCACCCTGGGCGAGCTCGTCCGCTCGCATCCGATGGCCCAGCGGGCGCTGACCGCGATGGACCGACGGCAGACGGCCGCGCCGACGGCGGAGGCGAAGACGGAGGACGGCGAGTCCTGAGCTCGGCCGGGGCGGCCTCCCCGCCCCGCGTCTCCCAGGAGGGCCGGAGAGCCAAGAGCGCCGGGGAGCCGCGGAGCCCGGTGCCCGCGGGCGCCGGGCACCAGGGTCGGGAGCAGCGTCGGTCCGCTCCTGCCCGTCTGCCCACAGCGCTCGCCACGGTCAAGTTCGCCCGTGGTGAAGCCGGGCGCGTGGGACCGGGCCCAACTCGTGTTCCTGGCCTACGAGTCGGGGCCGGTCCGGTCGGGCCTGCCGGGCTGAGCGCCCCCGCGGAAGCGGAACAGCACGGAGACCACCCGGACCACGAACACCAGGGCAGCGAGCACCAGGCCCGCGCGCAGCGACAACTTCTCCGCCATGGAAGGCAGTTCGAACAGCAGCGCCGGACCCGCCGCCGCCCCGAACAGCACCGCCGCCGCGAACGCCGCGCTGAACAGCGCGTACCCGATCTCGACGGTGATCGCGTCCCGCTCGGCCTGCGATCGCCGCCGCTCCCCGTATCCGCTCATGGGGCGAGTGTCACAGGCGCGCGCCCTGCGGGCCAGTCCGGCCCGCAGGACACACCACGCCGACGCACACGGGCGCGCCGCCGGGCATGTCCCGAAAGGCCCGTCCGACCGGGGACGCCTGGCGCCCCCCCGAAGGACCGCGTGTCGCCCGCAGCCGTGGAGCCCGTGGAGCCACAGTGGGGCCCGTGCAGCGCCGGTGCCGACCCGCATGCCCACCGACCGGCGGCCGCGGCCGGTCAGTTCACGCCGGACGACTCCCGCCACAGCGTCGCGAGCGTGACGTCCCCGGTCACGGCGGGCAGCGGCAGCCGGTTCCACAACGACAGGTAGAGCGCCGCCGCCGGACCGGACACCTCACAGTCGGCCGCCCCTTCGGAACCGCGTACCGTCACGGGCGGTTCGGCCGACAGACGTACGGTCCACACGGCGTCGGCCGCGTCGGTCGCCCGCACCCTCAGGACCGCGGGCTCCTCGGTGCGCACCCTGCTCTTGGCGCGCGCGTGAAAACCGCGCAGCAGTTCGTCGATCCCGTCCGCCGCGAACCAGGGGTCCATGTCGCGGGCGACCTCCTCGAGGTCGCGCCCGCGGGCCGCGTCGGCGTCCACGCGGTGCACCGCCGTCTCGTGGGCCTGCCGCCGGGCCCAGAACGCGAGCGGGGACGGCGCGGGCAGGAAGTGCCAGCACGCCACGTCGGGCGACGCGTCGGACAGGGTGTCGACGAGCTGCCGGTGCCCCTCGCGGAACCAGTCGAGCAGCGCTTCGCCTTCGAGGTCCGGCGGTTCGCCGAAGGGGAGGAACGAGGTGTGGCCCCCGGCGACGAACGAGGTCGCCCAGCGATGCACCGTGCCCGTGTGCCGCAGCAGCTCCCGCACCTGCCACTGCGGACAGGTCGGCACCTTCGCGTCGGGGCCGGCCTGCGCCGCCGCGGCAGCCAGCGAGCGGCCCTCCTGGTCCAGGACGCGGATGAACTCGGCAGTCTCCATGGGGGGAGTCTGCCGGATGACGCCCGGTCGAGGGGAGGCCTGCCGGGGCCCGCGCCGGACGCCGTCGTGGCAACGGCCTCACCCTGCGCAGCGCGCTCCTGCGCCGAGGACCGCCGCGGACCGTCGACGGCCGTCGACGACAATGATCCGAACGAGTTGCAGCCTACGCTGACTTGGTGTTTTACAGTGGCTGTCGCCCGTCCAGGAGACTCCGGAACTGTGAGGTACACGCGCATCATGTCGACCGAAACGTTTGAGTTCCAGGTAGAGGCCCGACAGCTGCTGCAGTTGATGATCCACTCGGTCTACTCGAACAAGGACGTCTTTCTCCGCGAGCTCGTCTCCAACGCCTCCGACGCGTTGGACAAGCTGCGCCTCGCCGCGCTGCGGGACGACACGCTCGATGCCGACGTCTCCGACCTGCACATCGACATCGAGACCGACACCGAGGCCCGCACCCTCACTGTGCGCGACAACGGCATCGGCATGTCGTACGACGAGGTCGGCCGGCTGATCGGCACCATCGCCAACTCGGGCACGGCGAAGTTCGTCGAGGAACTGCGCGAGGCGCAGGACGAGGCCGGGGCCGAGGGGCTCATCGGACAGTTCGGCGTCGGCTTCTACTCCGGCTTCATGGTGGCCGACGAGATGACGCTGCTGACCCGGCGGGCCGGTGAGGGCCACGGCACCCGTTGGTCCTCGCGCGGCGAGGGCACGTACACCCTGGAACGGGTGGACGACGCTCCTCAGGGCACGACGGTCACCCTGCACCTGAAGCCCGCCGACTCCGACGACCAGCTTCACGACTACACCTCGGAGTGGACGATCAGGGAGATCGTCAAGCGCTACTCCGACTTCATCACCTGGCCGATCCGGATGGTCCCGAAGGCGGCCGCTTCCGGTGCCGACGACACCGCCGACGGCTCCGACAGCCCCGACGAGGCCGCCGCCGCGCCCGAACCCGAGACGCTGAACTCGATGAAGGCGCTGTGGGCGCGCTCGCGCGAGGAGGTGTCCGACGACGAGTACCACGAGCTGTACAAGCACATCAGCCACGACTGGCGCGAACCGCTCGAGACGGTCCGGCTCCAGGCGGAGGGCACGTTCGAGTACCAGGCGCTGCTCTTCGTCCCCTCGCACGCCCCGCACGACCTGTACAACCAGGGTTACCAGCGCGGAGTGCAGCTGTACGTGAAGCGCGTCTTCATCATGGACGACTGCGAGGCGCTGCTGCCGCCGTATCTTCGCTTCGTCAAGGGCGTGGTCGACGCGGCGGACCTCTCGCTCAACGTCTCCCGCGAGATCCTCCAGCAGGACCGGCACATCCGGATGATGCAGCGCCGGCTCACCAAGAAGGTCGTGTCGACCGTCAAGGACATGATGACCGCGGCTCCCGAGCGCTACGCCACGTTCTGGCGGGAGTTCGGCGCCGTCCTGAAGGAAGGCCTGCTGTCGGACTCCGACAACCGCGACGCCCTCCTCGCGGTCTCGTCGTTCGCGACCACGCACAGCCAGGAGGAGCCGACCACGCTGAAGAGCTATGTGGAGCGGATGAAGGACGGCCAGGAAGCCGTCTACTACCTGACCGGCGAGTCCCGGCAGAGCATCGAGAACTCCCCCCACATGGAGGCCTTCCGGGCCAAGGGCATCGAGGTCCTGCTGCTCACCGACCCGGTCGACGAGGTGTGGGTCGACGCGGTCGGAGAGTTCGAGGGCAAGCCGCTGCGGTCCGTGGCCAAGGGAGAGGTCGACCTCGGCGGAGAGGGCGACGAGAAGGCCGACGGCGAACGGGAGAAGCAGGACGAGGAGTACGCGGCTCTGCTCGGCTGGATGAAGGAGCACCTGGACGAGGACGTCAAGGAGGTGCGGCTGTCCTCGCGGCTGACGGTGTCCCCGGCCTGCATCGTCTCCGACGCGCACGATCTGACCCCGGCGCTGGAGAACATGTACCGCGCGATGGGACAGGAGGTGCCGCGCGCCCGACGGATTCTCGAGCTGAACCCGGACCACGTGCTGGTGAAGGGCCTGAACCAGGCGTACAAGGAGCGTGAGGACCGCACGGGCCTCGCCGGGACCGCGGAGCTGCTGCACGGACTGGCGGTCCTCGCCGAAGGCGGCCGGCCCAAGGAGCCGGGCCGCTTCGTGAAGCTCGTCGCCGATCACCTGGAGCGGGCCCTGTAACCCATCGAGAGGCCTCCGGGCAGGCCACGCGCCTGCCCGGAGCCCCCGCACCGCCGTGACGACGGCTCCGCGGCCCGGCGCGCCGAAGCCCCGGGCGCCGAGTCCGTGGAGCCGAGTCCGGGGCGCCCCTCCGCGCGCGGGGCGCGCGGCCCGTCGGCTCACCTCGCGCGATTTCCGTACCGCACGCGTGGTTGAAGCGGTGCGAAAGCCCGCTCTACCGTGCACGCACGACACCGTCGGCGAGAGGTGGGGCATGACGCACGTCGAGGACGAGCTGACCGACCAGCCCGCGTGCTGGAGCCGGGCCGCGAACGAAGCCGCCGGACACGCCGAGCAGCTGCCGAAGCCGGGGGAGCGGGTGGCGCTCGTGGGCTGCGGAACCTCCTGCTTCATGGCCCAGGCCGCGGCAGCCCTGCGCGAGGGCGTGGGACACGGCGAGACGGACGCCTTCGCCGCCTCGGAGTTCCCGCACGGCCGCCGCTACGACCGGGTGGTCGCCCTGACCCGCTCCGGCACCACAACCGAAGTCCTCGACCTGCTCGCCCGGCTGCGCGGACGCACCCGCACCACCGCCGTCACCGCCGACCCGGACACCCCGGTCGCGACCGCCGCCGACCACGTCGTCGTCCTGGACCACGCCGACGAACGCTCCGTCGTCCAGACCCGGTTCGCCACCACCGCGCTCACCCTGCTCCGCGCCCACCTGGGACTGCACACCGACGCCGTCGTCGGGGACGCCCGTACCGCGCTCGCCGAGCCGCTGCCCCAAGGCCTGGTGGAGTGCGAGCAGTTCACCTTCCTGGGACGGGGCTGGACGGTCGGCCTCGCGAACGAGGCCGCGCTGAAGATGCGGGAGGCCTCGCTGTCCTGGACGGAGGCCTACCCGGCCATGGAGTACCGGCACGGCCCCGTCAGCATCAGCGCCGGGGGCAGGGCCGTCTGGATGTTCGGGGCGGCGCCGCGCGGCCTGGCCGACGAAGTGCGCGCCACCGGGGCGCTGTGGGTCGGGAGCACCCTGGACCCCCTGGCCGAGCTGGTCCGGGCGCAGCGCCTCGCCGTCGCCGTCGCCGCCGCGCGCGGGCTCGATCCGGACCGCCCGCGGCACCTCGCCCGGTCGGTGATCCTCGCCCCCTGAGCACGTCCGCGCGGCGGCCGCCCTGTCCCGGGCGGGCGAGCGCCCCGACCGCCCGAAGCCCGACGTCTCCCGCGGCGCCGGAAGTCCTCGAAGGTCCTGACCGGAGCGATCCCGGTGTGCCGGGAGGAGGACCCCGAGGCGGTCGACGCCCGCCGCTGCCCCGGCGCGGGCCGCGAGGCCGGGGCACGCGCCGTCGAGCGGATCCTCGTCGGGGCGGGGCCTACTCGGGCCTGACCGCCCTCAGCACCACGAACTTCCGGTCGGCGGCGACCGTCTCACAGGCGCCGAACAGCCGCTTCAGCTTCACGTGGTAGCCCAGGTGCCGGTTACCCACCACCCACAGCTCCCCTCCCGGCCGCAGTGCGCGCCGCGCCCCGGCGAACATGCGCCACGCCGTCGCGTCCGTCGTGGCCTGGTGGGAGTGGAACGGCGGGTTGTTCAGCACGACGTCCACACTGCCGTCCGCCACCCCCGCCAGCCCGTCGCCGACCCGGAACTCGGCCTGTCCGGGGACCCCGTTCGCCTTGTAGGTGGCTTCCGCCGACGCCACCGCCTGGAACGACTCGTCCGTGAAGAGCATCTCGGCGGCCGGGTCGGCCAGTGACACCGCCGTACCGACGATCCCGTTGCCGCAGCCCAGGTCGACGACCCGGCGCCCGCCCGCGGTCCCCGGCAGATGCCGCAGAAAGAAGCGGGTGCCGATGTCGAGCCGTTCGGCGCAGAACACTCCCGCGTGATTGACGACCGGACGGCCCGGAAGGGCGCCGCCGACGTCGTCGGGCAGGTCGTAGGTGTACGGCCACGGGTTGCGGGGGCGCCGCAGAGACGGGTCCGGGGTGCAGAACACCAGCCGGGCCTTCTGCTCGGCGAGAGAGGTGCGGGTCGGCCCGATGATCCGCTCGAACAGGCGCAGCGTCGAGGTGTGGATCTCCTTCACCATGCCGGCGCCGACGACGACCGTGTCCGCGTGCAGGGCGGGTGCCAGCCGCAGCAGCTGGTCCTCCAGCAGCGCGAGGCTCTTGGGCACCCTGACCAGCAGCATGTCGATCCGCTCCGGCGGGGGGTCCTGGGTGGTGAGCAGCCGGACGGCGCCGGTCTCGACGCCGGCCCGCGCGAGGTTCGCCCGGGTCGCCTCCCGTCCCAGCCACGAGTCGGTGATCTGGGTCGGACGGTGCGCCGCGAGGGCCGTGACCAGCGCGCCCCAGCGGTCCCCGAGCACCACCACGGTCCCGGTCGGCGGGACGTCCCGCGTCGCGAGGTGTCTGAGCAGATACGCGTCGGAGGCGTCCCAGGCGCGCAGCGTCTCGCGCGGGTCCTCGGGGAAGCGGGTCAGGGCGACCTCGCCCCACGGCGTCGTCATCGGGTCGTTCATCGTGGTCAAGGCTAGCCGAGCCGCAGATCAGGCCCGGTCCCGGAGCTTCGGAGAAGGAGAGAGGATGGGCGCATGGACGCCGAGCTGTTTCCGCGGGAGCGAGCACGGGTCGCGCCGGGCGCGGTGCACCTGCCCGACTGGCTGGACGCCGCCCGTCAACGTGAGCTGCTGCGGGCCTGCCGGGAGTGGGCGCGCCCTCCGGCCGGCCTGCGCACGGTGCGCACACCCGGCGGCGGCGCCATGACCGCGCGCCAGGTCTGCCTGGGCTGGCACTGGTACCCGTACGCCTACGCCCGCACGGTCGCCGACGGCGACGGCGCGCCCGTCAAGCCCTTCCCGGTCTGGCTGGGCGAGCTGGGACGTCGTGCCGTGTCCGACGCGCTGGGCCCGGCGCAGGCCGAGGACGCCGCGTACGACATCGCGTTGATCAATTTCTACGAGGGCGACGCGCGGATGGGCATGCACCGTGACGCCGACGAGCGGGCCACGGCGCCCGTGGTGTCCCTCAGCCTCGGCGACGCCTGCGTCTTCCGCTTCGGCAACACGCGGACGCGGGCCCGGCCCTACACCGACGTCGAACTGCGCAGCGGCGACCTGTTCGTGTTCGGAGGAGCGTCCAGACTCGCCTACCACGGGGTGCCGCGGGTGCTGCTGGGCACGGCCCCGGCCGGGCTCGGGCTGACGGGACGGCTGAACGTCACCCTGCGCGTCAGCGGCTTCCCGGACGACTCCTGACGAAGCGGATCATGGGAGACTCGCCCTCATGAGCGGCAAGGCGGACCCCCGGCCGGCGGGGGAAGGGACCACCTCGAGGGCGCGGTTGGACCGGGGGCGCGGAGCGCTCGGGCCCGCTCTGGAGCTCGTGCACACCGGGCGGGCGCCCACCCGCGCCGTGCTCACCGCCGAACTCGGCGTCACCAGGGCCACGGCGGGCGCCGTGGCCGCCGAGCTGGAGGCGCTGGGGCTGATCCGGGTGGACGCGCGGCCCGCCGCGGCGGCCGGTTCGCAGGGCCGCCCCTCGCACCGGCTGGAAGTCGCGCGCGAAGGTCCGGTCGTGCTGGCCGCACAGGTCCACTCCGACGGGTTCCGGGCCGCGTTGGTCGGCCTGGGCGGGCGGATCGTCGCCACGACGCCCAGCTGCGAGACCGTCGACGCCGACCCGGCCAAGGTTCTCGGCGCCGCCGTCGACGCGGGGGCGGAACTGTTGCGACGGACCGGCAGACGCTGTGTGGGCGCCGGGCTCGCCGTGCCGTCCGCGGTCACCGAGCCCGAGGGGCTGGCGCTGAATCCGCTGCACCTGGCGTGGCCGGCGGGCGCGCCGGTGCGGGAGATCTTCGCCGAGCGGATCCGGGCCGCCGGCGTCACCGGCCCCGCCTTCGCGGCCAACGACGTCAATCTCGCCGCCCTCGCCGAGCACCGGCACGGCGCGGGACGCGGCGCCCGCGATCTGCTGTGCGTGGCGACCGGGCACCGGGGCGTCGGTGGCGCGCTGGTGCTCGACGGCCGCCTGCACACCGGCAGTTCGGGCCTCGCCCTCGAAGTGGGCCACCTCACCGTCAACCCCGAGGGCCGGCCCTGCCACTGCGGCAGCCGCGGCTGTCTCGACGTCGAGGCCGATCCGCTCGCCCTTCTCACCGCCGCCGGCCGCGAGCCCGGCCCCGAGGGCTCCCTGCTGCGGCAGGCCGACGAACTGATCCGCGGGGAGTACGGCGATCCGGTCGTCCGCGCGGCCGCCGAGGCCCTGATCGACCGGCTCGGGCTGGGGCTGGCGGGCCTGGTGAACATCCTCAACCCCGACCGCATCGTCCTGGGCGGCCTGCACGGCACCCTCCTGGAGGCCGATCCCGGCCGGCTCCGCGCGGTCGTCGCCGACCGCAGTCTGTGGGGCCACGGCGGCGGGGTGCCCATCCTCGCCTGTTCCCTCGACCACAACAGCCTGGTCGGCGCGGCCGAGCTGGCCTGGCAGCCGGTGCTGGACGACCCGCTGGGGGCGCTCGTCGCCGGATGACGCGCGGGGCGCGCCGCGGGGGCGGCGCGGGGAGGAGCGCCGGTCAGTCGTCCCGGCAGGCGGCACGGAACTGCGCGATCGTCCCCGTCACATAGCCCTCGTCGTCGGCACCCCGCACGTCACCGGCGAAGTAGCGCACCTGTCCGGGTGCGAGCGCGGCGAGCTGCTCGGGAGTGAAGGAGACGTCGGCCGTCGACCATGAGTCGTCGTCGGTCCCGCCGAACAGGTGGTACGTGCGACGCGGTTGCAGAGTGGCGGGCATCGGTCCGTCGACCCGCCACCCCTGCCCGCCGGTGGTCAGCGGCCAGCTCGCGAAGCCGGTGACCGGCTTCGAGGAGCTCCACCGCCCCGCATCCTCGGACCCGCCCTCCTCGGCCGCGTCCCGTCCGGACCCGGCGCTGTCGGTGTACAGGAGGGCTCCGTCGATGTGGTCGTGACAGACCATCAGCACTCCGACCGGCCGTCCGTCCTCGGTGACCGTGATGCCCGTGAGCCCTGCCGACGGCACGGTGCAGCCCGTCAACGAGGTCAGCGCCGCGAGGCCCGCGCAGGCCGCGGCGGCGTTCCGCATCCGCATGGTCACCCCCTGGAAGAGAGCGACATCATCGCCGTCGACGACGGTGATGGACAAGGCGTGAAGGCCAGGGGCCACGACCCGGTGCGTCCGACGCCGGACCGCCGACCCGGCGTGGCTGGACGACCTGCTCCGCGCCGCGCCGACGTAGGTTGACGGTATGACAGACAACCTGACCGTGAGCGTCCTCGGCACGGGCATCATGGGGGCCGCGATGGCCCGCAACCTCGCCCGGGCCGGACACACCGTGCGCGCCTGGAACCGCACCCGGGCCAAGGCGGAGCCGCTCGCCGCCGACGGCGTGCATGTTGCCGGCACTCCCGCCGCGGCCGTCGAGGGCGCGGACGTCGTCCTGACCATGCTCCACGACGGCCCCGCCGCGCTGGAGGTCATGCGTGAGGCGGCGCCCGCGCTGCGTGCGGGGGCGGCCTGGGTGCAGTCGACGACCGCGGGGATCGAGGCCGTCGGTGACCTTGCAGCCTTCGCCCACGACCACGGCCTCGTCTTCTTCGACGCGCCCGTGCTGGGCACCCGCCAGCCCGCCGAGGCCGGCCAGCTGACCGTGCTCGCGGCGGGACCGCCGGCCGGTCGTGAGGCGGTGGCCCCGGTCCTGGAGGCCGTCGGCGCGCGGACCGTGTGGACCGGCGAGGACGGCGCCGAGGGCAGCGCCACCCGTCTGAAACTGGTCGCCAACAGCTGGGTCCTCGCGGCCACCGCCGCGGCGGGCGAGGTCCTCGCCCTGTCGCAGGCCCTGGGCGTCGACCCGCACGCGTTCTTCGAGCTGATCGCGGGCGGACCGCTCGACATGGGGTACCTGAAGGCGAAGACGGCGCTCGTCCTCGACGACCGGCTCTCGCCCGCCCAGTTCGCGGTGACGACGGCCGCCAAGGACGCACGTCTGATCGTCGAGGCCGGCCGCGCGAACGGCGTCCGGCTGGACGTGGCGGCGGCGAGCGCCGAACGGCTGGAGCGCGCCGCCGCTCAGGGACACGGCGACGAGGACATGGTCGCCGCCTACTTCGCCAGCTTCGACGACACGGCTCGATCCGACGACACGGCCCGGTCCGAAGGCGCCGCCCGTTCCGACGGCGACGCCTGATCCGGGGTCGACGAGCGGTTCGGCCGGTCCGGCCGTCAGGACGGTGCGCGCGGCCGGCTGTCACGGACGGCGGGCCGACCGCCCCGGCACACCCGTGCCACATGCCCCGCACACCCGTGCCACATGCCCGCACACCCGTGCCCGCAGCGCCCGCCCTGCCCGCACACCCGCACCCGCCCCGGTGCGCCGTATGTACGGGCGCCCCGCGTCGGCCGCGGCGACGACGAACGCCCGGTGGGCGCCCCGAAAAGGGCAGTCCGCACCGGGCGGGCGCGTCCAGCGGAGGTCACCGCCCGGTCAGCCGACGGCGGCCGACCGGGCGGGAGCGTGGGCGGGCCGCAGGTCGTCGACGGAGATGACCTCCGCGAACAGGGGAGCGGTCTGCTCCCGGGGGGTGCGCCGGGTCGGCCGCGCCGACAGATCACGGGTGGCGATCGGCGCCGGCAGCGTGAACCACACGACCTTGCCCGTCTCGCCGTCCGGCCGGGCGCCCCAGCTCTCGCTCACCGCGGCCACCATCGCCAGCCCGCGTCCGCAGGTGGCGAGAGCCTCGTGGTCGACGGACCCCACGACAGGCAGTCGCGGATCGTGGTCGCGCACGGAGACGGTGAGCCGGTCCGGCATCAGCTCCATCTCCACGACACACGTCTTGTCGGGCTGAGCGTGCAGGTGGACGTTGGTCAGCAACTCCGTCACACCGAGCGCTGCCCGGTCTATCAACGGGTCCATATGCCAGTAGCGCAACTGCGCCGATACGATTCTGCGGACCTGGCCGATCCGCGACGGCAGGGCCTGAAGCTCCACCATGCAGTGCCTGCTTGGGTTGGTGATCACGGCTGCGACTCCCCGACTGAGGTCCGGAAGAACACGGAGTTCGGATCGAGCAGGGCGTCTGCGCAAGGCGGCCGCCTGCTGTCATGGCCGGCGGGCTGGTTCGCAGCGTTATCGCCGGTAAACCCAGAGTGACGTGAGATCAGAGTGACGTGGCGGGCGGCGCACCGCAACTCGCGGTGGTCCGGCCGGGGCATCGTCCGATTCCGCGCGGCTCAGCCGCCGCGACCCGCCGCCCTGCGCACGGCCTCGATGAAACGGCGCGCCGCCGGCGGCCCCGGCTCGCCCGGCGCCGGATCGTGGTCGCCGAGGGTCAGCAGGTACCGCTTGCCGTTGAGGTCGGCCAGCGCCCGGTCCTCCGGGGCGAACCAGGGCCTGGAGGCGCGGACCGCCTGCACGGGCGCACTGTCGATCTCGCTGCCGTAGCTGGTCAGCAACTCCAGCCTGCCGTCGTTGATCCGGACCTGGCCGGCCCGGGTGAGCGAACGCAGCCGCTTGCCTATACGCACGCCCGTAGCCGTGAACTCCGGCTCCGCCATGCCGTCCCGCCCCCTCGCGATCGATCTCTCCCCCGGTCCGGTGTGCGCCCCCGTCGGGACCCGGCTCCGGGCCGGGGCTCTCACCCCGTCCGGGACGTCGGCCCCGCCCGTGCAGTCTGCCCGCGCCCGGCGTCGAGCACCAGTGCGTACGACACCCCCGGCGCACCCGCCCGGAGCACTCGCGCGAATGCGCCCCCACCCGTCCCGCCCTGTCCCCAGGACCCGCTTTGAGGTCCTCAAAGGTGTGTTTATGCAGGTGAGAAGCGTGCGGAAGGTGTTTATGATCGAGGCGTCGGCCGCGCGGACCACCGTCGGCGCGAAGCCTGAAGGAGCCCCGCCGTGCCCACCTCCCCGCCCGCCAGGACCGGCGCCACCCTCGATGTCGACCGCAGTGACGCCGCCTACCGCGCCTGGCTGAAAGAGGCGGTCCGCAAGGTCCAGGCGGACGCCAACCGCTCGGCCGACACGCACCTGCTGCGCTTCCCGCTGCCCGAGCGGTGGGGCATCGACCTCTATCTCAAGGACGAGTCGACCCACCCCACGGGCAGCCTCAAGCACCGGCTCGCCCGCTCCCTCTTCCTCTACGGTCTGTGCAATGGCTGGATCCGGCCGGACCGCCCGGTGATCGAGGCGTCCAGCGGCTCGACGGCCGTGTCCGAGGCGTACTTCGCCAAGCTGATCGGCGTGCCCTTCATCGCCGTCATGCCGCGTACGACGAGCGCCGAGAAGATCCGCCTGATCGAGTTCCACGGCGGCCGGTGCCACTTCGTCGACGACTCGCGCACACTGTACGAGGAGTCGGCCCGCCTCGCGGCGGACGGCGGCGGCCACTACATGGACCAGTTCACCTACGCCGAGCGGGCCACGGACTGGCGCGGAAACAACAACATCGCCGAATCCATCTTCCGCCAGCTGGAGTGGGAGCGGTTCCCGGAACCCGCGTGGATCGTCGCCACGGC
Source organism: Streptomyces humidus (assembly GCF_014649655.1). Taxonomy (GTDB): domain Bacteria; phylum Actinomycetota; class Actinomycetes; order Streptomycetales; family Streptomycetaceae; genus Streptomyces; species Streptomyces humidus. The sequence continues at coordinate 60,518 of NZ_BMTL01000034.1, read as the reverse complement.
CGGCACCGGCGGCACCTCCGCGACCCTCGCGCGCTACATCCACTACACGCGGCGCGACACCCGCGTCTGCGTCGCCGATCCGGAGAACTCGTGCTTCTTCGAAGGCTGGACCACCGGCGATCCGGACGTCACCTGCGACTGCGGCTCCCGCATCGAGGGCATCGGCCGGCCTCGCATGGAACCCAGCTTCGTGCCGGGCGCCGTCGACCGGATGATGAAGGTCCCGGACGCGGCCAGCGTCGCCGCCGTGCGCGCGTTGGAACAGGCCATCGGCCGCAAGGCGGGCGGCTCCACGGGCACCGGACTGTGGAGCGCGCTCAAGATCGTCGCCGAGATGGTGGCTGACGGCCGTCAGGGCAGCGTGGTCACCCTGCTGTGCGACCCGGGCGACCGCTATCTCGACAAGTACTACTCCGACGCCTGGCTCGCCGAACAGGGCCTGGACATCGCCCCCTACACGGCCGCGATCGAGTCACTGCTGGCCACCGGCGTGTGGCCGCGGTGACACCCGGCCTGTGACGCCCCGGCCGGCCCTCACGTCGCGAGCCTCCGGTCCAGGGCGCCGACGGCCTGCCGGAAGGACCGCCCCAGACCCGGCCGGGCCAGTCGCGCCACGCCCCGGAAGACGGCCGTCCCGTCCGTCGCGAAAGTCCACCGCACCCGCGTGCCGGCGCCCGCGGGCGTCAGCCGCCACTCCTCGACGAGCGCCCGCACCCCCGGCACGTTGGTGACGTCCACGCGATAGGCGTACACCTCGGGCGGCTTCGCCGCGAGCACGGTCTCCCGGAACCGGGCACCGCCCCACAGACGTACGTCGCGCCCCGCGTCCCCGTCGAGCGGCTGGACCGCGGTCACGGCCGGGAACCACTCGGGCCAGTCGCGGACGTCGTCAGCGAGGGCCCGGTAGACCCGTTCCGGGGCAGCGGCGACCTCCTGGACGAAGGACATGCGCACCGGAGCGCTGTCGGCGAACTCGAGCCCTTCCGGGCGCAGACGACGGGCCATGGCGACGACCAACCCCCTTGCTCGACGGGTGGGTCACCTTAGCCGCGGCCCCGTCAGATGTCTGCATCCTCGTCGGGCTCGCCCGCGACCACCAGGCGTCGCAGGTGCTCGGAGATCTCCGCGCGCGCCGCGCCCGGCAGCCCCGCGTCTGTCACCAGGGTGTCCACCTGCTCCAGCGCGGCGAACGAACTCAGCCCCACCACACCCCACTTGGTGTGGTCCGCGACCACCACGACCCGCCGCGCCGACTGCACCAGACGCCGGTTGGTCTCGGCCTCCGCGAGGTTCGGCGTCGACAGCCCGGCCTCCGCCGATATGCCGTGCACACCGAGGAACAGGACGTCGAAGTGGAGCGCCGCGATGGCCTGGTCGGCCACCGGACCCACCAGCGAGTCCGAGGGCGTGCGCACCCCGCCGGTCAGCACGACCGTGGCCGCGCCCTGCCGCGGCCCCGAGGTGCGCTGCGCCCCGTGGAAGACGTCCGCCACCCGCACCGAGTTGGTGACCACCGTCAGATCCGGCAGATCCACCAGATGATGCGCCAGCGCGTAGGTCGTCGTCCCGCCCGACAGCGCGATCGCGCTGCCCGGGGTGACGAGCTGCGCCGCGGCCTTCGCGATGTCCTCCTTGGCGGTCAGCTCCAGGCCCGACTTCGCCTCGAAGCCCGGCTCGTGCGTGCTCGCCTCCATGACGGGCACCGCGCCGCCGTGCACCTTCTCCAGCACGCCCTGGCGCGCCAGCGCGTCCAGATCGCGGCGCACCGTCATGTCCGACACGCCGAGCTTGCGGGTCAGCTCATTGACCCGGACACCGCCACGGCGACGAACCTCGTCCAGGATGAGGGCGCGGCGCTGCTCCGCGAGGAGGTTCTGATTCTCACTCACGTACGCTCCGGTCCTTTCCCTCATGGCGTCCTACAGGCCCGCTCACCTGCTCCGACGTGGCCGTGACGGCCGACGCAGGTGTGCGGGCGTCCCATCCTCGCACGGCCCGCTCACCACTGTGCCACCACCCCGTCGCGGTCACGTCACACACGGTGTCCCCTCTCCGCCCGCGCGCGTCCGTCGCCCGGCGCGGGGAGATTCCGTGACGGGAGGTGTATCACGCCCCCCGAGCGGCGATCCTTATGCCCGCACGGACACATGTCGACGGCGTGTCACGGGGGAAGTGCCAACAGTGAAACGTGCTGCTGCAGGCGGAGCCGCCCTGGAACTCCTGGTCCACGGCGTGGGCGGCGCCACGCCCGAGAAGATGCTGAACGATCCGCGCACCACGCGGATCACCGGTGACGACACGGCGGCCGTCTACCGGCGGGCCGACGACGTGACCGCGGACACCGGTCCCGCCGACGGCCACCGCCGCGACGCACCCGTTCCCGAGGCCTACGTCTGGTCCGACCTCACCTCCGGCAACGGCACGCGCGCCCTGTGGCTGTTGCTGCTGCCGTTCATGGTCGTCAACCTCGCCCACTGGATGCGCCCCGCCGCGCGCGAACGCGTCCGCGCGGTGCGCCTGTACGGCCTGCTGGTGCGGCTGGCGGCACTGAGCCTGACGGTGCTGCTCGTCGCCGCCGCCTGCGAGGTCGCCCTCGACCTGACCGCCTGGCAGTGCGCGGGCACGCCCGCCTGCGCGAGCCGTCACTCCTGGCTGGGCTTTCTGTCGCCGACGGCCTCGAACGACGGCTGGTGGAGCCGGCCGGGCCGCCGGCTGGCCCTCGCGGCCCTGGTCCCGACCGCGCTCGTCGGCCTTCTCTGGTACCTCTCCCACCGCACCTGGCGGGCCTACGAGTCCCAGGAACCCCTCGATCACGTGTCCGAACCGGAGGACGGTCCCGGACACACCGCGCTCAGCCGGCCCGGCTTCTGGTACGGCCGCCGCCTGGTGGCGCGCCTGCGCGCGGCGCACACGGCCGCGGGCCTGCTGACGGTGGCCGCGGCGGTCGGCGCCGCGGCCGTGCGCCAGGACCGGGCCGCCGGCGGCCCGGCCCTCCTCGACGGCCTGGGCCGGCTGCTGGAGGCCTCCCTGATCGCGGGCGCGCTGGCCACGGTATGGGTGGTGTGCCGCCGGGGCCGCAGCGAACACCGGCTCGACCGCCGCCTCGACGCCCACCTGGTGCACCGGATGCCGTCGGCCGCCCTCGTCCTGCTCGCCCTCACGCTGGTGTACGCCGGATGGGAGCGGCCCGGCTGGCACTCCGACGGCCGCCTGCCGGGCGACGCCGCCTTCGGCGCGCTCGCCCTCGCGCAGGGTGCGCTGGTCGTCGCGCTCGCGGTCGTCGCCCGCCTGCTGCACCGCTGCCCGCAGGAGCGCGCGACCGCGGCGCGCCGCGGTCCGGCGACCGCCCCCGGAACACCCGCTGCCGGTGCGGACGCCCCGGAAGGGACCGGCGTCGGCCTGCGCGGGGTGTCCCTGTCCCGTGACCCCGGCCCGCTCGCCGTCGTCCTGCGAGAGGCCGCGGCGCCCCGCGAGGCGGGCCCGGCCGCGGCCGGCCCGCCCGAAGGGGCACGGCCCGCCGACCCGGAACCGCCCGGCGACGACGCCGCGGGGCGGAACGTGGCGGGCCCCGAAGGGAGCGCCGTCGCCTGGCTGGAGCGCTGCGCGCTGCACGGGCTCGGCGGGCCCGCCGTCGCGATGCTGGCCTGCGCGCTGGGCGGGGTGATGTCCGGAGGCGTCGCTCAGCGGGTGTCGGACTGGCTGGACGGCACCGGGACCGGCCTCGACGGCCCCCCGGTGGTGCTGACCTGGCAGGCGTCCGTGATCCCCGTGCTGCTCGTCGTCCTGCTGGTGCTGTGCGGACTGCTCGGCCGGCAGACCTGGCTGCTCACCCGGGCGGAGCAGGCCCAGGTGCTCCAGGACTACGGGCTGGAGCACGGCGACCCCGCCCGAACCCGCCGGATCGCCCGGGCCCGCGCCATGGCCGCCCTCACCGACCGCTGCCCGCTCCTCGTCGCCGTCGTCTCCACCGCGACGCTGCTGCTCGGCGCGGGAGCCGTCGTCGGCGCCCTCGGCACCGGCAGGACACCGGCCCGGGCGGCGGAATCGGCGCAGCCCTTCGTGCACGGCGCGGCGCAGGCCGCGCAGGCGCTGGGATCCTGGCTCATCGGACTCGGCTTCGTCCTGTTCGTCACCTGGGGCCGGCGCGCCTACAAGGACGCCTCGGCACGGCGCACCATCGGCATCCTCTGGGACGTCGGCACCTTCTGGCCCCGGGCCGCGCACCCGTTCGCCCCGCCCTGCTACGCCGAGCGCGCGGTGCCCGACCTGACGTGGCGGGTGGCCACCTGGACCCGTGCCACCGGCGGCCGCCTGGTCATCTCCGGCCACTCCCAGGGCAGCGTCCTCGCGGCCGCCGCGGCCTGGCAGCTCAAGCCCTCCGACCGCAAGCGGGTCGCCCTGCTCACCTACGGCTCCCCGATCGAGCGCCTCTACGGCCGCTGGTTCCCGGCCCACTTCGGCCCGGCCGCGCTCGCGGCGCTGCACGAGGACATCGCCTGCTGGCGCAATCTCCACCGGCTCACCGACCCCATCGGCGGCCCGGTCCGGCTGTCCGGTGAACATCGCGGACCGCAGGTCGACCGTCCGCCCCTCGCGGACCCGCTGGCGTACGGCCGGGACGCCGGACACCCGTTGCCCGCCCCCGTCCTCGGCCACTCCGACTACCAGGCGGACCCCGCGTTCGCGGAGGAACGCGAGCTGCTGCTGGGGCGGTTGCGGTCCCAGGTCCCGGTGCAGCGCGCGTGAACGGGGCGAGGCGAGCCGGTCAGGGCAGCTCGGGCAGGTCCTCCGCGTACAGCAGCGTCAGGTCGTCCTTGGTCGGCTCGGTCACCTGCGCGACCCGGCTCGCGTGCCGCTCCACCATCGCCTCGAAGGTCTGGCGCGCGGTGCGTCCGTTGCCGAAGGCCGGGCCCTTCGGGAGCTCCGTGAAGTACTTCAGCAGGGCGTCCGCGGTGCTCGGGCCGAGCCGGTACTCGTGCTCCTCCGCCTGCTGCTCCACGATCCGCAGCAGTTCGCCGGGACCGTAGTCGCCGAAGGTGATCGTCCGTGAGAAACGGGACGCCACACCGGGGTTGACCGACAGGAACCGCTCCATCTCCGCCGTGTACCCCGCCACGATCACGACGACGGAGTCCCGGTGGTCCTCCATCAGCTTGACGAGGGTGTCGATGGCCTCCTTGCCGAAGTCCCGGCCGGCGTCCTCCGGCGACAGCGCGTACGCCTCGTCGATGAACAGCACCCCGCCGTGCGCCCGTTGGAAGGCCTCCTGGGTGCGGATCGCCGTGGAGCCGATGTGCTCGCCGACCAGGTCGACGCGGGACACCTCGACCAGGTGTCCCTTCTCCAGGACGTCGAGCGCGGCGAGGATCTCGCCGTAGAGACGCGCGACCGTCGTCTTGCCGGTGCCCGGGGAGCCCGTGAAGACGAGATGCCGCTTGACGGACGCGGCCTTGAGCCCCGCCTGCTGACGGCGCCGGCCCACCTCGATCATGTCGATGAGCGCCCGCACCTCCCGCTTCACGCTCTCCAGGCCCACCAGCGCGTCCAGTTCGCCGAGCACGTCCTGGGAGTCCCGCACCGACGTGCCCGGTCCGCCCTCGAGCTGCTGCGGCTCCGGCGCGGTGGCCCGCTGCTCGGGGATCATGCCGAGGAGCCCCGGCGACTGGGCGGTCGTCTGCACAGCCGCCTCCAACGCCGCCGGCAGGCCCGGGGTGCGCACGCCCGCGCTCTCGTCGCTGCTGCAGTCCTCGACCACGGGCCCGGAACCGGACGCGGCGTCCGCGCCGGCGTCCGCGAACTCGTAGCCGCCTCGCGCGCAGCGCTCTGTACGGCACTTGCGCAGCGTCGTGCGACTGCCGTCTATCACGTGGAAACCGTAGCCGCCGCTGTTGGTCACCCGGCAGTTCAGGAAGCTGCCCCGGCCGCCGGCCGACACATAGAACCCGGCCTCGGCGGGGGAGTCGACCGTGCAGCGCTCCACGGTGGGGTCGGCGCCCTTGGTGACGATCACGCCGGTCTGCGTGGCGTCCACGGTGCAGTTGGCGAGGGTGCCGCCGCTGCCGTGGTCGCGGAACCACGCGCCCGTCGCCGCGTCCCGGATGCGGCAGTCGTCGAGCTGGGCCGTCGCTCCGTCGCTCACCGACACGGCCGTGTTGCGCACCTGGAAGAGGTCGCTGTCGACGACGTCCGCGCGCGAGCCGCGGTCCAGGACGAAGAGAGCGTCCGGCACGTCGTGCACCCGGCAGGAGTCCAGCACGGCCGTGGCGCCGTCGCTGACCCAGACGGCCGGGTAGTCGCCGGTGCTGTCGAAGATCTCGCACTGGTTGGCGTCCACGCGCGTGCCCGGGTCCCACACCGACAGCCCGTTGCGGCCGAACTGACGCACCGTCGTGCGCGTCAGCGTCAGCACGGAGCGTGAGCGCAGGTCGACCGCGTTCTCCGGGATCTCGTGGATACGGCAGTCGGCAAGGGTGAGCACGGCGTCCGTGTCGAGGGTGACGCCGTCGGCGGTCGTGCGGTGCACGTCGCAGTCGGTGAGGTGCGCGGTGGCCCGGGAGGTGACCTGGACCCCGCTTCCCCGGATCTCGTAGATCTCGCAGCCCACCGCCTCCAGCGCCGAGTTGTCGCCGGTCGCGCTCAGTCCCGCGCCCGAGGCGTGGTGCACCCGGCAGCGCTCCAGCCGGGGATGGGCGCCCCCGCGCACGGCCACGCCGGCCTGCCCGGCAGCGACGATCTCGCACTCCTCGAAGACACCGCCGCCGCCGTCGACCACGGCGATGCCGATGCCGGCCGGATTGTCGACCGTGCACCGCCGCACCGTCGGGCGGGCGCCGCCGCGCACCTCGACCCCGGCCGAGGACCGCGTGACGATCCGCAGGTCCAGCAGCTCCGGGGCGCCCTCCTCGACGAGCACCGCGGGCGACGCGGCGTCCTGGCCCTCCACGTGCAGGTCCTGGATCACCGCCGAGGCGCGCACGGTCAGCGGCACGCCGTCCGCGGGAGCCAGGCGGACCGAGCCGGGGGAGCCCTCGGGGCCGCGCAGGGTCACCGACCGCTCCACGACGAGGTTCTCCCGGTAGGTGCCGGGAGCGATGGTGAGGACGTCGCCCTCGGCCGCGGCCTCCAGGGCGGCGGCGAGCGATGCGTACTCACCCGTGCGGCGCCGCCACCGCGATGTGCCGGTGTGCGTCACCTGGACCGTGCCCTGTGCCATGGCGTTGCTGTGCCCCCACCTCGTGGTACGCGCTGTGATGCCGAATGGTTCGGCCGGACCACCGTAGCGTGCGCGCGGGTGCTGGGTTGACCAGAGCGGGAAGGCCGTCAACTACCGGCGCCTGTGCGCCCCCAGTCCGGACCTGCCCGGTCCCAGGCCTGGTCCCAACGGGCGTACCGGCGGCGGACCATGCGCCACACGATCACCCGCCGTCCGCCCTCGACGGCGCCCGCGGTCAGCAGGGCCGCGCCGAGACCGGCCAGCACGGCGTGCGTCGTCGCCCTGACGGAGTCCAGCGGGCGGGGCACCGGACGGCCGTGTACGTCCGTCCATATCCCGAAACGGTCGCCGCCGTGCGGGGAGTTGAGGCCGGACAGGACGGTGCCGTGCCGCGCGGTGCCGTCCGGGGCCGTCCAGGCCGCGACGACTCTGGTGCGTGCCTCGCGGCCGGTGTCCGTCTCGGGATCGGCCTCCAGCGACGAGCCGGCCGCTCGACGCACCACCGTGGCCGTCACCTCGTGGCGGGACTCGTGCTGCTCGCGGACCGACTGCTGCAGGACGCCCTGCGCCGCGCCGCCGACGAGGGAGCCCACCACGGGCGCGACGAGGCAGATCAGGAGCAGGGCGGACAGTGCCACCCAGGCCTCCGCCAGATCCGTTCGCCGGCGCAGCGGGTTGTGCCGCCAGCGCCAGACTCCGCCGATCGCTCGCACCGTCCCCACCCCCTTCCCGCTCCGTGGCAACTCCCGTCGGAGTGAGTTCACGCGTGGGCGCGGTGAAGGAGAGCGACGTCACCACGGCCCCGGGACCTCTCATGAACTTCTCACGCAATGCCAACGCTCCGCAGCCGTGCGGTGGTTCCCGAGGGCCGCCCCGGTCGCCGGCCGCGGCGGGAACTACGCGAGGACGCGCACCGGATCGCCGACCCTGACCGTGCCGCGGGAAAGGGGGACCAGGTTCTGCCCGAAGACCAGCTTGCCGCCGAGGCGCCGGTGCCGGCCCAGGGTGGCCAGGGGCTCCCTGCCGCGGCCTGCGGTGTCCTGGTCGGTGGTGGTCACCACACACCGGCCGCAGGGCTTGGCCACCCGGAACCCGACGTCGCCCACGAGCAGGCGTGACCAGTCGTCCTCGGCCCAGGGTTCGGTGCCCGTCACGACCAGGCTGGGCCGGAAACGGTTCATCGGCAGCGGTCCCTCCCCGGGGTGGTCACCCTGTTCGATCAGGGAGTTGAGGGCGTCGAGGGAGGCGGCCGAGACGACCAGCAGCGGATAGCCGTCGGCGAAGGAGACGGTCTCGCCAGGCAGGGCGTACTCAGGATCGACCGGCCTGCGGACCGACGGGTCGTCCATGTGCACCAGTCGCACGTCCGCGCCGACGTGGGCACTGCACCAGCGGTGCGCCTCGGCGTCGGCGAGGACCGCCTCCACCTTGTCGCCGAAGAGCTCCATGGACACGGTGGCGACGGGCTCGGGAACCGGCACGGTCAGCGGTTCGAGACCGGGCGCGGACAGACGAACGCCGCCGCCGGGCGCGAGCTCGGCGGCGGCCAGTGCGAGGCGCGGCTGCCGGCGTTGGGTGACGACCTTTCCCCCGTCGTCGATCAGCGCCCATCGTCGGTCTCCGGCCAGCCCCCAGGGCTCCACGAGGGCCTCACGGGGCGCCTGTCCCCGCAACGCCTTGACCGGATGGACGTGTATCGACAGCAGTTCCGCATTCCCCATGGAGTCATCCTGCCAGGCGGCGAAGACCCCGGGGCGGTTCAGTAACCCCCGGCGGTTCAGTAACCCCGGTACTGCTGGTTGTTGTACGGGTCCTGGTACTGGGGTGCGGCCGGGCGGGGCGCGGCGGGCCGCATCGCCTCGTAGCCGGAGGGGGCGGCGGGGCGCATCTGCTGCTGCGCCTGCGGACCCGGGTAGCCGCGCGGAGGGCCGGCCTGCGGCGGGATGTACGCCGCCGGGGCCTGCTGCAGCGGTGAGGGCTGCTGGGCCTGCGGATAGCCGTAGGAGACCTGGGACGGGCCCGCCGGGAGCGCGGGGAGGGCCGAGGGGAGCGCGGGGAGATGGCTCGCGCCCATGTCGTACGCGGCGGGAACCCGGATCGGGGCGATCTGCGGGGTGCCCCGCTCGGCGACGAGCGAGTCGTAGATCGGGGTGTCCGGGAAGGAGGCGGAGTAGTAGCCGCCGCCATAGGTGGAGCGGGGGGAGGTCATGGCACATAAGTTAAGCCCACGATGTGCTGGTTGGGGAGACCGATAAGAGGGTTGATTTCCGTGTCGGCAGTGCCCTTGGATCCTCAATGCGACTGAACTTGGGAGAAAAGGGCGGCAAACGCTACGTAGATCGTGTAAAGCCCGAGTTCCGAGCGGGTTACCCGCGGTCCGCCGGGGCCGTTCCCGCGCTCCCGGTGGGCGTGAGTCGTGCCGCGCAATAGGTTGACGGGTAGACAACCCGAGAAGTGCCGGCGCGCCGCCCGGCGCACCGACTGACGATGGGGGCCTACATGCCCATGCCGAAGGGCTCCAATGCTCCGGTGCCGACCACGGCACTGCGGGTCGAGCTGGGCTGGCGCCAGGGACCCGGCGTTCCGGACGTGGACGCGTCGGCACTGGTCCTCGTGGGGGGAAAGGTCCGTTCCGACTCCGACTTCGTCTTCTACAACCAGCCCGCCCATTCCTCCGGCGCGGTCCGCCACGAGGGCAAGCGCGACGCCGGCGGACGGACGACCGACAGCCTGCTCGTCGACCTCGCGCGCGTGGAGCCCGCCGTCGAGACCGTCGTCGTGGCCGCTTCGGCGGACGGCGGCTCGTTCGGCCGGGTCCCCGACCTCTACATCGAGGTGCGGGACGCCGCGCAGGACACCGTCGTGGCACGGTTCGACAGCACCGGCGCCACGGTCGAGACGGCCTTCGTGCTGGGCGAGTTCTACCGACGCCAGGGCGCCTGGAAGTTCCGGGCCGTCGGCCAGGGGTACGGCAGCGGCCTCGAGGGACTCGCCACGGACTTCGGCATCACCGTCGACGAGCCGCAACGCACCGCGACCCCCGCCCCGCCCGCAGCGCCTCCCGCGGCGACGCCTCCGCCCCCGTCGCCGACGCTGCCCGCCTTCCCGGCCACGGTCCCCCCGCCCGTCCACCAGACCCCGCCTCCGCCGCCGGCCCCGCCCGCCGCTCCGGTGCGGCTGACCAAGGTGACGCTCACCAAGGCCGCCCCCTCCGTGTCGCTGACCAAGCAGGGCGGCACCTCCGGCACCCTGGGCGTCAACCTCAACTGGGAGGTGCGCAAGCAGTTCTCGGGGTGGGGCGGCAAGCGCGGCCGCGCGGTCGCCCTGCACAACGACCTCGACCTCGACCTGTGCGCCCTGTTCGAACTCGCCGACGGCCGCAAGGGCGTCGTCCAGGCCCTCGGCAACGCCTTCGGCTCCTTGCACCAGCCGCCGTACATCCATCTCGACGGCGACGACCGCACGGGAGCGGTGTCGAGCGGCGAGAACCTCACCGTCAACCTCGACCGCAGGAACGACCTCCGGCGCATCCTGGTGTTCGTCACCATCTACGAGGGCGCCCGCTCCTTCGCCGACCTGCACGCCACGGTCACGCTCCGACCCCAGTACGGCGCGCCGATCGACTTCTCGCTGGACGAGTGCACGGTTCCCTCCACCGTCTGCGCGCTCGCGCTCATCACCAACCACGGCGGCGACCTCGTCGTCCAGCGCGAGGCCCGCTACCTCGTGCCGGAGCGCGGCGTGAGTCCGCAGCGGACCGTCGACCACGCCTACGGGTGGGGCATGAACTGGACACCGGGCCGTAAGTAGGACCGGCCCCGCGCCCGCGAGGGCCCGAGACGGCCCGCGAAGGCTCAGCTCTCGTCGGCGACGGCGTCCGGACGCGCGTAGGTGCGACCCTTCCAGGCCGCACCGCGCCCCCGGTAGTGCTGCACCGCGGAGTCGACCGTCATCAGCAGGTAGAGGAACGCGGTCAACGGCAGCAGAGGAGCGAGCCACGCCGGCTGCCGGTAGTAGCGGAGCATCGGCATGTACGTCCCCGTCATGACCAGCCACGCCAGACCGCCGCACACCGCGGCCGGCGCGCTGCCGACGGCGAGCCCGCACAGGAGGGCGAGCGGCGGTACCAGGTACACCAGGACCAGGCCGAGCACCGTGCCGGCCAGCAGGAGCGGTCGGTGCCGCAGCTGCGCGTAGGCGCTGCGCGAGACCATCCGCCAGAGGTCGTGCAGCCGGGGGTACGGGCGCACGCTGTCCACGTGGACGGCCAGTCCCAGCCAGATGTGACCGCCGCCGCCCTTCACGGCCCGCGCGAGCGCCACGTCGTCGATGACGGCGTGCCGGATCGCGTCGGGGATCCGCGCCCGCTCGGCCGCGTCGCCGCGCAGCAGCACGCAGCCGCCCGCCGCGGCCGCCGTGCGCGAACCGCGCCGGCCGATCCGGCGGAAGGGGTAGAGCTGCGCGAAGAAGTAGACGAAGGCCGGCACCACCAGCCGCTCCCACCGGCTCGACACCCGCAGCCGTGCCATCTGGGAGACGACGTCGAAACCGCCGGTGTGCGCGGCCGCCACCAGCTCGCGCAGACTGCCGGGCGCATGCGCGATGTCGGCGTCCGTGAGGAGGAGGTACTCGGGCTCACGCGCGCGTGCCAGCGCGATCCCCTGACGGACCGCCCACAGCTTCCCGGTCCAGCCCGCGGGCGGCTCGCCGGGCGAGGCCACGGTGAGCGGGAGTCCGCCCTGCCGGCGGGCGAGGGCCCTCGCCACGTCCGCCGTGCCGTCGCCGCTGCCGTCGTCGACGAGGAAGATCTCCGCCCGGCCCGGATAGTCCTGCGCGAGCAGGGTGGGCAGGCTCGCGGGCAGCACGGCGGCCTCGTCGCGCGCGGGCACGACGACGCAGACCGAGGGCCATCGGCGGGGCGCCGTGCGCGGGGGCAGCCTGACGTCCGTGCGCCAGAAGAAGCCCTGACAGAGCAAGAGCCACAGCCAGGCGGCCAGGGAAACGGCGGCGATCCACACGACGGCGCTCACGCGCGCAGTCTGCCCCACCCGGCCGTGCCGTACGGGCACATCGTCTATGGTGGCCGGGTGAAGATCGCGCTCATGGACTCCGGAATCGGCCTGCTGGCAGCCACCGCCGCGGTACGACGCCTGCGGCCCGACGCCGATCTCGTGCTCTCCCTCGACCCCGACGGCATGCCCTGGGGACCGCGCACCCCGCAGGACCTCACCGAGCGGGCCGTGGCCGTCGCCGAGGCCGCCGCGGCCCACCGGCCCGACGCCCTGATCGTCGGCTGCAACACGGCCAGCGTGCACGCCCTGCCGGCCCTGCGGGCACTCCTCGAACCAGCTGTCCCGGTGATCGGGACCGTCCCCGCGATCAAGCCCGCCGCGGCCGGCGGCGGCCCCGTCGCCATCTGGGCCACGCCCGCCACCACGGGCAGCCCCTACCAGCGGGGCCTGATCGAGGACTTCGCCGACGGCGTCGCCGTCGCCGAGGTGCCCTGCCGGGGGCTGGCCGAGGCGGTGGAGCACGCGGACGAGGCGGCGATCGACGCCGCGGTCGCCGCGGCCGCCGCGCTCACCCCCGACGAGGTGACGACGGTCGTCCTGGGCTGCACCCACTACGAGCTGGTCGCCGACCGCATCCGTGCCGCCGTGCGCGCTCCCGGGCGTCCCGCGCCGGTCCTGCACGGGTCCGCCGGCGCCGTGGCCGCGCAGGCGCTGCGCAGGACAGGCGCCCGTCCCGAACCCGAGACGGCGACGCTCGGCACCGTGACGGTCATCCTCAGCGGCCGCCTGGGCGACCTCCCCGCGTCCGCCCTGGCCTACGCCGAAGGCCGCCTGCTCCAGGCCGTCGCCCCCGTCAGGTGATCGATCCTCCCGTCCGCTGATCGAAGCGTCCCGGGCGGCCCGCCGGGCGGAGCAGTCACCCTGCGCCACGTGCTACCGGCGCAGCGAAACCTGAGTAACCTCGTGGATATGAGGGACCACCCCCACGACGAGAGCACCCCGCCTCCCGACGTCCCGCATAGCGACGTACACCATCCCGACATCTGGACCGGCCGGGCCACCAACCGCGTCCAATGGCTGCTCGCCCTCGTCGGGGCCGCCTTCATGGCGCTCGGCGTGGAGCTCGCCGTCGACTCCGCGTGGACGTCCGGCACCGCTCCTCTCGCCATGTCCGTCGTGGGCTGCATCGCCGCCGGTCTGCTGGTCCTCTTCGGCACGCTCGCCTTCGTCCACGTCGACCTGAAACTCGACGGGGAGTGCCTCGAAGTGCGCTGCGGCCACATCGGCCTCCCGCGCCGCCGTATCCCGCTGGCCCATGTCGCCGGCGCCGACTTCGAGCCCCTCGTCACCCCACGCCACTGGGGCGGCTGGGGCTATCGCTGGCGGCCGGAGAAGGGGACCGCGGTCGTCGTGCGCCGGGGCGAGGGCGTGGTGCTGAGGCTCTGGGACGGACACACCTTCACGATCACCGTGGACGACGCGGAGTCGGCCGTCCGCGTCATCAGGGACCGGCTGCGCACGGCCGCCGCGGGCGCGGCACACTGACGGCCCGCGCGCGGCGCGTCCTCGGGCGGCCTGGCGACGGGAGGTCCGCCCCTCAGACCGCGCTGTCGGCCAAAAGGTCGCCCGCCGTACACTCCCGGAGTGACCGTCACCGCAACTTCCGTGGGCCAGCCGGACCAGCTGGAGCCCCCGACCGCGCCCGTCTCCCGCGGCGCGCGGCTCCTGCGTCTCGTCCCGGCCGCCGCCGCGGCGCTCTCCGGAGTGCTGCTCTACGTCAGCTTCCCGCCGCGCACCCTGTGGTGGCTGGCGCTGCCGGCCTTCGCCGTCCTCGGCTGGGTACTGCGCGGGCGCGGCTGGAAGGCGGCCTTCGGCCTCGGCTACCTCTTCGGCCTCGGATTCCTGCTGCCGCTGCTGGTGTGGACCGGTGTGGAGGTCGGCCCCGGCCCCTGGCTCGCCCTGGTGGCCATCGAGGCGGTCTTCGTCGCGCTGGTCGGCGTGGGCGTCGCCGCCGTCTCCAGGCTCCCGGCCTGGCCGGTGTGGGCGGCGGCGCTCTGGATCACCGGCGAGGCGGCACGCGCGCGGGCGCCGTTCGGCGGCTTCCCCTGGGGCAAGATCGCCTTCGGCCAGGCGGACGGCGTCTTCCTGCCCCTCGCCGCGCTCGGCGGCACCCCCGTGCTCGGCTTCGCGGTCGTCCTGTGCGGGTTCGGCCTCTGCGAGCTCGTGCGTCTGATCCTGATCCGGCGGCGCTCGGGCGAGGTGCGGCGGTCGGCGGCCGCGGTCGCCCTGCTCAGCATGGCCGTCCCCGTCGTCGCGGCCGTGGCCTCCCGCACCCTGGTCAGCGACAAGGCCGAGGACGGCACCGCGACGGTCGCCGTCATTCAGGGCAACGTCCCCCGGCTCGGCCTGGAGTTCAACGCACAGCGCCGGGCCGTGCTCGACTACCACGCGCGCGAGACCGAGCGGCTGGCCGCCGAGGTCGAGGCGGGCAAGAAGGCCCGGCCCGACTTCGTGCTGTGGCCCGAGAACTCCTCCGACATCGACCCCTTCGCCAACGCCGACGCCGCCGTCGTCATCGACCGGGCGGCCAAGGCGATCGGCGTGCCCATCTCGGTCGGCGGAGTCGTCCGACGCGACGGCAGGCTCTACAACGAGCAGATTCTGTGGGACCCGGCGAAGGGACCCACCCAGACCTACGACAAACGCCAGGTGCAGCCGTTCGGCGAGTACCTTCCGCTGCGTTCCCTCATCGGAGCGATCAACAGCGACTGGACGTCGATGGTCCGCCAGGACTTCAGCCGGGGCACCAAGCCGGGCGTGTTCGCCATGGACCCGGCCAAGGTCGGCCTGGTCACCTGCTACGAGGCCGCCTTCGACTGGGCCGTGCGCTCCGAGGTCACCGACGGCGCACAGCTGATCTCGGTGCCCAGCAACAACGCCACCTTCGACCGCAGCGAGATGACCTACCAGCAGCTCGCCATGTCCCGCGTCCGCGCGGTCGAGCACAGCCGGACCGTCACGGTGCCCGTGACCAGCGGGGTCAGCGCGATCATCATGCCGGACGGCGAGATCACCCAGAAGACCGGCATGTTCGTTGCGGACTCCCTGGTGCAGAAGGTGCCCCTGCGCTCCTCGGAGACGCCTGCCACGAAGCTGGGGATCCTGCCCGAGATGCTCCTGGTGCTCGTCGCGGCGGCCGGTGCGGGATGGGCGACCGGCGTCGCGGTGCGGGCCCGGCGGAACACCACGAGCTGATCAGCGCGCCAGGTCGCCCGTTAGGCTCGGGCCATGCCGACTCCTGACTTCATCACCGAGATCCGGGCCTCTGCCGGGCACCACCTGCTCTGGCTTCCCGGCGTCAGCGCCGTCGTCTTCGACGACCTGGGGCGGGTGCTGCTGGGACAGCGCGCGGACAACCGTCAGTGGACCGTGATCAGCGGCATCCCGGACCCCGGCGAACAACCCGCCGACTGCGCGGTGCGGGAGGTCTACGAGGAGGCGGGCGTGCACTGCGTTCCCGAGCGCGTCGTCCTGGTGCGCGCGGGAAGGCGGGTGGAGTACCCGAACGGCGACCGCTGCCAGTTCATGGACGTCACCTTCCGCTGCCGGGCCGTCGGCGGCGAGGCGCGGGTCAACGACGACGAGTCCGTCGCCGTCGGCTGGTTCGCGCTGGACGCCCTGCCGCCGATGCACGAGCGGCAGGTGTTCCGCATCAAGCAGGCGCTCTCCGACGAACCCACATGGTTCGAGACCACCGCTTCCGAGCCGACTATGGGCGACGACCACATGGGGCCGGGGTCCGGCTCTGCCTAGGGTCGAGGCATGACTTCGTCCCAGGTCACCGCCTTCGGCCCCGCCGCCCCCTCACTCGACCTCGGAGGCCGCACCGCCCTCGTCACCGGCGCCGCCGGCGGCATCGGACGCGCCTGTGCGCTGCGGCTCGCGGCGGCCGGAGCCAAGGTCCGGGCCGTCGACCGGGACGAGGCCGGTCTGACGACGCTCACCGAGAGCGCCGTCGGACTGCCCGGATCGGTCGAGCCGTACGCCCTGGACCTCACCGACCTGGACGCCGCCGAGCAGGCCGCCGCCGGGACCGACGTCCTGGTCAACAACGCCGGACTGCAACGGGTGGCTCCCCTGGAGGACTTCCCGCCCGACGTCTTCCACACGGTGCTCACCGTGATGCTGGAGGCGCCCTTCCGGCTCATCCGCGGCGCCCTGCCCCACATGTACGGACAGGGCTGGGGCCGCATCGTCAACGTGTCGTCCGTCCACGGGCTGCGGGCCTCCGCCTACAAGTCGGCGTACGTGGCGGCAAAGCACGGACTCGAAGGACTGTCCAAGACCGCCGCCCTCGAAGGCGCGCCCCACGGCGTGACCTCCAACTGCGTCAACCCCGCCTATGTACGCACCCCGCTCGTCGAACGCCAGCTCGCCGACCAGGCGCGGACGCACGGCATTCCCGAGGAGCGTGTGCTGGCCGAGGTCCTGCTGCGCGACAGCGCCGTCAAACGGCTCATCGAACCGGAGGAGGTCGCCGAGGCCGTCGCCTACCTGTGCGGCCCCCAGGCCTCCTTCGTGACGGGGGCCTCGCTCGTCCTCGACGGCGGCTGGACCGCCCACTGAACGGCCCGGCCGACGCCGCAGGCAAAGTTGTCCACAGGGCTGACGGGCCGGCCGGGCGATGAGGAATCCTGTGCACATGTCCCGCGATCACCTGCACGGCGCCGTCACGGCCCCCGGCGTCACCGCCCACGACGCCGACGCGCCGTTCCTCGAACTGCTCGCCCGCGGCGCGGCCGCCGAGGCCTACGACCGGCCGGTGCTGCTCGCCCGCGCCGAGAGGGCGCCGGACGAACGGATCGCGGCGCTCGAACACGCCCGGCTGCTCGCGCTGCGGGTCCGCGCGGAACTGGAGGGCCGGCGTCGCCGCGAGGCCGAGCTGTCGGCGCTGTTCGAGACGGCCCACGACCTCGCCGGCCTACGCGACGTGGACGCCGTGCTGCAGGCGATCGTGCAACGGGCCCGCTCCCTGCTCGGCACCGACGTGGCCTACCTGAGCCTCAACGACCCCGCCAGGGGCGACACCTACATGCGGGTCACCGAAGGCTCCGTCGCCGCCCGCTTCCAGCAACTGCGCCTCGGGATGGGCGAGGGGCTCGGCGGTCTGGTCGCCCAGACCGCCCGTCCGTACGTCACCGACGACTACTTCCGAGACGACCGCTTCCGGCACACGGCGGCCATCGACGCCGGAGTGCGCGACGAAGGGCTGGTGGCGATCCTCGGAGTGCCCCTGACGCTGGGACCGAACGTCATCGGGGTGCTGTTCGCCGCCGACCGGCGCGCCCGGGTGTTCGAACGGGAACAGATCGCCCTGCTGGGATCCTTCGCGGCGCTCGCCGCGGCCGCCATCGACACCGCCAACCTGCTCACCGAGACCCGTTCGGTCCTGGCCGGTCTGGAGCGCGCCAACGAGATCATCCGGGACCGCAGCGCGGTCATCGAGCGTGCCTCCGACGTCCATGACCGGCTGGCCGAACTGGTGCTGCGCGGTGGCGGGGTCCAGGACGTGGCCGCTGCGGTGTCCCACGTACTCGACGGAGCCGTGGAGTTCACGGACACCGCGCCCGCCGACGCCCTGGAGGCTTCCCGCGGGGAGGGCCACGCCGTACGCCATGGGGACGACTGGGTCGCGGCCGTGACGGCGGGCGGGGAACTGCTGGGCGCCCTGGTGCTGCACGGCCACCCGGGACTCGATCCGGTCGACCAGCTGACGCTGGAACGCGCCGCGATGGTGACCTCCCTGTTGCTGCTGGCCAGACGCTCCGCGGCCGAGGCCGAACACCGTGTGCGCGGCGAACTCCTCGACGACCTGCTCGACGCACGCGACCGCGACCCGCGCCTGCTGCGCGAACGCGCCGCCCGGCTGAGCGCCGACCTCGACGCCACCCACGTCGTGCTCGCCGCCCGGCTCGACGCCGTCGCGCCCGACGCCGGCCACGAGGCGCCCGCCCGCCGCCGCCTGTGGGCCGCCGCCTCCCATCTGGCCGCCACCGGGCACGGCCTTGCGGCGGTCCGCGACGGGGGCACCGTCCTGCTGCTGCCCCTGGAACCCGGTGACAGCGCGACGGAACTGGCCCGCCGTACCGCCCTGCATCTGGGCGGCGCCGTCCACGAGGCGGTCACCGTCGGCGCGTCCGGCCCGGTGCGCGACCTCGCCGGGACGCCGGACGCGGTGGTCGCAGGGTACGAGGAGAGCCGCCGGTGCCTGGACGCGCTGAGACTGCTGGGCCGCCGCGGTGACGGGGCGGCCGCGGAGGACTTCGGCTTCCTGGGACTGCTGCTGGCCGGCGAGCGGGATGTGACGGGCTTCGTGACCCGCACCATAGGCAAGGTCGTCGCCTACGACGAACGGCGTGGCACCGACCTGCTGCACACCCTGGACGCGTACTTCGCCTCCGGCATGAGCCCGGCCCGCACCAAGAACGCACTCCACGTCCATGTGAACACGGTGGCCCAGCGTCTGGAGCGGGTCGGCCGCCTCCTGGGCGACGACTGGCAGAGCCCGGCCCGCGCGCTGGAGATCCAGCTGGCCCTTCGGCTGAACCGGTTGGCGGATCCGCCCCGGCACTGACCGCCTGCGGAGGCGACCGCGACAAGGGAACGAGCAGACGCGCTCCCGCCCCTGCGCGGCGTCCGCCCCTCCGTAGTTCCCCTCCCGGGAGTTCCCGCCCCTGCCCCTCTGCCCCCTGCCCCTCCCGGTCCGCTCGCTGCCCCTGCACGCTGAAGTCGCGTACGGGGGCAGGAGGAAGGGCGCAAGGGCGGGATCGGAGGCGGGGAGGGAAGGGGGGAGAAGAGGAGGGGAGAGAAGAAGGGAGGGAAGAGGGGAGCGTGGAGCAGGCGCACGCCGGACGAGGGGCCGTTCGGTGTCAGACGGTGCGCGCGTCCGCGGCGGGAGCCGGCTCGGCCTCCCGGTCCGTGGCGGGTTCGACGTCGGCCAGGTCGCGGTGCCGGGTCTCCTGGGCGACTCCCACGGCAAGGACCGTCAACAGCGCCGCGGCGATCACGTACAGGGCGATCGGAGTGGAACTGCCGTAGTCGGCGAGCAGGGCGGTGGCGATGAGCGGAGCCGGCGCGCCCGCCGCGACCGAGGCGAACTGGGCGCCGATGGAGGCCCCGGAATAGCGCATCCGGGTCGCGAACATCTCGGAGAAGAACGCGGCCTGGGGCGCGTACATCGCCCCGTGCAGCACCAGGCCCACGGTCACGGCGAGCACGAGGCCCCCGAATTCGCCGGTGTCGACGAGAGAGAAGAAGGGGAACATCCAGAGCCCGATGCCGACCGCCCCGAGCAGGTACACGGGCCGCCGCCCGATCCTGTCGGACAGCGCACCCCACGCGGGGATCACCGCGAAGTGCACGGCGGACGCGACGAGCACGGCGTTGAGCGCGGTCTGCCTGGAGACGCCGGCCGAGGTGGTCGCGTACACGAGGATGAACGCGGTGATGACGTAGTAGGAGATGTTCTCCGCCATGCGCGCGCCCATCGCGACCAGTACGTCTCGCCAGTGGTGCCGCAGCACGGACACCAGCGGCAGCTGCTCGGAGTCGGCCGTCCGCGCCGTCCTGCGGGCCTCGGCCCGCGCCAGTGCCTGCCGGAAGACGGGTGATTCGTCGACGGACAGCCGGATCCACAGGCCGACGACCACGAGCACCCCGGACAGCAGGAACGGGATCCGCCAGCCCCACGACGCGAACGCGGAGTCCGAGAGCAGGGCGGTGAGCAGGGAGAGCACGCCGGTGGCGAGCAACTGCCCGGCGGGCGCGCCGGTCTGGGGCCACGAAGCCCAGAATCCCCGCCGCCGCGCGTCTCCGTGCTCGGACACCAGCAGAACGGCTCCGCCCCACTCGCCGCCGAGCGCGAAGCCCTGGACCAGCCGCAGCGTGGTCAGCAGTACCGGCGCGGCGGTTCCGACGGTCGCATGGGTGGGCAGCAGCCCGATGGCGAAGGTCGCCCCGCCCATCAACAGCAGGCTCAGGACCAGGAGTTTCTTCCGCCCGAGCCGGTCCCCGTAGTGCCCGAAGACAAGCGCCCCGAGCGGCCGCGCGGCGAACCCGACGGCGTAGGTCAGGAACGACAGGAGCGTGCCGACGAGCGGATCGGAGTCCGGAAAGAACAGCTTGTTGAAGACGAGGGCGGCGGCGGAGCCGTAGAGGAAGAAGTCGTACCACTCGATGGTGGTGCCGATGAGGCTGGCGGCGACGATGCGCTTGAGACTGGCGGGGGTGCCGGGCGTCGGTGGAGCGGATGCTGCGGAGGCCATGTGCGCCACTTCCTCGTGTGCGATGGGGACGGGTACGTGTCGGCACACCGTAGGAAGAGGCAGGTCAGGCGGACATGTGGTGGGACTACATAGTTCGGGGGTGGAGTGTGCGTGCGCCCCCTATGCCTCCACTTCGAAGTCCGAGTGAGGAGTCTTGAACCCATCACATAGCGTCACGACGGTACTGGGCAGACCTGGGCTTTGTGGGCGGCCGGCCTTTGTTCAGGCGTCGTACGCGTAGAAGCCGCGGCCGTTCTTACGGCCGAGGTGGCCTGCGGCGACCATGCGGCGCAGCAGTGCCGGCGGGGCGTACAGCGGTTCCTTGAACTCCTCGTACATCGACTCGGCGACGGCTTGGGCGGTGTCCAGACCGATCAGGTCGAGCAGGCGGAGCGGGCCCATGGGGTGGGCGCAGCCGAGTTCCATGCCTTGGTCGATGTCCTGGGGCCGGGCGCCGCCGGACTCCACCATCCGGACCGCGCTGAGCAGGTAGGGCACGAGGAGGGCGTTGACGACGAAGCCGGAGCGGTCGGGTGCCTGGATGGGCTGCTTGCCGAGTTGCGTGGCCAGGTCGCGGGTGCGCTGCACGGTGTCCGGGCTGGTGGTGAGGGCGGGAACGAGCTCGACCAACCTCTGCACTGGAACGGGGTTGAAGAAGTGCATGCCGATGACCTGGCCGGGCCGCTCGGTGGCGACGGCGAGATCGACGACGGGGATGGAGGAGGTGTTGGTGGCCAGGATCGCCGAGGAGTCTTCGACCGCCTTGTCCAGGGTGCGCAGGACGTCGGTCTTGATCTCGCGGTTCTCGGCGACGGCCTCGACGACGAATTGACGGTCGGACAGGTCACTGAGGTCGTGGGTGAACGAGAGCCGGGCGCGGGCCTGGTCGCGCTGTTCCTCGGTGATCTTGCCGCGCTGCACGCCTCGGTCGAGGGAGGCGGTGACTCGACGGCGGCCTGCCTCGACGGCGTCGGGGGTGGCTTCGGCGACACGGACGTCGAGGCCGCCCAGGGCGGCGACTTCGGCGATGCCGGAGCCCATGAGGCCGCAGCCGACGACGCCGAGACGGGTGACGGAGTCCATGTGATGTCCAATCCGGTCAGTGGTGGTCAGACGTTGCGGCGGTATTGGCCGCCGACCTCGAAGAAGGCGTCGGTGATCTGCTGCAGCGAGCAGACGCGGGCGGCGTCCATGAGGACGGCGAAGACGTTGTCGCCGCCCACCGCCGCGTCCTTGAGGGCAGCCAGGGCGGCGTGGGCCGGCTCCTGGTGTCGGGCCTGGAAGTCCTGTACGCGCGCCAGTTGGGAGTGCTTCTCCTCCTCGGTGGCGCGGGCGAGTTCGATGACGCCGGGCTCGGCGAAGCCGGCGTGGGGGGTGCGGAAAGTGTTGACGCCGATGAGGGGCAGGGTGCCGTCGTGCTTGCGCTGTTCGTAGAGCATCGACTCGTCCTGGATGCGGCCGCGCTGGTAGCCGGTCTCCATCGCGCCGAGCACACCGCCGCGCTCGCTGATCCGCTCGAACTCCTCCAGGACGGCTTCCTCGACCAGGTCGGTGAGTTCGTCGATGATGAACGAGCCCTGGAGGGGGTTCTCGTTCATGGCCAGGCCCCATTCCCGGTTGATGATCAACTGGATGGCCAGGGCACGGCGGACGGACTCCTCAGTGGGGGTGGTGACGGCCTCGTCGTAGGCGTTGGTGTGCAGGCTGTTGCAGTTGTCGTAGATCGCGATGAGCGCCTGCAGGGTGGTGCGGATGTCGTTGAAGTCCATCTCCTGGGCGTGCAGCGAGCGGCCCGAGGTCTGGACGTGGTACTTCAGCTTCTGACTGCGCTCGCCCGCGCCGTACTTCTCCTTCATCGCGACCGCCCAGATACGGCGGGCCACGCGGCCGAGGACGGAGTACTCGGGGTCCATGCCGTTGGAGAAGAAGAAAGACAGGTTCGGGGCGAATGCGTCGATGTGCATGCCCCGGGCGAGGTAGGCCTCGACGTAGGTGAAGCCGTTGGCCAGGGTGAAGGCGAGCTGGCTGATGGGGTTCGCGCCGGCTTCGGCGATGTGGTAGCCGGAGATGGACACCGAGTAGAAGTTGCGGACCTTCTGTTCGATGAACCACTCTTGGATGTCGGCCATCATCCGCAAGGAGAACTCGGTCGAGAACAGGCAGGTGTTCTGGCCCTGATCCTCCTTGAGGATGTCGGCCTGGACTGTGCCGCGCACGTTCGCCAGCGCGTCCGCCCGCAGCTCGGCCGTCTCCTCGGGCGACGGTTCGCGGCCCTCGGTGGCCCGGAAGCGGTCGAGTCGCTGGTCGACGGCGGTGTTGAGGAAGAAGGCCAGGATGGTCGGCGCGGGCCCGTTGATCGTCATCGACACCGACGTCGTCGGGGCGACCAGGTCGAAGCCGTCATAGAGCGCCTTCATGTCCTCCAGCGTGGCCACCGAGACGCCGGAGGTGCCGACCTTGCCGTAGATGTCGGGGCGTTCGTCGGGGTCGCGGCCGTAGAGGGTGACGGAGTCGAAGGCGGTGGACAGGCGGGTGGCGGGCTGGCCCTCGGAGAGCAGCTTGAAGCGGCGGTTGGTGCGGAACGGGTCGCCCTCGCCGGCGAACATCCGCGCCGGGTCCTCACCGTCACGCTTGAAGGGGAACACCCCGGCGGTGAAGGGGAAGCGGCCGGGCAGGTTCTCCCCGCGCCAGAACCGCACCAGCTCCCCGTGATCCGTGAATCGGGGCAGGGCGACGCGGGGGATCCTGTTGCCGGAGAGCGACTCGCGGGTCAGCTTGGTGCGGATCTCCTTGTCACGGACCTTCACGACCTGCTCGTCGCCGGAGTACGACGCCACCACGGCGGGCCAGTTCTCGATCTGCTCGCTGATGTCGTGCGGCAACTGCCTGCGGGCCTTGTCGAGCAGCGACTGCACGTTCTCGGCGTCGGAGCCGGCCTCGACGAGCTCGCCCCGGACCGCGCCCAGGCGCTGCACCCGCCGTGCCGCCTCGGCCAGTTGGGCGGTCTCGCCGTGGTAGGCGCGAACGGTGTCGGTGATCTCGGCGAGGTAGCGCACCCGGTCCGCGGGAACCACCTGCCGGATGCCGGAGGAGTGGCGAATGCCGACCGGTGCCAGCGTGCCTTCGGACAGCGGCAGTCCCTTCTCGGCCAGGGCGGTCTTCAGATGCTGATGCAGCGCGGTGACCCCGTCGTCGTTGAAGGTGGCCGCCGAGGTGCCGTACAGCGGCATGTCCTCGGGCCGCATGCCGAACACCTCGCGATTACGGACCAGTTGGCGGCCCACGTCGCGCAGCGCGTCCTTGGCGCCGCGCCGCTCGAACTTGTTGATCGCCACCACGTCGGCGAAGTCGAGCATGTCGATCTTCTCCAGCTGCGAGGCGGCACCGAACTCCGGCGTCATCACGTACAGCGAGGTGTCGACGAACGGCACGATCGCCGCGTCGCCCTGGCCGATGCCCGGCGTCTCCACGATCACCAGGTCGAAGCCGGCGGCCTTGACCACGTCGATCACGTCGGACAGATGCTCGGGCAGCTCGCGGCTGCCTCGGGTGGCCAGGCTGCGGAAGAAGACCCGGCTGCCGTCCAGGGAGTTCATCCGGATCCGGTCACCGAGCAGGGCGCCACCGCCGCGGCGACGGGTCGGGTCGACCGCGATCACTGCGATCCGCAGCTTGTCCTGCTGGTCGACACGGAACCGGCGCACCAACTCGTCGGTCAGCGAGGACTTCCCCGAACCACCGGTGCCGGTGATGCCGAGCACCGGAACCGAGCCGGCGGCAGCCGTGGCACGCAGCTGTGCGAGGAACTCCGGGGGCAATTTGCCGAGTTCCGCACCGGTGACGGCGCGGGCGATCGCGAACCGGTCACCGGCCAGTACGGCGGCCGCGTCGGCCGGCTTGCCGTCCCAGAGGTCGAAGTCGCAGTCCCGCACCACCGAGTTGACCATCCCGGCCAGGCCCATCCGCTGGCCGTCCTCCGGGGAGAAGATGATCACCCCGCTGTTGCGCAGCCGGGCTATCTCGTCGGGAACGATGACGCCCCCTCCGCCGCCCACCACGCGGATGTGGCCGGCGCCCTGCGCACGCAGCGACTCGACCAGGTACTCGAAGTACTCGACGTGCCCGCCCTGGTAGGACGAGACGGCCACGCCGTGCGCGTCCTCCTCCAGCGCCGCGTCCACGACCTCCCGCACCGAGCGGTTGTGGCCCAGGTGGATCACCTCGGCACCCTGGGACTGGAAGATCCGCCGCATGATGTTGATCGACGCGTCGTGCCCGTCGAACAGAGCTGAAGCGGTGACCAGGCGAACAGGGTGCACGGGCCGGTGCAGATCGCTCATGAGGGCCTTCCCGGACGGAGCGGGGGTATTGCTGACGCCAGAGATACTAGGACGTCCTAGTAAATTGCTGGAGGTGATCGCCGTCACAGGTCGAGGACCAGGCGAGGCCCGCACGAGCGGGAGACACAGATGAGCATGGTGTCGCCGGCGGCCCGCTCGTCCTCGTTCAGCAGCGAGTCGCGATGGTCGGGTTTGCCGTCCAGTACGTCCGTCTCACAGGTGCCGCACGTGCCTTCCCGGCACGAGAAGTCCACCGCGACGCCTGCCTCCTCGACGGTTTCGAGTACCGAGCGGTCCGACGGCACGGTGAGGGTGAGCCCGGAACGAGCGAGCTCCAGCTCGAAGGCCTCGGCCGGGCCGGACCCGTTTGGCTGCGCCGGGGCGAACCGCTCGACGCCCAGCGTGCCGGGGGGCCAGCCCGCGCACTGCTCCTGCACCGCCAGCAGCAGGGGTTCGGGCCCGCAGGCGTGCACCAGGGTGCCCTCCTCGGGTACGCCGAGGTGGGCGGCGAGGTCAAGCAGGCCGTACTCGTCCTGCGGACGGATGAGCACGCGGTCCCCGTGCGGGGCGAGGCGGTCGAGGAACGCCATGGAAGTGCGGGTGCGGCCGCCGTACAGCAGAAGCCAGTCGTCTCCCGCGGCCTCGGCGGCCTCGACCATGGGAAGTATGGGTGTGATGCCGACGCCGCCGGCGATGAACAGATGGCGTGCGGCGGGCCGCAACGGGAAGTTGTTCCGCGGTCCGCGGACCCGCACGGTGGTGCCTTCGCGCAGATGGTCGTGGACGTACGCGGAACCGCCCCGGCCCCGCGGCTCGCGCAGCACGGCGATCTGCCAGGCCGCACGCTCGGCCGGCCGGCCGCACAGGGAGTACTGACGGATCAGGCCTCCCTCTCCACCGTCGTCGCCGTCCAGGAGTACGTCGATGTGGGCGCCCGGCGTCCAGGCGGGAAGCACACCGCCGTCGGGACGGCGCAGGGTGAGGGAGACGACGCCGTCGGCGGCGGGGGTGCGGGTCGTCACGGTGAGGGTCGTCCAGGCGGGCAGTTGGTCGTTCATGGTGGGTCAGCTCCGGGGTTCAGGCCTGCGTCGGCACATGAAGCAGCAGCGCGTCGCCCTGGCCGCCGCCCCCGCACAGGGCCGCTGCTCCGCTGCCGCCTCCGCGCCGTCGCAGTTCGGTCGCGAGGGTCAGCACCAGCCGGGCTCCGGTCATGCCGACCGGGTGCCCGAGCGCGATCGCGCCGCCGTTGACGTTCACCTTGTCCAGGGGGATGTCCAGCTCCCGTACGGAAGCCAGGGCCACCGAGGCGAACGCCTCGTTGATCTCGAGCAGGTCCAGATCGGCGCACTTCAGCCGGCCGTACCGGGACAGGGCGTCGCGGACCGCGCCGGCCGGCTGGACGAGCAGTGAGGGGTCGGGGCCCGCGACCGTGCCATAGGCGCCGATCTCGGCGAGCGGGGTCAGGCCCTCCCGGCGGGCGAGCTCCGCGCTCATCACGACGACGGCTGCGGCGCCGTCGGAGAGCTGTGACGAGTTGCCCGCGGTGATGGTGCCCGCGCCGGAGAAGGCCGGCTTGAGCCGGCCCAGGCTCTCTGCGGTGCTCCCCGGCCGTACCCCCTCGTCGGTGTCGACCACTGTCTCGCCCCGGCGTCCGGCCACGGTGACGGGGATGATCTCCTCGCGCAGCGCACCCGACTCCTGCGCCTGGGCGGCCCGTTGATGGGACAGCGCGCTGTACTCGTCCTGCTCCTCGCGCGTCAGGGCGTACGGCTGCTGATGGCGCTCGGTGGCCGCACCCATGGACTCGTCGTCGAAGGCGCAGACGAGGGCGTCACGGTCGAGGGCGTCCTCCACCGCGGTCGAGCCGTACTTCCACCCGGTGCGTGATCCGCGCAGCAGGTGCGGGGCGCCCGACATGGACTCCATGCCACCGGCGACGACCACCTCGTGCCGGCCGGAGGCGATCATGAGGTCGGCCAGGGCGATGGCGTGCAGACCGGACAGGCAGAGCTTGTTGACGGTGCTCGCGGGGACGGAGAACGGAATGCCGGCGCGGATCGCGGCCTGCCGTGCCGGGTTGGGGCCGGCCCCGGCCTGCACGACATGGCCCATGACGACGGCTTCCACGGCTGCCGGGTCCAGGTGCACGGCGGCCAGCGCCGCGCCGATGGCATGGGCGCCGAGGTCGACGGCGGACACCGTGCTCAGGGCGCCCATGAGTCTGCCGATGGGCGTCCTTGCTCCGGCGACGATGACGGATCCGGGCATGGCCGGGACCTCCTGGGGAGTGGGACGGGGTCAGGCGGCCGCGTCGACGGCACGTCGGGCGATCATGTGGGCCGTTTCGTTCACCGAGTGCAGAACGATCCGGCCGCCGGGCATGCGCCGCACCCGGCTGACGGACGTGTAGCCGGGATGGAACCAGAACATCGTCGGCAGGCCGAGCACCGTCGCCAGGTAGGTGTTGGTGATCCCGCCGTGGCACACGACCGCGACCCGCCCGCCGGGATGGGCGTCGAAAATGGTGTCCATGGCCCGTACGGCTCGCGCACGGAAGGCGTCCCAGTCCAGATCGGGCACGAAGTCCTCGTAGCGTCCCTCGGCGAGTGCCGCCCCGCGGGGGTCCTCCGCGCCGATCTGCTCCGGTGGCATGTAGGGGTGGGAGACGTCGGTGTCCCACTCGCGCAGGTCGTCGAGGACGGTGGCGGTCATGCCGGTGAGCCGTTCCAGGGGAGCCACCGTCTCGCGGGCACGCAGGAACGGGCTGGTGTACATGGCGTCGACGTCCTCGTGCACGAGCCAGGCGGCGAGACGCTCCGCCTGGGCGCTGCCCTCCGGCGACAGCCCGGGGTCGAACACGCCCGCCAGGGGGAGGCCGTGCCGGACGAGGAGGAGTTCGGTCATGGGTGATCCTTCGTACGCGTGAGGGACAGGCGGGTCGGCTCAGCCGGCGATGGTCCGTTCCGAGCTCCAATAGGGGCGCCGCATCGCACGCTTGTCGAGCTTGCCCATCGCGTTGCGCAGCAGCTCGGGGACGAACTCGTACGACTTCGGGCACTTGTAGGCGGCGAGGCGGTCGCGGCAGAACCGGTCCAGGTCCTCGGTCGGCGGCTCGTCGGCCGCGGCCACGACCAGCGCCCGCAGCGACTCGCCGAGGTCCGGGTCGGGCACGCCGATGACGGCGATCTCGGCGACCGCCGGGTGCTGCCGAAGGACCGCCTCGCTCTCGGCCGGGTACAGGTTCACGCCGCCGGAGACCACGACGTCCGCGGCCCGGTCGGTGATGAAGATGTAGCCGTTCGCGTCGACGTAGCCGATGTCGCCGAGCGTGAAGACGCCGGGGGAGAGATAGGCGGACCTGGTCTTGTCCGGATCTGCGTGGTAGCGGACGCCCTGGTCCTCCGGGGCCCGGAAGGCCAGCAGTCCTTGTTCGCCGGGCGGCAGTTGCCGCCCGGCGTCGTCGGTGACCAGGACCTCGAACGGGGGCCGGACACGCCCGACCGAGCCCGGGTGCGCCAGCCACTCGGTGCTGTTGATGCGGGCGACGGTTCCCGCTTCGCTGGCGCCGTACGACTCCGTCAGCACCGGGCCGAACCACTCGATCATGGCTCGCTTCACGTCCGGCGGGCACGCGGAGCCGGTGTGCGAGACCTGCCGCAGGCTGGAGACGTCGTAGCGGCCGCGGACCTCTTCCGGGAGGGCGAGCAGCCGTTGGAAGTGGGTGGGCACCATCACCGTCGAGGAGACCCGCCACCTGTGCACACGGCTGAGGAACGTCTCCGCGTCGTACCTGCCGAGGACGATGACCGGCTGACCGGCCGTCAGATGCCGCAGCGAGGTCAGCGGCGCGTTGTGCTGCAGCGGGCCGCACACCAGGTGCGGTCCCGGCGGGAATCCCGGCCGGGCGGCCATCGCGGCGAGGTAGGCGGAGCTGTCGGCGACCGGGCCGCTCACCCAGCG
Source organism: Streptomyces humidus (assembly GCF_014649655.1). Lineage (GTDB taxonomy): Bacteria > Actinomycetota > Actinomycetes > Streptomycetales > Streptomycetaceae > Streptomyces > Streptomyces humidus. The sequence goes on along the minus strand of NZ_BMTL01000034.1, from coordinate 31,669 downwards.
CACCTCGGTGCCCCGCGCCCGTCCGGTGGTTCCCGAGGTGTAGACGAGCGGAGGCCGGGCGGGCCGGTCCGCCGGGACGGTGCGCCCGGCGGGCGCGGCCGCGAGCCACGCGTCCCAGGCGAAGGCGTGCCCGACCGCCGGGGTTCCGTGCATCACGACCGGAAGGCCCAGTTCCCGGGCCGCGTCGAGGGCGGCACCGGCGCCCACCGGTCCGGCGATGATTCCGGTCACGCCCGCGTCGATGATCTGGTCGACGAGTTCGCCCGACGTGAGATTCCGGGATGTGGCCACGGTCCCCACTCCGGCACGCAGGCCCGCCAGATGGGCCACCAGCGTTGGGGTCGCGTTGTCGCCCAGGACTGCGACCCGGTCGTCGGGGCCGGGCGCGAGCTCCAGCAGCCGTGCCGTCGCCCGCGCCACCTGGTCGGCGAGGCCCGACCAGGACAGCACGCCCAGGTCGTCCGCCAGGGCGGGCTCGTCGGGTGTCTCCTGGGCGCGACGGTCGAGTGGCAGCAGCGACATGGCTCCTCCGGCGGCTCCTGGGCCTCTCCCGATTCGCAGGGAGAGGAGATGCTGAGACTGTAGCGTTTATCAAGAAAGTACGGAACACTCTGGTTCCAGGTGGAGTCATTTCCCCAAGTTTGAGAGGTGGGGGCGGTGTACTCCCGATCATTGTTACTCAAACTGCCGTCTGGTAAGTATTCGAGGAGGAGCCATGTCCCAGCCCGATCCGGACGCATGGCGCACACAGGTCCGGCAGTGGCTGGCCGGCGTGCTCGAACCGGCGCGGACGCCGCAGTCCGCCACAGAGGCGGCCGACCTCGCCGTGTTCCACAACCTCTCGGAGGACGAGGAACGCCTGCTCCTGGAGCGCTGCCGCGTCTACCAGCGCGCCCGTTTCGACGCCGGGTACCAGGCACTGACCCTCCCCGAGGACAAGGGCGGCGCGGGCCTGACCGCCGCCCATGCGGCGGCCTTCGCCGAGGAGGAGTCGGCCTTCGAGGTGCCGCCGTCGACCGAGCTGATCAGCGTCACGGTGCGCCTTGTCGGCATGGCGGTCTCCCTGTTCGGGACGGCCGAGCAGCGTGACACGTACGCGCGCGAGTTCCTGCGCACCGACCTGCTGGCCTGTCAGCTCTTCAGCGAACCCGGTGCCGGATCCGACCTCGCGGCCCTGCGCACCCGTGCCCGCCAGGAAGGCGACGAGTGGGTGATCGACGGTCAGAAGGTGTGGACCTCGGGCGCCCAGTTCGCCGACCACGGTCTGCTGCTCGCCCGCACCGACCCGGACGTGGTCAAACAGGCCGGCATCACCGCCTTCCTGGTCCCGATGGACGCCACCGGCGTGGAGGTGCGCCCCATCCGTCAGATGAGCGGCGGCGCCTCCTTCAACGAGGTCTTCCTCAGCGGCGTCCGTGTTCCGGACCGGCTGCGGATCGGGCGACCGGGCCAGGGATGGGAGGTCGCCACCGCCACCCTCGCCTTCGAGCGGACCGCCTCCGGCGGCGGCAACCGCCGCAAGGGCGGCACGTTCGCGGACGTCCTCGCACTCGCCCGCTCCCTCGGCCGCACCGAAGACCCGCTGGTCCGCCAGCGCCTCGCCGACCTGTACGTGCGCGCCGCCCTGCGCGCGGCCACCGTGGACCGCGTCGCCAGGACGAGCGCCGCCGGCGGCCGGCCGGGCCCGGAGGCGTCGCTGACCAAACTCATGGCCTCCGACCTGCTCACCCGCACAGGACAGGTCGCGGCAGAGCTGATGGGCGCGCGGATCAGCGCCGACACCGGGGAGGCGGGCACCTTCGCCTGGGCGCAACACCTGCTCGGCGCCCCCGGCTACCGGCTGGCCGGAGGCACCGACCAGATCCAGCGCAACCTGATCGGTGAACGCGTGCTGAAGCTGCCGCCGGAGCCGCGGGTCGACCGGATGCCGTTCTCGCAGCTTCCCGGCAACTGAGGCACCGGGATCTTTTCGGCAGTCGCATTCGGCAGTCGCATTCGGCAATCACAAAGGAGTGACATCGATGGATCTGGGACTGACAGGCGCGAAGGCGCTGGTGACCGGCGCGAGCCGGGGCATCGGCCGGGCGATCGCCACCACCTTGGCGGCCGAGGGCTGTGCCCTGGCGCTGTGCGCCCGGGGCGAAGAAGGACTGGCCAAGACCGCCGCCGAACTGCGCGGCGAGGGCGCCACGGTGTTCGTGGAGCCGGTCGACGTCACCGACCCGGCCTCGCTCGCGGCCTTCGTGCAGCGCGCGGCCGGTGAACTCGGCGGCCTGGACCTGCTGGTGTCCAACGTGTCGGCGGGCAACGTGAAGGGCCCCGAGTCCTGGGAGGCCAGCCTGCGCGGCGACCTGATCCCGTTCGCGGGACTCGTCGAGGCGGCCCTTCCGTACCTGGAGGCCTCCGACCGGGCCGCCGTCGTCGCCATCGGCACCACGAACGCCTCCGACACCGCGCGCCCGGCCGGAGCGAACTCGTACTCCGCGCTCAAGGCAGCCGTGGTCCAGCACGCCTCGGCCCTCGCGCACGCCCTCGCGCCGAAGGGCATCCGCGTCAACACCGTCTCGCCCGGCCCGATCGACTTCCCCGGCGGCGCCTGGGAGACCATCCGCGCCAGCCGCCCGGAGGTGTACGAGGAGGTGCTCGCCAAGCTTCCGATCGGCCGTTACGGCACCGCGGAGGACGTGGCAGCGGCGGTGGCGTTCCTGCTCGGGCGGACCGGCTCCTTCTGCGTCGGGGTCAACCTCGTGGTGGACGGCGGGCTGCTCACCCGCGTCCAGTACTGAGCCGTGGCGGGCCCGGCCGGCCGCCTGGACGCCGTGTTGGTCTGCGGCGGCCGCTGGCACGACTTCGACTACGCGCGGCTCCGGCTGCTGGAGCTGCTCGGTGAACATCCACAGGTGCGCACGAGCGTGTATCAGGACTACGACTGCGTGGCCGCGCTCGAGAAGGCCGACCTGCTGGTCACCTACACCTGTGACGTCCGGCCCCGCCCGGCACAGCGGGCCGCGCTGGCACGGTTCGTCGAGCGGGGCGGGCGCTGGCTCGCCCTGCACGGCACCAACTCGGTGATCGAGCCGTCGGCGAGTGACGGACCGCGGGTGTTCACGACCCCGCGGCTCCTGGGGGAACTGGCGCCGGTGCTCGGCAGCCAGTTCCTGGCCCATCCGCCGATCGAGCCGTACGAGGTTCGGGTGACCCGGCCCGAGCATCCGCTGGTCGCCGGGGTCGGCCCGTTCACGGTCACCGACGAGCTGTATGTGTGCGAGTTGCACGGGGAGTTGGAGGTGTTGCTGCACGCCGAGTACACGGGACCGTGCCGCGGTTTCGCGGAGGGCGACACGGCGGCCCTCGACGCCGCGCCCCGGCCGGTGCTGTATCTCAAGCGGCACGGCCTCGGTGAGGTCTGCTACTTCACCCTCGGGCACTGCAGGGGCCGTTACGACGTACAGGACCTGGGCGTGGACGACACCGGCCGGGTGGATCGTGGGCCGTGGGAAACGCCGGAGTTCATGACGGTGCTGCGGCGGTGTGTGGCGCGGACGGTGAGTGGGCGAAACCCGGCAGAGGAGCGGGCCGGCACCTGAGCGGGGCTCGGGCGCCGGCCCTGCACGGGTCGCGGCTCAACCGTGCGGCAGTACTACCGCGCGGCCGTTGATGTCGCCGGCGTGCAGACGCTCGTAGGCCGTCGGCGCCTCGTCGAGTGTGAAGGTCTCGACGTGGGAGGAGACCAGCCCCTGTCGCGCCAGCTCGACGACCTCCATGAGTTCCGGGCGAGTGCCCCAGTAGGGGAACGAGGCGGCGACCTCGAACGGCAGCCCGCCGCCGAAGCCGACCGCCAGGGTGCCGCCGCCGATGCCGACGATCGTCACGTCGCCCGCCACCGCCACCGATGCCGCGGCCACCGCGAGCGTCGCCTCTGCTCCCACGAAGTCCAGCACCACGTCCGCTCCCGTCCCGCCGGTGAGCTCCCGCACCCGTGCGGCCGCCGCGCCGTCGGAGAGGAGCGTCTCGTGGGCGCCGACGGTGCGTGCCAGCTCGAGCTTCTCCTTGCTCACGTCCAGGGCGACCACCCTGGCCGGTGTCAGAGCGCGGAGCAGCTGTACGGCGAGGTGACCCAGGCCGCCGACCCCGATCACCACCGCCGTGCTGCCCGGGACCAGTTTGGGCAGTGACCTCCTGATCGCGTGATAGGGCGTCAGCCCCGCGTCGGTGAGCGGGGCGGCCTGAACCGGGTCCAGTCCGTTCAGCGGCATCAGGTGGCGGGGCGAGTCCACCAGCATGTACTCGGCGAGCGCACCGGGGTAGCCGAGTCCCGGCGGCAGGATGCCGAGCCCGGCAGCACGCGGGCAGCAGTTCTCCTTGCCCTGGGCGCAGTTGCGGCAGTGCCCGCAGCCCCACGGGCCGTACACCGCCACGTCGTCGCCTTCCGCCACTGCGGTGACACCGCTGCCCACGGCCGCGACCGTGCCGACACCCTCGTGGCCGAGCGTCATCGGCAGCGGGTAGGGGAACTGCTCTTCGGGCCAGCCCATGACCGCGAGGTCGGAGTGGCACAGCCCCGCCGCCGTCACCTTCAACAGCACCTGGCCCGGGCCCGGTCCGGGCACGGGAACGTCGACGACCTCGGGGGCGTGTCCCACCCTCCGGTATTGCACAGCCTTCATTGTCAGGTCTCCTTGCCGGTGACAGGCGGGGTGCCGCTCTCCGCGGGAGTCCCGGCGCCGGCAGTCGAGGGGATTCCCTTGCGGCGGCGCAGCACGGCAGGCAGGGCGATCCGGCCACCCGTGAGGACCAGCGCCACGATGAGGACCGAGCCGGTGAACAGGCTCGCGGCCCACTGCGCGCTGGTGGCGAGCCCGAGTCCGGTGATGCCCGTGCCGAGCAGGAGGACCGCGAGCACCGTGCCCCAGGCGTTGAAGCGGCCCGCGCGCAACTGGGTCGCCCCGACGAAGGCGGCGGCGTAGGCCGACAGCAGATACGGGGTGCCCGCGGTCGGTGAGCCTGATCCGACCGAGGACGCGAAGACGATGCCGGCGAAACCGGAGAGCAGCGCGGAGGCCACCAGGGTCAGAAAGCGCAGCCGGTCGGTGCGCACGCCCTGCAGTCGGGCCGCGTCGGCGTTGAAGCCGGTCGCGTACAACCGGCGCCCGGTGGCGGTGTGTTCCAGCAGGAACCAGATGGCGAGCGCGGCGAGCAGCAAGTACAGCACCGGCAGGGTGATGCCGTCCGCGTCCAGCTGGGCGATGCTCGCGAACGGTGTGGCGAGCAGCTGCACACCGGTGATGGAGCTGTCGTTGGTGACCATGGTGATCAGTGACTGGATCAGCGCGCCGGTGGCCAGGGTGGCGATGAACGAGTCGACGCGCAGGACCACCACCACGATCCCGTTGACGACTCCGATCAGCAGTGCGGCGGCCATCGCCAGGGTGATCGCCGCGCCGGGACCGAGCCCGGCGGAGACCAGGAAGCGCGCGGTCAGCACGCTGGTGAGCGACATGGTGTAGGCGACCGAGAGGTCGAAGACGCGTGCGGCCAGTGGCGGTACGACGCTGAGTGCCACCAGGCCGGCCACGGCGTTGCCGTTCAGTACCTGCTTGACCGTGATGATGGTCGGGAACGTGTCCGGCGCCCACACGGAGAAGAGCACGACGATGACCAGCCACACGTATACGGCGCCGATGTTCCGGAACGACAGGGCGGCCACCGCCCGCCGGCCCAGTGCGCCGGGGACGAACACCGCGGACCTGTGCGGTGCGGACGGCGGTAGCTCCGCCGCCCGGGTCGGTGTGGATGTCATGTCAGAGGGTCCCTTCCAAGACTCATGTCACTCGGTTCCTTCCATGGCGTGCACGAGCGCGGGCTCGGTGATGTCCCGGCCACTGATCTCCCGTGCGATCCGGCCGTCGCGCACCACCAGGACACGGGTGCACAGCGCGAGCAGGTCCTGCGTGTCGGAGGAGCACACGATGACGCCCATGCCCTCGTCTGCCTGACGCTCTATCAGGTCGTACAGCTGCAGACGGGTTGCGACGTCCACGCCCGCCGTGGGTTCGCACAGAGCCAGCACCGGCGGCCGCTGTGCCAGACAGCGGGCCATGACGACCTTCTGCTGGTTGCCGCCGCTCAGGGTGGTGATCCGCGCCCCTGGTCCGGCCGTGCGCACCCCGACCCGCCTGATCCAGTCCTCCGCCAGGGCGGACTCGCGACGCCGGTGCAGTCGCCCGGCCCGGGCGCGCAGTCGGTGCAGGAGCGGGAGGGTGAGGTTCTCGCCGACCGAGAAGTCGCCGATCACCCCCTCGCCCGCCCGGTCCGCCGGGACCAGGGGAAGGCCCAGGGCGCCGGCGTCACGCGCCTCGGTCCACCGCTCGGAGCGTTCCGGCAGCCGCAGCCTGCCGCTCACCGGCCCGGCATGGGCCCCGCACGCGACGTACGGCACGACCTCGTGGCCGGAGCCGACCAGACCGGTGATGCCCAGACGCTCGCCCCTGGCCAGGTCGAGGTCGACTCCCCGCAAGGGGCCGGCCCACAGGTCACGGACCTCCAGCACGGGGTCGGCGGCACCGGCGGAGGGCGCCGGGCGGTGGTCGGTCTCCGTCTCCTCGCCCGCCATCAGTTCCGCCAGCGAGCGCGGAGTGAGCTCGGCGACCCGGCGTGTGGCGATCCGGCGTCCGCCGCGGATGACGGTGACCCGGTCGGCGAGCGCGAAGATCTCGTCCATCCGGTGCGAGACGTACAGGACGCTCGCACCGGCGTCGCGGAGCTCCCGCACGATGTCGAAGAGGCGGGCCACCTCGCCGGGCGGCAGCACGGCGGTGGGCTCGTCGAGCACCAGGACACCGCGGCCGCCCTCCCAGCCCTGCAGCGCGGCGGCGATGGCCACCACCGCGCGCTGCACGGGGGTCGCCGTCACCAGGGGACGGCGTACGTCGATGCCGAGACCGAACCGTTCGACGAGGGCGGTCGTCCGTCTCTCCATCTCCGGCCAGCGGATGTTGCCGAACGCCGTGCGGGCGAAGCCGTGACTGAGCGCCAGGTTGTCGATGGCGCTCAACTCGCCCACCAGCCCCAGCTCCTGGTGGACGAAGCGGAGCCGGTCGTGGCGGGAGGCTGTGACATGGCCGAGGTCGAAGGGCTCACCGTCGAGTTCGGCCACCGCACCCGGCTCCGCGTGGTGGAAGCCGGCGAGGATCTTGATGAGGGTGGACTTGCCGGAGCCGTTGGGCCCGATGAGGGCATGGATCTCGCCGGACGCGACCTCGAGATCCACGTCCCTCAGTGCCTGGGTGCCGCCGAATCGCTTCGACAGGGCGGCCACCCGCAGTGCCGGCCCGGTCAACTCAGGCCCCAGAGCGCCTTGAACTGCTTCTGGTAGCTCTCGACGATCGGGAAGTCGCCGTCGACGGAAGGCAGGTTGTCCTTGGTGACGAGCATGTTGGGCAGCGCCGCCTTCTGGTCCACGGCCATGGACTGGCCGGTGAAGTGCCGGGCCAGCGCGTCGACCTGGAGCCAGGCCGTCTCATGGGAGTTCAGTGCCATCGCGCCGTCGGTGAGACCGCTCTGGATGTACTGGTAGTTCTGCGCGTCACCGACGTTGACCACGATGTGCCTGCCGGTGAGGCCGGCCGTCTTCAGCGCGGAGGGCACGCCCACGTTGAGCAGGCCCAGGGAGAAGACCACATGGGTCACCTTCGGGTGTGAGCGGAGATACGACACCACGCGGTCCGGCATGTCCTTGCCCACCGCGGTGATCGGGACGTCGACGTTGTCCAGCGCGCAACCGGCGCACCACTCCTTGTAGTTGGCCGCGAAGGAGTCCTTGACGGGCTTGAGGATCGTGTACGCCGGCAGATCGAAGTACACGGTGTTCGCCTGGGCGCCGCTGTTCGACACCACCCACGAGGCGAGCATCCGGCCCTGGACGCCGACGTCCTTCGGCCCGTTCTTCAGCAGGGAGATGCCGTCGCCCACCACGTCGTCGGCGTTCGACTGGATGACGGGGATACCGGCCGCCGTCAGTTGTGCCAGCTGCTTGGCGTAGACGGCACGGGGGAAACCGGAGGCGACGACGGCGTCCGGCTTGTCGCGTACGGCCTGTTCGTAGGCGGCCTGGACGGACTCCGGCGTGCCCTGGGTGGCGATCTGCTTCACCTTCCAGCCGAGTTGTCCCGCGGCGCCGGTGAAGAAGTCGGCGAGGTCCTTGCAGGACTGGACGCCGCACAGGATGAAGTCGATCTGCTTTCCCTTGGGAATCTTCTTGCCGACCGGCTGGGTGACGGAGATCGCGGCGGGGCGCTGCGCATACGTCTTCAGAGCCGCGCGGGCCGCCGTCAGGCCGGGCGATCCGGGCGCCGCCGCCTGCGAGGAGTCGGCGGCCGGGGTCGTGCCGCTGCCGCACGCCGTCAGGGTGAGCAGGGCGGTGACAGGAACGATCGCGGTGAGGGCGCGGCGGACCGCGCGACCGGGTCTGGAACTCATCGTTGAGTACTCCCGTGGTGTGGCGCACGCAAGAGGTGCTGGGGGATGCAGGGCTGCGTCGATCGCCGGAGTGGGGCACGGCGGGGGCCACCGGGGTGAGAGCCCCGGGGCGCTGGGGCCGGGACGGGTGGAAGACCGTTCCGGAGCGGAGAAACTTATGAGGCACTACAGCCTCAAGTGGGTCGGAGTGTGACATGCCCCGGCGTGCTTGGGGAGAGGGTCGCCGCGAGAAAATCCAGGATCTGAAGCTGATTCCTTGATGACCTCGGGAAATACGGGCGCGTTCACCGTCGCGAGTGTTGCTCCGGACCGCAACCGGTAACTACACTCACTCTAAAGTTTCTGCCGGAGGAGAGATGATGGACGAAACATCGGAGCTGGGCACGGCGCGGTGCCCCGGGCCCAGCGTCCAGGAATACCTCGACCAGGACAGCCGCCCTGTTCCCCCCGCCCTGAGGTACGAGCGGAACGACCACCTCGGCAGCGAGGACATCGACACCTCCCGCTTCACCTCCCGTGAATGGGCCGAACGCGAGATGCGGCAGGTGTGGCGCCGTGTCTGGCAGTTCGCCTGCCTGGAGAGCGAGATTCCCGAGGTCGGCGACCACGAGGTCTACGAGATCGGCGACGACTCGCTCATCGTCGTGCGTACGGCCCCCGACGAGATCCGCGCCTTCGTCAACGTCTGCCTGCACCGCGGACGCAAACTGCGCACCGGCGGCGGCAATGTCAGCGAGTTCCGCTGCTCGTTCCACGGCTTCGCTTGGAATCTCGACGGCACGATGCAGACCCCGCCCTGTGCCTGGGACTTCCCACACGTCACCCCGGAGAAGTTCGCCCTCCCCGAGGCCCGGGTGGCCACCTGGCGCGGCTTCGTCTTCATCAACATGGACCCGTACGCGGAGTCATTCGACTCCTACCGCGGCACCTTCGACGACTACTACATCTGGCCACTGGAGAACCGCTACAAGTCGCTGCACATCGCCAAGGTGCTGCCCTGCAACTGGAAGATCGCACAGGACGCCTTCATCGAGTCCTTCCATGTGATCGCCACCCACCCGCAGATGCTGCCGTGGCTAGCCGACGCCAACTCCCAGTACGACGTCATGGCGGACCAGCCGAACTGGAACCGGATGATCAACATCCAGGGCGCGCCCAGCCCGCACGTGGCGGAGTCCGTCACGGAGGAGGACGTCCTCGAAACGTTCTACGACTCGCGTGCGTTCTACGCCGCGGCCCAGGGCCGTGACCTGGTGATGCAGGAGGGCGATGAAATGCCGGCGATCCCGCCGGGCGGCACCGCCCGCCAGGTCCTCGCCGAGCGGATGCGTGCGCAACTGGCGGCCACCTCGCAGCAGGACTTCTCGCAGACGGCCGACACCGAACTGCTGGACGCCATCAACTACTTGCTGTTCCCCAACTTCAACCCCTGGGGTGGCGCCAAGTCCAACATCATCTACCGGTTCCGGCCCAACGGCCTGGACCCGGACTCCTGCACCGCGGAGATCATCTTCATGTCCTCCCCGAAGCAGCCCGGCGAGATGCCGCCCCCGGTGAAGATCCGCTGGGTGCCGGAGGACATGCTCTTCGCCGACATCCCCGAACTCGGCGTGCTCGGCCCCGTCTTCGACCAGGACTGCGAAAACCTCCCCTACGTCCAGCAGGGCCTCAAGGCGATGCGCAAGCCGGGCATCACCCTGGCCAACTACCAGGAGAGCCGCATCCGCCACTTCAACCGGACGCTCGACCAGTGGATGGACCAGTGACCCACTCCGTGGCGGTCAGACCCCTGGGCGTCGAGCTCGAAGTCCTCGACGGCGAGGACCTGTTCACCGCCGCCCAGCGGCTCGGTTACCGCTGGCCCACCGTCTGCGGCGGCAAGGGCACCTGCCGTACCTGCTTCGTCCAGGTGGAGGACGGCGCAGAGAACTGTTCCCCCGTGGGCCCGTTGGAGCGCGAGGGCATCGAGGCCCTGCCCAGGCCGGTGGACGGCCTGACCCGGCTCGCCTGCCGGCTCAGGGTCGAGGGCCCGGTGACCGTGACCAAGCGCGGCGTCCGCCGCCGAGTGCAGGAGTGAGGCCCCCATGTCCAAGCAAGTGATCCACCCGCTGACCGGGCATGTCTACCGGCTCACCGAGGACGGACTCGTCGAGGTGACCGACCCCAGGACCGGGGCACAGGGCGTCTTCGACTTCCAGGCCCGGTGGCAGTCGGGCGAACTGCGCCACGCCGACCTTCAGATGGCCGGCTGGGTCGGCCGCCTCGCACAGCGGCGCACCCCGCCTCGGCCGGAGGGGTGACGCCGTGTCCCCGCGCACCACCCGCGTGGTCTGTCTGGTACGCCGCCCCGAAAAGGAGCCGGCCCCCGGTGACTTCACCGTCGAGGAACGCCCTCTGCCGCCCCTCGGTGAGGGCCAACTCCTCGTCCGCAACCTCTACATGAGCGTCGACCCGTCCATGCGCGGGCGGCTGGAGAGCACCGAGAAGCACTACACGCACAACTTCACCCCCGGATCACCGCTCGACGGCCGGGCCCTGGGTGTCGTGGAGGAGAGCCGCTGTCCCGGCGTGCCGCCCGGTGTCTATGTCCGCCACCAACTCGGCTGGCGGGAGCGGGCCGTGCTGAACGCGGCGGACACCGACGGAGCCGATCGTATCGACCCGCAACTCGCCCCGCTGCCGACTTGGTTGGGGCTGCTCGGCCAGACCGGATTCACCGCGTACGTGGGCCTGACCCGGGTCGCGGCGCTGCGCCCCGGCGACACCGTCTTCGTGTCGGCGGCGGCCGGGGCCGTCGGCACCGCCGCCGGCCAGTTCGCGCGCCTGCTGGGCGCGGACCGAGTGGTCGGCACCGCCGGCGGACCGGACAAGTGCGCCCTGCTGGTCAAGGAGTTCGGCTACGACGCCGCCGCGGACTACCGTGCCGAGCCGGTGCGCGACTCCCTGGCCCGGATGGCACCCGACGGCATCGACGTCTACTTCGACAACGTCGGCGGAGAGCAGCTCGCCGCCGCCCTGCACGCGCTGCGGACCGGTGGCCGGGTCGCCCTGTGCGGCATGATGTCGCAGTTCGGCGGCGCCCGACGGACCGTGGACATCAACCATTTGATCCAGGCGGTCCTCAAGCGGCTGATGCTGTGCGGTTTCATCGTCCGCGACCACGACGACCTGCGGCCGGAGTTCGAGCAGCAGGTCGCGGGCTGGCTCGCCGAGGGCCGGATCACCACGCGCGAGACGGTGGTGGACGGGCTGGAGAACGCCCCGGGGGCGCTGCTGTCCCTGCTCGGCGGCGGAAACGTCGGCAAAATGCTGGTCAGCCTGGGCGATTCCGGCTGAAACGACACCCTTTTCGGCAGGCTGAAACGGCGCCCCCCGCCCCCGGGGGAGCGCCGTTTCAGCGCAGGGGCTGTGACGCGGCGACGGTGTGGGCCGTCAGGGAGACCTCGACTCGGGTCAGCCCCGCCACGGCCGCCCGGAAGTCCTTGATGTGCGTAGTGGAGAAGTGCTCGTCCAGGGCCTGCCGGCAGGTCCAGTGCTCGAACACCCGGATACGTCGCTCGTCGGTGGGATCGGCGGTCATGGCGTAGTCCAGACAGCCGGGTTCCTGCTCGCGGGTATGCCGGCCAAGCTCGACGAGGGCCTTCAGCATGGTGTCGCGGTCGGCGGGCTCGTAGTCCATCCAGCCGGCGACGATGATTTCCTCAGCCACGGGATTCCTTTGACGGTCGTGCCCGCGGCCCGTCGCCCCGGTGCAGGGGAGCGACGGGCCCGCGGTGCTTCAGATGCCGGGCGGCGCCGAGACGCTGTCCACGGTGACGGTGCCCTGGTCACCGTCGACCGTGATCACCATTCCGTCCCGCAGGCGCTGTGTCCCGCCCTCGACGGAGATGACGGCCGGGATGCCCAGTTCGCGGCAGACCACCACGGCGTGGCTGTTGAGCGCTCCCACGTCCACCACGGCCGCTCCGGCGACCAGGAACAGCGGGGTCCAGGCGGCGTCCGTGATCGGCGCGACCAGCACCTCGCCGGGTTCCAGCGCCTCGCACGAGGCAGGGTCGGTGACCACCCGGACCCGGCCCGTGTAGGTGCCGTGGCTGCCGCCGACACCGCCGAGGACGTCACCCTCGACGGCCGCCTGCGCCTGCTCCTCGGAGCGCCGCGGCCAGGTGCCGATGTCGGTCTGCGCGTCCTCCGCGACGAAGAACGGCGGTTCCAGGTCGTGCAGGGCGGCGTACTCCTCGAGCCGCCGCGCGATGACGGGGCCGAAGGACTCCGGGGCGGCGACATAGTCGTCGAGCTCGGTGTCCAGCAGCATCATCACGTCCTCGGGCCGGGCGAAGAGCCCCGCCTCGACACCGCGGCGACCGAGCTCCCGCACGGCCATGCGGATCTCGTTGACGACGGTGACGCAGTTCGCCTTGGTGCGCTCGCGGGCCGGGATCCACACCTGGGAGGCGTGCATGCCGGCGTCGAACATGGGCTGTGTCTCCTCGGGCAGCACGGCCCGGATCTCCTGCGCCGTCCGCTCGCGCCGTTCGGTCAGCCGTGTCCGGCGGGCGGCCGGGGAGTCGTCGTCGGGACTGTGGCGGATACGGTCGACCAGGGCCAGTGCCTGGACGGGCGCCGCCTCCCAGGACAGCGCGTGGATGTCCCACTCGTTGGGGCCGCGGTCGCCGGACTCGGCCAGGAACTCCTCAAAGGCGTCGCGGAAGGTCTTCACATCGCCGGTCGCCCCGTCGAGGGCCTGCTCCACGGCGCCCGGTCCCCGGTCGAACAGCGCGCTCAGCTCGGCCGAGGCCGCCACCTGGCGGGACAGCGTCCACAGCCCGGTCGAGGGGGAGGCGGAGTCGACATCGCCGAGACCAGCGATCAGGTCGAGCATGGCGCCGGGGCGGTCCACGCTCGCGCACAGCGGGCCGAGGATCGCCGGTCCGACGGACGCGGGCAGCGAGGACTCGACGTGTCGCTGGAAGGTCGTCTCCACCTCGTCCAGCAACGACCGTGCGTACGCCACCAGTTCGGCCTCCGACAGCCGCGTCAGGTCGGGACGCGAGCGGCGCAGTGCGCGCAGACGCTGCCGGTCGGCGTCGGCCTCCGGGAAGCCGCTCTGGCCGAGCATCCGCTGAAGCGTCCCGCCCGCCTTGGCGGTCAGGTCCTCGTCCTGGTCGTCCGGATGCGCCAGGTACACCGGCGTGTCGGAACGCTGTCCGACGAAGGCCGCGTCGATCTGGTCCGCCGTCTGGCCCATACGGATGCCGAACAGCCGCATGTGGGAAAGGTTGAGGTAGAAGTGGCCGCCGAACATGCCGACGAACGGCGGTCGGGGGCCGGCCACCTCCTCCTCGCGGTAGATGCCGAAGCCGACGAAGCCGCGACGCCAGCCTTGCAGGCCCTGCCCCCACACCAGGGTCCAGCCCAGCGGGCTGGCGGGTTCCGGCAGGGTCTCGCCCGCGTTGGCGCGGGTGTAGTGGGGCAGCCGCTCACTGCGCTGCCAGTCCGTGATCCAGCTCTTCATGGCCGAGGTCTCCCGCTGTCCGTACCCGCGCCTACCACTGCGCCGTTCCGCCGTCGACACTGATCAGTGCGCCGGTGATTCCTGCCCCGGCCTCGCTCGCGAGCAGCGAGGCGACCGCCGCGATCTGCTCCACCGTGGTGATCTTCTTGGTGGCGGCGTGCTCGGCGAAGCGGCTCAGCCACTCCTCGTAGCTGACGCCCTCGGCCTCGGCAGCGGCCGGCCCTGCGGCGCGCATCAGGTCGGTGTCGACGGCGCCGGGGCAGATGGCGTTACAGGTGATGCCCTGGGTGCCGTACTCGAAGGCGGTCGCCTTGGTGAGGCCGTGGATCGCGTGCTTGTTGGTGATGTAGTGGCTGATCCCCGGCTTGTTGGCCTGCTTGCCCTCGACGGAGGAGATGTTGATGACGCGGCCCCAGCCGTGCTCCAGCATCTTCGGCAGCGCCCGGCGGGTGCCGTAGAAGTAGCCGTTGACGTTCAGCTTGAGGGCGTCGTGCCACGCGTCATCGCTGAGCTGGTGGATGGGGGCGAAGCCGGAGCTGCCGCCGACGTTGTTGACCCAGATGTCGAGCCGGCCGAAGCGTTCGGCGGCGAAGTCGGCGAGGCCCTCGATGTCCTCCTGGCTGTTGGCGTCGCAGGGGTGGAAGACGGCCCGGTCCCCGGCGCCCATCTCCTCCAGGGCCTGCTTGCCCTTGATCTCGGAACGGCCGCTGATGACGACCGTGGCGCCGTCGGCCAGGAAGGCCTCGGCGATGGCGCGGCCGATGCTGCGCGTGCTGCCCGTGATCACTGCGACACGTCCGTCGAGGCTGCCCGTAGCCACCATGCTGTTCTCCCGCGAGTGTTGTTGGTCCGTCACCTGGTGGCTCTGGCGGCTTGGGGGCCGTCTTCCAGGTGCTGGTGGATGGTGCGGTGCAAGTGCTGGAGTCCGGGCTCGTTGCGTCCGAAGACGAAATCGGTCCCGTCGAGGGCCTTGAGACCCTGCTGGACTCCGTAGGTGGTCGCGTAGTCCTCGTCGCGGACCACCTCGTGGAACCACTCGCCGAATTGGTCGGCGGCCTGGCGCTCCTCCTCGGTGACCGCCGGTTCCCGCAGCAGGATGATCTGCTGGGTCACCGACTCGGTGGCCGTCCGGGGGAGCACCAGGGAGACGGCGATCTTCTGGCGCCAGCCGCCGGCGATCGCGAGGCCCGGGAAGAGCCAGTAGATGGGCCCGACGCAGTCGCCCGGATCGCGCTGGTCCGGGGACAGTTCGACCGCCTGCGCGATGGGGCGCAGGGCCGGTGCGATGCGCTGGTGGGGGCCCCAGGTGTCGTGGGCCATCATGTTGGAGAGGTTCGTCTCGAACACCGTCTTCGGGTGCAGCGAGGCGAAGTGGTACGTCTCCAGATATCCGTCGAGGGTGACCTTCCAGTTGGGACTGGTCAGCTCGCTGGTGGCGTAGTGGTGGCACTCCGCCAGCCGCATACCCTCGAGGAGCGGCTGCAGATCGCCCAGCCAGGCGTCCAGGTCGGGCTCGGCCGCCGAATCCAGCGAGACGAAGACGATCCCCGCCCGCTCCCCGGCCGGAAGCCTGACCAGGCTGCGCCCCTCGCGCGGAACGTCGCCGAAGGTCTTCTCGGCGTAGACGCCCCGCAGTTCGCCGGCCAGGTCGTACGACCACGAGTGGTAAGGGCAGGTGAGCCGCCTCTGCACCCCGCAGCCGGGTTCGAGGAGCTTGGCTCCCCGGTGCCGGCACGCGTTGATCATCGCGTGTACGGCGCCCTGGCGGTCCCGGGTGATCAGCACGGGGATGCCGAGCACGTCGATCGCCTTGTAGGTGTTCGGACCGGGCAGCTCGCAGGACATGGCGAGCGGCAGTGGGACGCTCCGGTGGACGGCGTCCGTCTCGCGTTGCCAGCGGTCGGCGTCGAGGTAGTTGGCGACGGGTTCCGTCCACTGGCCGTCCGCCTCGTGCGTCGTGTTGGCGCGGTAGTGCGCCATCACGCGCTCGACGAGTTCGGCGGCTTCCCGCCGCATCGTCAGGGATGCGGCGTCGGTGGACCGGTCCTGGCTGATCCACGAGGAGTATGCGGGGGCCGAGGGCGGGTTGCGGTCGGCGTCTGTCTCCCGGATCTCCGGCGAACTGGTCTGGACCACGATGTCCTCACAATCCTCCCAGCCGCGAGCCGGTGACCGGCTTCGGAATGCGACAGCTGGGTTGTGTCCGAAACTGCAACAGGACTTAGTGTGGTCTGTCAATAGAAAGTGGCGAAGTTGCGGCTCGATCTCCCGTAGGGGTGGGTGCGATGGTCATGGTCCGACCGTTCGAGGTGGGCCTGGTGGTACGGGACTTGGGGCCGATGGAGCGCTTCTACTGCGACGTGATCGGTTGTCGCCCCGTGCGCCGCTCGCGCGTACCGGTGGCCGTCGGCGGCCCGGCCGGACTGGGCGGCGAGCTGGACGTCGTCCGGCTGCAGGTGCCCTCCGGAGGGTGCGTCAAGCTGATTCTTCCCTCGTCGCCCGCGGTGCCGGCCCTCGTGGCGCATCCGCTGGCCGGACGTGCGGGGCTGTCGTATCTCACCTTCTGCGTCGACAACGTGGACCCCGTGGTGGCCGCACTGGGGGCCGCGGGCGCCAAGCCCTGTCGGGACCCGGTGGTCGTCCGTGCGCACGGTCGGCGGATCACCTTCTGGGCGGATCCGGAGGGCAATGCGGTGGAGCTGGTGGACGACCGGGGCGAGGAGTCGGGTCCGGGGCGTAGTAATTAGAGAACCTGTTCAGTAAGGTGCGTGGTGCTGGTTACTGTAGAGCAACACTAGAAAGTCCACTTCCGTGGCACACCTCCCTCGGGCGAAGGGGCGGACGATGGCTCAGAAGAAGTCGGCCGATGCGGCCGCACACCAGGTATCCGCGCAGGTCATCAGGGATCTGCACGAGCGCATGGTGCGCATCCGGCTGTTCGAGACCGAGGCGGGCAAACTCATGGAGGCCGGCAAGCTGCCCGGCTTCCTGCACCTGTATGTCGGCCAGGAAGCCGTGGCCGCCGGCGTGATGGCGGCCCTGCGCGACGACGACCAGATCACCTCCACCCACCGGGGCCACGGGCACGCCGTGGCCAAGGGCGTCGGCCTCCGCGAGATGTACGCCGAGCTGTACGGGCGCGTCACCGGCGCCTGCCTCGGCCGCGGCGGCAGCATGCACATCAACGACCTCACCCGCGGCATGCTCGGCGCCAACGGCATCGTCGGGGCTGGCGTCCCGATCGCCGTGGGTGCCGCCTTCGCCGCCCGCTACAAGGGCGAGGACAGCGTCGCCGTGACCTTCTTCGGCGACGGCGCCACCAACATCGGTGCCTTCCACGAGGGCGCCAACATGGCAGCGATCCTCGGCCTGCCCGTCGTCTTCGTGTGCGAGAACAACGGCTACGCCGAATTCACGCCACAGTCGAAGCACATGTTGATCAACGACGTGGCCGAGCGGGCCGCCGCCTACGGCATGCCCAGCGTGATCGTCGACGGCATGGACGCGCTCGCCGTCCATCGCGCCGCCACCGACGCCGTCGAACGGGCCCGGTCGGGCGCGGGCCCGATGATGATCGAGGCCAAGACCTACCGCTTCTTCGACCACCAGGGCGTCAAGGGCCTGCGGCACCCCTACCGCTCGGACGAGGAGGTCGCCGAGTGGAAGGCCCGCGACCCCATCGACCTGCTGGAGACCCGGGCCGTCGCCGACGGCACCGCGACCCGCGCGGAGCTGGACGACGTATGGCAGCGCACCCGCGACGAGATCGCCGAGGCCATCGCGTACGCCGAGACGAGCCCGCTGCCCGACCCCGCCGATCTGCTGCTCAACGTCTACTCAGGGTGACCGCCATGACCACCACCACCGAAGCACCGGCCGTCGTCCCGAACGCCGCGGCCCGCAAACTGACCTACGTCAAGGCCTTCAACGAGGGACTCGCCCAGGCCATGCGCGAGGACGAGAACGTCTTCGTCGCCGGCGAGGACGTGGCCGGATACGGCGGCGTCTTCCGCATGTTCGACAACCTGCTCGACGAGTTCGGCCCCCGCCGCATGATCGACACCCCGATCTCCGAAGCCGCCCTCGTCGGCCTCGGCGTGGGCGCCGCCGCCCGGGGCCTGCGCCCCGTCGTCGACCTCATGTTCATGGACTTCATCGGCGTCTGCCTCGACCAGATCGTCAACCAGGCAGCCAAGATGAAGTACATGTTCGGCGGCGCGCTGTCCGTGCCGCTCACCATCACCACCGCCTCCGGAGCCGGCCTCGGCGCCGCGGCCCAGCACAGCCAGAGCCTGGAGGCCTGGCTGGCCCACGTGCCCGGCCTCAAGGTCGTCATGCCGTGCGACGCGTACACCGCCAAGGGCCTCACGGTCTCGGCCATCCGGGACGACAACCCGGTCGTCGTCATGCTCAACAAGGTCCTGCTCGGCAGCACCGGCGAGGTGCCCGAGGAGATCTACGGCATCCCGCTGGGTCAGGCGCACACCGCGCGCCAGGGCAGCGACGTCACCGTGATCGCCCTGGGCCGCATGGTGGGCGAGGCCCTCGCGGCGGCCGACGAACTCGCGGCCGAAGGTGTGGAGATCGAGGTGATCGACCCGCGCACCGTGCAGCCCCTGGACACCGAGACGATGTTCGCCTCCGTCCGCCGCACCAACCGGGTGCTCGTGGTGCACGAGGCCGTCACCTTCGGCGGGCTCGGCGCGGAGATCGCCGCCCAGATCCAGGACGCCGCCTTCGACCATCTGGACGCGCCGGTGCTGCGCATCGGCGCCCCCTTTTCGCCCGTCCCCTTCTCCCCGGTCCTGGAGAAGGCCTACGTGCCCGACCGCGCCCGGATCGTCCAGGGCTGCCGGCGTCTCCTCGAAAGGTCGTGACCGACGTGGCGGTCGAGGTTCTGCTGCCGAAGATCGGCCTGACCATGCAGGAAGGCACGATCGACGAATGGCTCGTGCCCACCGGAGCCGCCGTCGCGGAGGGCGACGCCCTGCTGCGGCTGGCCACCGACAAGGTCGACGTGGACGTCGAGGCGGAGGCCGGGGGACTGTTCCACCCGGTGGTCGCGGCCGGGGCCACCGTCCCGGCCGGGGCCCTCATCGGCTGGCTGCTGGCCGAGGGCGAACAGCCACCGGACCCGGCGGGCACGCCCACGCCGGTCGGGTCGGGGACCACTGCGCCCGCCCCCGACGCCGGCGCGGCGCCCTCCGTGAACAGCACGGGTGAGAAGGGCATCGGTGACCGGCTTCTGTCCTCACCGAACGCCCGGAGGGTCGCCGCGGCTGCCGACGTCGACCTCACCGCCGTACGGGGCACCGGTCCCGGCGGACGGATCGTCTCCGAGGACGTGGAGGACTTCCTCGCGGCCGTGCCCGGCGCCCTCGTCCCGTCGGGCGACACCCCCACCTCACCGCTGGTCCGCAAGCTGGCGAAGGAGCGGGGCATCGATCTCTCCGAGGTGAACGGCACCGGGCCCGGCGGCCGGATCCGCAGGGCGGATCTGGATGGCGTCACTCCGGCGCCCGAAGCCACTCCCGCTCGTCCCAGTGAGGTCATCCCACTCACGGGGATGCGCGGCACCATCGCCCGCAGGATGCACGCCAGCCTCCAGGAGATGGCGCAGCTGACGCACGGCTACGAGGTGCGGATGGACGCCGTGGTGTCCCTGCGGGACCGCCTCAAGGTGGAGTGGGCCGACAGCGACCTGCCGGTGCCCAGCATCAACGACTTCCTGCTGAAGGCCGCGGCCCTGGCCCTGCGCGAGCACCCGCTGCTCAACGCGACGGTGCGGGAGGACGCCATCCATCTCCTCGACGAGATCCACCTGGGCTTCGCGGTGGCGGTTCCGGGCGGCCTGATGGTCCCCGTGATCGAGGACGCGGTGGCGCTGCCGCTGCCCGAGATCGCCCGCCGGTCGAGGTCCCTGGCCCAGGCCGCACGCGAGGGACGGATCTCGCCCGCGCAGCTGGAAGGGGCCACCTTCACGGTCACCTCGCTCGGCGGATACGGCGTCGACTTCTTCACCCCCGTGATCAACCCCGGCAACGTCGCGATCCTCGGGGTGGGCAGGCTCAGGGACGGCGTCGAGTGGGTGGACGACCGGCCGCTGCGCACACGGTTGCTCACCCTCAGCCTCACCTTCGACCACCGTGCCGTCGACGGGGCACCCGCCGCCGAATATCTGCGCACCGTAGGTGAGTTGCTGAGCAAGCCCCTCCGCCTGCTGGTGTGATCCGTGGCCTATGTGGCCGGGTCGGCGATCCGCTCCGCGAGGTTGCCGACCTCGCGGACGAAGGAGCGGTGCCCCAGCGACCGGTAGACGTCGTCACCCCGGACCTGCGAGATCGCCGCGGTCTCCAGCAGCGCCAGCAGGCCCAGGCCGATCACCGCCGCCTCGGCGTCGGAGACCGGCCCGCGCGCCTTGCGGATCAGCCGTACCAGTTCGTCCAGCAGTTCGGTACGGCTCTCCTGGCGCAGTGCCTCCGCATCCTGGCTCATGCCGGCCGACGACACGAAGAAGACGGTGGCGGCGGACCGGTGTTCGCCCAGCCAGGCCAGCAGCGAGGTGATCGCCGCGCCGATGTCCGAACCGGGTTCGTGGGTCTGAGTGAGTGCCTGCAACTGCTCGCGCAGCGCGGCGGCGAACACCCGCATCCCCTCCGCCAGGACCTGGTCCTTGGAGGAGAAGTGGTAGTACACCGCTGCCGAGGTCATCTCCGCACGAGCGGCGATGTCGGCCACCGTCACCTCGTCCGGCGGCTGGGTGGCGAACAGCTCCGTGGCTGCGTCGATCACCCACTGCTTGCGCGACGGACGATGAGCGGCGCGGGTTCCGGAGGTCGTCATGGTGTCAAGTATGCCGGGAGTCAGGTGCTCCGGAGGCACATGCGCAGCAGGAATTATGCCGTCGGGCGGGAGGAGTTACTGGATACAATGGTCAGTACGCAGGGCCCACGGACGCGGGTTCACGGCAGTCGGCAGGGAGCATGATGGCCACCACGAAGAACGGCAAGCAGCCCGCCCACCGGCCCTCGCGGCGGCAGCACATCATCTCCGCCGCCGTGCGGGTGTTCGGCCGCAACGGATTCGCGGAGACCAGCATCCAGGACATCGCGGACGAGGCGCAGGTGGTGCCCACCGCCGTCTACTACCACTTCGACGGCAAAGAGGAGTTGCTCGAACTCGCGATGCGACGGGTCTTCGACCAGCTGAACGCGGTCGTGGAGGCGGCGCGTCCGGAGTCCGAGCCGGGTGATGCGGAGGGCCTGGTCCGCGTCATCGACGCGGTGTGGGACTGGGTGGAGCAGAACCCCGACGAGGCCCGTCTCTACCAGGTCCAGGTGGCCTCCGCCAACGGCAGTGTCAAGGTGCTGCGGGACGAGTTCGAGCAGCGGCACATCCAGCGTGGCTACGACTATCTGCCCGAGGGCGCCACTCGCAGCCCCCGGGCGGCGAAGGCCCGGCACGCGGGGCAGGCGCTCGCGGTCCGCACACTGATCAGCACGACCATGCTCGTCACGGCGCTGCGGGCGGAGGGAGGACCGTTGTCCCAGCTGCCCTCCCGGTCCGTGCTGGAGGCGGTCAGGGCGCTGGCGCTGCGCATCGTCGGCGCCGAGGAGAAGCCGGCCCCGTCCCGGCCCTGAGACGGTTCACCAGGGCAGCGGCCTGCGGTCGGCGAACAGCCTGCCCGTCGTCTCGTCGCCCTCGGGAAGGGTCGCCAGCCAGACCGGCGTGTCGGCCCCCTCGGCCGGACCGCGCGGAGCGGACGGCCCGCCCATGCCGCTGCGTGTCCAGCCGGGGTCGGCGGCGTTGACCAGCACACCCGTGCCGGACAGCTCGGCGGCGAGCATACGGGTCAGGGCATTGAGCGACGCCTTGGAGATCCGGTAGGCGGGGTGCCGCCCGGAGTCCATCAGCGCCAGCGAACCGTAGGAGCTGGTGACGTTCACGACCCGCCCGTAGCCGGCTTCCACCATGCCCGGGACGACGACCTCCGCCATCCGCCAGGCGCCGGTGAGGTTCGTGTCCAGGGTCGCCCGCAGGATGTCCTCGTCGACATATGGGGGCCGCAGTTCCCGGTCCAGGGACACGCCCGCGTTGTTCACCAGCACGTCGATCCCACCGGTCAGCCCCGTCGCTTCTCGGACCGCTTCCGTGACGCTCTTCGCGGACGTCACGTCCAGGGCCAGCGGCAGTGCCGCCGGGCCGATAGCGCGGCACGCCTCCTCGGCGGCCTCCCGTCCTCGCGCCCCGACCAGGACCCGCAGCCCCTGGGCCGCTAGCTGTCGGCACATCTCCAGGCCGATCCCACGTGCCCCGCCGGTCACCAGCGCTGTTCTCCCGCCGTGCCGCATGCTTCGCCCGCCGCCTCTCACACCGTCAGGACCGAGCACGCGCTGATCCCGGGCGCCCCGTACACATGGGTGAAGCCCACCCGGGGAGCGCCCGGCACCTGCACACCGGGCGCCCGGCCCTGCAACTGCCGTACGACTTCATGGAACTGCCGCAGTCCGGAGGCGCCGACGGGCTCTCCGCAGGCCAGGCAGCCGCCGTCGGTGTTGACCGGTATCCGGCCCGTCGGATCGGTCTCCCCGGCGGACAGCAGTTCCTCCTGCTCGCCGTGACCGCACAGCCCGGTCTCCGCCAGGTGGATCAGCTCCGAGCCGCTGTCGGTGTCCTGCAACTGGGCGACCTGCACGTCCGCGGGCCGCACCCCTGCCCCGCGGAAGGCAGCCTCCGCGGCGTCGACGCTGGGGCTGTGGTGCGGTCCCGGCGGCAGCCAGGGCGAGAACACCTCGAAAGAACCGAACCGCCGGGTCCGGAAGGCCAACGACGCCAGCCTGACCGGTTGTTCACACAGGTCGAAGGCGCGGTCGCCGCGCGCCAGCACCAGCGCCGCCGCGCCCTGTCCGGGGGAACAGAACATGTACTGGGTGAGCGGGGGACTGACCTCGGCCGAGTCCAGGATCTCCTGCTCCGTCAGCGGCTTGCGCCGCCAGGCCAGCGGGTGGTCGGAGCCGTTGCGGAAGGCCCGCGCGGCGACCATCGCCAGCGCCCGCTCCGAGATCCCGTGCTCGTACAGGTACCGCTGGGTCTTGAGGGCGAAGAACTGGGTGGTGAGCATCATGCCGGTCTCGGCGTACCAGTCGCCCAGACCGTAGCGGGCCGCGGAGACGTGGAACGCGCCCCGCTCGTGCTTGTCGAACCCGACTGCCAGTCCAAGGGAGGCCTCGCCCGCGCGCAGCGCGTTGGCCACCGCGAGCACGGTGGAGGCACCGGTCGCGCAGCCGTTCTGCACATTGACGAAGGGCACACCGGTCAGGCCCAGCCGGCCCACCAGTGTGTCGGGCTTTCCGGACACGTCGGAGCCGCCGGCCGCGTAGCCGATGTCCTCCCAGGCGACACCGGCGTCGGCCAGCGCCTCGCGTATCGCCCGCTCGGCCATGTCCATGCCGGTGACGCTCTCGTCGCGGCCGAAGGGATGCATCCCGCACCCGACCACGTACACCTCGTCGGTCCCGCTCATCGCTCCCCGTCCAGGTCCGGACGGAACGCGAAGGTCACGACCTCGGTTCCGTCCTCGTCCCGGTACGCGGGCACCGTGGTGAGCCGGACCGGCAGACCGATCCGTATCTCCGCGCGGGGAACCGCCAGCAGCGCCTCGACCAGCACCTCACCGAGGTCCACATAGCCCACGTGGTAGGGCCGGTGGCCGCCGGACGGCGGGCGGTACGGCGGCTTCGGCGCAAAGGCCTGGAGCGTCCACGACCACACGCGCCCGCTCACCGGCAGCACATGCGCGGACATGGCTCCGTCGGAACACTTGGGGCACGAGTCCTGCCGGGGAAAGACGACGGTGCCGCATCCGGAGCAGCGCGCGCCCGCGAGACGCGGTGGGTCCCCGTCGTCGAACAGCACCTCGTCGATGAGTCTGGTGGTCATGCCGTTCCGCCTTCCACGTCACCAGCCCAGCAGCCCGGCCAGCCGTTCCCGATGGTGTGCGGCGCCGCCCAGCAGGACGGCGTCGGACTGGGCGCGCCGGAAGTACAGGTGTGCGTCGTGCTCCCAGGTGAAGCCCATGCCGCCGTGCAGCTGCACGCACTCGGCGGCGACGGACACGAACGCCTCGCCGCACCACGCCTGCGCCACCGCCGCCGCCTCGGCCAGCGCCTCTGGCGAGCCGGCCGCCCGCACCGCGCGCACCACGGCCGACCGTGCGGCCTCGACCTGGAGCAGCATGTCGGCACAGGTGTGCTTGACCGCCTGGAAGCCGCCGATCGCCCTGCCGAACTGGGTACGGTCGCGCACATGGGCCACCGTCATGTCCAACGCGGCCTGCGCTCCGCCCAGTTGCTCGGCGGCCAGAGCCACCAGCGCCACATCCAGGGCGCGGGAGACGACGTCCGCCCCCTCGCCGCCGGCGGTCAGTGCCCGGGCCCGGGCACCGGAGAAGGTGACCACCGCCTGGCCCCGGCTGAGGTCCAGGGTCGGTACCCGGCGCACCGTGACCCCCGCCTCGCGCGGGTCGGCGAGGTAGAGGTCCACGCCGTCGGCGCCGGCCGCGGCCACCACCAGCGTTTCGGCGTCGGCGCCGTCGAGGACGAACGGCGCGGTGCCGTCGAGCAGCGGCACGCTGCCCTGCCAGGAGACGGCCACCGGCACGGCCTCGGACCGCCACGCTCCGTCGGGGGCCGCCACCGCCAGGGCGTGCACCGTGCCCTCGGCCAATTCGGCCAGTGCCCTGTCGGCGGTGCCGCAGCCGGCCAGCACCTGGCCGGCGAGCACGGTGGAGGACAGCAGCGGTACTGGCGCCAGCGCCCTGCCCAACTCCTCGCAGACCACAGCGATCTCGGCGAGCCCGCCCATGCCGCCAGCCGACTCGGACAGCCCGAGGGCCGCGAGGCCGACCTGCCGGCCGAGGGTGTCCCACAACTCGGCGTCGACGCCGGGGGTGTGCTCGGACATGCGGCGTACGGAGGCGGTCCCGCCGGCGTCCGCGCACACCGACCGAACGGTCTCGCGCAGGTCGTCCAGTTCGGTGTCCGACAGGGCGGCGCCGTCCGTCACGGTGCTCGTCATCGTGTGCTCCCGCTCTCGTCGCGCCGCTCCCGCAGGGCACTGTGCGCGGCCGCCATTCGGGCCACCGGCACGCGGTGCGCGGAACAGGAGACGTAGTCGAGGCCGAGGTCGTCGCAGAACGCGATCGACTCCGGGTCCCCGCCGTGCTCACCGCACACGCCTAGCTTGATGCCGGGCCGTACGCTCCGCGCCCGCTGCGCCGCCAGGTCGATCAGGGAGCCCACCCCGTGCGGGTCGAGCCGGGCGAACGGGCTGGCGGTCAGGAACCCGCGCTCCTGGTAGTTGGCGAGCACCTGGCGCTCGACGTCGTCCCGCGAGAATCCGTAGGTGAGCTGAGTGAGGTCGTTGGTGCCGAAGGAGAAGAACTCGGCGTGCTCGGCGAGTTCGCCGGCCAGCAGCGCGGCCCGCGGGGTCTCGATCATCGTGCCGAGCCGGTACGGGACCTCCACTCCGGTCCGGGCGGCGACCGCGTCGGCGGCACCGCGCACGTACGCGGCCGCGGCGGCCAGTTCCTCCGGCAGGCTGACGAGCGGGATCATCACCTCCAGCTCCGGGCGGACCCCGGTGGCGGCGACATCGGCCCAGGCGGTGAAGAGTGCCTCGGCCTGCGCCGGGTAGAGCCGCTCGTGCAGCAGCGCCAGCCGCACCCCGCGCAGCCCGAGCATCGGGTTCGCCTCGCGCAGTGCGGCGGCCCGCTGCTCCTCGGCGGCGTCCAGGGCCTCTCCGGGGGCGGGCAGGAACTCGTGCAGCGGGGCGTCCAGCAGGCGCACGGTCACCGGGCGGTTTCCGACCGCCGCCAGCAGAGCCCTGAAGTCCTCGTGCTGGGCGTGCTCCAGCGCCAGCAGTGCCTCGTCGCGGGCCGTCGGGTCGGCGGCCAGGATCACCCGGCGGATCAGCGGCAGCCGCTCGCCGAGGAACTGGTGCTCCGTACGGCACAGGCCGACACCCTCAGCGCCCAGGGCGACGGCGGTGCTCACCTCCGCGGCCGTGTCGGCGTTGACCCGCACACCAAGCCGTCGTATGCCGTCCGCCCACTGCAGCAGGGTGGACAGTTCGGGCGGCGGTCCGGCGACACTGACGCTCAGCGTCCCCGCGTAGACGGCGCCGGTGCGGCCGTCCAGAGAGACGGTGTCGCCCTCGCGCAGCACCCGGTCCCCGATCCGCACCGTCCCGGCTGACCGGTCCACGCGCAGCCCCTCGGCACCGCACACCGCGGGCTTGCCGGCGCCCCGCGCCACCACGGCGGCGTGCGAGGCGATGCCTCCGCTGCCGGTCAGCACGGCGACGGAGGCCAGCATCCCGGGGACGTCCGCCGGGTTCGTCTCGGCAGCCACGAGCACGACCCGAGTGCCGTCCGCGGCCAGTTCGAGGGCACGCTCGCTGGACAGCGCGACCGCTCCGGTCGCCGCCCCCGGGGATGCGGGCAGCCCCTTCACCAGGAGCTCCTCCCCGCCGGTCAGCCGGAGTTGGGGGTGCAGCAGTTCCTGCACCTGCGCGGGGGTGATGCGCCGTACGGCCTGCTCGCGGCCCAGCGCCCCGTCCCGAGCCAGGTCCGCGGCCAGGCACACCGACGCCCGAAGCGGCGGGCGCAGTTGCGCCGAGGCGGCGAGCAGGGAGATCTCGTCGTCGCGTACCTCGAATTCGACGGACACCGGCGCGTGCAGATGACGCTCAAGGGTGAGCAGGGAGTGCTCCAGCAGCGCGGTTCCGCCCGCGAGCCCCTCCAGCGGTTCACCGGTGTGGGGCGGCGGGGCGCTGCGGCGCACTCCACGGAAGAAGGAACCCTGCGGGGAGAGGCGCCCGGTCTCGGGGTGGCGGCTGACCGCCGTGCCGTGGCCCGAGTGGTCCGCTGGGCCGATGCGCAGTGCCTGCACGTGCAGGGCGACGGCGAGATCGGCGGGGAGTCGCTGGGCCCGGCGGGACCTTCTCGCGCGCGGCGAGTCCCATCGGCCGAGGAGGGCGCGGGCGGCCAGTGCGAGCTGCTGTGCCGGGTCGTCGGGGAAGGGCCCGGAACCGTGCTGCGCCACCAGAGCCAGCAGTGCTTCGACCCGTTCCCGCGGCTCGGGCGTGTCGAGGAGGGCGTCGTCGAGCACCGCCCCCGGGACGTCCAGGGCGTACTCGGCGATCATCCGCACGGTGGCGGCCCACACCTCGTGCAGTGCCTCCGCGCGACCGATGACGGCGCACAGGTCGCTTGCATTGCCGGGCGTCACGCCGAGACACGCAAGGTCGGGCGGCAGCCCGGCGATCTCGGTCGGAGCACTCGCCGACAGGCGCAGCAGCAGCGGCCGGGTCGGGTCGCCGATCCGCCGTCCCGAGAGCTGTTCGACCAGATCGACGGCGGATCTCGCGGTGTCGGGTTCGCACAGGGACGCGGAGGCGTCGGCGGGCACGGTGAGGCCCGGCACGACCGGCAGCCCGAGGGCCACCAGCCGGTCCATTGCTGCGCCGTGCGCGCCCAGTTCAGCGGCGTCGAGGCCCCGGATCCGTCCCTGCCCGTAGGGCACCAGGCTCAGGCCGGGGGTCTCGGAAGGTGTACGGGAGGCCTCGGACTGTGCCGGCGGGCCCGCCTCGCGGTCGGTGACGCTCAATCCCGGCTCCTTGTGACCAGCTCTTCTTCGCGGGCCTCGTCCTGGGCCCGGCTGATGCCGAGCACCAGCAGTAGTTCCTGGTGCAGCCGCATCCACACGGTGTGGTACGAGTCGCACAGCGGCGAGGCCAGCCACTCCAGCGAGCCCTCGTCGAAGTGGTCGAGGGCTTCCTCGAGGGCCGTGAGGTAGCGCCCGCTGCCCGCGAGCACCCGTTCCAGCCTGCGCAGCACGGGCTGGATGGCCTCGTGCACGTCTTCCAGCGACTCGCGCACCCCGGCGTCGTAGCCGCTGTCGGTGTGGTCGTTGACGGTTCCGTCGGGGCGGCACTGCCAGGCCGTGCACACGTCGCGGATCTTCCGGTTGACCGGCAGGAAGGCCTCGTACGCCGCGGTGATCCGCTCCTCCTGCTCGGATCCCGCGGCTACCCGCAGGATCCGCGAGGCGGTGGCCTTGGCACGCTCGGTCGGCAGCACCACCGGCCCCTTCACCATCGCCAGCCCCGCGTCGACCAGGGGGCGGTGCTCGGACTCGGGCCGGCCGCGCCACATGCCACGCAGAACGAGGTCGACGACGGCTTCGGTGAGAGTCTCGTCGGGAGCGTCCGGAAGGTCCACGGCAGCAGATTGCATCGCCACACCTTTTCCCCGGTTCAGTGGTGACCGGTTCCTCGGTTCTGTGTTGCCCGGAGGTTACGCTCCGGGCGGGGTGTTAGTGAAGAGGGATTCAAGAAACGCTTTCGGGTTCCCTGGCCCCGGTCCCGCTGTCACCCGCCTTCGAGCGGCCCCGGGCGGCGAGGAAGGACGCCATGCGGTCCTGTGCCTCCCTGCCGTCCGCCAGCAAGGCGATCAGCCGCGCCTCTTCGGCGAGGTGACGGCGCAGCTCTTCACCGGCACCGGCGCGCAGCAGACCCTTCGCGGCGCGCAGCGCGCCACCGGCGCCGGCAGCCAGACCTGCGGCGGTCCGGTGCGCCGCGTCGTCCAGTTCCACCTCGTCCACGGACCGGGAGACCAGGCCCAACCGTTCGGCGTCGTCGCCGGTCAGGACCCGATTGGTGAGGATCAGGTCCGCCGCCAGGCGGGGACCCGCCAGGCGCGGCAGGAACCACGAGGCCCCGCAGTCCGGCGTGAGCCCGATCGCCGTGTACGCCAGCCGGAAGCGCGCGGACCGCGCCGCCAGGACGATGTCACCCACCAGGGCGAGACCGATCCCGCCGCCCGCGGCCGCGCCGCGCACGGCGGTCACCACGGGCACCGGCAGGTCGTGCAGGGCCTGTATCGCGGTGTGCGCGGCGGTCGCCACGGCGTGCACATAGGCACCGGTCTCCGTGCCGCGACCGGCGAAGGCGCGCAGGTCACCGCCCACGCAGAAGCTGCCGCCCGCCGCCCGCAGCAGGACCGCGCCACCCGGGTCCGCCGCCACCTGGGCGGTCGTGTCCCGCAGTGCCTCCGCGGTCCTGAGGTCCAGGGCGTTGCCCCGCCCGGGATCGTCCAGTCTCACCTCGACGACACCGTCGGGGTGGCGCACGATCCGGACCGGCTCGGCGCTCGCGGGGAGGCTCATGGCTTTCTCCTGTCGTCTTCCCGTCGCCGGGTGCCTCCCGGCAAGATACTGAAGACGCTGTACAGTTTCTAGGACGCGACGGGCGCCGATGCCTGTACGCCTGTCAGCGGGAGGTCCCGTGCCCATCCAGTTCGATGTAGATCCGCCTGTTGCCCAACTCGTCGCGTCCACCGCTGAGTTCGTACGCGAGGTGGTGATCCCGGCCGAGCGCGAGTGCGGCGGGTCCGTGCACGACGCTCCAGAGGCCCTGCGGCAAGCCCTGCAGAAAGGTGCGCGTGAGGCGGGTGTGTTCGCTCCGCATGTGCCGACGTCGTGGGGCGGCCACGGGCTCGACCTGCGCGGACAGGCTGTGGTGTTCGAAGCGGCGGGCTACTCGCTGCTCGGACCACTGGCGCTGAACTGCGCGGCCCCGGACGAGGGCAACATGCACCTGCTGGAGAAGGTGGCCACAGAAGAGCAGAAGCAGAAGTACCTGCGGCCGCTCGCCGCGGGCGAGACACGATCCTGCTTCGCCATGACCGAACCGGCGCCCGGGGCGGGTGCCGATCCCCGCTCCTTGCGGACCACCGCGACCCGGGTCCCCGGTGGCTGGCGCATCGACGGCCGCAAGTGGTTCATCACCGGGGCCGACGGGGCCGGCTTCGCCATCGTCATGGCCCGCACCTCCGGCAGTCCCGGCGACCCGGGTGGCGCCACCATGTTCCTGGTCGACGCCGACACCCCCGGCATGCGCATCGTCCGGACCATCGAGACGCTGGACGAGTCGCTCTTCGCGGGGCACAGCGAGATCGTCTTCGAGGAGTGCGTGGTGGGGGAGGAGCAGGTGCTCGGCGCGGTGGACCGCGGTTTCGACGGCGCCCAGGTCCGGCTCGGTCCCGCCCGGCTGACCCACTGCATGCGCTGGCTGGGAGCCGCGCGCCGCGCCCAGGAAGTGGCACTGGAGCGGGCGGGCAGCCGGACCGCGTTCGGCTCGGTGTTGGGTGACCTCGGCATGGTCCAGCAGATGCTGGCCGACTCCGAGATCGACATCGAGGCGAGCCGCGCGCTGATCCTGCGTACCGCCTGGGAGTTGGACACCGGCTCCGCCGCCGCCGTGCAACTCACCTCCGTGTCGAAGACTTTCGTGGCGGAGGCGGTGAACCGGGTGGTGGACCGGGCGGTGCAGATCTGCGGAGCGCTCGGCATCTCGGCAGCCGACGCCCCGCTGGCCCGTCTGCTCAGGGAGGTGCGGCCGTTCCGGATCTACGACGGCCCTTCGGAGACGCACCGATTCGCCATTGCGCGCCGCGCGGTGCGGCCCTACCGACAGCCGCGAACCGGTGCCGCCGACGGCTCATGACGGCGTCGCCGTGGGAGGCGTTCCGGGCCTGTCCCGCCCGGGATGATCCATGGGTCAGGCGATGTCCCGCGGCGCAGCCCGGACCGCGTGATTCTGTGCGCCGGACGGGCCGTCGACTTCTCGCGACCACGTCGACTGTGAAGCCGTGAGTCGGCGCGGTTCGGTGGCGGTGCTGGTCTGGTGCTGACTTTCAGGCTGCCCGGGAGGCAAATCCGCAGGTCCTAGCTCCGATCGGATGAGTCGTCGTACCACTCGACGGTGGTGCCGATGAGGCTGGCGGCGACGATGCGCTTGAGGTTGTTCGGGGCCGGTGGAGCGGTTGCGGGCGACGACATCGGCACCACTTCCTGGGGTGTGACGGGGACGTTTGCGTGTCGCCACACCGTAGGAATCCGCAGGTCAGGCGCACATGTGGCGGGGCGACATAGTTCGGGGGCCAGCTATGCGTGCGGCCACCATGCCGGCTCGTGGAAAGGCGGTTCAGGGGAGCGACGGTGGTCGAAACGAGTGCCGTCCGGGACGCGCAGTCCAGGGTGATTTGACGGTGCGGTGCTGACTCCCGTGTTGGTTTGGTGCTGACTAAAAGCCCACGTCATCACCTGTGCTCACCCCTCCCGTGCTGACTTGGTGCTGACTACGGTCCGTTGAACTCGGACGTCTTGGGGCTGATCGGATCAGCGCCGTTGCGCGATAGGCGACCGGACCTTGACCCCGGATCCTGAACACGGGATATGAGGCTGGTGCCAGCGCAGTTGGTGTGTGCTGGAGGGCGTTCTCGTAGGCGATCGGTGATCGTTGTCCGAGGCGTGAGTGTCGGCGTCGGGTGTTGTAGCGGTGGAGCCATCTGAAGGCGTCGAGTCGGGCAAGCTCTTTTGCCCTTGCAGGGTCTCCTGTTTGAAGGTCGCGTCGAAGGACTCGGCGAGGGCGTTGTCGGCGCTGGACCCGAACGCGCTCATGCTCCGCCGAACCCCTGCTGACGTGCAGGCTTCGGCGAAAGTCCTGCTCGTGTACTGGGCGGATTCAATCGGTCGTCGCAACACCTTCGTGAGCTGGGGGTTTGTGATGGGTGTAGGGAATCGGCAGCGGGCGGTGCGGGAGTATCGCGGGCAG
>NZ_BMTL01000033.1 GCF_014649655.1 Streptomyces humidus | reverse complement strand
CATGGGGCGAGCTTGAGCCGTGTGCATTGAAAGGTGCACGCACGGTTCTGAGGGGGCCGGGATGCAGTAATGCATCCCGGCTACCCGACTTGTACCCCGACGCCGCTCAGCAGGCCGCGCTGGCCAGGGCGTTCGGGTGCGCGCGCGTCGTGTTCAACGACGCCGTGCGTGCCCGCGAGGACGCCCGTCAGGCCGGGCAGCCGTTCCCGACGGCCGGGCGGCTGTCCACATGCCTGATCACGGAAGCGAAACGGACGCCGGAGCGGGCCTGGTTGGGTGAGGTGTCCGCCGTCGTCCTCCAGCAGTCCCTGCGGGACGCCGAGAAGGCGTACCGCAACTACTTCGCCTCCCTCAAGGGTGCGCGGAAGGGCCCGAGAACGGGCCCGCCCCGGTTCAAGTCCCGCAAGGACGCCCGCCAGTCGATCCGGTTCACCGCCAACGCCCGCTGGAGCATCACCGGCAGCGGCCGTCTGAACCTGCCGAAGATCGGCCCGGTGAAGGTGAAGTGGTCCCGCACCCTGCCCGCCACCCCCACCTCCGTCACCGTCGTCAAGGACGCCGCCGGACGGTACTTCGCCTCCTTCGTCATCGACACCGACCCCGCCGCCGACGCGGCCCGGATGCCGGAGACCGACCGGACCATCGGCATCGATCTCGGCCTCACCCATTTCGCGGTCCTGTCCGACGGCACGAAAATCGACTCCCCGCGCTTCCTGCGGCGCGCGGAGAAGAAACTGAAGAAGGCCCAGCGGGACTTGTCCCGTAAACAGAAGGGGTCGAAGAACCGGGAGAAAGCCCGCCTGAAGGTCGCCCGCGCCCACGCGCATGTGGCCGACGCGCGCCGTGAGTTCCACCAC
Organism: Streptomyces humidus; assembly: GCF_014649655.1. GTDB lineage: Bacteria > Actinomycetota > Actinomycetes > Streptomycetales > Streptomycetaceae > Streptomyces > Streptomyces humidus. Next base: position 115,621 of record NZ_BMTL01000033.1, on the reverse strand, counting down.
CAGCTCTCCACGAAACTGATCTCCGAGAACCAAGGGATCGCCGTGGAGGACCTGTCGGTGGCGGGACTGGCCCGCACGAAGCTGGCCAAATCCGTGCATGACGCCGGATGGTCATCGTTCCTCGGCATGCTGGAATACAAAGCGCAACGGTACGGCCGCACCCTGGTCGAGATCGGCAGGTTCGAGCCCACCTCCCAGACCTGCTCCACCTGCGGCGTCAAGGACGGACCCAAACCCCTGCACATCCGGGAATGGACCTGCGCCGCCTGCGGCACCCTCCACGACCGGGACACCAACGCCGCGATCAACGTGAAGACGGCCGCCGGACTGGCGGTATCAGCCTGCGGAGCGCCGGTAAGACCAGGAGCGATCCCGGCACAGCGCGAAGAAACAGGAAGCCACGGATTCCCGACCGAACCCCGTGCCGCGTAGCGGCACAGCAACGATCGAGAAGGCCAGAATCCTCGGGCTTCAGCCCGAGGTGCAAGTCAAAGCCAGCCCTGCTGACGGGCCTCGCGCATCGCCGCCATGCGGTTGCGCGTGCCCGTCTTGCCGATGGCGGAGGACAGGTAGTTGCGGACCGTGGACTCCGACAGATGCAGCCTGGCGGCGATGTCGGCGACCGTCGCGCCGTCCACGGACGCCTTCAGGACGTCGCGTTCGCGGGCGGTCAGCGGATTCGGCCCGGCGCTCAGCGCGGCCGCGGCCAGCGCCGGGTCGACGACCGTCTCACCGGTCAGCACCCGGCGGATCGCCGCCGCCAGCTCCTCCACGGGACCGTCCTTGACCAAGAAGCCCGCCGCCCCGGCCTCCATCGCCCGGCGCAGATAGCCGGGCCGCCCGAAAGTGGTCAGGATCAGCACCCGGCAGTCGGGGGCCTGCTCGCGCAGCTCAGCGGCGGCGTCCAGACCGCTCATGCCCGGCAGTTCGATGTCGAGGAGCGCGATGTCCGGGCGGTGGAGGAGCGCCGCGTCCACGATCGCGTCCCCGGCGCCCACCTGGGCGACCACCTCGATGTCGGGTTCGAGCCCCAGCAGCAGGGCCAGCGCGCCGCGCATCATCCCCTGGTCCTCCGCGAGCAGCACCCTGATCGACCTGGCGGGGCGGTGGGAGCGGGGCATCTCGTCCACGGGCCCGCCCGACGTCTCGTTCACGCCCCAAGACTAGGGCCGACGGCGACGGACGGCACGGTACCGCCGGGTCCGGCGGCCGCGGACGAGGTCGCCGCGACCGCGCTGCCGCCCCCAATGCTGTCCCGGTCCCGGTCCCGGTGCTCGTCGCCGTCGCCGTCGCCGTCGCCGACCCCGTCCCGGTTCCGGTGCCCGTTGCCGCTGCGGTCCCCGTCACGGTCCCGGCCCGCGTCCCCGCCGCTGCCCCTGTTCGCGTCCGCCTTCGCGCTCGTGGGCGCCGGGAGTTCCGGCGCCGGCCCGGCCGGCGACCCGGGCGAAGCCGCGACGGGCGGCGCGACGGGCGACTCGACCGGCAGTTCCGCCGTGACCGTGAAGCCGCCGTGTGGGCCGGAGCCCGCCGTCAGAGAGCCGCCCGCCGCCGCGAGGCGCTCGCGCAGGCCGGTCAGGCCGGTGCCGCAGCCCGGCGCGCCGCGGTCGCCGCCGTCCGTATCCTGGCGGCCGTCGCGGCCGTGGCCGTCGTCCGTCACCGTCAGCCGGATCCGCTCGGGGGCCGCCGTCACCGTGATCAGGCACCGGGTCGCGCCGCTGTGCCGGACGACGTTGGTGACCGCCTCGCGCACCACCCAGCCCAGCAGGGCCGCGCTCTGCGGGTCCGGCGGCGGCCCGGACCGGGTCACGGACGGCTCGACCCCCGCCGCCGTGAGCGCCGAGCGGGCCCGGTCCAGCTCACCGGCCAGACTTCCCTCGCGGTAGCCGGTGACCGCCTCGCGGATCTCGGTCAGCGCCTGGCGGCCGACCGCCTCGATGTCCGTCACCTGGGCGAGGGCCGCGTCCATGTCCCGCGGGGCCAGTCGCCGGGCCGCCTCCGACTTCACCACGATCACCGAGAGGGTGTGGCCGAGCAGGTCGTGCAGATCACGCGAGAAGCGCAGCCGCTCCTCCTCCACCGCCCGGCGGGCCAGCTCCTCGCGGGCGGCGCGCAGCTCCCGCACGGCCTCGGAGAGGGACAGGATCGCGGCCGTCACCATCGTCGAGATCCAGGTGGCGTAGGCGATCGTGAGGCCGTCCCAGCCGTCGTGGACGGCGGAGACCGTCCCCGCCAGCACGGCCACCCCGGTACCGACGGCGCGCAGGTGGGGGCCGCGCAGGGCCGCACCCGTCGCGAGGCCCAGCAGGGGGAAGAACAGCAGCCAGCTGTCGCCGTAGGCGAGGGCGAGCCCGCAGGTCACCAGGCCCATCAGGGCCAGCGCCACCCGCGTGGAGGCCGCCTGGCGGGTCTCCTTCACGAAGGAGCGGATGGCGACGTAGATGTAGAGGGAGTTGAACGTCAGCAGGCCGAGGCCGCCGATCCACGGGTTCGGGGTCTCGCCGTGGAAGAGGTTGGAGATGGCGCCCATCCCCATCAGCAGCCACGGCATCAGGGAGAAGCCGCTGGCGGGCGGACCCGGGTCCTCCGGAGCCGGTCCGGTACCGCGCCCGGTCAGGCGCCCCGCCGTGCGGGCGGCCCGGTACTCGGCCCTGAGGCGCTCCCTGTCGGTCTTCCAGTGCTGCTGCTGCCTGCGCGCCTCCCGGAACGCCGAGCCCCAGGCGGCGCGCCGGCACGCCTGTGCGCGCCGCCAGTCCTTGAGCGACCTTGTCACGGTCCGTCCCCCGTCTTCGCTTTCGTCTTGGTCTTCGTCTGCGTCTCGTGTGCTCGCCGCCCCAGGGCGGCGCGGCCGACTCCGACGCTACGGTCCCGGGCCCGCTCGCGGCAGTGCCGGGATGTACGGACCCGGCCGGTACAAATGTCACCGGCTGCTGTTTCTGACATACCGTCAGGTGTCGGCCGTCGGCTCTCTTCACAAGTGCCGGGGCCTGGGCTATACAGGGGGTCGCCGCACTGGAACGCGTTCTAGGCCCGCTCGTCCTCCTGCTTCCGTCGAGGACGCGTTCCGCGGCCCCGTGGCGACCTCGGTGCGGCCGATCGGTGCGGACGGCCGTGCCGAGGTCTCGACACGATCCGAGCGATCCGAGCGATCAGGAGCCCCATGCCCATCGACGCAGCCAAGGCGCTCGCCGCCGAACCCCGGACCGGCGAGATCACCTGGGACCGCCGGGACGTCCAGCTGTACCACCTCGGCATCGGCGCGGGCGTACCGGCCACCGACCCCGACGAACTGCGGTACACCCTGGAGTCCCGGCTGCACGTCCTGCCGAGCTTCGCCACCGTCGCGGGCTCCGGCTCGCCCGGCGTGATCAGCGGACTGTCCATGCCCGGCGTCGAGGTCGACCTCGCCCGCGTCCTGCACGGCGGCCAGCGCCTGGAGATCCACCGCCCGCTCCCGGTCGCGGGCCGGGCCACCGCCACCGGACGCATCGCGGGCGTGTACGACAAGGGCAAGGCCGCCGTCCTCGTGATGCGCACCGAGGTCGCCGACGCGGACGGGCCGCTGTGGACCAACGACGCGCAGATCTTCGTCCGCGGGGAGGGCGGCTGGGGCGGCGACCGGGGCCCGTCCGCCCGGCTCGACCCGCCCGTCGGCGATCCCGACAAGGAGGTGGAGCGGGCCGTCCGCGAGGACCAGGCGCTCCTCTACCGTCTCTCCGGCGACTACAACCCCCTGCACGCCGACCCGGAGTTCGCGAAGTCCGCCGGGTTCGACCGGCCCATCCTGCACGGCCTGTGCACCTACGGCATCACGCTCAAGGCGGTCGTCGACACGCTGCTCGACGGGGACGTCGCCCGGGTGCGCTGCTATGCCACGCGCTTCGCCGGGGTGGTGTTCCCGGGGGAGACCCTGCGCATCCGCATGTGGCGCGGCGAGGGCACGGTCCGGGTGGCCGTCAGCGCCGTGCAGCGGGACGACGCGCCGGTCCTCGCCGACACGATCGTCGAACACTCCTGAGCACGTCCTGCCGGACCACTCCTGAACCGCCTTCCTGAACCGACCTCTTGAACCGCCTTCCTGGACCGACCTCCTGGTCCAGCTTCTGAAGCACCTCCTGAAGCACCTCCTGAACCAATCGTGAACCAACCTCCTGAAGCACCTCTGAACCACCCAGATCCGAGGGGACCCGAGGGGAGCCGCACCATGCGCGCAGCCGTACTGCACGAGATCGGTCAGGACAAGCTGGAGGTCCTCGACGACGTCGAGGCGGTGGGCTTCGGCCCGGGCCGGGTCAGGATCCGGGTGCGCGCCACGGGGCTGTGCCACTCGGACCTCTCCGCGATGGGCGGGGTGCTGCCGCAGCCCGCGCCGTTCGTGCCCGGCCACGAGGGCGCGGGCGAGATCCTGGAGGTGGGGGAGGGCGTCACCCGGGTGAAGCCCGGCGACCGGGTCGTCGTCTGCTGGCTGCCCGCCTGCGGTGCGTGTCCCGCCTGCAAGCGCGGCCAGACCGAACTGTGCCTGGCCGGATTCATGAACGCGGGCACGCCCAACTTCCGCCGTCCTGGCGGGGACGTGTTCGGCTTCGCCGGCACCGGGACCTTCGCCGAGGAGGTCGTGGTCGACGCGGGCTGCGCGGTCCCGATCCCCGACGACGTCCCCTTCGACATCGCCGCGCTCATCGGGTGCGGGGTGACCACGGGACTCGGCGCCGCCCTCAACACGGCCGACGTGGAGGCCGGTTCGTCGGTCGCCGTCATCGGCTGCGGAGGCGTGGGCATCTCGGCGATCCAGGGCGCGCGGCTCAAGGGCGCCGCCGAGATCGTCGCCGTCGACCCGGTCGCCTCGCGCCGGGAGGCCGCGCTGAACTTCGGCGCCACGAAGGCCGTCTCACCGCAGGAACTGCCCGGCGCGAAGCAACTCGTCACCGGGGGCGAGGGGTTCGACTACGTCTTCGAGGTCGTCGGCCGCTCCTCGACCGCGCGGACCGCGTACGAGAACACCCGGCGCGGCGGCACCCTCGTCGTCGTCGGAGCGGGCGCCCTGGACGACTTCCTCCAGCTCAACATGTTCGAGCTGTTCTTCGACGAGAAGCGGATCCTGCCCTCGATGTACGGCGGCGGCGACGTCCTGCGCTCCTACGAGCGGACGATCGCCCTGTGGCGGGCCGGCCGCATCGACCTGTCGGGCCTGATCACGCACCGTGTGGCGCTCGCCGAGATCAACGAGGCGCTCGACCAGATGCGCACCGGGGCCGCGCTCCGTACGTGCATCGAGATCTGAGGCCGCCGCATGTCTCAGCACAGGTCCCACGACGGGTCCCACGACGGTTCTCACGACGAGTCCCGCGACGGTTCTCACGACGGTTCTCACGACGTGTCCCACGGCGGGTCTCACCGTACGCCCCTGCCGCTCGCGGGACTCTCGGCGATCGTCACCGGCGCCGGGCGCGGGCTGGGCCGGGCCGAGGCGCTCGAACTGGCCCGGCTGGGCGCGGCCGTCGTCGTCAACGACTTCGGGCAGCCCGGCCGCGACGGTTCGGGCGAGGCGTCGGCCGCCCCCGCCGAGGAGGTGGCCCGCGAGATCCGGGCGGCCGGCGGCACCGCGTTCGCCCACACCGGGGACGTCGCCGACTTCGCACAGGCCCGGCAGCTCGTCGAGTCGGCGATCGCCGAGTTCGGCAAGCTGGACGTGCTGGTCAACAACGCGGGCATCCTGCGCGACCGCATGGTCTTCTCGATGGCCGAGGAGGAGTGGGACACGGTCGTCCGGGTCCACCTCAAGGGCCACTTCAACACGACCCGGTTCGCCGCCGCACACTGGCGTGAGCGGTCCAAGGCGTCCGGGGCGCCGGTGTACGGGCGGATCGTGAACACCTCGTCGGAGGCGTTCCTCGCGGGCTCGGCCGGGCAGCCCAACTACGCGGCGGCGAAGGGCGGGATCGTCGGACTGACGACGTCCACAGCGCTCGCCCTCGCCAAGTACGGGGTGACGGCCAACGTCATCTGCCCGCGCGCCCGCACCCGGATGACGGAGGACGTCTTCGCCGGGCTGTCCGGGCCCGAGGGCGGCGGGCTCGACCCGCTCGCTCCCGAGCACGTCGCCCCGCTGGTCGGCTATCTGGCCTCGCCGGCCGCCGCGCGGATCAACGGGCAGCTGCTGGTGGTGCACGGCGGCATGGTCGCCGTCGTCGAACGGCCGCGCGTGCAAGCGAAGTTCGACAGCAAGGAGGACACGTTCGGCTACGAGGAGCTGGACGCCGTCCTCGGCGCGCACTTCGCACAGCGGCCGGCCGGGGAGACGTTCGCGGCGGCGGAGGTGCTGGGACTGCGACGCGGCGAAGGGTGACGGGCGCAGGGTGGGCAGGGCAGGCAGAAGGGGTTCGGCCGTCCACGGACGGCCGAACCCCTTCGGTCACCTTCGGTTGCCTTCGGTCGCCTTCAGTGTGTCTGCGGTGTCGTCAGACGGTGACCTCGGCCCTGTCGTCGGCCCTGCTCTCGGCGTTCTCGGACGGCTTGCGGTGCCGGCCGTGCGGTGCCGAGTCGCCGTCGTGGGACGAGACCGGGCCCCGGTGCCGGCCGTGACCGGCCGTCTCCTGGGAGTCGGCGGACAAAGGCCGCATCGTGCTGGTGTCGTTCATCGGAAAAGTTCACCCCGTCAACATGATCTTTCTTTACAGCCGGGTGATTTTATCCAGCACACCGAGGGGCGGATCCAGGCGGCCACGCCAACCGCAGCTACTTCGTTACAAGGCCGCCGAGCGGGGCCTGTTGGAGAGGGATCGGACAGGGCGCGGGGGGCGCCGACGCCCCCGGTGGCGACGCTGCCTCCGAGGGTGCGGGTTCGCCGTCGGCGGCATCTCGGGGCGGGGGTGCGACCGGCGCGGTCAGCGGCGCCACACCGCACGGTTCGGCCCCGGTGGCGTACGGCAGACGCAGCACGCCGTCCGGCGTCCACAGTCCGCTGCCCGCCAACCATCCGTCCGGGGCCTCGAGCTGGTGCAGCCTGCGTTCGGCGGGGCGCCAGACGCCGACCCAGGCGCCGAAGGGGCCGTCGATGCGGAGCGCCACCGCGCAGGCCTCCGGCGCGAGCATCTGGCCCGGCTGGATCGCGAAGGGCGTGAGCGCGAGATCGGGCAGCCGCAGGCACTCCGGGAAGCGGACCGGCAGCGTGCTGCCGAGGACCCCCCAGCCCAGGCGGGTCTCTCCCGGCGAGGGGGCGTCCGAGGCGATGAGCGACAGCCCGCTGTCGGGGTCGGCGAGCAGCAGGCGGTCGTCGCTGTCGGCGGCGATCTGCAGCAGGGGGGACACCTCGCCGCCGCGCTCGAGGTCCACCACGACGGTCTTGGTCCGGCCGGCGATCTCACGGTCCAGCGCGAGCATGCGGCCCGTGCGGTCCAGCCAGACGCCGCCGGAGCAGCGGCCGGGGATCTCGGCGAGGTGCTCGGGGCCGAAGGAGCCGCCCGCGACCAGCCACACGCTGGTCGTGAAGCGGTCGACGGCCAGGGCGTACGCGCGTTCCCCGCAGGGGGCCGGCGGGAGCAGCCGCAGCCGGGCGCCCTCGTCGGGACACTCGACCGCGCCCAGCGGCAGCTCGCCCGTGCCGGGGCCGGCGGGGTACAACAGCGAGAAGGCGTGCCGCCCGTCGGCGAACCGCCGGATGAGGACCCGGCCGTCGGCCATCGGGTGCACCTCGGTGCCGGGCTCCTCCGGCTGGTTGCCGGGCAGCGGCACGGCGTAGGGCTCGGGGCCGTCCAGGGTCCAGCGCTCCGGGAACCAGGAGTCGCCGTCGCGGGCGAGGCGGGCGGCGTAGGCGCCGTTCGCCGTGATAACGCAGTCCCCGTGCGGTGGGGGCTCGAGGGGCTCGCCGTCCGCTGCGGCGGGCTCGATCACACAGGCCGGCATCGTCATCGTTCCGTCACCTCCGGCGACGAAGCTAGTTTTCGCATGCGACGACAGGGGGCCTACGAGCAGCCTTCTTCCCTCGTAAGAGTGGTGCAGAAGCGATTCGCCTGAGGTCCGGGGAACGCCTGTGCATCGCCCAGCCCTCCGACGGCCCTCCGTCGCGGCCGGGGCACCGGTAGGGCCGTACCGGCTCGTGGACGTGAGAGCCGGCGGTACGGGCCGTTGCGGCTCGTGGACGCGAGAGCCGGCGGTACGGGCGGTACTGGCTCGTAGAGGGGACAGGTAGCCTTCTGCTCGTGCCCCGTCTGTCTGAAGTCATCGCCGCGCTGGAGAACCTGTGGCCCGCCGAACGGGCCGAGTCCTGGGACGCGGTCGGTACGGTCGTGGGCGATCCCGGACAGGAGGTCTCCCGGGTCCTGTTCGCGGTCGACCCGGTCCAGGAGATCGTCGAGGAGGCCGTGAAGCTGGGCGCCGACCTGCTCGTCACCCACCACCCGCTGTACCTGCGCGGGACGACGACCGTCGCGGCCACCACCTTCAAGGGCCGTGTCGTGCACACCCTCATCAAGAACGACATCGCCCTGCTCGTCGCCCACACCAACGCCGACACCGCCGACCCCGGAGTCAGCGACGCCCTCGCCGGCGCCCTCGACCTGCGGGTCGTCGGCCCCCTGGTGCCGGACCCGAGCGACGGCGAGGGGCGGCGCGGCCTCGGGCGGGTCTGCGAGCTCGACCACCCGGTCACCGTCCGCGAACTCGCCGCCCGCGCCGCCGCGCGCCTGCCCGCCACCGCGCAGGGCATCCGGGTGGCCGGGGACCCGGAGGCGCTCGTACGGACCGTGGCCGTCAGCGGCGGCTCCGGGGACAGCCTGTTCGAGCAGGTCCGGGCGGCCGGCGTCGACGCCTTCCTCACCGCGGACCTGCGCCACCACCCGGCGTCGGAGTTCATGGCGGCCGGCGCCCCCCGTCCTCTCGCGCTGCTCGACGCGGCGCACTGGGCCACCGAGTGGCCCTGGTGCGAGCTGGCCGCGACCCAGCTCGACGAGATCTCCGACCGTCGGGGATGGGACCTCAGGGTCCACGTCTCCCGCACGGTCACCGACCCCTGGACCGCCCACGTGGCGTCCGACGCCACCTCTAGCTCAACGGGAGCCCCCAACTGAACGCCGAGCCCGCCGACCAGATCCGACTCCTCGACGTCCAGGCCCTCGACGTCCGTCTGCAGCAGCTCGCGCACAAGCGCAGGTCCCTGCCCGAGCACGCCGAGATCGAGTCGCTGACCAAGGACCTCACCCAGCTGCGCGACCTCCTCGTCGCCGCGCAGACCGAGGAGGGCGACACCGCCCGCGAGCAGACCAAGGCCGAGCAGGACGTCGACCAGGTGCGTCAGCGCGCCGCCCGCGACCAGCAGCGGCTCGACTCCGGGGCCGTCACCTCTCCCAAGGACCTGGAGAACCTCCAGAAGGAGATCGTCTCCCTCGCCAAGCGGCAGGGAGACCTGGAGGACGTCGTCCTGGAGGTCATGGAGCGCCGCGAGAGCGCCCAGGAGCGGGTCGCGGAGCTGACCGAGCGGGTCGGGTCCGTGCAGGGGAAGATCGACGACGCCACCGCGCGCCGGGACGCGGCCTTCGAGGAGCTCGACGGCCAGGCGGCCTCGGCGACGAAGGAGCGCGAGGTCATCGCCGGATCCGTCCCCGCCGACCTGCTCAAGCTCTACGACAAGCTGCGCGAGCAGCAGGGCGGCATCGGCGCGGCCAAGCTCTACCAGCGCACCTGTCAGGGCTGCCGCCAGGAGCTGGCGATCACCGACATCAACGACATCCGCTCGGCCGCCCCCACCACGGTCGTCCGGTGCGAGAACTGCCGCCGCATCCTGGTGCGCACGTCCGAGTCCGGCCTGTAGCCGCGCCGCTGAGAGGCTTGTTTCCGTGCGGGAGTTCATCGTCGAGGCGGACGGCGGGTCGCGGGGCAACCCGGGACCCGCGGGCTACGGCAGCGTGGTGATCGACGCGGCGACCGGAGAGACGCTCGCCGAGCGCGCCGAGTACATCGGCGTCGCCACCAACAACGTGGCCGAGTACCGGGGGCTGGTGGCAGGGCTGCTGGCAGCCCGTGAGCTCGACCCCTCGGCGACGGTGCGCGTGCGCATGGACTCCAAGCTGGTCGTCGAGCAGATGTCGGGCCGCTGGAAGATCAAGCACCCCGACATGAAGCCGCTCGCCGCGGAGGCGGCCCGGGTGCTTCCGGCCGGGCAGGTCGCCTATGAGTGGATCCCGCGCGAGCAGAACAAGCACGCCGACCGGCTGGCCAACGAGGCGATGGACGCGGGCAAGCGAGGCGAGCAGTGGGACGCCGGGGCGTCCAAGGCCGCGCTCGCCGCCCGGACCCCCGCGGCCTCGCCGGCTCCCGAGCCGTCCGGGCCTCCCGGCGACGCCGTCGCGGGCGCGGCGAAGGCCCGCGAGGCGCTGACCCGTACCCGCGCGTCGTCGTCCGCCGCACCGACGCAGCCCGTGACACGGCCCGGCCCGAAGACGGCCGCCCGCGCCTTCCCGGACCCCGGGGCGGATGTCGGGGTGGCCGCAGGCGAGGACGCCGGTGCGGACGTCGGGGCGGCGGCCTTCGCGGTCCCCGGCGCGGGCGCCGTGCCGGGGACCGCGAAGGCCGCCGCGGCTGACGCGTCGCGGTCGGCGGCCGCGTCCGACATACGCGCGGCGCGGACCGTCGCCGCCCCCACGGTCGGCTGGGGCGCTGCCCCGGACCTCGGGGCGCCCGCGACCTTCGTCCTCCTGCGGCACGGCGAGACCCCGCTCACCCCGCAGAAGAAGTTCTCCGGCAGCGGCGGCACCGATCCCTCCCTCTCGGACGTCGGCAGGGAGCAGGCCGAGCGGGTCGCCGCCGCGCTCGCCCGGCGCGGCACCGTCCAGCACGTCCTCGCCTCCCCGCTGGCCCGCACCCGGGAGACCGCCGGCGTGGTCGCGGCCCGCCTCGGGCTGGAGGTCGCCGTCGACGACGGGCTGATCGAGACGGACTTCGGCGCCTGGGAGGGACTGACCTTCGGCGAGGTCCGTGAGCGCTATCCCGACGATCTCGAGGCCTGGCTGGCCGACCCGGAGGCCGAGCCGACCGGGGGCGGCGAGAGCTTCGCGGCGACCGCCGTCCGCATCGCGGCCGCCCGCGACCGACTGGCCGCGCAGTACGCGGGCCGCACGGTCCTGATGGTCACCCACGTGACCCCGATCAAGACGTTCGTCCGGCTCGCCCTCGGCGCCCCGCCCGCCTCCCTGTTCCGCATGGAGCTGTCGGCTGCGTCGCTGTCGGCGGTGGCCTACTTCGCGGACGGCAACGCCAGCGTCCGCCTGTTCAACGACACGTCACACCTGCGGTGAGGCGGGAGGCGGTGCGGGCGAGCTCCTCGATCCAGGGCCAGTCCCGCGCCGCGACCGCCTCCGGCGGGACCATCCAACTCCCGCCCATACAGCAGACGTTGGGCAGACCGAGGTACTCCGGTGCGTTGTCCGGACCGATGCCGCCCGGGGGGCAGAACCGGGCCTGCGGGAGCGGTCCGGCGAGCGCGCGCAGATAGGCGGCGCCGCCCGCCGCCTGCGCCGGGAAGAACTTCATGTCCCGCACACCCCGCTCCAGCAGGGCGACGACCTCCGAGGTGGTCGGCACCCCGGGCAGGAAGGGGAGGCCGCAGGCCCGCATCGCCGTCAGCAGGACGTCCGTCCAGCCGGGGCTCACCAGGAACCGCGCCCCGGCCGCCGCGCACGCCGTCACCTGCTCCGGCGAGATCACCGTCCCGGCCCCCACGACCGCCTCCGGCACCGCCCCGGAGATCTCCCGGACCGCGTCGAGCGCGGCCGGCGTCCGCAGCGTCACCTCGATCGCGGACAGCCCGCCCGCCACCGGCGCCCGCGCCAGCGGCACGGCGTCCGAGACGTCCCCGACGACCACCACGGGGACCACGGGAGCCGGAGCGAGATCCAGCACCGAGGCGGCCGACGGTGAGGGCAGGGATGAGGTCATGCGCCTCATCCTGCCGCCGACGTACACCCTGCGCAACGAACGTTGCACATGCTGCGACGAGAGGGGGGGAGAGGTCGGGAGCGGGTCGGGAGCGGGCCGGCAACCGGTTGGGAACGAGCCGGCAACCGGCTGATCCGGCTGATCCGGCGGAACCGGCTGAACTGGCTGAACCGTGTGGACGGATCGGAAGTGTCCGGCGGTTCTGCGGTGCGTCAGTGGACCTCGTCCACCAGCACGTCCAGCGCCCAGGCGCTCCCCGTCCGCTTCGGCGCGTGATCCTCGACCGTGTAGCCGAGGTCCCGCAACGCCTCGACCAGCTCCGCCGGGGTCCTGGGCGCGATTCCCGCCGTCAGCAGGCCGCGGACGATCCGCCCCTTCGTCGCCTTGTTGAAATGGCTGACGACGCTGCGGGTCGGCGCGTGCAGCACCCGTACGCCGGCCGTCCGCGCCGCGACCTCGCCCTTCGGCTTCCACGCCGCCGCGTACGCCGCCGACCGCAGATCCAGCACCAGCCCGTCCCCGGCGGCCTCGGGCAGCACGGACGCCATCGGCGCACGCCAGTGCGCGCCCAGCGCCCCGAGGCCCGGCAGCCTCACGCCCATGGAGCACCGGTACGACGGGATCCGGTCCGTCACCCGGACCGCGCCCCACAGTCCCGAGAAGACGAGCAGCGACCTGGCCGCACGCCGCTTCGCCGCCGCGTCCAGCGAGGCCAGGCCGAGGGCGTCGTACAGGACGCCCGTGTAGATCTCCCCGGCCGGCCGCGCGCCCGCCGTGCGCAGCGCCGTGTTCTTCGCGACCTCGCCGCGCAGTCCCTCGCTCAGCCCCAGCACCTCGCGGGCCTTGTCCTCGTCGGCCGCGCACAGCTCGACCAGCTCGTCGAGAACCGCCTCACGCGCGGCGCCGAGCCCCGGCAGGGAGAGCGCCTCCGGCTTGAGCGGGGCGCCGCGTCCGGAGGACGCCTTGCCTTCGGACGGCGGCAGCAGGACCAGCACGGGACATCTCCTCACATCGAGCTCAGCAGCCACAGCGTACGGCGTGCCACCCGGACGCCCCGGTCCCTCGGCGACGACCGGGCACCCAGGCCGACCGAACGCCCCCGCCGACCGGACACCCCGGCCGACCGCACGAGCAGCCGGCGGCATGGCCCCACGGCATGACCCCGCGCACTGGCCCCGTGACCTGGTCCCGTTACCTCGTGACCTGGCAGTGCGGCACGGCGCCGCGGCATGGAACCGGCCCCCGAACGCGTTGCACCCCCGAGAGCATCCGGAAGCATCCGGAACACAGGGCTACGGACGACCGGGGGTGGCGCGTGAACCGTGAACAGGCGTGGTGGACCAGAGCCAGACTGGGCCGCTGCGGTCCGCCCCTCGACCTGCTCACCGCCCGCTTCCAGCGGCACGTCTACGCGCCGCACACGCACGAGGAGTTCACCGTCGGCGTGTGCGTGGAAGGGGCGGAGATCATCGCCTACCGCGGCGGCCACATCCGCACCGGTCCCGGCTCCATCGTCGTCCTCGACCCCGGCGAGACCCACACCGGCGGCCCGGGCGACGACAGCGGCGGCTACGCCTACCGCGCCCTGTACGCGGCCCCCGGCCTCCTCACCGAGGGCACGGCCGGCGGCACACCGCACTTCCGCGAGCCCCTCCTCGACGATCCCGAACTCGCCGCCGCCCTGCGCCGCGCCCACACCGACCTCACCGCCTGCCCCGACCCGCTGGAGGCCGAGTCCCGGCTCCCGTGGCTGCTGACAGCCCTGGCCCGACGCCACTCCACGGCCCGCCCGGTGTCCGACACCATCCCCGGCGCCGAGCACATCGCCCGCGCCGTCCGCACCCGCCTCGCCGACGAACTGCTCGCCCCGCCGTCGCTGGCCGACCTCGCCGCCGAAATGGGCCTGTCCCGCTACCAACTCCTGCGCGCCTTCCGCGCGACGACCGGGATCCCGCCCTACGCCTGGCTCGCCCAGTACCGGGTGAGCCGGGCCAGGGCTCTGCTGGAGTGCGGTCTGACCCCCGCCGAAGTCGCCTTCCGGGTCGGCTTCGCGGACCAGGCCCACCTCACCCGCTGGTTCCGCCGCGTCCTGGGCGTGACCCCGGCGGCGTACCGCAACAGCGTTCAAGACGCCTGACCGGCACCGGGCCGACACTCCCCGTATGACTGCTCGCGGCTGGTTCCTGTTCTCCCTGATGGGAGTGGTGTGGGGCGTTCCCTACCTCATGATCAAAGTCGCGGTGGACGGCCAGGACGGCCTCTCCCCGTCCGTGGTCGTGTTCACCCGATGCGCCCTGGGCGCCGCCCTCCTGCTCCCCTTCGCCCTGCGCCGCCCCGGCCTGACCGGCACCGTGAGGACGCACTGGAAGCCCATGCTGGCCTTCGCGGTCATCGAGATCATCGTCCCCTGGTTCACCCTCACCGACGCGGAACGGCGCCTGTCGAGCTCCACGGCCGGGCTGTTGATCGCGGGCGTCCCCATCGTGGGAGTGGCTCTGGCCCGGTTCTTCGGTGACACCGAGCGGCTGGGCGCACGCCGGATCGCCGGACTCGCCCTGGGCCTGACCGGCGTCGCCGTCCTCACCGTCCCGCATCTGACCGGTGGAGACGCCCGCTCCCTGGCCGAGGTCCTGCTGACGGTGGTCGGCTACGCGACTGCTCCACTGATAGCCGCCCGTCACCTCAAGGACGTCCCCTCCCTCCACCTCACGGCCCCCTGCCTGGCCCTCGCGGCCCTGGTCTACGCCCCGGCCGCGGCCGCCGCCCGCCCCACGGCGATCCCCTCCACCACCGTTCTGCTGTCCCTCGCGGGCCTGGGCGTCATCTGCACGGCCGTAGCGTTCGTCGCCTTCATGGAACTGATCAAAGAGGCGGGCCCGACCCGCGCCACGGTCATCACCTACGTCAACCCGGCCGTGGCGGTCGCGGCGGGCGCCCTGTTCCTGGACGAGCACCTGACGGCGACCATCGTGGCCGCCTTCACCCTGATCCTGGCCGGCTCGGTCCTGGCGACGGCGGCGGGACCGAAGCGCGGCCCACGGCCGGTAACATGGTCGGCACGGCAGACGAGCCGGGCGGACGGCCGCGTGGAGTCCCTTACGGGACTTCCCGAGGAACGTCCGGGCTCCACAGGGCAGGGTGATGGCTAACGGCCACCCGGGGTGACCCGCGGGACAGTGCCACAGAAAACAGACCGCCGAGGGCTCCGGCCCCCGGTAAGGGTGAAACGGTGGTGTAAGAGACCACCAGTGCCCAGGGCGACCTGGGCAGCTAGGTAAACCCCACCCGGAGCAAGGTCAAAAGGAGCGCGGTAAAAGGCGCTCTGCGCGGACGTCCGAGGGCTGCCCGCCCGAGTCCGCGGGTAGACCGCACGAGGCCGGCGGCAACGCCGGCCCTAGATGGATGGCCGTCACCGAGGCCCTCGCGAGAGACCTCGGCACAGAACCCGGCGTACAGCCCGACTCGTCTGCCGCTACCTGCGGCTTTGCCTGGGAAAGGGCCTCTGATCTGCGTCGGAGGCCCTTTCCGGTCTTTCGGGGCCTTGCCGCGTTACGCGGCGGAAAGTCCCTCGGAAGTCCCTCGGACAGCGCTGAAAATCCCTTAGACAGAGCGGCGGCCGAGGCTTCCGCGCTGAGCGTTTGCGATGCCCGCTGGACGGCAGCACAGTCGCGCTCAGGGGCCCTGAGGGCCAACCGGTGATCGAGGTCATGAGCGGCGTCCTCTGCATAGTGGTCTGCCTTCTCGGTCGGCGGGTGCAGCGCCCGTCGTGCCGCGCTGATGAGACGACCCGCGTCAGCGTCGTACACGGTGGATTCCCGGAGCGTGTTCCCGGTGCGCGGACAGGTGTCCACGCCGGTTTCGTCGTCGATCCACAGCTCGGCGTGCCAGTCCTCGACGATCACTTGGCGGTCGTCGTAGATACAGAAAGCGGTGGCTGGAGGGATCCTGAGCGGCAGGGACGCAGCTGCGCCGTCACGGCGACGGAACCAGGCCGGCAAATGCAGGCAGCACAGCCCTCATCCTTTGCCCACCTTGATCGGAACTTTGCCGCCCCTTTGTCGGGATCGCGGCAGCAAACCGGCTCGGTGAACTAGCGTCTTCGGGCCGGTCAGCCGACTCAGGGGGAGCAGAAGACGCCATGGGCGACCACAGTGACGGCAGGGTACTCGACATCAAGATCGCCGATCTGAAGGCGACGGCCCCGCAATTCCATACGCACAGCTCCGACCTGGCCAAGGCGCTGACCAAGCTCAAGACCGGCCTGGCGGCGGCCGGTGCGCCGTGGGGTGACGACGAACAGGGTGAGGAGTTCCACGAGCACTACGGTCCGCACGTCAAGAGGATGGAGGCCGCCGCCGGGATTCTCGCGCTCGGCCTGGCCAGCATCGAAGCGGCCATGACCGACATGGCCGACGGTCACATCGACAACGAACTGCTCGTCCGCTCGATGTTCAGCAAGATCCAGCCCGCCCCGCACGATGCCGACGGGAGCGCGCGGTGAGCGCAGCCGACAAGGCGAAAAAGATCGTCCAGGACATGACCGGCATGTGGTGGCCGGATGCCGACGAAGGAGGTCTGCGCGACGCGGCCAAAGCCTGGCGGGACTTCGCCGACGACCTGGAGGACGTGACGGCCGCCGCCAACAAGTCGGCGCGCGGCATCATCGAGCACAACAAGGGCGAGGCGATATCCGCCTTCGACGACCCGTTCTGGCGCCGCTACTACTACGACGGCCACGGCTGGCTCCAGGACATGATCGATGGCGCCCGCGACATGGCCAAGGCCCTCGACCAGTACGCCGACGTCGTTCACAAGGCCGTCAAGCATCTGGAACACGAGCTGGAGATCGTCGGCGCCACCATCGTCGCCGGCACCGCCCTCGCGGTCTTCACGCTCGGCATCTCCGAAGGTGCCGCGGCAGCCGCCACCGTCTCGATCCTGGAGCTGTCCGCCACGCTCGGCGTGACCGTGTCCACCGAGATCGCCACCATCGCCGGCACCACCCTTGCCACGGCCGCCATCGGTGGACTCGAATCGATCACCGTCGACCTCGCCGTCACCCAGCCCGTCGCCATGGCCATCGGCGAGAGCAAGGGCCTCAGCCTCGACGAGGTGAGCGACTCCGCCCTCTACGGCATGGAGTTCGGCGGCGCCTTCGGAGGAGGTGGGAGCACAGCCCGAATCGTCGCCGAGAACGGCGGAATGGAGGGCCTGTTCAACGGCTTCCGGCTGAACAGCGCGGCCCTCGACGAGATGGGCAAGTCCCGTACCTGGAAGCTGATCCAGTCTCCGGACTCGAAGATTCCCGCCGCACCGGCGCGGGCCGGCGATTACGAGTTGGTCTCGGGCGACCCGGTCTACTTCGGCAAGAACACCACCACGGTGGGCTACGACGAACGCACCTTGAACAACCTGCAACGAGTCGCCCGTGTCCCTGGCGTACACGACGTGGTCGTCCACGGCACGGACGAGGGGGTTTTCGTCCCCGGCCGCATCAACGCCGCGGGAAAGACTCTTACAGACTTCGAAGTGCACCCCAACCACATCGCGGACGCCATCCGCAGCAATCCCAATTACCACGGTGAACCGGTGCGCCTCATCTCCTGCTACTCCGGCGCAGACGCGAGACCGCCCGAGCTGCCCCTCGCGCAGTCCGTCGCCAACGAGCTCGGCGTGCCCGTGACGGCGCCTACGAGCAAGGTGGGAACGTCCCCTCAACTCGGCCTCAACCAGACCCCCACCATCGGCAACAATGGCTACTGGCGCACCTACCTGCCCATGGCCCATTAGCGGCAGGCTCACAGGAGTGAAAATGATCAAGCGAGCGGGCTTCTATCGGGAGATCGGCGGCCAGGCCACCACGGCAGCCGATTCGCCGTCGCTGCGAGATGCCGTACAGGACAGTGGGCCCTGGGACGAGGACCGTATCCTCGCCTACCTGGGATCGGCCCTGGAGATCTACACCACGATGGGCGCCGAGCGCGACGTCCTCACCGGCGAAGAGTGGATCCCGGGCTCCGGATCCCTGATGACGGATGGCACCTGGCTCTGGCCCGTCGATCTCACGCACTACGTACGCCGTCACCACGCTGCCCTGCCGCAGGAGTTCCTGGACCACATCCGGACCAACGACTACACGGTCCCTGTCGTGCCCGACGAACAGGCCAGGCACATTTTCCAGGAGGAGTTCCCGGACCACGCCCCCGCTACGACCCCGTCCAGGGCTGCGGGCTTCTTTACCTGGTACGTGCCGAAGCTGGACAGCGCGCGCGCCCATCAGCTCCTCACGCATCTGGAGAACGCCGGGCTCTCCGCCGTACACCCGCTGACCAATGCCCTCTTCGGGTTCCGCGAGACGCCAGTCGGAAACCGTGAGCCGCTGATGGGTGATGGCGCGGCCCTGGCCGCTGCCTTGGCTGACGATCGATACTCGAAGGCCGAGTTCACCTGCTGGAAGGGCTACGACCAGTCCCTGACCGGCATCGTGCGACGCACGGATGAGGCGACGCAGAGCATCACGCTGCGCCTCACCGACGTTCCCGTGCCCGACCGCGAGGAGGCGGTCGTGGCACTGGTGCGCACGCTCGATCAGGATGCGGCCGTGTGCCGCGGGTTCGTCATCGACCGAGTCGGCGTTTCGGCTTCCCAGGACTGGGACCGCATCCTCGTCGGCAACGGAGGGCACTTCACCGTGTGGCCCGACACCGTCGGCATCCTCCGGGACCGCGTGGGCAACCACCCTGAACTGGCCTACAGCAAGCCGACTGCTTACGGCCCACTCGAAGTCTTCCACCGCGCGTGAACCCCGTGCGCTGGATCTCGGCGAGCCCGTGATCCTGCGGGCCATGGCGCGGTCCGAGCCGCGTCAGAACAGGACCCACGCCTCCCTCTCCGTCGACGAACGCGCCCGCTCCGAGCAGGCCTTCGCCGAGGCACGTGACTGCGTCATCGTCTCCACCTCCACCCTCGAACTCGGCATCGACGTCGGCGACCTCGACCGCGTCATCCAGATCGACTCACCGGCCTCCGTCGCCTCGTTCCTGCAACGCATCGGCCGCACCGGCCGCCGCCCCGGCACCGTACGCAACCGCCTGTTCCTCACCACCCGCAAGGACACGCTGCTGCAGGCAGCGGGTCTGCTGCTGCTGTGGTCGCGCGGCTGGGCCGAGCCGGTCCTCCCTCCGCCCGAGCCGCGCCACCTGGTGGCCCAGCAACTGCTCGCCGTCACCCTGCAACAGCCGTCTTGTCCGGACGCACAGAGATCGGCCGCACCGACCCGAGCGTGCTCACCGAGGAACGTCCCGGGCCGCGACGGCTGCTGCTCGGCGGACGCAGCTGGCAGGTCACGTGCATCGACTGGCTGCGCAAACGCGTCTTCGTCGAGCCCGCTGACGGCGGCGGCATCGCCAAGTGGATGAACGGCGGCGTCGCCGGACTGTCGTACGCTTTGACGCGCGCTATGCGCGAGGTGCTGCTCGGCACGGACCCGCCGGTCTCCCTCACCCGGCGCGCGCAGGCGTGCCTGGCCGAACAGCGCGAGACCGACGCACCCGGAACCGTGCACCCGGGCGCCACGCTGATCACGCGCGTGGGCTCGGACGTCCGCGGGTGGACCTGGGCCGGCTACCGCGCCAACGCCACCCTGGCGACCACCCTCCAGTCGGTGACCGACCCCCTGCAACGGCCCACCGACAGCTGGCTGCGCCTGCGTGAGAACCTCACTTCGGCGGATTGGCGTGCGGCCCGTGAGAACGTCGGTGAAAATCTCGTCCTGCCTGACGTGGATCGTCGGGCCGTACGCGGCCTGAAGTTCTCCGCCGCCCTCCCGGAACGCCTCGCCGTGGCGACGGTGGCGGCCCGCTTGGCCGACTTCGAGAGCGCCCGCTCGGTGCTCCGTGAGTCGGTGCGCTTTCAGCACGACGGCTGAATCGGAAAGGCCGCCAAGGCCGCGGCAGACGGACGCCAGGCGTTACGCCCGCCCTGCGCGCGGCACTTGGCGTGGTGGTGGTCAGGTCCTCCCTTGCGGCCGTCGAGACCTGTGAATCACCCCGGGTTTGATGGGGGGCCACCCGTCGGCTGCTCGACGGGTGGCCCGTTCAGCGTGTGAGCCGAAGTTGCCAGAGGTCCAGGTAGCCGGATCGGAAGCCGGCCTCCGAGTACGCCAGGTAGAACTCCCAGAGACGGGGGAAGTCCGGGGCGAAGCCGAAGGAGGCGATGTCCTCGCGGGCGAGGAAGCGCGAGCGCCACAGGGCGAGGGTCCGCGCGTAGTGGTCGCCCATCCGGTGGCGTCCGCTGATGCGGAGCGTGGTCGGGGCGAGGGCTTCCTCCACGGCGCGGAGCGAGGGGATCTGCCCTCCGGGGAATACGTACTTCTGGATCCAGGTGCGGATGTCCTTCGTGGCGAGCATCCGGTCGTGGGGCATGGTGATCGTCTGGAGCGCGGCGCGTCCGCCGGGCGCCAGGAGGCGGTCGAGTACCGCGAAGTAGGTCGGCCAGTACTCGGCCCCGACCGCCTCCAGCATCTCGACGGAGACAACCGCGTCGTACTCGCCCTCGGTCTCGCGGTAGTCGCGCAGGAGGACCGTCACCCGGTCGGCCACGGCCGCCTCGGCGATCCGTGAGCGCGCCAGGTCGCGCTGGCGTGGTGAGAGCGTCAGTGTGGTCACCTCGGCGCCGCGCAGTCCCGCCCGGACGGCAAGCGCGCCCCAGCCGGTCCCGATCTCCAGCATGCGTGTCCCCGGACCGACCCCGGCCAGGTCCAGGACGCGGTCGATCTTGCGGAGCTGCGCGGCGTGCAGGTCGTCGCCGGGGCCGAACAGCGCACACGAATACGTCATGGACGGGTCGAGGAAGAGTGCGAAGAACTCGTTGGACAGGTCGTAGTGGCGTCGGATGTTCGAGCGGGCACCCTCCACGGTGTTGCGCTCCGTGTCCGGACGGCTCTGGTCGGCCCACCGCCGGAACGCGGTCGCGGGCCGACGGGCCGGGCGCGTCAGACGGGCCGCGACCGGCGTCAGCAGTCCTGCTGGATCGGTGCTCGTCCAGTCGCCCGCCATGTACGCCTCCCCGAAGCCGGCGGGGCCGACGACGGCCAGCCGGGAGAAGAACGCCGCCGGGCGAACGATCCGCATCACCGGCGAGTCCGGGCCAACACCCTCCGGCGGTGCCGACCTCGTACGGCAGCGGCTTGAGCAGGCGGTGTCTTCGGGCCGCAGCACGGACCTGCCGACCACCCTGGTCGACCTGCTGGCGCGGATGAACAGGGTGGCGCCACTGACGCAGGACACGAGCCGCCGCGTCCTCGACGTGGTCATGGAACCGGCTCTGCGGATCTCGGAGAGTTCGGCAGGGCCGACGGGGAAGACCGCACAGAACGAACTCGCCACGGACTTCGGCTGCTTCGTCACCGCGGTCACCCGGCTCGCTCTGCACAGTCTTCCAGCCGCCGAGGTGGCGGCGTCGGTCCGCCGCGTCATATCTGGCTGGGACCCTCGCCAGATCGGCAACCGAGTCGAGCGCGACATGGTCACCCTCTTTATCGCAGTGCTCCACCATCACCCGGAGTTCGCCGACTGGCTGGTCACCGATCTGTGGCCCGCCGCGGGCCCCGGCACGAAGAGGGCGATCGGCGAGGCCTTCGCGGTTCATGAACGCCGTAGCCCCGGCAACCGCGCTCTCACCCTGGCCCAGTCCCCGGACTGCTCGCCCGATCTGGCCCACCGCATTCGCACCTGGCTGCGCCGATGAGCTACGCGGCCAGGAATCGGCAGACTCCCCATCCGCGCCAACCTGCGGGATCAGGAACTGGGACCGCTGATCACGGTCACCTTGGGCCGCTGAAACCGTGCGCCGATGCGCCGCGCCGATCTCGGGGCCTTGCCGTCTGCCCGTGCGGTCTGCGCTGCGCCGGTTGTCCGTTCAGCCTGTGCTGAGGGAGGCGAGGGCAGCGTCGAGGCGGTGGGTGGCTTCCTCGGCGACCCGGCGCAGGGCGTCGAGTTCGGTGAGGGCGACCATGGTGTTCGGGTCGAGGGCCTGTACGGCGGTGCGGTCGCCGTCGCGGCGGACGACGACGTTGCAGGGCAGCAGCAGGCCGACGGTGCGGTCGGTCTCCAGGGCGCGGTGGGCGAGGGGCGGGTTGCAGGCGCCGAGGATGACGTAGTCCTCCATGTCGTGGTCGAGCTTGGCTTTGAGGGTGGCGGTGACGTCGATCTCGGTGAGGATGCCGAAGCCCTGTGCGGCGAGGGCGTCGCGGACGCGCTCCACGGTGGTGGCGAAGTCGGTGTCGAGGTGGACGGTGCGGTCGTAGCGCATGGGTCTGGGCCCCTCTCGGTGGCGTGAGCGGCGGGACGGGTGTCCGGCCGGGTACGAGGTGCCCGTGGGAAGTTCCCGGGCTTTCCCTGCCCCTCGAAATACCCCCAGGGGTACCTGTGTTACCGTCGCAAGTATACCCCCGGGGGTAAATATTCACTGAGGGGGAGGCGGCTGAGGGCGCGGGACTCGCCCTCTCCGGGCTCCCTGACGGCGCCGGACGCCGCCGAGGCCGGCCGATCCGACCGCCGGCCTGACGAACAGGAGCCAGAGATCGAGATGAGTGTCTTCCGACGAGGCCGGGGCGGCCCGGGCCGCGTGAGCGTGCGGGAGGCGGCCGTGCGCACCGGGCACGACGACGCCGACGGCGGTGGTGACGCCGTACTGCTCGACGTGCGCGAGCCCTACGAGTGGCAGGCGGGGCATGCGCCGCGAGCCGTGCACCTGCCGCTGTCCGCGCTTGCTGCCGGGGCGCGCCTGCCCGCTCACGCGCAGGCGCGGCCCCTGGTCGTGATCTGCCGCTCCGGCAACCGCTCCCGCCGGGCCGCCGAACTGCTCGTCTCCCGGGGTTCGCAGGCCGTGGACGTGGTCGGCGGGATGCGGGACCGGGCCGAAGCGGGGCTGCCGGTGGTGGACGCGCGCGGACAGAACGGCATCGTCGCGTGAGCGCTCTCGTTCTCGCGCTGGCCGCCGGAGCGGTCATCGGCCTGGCACTCGGCGCGCTCGGGGGCGGCGGCAGTGTCCTGGCCGTCCCCGCACTGATCTACCTGCTGGGCTTCAGCCCGGTCGGCGCGACGACCGCGAGCCTGGTCATCGTCACCCTCACCTCGGTCACCGCGCTGGTCGCGCACGCCCGCGACGGGCATGTGCGGTGGCGGACGGGACTGCTGTTCGCCGCGGCCGGGATCGGTCCGGCGATGCTGGGCGGCGCACTGGCCGGGCGCATCCCGGCGTCCGTGCTGACCGCGGCCTTCGCCGGGGTCGCGGGAGCGGCCGCCGTGCGCATGCTGCGCTCCCGGCCGGCCCCCGAAGGCACTGTCACGGTGCGGCCGACACGCGCGGCGGCGGCCGGTGGGGGGCTCGGCGCGGTCACCGGCGTCCTCGGGGTCGGCGGCGGCTTTCTCGCCGTGCCGGCGCTGGTGGGCGTGCTGGGCATGCGGATGCGCAACGCGGTGGGCACCAGCCTGCTGGTCATCACCGTCAACTCGCTGGCCGCACTGTCCATGCGCGCCGGTACGGTCGAGGGGCTGGACTGGGCGGTGGTCGGCCCCTTCATCGGGACCGCGATCCTCGGCGCGTGGGACGGCAAGCGGCTGTCCGTGAAGGTTTCCGGGCCCACGCTTCAGCGGATCTTCGCGCTGGTGCTGCTGGCCGTGGCCGCCTTCATGCTGATCGACTCGCTGCTGTGACGGCCGCCGCGGCGAGCACCGTCAGGCCAGGGACAGGAACAGCTTCTCCAGCCGGGCGCGCATCGCCTCCGGGTCCTCGCCGTTCTTGCGGCCGGACTCCATGTCCGTCACGCACTGCTGCAGCCCGGTCGCGATGATCGCGAAACCGGCCCGGTCCAGCGCGCGCGAGGCGGCGGCCAACTGCGTGACGACGTCTTCGCAGTCGCGCCCCTCCTCGATCATCCGGATCACCCCGGAGATCTGGCCCTGTGCCCGGCGCAGACGGTTCAGCACAGCCTTCAGGTCCGCACCTTCGAGCTCCAATTCCACGATCACTCCTCGAAAAATACCCCTAGGGGTACTGTACGTCCCGATTCGGGACGGCGTCGACCACCAAGGATCACACCTGTCATGACCAACTCCCCCGTTCCCGTCTCTCTCGGTCCCGTCTCTCTCGGTGCGGCGCAGGTCCGCACGCGGCTGCACGAACTGACCGTCATCGACGTGCGCACGCCCGCCGAGTACGCCTCCGGTCATCTGCCCGGTGCTCTCAACATCCCCCTGGACCAGGTCCGGCGGGCGCTGCCGGAGATCCGCCACGCCGCCGAGCACGGCGACGTGCTCGGCGTGTGCGCCTCGGGCGCCCGCTCGGAGGGCGCCCGCAAGCTGCTGGCCGAGCAGGGCGTCACCACGGCGACTCTCGCCGGGGGCACCGGGGCCTGGGCCTCCCAGGGGCACGATCTGCACACACCGGCGGCCTGCGACACCCGTTCCGGCTGGAGCATGGAACGCCAGGTGCGCTTCACCGCAGGCGCCCTGGTGCTCGTCGGTCTCGTCCCGGGCCTGCTGGTGCATCCGGCCCTCCTGCTGATCTCGGCCGGTGTCGCGGGCGGCCTGGTCTTCTCCGCCCTCACCGACACCTGCGGCATGGCGGTCGTGCTCGGCAAGCTGCCGCACAACCGTCCGCGCGCGGCCGATCTCGACGCCGCCCTGGCCGCCCTGCGCGGCCGCTGAACCCGGGGTTCCGGGGCGCCCTCCTGTTCCGCGGGCGCCCCGGGCGTGTCAGTTCGCTCCCGCCGATCCCACGGCGGCCTTCCGTCGCACGTCGTCCATGTCGACGGACCGGATCTTCCCGATGAGCTCCTCCAGCGCCTGCGGCGGCAGCGCGCCGGGCTGCGAGTACAGCACGGTCCGGTCGCGGACGGCCATCAGGGTGGGGATGGAGGAGATCTGGAAGGCGCCGGCGAGTTCGGGCTGGGCCTCGGTGTCGACCTTGCCGAAGACGATGTCCGGGTGGCGTGCGGCCGCCTTCTCGTAGACGGGGCCGAACATCCGGCACGGTCCGCACCAGGCGGCCCAGAAGTCGATCAGCACGATGTCGGAGCCGGTGACGGTCTCCTCGAAGTTGTCCTTGGTCAGTTCGACGGTCGGCATGGAGTTCCCTCCGCTCATGTATACCCGGTGGGGTATCTGCGTCCACTCGGTTCAACCGGTGCCGGTGTGGCTTTGTTCCGGGCGCGGTCCAGTCGGCCGGCCAGTGCCGCCCCGCCCAGCCCGTGATGGCGGGAGCGGGGGCGGTGAGGCGCCCGTCGGCGGTGAAGCGGACGTCGGTCAGCCGCAGCGGTGGGGCGGCGGGGTCGTCGTGGTGGGGTCACTGTCCGCTGCGGGCGTCGAATCGGTAGGCCCGCAGCGCACCCGGGCGGAACTGGAGGCACGGCCGGCCGACGACAGCGTCGAGTTCCCCGACCGGTGCCTGGCGACCACGCCCGGTACAGCGGCCCGACGCACGCTGACCAGGGTCATTTCCGTACTGCGCGGACGAGCGTGTCGAGGGCGCTGCGGCTGCCGCCCTCGGCGTCGGTCACCGGCCGGGCGGCCGTCTCGGCCCGCAGGATCTCGGCACAGGGCCGCCACAGTTCGGCGACCTGCTCAGGTGTGTACAGCACGCGCGGGTCCTGCGGGCCGCCGAACCCGTGCTCGGGATTCGCCGCGTCGTGACCGACGAGGAGCAGGGTGCCGCCCGGGCGGACTGCCATGGCGGCCCGGGGCAGTACCTGGGCCATCTGCGGCCACGGCAGGTGCAGATACGCGATCAGGGCCAGGTCGTACGTCGCCTCCGCAGGGGTCCAGAGCGTGAGATCGGCGTGAACGGTGCGCAGCGGTACTCCCCGGTCGGCGGCCAGCCGCTCGGCCTTCTCCAGGGCTACGGCGGAGAAGTCGACGGCGTCCACCTCCCAGCCCCGCTGCGCGAGCCAGACCGCGTTGCGGCCTTCACCGGCGGCGAGGTCCACCGCCCGACCGGACGGCTCCAGAGGAGCCAGCTCCGCGGCCACGAAGCGGTTGGGCTCGGCCTTCCACACCAGTTCGCTGCCGCGGTAGCGCTCGTCCCAGTCCGCCGCGTCCATGTCTTCCGCCTCAATCTTCCGCGCGCGCGGAATCGTCGGTGTCGGTGTCGGTGTCGGTGTCGTGGTTCGGGGTTCGGGGTCCGGGGTCCAGTGTGCCGTCTGCTGCGAGCAGACAGCGGTAGGGGCAGTTGCCGGGACCCGGGGCTGCACGGGTTTCCGCGCGGTCGGGGGCGGCGGTCGTTCTCCGTGACCGCCGCCCGGTCGGCGAGGGATCAGACGTCCGCTGATGTGGGCAGGGCGAGCCAGGCGCCGTAGCCGCCGAGCAGGTCGGAGACGTCGGTACGGCCGTGGTGGCGGAGCAGGCTGGCGGCGATGGAGGAGCGGTGGCCGCCCGCGCAGTGCACGACCAGGGGGCGGGCGGCCGGGAGCTCGGCGACGCGGCGGGCGAGTTCGGCCAGCGGGATGTGGAACGAGCCCTCGATGAAGCCCTCTGCGCGCTCGGCGGTGTTGCGCACGTCCAGGACCAGCGGCGGTTCGTCCCCGTCCAGCAGGCGGCGCAGTTCGTCGGCGGTCAGGCGGCTGGCCTGCTTCATCTCGTCGGCCAGGGCCGGGAAGGCGCCTTCGGGTTCGCGCAGGTAACCGCCGACCTTGTCGAAGCCGATCCTGGCGAGCCGGGTGACGACCTCCTCCTCGCGGTCCTGGGGAGCGATGACGACGACGTCCTGGTCGGGCGCGAGGACCATGCCCGCCTGCTCGGCGAAGCGTCCGTCCGCGGGCACGTTGACCGAGCCGCGCAGATGCCCGGGCGCGAAGTCCTGCGGCGAACGGGCGTCGAGGACGACCGCCCCCGCCGCGCGCCGCCGCATGAACTCCTCCACGGACAGCGGCCGGGGCGCGGCGGCCGCGTCGAACAGGCCGTGCTCCTTGCGGTTGAGGATGGCGTCGTAGACGAAGTAGGCGGGCGCCGACGGCTGCCCCTCCGTCACGAGCGCCACGAATGTCTCCTCGCTCATCGGCCGGCAGGCGTAGTTGGTGGCACGCTGCTCGCCGATGGTGGACTGGCGCTGGGTGGAGAGGTTCTTGCCGCAGGCGGAGCCCGCACCGTGGGCGGGGAAGACCCGGACCGCGTCCGGGAGGTCCATCAGCTTGTGCTGGACGGTGTCGTAGAGCATCGTGCCGAGTTCCTCGGCGGTCACACCGATCGAGGCCAGCAGGTCGGGCCGCCCCACGTCGCCGATGAAGAGAGCGTCCCCGGTGAGCACGCCGTAGGGGACGGTGTCCGCCATGTGCTCGTACACCAGGACGCTGATCGATTCCGGGGTGTGGCCGGGGGTTTCGAGGATCTGGAGGGTGACGTCGCCGAGGGTGATGCGTTCGCCGTCGGTCAGTTTGCGGATGGGGTACTCGGCCTCGGCCCGTTGTCCGTAGCCGATCCAGGCGCCGGTGCGGTCGGCCAGTTCGAGGTGGCCGGCGAGGAAGTCGGCGTGGAAGTGGGTGTTGAGCACGGCCTCGATGGTGAAGCCGTGTTCGGCGGCGTCGGTGAGGTATTCGGAGACGTCGCGGCGGGGGTCGACGACGACGGCCCTGCCGGTGATCTCGTCGGCGATCATGTAGGACGCCTGGGAGAGGCAGTCCAGGTAGTACTGGGCGAAGAACATGGGTGGATGACCTCCGAGCCGGAAAGGGTTGTTACCCCAGGGGGTACAGGGAAGGGTCTGATGTGCCCTGGTCGAAGGGCGGGGGGAGTGGCCGGCCCGGTCGGGGGACGCCCGGGCCGGCCGGTCACAGGCGGCCGGTGAGCATGCCGTGCCAGTACACGGGCGGCAGTCCGTACCGTTTGAACAGCCACATCGTGCGCCGCTCCTTGAAGGGGTCGAGCAGCGGGAACGTGGGCGTG
This sequence comes from Streptomyces humidus, assembly GCF_014649655.1. GTDB lineage: Bacteria > Actinomycetota > Actinomycetes > Streptomycetales > Streptomycetaceae > Streptomyces > Streptomyces humidus. The sequence continues at coordinate 87,758 of NZ_BMTL01000033.1, read as the reverse complement.
GGCTTGAGGTCGTAGTCGAACTCGGCGAGCAGCATCCGGTCCCGGGCGGTCACCAGCGGGCAGGACGTGTAGCCGTCGTAACGGCGCGACGGAGTACGGCCGTTCATGACGTCGAGGAGGTTGCCGGCCACGACCGGGGCCTGCTTGCGCACGGCCGCGCCGGTCTTGGAGGTGGGCAGGCCGGCCACGTCGCCCAGGGCGAAGACGGTGCCGTGGACCGGGTGCTGGAGGGTGTGCTTGTCGGCGGCGACGAAGCCCTGCCGGCCGGCCGGGTCCGCGAGCGGGCTCTCCTTGACCCAGTCCGGCGCGCTCTGCGGCGGCACGGCGTGCAGGAAGTCGTAGCCGAGGGTCTCCTTGGTGCCGTTCGCGTGGTTCGTGATCGTGACCTCGCGGGCGTCGCCGTCGACGGCGGTCATCTCGGAGCGCAGCCGCACCTCGATGCCGTAGCGGGCAGCGACCGTCTCCAGGACCTGCGACCAGGCGGGCACCTTGAACATCGTCGGATCGGGGATGACGAGCACGATGCGGATGTCGCCGAGGACCTTCTCGCGGCGCCAGTGGTCGGCGGCCAGGTAGGCGATCTTCTGCGGGGCGCCGCCGCACTTCAGCGGCGTGGCCGGGTGGGTGAAGACGGCCGTGCCGGAGCGCATCCGCTTGATGAGCTCCCAGGTGCGCGGGGCGTACTCGGGTGCGTAGTTGCTGCTGACCCGGTCGTGCCCGACGGCTTCGGCGAGGCCCGGCACGCCGTTCCAGTCGAGCTGGAGGCCGGGCGCCATCACCAGGTGCTCGTAGGTGAGTTCGCCGCCCCCGGACAGGGCCACCGTGCGGGCGTCGGGGTCGACGGCCAGGGCATGTCGGCGGACCCAGCGCACACCGTCCGGGATCACCGAGCTCTCGGGGCGCCGGGCGGTGCGCAGGGGGGCCTGGCCGCCGCCGACCAGGGTCCACAGCGGCTGGTACCAGTGAGTGTCGGACGGTTCGATCAGCGTGATGTCGTCGACGCCCGCGCGGCGCAGGCGGGCGGCGACGCTGATGCCGGCGCTGCCGCCGCCGATGACGGCTACGCGGTGACGGCCGGAGAGCGGGGTGTCGGTGGGGGAGGGGATGGCGGCCAAGGCAGTGCTCCTTCCCGACTGGCCGGTGTGCGGGATTCGGACGGGGTGTCAGGCCGCGTGCTCGGACGAGCCGACGGCGATCGGGCGGCCGCTGTGGGCCCAGGCGCCGGTGCCGCCGGCGACGGAGTAGGCGTCGATGCCGCGGGAGGCCATCCGGTCGGCGGCGCTCCTGCTGCGGTTGCCGCTGGCGCAGATGACGAACACCGGCCGGTCGGTGGGCAGTTCGCCGCACCGCGCGGGCACGGTGCGCAGCGGCATCAGCCGCGCGCCGGGGACGTGCCCGGCCGCGTACTCGTCCGCCTCCCGTACGTCGACCACGAGCCCGCCGCCGGCCCAGGCCGCCGCGAACGCTGCCTGCGTCACTTCAGAAGCCACTTCGTTGCCTCCTCAATTACCCCCGGGGGTATCCTGCTGGCGAGCGTACGGCGGCTCGGAAGGTGTCGTCAAATACCCCCAGGGGTATTTGCCCGGGAGGCAACTCGCGGCGTCGGAGACCGGACCGAGTCGTGACCCTTGCGGCGGCGGAACAGGTTCTCGCTGTTCCCCTCCGGCCGCGTACAGCCGCGGCACCGCCCCGTGGGGCCCGGTGAGCCCGCCGCCCAGGCGCGTACGCGTTCGCCCGCAGAGCCGGCCGCCGCGGGTGTGATGTCGGCCCGGGACCCCCGCGCGCGGCGCCGGGCCGCCCGGCCGGGGCAGGGCATGCACGCGGCGGGGACGCTGATGGGCGAGCACCTTCCGTTCGAGTCCGTTCCCTACTTCTGGACCCACCGGTTCGATGCGACGCGCGCCGCGTCGGACGTATCTCCCCGGACGGCACCATCGCCGTACTGCGCCACGAGGAGAACTCGCTCGTAGCCGCCTACGGACGGGACGGCGTCATCCGCGGAGCGGTCTGCGTCAACGCCCCCCCCCGGCAGCTCGCTACCCTGCGCAACGCCATCGCGCAGCGCGCGGACTTCCGCGAGATCGCCGGCAGCGGCATCACACCGGTGACCACAACCCCCTGACCGTCCTCCGGCCGCCGGCTGCCCACCGGACAGCCCGGTCCGGACATCCACCGGGAGGGCTCGCCTACCGCCCAAGCGCCCCTGACCAGGGAAATGCTGGTCAGGGGCGCTTTGTCTGCCGGATGGTCACCAGGGTGCCGAGGAGGGGAGGCCGAGGGGCCGTCGGAGTCCGGACGTCACGGGGTCTGCTCGGCGGCGGGCTCGTGGTCCGGGGCGCAGTGTCCGCTGCCGTGGTGGGCGGGCGGGGGGACGTCCAGCGAGGGGTTCCGGTCGAAGAATCCGGCCGGCTTCAGGGAGAACCCGACGTAGTCGCACGGCATGATCGGCCAGTCCTCGGGCCGCGGCAGATGTGAGGTGCCGAAGGTGTGCCACAGCACGACGTCGGTGTTCAGCAGGTCGCGTTCCTGCTTGACCCATTCGCCGATGCCGTCGCCGGGATGCTGGTTGGGGTAGTCGCCGGCCGCGTGCAGTTCCGTGGGGGAGTAGCGGGTGACCCACAGGTGGGAGCGGGCGAACTCGGCCCGCCGGGCGAGATCGCTGTCCGGCGCAGCCAGCAGGGTCGGGCCGACGAAGGGCACGAGCTTGTAGGCGACCGGCTCGCCATGGCGGTTGAGCACGCCGGGGTTGGTGATCTTCCAGGTGCGTGCGGTGAGCGGGTCGCACATCCGGCGGCTGTCGCGCTCGTTGCCGATCGGGGTCTTGCGCGCCACGATGGCGTTGCCGTAGGGGTTGTCCGGCCCGGTCGGCAGGCCGACCGCGTCGACTTCCACGACGGTGTTGTCGGGGCCGTCTATCTCCAGGTCCAGCCGCATGTTGAACAGATGCTGGTGGTTGGGGGCGTCCAGCTGCGGGGCCACGATGGTTCCGAACCGCGGTGTGGCGCCCGGTGCGATCGCCCGGGTCTGGACGATGCCGGTGAGTTTCGCCTCGAACTGAATGGTGCCGTCGAGGTAGAAGTACCAGAAGAACCCGTACTCGTAGTTGCCGATGGTGTGGATCGCCGACACGACCAGGCGGCGTGAGCGGCGGACCTCGGCCTGGTCGGCATAGCGGAAGTTCCAGTGCTTCCAGAGGATTCCGTAGTCCTCCTCGTGCAGACAGATCGCGTTCGTCACGGTGTGCGGAGTGCCCGATTCATCGGCCAGTACCGCGTCCAGGTAGCGGATCTCGCCGAGGCAGTCGCAGCCCAGCGACAGGGATCCGACCGTCTTCCCGAGGTTGTACTCGCCGGCGTCGAAGACGTTGCGGAAATAGAAGTCGTCGCTGGTGTCGCCGTAGGGCACGACCATCTCGCTGATGCTCGCGCGGTGCAGGACCGACCGCCGACGCTCCCCGTCGAGGTAGGAGACGTCGCTGATGACGAGTCCTTCGACGGTGTCGATATGCGCGTGCAGCCGCCACCGCTGCCACTCGATGACGTGTCCGTCGAGCGTGAACGAGGGGCCGTCGGGCTGGGTGATCTCCAGCGGGCGCAGGTCCGTCCGGAGCGGACCGACGCTGCCGGCGTCGTAGTTCCCGCTCTCCGGCGGGACGGGAATCGGGTCGCCCTCGATGATCGCGGCGACGGACTGCTCGTCGCAGTCGATCACGAACACCAGATTGCCGACCGGCCGGGCGTAGCCGTTGTCCTCGGGGAAGGTCCGCACATACGCGCTGGCCCGGATGATGCGTCGGCGCGCGTCGATGCCGTCGATGGGGAGTGTTCCGGTGGACCAGGGATCGATCTGCAGCAGATCCAGGTCGTCGACTCCGTGCCGTGCGAGAGCGGCCACGGCCCCGGCGTCCTTCTTCACGATGTCGTCCAGGGCCATGATCTCCTCGATCATGATGGCCGGCTGGACGCCCGGAACATGCGTCCAGGACGTGATGGTCCCGGCGTTGAGGTCGACCCGTGCCTCGTAGGCGGCGGCGTCGGCGCGGTCGTAGACGACGAGGAACGCCGACCGGTCGAGCGGGGACTCCGGGTCGTGGTCGCGCACCGACTGCTTGTCGGGGTGGTCCAGGCGCACGAGGGGGAACCGCGGAGTCGTCAGTTGCGGTTTGCCCGCCCGGACGATCGCGACGGCCGACTCGATCTCCGTGGCGGACAACGGGTCGTACGGGTGGGACGCGGGGGACTGCAGGGTCATGCTGATCGTCTTCCCATCGATGGTTCTTCGGACCGGCGCGCCGGGCGCGGGACCCTGACCGTTCGGCTAGCTCTTGTCGCCGGCGAGCGGGCGGGGCTCGGGGACAGGGGATCCGAGGTCCGGCCGCCCCTGTCGGCGGAGGGCGAAGAAGGCCCAGACGATGCCGAGAACGAGCCAGATGCCCAGAGCCGGCGCGACCGTGTCGAGAGGGCTGGTGGCTTTGTAGAACGATCCGAACACGGCTCCGGCGGCGACGAGGATCCCGGCGAAGGCGGCGATCACCAGCTTGACGCGGTTGACCTCGTGCCAGAGGCCCTTGGCGCCGGCGGCGCTGACCACGAGATACATCAGGGCCAGGCCGGTGCCCCCGAAGCCCGCCATCCAGCCGAACATCGGTGACCACTCGGGCTGCAGCACACCCGGTTGCCCGGTGGCGAGGGAGAAGATGCCGTGGTCGACCCGGACCAGGACGATGGCGACGACCGACACCGCGCCGAGCAGCGCGGCGCCGCCCGTCGGGGTGTAGAAGCGGGGATGCACAGCCGCCAGTGGTGCGGGCAGCCTGCCGGCGCGCGCCATGGAGAGCATGCCGCGGGTGGCGGCTACCCCGACTCCGATCGCGACGGCCAGGACGTCGAGGATGATCAGGACCGCGACCACGTCGCCGAACGCGGACGAGCCGAAGGCGCTGCCCGAGGCGAGCGTCTGAAGCGGGAAGACGCTGTTCTTCCACGCCGTGCCGTCGAGGCCGAAGCCGATGTCCTGGGCGTAGGCGGTGATGACGAAGTACAGCCCGACGATGGTGAGTGACATGAGCACGGCCCTGGGGACGTGCCGTTTCGGGTCGTCGGTCTCTTCGGCGAGGTTGGCGGCCGACTCGAAGCCGATGAACATGTTGATGCCGTAGAGCACGCCGTAGAGGAGGTCCAGGCCGCTGATGGAGAACGGGTTGAACGGCTTGGCCGACAGGCTGTGCCCGCCGAGGCCGCCACGGAAGATGATGTAGAGCGAGAAGCCGAGCACGACGGCGGACGAGATCAGCACCAGCGCCAGCTGGGCGTTGACCGAGACCTGGACGCCGATGACGACGATGACCAGGACCACGGCGAGGTAGGCCAGGGCGAGCGGCCACCAGGGCACGTCGATCGAGAAGGCGGTCTGCAGGAACGACTGCGTGAGACCGCCGAGCACGAGGAAGGTCGCGGCGCCGAGGACCAGCATGGCGCCGTAGTAGACCCAGCCGGCGACGACGCCGACGCGTGGTCCGGCCCCGTCGCAGACGTATTCGTAGAGCGAACCGCACAGGTGGATCCGCTTGGCGTACTGGGCGATGATCCAGCCGGCGCCGAATATTCCCGCGCCCGCGACGATGATCGCCAACGGTGTTGCGACGCCGGCGCCGCGGCCGGTGGCCGAGAGCCCCACTATCAACGGCAGCAGCGCCGCGACCGAGAAGACCGGCCCCATGAAGCCCACGGACTGGGCCAGGACGCCGGTCATGGAGAGTTTTCCTCGGCCGAGCGGCTGATTGTCTGGAGAAGTCATCTGTCCACTCCCGGTGAGGGATCGCGGAGCTGTACGATTTTCGTACAGGCCGTCCGCTATTGGGCAGATGGTGGGGCCGCGGAGCTCGCATGTCAACCCACCCGAGCGGCGATCGGTGAATGGCGGGGCACGGAGTCGGCGCCATGTTCGCCGCTGTCGGCCGCGCCGGGAAGCGGCGTCGGCGCAGGTGCCTGACCTGTGGACGACGTCGCCGCCGAGGCCGGCTCACGGGGCGGGCGCGGACGTGCTCGCCGCCGGGGCATGGGTGAATCATGCCGCCCCGGCGGCGGGTGGGCGCCTGCCGGACACGGCGCATCCGGGCATGCCGGCGAGCCGCTCGGCGCGGCCGCGCCGAGCGGCCTTGACCGGCGTCGAGGGGCGGTGGGGTCTAGCGACTGCTGGACATGTCGAATCCGGGTGTCCCGGTGAGCCGTTGAGCCGCTTCGGCGGCCGCGCTCGTCACCAGGTCGCCGACCGTGGGGTCGGGCATGCTGACCCCGAGCTGGACGATGCCGAGGCTGGCGGTCGGCCAGTCCGATACGCGTATGGGGGCCGCCACGCCGACGGCGCCCTCCTGCAGAGCGCCGACGCTGACGGCGTAGCCCTGCCGGCGCGCGCGCCTGACGTCTTCCGTGTCGGAATCGCCTGGCGGCCGGCCGGCCAGGATCGCCACGCCGTCGGCGCCCACGGTGAGCGGGTGCCGCGCGCCTTCGCGCATCGCCAGGTGCATGGTGCTGTCGGGCGGCTCCGCGGTGAGCAGGACCAGGGCCTGGTCGCCGTCGGCGACGCTGAGCAGCGCGGTGCTGTTGGTGCGCTGGCTCAGTTGGCGCAGGATCGGCAGCGCGACGCTCTGGAGCCTGGGCCGTAGCCGACTGGCCAGCTCGGAGAGGCCGAACCCCAGGACGTAGCGCGTGTCGAGGCGCGTGACGAGGTTGTGGGCCTCGAGGGTGCGCAGCAGCCGGTAGACGATCGCGCGGGCGGCCCCGAGATGTCCGGCGAGTTCGGCGGCGGTGAGGCCGTCGCTGTGCTTGGCCAGCAGTGCCAGCACGGTCAGCCCGCGGTCAAGCGTCTGTGATGTCTCGCCGCCTGAGCTCACTCGTGTCGCCTTCCCGCGGTCCGTCCGGTTCTGCCGGTTCATGCTGTCACGTTTCTCGATGGCTCATGCCTGTGTCCGATTCGGCGTGATCCGGTGGATCCCGTGTCGAAAGGGGCGTTGCTGCCCGGTATCGCGACCCTTGACTGCGCCCACCGTGAAAGCGTACCGTCCGAATATCGTCCAGGAGAACGGTAATCGTACAATGTCGATGCGTGCAGAAGCGGAAGAGCTGGCCGGCACGGTGCCGCCGGTGCCGTATGTGGCGGGAACATGGCAGACGGCCGGGACCGGCGGGACCTTCGACGTCGTCGACCCCGTCACGGAAGGCGTCCTCGCGACGATCACCGAGGCGGACGCCACCGCCGTCGACCTCGCGGTGTCGGCCGGGCACTCCGCGCTGGACGACGGCGACTGGGGCCGACTGGACGGCGCCGCACGCGGTGTGCTGCTGGGCCGGCTGGCGGACCTGATCGACTCGCGTCGGGAGGACTTCGCGAATCTGGAGTCGCTCGAAGTCGGCAAGCCCGGTGTCGAGCCCCGGATGATCGACCTGCCGCAGGCCGTGCAGACCTTCCGGCACTACGCCGGGTGGGCGGACAAGATCGAGGGGCGCATGATCCCGACCCCGGGATACATGGGCCGCCAGACCCTGAACTACACGATCCGCCGGCCGATCGGCGTGGTCGCGGCCATCACGCCCTGGAACTCGCCCACGATGATCGGGTCCTGGAAGGTCGCGCCCGCCCTGGCCGCCGGCTGCGCCGTCGTGCTCAAGCCGCCGGAGGACGCGCCCCTGACGTCGCTGCTGCTCGCGCAGCTCATCGACGAGGCCGGGTTCCCGCCGGGCGCGTTCAGCGTCCTTCCCGGCCGGGGCGCGACCACCGGCAACCTGCTCGTCGAACACCCCGGCGTGGACAAGATCTCCTTCACCGGCAGCCCGGAGACCGGGCACATCGTCGCGGTTGCGGCGGCCAGGGGATTCCGGCCCACGACGTTGGAGCTCGGCGGCAAGAGCCCGCAGATCGTGTTCGCCGACGCGGACCTCGACGCGGCCGCCGACGGGGTGGCGCTCGGGATCTTCGCCAACCAGGGTCAGGTCTGCGCGGCCGGCAGCCGCATCCTGGTCGCCCGCTCGGTGTACGGCGAGTTCGTCGACCGGCTCGTCGCTCGCGCGGACGCCGCCGTGCTGGGCGATCCGTTCGACCAGGGCACCACCATGGGCGCGCTGATCAACGCCAGGCAACTCGAGCGGGTCGCCCGCTACATCCAGATCGGCCGGGACGAGGGCGCCCGGCTCGTCGCCGGCGGCGGGCGGCCGCACCGCAGCGGCTACTTCATCGAGCCGACGCTGTTCGCGGACGCGTCCAACGACATGACCATCGCCCGGGAGGAGATCTTCGGACCCGTCGGCACGATCATGTCCTTCGACACGGACGACGACGCCGTCGCCCTCGCCAACGACAGCGCCTACGCCCTCGCGGCGACTCTGTGGACCTCCGATCTCAGTCGCGCGCACGGGGTGGCGCAGCGCGTCCGGGCCGGCGCCGTCGCGATCAACGGCTGGTCACCCCTGGACCCCCGGCTTCCGTGGGGCGGGTCCGGCCTCAGCGGCCACGGCCGCGAACTCGGCCGCGCGGGGATCGAAGCCAACACCGAAGAGAAGACCGTGACGGTCGTTCTGTGAGACCCGTCGTCCGGGCTGCGTCGCAGCCGCACCGCAACTTCCCGAAAGGCACGTCGTCATGACCGCTCGCATACTCGTCACCTATTACAGCGCGACCGGATCGGTCCACCGCCTCGCCGAGGCCGTCCGGGACGGCGCCGCCTCAGCGGGTGCCGAAGTCCGTCTGCGCCGCGTCGCCGAGCTCGCCCCGGAGGAGGCGATCGCCTCCAACCCGGCCTGGGCCCAGCACCGACGCGACACCCACGAGGCCGTCGAGGTGGCCACGCTGGAGGACCTGGAGTGGGCGGACGGCTACGCCTTCGGCACCCCGACCCGCTACGGGGCCCCCGCCGCCCAGCTCAAGCAGTTCCTCGACACCGCCGGCAGCCTGTGGCAGGACGGCAAGCTCGCCGACAAGCCCGTCACGGCCTTCGTGTCCTCGGCCGAACGCAACGGCGGCCAGGAGTCGACCATTCTCTCGCTGAACAACGTCTTCTATCACTGGGGCAGCGTCATCGTCCCCCTCGGCTACACCGACGACGTCGTCTTCGCAGCCGGCGGGAACCCGTACGGCACCTCGTGGCCGGCGGGCTTCCCGTCCACGATGCCCGACGACGTGACGCTGGAATGCGCCCGCTTCCAGGGCGCGCGCCTCGCCCGGTTCGCGGTCGCCCTCTCGGCTCGCCATGCCACCGCCGCGTAGCAGTCCCTCCGATGCCGCCCTGCGGGTGGAGATCTGGTCCGAACTGCACTGCCCATGGGCGCTCGTCGCGATCCACCGCCTGCGCGAGGCCCGCCGCGAACACGGCCTCGACGTCGTGTTCGTGCCGCGAGCCTGGCCGCTGGAATGGGTCAACAGCCGCGGCACACCGCGCGAGATCGTCACCACCGAGACCGCCGCGCTCGCGAGCCATGAACCCGACCTGTTCACCGCGTATCGCGGCGAATCCTGGCCGTCGACCTTTCTCCCCGCGTTCGAACTCGTCGCCGCCGCTCGCCGCGTCCACGGCGTCGTCGCGGCGGAGGAGGTCGACTACGCACTGCGCCTGGCGTTCTTCCGGGACGGCGTGGACGTCAGCATCGCCGCCGGGCTGCACCGGGCACTGGAGCTCGCGGCGGACACCGCGTCGCTGGACCCCGAAGCGGTCATGGAGATGTGGAGGGAGTCCGACGTCCGGTCGGACGTCGCCGCCGACCATCGCGCGAGCCTGCGCGTCACGATCCAGGGCAGCCCGCAGATCGTCTGGCCGGACGGAACGAGCGATCACAACCCGGGCATGACCGATCACGAGTGGCACGGCGGGCTCGTCAGGATCCTGAGCACCGACCGCAGCGCGCCCGAGCGGCGCCTGCTCGAGGTCGTCCGCGCCGTCCGCGAGGGCGGTCCGCCACCGGATCCGACCAGGGCCGAGGCCACGAGAAAGCCGGCCGGCGGCGTCTGATGTCCGCGCGTCGGCTCCTCCGACCCCGCAACCGGCGGGCTCGGCCCCATCACGAGAGGCACTGCCGTCGCATGACTGATCCGATCACCGACACGACCATGAACCGGGGCGGTGGCAAGACCGGTGCACAGGTACTGGTCGAGGCCGTCGCCGCCGGAGGCGTCGAGGTCTGTTTCGCCAACCCCGGCACCACGGAGATGCCGTTGGTGGCGGCGCTCGACGCGGTGCCCGCCGTACGCCCTGTGCTCGGCCTGTTCGAGGGGGTGTGCACCGGCGCGGCCGACGGGTACGCGCGGATCGCCGGAAAGCCCGCCATGACCCTGCTGCACCTGGGCCCCGGTTTCGCCAACGGCGCGGCCAACCTGCACAACGCCCGCCGGGCCCATTCCCCGATCCTCAACGTCGTGGGAGACCACGCCAGTTGGCACCTTCCCTACGACGCCCCCCTCACCAGTGACATCGTCTCCCTGGCCACACCGGTGTCCGGCTGGGTCGGCACGGTCGGCTCGGCGGACGACATGAGCCGCACCACCGCCGAGGCGCTCACAGCGGCCCGGACCCCTCCCGGCCACGGCGCCACGCTGATCGTTCCGGTGGACTTCCAGCAGGAGGCCGTCACCGAAACGCACGCCGGCGCCTCCCCGCGACCGGCACCGCAGCCGGCGCCCGTCGGCGCCGACGTGGTGGAGAGGCTGGCCAAGCGCCTGAGCGGCGGTTCACGCACCGTGTTCCTGCTCGGCGCGCAGGCCCTCACCGAACCCGGACAGCGCGCCGCGGAGCGGATCGCCGCCGTTGCAGGGGCCACGCTCTACAGCGAGACGTTCCCCGCGACCGCCGAACGCGGCGGCGGCCTGCCCGGCCTGGACCGACTGCCGTACTTCCCGGAAACGGCGATCAAGGCACTGGCCGGTGCGCGGACCGTCGTGCTCGCCGGCGCGCTGGAACCCGTCTCCTACTTCGGCTACGAGGGCATTCCCAGCCTGCTGGCCCCGCCCGGATCGGTGGAGGTGCTCGCAGCCCCGGGCGACGACGTCGTCCAGGCGCTGGAGGACCTGGCGGACGCCCTCGGAGCGCCCGTGCTGACCCACGGCCGGGCGGCCGCGCCGGACGGCGCGCATCTGCCGGAGGGCCCGCTCACGCCCGGGACGGTCGGCCGGATCGTCACCGCTCTCCTGCCCGAAGGGGCCATCGTCTCCGTCGAGGGCGGCACCTGCGGCTACCCCTTCTTCACGGCTTCGGCCGACGCGCTGCGCCACACCGCACTGACCAACACCGGAGGGGCGATCGGCCAGGGACTGCCCGCCGCGCTCGGTGCGGCGATCGCCGCACCCGAGCGTCAGGTCATCGCACTGCAGTCCGACGGAAGCGCCCAGTACACCATCCAAGCGCTGTGGACCATGGCCCGAGAGCAGACGTCCGTCATCACTCTGATCGCTTCCAACCGCAAGTACAGCATCCTGCAGACCGAGCTGACCCGCCACGGCGCCAGCCTCGCCGGCCCGGCATCCACGGCTCTGACCAGCCTCGACGACCCCGCTCTGAACTGGATGGGGCTTGCTCACGGCTACGGCGTCCCGGCCGAACGAGCCGAGACGGGCGGCGAACTGGCCCGCGCCCTGCGACGGGCCCTGGCCGCCGGCGGCCCTCGGCTCATCGAGATGGCTCTGTGAGAGGAATCCCCGTGCACGACACCGCTCCGCCCCCCGCACCCGAGACCGGTCCGGCCGAAGCACACGAGAAGGTACGCCGGTACCTGTCCGAGCCGCGGACGATGCTCGTCGGCGGCGCGTGGGTGCCCGCCGTCTCCGGCGGGACCTTCGACACCCTCGACCCGGCGACCGGCACGGTGCTGACCCAGGTTTCCGAGGGCGACGCCGCCGACGTCGACCGGGCCGTCGCCGCCGCCCGACGCGCCTTCCAGGACCCCCGCTGGCGGCGCATGAGCGCGATGGACCGGGGCCAGCTGCTGCACCGGATCGCCGACCTGATCGAGGCCAACGCCGACGAACTGGCACTGCTCGAATCCCGTGACAACGGCAAGCCCGTCTCGGTGGCCCGTGCCGTCGACGTCGGCACCAGCGTCAAGATGTTCCGCTACTTCGCCGGGTGGCCCACCAAGATCGAGGGCAGCACGATCCCGGTGTCCCCGCGTGGCGGGATGCGGGTGCTGAACTACACCACGCACCAGCCGGTCGGTGTGGTCGGCCTGATCGTCCCGTGGAACTTCCCCATGTCGATGGCCTGCTGGAAGCTGGCCCCCGCGCTCGCGATGGGCTGCACCGTCGTGCTGAAGCCGGCCGAGGAGACTCCGCTGTCCACGCTGCGGCTGGCCGAGATCCTGACCGAGGCCGGCCTGCCCGACGGTGTGGTCAACGTGGTCACCGGCCGCGGCGCGACCGCGGGCGCCGCCCTGGCCGCACACGACGGGGTCGACAAGATCGCTTTCACCGGCTCGACGGAGACCGGCCGGGCCATCGTCCGGGCCGCCGCCGGAAACCTGAAGAAGGTCTCGCTCGAACTCGGCGGCAAGTCGCCCAACATCGTGCTGCCCGACGCGGACCCGCAGAGCGTCGCGGAAGCCGCCGCCCAAGCCGTCTTCTTCAACCAGGGCCAGGTGTGCACCGCCGGATCCCGGCTGTACGTCCACGACGCGATCTACGACGAGGTCGTGGACGCCGTCGCCGAGCAGGCCCGCAAGATCGTGGTCGGGCCGGGCAGCGATCCCGCCACCGGAATGGGCCCCCTGGTCTCCGCCCGGCACCACGAGACGGTCTCCTCCTACATCGAGTCCGGCCGGCAGCAGGGCGCCCGCCTGGCCACGGGAGGCCGGCGACCCGAACTGCCCCCGCCCTACGCCGGCGGCTACTTCCTCGAGCCGACGGTCTTCGCCGAGGCCGAGCAGGGCATGCGGATCGTGCAGGAGGAGATCTTCGGGCCGGTGCTCGCCGCACTGCGCTGGAGCGACGTGGACGACCTCGTCGCCAAGGCCAACGACACCCCCTTCGGCCTGTCGGCCGGAATCTGGACCTCCGACCTCGGACACGCCCACCGGATCGCCGACGATCTGCAGGCCGGCACCGTCTGGATCAACTGCTTCAACCTGACCGATCCGGCCTCGCCCTTCGGCGGCTTCAAGCAGTCGGGCTGGGGCCGCGAAATGGGCCGCAAGGTGCTCGATCTCTACACCGAGGTCAAGAGCGTCTGGGTCAACCTCGACTGACCACCTCGCACTTCGGAGCAATCCATGGATCTTGAACTGACCGGCAGAGTCGCCATCGTCACCGGTGGGAGCCTCGGCATCGGCAAAGCCGTCACCCGTGAACTGGCCAGGGAGGGCGCCAGCGTGGTCATCACCGCTCGCCGGCTGCCCGCCCTGGAGGCGACCGCCAAGGAGATAGAGGACGAGACCGGCAGCCGTGTGCTTCCGATCAGCTCGGACACCACCGACACCCGGTCCGTACGCGAGATGGTGCGGACGGCCGCCGCCGAACTCGGCCGCGTCGACATCCTCGTCAACGGCGCTGCCGCCCCGTCCGGCCTGGTGCGCAACGACGTCGAGGACGCGGATCCCGAGCTGCTGCTGGCCGACCTCGACACGAAGGTCGTCGGCTACTTCCGCTGCGCCCAGGCCGTCACCCCGTACATGAAGGGGAACGGCTTCGGCCGGATCGTCAACATCGGCGGGCTGACGGGCCGTTCCAGCCACGCGCTGTCGGGCATGCGCAACCTCGCCGTCGTCCACATGACCAAGGCCCTGTCCGACCAGCTCGGGCCGCACGGGATCACCGTGAACACCGTGCACCCCGGAGTGGTGGAGACCGAGCACATTCACGAGCTGTACGAGAAGGAGGCGGCCAAGCGGGGCATGACCGCGGCCGAGGTCGAGGCCGACTTCGCCGCCCGGACCCCCATCCGCCGGGTGCTGGCGGCCCACGAGGTCGCCCAGACCATCTGCTTCCTCGCCTCGCCGCGAGCGGCGGCGATCACCGGTGAGTCGCTGGGCATCGACGGCGGTCTGACCCGCGGCATCTTCCTCTGACCAGACAGGAGTCAGCTCATGCAAGGAACCATTCTCGTCGCCACCGCAGGCCAGGGCGTGCTGCGCAGTTCCGACGACGGCGCCACCTGGTACCGGCTCGGCCTCGAGCAGGACCTCGAGTTCGACGCCGTCGTGCGCTGCCTCGCCGTGCACCCCGAGCAGCCGCACGTGGTCTACGCCGGAGCCGACGTGGGCCTCGTCCGCAGTGACGACGCCGGAGTCACCTGGCACCGCGTCGACTCGCCCATGAACGACCAGACCATCTGGTCGCTGGCGATCGATCCGAACGACGCGGACTTCATGATCGCCGGCACCGGGGCGCCCTCGCGGGCCGCGGTCTTCCGTACGGCCGACGCGGGCGTGCACTGGGACCGGCTGCCCCCGCAGATCCCCGAGTTCTGCGCGGGAGTCAGCAAGCCGCGCATCCTCACGGCGACCGTCGACCGCTTCGACGCCAAGAACCTGTGGTTCGGCATCGAGGAGGGCGGGCTCTGGCGCAGCCGCGACCGAGGCGACACCTGGGACCGCATCGACGGCACACCGGCCACCCTGCCCGACGGAGTCACCAACTCCGACATCCACTGCGTCGTCGTCCTGGAAGGCCCGCCCAAGACGATCGTGTGCGTCGTCGTCAACGCGCTGTTCGTCAGCCAGGACGACGGCAGGACCTGGACCCGCACGGACACCCGCAAGGAGTGGGGCATCTACTACACCCGGCTCGTCAGGCAGATACCCGGAACCGACGAACTGCTGCTGGGCATCGGCGACGCCACACCGGGGACCCTGACGAAGATCTTCCGTTCCACCGACCTCGCGCAGACCTGGCAGGAAGCCTCCCTGGACGTGCCGGCCAACTCCACCGTGTGGGCCTTCGGCGTGCACCCCGCCGACGCGCAACTCGCGTTCGCCGGCACCAAGTACGGCCACCTGTTCCGCTCCACCGACGCCGGACGCACCTGGGTCAAGGAGTGGCGCGAGTTCAGCGAGATCACCGACGTGGCCTGGACCCCGGCCGTCGCCGCAACCCCGGAGGGACACTGATGAACCGCAGCACCGACGACTTCGCCGCAGCCGGAATCGACCCCGACGAACGCCCGCTGGAAGAACACCAGCAGCCCACACCGATCCGCGACGAGAGCGTGCGCGACCTCAAGCCGAGGGTGGTGCGCACGCACCTGTCCCTGTTCGTCCGCGACCCCGAGGCGGCCGCCCCCTGGTACGAGGACGTGCTCGGCATGGAGGTCACCGCGCGGGGCCCGCAGTGGGTGTTCCTGTCCTTCGGCAAGAAGCACCACGACATCGCCCTCATCCGTGCCGAGGAAGGGGCGGTGATGAGCGGCATCGGCCTGCAGCACTACGGCCTGGAGGTCGACGGCAGCCTGGACGAATGGCGGCGGCTGTACGGAATGCTCCTGGCCAAAGGCGTGCCCGTGGTGAAGACCACCGATCACAAGGTGGGCTTCGGGCTGTACTTCACCGACCCGGACGGCAACCGCTTCGAGTTCTTCCACGAGACCGTCACCGACGACGAGGAGGGCAAGCGCATCCTCGGCCTCTACGGCGCCCCCAGTGACCCGTTCGAGGTCGAGCCCCTCCACAGCTGAGCACCGCGGCCCCGACCCGTCCTCCGCCCCCCCGCCTCCCCTGATCCCGTCCCCTTCCCCCCTGCCCCGCTCATGGAGAACGCCGTGCCCCAGCCGAACTTCGCCAGCTACCACGTCCGCAAGTGGTTCACCCAGGTCGAGGAGACCCTCGCCAACGAGACCGGAGCGCTCGCCGACGGCGAACCGGTGCGCAAGATCGTCGTCGCCGCCGCCGTCCACAACCCCTACGCCGGCCGGTTCAGCGAGAACCTGGACGACATCGTCACCGATTCCCCCAAGCTGGGCGAGGAGTTCGGCCGCCGTATCGCCGAGGCCGCGGGCGGCCAGGCGATCGAGAGCTACGGCAAGGCCTGCCTGGTCGGCACCGGCGGCGAGTACGAACACGGCAACGCCTTCCTGACCGCGGTCTTCGCCGACCCGGTCCGCGAGTCCGTCGGCGGTGGGAAGTCGTGGGTGCCCTCCACCGGCAAGCGCGGCGCCCCCGGGACCACCGTCGACGTGCCCCTGGCCCACAAGGACGCGCTCTACGTCCGCTCCCACTACGACACCGTCACCGTGAGCTTCACCGACACGCCCGGCCCGGACGAGGTCGTCGTCATCTTCGCCGTCGCGACCCGCGGACGGCTGCACGCGCGACTCGGGGGCATCAAGGCCGACGAGATCCAGGGACAGGACGGGCTGCACTGAGATGGACGGCAGCACCCACGGCGTGTCCGAGGCGACGGGCGCCGGCCCCTCGGCCGGCGACCCCGACGCGACCGGCGAGGACCGCTTCATCACGCTGAACGGCCTGCGGGCCCACTACGTCGAGTGGGGCGATCCCGGCCGGCCCGCCATCGTCATGCTGCACGGCCTGCGCAGTTACGCCCGCACCTTCGCCCCCCTGGCCGCCCGCCTGGCCGACAGCCACCGCATCCTCGCCGTGGACGCCCGCGGGCGGGGGGACAGCGACTGGGACCCGCACGGCGAGTACTACACCTCCGCGTACGTCGGCGATCTGGAGCAGTTCGCCGACCGGCTGGGCCTGGACCGCTTCGTTCTGCTCGGCCACTCGATGGGCGGTGCCACGTCCTACGTCTACGCGGCCCGCCACCCCGAGCGCGTCACGGCGTTGATCGTCGAGGACATCGGTCCCGGTTCGTCGATCTCCGGAGCGGGAGCCGAGCGCATCAAGCGTGAAATGGCCGGCACGCCGACGGAGTTCCCCGACTTCGAAGCGGCGCGTGCCTACTGGCGCACGCTCCGTCCCGGCATCTCCGAGGCGGCTCTGGCGTCCCGGCTCAGGCACACGCTGCGACCGGGCTCCTGCGGCCGATGGCTGTGGAAGGCCGACATGGCGGGCATCGCGCGGGCCCGTCTGGATCCCGATCCCGCCCGCCGGCTGGACCTGTGGCCCCACATCGACGGGCTGCGCTGCCCGACCCTGGTCATCCGCGGCGGCGCGTCCGACTTCCTGCCCGCGGCCACCGCCGAGGCCATGACCGCGCGCAACCCGCGGGTGCGGACGGCGGACATCCCCGGCGCGGGCCACTACGTCCACGACGACGACCCGGATTCCTTCTGCCGCCTCGTCGAACAGTTCCTGACCGGTCGGGAGGTCACCCCATGAGCGAACACACCGAGATCCGTACCGAGGTGGCCGTCGTCGGCGCCGGGCCCTGCGGGGTCACGGTCGCCAACTACCTCGGCAGGTACGGCGTGCAGGCCGTGCTCATCGACCGCAGCACCGAGATCGTCGACTACCCGCGCGCCGTCGGCATGGACGACGAATGCGTACGCAGCTTCCAGGGCATCGGGCTCGCGGAGGAGGTGCTCGCCGACGCGATCCGCAACGTCTCGCTCAAGATGTTCGGAGCGGACGGCCGGTGCTTCGCCGACATCCGGCCGGCCACCGACGAGTACGGCTGGCCCCGCCGGAACATCTTCATGCAGCAGTTGGCCGAGGCCACACTGCGCACGGGCCTGGAACGCTACCCGCAGATCAAGCCGATGTTCGGCCACGAACTCGACCGGCTGGAGCAGGACGGCACCGAGGTCCGCCTCCATGTGACCGGCCCCGCGGGCGAGAAACTGCTGGTGCGTGCCCAGTACGTGGTCGCCGCGGACGGTGGCCGCAGCACGGTCCGCGGACAGCTGGGGATCCCTCTGGTCGGGGACACCCATCCGGCCAAGTGGGTGGTCATCGAGTGCGACAACGACCCCCTGGACGCTCCCTACACCGGCCTGCACTGTGATCCGAGGCGGCCGTATGTCTGTGTCGATCTGCCGTACGGCTACCGGCGCTGGGAGTTCCAGCTCTTCCCCGGGGAGGACGCCGAGGCGATGCTCCGGCCCGAGAAGGTGCATGAGCTGCTCACCGGCCACGTCCCCGACCCGAGGGCACTCAACATCGTCCGCGCCCGCGTCTACACCCACCACTCGCGCGTCGCGGCCCGCTTCCTGGACGGCCGGGTCTGCCTGGTGGGCGACGCCGCCCATCTGATGCCGCCCTGGGCCGGCCAGGGCATGAACACCGGGATCCGCGACGCCACCAACGTCGCCTGGAAGCTCGCTGCCGTGGTGACGGGCCGGGCCCACCCGCGGATCCTGTCCACGTACGACACCGAGCGACGCGCGCACGCCCGGGCGATGGTCGCACTGTCCGACACCCTCGGCCGCGTGCTCTGCTCGACCAACACCTGGACGGCGCGCACCCGCGACGCCCTGTTCCGCGGTCTCACGGTGGCGCCGCAGGTGCGTGACTGGCTGCTGCAGATGCGATTCAAGCCGATGCCCCGCTACACCGAGGGCGTCGTGCTGCACGGCCGGCGGCCCGTGGCCAAGAAGTCGGCCGTCGGCCGGATGTTCGTCCAGCCGAAGGTGGAGACGGCGGACGGACGGTCGGTGCTGCTGGACGAGACGCTCGGTGAGTGGTTCACCCTCGTCGGTTACGGAACCGACCCACTGGTGCACCTGGACCCGGAGTCCCGTGCCTTCTGGGACGGGATCGGAACCCGCTACGTCACCGTCACCGAGTCCCGTTCGGGGCGTTCGCGCGCCGAGCGACCCCGCTCGGGCACCGATTCGGTCGTCCTGGAGGACCTCGACGGCACGTTGCGGGACTGGTTCGCCGCTCAGCCCGGAACAGTGGCCGTGATCCGCCCCGACCGCTATGTCGCGGCAATGGCCCACGCGGCGGAGCTGGGCACGTTGAGCGGCGCCTTCGAGCGGCTGCTCGCCCCCCGGCGACAGCCGGACCGGCACGACGAGCAACCGCCCCGGCCGACGGCCGTCCCCGCCACCGGAGGTGCGTCGTGATCGTCGAGGAACGCAACTACCTGGTCAAGGCGGGGACGGCCGCGAAGTACGCCCAGCTGTGGGCCGAGCACGGCCGCGAACCCCAGGTGCGCATTCTCGGGAACCTGCTCGGCTTCTACGTCACCGAGGTGGGAGAGCTGAACACGCTGGTCTACCTGTGGGGTTACGAGGGGCCGGACGACCGTGCCAGGAGGCGCGCCGAGCTGGCCGCCGACCCCGACTTCGCGACATTCCGCGCAGAGGTGCGAGACCTTCTGGTGCGGCAGTCCAACAGGATCCTCACGCCCGCCCTGCCCTGACCCGACCCGAGGAGAACCATGTCCACCGACGCCCGGACCCCGGACGACGCGCAGGACTACATCGACGCGATGGCCCGCGAACGCGGGTACGTCCTGGATTACCACAAGGTCATGGCCCGGCATGACTTCGAGGTGCTGCAGGCGACCGACACCCTGGTGCGGGCCGCCTATCTCGCCCCTCGCGCCCTGGACCCCCGGACCAAGGAACTGCTGTTCATCCTGAGTCTGACCGTGATGAGAGCAGGCAAAGGGCACATCCAGAGTCACATCCGGGTGGCCCTGGACCTCGGGGTCACCTCGCAGGAGATCCTCGAAGCGATCGAGATCGCTCTCCCGGAGGCCGGGATCGTCGCTTTCCAGGCGGGCTTGGACGCGTGGCGGGAAGTCGTCGGCGCCGACGGCGTCGAACCCACCGTGCAGGTGCACCAGGGCGGCTCGGGAACAGGAGGATGACGCCCCGTCCGGCATCGAAGCAGCCCTCGGAAGCACCGCCCCCGGACGACTCGCTCGCTCCCGGCAGCCGCCCGGCACACCGGCAGGCGCCCTGGTGTCAGCGGTGCTCCGCGGCCGATGCCTCGAGCGCCCGGGAGAGGTCCTCCCGTGAGACGATGCCGAGCTTCCGGTACGCCTGGGTGAGGTGCCACTCCACCGTCTTGACCGTCACGAAGAGCGTCCGGGCGATGTCCCGGTTGCTCAGGCCCTCGGCGGCGAGGGCCGTCACCCGTTCCTCGGAGGGCGTCAGCGTGGACGGGGACCGCTTGAGGCGGCCCGGGCCGCGGCCCGGGGCCCCGAGTGACAGCAGCTCTTTCCGGGCCCGTTCGTGCAGGGGGTACGCCCCGCACTCCCCGGCGAGTTCGGCGGCGAGCCGGAGGCGCTCGCGTGCCGTCGAGGTCTTGCCGGCCCTGCCCAGCAGCCGGCCGTGGACGTAGAGGGAGCGGGCCCGTTCGAGGAGGGCCGGTGAGCCGTCCAGCACGTCGACGGCCTCTTCCAGCAGCCGCAGGGCGCGGCCCGGGGACGCGGTCGCGGCCAGGGTCCGCAGCACCACCGCCAGCGGGCGGGCCGCTCCGAAGGCGTGCGCGCGGGCGAGTTCCTCCTCGCCCAGCTCCTGTGCGTCCCGCACCCGTCCGCTGTGGTGGAGGGCCGTGACGATCGGGGTCCACATACCCACCGACCCCGCCGTCGGCCCGAGTTCCGCGTCGAGGGCTCGTCCCCTCATCAGGTCGGCCGCCCCCGCGTCGGTCTGCCCGAGGGCGAGCCGTAGCCGTCCACGGGCGTGCAGCAGGGGGAGGTGGACGGAGGTGTCGCTCTCGACGTGGAGCAGCTCACGGTCCGACAGCTCGGCCGTGGCGCGGTCCAGTTCGCCCAGTTCGATCAGCGACTCGACCAGGGCGGCCGCCGCGATCGGTTGCGCGATCGTGGGGCGGCCTCCCGACTCGCTCGCCTCCAGCGCCGTCGCGGCGAGTTCGGCGGCGGCGGACACCTGGCCGAGGTGCAGCTCGACGTACGCCCGCAGGCAGTGGTCCAGGTGGAAGAGGTGGACTCCCCGGCGCCGGGACTCGTCCGTCACCGTGCGCAGGGCGTTGCGCGCTTCCGGGAGCCGGTCGCAGATCGCCAGGGACCAGGACGCGGCGAGGGCGGCGCCCCAGCCGACGCCGTTCCCGGCGGGCAGGCCCGTCCGGCGCAGCACGTGGCCGGCCGAGTCCGCCGTCCGCCGGGCGTCCGTGCCGTTCCGCAGTTGTTCGAGGAGGCCGTGAACGCTCCCGGGGAGGCTCGTCCCGGCCGTCCGCTCCTGGATCTGGGCCAGCCGCTGCCGTTGGAGATCACGGGCGCGGGGCGACATCCTGCCGATCCAGGACAGCGCGTCGTGCAGGTCCGCCAAGGCGTCCGACGCCGGGAGTTCGACGATGGCGTCGGCCAGTACGGTGACGGCTTCCTCGAATCGGGAGCCGGCGGCGAGCGCCCAGGCCAGGTCGCGTGCGACGGCGCCGCGCGCGTCCGGTGCGCAGGTGTGCGCCAGGGCTTCCCCGAGGTGTGCGGCGGCCGCCTCGTGGTCGACGGACAGTTCGGCCGTGCCGAGGCGGCTCAGGACCATCGGCACATTGCGGTCGGCCGGGGGCTCGCGCAGGGCGCGCCGCAGATAGGACACGGTGTCCGGCTCGCCCCGCGCGGTCGCGGCGGCCGCGGCGTCGAGCAGGCTCCTGACGTTCCGCTGGTCGGCCTGGGCCGGCGCTTGCAGCAGATGGCCGGCGATCTGCTCCGGTGAGGCGCCGGTGGTGGCCAGCGCCCGTGCCGCGCGGGCGTGCAACCGGCGCCGCGTGACCAGCGGGGTGCTGTCCTTGACCGCCGTACGCACCAGCGGATGGGCGAACCGCAGTACCGGTCCGTCGACCAGGATCTCCGCGTCGATGAGCGCGGCGAGCGCCTTGTCGACCCCGGCGTCGGCGCGTCCGGTGGTCCGCTCCACCACCCATGGCTCCGTCGCGCGGCCCAGCACCGCGACCACCTGGGCCAGTTCGAGGGACGGCTCCGGGAGGCTGCGCAGCTTGCGGACGATCCAGCGTATGAGACTGCGCGGGGCGCGTTCGGTCAGCCGGTCCAGGTCGGTCCCGGCCGGCCGGCCGGTTCCGGCGGCCGCCTCGTCGAGCACCGCCCGCACCAGCATCGGGTTGCCGTCGGTCGCCTCGAAGAGCGACGCGGCGGTCGCCAGGGGGTCGGCTCCGCCGACGGTCTCCGCGACGACCTGTTCCAGGGCCCGCAGGCTCAGCGGGGCCGGCCGGAGCACGGTCGACTCGAAGGAGGTGACCACGGCCCCCAGCAGATCGGCGGCCGGCCCGGGGCCCCGGGGTTCCATGGCGACGGTCAGCACGATGCGGCTCCGCCCCACCCGGGCGGCGAGGTAGCTGAGGAACCGCAGCGAGGGCAGATCGGCCAGTTGCGCGTCGTCGACCACGAGGACGAGGCGCCGGTCGCCGGCGAGGTCCAGAAAGACCCGGTGTAATTCGTGGAGCAGCGCGTGCCATTCCGCCGGGTGCGCCTCGTCGGGCATTTCCCCGTGCAGCAGGTGCGCGATGCGCGATGTGTGAAGTCGGGCGGACAGGTCCCCGCCCGGAGGGTCCTCGACCGCGGATTCAATCAGTTGCGCGACCGCTCCCAGGGCGAACGAGGCCTCGAATTCGTTCCCTCTCGCACGGAGTACCAGGAACTTGCTGTCGACGGCCTTGCGGTGCAGGTGGTGAAGGAGGCTCGACTTGCCCGTACCCGGTGCGCCTTCGACCGCCAGGACTCCGCCGGATCCGCCGCGCAGATTGTCGAGTTTTCTCTCGATCGCGGATATTTCAGCTTGTCGTTCGAGAAGTTCGGTGCGCGTTCTGTCAAGAATATCGGTTACCACGGTCAGTGCTTCCCCGTATCGCCTGGCCGAGAACATTTCACTGCTATGAACGCATGAACGAATCAGAGATTACACGACCCCTGCCCGAGCGTCCAGGATGATTCTGGCCGAGCGCCTCGCTCGCCGAAACGGCCTTCGTCCCGAAATAAAAATCCCGTTAGCCGATACGCTCCTCGCCCTCCGTAATTCCGCGGAACGGTCACCGGGGCCCATAGCCGCCGGTATCGCGGCCGCACCCCCAGAGTTTTCGGCGGGGCCCCCGGAATCGGGCCGGACGAGGCATGAAGAACTCTGGGGTTCAGCCCCGAGCGGGTGTCGGACACAATCGGCTCGTCCCCTCACCCCAGGAGCCTTCGGTATGTCACGTGGTCGACCGGTCACCGCGCTTTCCTCCCTGGAACTCTGCGACCCGGACCTCTACGCCCAGGGACACCCCGAGGAACTCTGGCAGCGGATGCGGCGCATCGCCCCCGTGCACGAGGGCGAGTACGACGGCCGCCGGTTCCACGCCGTGCTGTCGCACACGGAGATCTCCCGGGTCGTCAAGGACACCCGCCGCTTCTCCTCCCAGCAGGGCATGCGGCTGGACCAGAACCCCGCCGCGACGGCGGCGGCCTCGGGCAAGATGCTGATCATCACCGATCCGCCGCGCCACGGCGGGATCCGCCGGATCGTCAGCGGCGCCTTCACCCCGCGCATGGTGGCCCGGCTGGAGCAGAGCATGCGCGAGACGGTCACCGCCGTACTGGACGAGGCCCTGGAGGCCGGCGAGTGCGACTTCACCCGGGTCGCGGCCCGGCTGCCGCTCTCGGTGATCTGCGACATGCTCGGAGTGCCGCCCGGCGACCGGGACTTCATGCTGGAGCGCACCAAGGCCGCCTTCGGCGAGGGAGGGGAACCGGCGGCCGACCCGCTCGCATCGGCGGAGGCGCACGCGGACATCCTGTCGTATTACGAGGAGTTGCTGGCCCGCCGCCGCCGCGAACCCCAGGAGGACATCGTCACCGCGCTGGCGCACGGCACGGTCGACGGCGTCCCCCTCACCGACGAGGAGATCTTCCTCAACTGCGACGGGCTCGTCTCGGGAGGCAACGAGACCACCCGGCACGCGAGCGTCGGCGGCCTGCTGGCGCTGATGCGCCATCCGGCACAGTGGACGTCGCTGCGCGAGGACCCTGAACTGCTGCCGACCGCCGTGCAGGAGATCCTGCGGTTCACCAGCCCCGCGATGCATGTGCTGCGCACCGCCACCGCCCCGGTCGAGATCGCCGGCCACGCGCTGGCCCCGGGAGACCAGGTCGCGCTGTGGCTGGCGGCCGGCAACCGCGACGGCGCCGTGTTCGAGGACCCCGACCGATTCGACGTGACCCGGCGGCCCAACCCCCACCTCGCCTTCGCGGGCGGCCCCCACTACTGCCTCGGCGCGGCACTCGCCACCCGGGAACTCACCGTCCTGTTCGGGGAACTGCTGCGACGGGTCCGCGACGCCGAGCCGGTCGGCCCGCCCCGGCGGACGCGGTCGATCCTGATCTGGGGCTACGACACGCTGCCCGTGCGGCTCGTCGCCGCCTGACCCACCGCGCGAGCCGAAGGAAGCGACCATGAGCGAGCAACGGACCGCGCACGACGCACCCGGCGCGACGCGGCGGGAGGTGAGCCTCCCCGACGGCCGACGGGTGTGGTGCACCAGCCCGGCGGAGGCACTGCTCATCTGGCGGGAGGCCACGGGCGACGGCCTGTACGGGCTCGCCGCACGCGGGTTGCGCCCCCACGACACGGTTCTCGACGTCGGCGCCAACATCGGGCTGGTGTCGATCGCGTTCGCCGACGCGCAGCGCACACTGCGGATCGTCTCCGCCGAACCCGTACCCGACGTCTTCTCCTGTCTGCGGGACAACCTCACCCGCCATGTCCCGGGAGCGACCCCGGTGCGCACGGCCGTGGGAGCCGCGCCCGGCGTCCAGGACTTCACCTACTACCCGGCGGCCCCCGGCAACTCCGGCCTGTACGCCGACCGTGCGGCCGACGACGCCCTCACCAGGACCTTCCTGCGCCACGGCGGTCTCGACGAGGAGGCCGTCGACATGATGATCGACGGACTGCACGACGGGCTGACCATCCAGGTCCCGGTCACCACCGTCTCCGGCCTCATGCGCGAGCACGACCTCCGGTCCGTCGCACTGCTCAAGGTCGACGTCGAGCGCGCGGAGCTCGACGTCCTGCGCGGGGTCGACGCCGCCGACTGGCCGCGCATCGGCGCCGTCGTGGCCGAGGTCCACGACGAGGACGACCGCCTCGCACGGCTGAGCGAGCTGCTGCGGGACGTGGGCTTCTCCCTGCGGGTGCGGCAGGACCCCGCACTGCGCGGCACCGAGATGTACGAGGTCCACGCCTACCGGGCGGAGCACACCGGCCGACCGGTCGTGACGGACGACGCCCACGAGGAGGCGGGCCGATGAGCGCCGAGCAGGCGGCCCTCGTCACGATGGGCGCCGAGCCGCCGAAGCCGGACCGGACACTGGTCTGTGTGCCGCATGCCGGGGGCAGCGCCGTGGCCTTCCACTCCTGGCACCGGGTGTTCGGCCCGCACGGTTTCGCGGTCCGGGCGGTGCACTGGGATCGGCCCGCCGGGTCGGAACGCCGCTCCGGTGTCGAGCGCCGCGCCGCCGCCCTCGCGAACGCGGTGCGCGAACTGCCGGAGCCGTGGATCCTGTTGGGCCACAGCCTCGGCGCGCTGATCGCCGCGGAGACGCTGCGCCTGCTGGAGGACTCGGCCGGGCCGCTCCCGGAGCGCACGGTGCTGTGCGCCGCCGCGCCCCCCGGCTCCCGGCGGACCTTTCCGCCCGATGTGCTCAGGGCGTCGGACGCGCACATGGCCGCCTACGTCCGACGGCTCGGCGGCACGGACGAAAGCCTCCTGACGGACCCCGAGTTCGGCCCGCAGCTGCTGGCCGGGCTGCGTGCCGACCTGGATCTGATCGAGCGGTACACACCGGAGTTCACGCGCCCGTTGACGTCGCCGGTCTCGGTGTACGGGGCGGCGGCGGACCACGACGTCCCGGTCGCGTCGCTGGAGGGATGGCGGGAGCTGGCCCCGGAAGCCCGGATACGAGTCTTCGACGGCACCCACTTCTTCCCGCACGAGGACCCGGCCGCGGTCTGCCGGGCGGTCACGGCGGACTGCACGCAGGACGACCGCGAGCGGGCCCGGGACTAGACTCGCCCGATGCCGTCACACCGTTCGGGCACGCCGTTCTTCCCGCACGAGGACCCGGCCGCGGTCTGCCGGGCGGTCACGGCGGACTGCACGCAGGACGACCGCGAGCGGGCCCGGGACTAGACTCGCCCGATGCCGTCACACCGTTCGGGCACGCCGTCCCCGCACGCCGTATTCGGAGCCGTCCATGTCCGATAGGCCGCCGAACCCCTATACGACCGCGGCGTTGGCCCGTCTGGTCCTCGCCGACCGGGCCCGCGACACCGTCGACGAGGCGCTCCGTCTGGTTCCCACCCTGGACGACGACCGGCACACCGCGCAGGAACTGCTGCTCCAGGCGCTCCGGGTGCGCTCGTCCGCCGACAGGCTGGTGGAGGCCGCCGTCCTGCACGCACGGGAGAACGGCGCCGACTGGACCGGCATCGCGGTCGCGATGGGCATCCGCACCGAGTCCGTCACCGAGCGGTGGCTGCCGCAGGAGCAGCGCTGGCAGGCCGGTCTGGCCCATCCGATGCGGCACGAGCCCGGAGAGGAGCTGCCGGAACTGGCCGTCCCCCAGGCCGCCTACGCGCCGGAGGCGTACGCCCACGACCTCGACGACTGGGCCGGCCGCCACCTCGATCCCGTCGAGAGCGAACGATGGCGCGAGCGAGGGTTCGACCCGGCCCGCCCCGTGTCCGGCGGACTGACGCGCAACCCCGGCGAGGCCGACACCGACGAACCGTGAGACCAGGTGGCGGCGCCGGCGCCCTCGGCCGCGCCCTCACCGGCACACGGGTGTGCCGCCGGGCAGGAGGCCTCGCCGTCAGGCGGATGCGCCGTCCGGCCCGGGGCGGTCACGGTGGAGGGGAGGCCCTGCCGGCCGGGCTCCGTCCAGCCGCAGCGGCAGGCGTTCCAGCTTGCGCATGCCCGACACCGGCTGCCAGTTCAGCTCCTCGGGGCTCACGGCCATGGACAGGGAGGGCCAGCGGGCGAGCAGTCGGCGCAAGGCGATCTCGGACTGATGGCGGGCCAGGCCGGCGCCGAGGCAGTAGTGCGGGCCGGCGCCGAAGGACACATGCGCCTCCCCGCGGGTGCGATGCCGACGGGTGATGTCCAGGCGCTCCGGGTCCGGGAACTCCCGAGGGTCGTGATTGGCGCCGCTCAGCGCGGCCATCACCGCGTCCCCCGCCTGGAACGACGCCCAGCCGACGTCGGCGTCCTCGGTGACGTACCGCAGCCGCGACACCAGGACGGGCCCGCACCAGCGCAGCAACTCGTGCACCGCCTGCGGCGTCAGCTCCGGGTCGGCGCGCAGCAGCGCCAGCTGTTCGGGGTGGGTCAGCAGCGCCCAGACGCTGTTGGCGAGGAAGTTGGCCGTGGTGTCGTGTCCGGCGATGACCAGGCTGAGCACCATCGTGACCAGTTCCCGGTCGGTGAGACGGTCGCCGTCCTGCGCCCGGATCAGCTCGCTGATCAGGTCGTCCGCCGGCCGGGCCCGGCGACTCTCGACCAGCGCCCGGGTGTGGTCCACGAGCGGTCCGAGCGTCTCGCCCAGCTTCTCCTGCTCGAACGACAGGGCGTGGGTCCAGCGCAGCCAGGCGGGCCGGTCGGACATCGGCACGCCGACGAGTTCACAGATCACCGTGATGGGCAGCGGATAGGCGAACCGGCCGAGGAAGTCGACGACTCCGTCCTCGGCGTGTGCCGCCATCTCGTCCAGGAGGTCGTCCGTGAGCCGCTCGATACGCGGACGGAGGGCGAGGAGCCGCCGCGCGCTGAACGCGGGCGCCACCAGCCGCCGCAACCGGCTGTGCACCGCCCCGTCGTTGTCGAGGAGGGTGTCGGCGAGATACGGGATGAGCTCCTCGGCGAGACCGAGGTTCCGCATCGCGTCGACCTGCATCAGCGGCGCGCCGGCCGAGGCCGGATCGTTCGCGAACCGGGGGTCGGCGAGCACCGACCGCACGCCCTCATGGCGTCCGACCACCCACATCAACGACCCGTCGAGCGAGCGCATGGGACAGGCGGCCGCCTGCTCCCGCATGTGCGCGTACACGGCGTGCGGGTCGGTGAGCACGTCGGGGGGTGCTGCGTGTACGTCGGGCTGCTGCTGACCGCTGACAGGGTGACCACTCACGGATGCCCTCCGTATGCACCGGATGCGCTCGCTGCGCCCACCCTGCGTGTCCGGGCCCCCAGCCGCAACCCTGGACTACGCAGCGTCCGGATCGGCTCGTTCCTGGGGTTCTTCTGGGGTGCTCCCCTGGTGCGGTGAGGGACCGTCGTCGCGAAGGATTGCCGAAGATCTTCCGAAAGCACGACGGGGGCGGTGTGAGCGTGGACGGATCTTCGGCGCACATGTGCGTATGCGGTGAATCGGCGCCTGCACGCGTATGCGGTGAACCGGCGTGCTGACGGCCCCGGCGTACTCGCTCGACGGAGGACGCTCGCTGCACCGGTGGCTGCGGGACATGCGGACGCACCACCCGGTGCACCGCGATCCCCTCACCCGGGTGTGGACCCTGTACCGGCACAGTGACATCACACGGGCCACCGCCGACCCGGCCGCCTTCTCGTCGGAGCTGTGGCGCTATCTGCCCGGGGAGATGGGCACCGGCGATCTCACCGCGGGCAATCTGACGGCGATGGATCCGCCCCGGCACCGCCTGGTGCGCGATCTGGTCAGCCGCGCGTTCACGGCCCGCGCGGTCGCGGGCCTGCGGCCCAGGATCACCGCCGTCACGGATCGCCTGCTCGACGCCGTCGCCGACCGCGGCGAGATGGACGTCGTCGCCGATCTCTCCGATCCTCTGCCCGTCCTGGTGATCGCCGAGCTGCTCGGTCTGCCGGAGGAGGAGGGGGAGCTGTTCCGCGACTGGGCACAGCGCCTGCTCTCCTTCGACAGGAGCGACCTGACGGACGAGGCGGCCCGCAGACGCGTCACGGACACCCAGAAGGAACTGCTGGACCATCTGAGGGTCCACTGCCGGCGGCGCCGGGCCGACCCCCAGGACGATCTGATCAGCCGTCTCTGCCGGGCCGAGGTCGACGGCGAGCGGCTCACCGAGGAGGAGGTGGTCAACTTCGCCAACCTCCTCCTGCTCGCCGGCCATGTGACGACCACGCTGCTGCTGGCGAACATCGTCCTGACACTCGACGAGCACCCCGCCGCGGAGGCGCGGATACGCGCCGACCGGGCACTGATCCCGGGGGCCGTCGAGGAGACCCTCCGATACCGGCCGGTGATCGTCAGCAACATGCGGGTCACCACCCGCCCGGTCACGGTCGGCGCCGAGCGGCTGTCGGCGGGCCAGTTCGTGTCGCTGTCGTTCATCTCCGGCAACCGCGACGAACAGCACTTCACCGACGCCGACCGGTTCGACGTCCACCGTGACGCCCGCAGACATCTGGGGTTCGGCCATGGCGTCCACTACTGCCTGGGCGCCCCGCTGGCCCGCCTCGAACTGGGCATCGCGCTGGAGGCGATGCTCGACCGGTTCAGCCGGTTCGAGGTGACGGACACCTCCGTCGACTACTACGACACGCCCGGCGTCGCCGGTCCGCGTTCCCTGCACATCGCCTTCCGTCACCACTGATCCGACACCACGGGTCGCCGCACCTGACGCGATCGTCGGTCACCACGTCCTGCCGACCAGGTCCACGCGGAGAAAGCCATGACACTGACCGAGGAACAACTCGCGAGCTACCGCAACGACGGATTCGTCCTGCTGGAGAACACGTTCTCCGGCGAGGAGATCGAGACCCTGTGTCTCGCGCTGGCCGAGGACCAGCGCGTGCCCGGCCCACGGCTGATCACCGAGAACGACGGCGTCACCCCCCGGTCGATCTACGCCTCGCACACCCGCCATCCCGTCTTCGAACGGCTGGTGCGCTCCGAGCGGCTGCTCGGCCCGGCCCGGCAGATCGCCGACGACGACCTCTACGTCCACCAGATGAAGGTCAACTCCAAGCAGGCGTTCGGCGGCGAGGAGTGGGCGTGGCACCAGGACTACATCGTCTGGCGCGACGCCGACAACATGCGGGCCGCCTCACAGGTCAACGTCGCGCTCTTCCTCGACGACGTCACCGAGTTCAACGGCCCGGTGATCTTCCTGCGCGGCTCGCACCGGCTGGGCACGCTGGAACGCGCCGCGTCCGCGCGGGACCACGGCGCCGGCCACATCGACCCGCACGAGTACGCGCTGACCCCCGTCGAACTCGCCGGCCTGGTCAAGCAGCACGAGATGGTCAGCCCCAAGGGAGCGCGGGGCGGCGTACTGCTGTTCAGCCCGCAGATCGTCCACGGCTCCGGAACCAATGTCTCCCCCTTCGCCCGCCGCCTGCTGATCCTCACCTACAACCCGGTGTCGGCCGCGCCGACCCCGGTCGGCGCCCCGCGCCCCGAGCACCTCGTCGGCCGCGACCACACGCCGCTCCAGATCGACCGCGGCCGGTTCGACCGTCTCTGAACGCGACCGTCCCTGAACGCGACCGCTCCTGAGCGCCGCTGTTCCTGAGCGCGCCCTCTCCTGAGCACGACGGTTCCTGAGCACGATCCGCCGCCCCGACGACCCGATGGAAGTGAGCATGAGCTCTGCTGATGTAGCGGCCGCCACTCGACTGCCCGGCGCGCGGCACACGATCGTCCGGCTGTACGAGTCCACGGTCGAGGCGCACCCCGACGCGCCGGCGATCACCGACGGCAGCCGTTCGTGGTCGTACCGGGAGCTGAACGCGGCAGCCAACCGCGTCGCGTGGTGGCTGATCGGGCGGGGCGTCGGGCCCGAGCGGACGGTGGGCGTCGCCCTCCCGCGCGGCCTCGACCAGATCGCCGCGCTGCTCGGCACGCTCAAGGCGGGCGCCGTCTATCTGCCGCTCGACCCGGTCCTGCCGGCGGAGCGGATCGGATACCTGCTGGGCGACGCCACGCCCAGCCTGGTCCTGACCGACGGCACGGGCACCGGCTTCCCCGGGGCGGTCGACATCGGCGACCGGTCCCTCGTCGCCGAGTGGGCCGCCTGCCCCGAGGACGACCCCGGCGACGACGACCGGGCCCACGCGCTCACCGCGGACCACCTCGCGTACGTCATCTACACCTCCGGCTCCACCGGCACACCCAAGGGCGTCGGCGTCAGCCACGGCAGCGCCGTCAACCTCGCCCGCACCGTGGCCGGCCAGTACGCCCCCGGCGACACCCCGCGTGTGCTGCAACTGGCCTCGCTCGGCTTCGACGTGGCGATCTGGGAGCTGCTCACCGCCGTGGCCACCGGCGGCACCCTGGTCGTCCCCCGCGCCGGGCAACTCGTGGGCGACGACCTGCTCCGGGTGCTGCGCGAGGAGCGGATCACCTGCGTCACGCTCCCGGTACCGCTGCTGGCCTCACTGCCGCAGGACGCCGAGAACCGGCTGCCCGACCTGAACACCGTGCACATCGGCGGCGAGACCTGCCCGCCCGAGCTGGTACGCCGCTGGTCGACGGGACGCCGGCTGATCAACGGCTACGGCGCCACCGAGACCACCGTCGCCGCCACCCTCACCGCACCGCTGACCGGCGCCCCCGCCCTGATCGGCACCCCCATCGAGCACACCCGCGTGCACGTCCTGGACGACGCGCTCACGCACCTCGCGCCGGGGCAGCCGGGCGAGCTGTACGTCGCGGGCGCCAACGTGGCACGCGGATACCTGCGTCGCCCCGGCCTGACCGCCACCCGCTTCCTCCCCGACCCCTACGGGCCGCCCGGTGCGCGGATGTACCGCACCGGAGACGTCGGCGTGCGCCACCCGGACGGACAGCTGGAGTTCCTGCGCCGCGCCGACGACCAGGTCAAGATCCGGGGCGCCCGGGTCGAGCCCGGCGAGCTCGAGGCGGTGCTGCGGCGGCGTGCCGACATCGTGGACGCGGCCGTCGCGGTACGCGCCGACCCCCACGGCGAACCGCGCCTCGTCGCCTACGTGGTGCCGTCCCCGGCCGGCACGACGAGCGTGGCTGGACTGCGCGACGAACTGCGCGCCACACTGCCGCCGTCCCTCGTCCCGGCGAGCGTCGTGCCCCTCGACAGCCTGCCGCTGACCCCGAACGGCAAGGTCGACCGCGACTCCCTCCCCGACCCCCGCCACATCCCGGCCGGGCTCCGAAGGACCGCGCGCAGCCCGCTGGAGGACATGCTCCGCACGCTGTTCGCCGAGATCCTCCAACTGCCGCAGACCGGATTCGACGACGACTTCTTCGACCTGGGCGGACACTCCTTGCTGGCCGGCCGGCTCATCGGCCGGATCCGGGGCGCCCTCGGCCTCGACGTCGACATGCGTGACTTCTTCGAGAGGCCGACCCCGGCGGGCCTCGCCGCACACCTCCAGCGGCAGGAGGCCGGGCCGGCCCGCGCGGAGCTGACCCCGCTGCCACGGCCGGAGCGGATCCCGCTGTCCTTCGCACAGGCACGCCTGTGGTTCCTGCACCGGCTCGAAGGCCCGTCGGCGACCTACAACATGCCGCTCGCCCTCCACCTGACCGGCGCCGTCGACACCGCCGCGCTCGCGGCGGCCCTGGCCGACGTCGTCCGGCGCCACGAACCGCTGCGCACCCTCTTCCCCGAGACCGGCGGACAGCCGTACCAGCAGATCACCGACCCCGACG
Source organism: Streptomyces humidus (assembly GCF_014649655.1). Lineage (GTDB taxonomy): Bacteria > Actinomycetota > Actinomycetes > Streptomycetales > Streptomycetaceae > Streptomyces > Streptomyces humidus. Next base: position 55,298 of record NZ_BMTL01000033.1, on the reverse strand, counting down.
AGGTACGCCCGGACCTGCCCGTCCGCCGGATCGACCCGGCGGACCTGGACGAGGAACTGCGCCGGTCCGCCCGGTACGCGTTCGACCTGGCACGGGAGCTCCCCGTCCGGGCCGAACTGCTCGTCCTCGGCCCCGACGAGTCCGTGCTGACGCTCGTCATCCACCACATCGCCGGTGACGGCTGGTCCGGGGCGCCGCTGGCCCGCGACCTGGTCACCGCATACGCGGCGCGGCGCGACGGCACGGCGCCGCAGTGGCCGCCGCTCCCGGTCCAGTACGCCGACCACACGCTCTGGCAGCGTGCGCTGCTCGGCGACGAGAACGACCCGGCCGGCCTCCTGAACGAGCAGTTGCGGTACTGGCGCGAGCAACTCGCCGGGCTGCCCGACGAGATCACCGTGCCCGGCGACCGGCCCCGGCCCGCCGTGGCGACCTACCGGGGCGGCGTCGTCCCGGTCACCCTGGACGCCGAACTGCACGCCGCCGTCACGGAACTCGCCCGGGGCAACGGCGCCACCGTCTACATGGTTCTGCAGGCGACCCTCGCGGCCCTGCTGACCCGGCTCGGCGCGGGCACCGACATCGCCATCGGCGCCGGTGTCGCCGGCCGGTCCGAGCCCGCTCTCGACGACCTGGTCGGACTCTTCGTCAACATGCTGGTGCTGCGCACCGACACGTCAGGCTCCCCCGGGTTCGCGGAACTGCTCGACCGAGTGCGCGACACCAGCCTCGCGGCGTACAGCCGTCAGGACATCCCGTTCGAGCAGCTGGTCGAGAGCCTCAACCCGCACCGGCGCGCGGGGCGGCAATCGCTGTTCCAGGTCGCGCTGGTCCTGCAGAACAACACCTCCGTCCCGTTCGACCTGCCCGGACTGCGGGTACGCGCCGAGACGGTACCGACCGGCACCGCCCGCTTCGACCTCTCGCTGAGCGTGACGGAGAGCACGACGCCCGACGGCGCCCCGGCCGGCATCGGCGGCACGGTGGAGTACGCCGCCGACCTCTACGACCGGCCGACGGTACAGGCCGTCGTCGAGCGCTGGATCCAGCTGATCCGCCAGGTCGTGGCGGACCCGGGCCGCCGGATCGACACCCTGGACGTCACCACCCCCGACGACGCGTCCCGGCTGGCCGGATGGCGCCGGTACGACGGGGACGTCGAGCCGCTGACCTTCAGCGATCTGTTCGAACGGCAGGCGGAGGCCACCCCCGGCGCCGTCGCCGTCAGCGACGGCGCCGACACCTGGACCTACGCCGAGCTGAACCGGCACGCCAACCGGATCGCCGGCCGGCTCATCGACCGGGGCATCGGCCCGGAGGACCTGGTGGGCGTCGCGATGCCCCGCTCCGCCCGCCTGGTCGCCGCACTGCTCGGAGTGCTCAAGGCCGGGGCGGCGTACGTACCGGTGGACCTCGTCTTCCCGGCCGGCCGCAACCGGCACGTGATCACCGACTCGGCCCCCCGGCTGGTGCTGACCTCCCGGGCCGGGGCCGAGGACCTGCCCGGCGACCTGACCTGTGACCTGGTCATGGTCGACGAGGACGGTTTCCTGCACGGGCGGCCCGGCCGGGACGACAACCCCACCGACCACGACCGCGTCCGGCCGGTGGACGTCGACAACCCGGCGTACGTCATCTACACCTCCGGTTCGACCGGCCGCCCCAAAGGCGTCGTGGTGACCCACCGCGGCCTCGCCGCCTTCGCCGAGACCCTGCGCCAGCGCTGCGCGGCGGACCGGGACAGCCGCGTGCTGCAGCTGTCGTCGCCCAGCGTGGACGCCTCGGTACTGGAGATGGTGTGGGCGTTCAGCTCCGGCGCCCGGCTGGTCATCGCCGGCCGGCACCGTCTGGCCGGCGACGAACTCGCCCAGGCCCTCACCGAGCACCGCATCACCCACGCGCACATCCCGCCGTCCGCGCTGAGCACCCTGGCGCCGGAGACGGCCGGCCGACTCCCCGAGTTCCGCATGCTCAGCGTCGGCGCCGAGGCATGCCCGCCCGAACTCGTGGAACTGTGGCTGCCGGGACGCCGGTTCGTGAACGCGTACGGCCCGACCGAGTGCACCGTCGCCGCCTCGCACACCTTCCCGCTGGCCGAGGCACGCGCACCGATCGGCAAGCCGGTGCTCGACGCCGAGCTGCACGTCCTGGACGAGACCCTCCGGCCCGCAGCCCCCGGAGTGCCGGGCGAGCTGTACATCGGCGGTGCGGGCCTGGCCAGGGGCTACCTCGGCCGGAGCGGACTGACCGCGTCACGGTTCGTCGCGAATCCGTTCGGCGCCCCCGGGGCGAGGATGTACCGCACCGGCGACGTCGTCCGCTGGAACGCCGACGGCGAACTGGAGTACCTGGGCCGCTCCGACGAGCAGGTGAAGATCCGGGGCTTCCGCGTCGAGCCCGGCGAGATCGAGCGCGTCCTCGTGAGCCAGCCGTCCGTCGAGCGGGCGGTGGTGGTGCCGCGCCGGGACCGCTCGGGAGCCGTCTCCCTGGCCGCGTACACCGTGCTGGCGGCCGAGGCGACGAGCGAGGGCTTCGACGATCAGCTCTCCGAGTGGAACGACCTCTACGACCAGGTCTACACGGGCTTCTCCGGTGACGCGGGCAATGACTTCGTGGGCTGGAACAGCTCGTTCACCGGCGGCCCGATCCCCGTCGAGGAGATGCGGGCGTGGCAGCGGGCCGCCGTGGACGCGGTGCTGCGGTTCGGCCCCGGCCGGGTCCTGGAGATCGGCGCGGGTTCGGGTCTGCTGATGAGCCCGCTGGCGGACGAGGTCGAGGAGTACTGGGGCACCGACCTCTCGCAGGTCTCCACCGACCGGCTGCGCGAGTTCGCCCGCGGACGCGGCTGGGACCACGTGCGGTTGTCCTGCCAGGCGGCGCACGACCTCTCCGGACTGCCCCGCCGCCGTTTCGACACCGTCGTCGTCAACTCGGTGGTGCAGTACTTCCCGAGCGCCGACTATCTGCGCGATGTGCTGACGCGGGTCATGGACCTGCTCGCCGACGGCGGCCGGGTGATCGTCGGCGATGTCCGGCACTACGGACTGCTCCGTGTGTTCCAGACGGCCGTGCACGACTTCCGCGGCACCCCGGGGGCGCGCGCGGCGGTCGAGCGCGCGATCGCGGTGGAGAAGGAACTGCTGCTGGCTCCGGAGTTCTTCACCTCCTTCGAGCATCCGGCCCTCTCCGGTGTCGAGGTCTCGCTGAAGGCGGGCGGGGCGTCGACCGAACTGTCCGGCTACCGCTACGAGGTCGTCCTGCACACCGCTCCCGCGCGACGGCTCGCGGATCTGCCCGAACTCGTGTGGGGCCGCGACATCACCGACGTGGACCAGCTGACCGGCCCGGCACGGGTGACGCAGATCCCGAACCCCCGGCTGGCCGGCGGCATCGCCGCGATACGGGCGCTGGACGGCGCGGACGCGGTGCCCACCCCGCCAGGGCCCGAGCTGGAGCCCGAGACGGTGCGGCGCTGGGCGGCGGCACGCGGTATGCGGGCGGTGCCGACCTGGTCGTCGCGTCGCTGGAACACCTACGACGTCGTGCTCACGGACGCCGCCGAGGCGGAGCCGCTGGACGGGGTGTACCGCCCCGCCGAGGGCGTCGAGCAGGCCAACGTGCCCGCGGTGGCCCGTACGGTCGGCGAACTGGTCTCCGAGCTGCGTTCGACCCTGAAGGGACTGCTGCCGGACTACATGGTTCCGGCGACGATCAACCCGATCGAGCGGATCCCGGTCACCCCGAACGGAAAGATCGACCGCCGGGCGCTGCCGGACCCGGAGGTGATCGTCCCGGACGGCCGACGGCCACGCACCCCGCAGGAGCAGATCCTGTGCGAACTGTTCGCGGACATCCTGGGGCTGGAGCGGGTCGGCGTCGACGACAGCTTCTTCGACCTGGGCGGCCACTCCCTGCTCGCCACCCGGCTGACCAGCCGCATCCGCTCGGTACTGGGCGTCGAGGTCCTCCTGCGCCAGATCTTCGCGGCGCCTTCGCCGGCGGAGTTGGCGGTGGTGCTGGGGGAGGGGGAGGGCCGGGTTCAGGTGGCGTTGGAGCGGGTGCCGCGTCCTGAGGTGCTGCCGTTGTCGTCGGCTCAGCGGCGGTTGTGGTTCCTGCATCGGCTGGAGGGTCCGTCGGCGACGTACAACTCGCCGTTGGCGATCCGGTTGTCGGGTGCGTTGGACGTGGTGGCGTTGCGGGCCGCGCTGGGTGATGTGGTGGGTCGTCATGAGGCTCTGCGGACGGTGTTCGCGGAGTCCGACGGTGTGCCGTGCCAGCGGATCGTGGAGACGGTCGAGGTCGCTCTGCCGGTGCGTGAGGTCTCGGAGGGGGATCTGCCGGGGGCGTTGCGGGAGGCCGCCCGTCACGCGTTCGACCTGTCGCGGGAGATCCCGCTGAGGGCGGAGCTGTTCACCACGGGCCACGACTCCTGGGTACTGCTGCTGGTGGTGCACCACATCGCGGCCGACGGCTGGTCGTCGGGACCGCTGGCGCGTGACCTGACGACGGCGTACGCGGGCCGCCGGGCTGGCCGTGCCCCGTCGTGGCGGCCGTTGCCGGTGCAGTACGCGGACTACACGCTCTGGCAGCGGCGGATTCTGGGTGACGAGTCCGATCCGGACAGTGTGATCGGGCGTCAGCTGGATTATTGGCGTGGTCAGTTGGCGGGGTTGCCGGAGCAGGTGACGTTGCCGGCGGATCGGGTGCGGCCGCAGTCGGCGTCTTATGCGGGTGACGTCTGCATGTTCCGGGTGGACACGGAGTTGCATGCCGGTCTGGTGGCGTTGGCGCGGCGTAGTGGTGCGACGTTGTTCATGGTGCTGCAGGCTGCGCTCGCTGCGGTGTTGACGCGGTCGGGGGCCGGGACCGATGTGCCGATCGGCAGTCCTGTCGCCGGTCGCACCGACGAGGCGCTCGACGATCTGGTGGGCTTCTTCGTCAACACGCTGGTGCTGCGCACCGATACTTCGGGGAATCCGGGCTTCGACGAGTTGCTGCGCCGGGTGCGTGACACGTCCCTGGCTGCCTATGCGCATCAGGACGTGCCGTTCGAGTTCCTGGTGGAGAAGCTCAATCCGCAGCGCAGCACCGCGCACAGCCCGCTGTTCCAGGTGCTGCTGGCCTTCCAGAACAACCCGGAGACCGGCTTCGGCCTGCCCGGCCTGCGCACCCGGATGGAGGGCGTCAGTACCGGGCTGTCCCGCGTCGACCTGTTCATCAGCCTCGCAGAACAGCAGGACTCCGACCACTCCGACCACTCCGACGGCGCCGCCGGCGTCGTAGGCGCCGTCGAGTACGCCACCGACCTCTACGACGCCGCGACGATCGAGGCGTTCATCGGACGCTGGCTGCGGTTCCTGGCCGCCGTCGCACGCGACCAGGAGCAGCGGATCGGGTCCGTGGACCTGCTGCTCGACGGCGAACGCGACCTGCTGACCAGCTGGGCGTACACGGAGCCGACGGTACGACCGGCGACCCTGACCCAGCTCTTCGAACGTCGCGTCGCGGCGACCCCGGACGCGACCGCCGTGGTCGAGGGGGAGTCCTCCTGGTCGTACGCGCAGCTCAACGCACACGCCAACCGTGTCGCCTGGCATCTGATCGGCCGGGGCGTGGGCGCCGAGGACGTCGTGGGCGTGCTGATGCCGCGCAGCGCGACGCAGATCGCCGTCCTGCTCGGGATCGGCAAGGCCGGCGCCGCGTATCTGCCGATCGACCCGGCCTACCCGCAGGCGCGGGTGGAACATCTGCTGCGGGACGCCGGACCGGCTCTGGTGATCGACGGGTCGGACCTGTTCGAGGACCGGCCCGAGGACGACCCGGCTGACCGGGACCGCGTCCGGCCCGTCGACGTCGACAACCCGGCGTACGTCATCTACACCTCCGGTTCCACCGGCCTGCCCAAGGGCGTCGTCGTGACCCATCGGGGCCTGGCCGCGCTTGCCGCCGGCACGGGGGAGCGCACCGGCGTCGACAGCGACAGCCGGGTGCTGCTCCTGGCGTCGCCGAGCTTCGACGCCTCCGTCCTCGAACTGATGATGGCCGTCGGCGCCGGAGCCGCCCTCGTCGTCGCCCGCGAGATGCGGCCGGCGGGTGAGGAGTTGGCCGGGTTGTTGGCGGGTGCGGGGGTGTCGCATGCGTTCGTGCCGCCGTCGGTGCTGGCGACGTTGCCGGAGGGTGCGGCGCGGGGGTTGTCGGGGTTGCGGAGTCTGGTGGTGGGTGGTGAGGCGTGTTCGGCGGAGTTGGTGCGTCGGTGGTCGGTGGGTCGGCGGATGACGAATCTGTACGGTCCGACGGAGACGACGGTGGCGGCGTCGGTGAGTCGTCCGTTGTCGGGGGGTGCGCATCCGATCGGTGCTCCGTTGGCGGGGACGCGGGTGTATGTGCTGGACGGTGGTCTGGGGTTGGCTCCGCGGGGTTCGCGGGGTGAGCTGTACATCGCGGGTGCGGGGGTGGCTCGTGGTTATCTGGGTCGTTTCGGGCTGACGGCGTCGCGGTTCGTCGCTGATCCGTACGGTCCGCCGGGTTCGCGGATGTACCGGACGGGTGATGTGGTCCGGTGGAACGCCGACGGTGAACTCGAGTATCTGGGGCGCTCCGACGACCAGGTGAAGATCCGGGGCATCCGCGTCGAACCCGGCGAGACCGAGGCCGCGCTGGCGGCGCATCCGGACGTGGCCCGCGCCGTCGTCGTGGTCCGCCGCGATCGACGGGGCGAGCCGGCGCTGATCGGCTACATGGTCCCCGCACGGCCGGGCGCCGACCCCGGGACCGTACGCGAGGACCTCAGCCGCCTGCTGCCCGACCACCTGGTGCCGGCGGCGCTGGTGGCGCTGCCGGAGTTCCCGCTGACGCCGAACGGCAAGCTCGACCACGAGGCCCTGCCGGAACCCGAGTTCGAGACCTCCGGGGGACGGGACCCCCGTACGCCGGAGGAGGAGATCCTGTGCGGGCTCTTCGCCGAGATCCTCGGCGCGGACCGGGTCGGTGTGGAGGACAGCTTCTTCGACCTGGGCGGCCACTCGCTGCTCGGCACCCGGCTGATCAGCCGCATCCGTGCCGAACTCGGCATCGAGGTCCGGCTGCTCACCCTGTTCGAGGCCTCGACACCGGCCGCGCTGGCACGGGCGATACTCGAAGCGAACTCCCCGGCCCGGGGCCCCCTCGTACCGGCGCCGCGCCCCCAGGTCCTGCCGTTGTCGTTCGCCCAGCAGCGCCTGTGGTTCCTGCACAAGCTGGAAGGCCCCTCGCCGACCTACAACATGCCGCTCACACTGCGCCTGACGGGCCCCCTCCGGGCGCCCGCGCTGCGGGAGGCACTGGCCGACGTGATCGCCCGGCACGAGGCGCTGCGCACCGTCTTCGCCGAGCACGACGGGGAGCCCTGCCAGCGCATCCTGGACATGGCCGAGGTCACGGTCCCGCTCCCGGTGCGCGAGGCCGACGGCGCCGCCCTCGACGAGGCGGTGCGGGACGCGGCACGCCACCGGTTCGACCTGGCAGCGGAGATCCCGTTGCGGGCCTCGCTGTTCGCGGTCGGCCACGACGAGTGGGTGCTGATGCTGGTCCTGCACCACATCGTCGCCGACGGCTGGTCACTGCGGCCGCTGGCCCGCGACCTCGCGACGGCGTACGCCGCGCGCGAGGCCGGCCGGGCCCCGGACTGGTCCCCGCTGCCGGTGCAGTACGCCGACTACAGCCTCTGGCACCGGGAGCTGCTCGGGGACGACACCGACCCCGGCAGCGAGTTCGGCCGCCAGCTCGCGTTCTGGCGCGAACGGCTCGCCGGCCTGCCGGAGCAGGTGACGCTGCCCTCGGACCGCCCCCGTCCGGCGGTGGCCGGCTACCGGGGCGACGTCAGCACCTTCCAGGTCGACGCGGCACTGCACGCCGAGCTGACGGCGCTCGCCCGGCAGACCGGTTCGACCCTGTTCATGGTGCTGCAGACGGCACTGTCCGCGCTGCTGACCCGGTCCGGCGCCGGAACGGACGTGGTGGTCGGCGCGGGCGTGGCCGGCCGCACCGACGAACAACTCGACGACCTGGTCGGCTTCTTCGTCAACATGGTCGTGCTGCGCACCGACACGTCCGACGACCCGGCCTTCACCGAACTGCTCCAGCGGGTACGCGACACCAGCCTCGCCGCCTACGCGCACCAGGACATCCCGTTCGAGTACCTCGTCGAGAAGATCAACCCGCTGCGGTCGGCGTCGCACCAGTCGCTGTTCCAGATCGCCATGGTCCTGCAGAACAACGCCGAGGCCGACTTCACTCTCTCCGACCTGCGGGTGCGGCAGGAGGGCCAGGGCACCGGCACCTCCCGCTTCGACCTGTCGCTGAGCATCACCGAGACCACCTCGGCCGACGGTGGCGCGGCTGGTCTCACGGGGGTGGTGGAGTTCTCCACGGATCTGTACGACCGTTCGACGATCGAGGCGTTCACGGCGCGTTGGGTTCGTGTTCTGCGGGCGATGGTCGTGGCGCCGGGGTCGCGGTTGAGTGAGGTGGATCTCCTCGGTGTCGAGGAGCGGGTGCGGTTGCTGGAGGAGTGGGGGTCGGCGGGGGCCGATGTCGACGCGGTGACGTTGGCGGAGTTGTTCGGGCGTCGGGTCGCGGTGGCGCCGGATGCGGTGGCGGTGGTGGAGGGGGAGGTGAGTTGGTCGTATGCGCGGCTCAATGCGTATGCGAACCGTGTGGCCTGGTATCTGATCGGGCGGGGTGTGGGGGCTGAGGATGTGGTGGGTGTGGTGCTGCCGCGTGGGGTGGGGCAGATCGCGGCTGTGCTGGGTGTGGGGAAGGCGGGGGCGGCGTTTTTGCCGGTGGATCCTTCGTATCCGCGGGCGCGGGTGGAGTATCTGTTGCGGGATGCCGCGCCGGTGGTGGTGATCGGTGGGTCGGAGGTGTTCGAGGGGTTGCCCGAGCACGATCCGGGTGACGGTGACCGGGTGCGCGCGGTCGGGGTGGACCATCCGGCGTATGTGATCTACACGTCCGGTTCGACCGGGCTGCCCAAGGGCGTCGTGGTCACCCACCGCGGACTCACGAGCCTCGCCGCCACGCTGCGGCAGCGCTGCGCCGCCGACGGCGACAGCCGGATCATGCAGTTCTCGTCGCCGGGCTTCGACGCCGCCGTCCTGGAACTCGTCTGGGCCCTGGACTCCGGCGCCGCCCTGGTGATCGCCTCGGCGGACCGCCTGGCAGGTGAGGAACTGGCGCGGGCGCTCGCCGAGCACCGCATCACCCACGCCCTGATCCCGCCGTCCGTGCTGAGCACCCTGCCGCCCGAAGCGCCGCGGACCCTGACCGGCTTCCGGACGCTCATCGTCGGCGCCGAGGCATGCCCGCCCGAACTGCTGCGGGCCTGGTCGCCCGGCCGCCGCATGGTGAACGCCTACGGCCCCACCGAGTCGACCGTCGTCGCCAGCCAGACCGGCGACCTGAACGAGCCCCCGGTACCCATCGGCACACCCGCCCTCAACACCCGCTTGTACGTGCTGGACGAGTCGCTCGGGCTGGTCGCGCCGGGTGTGCCGGGCGAGCTGTACATCGCGGGCGAGGGCCTGGCCCGAGGCTACGGCCGTCGTCCGGCGCTCACGGCGTCGCGGTTCCTCGCCGATCCCTACGGCCCGGCCGGGACACGCATGTACCGCACCGGCGACCTGGTCCGGTGGAACGCCGACGGACAGCTCGAATACCTCGGACGCACCGACGAACAGGTCAAGATCCGGGGCTTCCGCGTCGAACCCGGCGAGGTGGAACGGGTCCTCGCCGCACAGAGCTCCGTCGCGCGTGCCGTCGTCGTACCGCGCCAGGACCACTCGGGAGCCCTCTCGCTCGCCGCGTACGTCGTACCGGCCGACGGGGCGACCACGGCGGACGTCGACGAACAGCTCGACGACTGGCGCAGCGTCTACCACGAGGTCTACCGCGGCCTGCCGCGCGAGCCCGGCGCCGACTTCGAGGGCTGGAACAGCTCCTTCACCGGCGCGCCCATCCCGATCGACCAGATGCGGGAGTGGCAGCGGTCCGCCGTGGACCAGGTGGCCAGGTTCGGCCCTCGCCGGGTGCTCGAGATCGGCGCCGGCTCCGGCCTGGTGATGATCCCGCTGGTCGAGCGGACCGAGGAGTACTGGGCCACGGACTTCTCGGCCGCCGCCGTGGACCGGCTGCGGGAGTACGCGCGCGAACAGCACTGGGAGCACGTGCACCTTCGGTGCCGGCCGGCGCACGACGTGTCGGAACTGCCCCGGGCCCACTTCGACACCATCGTGCTCAACTCGGTCGTCCAGTACTTCCCGAGCGCCGACTACCTGCGCGACGTGCTGGGCAAGGCCGTCGACCTGCTCGCCGACGGCGGCCGGATCATCGTCGGCGACGTACGCCATCACGGCCTCCTGCGGGCGCTCCACACGGCCGTGCAGCGGTTCCGGCACCCCGGATCCCGCGCGTCCGCCGTGGACCACGCGGTGTCCGTCGAGAAGGAACTCCTCCTCGCCCCCGAGTTCTTCACCGCCTTCCGGCACCCCCGGCTGACCGGCGTCGAGGTGCTCCTCAAGCGCGGCGACGCCGACAACGAACTGACCGCGTACCGCTACGAGGTGGTGCTGCACACCGCCGCCGCGCGGCCGGTGGGGGACCTGCCGGAGCTGCTCTGGGGCCGCGACGTCACCGACCTGGACGAGCTGACGGCGCCGGCCCGGGTGACCGGGATCCCCAACCCCCGGCTGGCCGACCCGGCCGATCCACGGCTGCATCCCGAACGGATACGCCGGTGGGCGGCCGGCCACGGCTGGCGGGCGGTGCCGACCTGGTCGCAGAGGAGCCGGGACACCTACGACGCGGTGCTGCTCCCCGACACCGGCGACGACGCGCCCCTCGCCGACGTGTACCGGCCGGGCAGCCCGGAAGCCGTCGCCAACGTGCCCTCCCTGGCCCGCAACGCCGGCGAGTTCGTGTCCGGACTGCGCGCCGCGGTCAAGGCCCTGCTGCCCGACCACATGGTCCCGGCCACGATCACGCCGATCGAACGGATCCCGCTCACCCCGAACGGGAAGATTGACCGCAGGGCCCTGCCGGAACCCGAGGTCATGACCACCGGCGCCGAGGACCGGGGTCCGCGCAACCCCTACGAGGAGATCCTCTGCGAGCTGTTCGCCGACCTTCTCGGCCTGCCCCGGGTCGACGTCGACGACGGCTTCTTCGACCTCGGCGGCCACTCGCTGCTCGCCACCCGGCTCACCAGCCGTATCCGGGCCGTCCTCGGCATCGAGGCGCCCCTGCGGCAGGTGTTCGCCGCGTCGTCGCCCGCCCGGCTCGCCGCGGTGCTGGCCCAGGGCGCCGACCCGGACGGCACGGTGCCCGCCCTGGTCCCCGGGCCCCGGCCGGAGGCACTGCCCCTGTCGTTCGCTCAGCGGCGGCTGTGGTTCCTGCACAAGCTGGAGGGCCCGTCGGCGACCTACAACTCCCCTCTGGCGATACGGCTTTCCGGTCCCCTCGACGTGGCCGCGCTGCGGTCCGCGCTGGGCGACGTGGTGGCCCGGCACGAGGCGCTGCGCACCGTCTTCGCCGAGCGCCGAGGAGTGCCGCACCAGCGGATCCTGGACGCCGGGGACATCGACCTGCCGGTGTGCGAGGTCTCCGAGGACGACCTGCCCCGGGTGCTCGGGGAGGCCTCCCGGCACGCGTTCGACCTGGCCCGGGAGATCCCCCTGCGGGCCCGGCTGTTCACCACGGGCCCCGACGAACGGGTGCTGCTGCTGGTGGTCCACCACATCGCCGCCGACGGCTGGTCGCTGCGGCCGCTGACCCGCGACCTGACCACGGCGTACGAGGAACGCGCGGCGGGACGCGCCCCCTCCTGGGCGCCCCTGCCGGTGCAGTACGCGGACTACGCGCTGTGGCAGCGCCGCATGCTCGGCGACGACACCGACCCGGACAGCCGGATCAGCCGGCAGCTCGCCCACTGGCGGGAACGACTGGCCGGCCTGCCCCGGCTGGTGACACTGCCCACCGACCGACCGCGCCCCGAGGAGGCCGGCCACCAGGGCGCGACGCTGACCCGCACCCTCGACGCCGACCTCCACCAGGCCCTGCGAGCGCTCGCGCGCCGCAACGGAGCCACCCTGTTCATGACGCTCCAGGCGGCGCTCGGCGCACAGCTGACCCGCAGCGGGGCCGGCACCGACATCCCGGTGGGCGCACCGATCGCCGGGCGGGTCGACGAAGCCCTCGACGACCTGATCGGCTTCTTCGTCAACACGCTGGTGCTGCGCGTCGACACCTCGGGCGCCCCGAGTTTCGTCCAGCTCCTGGAGCGGGTGCGCGACGCGGGCCTGGCCGCCTACGCCCATCAGGACATTCCCTTCGACCACCTGGTGGAGAAGCTCAACCCCGACCGTTCTCCCGCGCACCACCCGCTCTTCCAGGTGCAACTCGCCCTGCAGAACACGCCGGAGGCCGAGTTCGAGCTGGCCGGTCTGACCGCGCGGCCGCAACTGGACGGCGTCGAGACCGGTGTGGCCCGGGTGGACCTCACCGTCAACGCGGTCGAGACGTTCGACGACCGGGGCGCGCCCGCCGGGCTGGTCCTCGCCGTCGAGTACGCCACCGGTCTCTACGACCGCGCGACCATCGACGGCTTCCTCGACGCGTTCGGCACGTTGCTGCGCGAGGTCGCCGACTCTCCCCACCAACCCATCGGAGGACTTGACGTGACGAGCGGGGCGGAAGTGAAGGGTGCTGAGCCCGTGCCGGGAACGCTGCCGTGGCTGTTCGAGACCTGGGCGACGGCCGACCCGTCCGCGATCGCCGTGACCGACGGTGCGACGGACCTCACCTACGCCGAGCTGAACAGCCGGGCGAACCGGATGGCGCGGGCCCTGATCGACCGGGGCGTGGGCCCGGAGGACCTCGTCGCCGTGCTGCTGCCGCGCGGCGTCCCCCAGGTCGTCACCGTCCTCGCCATCGCCAAGAGCGGGGCGGCGTATCTGCCGGTCGACCCGGCCTACCCGGCCGACCGGGTGGCCTACCTGTGCGCGGACGCCCGGCCCGGACTGGTCGTGACGGACGCCTCCGGGGCCGCCCGGCTGGGCGCTCGCCAACCGGTGTTCGACATCGACGACCCGGCCACCGCCGAGCGACGGGAGAGCCTGCCGGACACGAACCCCACCGACCGGGACCGCTCGGCCGCCCTCGGCCCGCACCACCCCGCCTATGTCATCTACACCTCGGGATCGACCGGCCGGCCCAAGGGTGCGGTGATCACCCACGCGGGCCTGGCGGACGCGGCCGAGGCCTGGCGGGACCGCTGGGGCTTCGGGCCCGGCTCCCGCGTCCTGCAGCTCTCCTCGCCCGGCTTCGACGCCTCGGTGATGGACCTCGTCGTGACGTTCGCCGCGCACGGGACGCTCGTCCTTCCCGAGCCGGGCCTCCTCGCGGGCGAGGCGCTGGCCCGGGTGCTCGCCGAGCAGCGGATCACCCACCTGGTGACGCTGCCGTCGGTGCTGGCCAGCCTGCCCGCCGACGCGCCGGGCCGCCTCACCGAGCTGCGCGGCCTGCTCCTCGGCGGCGAGGTCCTCACCCCCGGTCTCGCCGCCCGCTGGTCGCCGGGGCGGCGGATGGTCAACGTCTACGGGCAGACCGAGACCACCGTCGCCTGCACGATGACGGACCCCCTGAACGTCGCGGACGGCGCGCCCGTCACGGTCGGCCGCCCCAACCCGGGGATGCGCGTCTACGTTCTCGACGAGGCCCTGCGGACGGTGCCGCCCGGCACCGAGGGCGAGCTGTACGTCGCCGGCCCGGCCGTGGGCCGCGGCTATCTGCACCGGCCCGGACTCACCGCCGGCCGCTTCGTCGCCGACCCCTACGGCCCGGCCGGCTCACGGATGTACCGCACCGGGGACATCGGCCGGCTCAACCACACGTTCGAGCTGGAGTACGTGGGCCGCACCGACGACCAGGTGAAGATCCGCGGGATGCGGGTGGAGCCCGGCGAGGTCGAGGCCGCGCTGGCGAAGCACCCGGCCGTCGCCCGGGCCGCCGTGGCCGTGCGGGCCGACCGCCAGGGAGACGCCGCGCTGTTCGGCTACGTGGTCCCCGCCCGCCCGGACGCCGACGTCACCGGCGTCCGGGAGGACCTGCGCCGGTCGCTGCCCGAGCACCTGGTGCCCGCGGCCGTGATGGCCGTGGTCGACTTCCCGCTCACACCGAACGGCAAGGTGGACCGGGAGGCGCTGCCGACGCCGCCGGTCGCGGCGCCCATGGGGCGCGGACCGCGCACCCCGCAGGAGGAGATCCTCTGCGGGCTGTTCGCCGAGGTGCTGAACCTGGGACAGATCGGCGTCGAGGACAACTTCTTCGACCTGGGCGGCCACTCCCTGCTCGCCAACCAGCTCATCGCCCGCATCGCCGAGGTCATGGGCACGGAGGTGCCGATCCGGGCGTTCTTCGCCGGGCCCACCGTCGCCCAGCTCGCCGCGCACCTCGGCTCCGACGGCGCCGACAGGGCCTTCGACGTACTCCTCCCGCTGCGCACCGGGGGCACCCTGCCGCCGCTGTTCTGCGTCCACCCCGGGGCGGCGATCTGCTGGTCCTACTCGGATCTGCTGCTGCGTCTGAGCCCCGACTTCCCGGTGTACGGGCTGCAGTCCCGCGCGCTGAGCCACCCGGACGAACTGCCGGAGACCCTGATCGAGGTCGCCGACCACTGCATCGAGGAGATGCGGCAGGTGCAGAAGACCGGGCCCTACTACCTGCTCGGCCAGTCGTTCGGCGGCGTCGTGGCACACGCCATGGCCGCCCGGCTCGAAGCCGCCGGAGAACAGGTCGGGCTCATCGTCGCGCTCGACTCCGAACCGGCCAGGCCCCTGACCGAGGAGGAGCAGCAGCAGGTCGTAGAGGCCACCGCCAAGGTCTACACCGGCATCCTCGAGGTGCTGGGCATCGACCCGGAGTCCCTGCCGAGCGGCAAGCTCACCTTCGCGCAGTTCTCGGAGCTGGCCCGCACCACCAACACGGTCCTCGGCAACGTCGCCGAGGACGAGTTCCAGCTGCTGATGGAGATCCTGCACCGCAACATCACCATCGCCACCCGGCACCGGCCGGAGCGGGTCGACGCCGACATGCTGATCTTCGGCGCGACCGAGGAACGGGAACGGGTCCTCGACCCCGAGGTGTGGCGGGACTTCGTCGCCGGCGAGATCACGTACCACCCGGTCCCCACCGGCCACAGCACGATCATGACACCGGAAGCGCTGGGGGTGATCGGCCCGGTTCTGGAGGAACACCTGCGGGCCGTCATCGCCCGCAACGCGACGACCAAGGAGGAGAACTGATGGGCAACCCGTTCGACGACACCGAGGCGAAGTTCGTGGTCCTGGTCAACGACGAGGGTCAGTACTCGATGTGGCCCACGGCCGTCGACGTGCCGGCCGGGTGGACCGTCGCCCACCCCGAGGACACCCACCAGGCGTGCCTCGACTTCGTCGAGGAGCACTGGACCGACATGCGGCCGCGGAGCCTGGCCCGCGCCATGGGCGAGGAATGACCCCTCGACCTGCCGGGTGGCATTGAGCCACCGCGCCCCGACGTGGAACTTGACGAGGAGAACCGGGTGACCGAGGAGTCGGCGACGGTCCGAGATGCCTGCGCCACGCTATTGGAGAAGACAGCACGAACTCTGGGACTGGGGGGCGGCGGCACGGAGTTCGTCGCGACGTTCCGCGCCATGACCGGCCACTGGGGCGCCGCCCGTCCGAGCGACCTCCCCCTGTCGGACGTGTCGCCCGACGGGTCGCCGGTGGAGTACGCCGTCGACCTGGGCGGGGACACGCCCGCCCTCCAGTTCGCCATGGAGCCGCTCACCGCGGGCGTGCCGGCCCGTGACCCCGGCGCGGCGCGGGCGCTCATGCCGCTGCTCGCCGGACGCCACGGCGCCGGCACGGCCCGGTGGTCGGCCGTCGCGGACCTGCTCCTGCCCGATGACGCCGACGGGCCGCACGTGTCCATGTACGGCGCCGAGGTGCGGCCCGGCGCCCCGGTCCGGTTCAAGGTCTGGTTCTACCTGGACGTGACCGGCCCGGACGGGGTGTTCGACCTGCTGTACACCGCACTGGACCGGATGGGGGCGAGACATCTGTGGTCCGCGGTCCAGGCCCATGTCCAGCGGCCCGGCTACGACGTGCCCTTCCTGCTCTCGCTGGATCTCGCCGACGGCCCCGAGGCCCGGGTGAAGGTCTACTTCCGGCACTTCGGCGCCGACGCCGAGGAGGTGGCGGCCGTCCTCAAGTCCTATCCGGGGTTCGAGCCGGGCGAGGTGCGCGCCCTGTGCGCGACCATGACGGACGGGCGCCGCCACTTCACCGTGCAGCCGCCCGTCACCTGCCTGTCGCTGTTCGACGCCCAGACCCTCGAACGGCCCCCGGCCACGCTCTACATACCGCTGTGGACCTATGCGGAGCACGACGGCCAGGTCCGTGGGCGCATCCGCCGGGTCCTCGCCGCGCATCCGCGGGCGCTGAGCCGCTACGACGCCGTGCTCGCCGGCATCGCCCACCGCGACCTCGACGAGGGAACCGGCGTCCACAACTACCTCTCCTGGCAGCCGGGCCGCTCCCGCCCCCGCGTGAAGGTCTATCTGTCACCGGAGATGCACGACGTGAACCCACCGCCGCTCGGAGCCGGCCAACAGGACCACCCCGGCGGCCGCCCCACTGCGAGAGGAAGGACCGAATGAGGACGCCAGAGCATCCGGCTCCGCTGCGAACCGCCGTCGTGGGGACCGGGAACATCGGAACCGATCTGCTGCTGAAACTCGAGACGTCGCCTCTGCTGACCTGTGTGCTGTTCGCCGGCAGGCGGGCCGAGTCACCCGGCCTCGAACTGGCCCGCGGCCGGGGGGTCGCCACGAGCACCGACGGCATCGACGCGGTCCTCGAGGCCAAGGACGACATCGACTTGGTGTTCGACGCGACCTCCGCCGCCGACGCCACCCGCCACTGGGGCGTCGTCGAGCCGCTGGGGCTGCCGTTCATCGACCTCACACCGGCCAACCGGGGCAAGTTCTGCGTCCCGGCCCTCAACCTGGAGACCTGCGTGGAGGAGCAGTACCTCTCCATGGTGACCTGCGGCGGGCAGGCCGCCGTCCCGATGGCCCACTGCATCACGCGGATCGCGGGCCATGTCGACTACCTGGAGATCGTCTCGGCGAGCGCCTCGGCCAGCGTGGGCCCCGCCTCACGGGCCAACCTGGACGAGTACGTCCACACCACGGAACAGGCGACCGGCGAGTTCTGCGACGCGGCCCGGACCAAGACCGTGCTGATCATCAACCCGGCCGACCCCGGCATCGTCATGCGCAACTCCGTCGCCGTGTCCACCACCGAACGCATCGACCTCGACGCCCTGCGGGACGCCGTCACCACGATGGAGAAACAGATCCGTTCCTACGTTCCCGGCTACCGGGTCGTGGTGCCGCCGGTCGCCACCGGAGACCGCTACATGCTCACGGTGGAGGTCGAGGGGCGGGGCGACCACTTCCCGCCCTACGCCGGAAACCTGGACATCATCACCTGCGCCGCCGTCGCCGCGGCGGAGGCGCGCGCCGGGCGGGGGCGGTCATGAGCGGCACACTCCAGATCTGTGACACGACGCTCAGGGACGGCAACCACGCCGTCGGCCACCAGCTGGGGGCCGAGGACATCAGCGTGTACGCCCGGGCCGCCGAGTCGGCGGGCGTGGACGTCGTCGAGGTCGGGCACGGCAACGGTCTCGGCGCCTCCTCCATCCAGGTCGGCATCGCGGCCATCAGCGACGCGGAGATGCTGCGCGCCGCCAAGGCCGAACTGCGGCACTCCCGGCTCGGCGTGCTCTCCATCCCCGGCTTCGCCAGCGTCGAACGCGACCTCAAGCCCGCCCTCGACTGCGGTGTGGACGAGGTCCGGGTGGGCGCCCACTGCACCGAGGCCGACGTCACCCGCCAGCAGATCACGATGCTGCGGGCCATGGGCGTGACCGTGAAGGGCCTGCTGCTGATGAGCCACATGGCCTCGGCGAAGAAGCTGGTCGAACAGGCACAGCTCATGCAGGACTACGGCGCCGAGGCGGTCGTCCTGATGGACTCGGCCGGCGCCTACACCCCGCAGAAGGTGCGGGAGAAGGTCGGCGAACTGGTCGACAAGCTCGACATCGCCATCGGCTTCCACGCCCACAACAACCTCGGCCTGTCGGTGATCAACAGCATGACCGCGATGCGGGCGGGGGCGACCATCGTGGACGTCACGGCACGCGGGTTCGGGGCGGGCGCGGGCAACGCGCCGGTCGAGCTGGTCGCCGCCAACCTCCATGTCGAGCAGGCGCGGACGCGGATCAGGCTGTTCGGCGCCCTCGACGCGGCGGACACGGCCGAGGAACGGTTCGTGAAGCACGTGCCGACCAACGACAGCGTCACCATCGCCAGCGGTATCGCCGGAGTGTTCTCCGGATTCGCGGCGCCGGTGCGGCGGGCGGCCCGGCGCTTCGGCGTCGATCCCCGCGAGATCCTCCTCGAACTGGGCGAACGGCGCGTGGTGGCCGGCCAGGAGGACACCATCATCGAGGTCGCCATGCGACTGGCCGCCGAACGGGCGCCCGGGGATCTGCCGCACGGCTCCGCCGACCACATCTGACGGGTCACATCCGACGCGTCAGTTCCGGCGCGTCACATCCGACGGGCAAGGAAGAGGGAACCATGCAACGGCACACCCCGGCCTCCGTGGCCGACGCGGCCGCGGTCGCCGCACTGCTGCAGATCGGCGCCGAGATCGGGGCCGACCAGGTCCTGGACTCCGGCGAGACGTTCACCGCCTCGGACATGGCCAAGGCGGCCGACGTCCCCCTCGACGGCGTCACCGCGTACCTGACGTCGCTGCTCGCCGCGGGTCTGATCACCGAGACCGAGGCGCCCCGCGGCTTCCGGGCGGCCGCCGACTACCCCGAGCTGCGTCACCAGGCCGGGTACGTGTCCTGGGCGATGAACGCCAACGGCCCCTTCATCGACCATGCCCGCGAGTTCCTGACCGACCCGGCCGAGGCCGCCCGCACCCATCGGCGCAACGGACGCCGGGTCGCGGTCAGTTCACGATGGATCGGCGAACGCGCCTTCTATCCGCAGCTCGTCGAGGAGGTCGTGGCGTCCGGCGCGCTCCGGGTGACGGACCTCGGCGCCGGGTCCGGCGCTCTGCTCATCGACCTGCTGCGGGAGAATCCGGCACGCACCGGCACGGCCGTCGACGTCAACGGCGCCGCCTGCGCCGCCGCGCGTGACGCCGCCCTCGCCGCCGGTGTGCACGAGCGCCTGACGGTGATCGAGCGGCCCATCGAGTCGCTGGCCGACGACCCGGGGCCGGTCGCCGGCGCGGAAGCCGTCCTGGCCTGCTATGTCATGCACGACATCGTCGCGGACGACCGCACGGCCCAGAACGTTCTCGGCGCCCTGCGCGACGCGCTCGCCCCCGGCGGGTTCCTCGCCGTGGCCGACGCCGTCCGCTACGCGCCGCAGCCCGAGGAGCGCAGGTTCAGTGCGCTCTTCACCTATCTGCACTCCACCTTCATGAGCGTCGCTCTCCCCACCGAGCAGGAGTGGCTGGACAAGTTCGCCGCTGCGGGCTTCTCGCGGACCAGGACCGTGCCGATCGGTCTGCCCGGGGGCCGGCTCTTCGTGGCGACCCGATGACGACCGCCGTACGGACCCTCCACCGCGAGCTCGCCGCCGAGCTGTGGAACGCCGCCAGGACCCGCCGCCCGGTGCCGCCCGTGTCGTCGCGGCACCCGCGGCTCGGCCTGGCGGACGCGTACGCGATCCAGAGCGAGGTCCGCGCGCTCGACGTGGCGGACGGCGCCGTTCCGGCCGGCCTCAAGATCGGAGCCACCAGCGAGGCGATCCAGCGGATGTTCGGCATCGACCACCCCGACTTCGGCTACCTGACCGACCGGATGATCCTGCCCGACGGCGTCCATCTGGATCTGGGCCGGTTCATCGCACCGAAGGTCGAGGGCGAGCTCGCCTTCCGGATGGCGCGGGACCTGAGCGGCCGCGATGTCACGGCCCGGGACGTGCTCGACGCCACCACGGAGGTCTGCCCCGTCCTGGAGGTGCTCGACAGCCGGATCGAGGAATGGCGGATCGGCCTGGTGGACACCGTCGCCGACAACGCCTCCTCCGCCGCCGCCGTGGTCGGCCCCGGCGTCCCGCCGGACACCGCCGACCTGGCGGCGGCACGGATGGTCCTGCGCGGCGGCGGTGCCGAGCACACCGGCCACGGCTCGGCGGTCATGGGGCATCCGGCCGAGTCGGTGGCCTGTCTGGTCCGCATCCTGGCGGACTTCGGCGCCGGCATCGCGGCAGGTGACCTCGTCCTGGCCGGCTCCTGGTCCGGCGCGGTGGACCTGCTGCCGGACCAGGAGGTGCACGCCGCGTTCGGCGCCCTGGGTTCGGTCTCCCTCAGCACCTAGGGCCGCCGGTCCCGCACCGGCCGCAGGTCCCGTACCGGCCGCCGGTCCCGCGTCGCGGTGACGGCGCAGGCGTGCCCGGTGTCACACCGCCCCGCTCCGCCCGGGATCGGGGGAGTGGTGGCGGGCCGCGGCGTGGCCCGCGCCGCGGCCGGTCGCGTACGTCGTGATCAGCCCGTCGCGGACCCGGACCGCGATCTCGGCGAGGTCGAGGTCGCCGGCCGGGAGGTCGCCGGCCGCGAGGTGACCGAGGGCTGCCGGGACCGTTCCGGCGTCGTCGAACACGACGCGCGCGCGGGGCAGCCGGTCGGCCGTGAACACCCGGCGCAGACAGCCGACGAGATCCACGATCCGGAGCCGCGCCAGCCGGCCGATCTCGGCGGGGTCGCTCGTGACGACGACGACCGTCACCTCGTCGTCCGGCCGGGCCGAGCGCATCGCGTCCTCGGCCGCGGACAGGCGCCCCGCACCCAGCACGACGACCACCCCGTCGTCGCCGAGACCGGCCGGCCGGCCGGTGATCTCGTCGCGCAGACCGCCCGGCGGCGTCCACGGGGTCTCGGTCGAGCGCGCCGGAGCGACATAGGGCAGATGCGGCGGCTCCCGGTCGTCGCCGAGGGCGATCCCGGCGAGATGCTCGGCGGCGCGCGCCAGGTCGAAGGGGTCGCCGACGCCGGGGGCGTTCTCCGCGAGGCCGGCCGCGCCGTGGAGCAGGGTCAGGACCAGCCCGGCGGGCCGCACGGCCGCGGCGCGCACGGCGGACCGCGGCTCGAGCGCAAGCGCGAGCAACAGCGCCTCGAACCGGACGAGTTCGGCGAGCGCGGCCCGCGCCGACTCGGTGCCGAGCACTCCGGACAGCGAGCGCAACTGCAGATGGCCGCTTCCCGGGGTGTCGCCGAGGAAGGGCAGCCGTTCGAGCCAGACCCGGGCGAACGAGCCGAGCGCCTGTCCGACGGAGGCGGGGGATTCCGCCGGGGGTTCGGCGGCGTCCCGGGCCCGTTCGGCGGCGTCGACCAGCACCGCGAGGTACAGCGCGCGCTTGCCGGTGAAGTTGGAGTAGACCGCCCCCCTGGTCAGTTCGGCCCGCTCGGCGATCCGGTCGATCTTGGCCTCGGCGTAGCCGAACTCGGCGAACTCCTGCCGGGCCGCCACCAGCACCGCCGCACGGGTCCGCTCCTGCTGCTGTGCGCGGGTCAGTCTCGCCATCGTGTCCCCTTCGGCTCCTGGTGTGTCATGATACAACCGACATCCAGATGATGCAGATATCTGGAATACGCGAACATCGGAGTTGGCGTGGGTGACAACGGGTTCGAGGTCGACGGACTGATCAGGACATTCGGCCGGACGACGGCCGTCGACGGAGTGAGCCTCTCCGCTCCGCGCGGGCATGTGCTGGGACTGCTGGGGCCCAACGGCGCCGGCAAGACGACCGTCGTCCGAGTGCTGGCGACCCTGCTGCGGCCCGACGCGGGAGAGGTGCGCGTGGCCGGCATCGACGCCCGGCGGGATCCGGCCGAGGTCCGCCGGCGCATCGCGCTGTCGGGGCAGCACACCAGCGTCGACGACGAGCTGTCCGGGCGGTCCAACCTGGTCATGATCGGCCGGCTCCTCGACCTCCGGCGCGCCGACGCCCGCCAACGGGCCGGTGAACTGCTGTCCCGCTTCGGTCTCGACGACGCTGCCGACCGGCCCGTCGCCACCTACTCGGGCGGGATGCGCCGCCGCCTCGACCTCGCCGCGAGCCTGGTCGGCCGGCCCGAGGTCGTCTTCCTCGACGAGCCGTCGGTCGGACTCGACCCCGGCAAACGCGACGAGCTGTGGCAGATGATCCGAGGGCTCAGCGAGGAGGGCGTCACGGTCCTGCTCACGACCCAGTACCTCGAAGAGGCCGACGCCCTCGCCGACGGCATCACCGTCATCGACCACGGGCGGGTGATCGCGTCCGGCACGCCTACCGCCCTCAAGCGCCAGATCGGCGGACACACGGTCGTCCTCCGTCCGGCCGACGCCGCCGACCTCGACCTCGCCGCCTCCGTCATCGCCCGGGTCGCGGGCCGGGAGCCCGACCGTTCACGCCGTCACGAACTCGTCGTGCCGGTCGCGGGCGACGCCGAGTTCTTCGAGATGACCTGCCAGCTCCGGGACCACGGCATCGAGGTCGGCGAGCTCGCCTTCCGCCTGCCGAGCCTCGACGAGGTCTTCCTGTCCCTGACCGGAGCCCCCACCGCCGAAGCCAAGGAGGCAGCATGACCACCGCCCTCACCGGCGCCGCCCGGCCCCGACGCCTCGCCACCCTCCGGCACAGCGCGGTGCTCGCCCAGCGCAGCCTCCTCAAGACCACCCGCAACCCGGGTCCGCTCATGAACGGCGTGGTCACCCCCGCGCTGTTCATGGTCCTGTTCCTCTATCTGTTCGGCCGCCCCGTCGCCGGCTCCACCGGCGAATACCTGCAGTACCTGTTTCCCGGAATCCTCGTCATGGGCGCCGGACTGGCCGGAATGATCTCCACCGGGTCGGCCATCAACCTCGACCTGAAGAACGGCGTCACCGACCGGTTCCGCAGCCTCCCCATCAGCCGTACGGCGCCGCTGCTCGGCTCCGTGACGGCTGACATCCTCCGCTATCTGATCGCCGTCACCGTCCTGTTCGTCATCGGCCTCTCCCTCGGATTCCGCGTCCACGGCGGCATCCCCGCCGCACTCGGGGCGACCGGGCTCGCGATCCTGTTCGGGTTCTGCCTCAGCTGGGTCACCGTGTTCATCGGTGTCATCGTCAAGAGCGCCGAGGCCGTGCTGGCGTTCAGCTTCATCGCCTTCCTGCCGCTCCAGCTGGGCAGCAGCCTCGCCTCCCCGACCGACACCCTCCCCGGCTGGCTGGGCGCCTGGGCGGACGTCAACCCCGTCACCCATGTCATGGACGCCTGCCGCGCCCTGCTCAACGGGACCCCGGACCACGGGAGCGTCGGCCGCACCCTGCTGTGGTCGGCCGTCCTGTTCGTCGTCTTCTGCCCCCTTGCGGTCCGCGCCTACGGCCGCCAGGAATGACGACGCCGTTCCGCGTCGAGGCCGGTCGCGCACAACAGGGCCGAGGCCGGTCGCGCACCGGCGACGCTCGCCGAGCCCGGCGACGACCGGCGCACTTCCCGCACCACGCACCACACCCCCGGAAGGACCGTTCATGACCTGGCCCGAAGCGCGCGCGACGGACGCCGGCCTGCTGGTACTGCACGCCCTGCGCTGCGCCGGCACCATCAGCCTCGCCCGGCTCCACGCGATCACGGGGCTCGACGAATCCGACGCGGAGTCCGAGCTCATCGATCTCGGCGGCGACGGCCTGGTCACCCGCCTGTCCGGCGACATGCCGGGGTGGAGCCTCACGGACGCCGGCCGCGCGGCGGACGCCGAGCGCATCACCCACGAACTGGAGGCGGCCGGGGCCCGCGAGCGGGTGACGGCGGCGTACGAGCGGTTCCTCGTCCTCAACCCCGAGCTGCTCGACCTCTGCACGGCCTGGCAACTGCGCCCCGTCGACGGCGTCATGAGCGTCAACGACCACAGCGATCCCGGCTACGACTCCCGGGTGCTCGCCCGGTTCGCCGACCTGGACCGGCGTGCCGCCGTGGTCGGCGCCGAGCTGTCCGCGGCCCTGCCCCGGTTCGGCCGTTACCGGGTCCGCCTCACCGAAGCCCTCGAACGTGCCGCCTCCGGCCGGTTGGAGTACGTGGCCGACAGCACCGCGTCCTACCACATCGTGTGGGCGGAGCTGCACGAAGACCTGCTGGCCACACTCGGGTTGCGGCGATGAGGTGGATCCGCGCCCTCTCTCCCGAGGCCGAGGAGACGGCGGAGACCCTCGGCGGCAAGGCGCTCGGCCTGGTCGCACTGCACCGTCTCGGCCTGCCGGTGCCGCCCGGGTTCGTCATCACCACGGAAGGCTGCCGCGCCTTCCTGCGGGACGGCCGCCTTCCCGAAGGACTCGACGACGAGCTCGCGACGGCCGTGGCCGACCTCGAACGCCGCACCGGGCGTGTCTTCGGGGGGCCGGACAAGCCGCTGGCGGTGTCCGTCCGCTCCGGGGCCAGCGTGTCCATGCCCGGCATGATGGACACGATCCTCAACCTCGGCCTCACGGCCGAAGCCACCGAGGGCCTCGCCGCCGAGACCGGCGACCGGCCGTTCGCGCTGAGCGCACGGCTGAACTTCCTGACCAGCTTCGCCTCCGCGACCACGGACGCCGCCGCCCCGGCCGTCCCCGAGGAACATCCCGGGCGGCGGGCCGGGACCGAGGAGGCGTTCCTGACCCGGTCGGTCGAGGCGGTCGAGGACCTCGTCCGACGACGAAGCGGCCGGCCCGTCCCGGACGACGCCCCCCAGCAGCTCAGGCGCGCTGTCGAAGCCGTCTTCTCGTCCTGGGACGCACCACGCGCGCGCACCTACCGCGAGGTGAACGGCATCCCGCACGACCTGGGCACGGCCGTGATCGTCCAGCGGATGGTCTTCGGCAACCGCGACGGCGCCAGCGGCACCGGAGTCGCCTTCAGCCGTGACCCCAACACGGGCGCGGACGCCCCGTTCGGCGAAGTCCTGTTCGGACACCAGGGGGAAGAGGTCGTCTCCGGCAGGTCGACGACCCGGCCCCTGCGCGAACTCGCCGAGCGGGAGCCCGAGGTGTGGGCCGGGCTGCTCGACGCCCTGCGCCGGATCGAAGAGCACTACCGCGACGCCTGCTACGTCGAGTTCACCTTCGAGTCCGGCGAGCTGTGGCTCCTCCAGGTCCGCCCCGGCCGGTTCGTGGGGGGCGCCGCGGTCCGCCTGGCCACCGAACTCGTCGACCAGGGGCTCATCGGACGGGAGGAAGCACTGCTCAGGGTGTCACCGCTCCATCTCCGGCACGCCCGCACACCGCGCATCGCGTCCGCCGAGGAGGCCGACGTCCTCGCGCGGGGAATCGGCGCCTGCCCCGGCGTCGCCACCGGCAGGATCGCGACCACGGCGGACGGCGCGGTACGCATGGCCCGAACCGGTCCGGTCGTCCTGGTACGCCCGGAGACCTCCCCGAACGACATGCACGGTCTCGCCGCCGCCACCGCGATCGTCACCGCGCGCGGCGGCCCCGCCAGCCATGCCGCGGTCGTCGCGCGCGCCATGGGGAAGCCCGCCGTCGTGGGCGTCGCCGGCCTCACCATCGACCCCGACGACGCTTCCGTGACGGCCGGCGGCCGCACCGTCCCGGAGGGCACGCTCATCACCGTCGACGGAACCAGCGGCGACGTGGCCCTCGGCAGCCCCCGCATCGTGACCGACGCCGCCGACGAACACGTCCGCCGACTGCTCGCCTGGGCCGACGACGCCTCCGGCGACCACTCCGCCCGCGACGAGACCCAACGCCTCGAAACGGCCCACACGGCCCTGCGCAACCGCTGAACCGACCCCTTCCCGACAGGAGATCCACCATGGCAACCCGGCATGTGTACCTGGTACGACACGGGGCCGCCGACCCCTTCGGCACCCTGACCGACGTCGGGGAGAGGCAGGCGGAGCTGGTCGGGAAGCGTCTGGCAGGTATCCCGGTCGACACGGTCTGGCACTCGCCCCTGCCCAGGGCGGTGCACTCCGCGCAGATCATGGGCGCCTGTCTGCCGGAGGCCGCCGTGCGCGAGGCGCCGGAGCTGATCGACCACATCCCGCACGTGCCGGTCGACGTGCC
The DNA here is from genome assembly GCF_014649655.1 of Streptomyces humidus. GTDB lineage: Bacteria > Actinomycetota > Actinomycetes > Streptomycetales > Streptomycetaceae > Streptomyces > Streptomyces humidus. The sequence continues at coordinate 29,105 of NZ_BMTL01000033.1, read as the reverse complement.
GCCGTCGTGGGCCGCGTTCTTCGACGGCTACGGCGCCGAGGAAGCCGAGGACTCCCGCCGCCGTGCCGACGCCCTGACCGGCAGGTTCGCGCGCCCCGCCGAGACCGAGACACATGAGGTCCTGGTCACCCACGCCTACCAGGTGGCCTGGCTCGTCCGGGACGCCCTGGACGCGCCGCCGGTGCGATGGCTCGGCCTGAACTGCGGGAACGCCGCGCTCACCGTGATCGAGTACCGCGACGGCACGGCGCCGACGGTCCTGCTGTACAACGACATGGGCCACCTCCCGGTCGACCTGCGCTGGACGGGCTTCGGAGCCGGCACCCGCCCCTGAGACCGATCCGGTCACGACGTGCAGAGGGAGGGCGAGCACGTCTCACCGACGACGACCTCCGCGGCCGGCGTTCTCCTGCCGCGACCCGACGTCGTCGCGCAGCAGTGAAGCAGTAGCCAGGAGCAGATCGAGTTCCGTCGGCTCAAGGGCCGCCCGGTGCGTGCGCGGGTGGCCCTGTTGCCGCACCCGCAGCTCCGCCCACACGGTCTTGCCCGGAGCGCCTCGGCGAGGGGTGACGCCCCAGTCGTCCGCGAGGGCGGCGACGAGGAGCAGGCCCCGGCCGGACTCGGAGAGCGGGTCGGTCGCCGGAGGGCCGGCCGGCGGCTGTTTCTCGGCGCGGGTGTCGGTCACCTCGATGCGGACGACGTCTTCGGTCTGGGTGAGGTGGAGGTGGAAGTCCCGGCCCGGGACGTGGCCGTGGCGTACGGCGTTGGCGGTGAGTTCCGCCGTGATGAGGGTGAGCGTCTCGTTGACCGGGGTCGTGTAGGGGTGGCCCCAGTCGTTCACGCGGTGCGAGACGAGCCGACGGGCGAGGCGGGCACCGCGTGGGGTCGAGGTGAAGCACATGGTGAACTCGCGTTCGGGTGCGAGATGTTGTGGCATATGCCCGTTCGGGGGAGTTGCTGACTTCATAGGGTCAACAGTCGCGGACTCTGCGTAGCGTTCACCAGGAGCGACGCACTGACGGGTACGGGCTGTACACGCGGGCGGTGCGCTTGTACCTGCTGTTGGGCGTGACCGGTTCCCGGGCCCCGAGTTGGCTGACCGGGCGGTCGTACGAGAGGAGTCGCGGCGTGGACGACGAGGTTCAGCAGCCGGAGTACGAGGTCGGGACGGGCATGTTGTGCGTGTTCGGCCGGCAGTTGAAGCTGTTTCGGGACCGCGCGGGCATGGATCGCGCCAGGCTCGGGTCGCTCACCGGCTACTCGGCCTCGACGATCGCGTCGTTCGAGCAGGGGAGACGCATCCCGCCGCCGAAGTTCATCGACCAGGCCGATGAAGTGCTGCATGGAGGTGGGGTGTTGAGCGCGAGCAAGGAGGAGGTGGCTCGGGCTCAGTATCCGGCGTTCTTCAGGGATGCGGCACGGTTGGAGGCGGAGGCCGTCGAACTGCATGTGTACGCGAACCAGGCGGTGCCCGGACTCTTGCAGACGGAGGAGTACGCGCGGGCCATATTCATGATGATGCGGCCGCCCATGGATGACGAACTGATCGAACAGCGAGTGGGCGCACGCCTGGCCAGGCAGGAGATCTTGTCCAGCCGCGATGCACCGCTCGCCAGCTTCGTCATGGATGAGGCAGTGTTGAGGCGTCCCATCGGAGGCCGAGGCGTCCTGCGTGGCCAGCTTGAGCACATCCTCTTGATGGGGCAGCGGAGGAACGTCGAGATCCAGGTGATGCCGCTCGACCGTGAAGAGAATGCTGGTATGGCCGGTCCCTTCACCTTGATCGAAACGAAGGAAGGGCGGAGGATCGCGTACGCCGAGGTACAGAACGTGAGCCGCCTGCAGACGGAGCGGGACCGCGTCCGTGCGCTGGAGGCCAAGTACGGGATCATCCGGGCGCAGGCCCTGACTCCTCGTGAATCATTGGCGTACGTAGAGAAGTTGCTGGGAGATCCATGAACGCGCACGTACATCAGCCGCACATAGACCAGTTGGTATGGCGCAGGAGCAGCTACAGCAGCGAGGAAGGCGGCGAATGCGTCGAGGTCGCCACCCGCCCCACCAGGGTCCACGTCCGCGACTCGAAGGACACAGCCCGTGCCGCACTAACCGTAGAACCCACGGCGTGGGCCGCGTTCGTCGAGTTCGCGGCACTCTGAACAAAGACAGGGGCGGGGCCCTCGGTATGCGGGGTCCTCGCCCCCAGCCCCGACGACTCACTCAATTCGATCGAGGCGGCGGGAGTCACGTCACGCACCGGCGCCCCGCTCCAGCCTCGGAGCGGGGCGCCGGTGGGCGCTGCGAGCGCGATGGCCTCGGCTGGTGGCTCGAACGGGCGGCGCGTGCGGAGCGCCCGCAACGTGTACGGCTGTGCCTTCGGGGCGCTCCGCCAGCCCGTGAGCACCGCAAGCCCAGCCGTTCAGAAACCAGCTCGGTCGGGAGTGGCCGACAACCGCTGATCGCCCCAACCGGTTCTGAGGCAGCGATGCCGGAAATCAGGCTGCTGTCGCCGCGCACTGCCGAGGTGCCGGCCGGGTCAGGCGAAGAGAAGCGTGGGCTCCGCGAGGATGTCACGCCCGACTTCGCTCTTGTAGATCAGATCGATGCTGCCGAAGCGGGCCTGGTCGTAGTCCAGGCCGAGCCCCGCCACCGCCTCCTTCACGGCCGCCTCGGAAGAGCCTTCGATCTCCAGAAAGGTGGGCAGGTCCGGCCAGGTGTCGAAGTCGTAGGTCACACCGCCCAGTCGATCCCCGCGCAGCGTTCGCGGATCACTTCCATAGCTCCGGCACCCCCTCCTGTCGTCGGCCGCGAGCACGCGACCGTCCGGCGGGGGTCCGGCAGGCGGAAGAGTCTGATTCACGTGCTCGGAGCAACATATCCGGGTGCCTGTCGGTGGACCCCGAGCGTCCTACTGACCCACGGGCTCGGAACGCGCCAAGGCGACACGACGTCCGCCGGACGACCACACGCCGATTTTCACGCACACAGGGTGTCGCCGTCAGGCGACCGGAATACTGACCCCGGGCACGGGCGGATCCGCTCGAAGCACTCGCCGGGATCAGGACCGTCCCCCACCAGCCGAAGAGGACCAAGGCCACGAAGCCCTGACCGTGCAGCAGGAAGGCGCTCAACAATCATGTCTCCAACGATGCAGGGCTGCGTCCAGCCAGGCGCACAGGTGCTGAAGGCGCGCACGCTGCGGGGCGGGAAGACCGGAGGCCGGCGGGGTGGGCATGAGCTGTATCTCGCGCAGTGCGGTGAGTATCTCTTCGTACGAGGCATCCGAGGGGAAGGCTGCGAGGGGGGCCGGAGCAGGGTGCGGCGGTGACGGTGATGCATACCGCTGGTCGTCGGCGACGATACGGAGAACTCGTGCCACGTCTGCGGCGCTGTAGCCCGGGGCGGCCAGAAACGCATGGCCGCTGCTGTCGACGACCAGGGTCAGCGCAGCCGGCTGAACGTCTGTTCTCTGCGGCGAGGGAACGATGGCTTTCCCCCTCATGGAGGGTGTGCGCACCGGCTGGTTCCGGTTTTTCTTTCGATGTCTCTTCATTGTGTTCCCTTAGTGGATTTCTTGCAGGGCGCGTGACGAAGGAGTGCTCATATCGTGGAGAATCGAATGCGGGTGCTGGAAGGCGGCTCATATTTCGCGGTGTACGTACCTACTGGTGGTGTTCAGCTCGGGCGGGGTGCCCTCTCGGCGCAGGGTCTGCGCTGGGTGGGGACCAGTAGGAGCTGACCGAGGACCGCGGAACGCGGGGTGGGCGGTCTTGCGGGACTGCCTGCGCTGAGGGGGCCGTGTCGGTGTCCGGGCCGGTCTCAGCGCCAGCTCGAACCAGACGTACTTGCCGGTGGGCAGCACGTCGGCGCCCCAGCGGTACGACAGCTGGTCCACCAGGTACATCCCGCGCCCGGACTCGGCGGTCGGGCTGAGCGGCATCATGCAGGGCAGCGCCCGGGACGGGTCGCGTACCTCGACCCGGAGCCGACCGGGCTGGAGGACCAGGCTCATGCCGACCGCCTGGCCGCCGGCGTGCTGGAGGGCGTTCGAGACGAGTTCGTCGACCAGCTGCTCGGCGGCGTCGCGGTCCACGGGACAACTGTGTTCCCGTAGCCAGGCCAGGGTGTGCCGACGGGCCGCGGCCGCCGACTGGAGTCGCCCTGGCAGAGACAGTTCCGCTGCGAGAGTCACCGGGCGGCCCCGGCCGGGTCGCCGATCGGCAGAACACAGTCCGCCGCACGGAACAGCTGATCGGGACGGGTCAGGCGGCCGTCAGGGGCGCATGGCAGCCAGACCGCGCGCCGCACGGGGCGGCGGGGGTCGGGTGCGGCCAACCAGCCCCCGGTGGTGACCAGCCGCGGGTTCGGGCCTGGCCACAGGGCTGCAGAGCCGGTGGGGACAAGGAAGTACATGTGGTCAAGCCAGCGGTCCCACAGGATCGGACCGAGTGAGGCCGCGCGGTTCTGGAGACGGGTGTAGGCCAGCCAGCCCTGCTCACCGGGGATCTTGACCGCATCCCACCGGATACCGGCGGGCAGTAACAGCATGCCGTGGGGCTTGCTGTGCCAGGTGGCCAGGGCCTTGTCCCGGTCGACGGTTCCCTGTGCGAGCCAGGCCGCCAGGGCGTGAGTGAGGAATTCCATGATCAGGTCTCCCCTTGGGGTCCGTCAGGGCTATCTGGATGCGGAGAGCAAAGAGCGTCCCAATGGAATACGCGAAATGCGCCACCTGGCAAATGGATTCATCCGATCGGGCGATGCTGTTATTCAATTGTATTGACGGAAGCCGCCAAATTTCGGCCATCTGTTGGGAGGCAAAGCGTCCGGGTGCGTTCGGCACGCACTGGCATCACGGTCAATCACGGGCTGCGGGATTCCTTATTTCTGCCGAATGCCAAGCCCTCAGGGCGAGGTTTACCCACTGCTATACAGCAGCCGTCAAGAGGCTGTTCAGCCCTGATTGCTGATCCGAACGGCCCCAGGGCTCCGGCGTGTGCCCGGCTCACCCCGGCTTGGAATGGTTGATCGCGGCAGCGGGCCCCGGAAGCAGGTGAACAGCGTTGAAGTGGCCGACAACGATCCGAACAAAGTGATGGTCCGGGACACGAAAGAACGCAATCGGGGAACCATGGGCATACAGCGGGACACCTGGACGATCTTCGTCCAGCATGCCAAGCGGACGTAGTGACGTAGCGAAGAGGAATCGCCTTGCCCGTACAACACGACATCGCCGCCGAGACGGAGCTGTGGGACACCTTCGCCGCTTCCGCGTTCAAGGAAGACGCGGAGCCGGGCTTCTGCTGGACCCAGTACGCCGGTCACGGGCCCGGCCCGGAGCTGCTGGGCGACCCGCGCTCGGTGCTGGAGATCGGCTGCGGCACCGGCCGCGCCCTCGCCCACCTCGCTGAGCAGGGCATCGCCGCCCGGGGTGTCGACCTGTCTTCGGTCATGGTCAAGAAGACGACCACGAAGTGGGCGGGAACTGGCGCGGAGTTCGTGTGCTCCGAGGTCCTGGAGTACCTGAGCGAGCACGAGGAGGAGTACGACGCGGTCTACTCGATCTTCGGTGCCGCATGGTTCACCGACCCGGGCCGTCTCTTCCCTCTTGTCCGCCGACGCCTCAGGCCCGGCGGTGTCTTCGTGTTCTCACAGCCGCCGGCCATCCCCGGCGCGTACGGGCCGCAGGGCATGTACAAGGGAGGCTTCGCCGGAAAGGCGATGTTCACCTACCGCTACAGCTACCGCCCCGCCGTCTGGGAACGCCTGCTCACCCGGGCCGGGTTCGCCACGGCTGAGGCACGGGTCCTCGACGCGCCTCACCCCGGGCACATCGGGACGCTCCTCGTCCGCGCGGTCGCTCCGTGACGGCCTCTCGGGCAACGGCACTCTGACCGCGCAGGGCCCTCGGCAGGCGCGTGCTCGCCGAGGGCCCTGCGCAGCCCACCTCCGCAGCACCTTCAGCAGCCTCGATGGTCTGCCCGCAGGGTGCTGCGCCGGCGCTGGTTGTCATGACGGTCAACGTCGCGCCAGAGGCGGCCGGTTCCCGGCGGAGGTCCCTTCCCGGGCGGCGATCGACATCGTGACCGACCCAGCCCGCACACCACCGTCCCGTGCACAACAAGGCCCCAACGAAGCTGACTCGGTCAGGTCCTTGGGGCGCGGCGCTACTGTAGGTTTTTGCCATGAAAAAGGGTAAAGGGATCGAGAACCCCGAGTCGCGCTTCTCCGCGGTGCTGCTGGCGGCAGCGAAGCTTCCGGGTGTGCGTATCGACAGGGAGGCGTACCTCCGAAGTGCGCTGGCTCGCCACTGCTCCGAGGACGTCATCCGAAGGGCGATCGAAGAGACCCCTGCCGCGGCGGGCATCAGCGCCGACGTTCTCGACAAGTTGGCCAGCGACTCCATCCGCTTCGAGACCGGCAAGGTCAGCGCGCTCTCCGCCGCCGCCGGGATACCCGGCATCTTCGCCCTCCCCGCCACCGTGCCGGCCGACTTGGCCCAGTACTTCGGGCACATGGTCCGTATCGCGCAGAAATTGGCGTACCTCTACAGCTGGCCCGATCTGTTCTCCGACGAGGGCGACGACGTCGACGACGCGACCATGGGGGTGCTCACGCTGTTCTTCGGCGTCATGGTCGGCACCCAGTCGGCGAACGCCGCAGTGGGGAAGGTCGCGGGGTTGATGGCGGAGCAGGTCGCCAAGAAGCTGCCTCAGAAGGCACTCACGCACGGTGCCATCTACCCCGTGGTGAAAAAGGTCGCGGGCTACCTCGGCGTCAGGATGACGACGCAGTCATTCTCGACGACCGTCTCGAAGGCCATCCCCCTCATCGGGGCCGCCGTCTCCGGCGGGCTCACCTTCGCGACCTACCTTCCGATGGCCAAGAGGCTCAAGAGGCACCTCGCCGGCCTGCCCCTGGCGGACACGTCGTACCGAGTGGAAGACGGGGACGTCGTGGACGGCGAGGTCGTGGAGGACGACGGGCCTTTCGCCCCAGCACACGCTGAGCGGCACGGCGCGGACTCCACCGCCGCCAAGCTCGAGGAACCTCAGCCCTGACTCCGGTCACCGCGAGCCGCGAAGGCCCGTCGGAGCACCGGACATCCGAGGCGGGTCCAGGTGGACGATCTCCCGGTCGAAGAAATCGTGGAACCCCTCGCCACGCTCATAGAGCGCATCGAACCCGGCGTTCGTTTCCCGGATCAGTGAGCGGTCGGTGTACCGCTTGGCCCCGGCCGCATTTCCGTCCTCGTCGTACATGACCTCGTACATGACCACATCGCCGAGAATCACTACTTCCGGAACCGGGCGACTCCGCTCGATGTTCGAAATATCGTGAGCGTCGAGAATCTTGATCTCGTCGCCCACGTCCACACGCGCGCGCAGGACGAACAGCTCCCATTGCACATACGGCGTGATCGGGAATTCCACGACCCGAAGGCGGCGGTGCCTGACGCCCAGGCGCGCCGCCCGGCGCAGCTCCTGGGCGTAGTCCTCGCGCCGCTCCTCGGCCAGGGACAGCGCCCTCTCCCAGTCGCCGTCGGCGAACGCCTCCCAGCTCGGGAAGCCGCGCTCCTGGAAGTGCTGGCCGCGCTCGAGCTTGTTGAGGAAGCCGACCCCGCTGGTGTAGAGCCGGCCCAGGTCCGCGTGGTACGTGGGGCGGTCCAGGCGTTCTGAGGTGCCACGGGGGAAGGAATCAAACACTGGGGATGTCCGGCTTCGCCGCGATGAGCACGCTCCTGGGGATGACCACCAGGCGCTCGTCCGACCCGATCGAGACCCCGTCGGGCAGGTTCCTGCCGAGCGACCTGGTGAGGTCCCGGCCGATGACGGCGATGTCGCCGTTGGCGAGTTCCCAGATGTCCGGGCAGTCTGGGGTTCCGGTGGTGATGCCGAGTTCCTGGGGTGTTTTGCCCAAGCGCTGTTTGAAACCTGTTGCCGGATCAGCTTCCCATGGCCTGGCCATTTCCGTCGCCCCCTCGATCGGTCAGGATGTCTCACTGTAACGTGCAACTTGCCCGCCTGACGATGTGTCGGAACCAAGCCGCCGGGGTAATGGCGAGGATTGATTCCTCCTTGTCTCATGTCGCTCAAGGCTGGAATGATATTGACCGGGAAGGAAATCATCTCAATGCCTGGCGGGCGGCATTCTTCCTCTGTGCTGTAGGAAAATCGGGTGAACGGAGGGGCTGTTGTGGAATCAGAAGTGACCTTGCTCGCGCAGAGCGCTGGGGCCACCTTGGTCACGTTGATGGCGACCGACGCCTGGCACCGTGTGCGTGACGGGATCACACAGCTGTGGCGCCGGACGCAACCCGAGCGCGCTGAGACCGTCACCGCCGAGTTGGAGGCCACTCACGAGGACGTCCTGGCCGCCGCGGCGGCGGGAGACCGGGAAACCCTGGACGAGCTACGGCTTCAGTGGCAGGGATCGGTACGGCGGCTGCTCGTCGCCCGGCCCGCCGCCGTCGAGGAACTGCGCGCGCTGCTCGACCGACTCGATCCCGGTGGCTCGGCGGCCCGGCAGATCAGCCAGCACGCCACCGCTTCCGGGCAGGCCCGGGTGTACCAAGCGGGACGCGACCAGCACATCGCCGAGCGATGACGGGCGGGACGGACGGCCACGCCGAGGACCAGGGACGCGTCTACCAGGCGCGGGGCGACCAGCACATCAGCGAGCACCACCACTACGGCGGTGACAGGCCGGAGCACGGCGGACCGGACTCGGTGCGACGCCCGGCGGTCGGCCGCCCGCCCGTCGCGCTGCGCGACCGCAGCGAGGTGATGGAACGCCTGCGGGCGAGCGTCGAGACCGAGCGCGGCGGCCAGGTCTACGTGCTGTACGGGATGGGCGGCTCGGGCAAGACGGCGGTCGCCTGCGCCCTCTTCGAGGAGGTCACCGGAGAGCAGGACCGGGTGGGGCTGTGGGTCAACGCCTCCGACCGTGCGAGCCTGCGCGCCGGCATGCTCGCCGTCGCCGCCGACCGAGGGGCGGGCGACGGCGAACTGCTCGCCGCACGCAACGGTCTCAGGCCCGCCGCGGATCTCGTCTGGACCTGTCTCGACCGTTCCGCCGAACCGTGGTTACTGGTCCTGGACAACACCGACGAGCCGGAGATCCTGCGGGACGGCGACTGGCTGCGCACCAGTCCTCGCGGCACCGTTCTCGTGACCACACGGCGCGCGGCGGCCCGGTGGTGGCCGGGGGCCGAGCTGCAGTACATCGGCGTCCTGCCCCGGGAGGACGCCGCGCTCGTGCTGCGCGATCTCGCCCCGCACAGCGGGACGACGGAGCAGGCGGCGCGGGTCGCGGACCGGCTGGGGCGGCTGCCCCTCGCCCTCACCCTGGCGGGCGGCTTCCTCTCCCACCAGGTCATCGACCCCTGGACGATGGACGCCTACGGGGACCAGCTCGACGGAGACGAACGGGTCCAGCTGATCGACCGCGGAGCCGACGTCCTGTCCGAAGCGGACCCGCGGCATCTGGTCGGCCTGACCTGGCAGTTGACCCTGGACGCGTTCGAGGCGCGCGGGCTGCCCGAAGCCGCGGCTCTGCTCAGACTGCTGGCGCGGTTCGCCGCCGAACCCCTGCCGCTGGCTCTGCTCAACCACGAGGGCATCGGCGGAGTCCTTCCCCGCGCCCGTACCGAGACGGCGCTGCGGGCCCTGCTCGACCAGTCGCTGTCCGAGCTGGTCGACGTCGTCGGCACGCGCTGCGCGCAGAGCCATGGCGTCCTGCTCGACAGCGTCTGCGCGGCCACCCCCGCCGAACTGACGCCCGCCCTCGACGCGGCGGCCGTCCGGCTGCTCGACGCGGCCGTACCCGGCACGCCCGACGCCGGGCCGCACGAGCCGCGACTGCGCCTGCTGGTCCCTCATGCGCTGGCCCTGCTGCGGCGCGTCGGCGAGCCGTCGGCCGCCGCCGACGCCCTGGCCGTGGCGACGCGGCTGTCGGTCGCGCTGCACCGGACCGGTGACTACCCGTCTGCCTGGGAGACCTCCCGAACCGCGGCTGACCTCGCGCAGCGACTGCTCGGCGCGGACCACCGCACGGTCCTGGCCGCCCGTTCCAGGGCCGGGCGGGCGCTGTTCCGGCTGGGCGGGTTCGTGGAAGCCGAGTCCTTGCTCCGCGATGTCCGCACAGCTCAGGAGGGCCTGTTCGGGGCCGACGACCCCGACACCCTGGACACCTCCTACGGCCTCCAGCTCGTGCTGGCGAACCTCGGCAGACGCGAGGAATCCGTCGCGCTGCTCCGGGCCACCGTCGCCGGACGGCGCTCGGCGCTGGGTCCCGGGCATCCGCTGACCCTGCGGGCCCGCGCCAGCCTGCTGGAGATGCTGCCGGCCGCCGACGTGGTCTCCGAGGAGGGCGGCGCCCTTCTCACGCTGCCGTCGGAATGCGACCGATTCCTCGGCCCCGATCACACCGTGACCCTGGGAGCCCGGCACAACCACGCGTGGGCGCTGTACCTTCTGGGCCGGTTCGCCGAGGCCGACCGTGAGATCCGGCAGGTCGCCGAAGCGTATGTGCGGCGCTTCGGGCCGGGGTACCCGATCGTGCTCGCGGCCCGGCAGCTGTTGTCCCGGACCCGGGCCGCGCTCGGCCATACCGACGAAGCGATCGAGCTGATGGTCGAGGTCGTCGCACGGCGAGAACGCGGACTGGGTCCCGAGCATCCCTTCACGGTCGCGGGCCGGCGGTTGCTGGACGAGTACCGGTCGCGTCGACTGCGCCCGTCGCGATCGTCTGGTGGCTGACAGGCGGACCTCCATAGGTCGGCACGTCGTGGGTACCGCCGCCTGCCTGTGTTTCCGGATTCTCCCCTGCGGATCCGGACCGGTGGCCGCCCCCGCCGGGCAGAGGTGACGGACCGCACCCTGTGGGTCGAGTCGCGCCTTTCGATCCCGGTGCCGGGGGGCGCGGGTGTGCCGGGGAAAATCGAAGCGGGAAGGCACGATCCCGTACGAAGCGCCCCGGCTGCACGTGCGAGATGGACGAGCTGACCGAAGTTGGGTTCGTGATGTGAAGGCAGGTGTGCTTCAACCTTCACGCACCGGCGATTGTCCGCCTGTTCGGATGATGGTTTGATCATTCCTGTGGGTTGCTTACATGCTTCGACGTGCCCGCTCTTCCCCCATCTCAATGAGAGCCTGGCGGGTTGGCGCACCTATTACTGTGACAACGAGGCCAACTGGCGCGGTTGCGCGCGCTATCAGATGTCTCTCACCGGTGACCGGGTGCCGATCACCCTGCTACCGAACGGGCGGCATGCCCGTCATCTGGCGCCGAGGCCCGCGCGCACCGCCTCCCTCGCACGCGGTCCCGGCTCCGCCGAACAGACCTCGGCGATCCCCGCGGAGCCCGAACGGGGCTGGTGGGCCCGGTTGGCCGGGTGGATGAAGGGCAACGCATGACCCCTTACTGGCCCTGGTGGGCGGGTGCTGTCGGACTCGCCGTACTCACCATCGGCTACACCCTCGCCACCGATCGGTCCTTCGGGGTGTCGGGGGCCTGGGAGCGAGTGCTGCACTGGCGGCGCGAAGCCGAACTCGAGCGCAGGGAAGCCGAGTTCGCGGACGAGCAGGCTCTTGTGGCCGCCCTCGACGCGGCCACGGTCGAGCATTTCGGCACCGCACCCGTCGCGTCGGCACCCGTCGCGTCGGCGCTCGCCGCGCCGGTGTCGGCCGGGCCGGCTGCGGCGCCCGCCACGGACGGACGCCGTCCTTTGGCGCCCCCGCGCCCCGCTCCGCTGGTCACCCAGGCCGTCCTGCTGGTCTCGATCTTCGTGGGCGGACTGGTCGCCGCGGTCACCTCCGGGCGGTTCCACATCCGCTTCGACATGGGCGCGGGCTACCGGCACCTGGTGACCGGCAACCCGGTAGCCATGGTCGCCCTGTTGTTCGCGGGAGGTGTACTGGTCGGCTTCGGCACCCGGCTGGCGGGCGGCTGCAGTTCGGGGCACGGGCTCAACGGCTGCGGTCGGCTCAGCCCCGTCAGTCTCGTCGCGACGGCGACGTTCTTCGGCACCGCCGTCGCGGTGTCGTTCCTCTTGTGGAAGGTGATCTGATGCGCAGCCGGGGCGTGGTCCTGCTGGCCAATCTCCTCACCGGACTGGCTCTCGGCTTCACCGTGACCAGTATCGGGTTCGGTGACTACGCCGAGCTGAACCGCATGTTCACCTTCCAGGACCTGCGGATGTTCCTCTCCTTCTTCGGCGCTGTCGTGATCATCGCGAGCGTCTTCGCCCTGCTGCGGGTGCGCCGGGGAGCAGGACGCCTCCACGCCGGTGTCGTCCCAGGCGCGGTCCTGTTCGGCATCGGCTGGGCGATCTCCGGCGGATGCCCGGCGATCCCGATCATCCAGGTCGCCAGTGGTTACCTGCCCGCCGTGGTCACCATCGCCGGCATCGTGGTCGGGGTCAGGCTGTGCCGCTGGGCCGGCGGCCGGCGCCTCCTCCGCGTCGACAGAGGCTCCTGCGAAGGATGAGCGGCGGGCGGGACCGCCCCCACGAGAAGCGCGGGAGGACCGGCGTCGACAGCGGCGCCGGTCCTCCCGGGCTTCCGCCCGCGACCGTCAGACCAGGGGGGCCGCGTCAGCGGTCTCGGTCTCCTGGGCGGCGATGCCGGTCCCGGACCTGGCGGTGAGGCGTTCGCGCAGGACCGCGAAGACCACCACGGCGATGGCCACCGCCGTCGACAGGACCACCTGGTCGCGGCCGCCGCCGTCTGCCGTGTCGGTGAGCATGTAGCCCAGGACGAAGGTGATCAGGGCGATGGTCGCCCAGGTCAGGTAGGGGTAGAGCCACATCCGGACGACCAGCTTCTCCGGCGACTCCCGTTCGATGATCTTGCGCATGCGCAGCTGGGAGAAGCAGATCACCAGCCACACGAACAGGGCGATCGCGCCGGAGGAGTTGAGCAGGAACTGGAAGACCGTGTCGGGCCAGAGGTAGTTGAAGGCGACCGCGACGAAGCCGAAGACCACCGAGGCGAGGATGGCCGCGCGCGGCACACCGTGGCCGCTGGTCTTCCCGAAGGCGGCCGGGGCGTCGTTGCGGCGGCCGAGCGAGAAGGCCATGCGCGAGGCGGTGTACAGGCCGGAGTTGAGGCAGGACAGCACCGAGGTCAGCACGATGGTGTTCATGATCTGCGCCGCGTGCGGGATGCCGATGGAGCTCAGGGCGGCCACGTAGGAGCCGTCCCTGAGGATCGCCGGGTCGTCCCAGCGCAGCAGCGACACCACGATCAGGATCGAGCCGAGGTAGAACACCGCGATCCGCCAGATCACGCTGTTGGTGGCCTTGGTGACGGCGGCGCGCGGGTCGGCGGTCTCGCCCGCCGCGAGGGTGACGATCTCGCTGCCCATGAAGGAGAAGACGACCATCAGGACGCCGGTGAGGATGGCGCCTGGGCCGTGCGGCAGGAAGCCGCCGTGCGCGGTGAGGTTGGAGAAGCCGCTCGCGGGGTGGTCGGAGCCGGGGAGCAGCCCGAAGATCGCGAGGCCGCCGAGCACGATGAACGCGGCGATGGCGACGACCTTGATGCCGGCGAACCAGAACTCGAACTCGCCGTAGGAGCTGACCGAGGCGAGGTTGGTGGCCGTCAGGACGATCATGACGATCAGGGCCCAGCCCCACTGGGGCACCGCGGGGATCCAGCCGGCCAGGATCTTGGCCCCGGCGGTCGCCTCCACGGCGAGCACCACGACCCAGAAGAACCAGTACAGCCAGCCGATGGTGAAGCCGGCCCAGCGGCCGAGCGCGCGGTCCGCGTAGGCGGAGAACGAACCGGAGGTCGGGTTGGCCGCGGCCATCTCGCCGAGCATGCGCATCACGAGGACGACGAGGACGCCGACGAGCGCGTACGAGACGAGGATGCCGGGGCCGGCGGCGGCGATGCCGGAGCCGGAGCCGACGAACAGGCCGGCGCCGATGACCCCGCCGATCGCGATCATCGACAGGTGGCGGTTCTTGAGTCCGGCCTGCAGGCCGCCGGACTCGCCGGAACCGCCGGACTCGGTGGGAGGGGTCTTGGGGACGGTTGTGGTCATCTCGACATCCATGGAGGGGAGGGTGGACGGTCGGGGAGTACGGACCTGGGGGGCGTCTGGAAAATAGTTCAGTACGATCCAAAAGAACAAGACTTGTTTAAGTGTTCACCTTGCTCTATTTTTCGTGCAGCGCGGAACCCTCTCTTCAGGGAGCCCTCTGTGGACCACACCGTGACCCCGTTCGGCAGGCCGTTAAGGTGGCGCCGTGGTGAATGCAGCGGGCAAGTTCGGCCCCTACACCGGCTGGGACACCCGTGCGCCCGCCGGCCGGGGCCCCACGGGCGCGGAGCTCGTCCGGTCCCGGATCGCCCTGCGGGTGCGTCTGCGCTCGGTGTCGCCGGGGGACCGGCTGCCGGACGCGGGCGTCCTCGCCGAAGAACTCGGGATCAGTGAGATCACCGTCCGCCGCGCGCTGGAGGCCATGTGCCAGGACGGCCTGCTCGACCGCCGTCGCGGCCGGGCGGGCGGGACCTTCGTCGCGACGGGCTGGGACGCCGTCGTCGCCGTGATGCACGACGCTGACGAGGCCGCCGCACTGGACGCCTTCCACCTGCTGCTCGAGTGCGGGCTCGTCGCGCACGCCGTCGGTGAACTGCCCGGCGGATCTTCCGGCGAACCTGAGGACGGCCCGCTCCACGGCGCGCTCCACGGGCTGCGTGACGGCCCGCTCGACGGTCCGCTCGACGGTCCGCTGGACGGGCTCCGGGCGCTGGTCGAGGAGATGGACCTCGCCGACGACCCGGCGCAGCTGCTCGAACTGGAGACCCGCTTCCACCTCGACCTCGCCGAAGCGCTGGGCGGCGCCGGGATCCGGGAGTACGCCGCCGACCTGCTCGGCCGGCAGTGCCTGCTGGGGCCCGCGCCCGGCCCCGCGCTCGTCCGGGCCCGCAACCGCTGCCACGCCGAGCTGCTCGACGAACTCGCCCGCGGCGCGATGGACCCGGCGGTACGAGCGGTGAAGGCGCACCGGCACGCTGAACCGCGCTGAACCGTGCAGGACCGCGCTGAACCGCGCTGACCTCTTCGAAGGAGCTGTCGCCATGTCCCACCACGGACCCGTCGGACCGTCGCCGACGTCGGGCCGCGCCGGCGGCACGCCCCAGCGGCTGCGGGGCGGCGTCCTCGGCATGGCGGACATCGCCGCCGCCACGATGGCCAACGTCGGCCCCGCCATGAGCTTCTTCTTCGGCTTCGCGTTCCTCGCCACCACCGCGGGCGTCGCCTCCCCGCTGACCATCGTCGCGGCGGGCGCGGCCGTCGCGCTGTTCGGCAACACGCTGGCCGAGTTCTCCCGGGCACACCCCTCGGCGGGCAGCTTCACCACCTTCGTCGGCAAGACCTTCGGGCCGGTCAGCGCCGTCACCACGGCCCTGCTCGCCGGACTCGGCTACATCATCGCGATGGCCTCCGTCATCGCGATCTCCGGCGGGTTCATGCAGATCACCCTGAACCACTACACCGGCGTCGACCTGCCGTGGATCATCTGGACGGTGCTGCTGACCGGCGTCTCGGTGGTGCTGATGCTGCGCGGGATCGTCGTGTCCACCAAGTGGGCCGGCTACTTCTTCGGCGTCGAGATGCTGGTGCTGGTCGTCGTCTCGGTCGCGGCGCTCGTCGAGCACCGCGGCGGCCTCTCCGCGGCCCCCTTCCTGCCCTCCCACCTCACCCACGGCGTGAAGGGCCTGGCCGCGGGCTTCCCGCTGGCGGTGTACCTGTTCATCGGCTGGGAGAACTCGGCGGCCCTGGCCGAGGAGACGGAGAACCCGCGGCGCAACGTCGGCCGCGCCGTGTTCTCCTCCATCGCGATCATGACGGTGAGCTACATCCTCTTCTCCTACGCCACGGTCACCGGCTTCGGCTACGACGTGCAGCGGCTCGGCGACTCCCGGATCCCCTTCGTCGACGTCGCCCAGCACACCCTCGGGGCGCTCGCCGTCCTCGCCTACGTCGGCGGGCTGACCTCCACGCTCGGCGTGCTGATCGCGGGCATCAACTCACAGGCCAGGCTGGTGTTCAACGCCGGCCGCGAGGGGCTGCTGCCGTCCTTCTTCGGCTATGTGCACCCCACGCGCCGCACGCCGAACAACGCGATCGTCACCTTCGCCGCGACCGCGCTGCTGATCATCGTCGGCTGGGGCGCCGGGCATGTGCTCGGGGAGGACGGCGGTCCGATGAACCCGGTGGTGTTCTTCGCCGAGTCGTCGAGCCTGGGCGCCATCCTGATCCTGCTGGTCTACCTCGCGTCCAACATCGCGCTGCCCCTGTACTACCGCAGGTACCGGCCGCAGGAGTTCAGGATCGTGCGGCACGTGGTGCTGCCCGCGGTCGGCGCCCTCGCCGTCCTGATCCCGCTGTACTACCTCGCCAAGCCGGGACAGCCCGCGCCGTACAGCTGGTTCCCGTACGCGGCGCTGGCCGCCCTGCTGGCAGCCGTCTGCTACGCGGCCCTCCTGGTCCGGCGCGACCCGGGCCTCGCCGAGCGCGTCGGATCGGTCGTCGCCGACGCGGAGTGACCTCGCGCTGCGGCCCTCCCCTCACGAGACGGCGGCCTCCAGGTACTGCCCGAGACAGCGGAACCCGCCGTCGGCGACCCGGTAGTCGAACATCGCGTCGTGGTTGTAGCCGAAACCCTGCTCGTAGCGGACGGTGCGGGTGATCCCGGTGTGGGACACCTCACGGAGCCTGCGGGCGATCGCACCCCGCTCCCTCAGCGCCGTCCCGCCCTGGGTGCAGGCCTCCGCCAGGAACAGCACGGCGTCGTAGGCCTCCGCCGCGTACCAGCCGGGGGCCGCGCCGAACCGGCGGCGGTAGGCGGCGGCGAAGTCGCGGGCGGAGGGACGGACCGCGGGGTCGACGAAGGACGTCGCGAAGACCCAGCCGGTCGCGGCCGCGCCCGCGGCGGTGAGGAACGCGGGGCCGAAGGCGCGTTCCGTCGCCATGCGCGTTCCGGTGAACCCTGCGGCGCGCAGCGCGGACGCCAGTCCGGCGGTCCGTGCCGCGTCACCGGTGCACATGACGGCGTCCGAGCCCGCCGCCAGCACCGCCGCGGCCAGTGCCGTCCAGTCGGTCTTCCCGGCGGGGACGTCGGCCACCGTGGAGTCCCGGCCTGCTGCGCGCAGTCCCCGCCGGGTCTGGTCGCACAGCGTCCAGGCGAGGTCGCCCTGCGCCCGGTCGTCCACCAGGAACACCTTGCGCGCGTCGGCGTGCTTGCTGAGATAGCGGACGAAGGCGGCGGCGAAGAGGTCGTCCTTGACGTGCAGTGCCGCGTGGGAGTGGAACAAGTTGAGGCCGAGAGAATCGGTCAGGGTGTCGACGCCCACCGAGACCGACACCACCGGCATCGCCGCCTGGCTGTACGCGGCCTCGGAGGCGTAGAAGCACGCGTCGGTGGTGGGCCCCAGCACCGCCAGGACGGCGGGGTCCCGCGTGAGCCGCCGGGCCAGGGCGCCGGCGCGGGCCGGGGCGCCGCCGTCGTCGTACGGGAGCAGTTTCACGCGGAAGGGGCGGTCGCTTCGGCCGTTGACCTGCTCGACGGCCAGCCGGGCGCCGTTGAGCTGGGCGTTGCCGCTCTCCCCGCGGGCGCCGGTCAGGTCGCCGTGGAACGCCACGCCGAGTTCGGGACGCGGACCCGTCGAGGACGGAGGAGACGTCGCCGTTCCGGAACGGGTGCTCCACCACCATGCCCCACCGCCGCCGGCCGCCATGACCCCGGCCGCGGAGCCGAGGCGCAGGAAGCCGCGACGGCGCAGGCCGGGCGTGGCGGGCGGGGCAGCGGTGACGGCCGTCATCGTCGCGGCTTCCGGTGACACCGCCGGGGCGGGTGATGCGGGTGATGCGGGGGACAAGGGGGAGACGAGGGATGCGGGAGGCGTCGGGTTCGCCGGTGCGGAGACCTGGGTGGGCTCGATGGCGCCGATGGCGAGCACGGCGGCGGACCGCTCGCTGATCAGGCGCGTGACCGGCACGGGCAGCCAGCCCGCCGGTTCGGCCGGATCACCCTCCGGACCCGAGCCTCCTGAGCCTCCCGAGCCTCTCGCGCCTGCCGCCCTTCCGGTCCCGTCGTGTTCCGCCTCTCCCGTCTCTCCTGCCCCTCCCGTGTCTTGCGTCCCTCCCTCCGCGCTCTGCGTCCGCTTCCCGAGGGCCTCGCGGAGATGGGCGAGGGTGGGGCGGTGGGCCGGGTCCTTGTGCAGACAGGCTCTCAACAGCGGGGCGTGCTCGTCCGGGATCGCGGCGGGGTCCGGCTCGTCGTAGACCGTGCGCAGCAGCATGCCGGCCGCCCCGCCGCCGCCGAACGGCCGCACTCCGGTCGCGGCGAACGCCAGGACACACCCCAGCGAGAACACGTCGCTGGGCGGGCCGATCTCCCCGCTCCGCGCCTGCGCCTGCTCCGGCGAGAGGAAGCCGGGCGAGCCGACGATCACGCCGCTCGAGGTGAGTGCGGTGGCCTCGGGCGCCCGGGCGATGCCGAAGTCGATGAGCCGGGGACCGTCCGGGGCCAGCAGGATGTTTCCCGGCTTCACGTCGCGGTGTACGAGACCGGCCGCGTGCACCGCGTCGAGCGCCTCGGCCAGCCGCAGGCCCAGCACCCGCACGGAGGCGGGGGCAAGCGGTCCGAAGAGGTCCACCGTCTCGGCGAGCGACGGGCCCGGGACGTACGCGGTCGCCAGCCACGGCGTCTCCGCGTCGGCGTCCGCGTCCAGCAGCGGGACCACCCACGGGCTGTCCACCCGGCGCGCGACCTCCACCTCGCGGCGGAACCGGGCCCGGAAGCCCGGCTCCTCGGCGTACGAGGCACGGACCGTCTTGACCGCGGCGATCCCCCCGCCCGGCGCACGGGCCAGGAAGACGACGCCCATGCCGCCGGCGCCCAGCCGCCGCAGCAGACGGTAGCGGCCCAGCCGGGACGGGTCGCCGGAGCGCAGCGGCTCCATCAGAGCGTGAGCGGCGCGGGGCCGCCGTACACGAAGTCGCCCTGCTCGACCCGCCAGAGGAAGCCGCCGGTGCCGTCGATGACCATCAGACCGGTCCTGGCCATCCGGGTGGTCTGGTCGAAGGCGAACGACTTCGTGATGCCCTCGTACTTCCCCCTCTGCAGGGCCGTCAGCAGGTTCTTCCGGGTCCTGCTCTTCGCCGGGAGCCCGGACAGGGCCTTCAGCAGCATCCCCGTCACGTCGTAGGCCTCCGCCGCGTACCGGGGCGGCGCCTCCTTCCAGCGCTCGCGATAGGCCGCGGCGAACTTCTTCGCCTCGGGCTTGGCCGTCGCGTCGACGACCGGGGCCACCATCACCCAGCCCTCGGAGGCCTCCTGAGCCTGCGTCAGAAAACGGCCGTCGAGGAGCGCCGGGCCGGACACCCGCGCACCCCGGAAGGCGCGCTCCCGCAACGCCGAGGCGATCAGCGCCCCCCGGTCGGGCAGACCGGCGAAGAAAACGGAGTCGACGCCGGCGGAGAGCACCGAGTCCACCGCGGCGCCGAAGTCGGGGCGCATCGCGCTCACCACCTCCGGCACCGGCGGCTGCCGCGCGTTGCTGAGCTGGGTGCTGAGGGCGGTGCCGAGATCCGTCCCGTAGTTGCCGGCGAGCCGGTCGACGACGAGGCCGACCCTGCGTGAACCGGCCTGCCCGCGAAGGTAGTTGCTGAGGTACACGGCGAGCACCGATTCGGGCAGCCGTCCGAGCAGGAACGAGCGGAACCCCTGGAGGACGAGGCTGATCGAGCCGGGGGACACGGCGACGACCGGCAGCAGCCTGGCGTCGTACTTCGCGAGCGCCGTCTGCGCCGTGGCGTCCGTCGTCGGGCCGACCACCGCGAGGACCGCCGGGTCGTCCGCCAGTTCCGCCGCGAGCCGGGCCGAGGCAGCGGGTTCGCCGCCGTCGTCGACGGTCCTGACCTTGACGGTGAACGGGGCGTCGCCGCGCGCGTTGAACTCCGCGACGGCCAGCCGCAGTCCGCGCTCCTGCGCCCTGCCCGTGTCCCGCTGCGGGCCGCTGAGGTCACCGTGCAGCGCGACGGTGTGCACCGGGCGCCGCGAAGACCCGGCGGCGGCCGGGCTGTCGCCGCCCGTGCCGTCGTCCCGGGCGGCGGCCCACCAGGCCCCGCCCCCGGCCGCCGCGAGCGCGGCGGCCCCGCCGGCGAGCAGCAGGAAACGGCGCCGGCCCGCCGGACGGGCGTCCTGCGTCTCCGCCGCCGGGCCGGACGTCTCATGCGTGTCCGCCGGCGTCTCGTGCGGGCCGGCCGGCGTCTCGTGCGGGCCGGCCGGCGTCTCGTGCGGTTCGGGCGGCGCATCGTGCGTGCCCGCCGGCGCTCGCCCCGAGCCGGACGTCCCGCCCGCATCGGGTTGCGCGCCGTCCGAGCCTGACGTCCCGCCCACATCGGCTGCCGAGCGTCCGGAGCCTGACGTCCCGTCCGCATCGGGTTGCGCCGGCGCGGAGTCGGGAACGGCGTCGGACGGAGCCTGGGTCTGCTCGACGTCCGGCAGCGCGAGCGCGGCGGCCGACCGCTCGGCGATCAGCCTGGCGACCGGCTCGGGCAGCCATCCGGACGCATCCGCGTCCTGCGGGCCGCCCTCGTCCGTCAACAGCCGCACCAGCTCGGCTGCTTCGGGCCGTCGGGCCGGCTCCTTCTCCAGGCAGGCCTCCACCACCTCGCGCAGTCGCGGCGGCACCCCGTCGAGGTCCGCCGGATCGTGCACGGCCCGGTACAGCAGGGCGTCGACCACCCCAGCGCCGAATGGCGCCCTTCCGGTCGCGGCGAACGCCAGGACGCAGCCGAGGGAGAACACGTCGCTCGCCGGTCCGATGCCGTCGCCGCCCGGTTCCATGACCTGCTCCGGCGACAGATAGCCGGGTGTGCCGACGATCAGCCCGGTGGCGGTGAGCGCGGTGTCCTCCGGCGCCCGGGCGATGCCGAAGTCGATGAGACGGGGCCCGTCGTGCGCGATCAGCACATTGCCCGGCTTCAGATCCCGGTGGACCAGACCGGCCCGGTGCACCTCGCCCAGCGCCTCGGCGAGCCGGGTGCCGAGCAGGCGCACCCCGGGCTCCGCCAGCGGGCCGTGCGCGGCCACCGCCTCGCCCAGGGACGGGCCGGGCACGAACGCGGTCGCCAGCCACGGCGACCCGGCGTCCGGGTCGGCGTCGACCAGTGGCACCGCCCACGGACTGTCGACGCGCCGGGCGATACCGACCTCGCGGCGGAACCGCTCCCTGAAACCCGGCTCCTCGGCGTACTCGGCGAGCAGGACCTTCAGCGCCACCAGCGCGCCGCCCGGCGTGCGCGCCAGGTACACCACGCCCATGCCTCCGGCGCCGAGCCGGCCCAGCAGACGATGGTCCGCGATCCTCGCGGGATCGGAAGAACGCAGCGGCTCCATCAGTTCTTCCCCCCGAGCTCGGACTCGATCCGGCTGAGCATGGTGGTCAGGGCGTGCGACGAGTACCGCGTCAACTCGTCGTCCTTGTAACCCTTGGCGCCCATCACGGACACCGCGACGGTCACCGAGCCGAGGCGGGCGACGTGCCAGCGGTACGTCTGCGCGCTGTTCCCGGTGAGGTAGGAGCCGATCTCCAGCACCGAGTCGTCGGCGTAGGTGTTGCCGCCCTGGCCGTAGGGAACGGCGACCGACGCGAGTCCGGAGATCCGCTCGTCGGTGCGGACCTGCTGGTCCCGGCAGCGCAGAGCCTCCTCCAAGGTGGTGGCCAGCTGTTCGTCGGCGGTCCCGACCGAGGTGTGCACGGTGACCGCCGCCGTCACCTTCAACGTCCCCTTGCCGCCCGTGCCCGGCAGTTCGCTGTAACGGGACGACGAGGCCAGGACGCTGCCCGGGAGGGGCAGGCGCTGCCAGCGGCACTGCGCGTCGAGCACGGCGACGGTGCCGGGGGCGCTCGCGGCCGGCCGCTGGGCCCGGAAGCCCGAGCCCCAGGCCTGCGGCTCCAGCGCGACCGCCTGCACCAGGGACTCGGCCTGCGGCTTCGTCCGGGGCAGCCTGGCGGGGGCCACCGTGAAGGGCGTCGGCTGCGCCGTGCCCCCACCCGACGCGGCGGCGGACGGCGCCGCGGAGGGCGAACCGGACGCGGACGCCGTCGCGGCCCGGCCGGACGCCGAGGGGCTCGGCCCGGCCTCCTCGCCGCCGCCGGCGCCGCAGCCGCCCACCAGCAGCGCCGCCCCGGCCGCCGACGCCGCCGCCCTCACCGGCCAAGTAGTCCTGCGTCTGCGTGTGTTGCCCACCTTGCCCACCATGCCCGCCCCCTCGGCCTCAGCGCCCCCGCTTCGCGTGCGGTGATCGTACAGAGGCACGCGGACGGCGCACGGTCGGTTCCGCGAATCGAGGAACGCTCCGCACGTTCCGCACGACCTGTACGACCGTCGAGGCCCGGACGTCCTCCCAGGATGAAAGCCCGAGGCCAGTGAGCGGGCGGGTACCTGCGACAGCTGCCACTCATCGACGCTGAGCGATCGCGCGTTCGCCCGATTCGGCAGGGCTCCTCGCACCGATGCACATACCTCGGGCAGACCGACAGTTGACGCCTTACTCTCCCCGGATGACTACCGTTTCCGTCGAAGATCTCGCACGTGCGTGCACCTCTGTCGGCGACCTGCTCGCTGAGGTCCGCCCCGAGCAGTGGAAGGAGCCTACGCCGTGCACGGAATGGAACGTACGCGAGGTGGTGGCCCACCTGGTCGGCATGGACCTGGTGTTCGCGGCCGTGATCGAGGGCGGCCCGATGCCCGAACGCGGAGTGGACCGCCTCGGCGACGACCCGGTCGGCGCCTACCGGTCCTCCAGTGCTTCCCTGCTGGCAGCTTTCTCCGGCCCCGGGGTGCTGGAGCGGAGTCATCGGGGACCTTTGGGGAGTGCCACGGGCGCTGAGCGCTTGCAGATCCGCCTGTACGATCTGCTCGCTCATGGATGGGACCTCGCTCAGGCCACCCGGATCCCTGCCCGGCTGCCCGAAGACGTTGCCGAGCAGGCCCTGGCGTTCGCTCAGGCCCAGCTCTCCCCCCAGTCCCGAACGGGACGATTCGCCGAGCCGCGACCCGTCGAGGAGACCGCTCCGGCCATTGACCGCCTTGCCGCGTTTCTCGGCCGGCCGGTCCCACCGCGGCTGTGAGACCGATCGAGTGCAACCGGCCGCCCCGAAGCCACGCCCGCTGATGATCTTCAGACGTTGACGAAGAGCAGGCCGCGTTTCTCGGCGAAGCGGAACAGCGAGCGCAGTGCCGCGACGGCGTTGCGACGCTGCCGTCCACGCAGGGTGACAGCGCGGCCGTGACGTCGGCGACGGTGATTTCACTCAGGTGCCCGTGGGCGGCCGAGCGGGCCCTTCGCAGGCCGATCGCGCGTGCCCCTCGCGGACGTCGTCACTCGCGCCGCGCACACGGGTCGCTCGCCAGGCCTCGTCACGTGGGGCGGCCGCCCGGTTCTCCCAGGGACCGGTGCGCCACGCGGGCGAGGTGTCCTGCGAACACCGTCGGGGCGTCCGGCGTCAGGGTCCGCAGGACCACCAGCGCCGTGATGACCACGTCGCACAGCTCTGCCTGAACGTCCGCCCAGGTATGGTCGGCGCCCTTCCGGGGGTTCTGGCCGGTGGCGCCGATGACCGCCTGGGCGACCTCGCCGACCTCCTCGGACAGCTTCAGCACGCGCAGCAGCAGATCCTCGCTGCCGCCGTGCGCCCGGTTGTCGTCCAGCCAGACCCGCAGGGCGTCGACGGTGGCCCAGACGTCGGCGCCGCCCCATGGACCGTCAGGGCCCGCAAGCACCGCCGGTTCCGGAAGACCGGTCGGGTCCGGTGGTCCGGCGGGGCCGGGGACCTCGGCGGGGGCGGACCACGGTTGCGGGGGTGGCTGCGGAGCGGAACGCCGGGCGGGCTGTGGGGGAGGGGTGGGGGTGTCCATGGCCGCAGCCTGCCAGGTCCCGCCTCGCGCCCGGGGCCCCGCCGGGCCGGGTTCACTCGTCGAACAGCGACTCCTGCTCGCCCTCCGTCCGCCTGCGCAGCCGCTGGCTGCGCAGGCCCACGACCACCGCGGTGACGGCCGCCGTCGCGCCGAGCGCGGCCGGGACCATCCAGCCGCGGTCGACCGTGTGGCCGAGGGCGTGGTCCAGGGAAAGCCGGCCGGGGCCGGCGACGGCGAGGCCCGCGGCGGCCAGGCCCAGGGAGGCCGCGTGCTCGTAGCCGCCGCTCTGCGCGAAGAAGCCGTTGGGGACGTGCACGGCGGATGCGCCGGCCATCGCACCCACCGCCGCCGCGCCCGCCGCCGGGGTGGCCAGGCCCAGCGCGAGCAGCGTGCCGCCGCCTGCCTCCGCCAGGCCCGCCGCCGTCGCGCTGGCCTTGCCGGGCGCGTAGCCCACGGACTCCATGAACTGGCCCGTGCCTTCCAGGCCGTGGCCGCCGAACCAGCCGAACAGCTTCTGCGCGCCGTGCGCAGCCAGCACTCCGCCGGTGCCCAGCCGAAGCAGCAGCAGGCCCAGATCACGTCGGTCGTAACAGGTCACGGTGACTCCCTGAACAGACAGCAGGAACAGCGACAGGAACAGCGGCAGGAACAGAGCAGCAACGAGGGGAGCGGGTGGGGTCGAGCAGAAACAAGCGGTAACACGCAGAAACGGGCAGGAGTATGGGCAGGAGCGGGCGGCGGCGGGTGAGAAACGGGCGGGAACCGCGCAGAAACATCCCTCACGCGTTTCTACCGTTGCATCCCTCGCACCCACCCGGCCCCTCCTGGAAGCCGTTCGGGTGGCGGGGTCCGGTCGGCGGTGTGAGTGTGGCTCGTATGGCGATCCATACCGACAGACTCAGCGACCCGGCCGTCCGGGCTTTCGTCGCCGCCGTCAACGCCCACGACGAGGAGGCCTTCCGCGGTCTCCTGACCCCCGACGCGACCATGGCGGACGACGGCTCCGAGCGGGACATCTCTGACTGGGCCGACCGGGAGATCTTCTCGTCGCACGGCCACATGGACGTCACCAAGGAGTCGGACGGCGGGCGTGCCCTCCTCGCGGACTACCGCAACGACGCCTGGGGCGAGATGCGCACCCGCTGGAGCTTCACCGTCGAGGACGACGGCCGGATCTCCCGGTTCGAGACCGGCCAGGCGTAGCAGGCCCGCGCAGGCCGCCCGGCCAAGGACGGCAGAGGGGGCCGTTCGTCGCCCGGCAGGCGATGAACGGCCCCGGGCGCGCTCACCGGGAGCGGGCGAACGCCTGCTCGGTCAGCGTGATCCGCCCCGCCTCGATGATGGCCAGGCGCGGCGCGCGGCGCGCGATCGACGAGTCGTGGGTGACCATGACGAAGGGCAGCCCGTACTCGTGCCATGGGCCTTCCAGCAGGCCCATGATGGCGTCGCGGGTGCCCTCGTCGAGGTTGCCGGTGGACTCGCCGACGACCTGCCGGGTCACCCGGCGGCTCGAGCCGAGCGCCTTCAGGGTGCCGAACTCGCGCACCCGCCGGGGCGAAGGCCTCGTCGGCGGCGGGCGGGGCGTACGCGCTGCGCAGGCGGCGCAGCCGGGACGCGCCGCCCGCGAGTGACGGTGAAGCGGCCGTGAAGTGACGCTGTCCAGAAGGAAACTGGCGGAGCGTCGGCCGAGGCGAGGGTGTGACAGCCGACGTGATGGTGCGGCAGCCGTCCCACAGCGCCGGTGCGTACCTCGCGGTCCCGTGCGAGGTCCACCCCCACCCGGTGCCCTGGGACGGCTGCCCCTCCCCCCTCGGAATGGTTTGCGGTCCCGCCGTGCGGAACTTTCGTGCCTCAAGTGTGAAATTCTTGTGCAGAAGAGTTGAGCATAGGTCCGCCACCGGCCGCAATGGCGCGGACCAGGAAATTCCGCTTGTGCAGGTTGAGGAGTTGACGACCTGTGGGCCGACGCGCGGCGCTCCCGGCGCCCCTCAGCCCCTCCCCGCATACGGCATCGTCGTCGCCGGCACCGTCGTGAACTGCGTTCGCCCCCGGCGGCAGCTCGGCCATGTGCCGCACCGTGCGCGCCGCACCGCGTCCCTCGTCACCGAGGCCGCGAACCAGGGCATCGAGCGGCCCGGCCGCCTCCCTGCGACGGCGAGCCCGCGCGAACGGCCGGGCCCCGGCCACCCCATGACGGGGTGGCCGGGGCCCGGTGGTGAGAGGCGGCTCAGCCGAAGGCCTTGACCCTGTTCCAGTTGGTCGAGAGGACGACCTTGACGGGCGGATTGGTGCTGGTGCGGGAGGGGTTGTAGATGCGGGTGGCGCCGTCGGAGGCGAGGCGGGCCCAGATGTCGGGGATACCGTCCTACGTCCGCGTGGACTTCTTCGTGAACTCCGCGTCGGCGAGCTTCCAGCCCGGAGCTTCGTCCACGGGATCGCGTCAACCGCGAAACGGTGGACTTTGAGCACGCATACGCGTCGACCCCACTAAGAGATTCCGCGGGTAGAGGGCAAGGCGTCATGGTCGACGGGCTGGCCGTGTGTCCCAGCGTTGGCTGGTCCAGGCTTCGCGGATGAGGCGTCGGATCACGATGATCGCGGTCATCAACGCGAGCAGTGAGTTGATGACGACCGCTCGACGTTCCGTGCAGGACAGGGTGAAGTTAAAGCCGCGGCTGTACCAGGAGTTGGTGCGCTCGACGACCCAGCGGCGAGTGTGGTTGATCGGGATCACGACCCCCTTGGGCTGGATCCGCCACTCGCAGCCGAGCTCGGTCAGCAGTTTGCGGGTGACCGTGGAGTCGTAGCCCGCGTCAAGGTGCACCGTGATCTGCTCAGGCAATGCGAGCTCGAAACGCCCGAGCTTCTCTAGCGTCGGGCGCAGGACCGGGGAGTCGTGCCGGTTCGCGCCGGTCACGACACAGCCCAGCGGAATCCCGCGCCCGTCGGTCATCCGCGACCACTTGATCCCGAGTTTTCCCCGGTCAATCGGTGATTTCCCGGCGACCTCGCCACCGCAGGGCGCTTTGGTGATCTGCCCGTCGACGGTGATGTCGGCCAGGTCCAGGCCCACGACACGGTCGTAGGTCTCCAACACGATCTGCTCCAGCCCTGCGAAGACACCGGCCGCGATCCACTCGTTGCGTCGGGTTCTCATCGTGGTTGCCGAGCACGATTGATCGGCGTGCTTCTCGTACGAGCCGCCGAAGACGAGTTTCGCGACGAGCTTGTCGAACACGATCCGGTCCGGGATCCGTGGGTTGTGACAGCCCCACGGATGTGTCTCGGGGTGCGGTGGCAGGAGGGCCTCGAACTGGACCCACAAGGGCTCGATCGCCCATGCTTCGACGGCGGGCACCGGGGCTCCGTTTTCAGATGTAGAGATGTAGGAGGCCCACGTCAAAACGGATCCCGATGCCCGCGTCACATCAGCCTGACGCCCCTACCCGTGAGATGTCTTACCCATTGACCAAACTCAGGAGCAGTCGGTGGGCGTCAGCTACTTCGGTGCCCACGGGCACGTTCCGCTGCGCGTGTCCCTGCTGCTGACCGCGGTGGGGGGCATCCTGCTCACCGCGCTGGCGGGCAGCGCGCGGAGCATGCAGTTGCGCGCGACCGCCCGCAAGCATCGCCGGACCGACCACAGGGCTGTGAAGGCCGGGGCCAAGGACTCGTCGAAGGCCCGACGGTAGCCCGGACTACCGGGAGCCCGCCACAGGGCGCGACTTGTAGAAGGACTCCTCCAGGTAGGCGGCCTCGTGCGGCTGGTAGGGCTCCTCCAAGTAGGCGGCCTCGTCTTCGTCGAGTTCGACGTCCACCGCGGCGACCGCGTCGGTCAGCTGGGCCGGCTTGGTGACCCCGACGATAGGCGAGGTCACCGCCGGGTTGCGCATGACCCAGGCCAGGGCGACCTGGGCCGGGGACAGACCCCGCTTGCCCGCGATCTCGTGGACGCGCTCGGCCACTGCCTGGTCCCCGTCGCGGTAGAGGATCTTGCCGCCCTCGTCGGTCTCGGCACGCGCCGTGGCGGTGTCCCGGACCCGCGTCAGCCTGCCCCGCGCCAGCGGGCTCCACGGGATCACGCCGATGCCCTGGTCGGCGCAGAGCGGGAGCATCTCCCGCTCTACTTCTCGGTGGATGAGATTGTAGTGGTCCTGCATCGACACGAACCGGGTCCAGCCGTTCAGGTCAGCCAGGTACAGGGCCTTGGCGAACTGCCAGGCGTACATGGAAGAGGCTCCGATGTAGCGGACCTTCCCGGACTTGACCGCGTCGTGCAGCGCCTCAAGGGTTTCCTCGATCGGGGTGTCGTAGTCCCAGCGGTGGATCTGGTACAGGTCGATGTAGTCGGTCCCCAGTCGCTTCAGGGAGGCGTCGAGCTCGGCGAAGATCGCCTTGCGGGACAGCCCGGCGCCGTTCGGGCCGGGGCGCATCCGCATCCAGACCTTGGTGGAGAGAACGACCTCCTCGCGCCTGGTGAAGTCCTTGACCGCCTGGCCGACGATCTCCTCGCTGCTTCCGGCGCTGTACCCATTGGCCGTGTCGAGGAAGTTGACGCCGCCCTCGAGGGCCTGCTTGATGATGTCCCGGCTGGCGTCCGCGCCCAGCGACCAGGGCTCGCCGCCCCGGTCCGGCTCGCCGAAGCTCATGCAGCCGAGGGTGATGGCGGAGACTTCCAGTCCGGTCGTTCCGAGTTTGATGTATCGCATGCTTCGGAACCTAGGAGTTGGAGTGCGCGCTAACGCAAATTCGGAGGCATGGGGCATGCGCGCTCTGTCAGGTTTCGACCGTTTCGGCCAGACGTACCAGAGAACCCAGTAGTAGCGAGTAACAAACTGTCAATTCTCGGCCGATCGCGCGGGGCACTACTCAGCCCTCCCGACGGCAAACCGCCCTCGCGGGTCCGTCGCCACGACCGATCATCACTCGATCACTAAGAGATTCCTCTGGTCCGGGCGGCGGTATCGCGACGGCGCCCCTACTCGCGGGATCTCTAACCTCGCGCTTTCATGAAGCAGGCTGTCCGGCAAGTGAACAGGCAAGCAGAAAGTGCCTCTGACCAGCAATGCCGGTGATTTAGGGCGTTTTCGCAGGTGAGGATCGGTGTTCGGGGTTCCGTGTGATCTTGAGTGTGTAGCTGACGTGGCTGGGAGGGCGGG
>NZ_BMTL01000032.1:115464-120130 GCF_014649655.1 Streptomyces humidus | reverse complement strand
CAACCTGCGGGGCCCCTGAGGCTTCCGCTCATCCCGAATCTCGAAGTCCATCGCATCCCCTGAGCTGGGGTGTTGCGACGACCACTAGAACGGAAGCGCGCCGGGGGCCCTTTCACGCGTCAGCGGTCTCAGACGGTGGTGACGACCTCGTCGTAGGCCAGACGGGGGGAGCGCGGGTACCAGGCGTCCTCGCCGGGCCTGCCGATGTTGACGACCATCAGCGGGGTGTGGTCGTCGTCCAGGAACTCCTTGCGGACGCCCTCGAAGTCGACGCCGGTCATGGGGCCGGCGGCGAGGCCCGCGGCGCGGACGCCGATGATGAAGTACGCGGCCTGCAGGGCGGCGTTCAGCGCGGCGGCGCCCTCACGGGCCGGACGCTCGCTGAAGAAGAGGTCCTTGGCCTGCGGGAAGGCCGGGAAGAGGGTGGGCAGCTCCTCATGGAACTCGTTGTCCGCGGAGAGGATCGCGACGAGCGGGGCGGTGGCGGTCTTGGCCTGGTTGCCCTCGGCCATGTGCTGCACCAGGCGCTCGCGGGCCTCGGCGGAGCGGACCAGGGTGATGCGCAGCGGGGTCTGGTTGAACGCCGTCGGCCCGAACTTGACCAGGTCGTAGATGGCCTGGAGCTGCTCGTCGGTCACCGGCTCGTCGGTGAACGTGTTCGCGGTGCGGGCCTCGCGGAACAGCAGGTCCTGGGCGGCGGGGTCGAGAGCGAGAGACATGCGTGGACTTCCTCGGGTACGTCCGGATCCGGTACCGGACCGTGGTCCGGATCGGCTGACGTGGTCGACCGTACGCCAGGAAAGTTTCAAGTTTCAACAAATATGGGGGTGGAGTGATCCGCTTCACAGCCGCCCCCCCCGCCGACCCGGTGGGCCTGAGGTGCCGGGGGGCGCCGGCAGGCCGAGAGGGCCGGCAGCGGGCGGTAGGACCGGCGGGTCGGCCGGTCAGGGGGGGGCGCGGGTCGGTCGGAGGGCGGAAGGTGAGGGGGCGACGCGTCACTCGTCGCCCGCGCCCTCCGTCTCCTCCTCCTCGGCCAGCGCCGCGTCGAGCCGCGCCCGGGCGCCCTCCAGCCAACGCCGGCACACCCTGGCCAGCTCCTCGCCGCGCTCCCACAGGGCGAGGGACTCCTCCAGGGTCGTGCCGCCGGCCTCCAGACGCCGTACGACCTCGATCAACTCGTCACGGGCCTGCTCGTAGCCGAGCGCCTCGTCCGTCCTGCTCGTCATGCACCCATTCCCTTGCCGGTTCCTGCCTGGTCGTCGACGCCACCCGGGGCGCCCGTATCGCCTGTGCCGCTCGCCCCACCCGTGTCGCCCGAGGTGTCGCCGCCCGAGGTGCCGCCGCCCGAGGTGCCGCCGCGCGAGTCGCCGACCCGGACGGTGAACTCGCCCTCGGCGACCCGCGCGCGCAGCACGTCGTCCGCCGTCACCTCGCCCGGATCCCGGACCACATGCCCGTCGGCCCGCTGCAGCACGGCGTACCCGCGCTTCAGCGTCGCGGCCGGTGAGAGGGCGACCACGCGTGCGTGCGTGTGCGTCAGTTCGGAGTCGGCACGGTCCAGGAGGTGCCCGAAGGTGCGCCGGGAACGGTCCACCAGCGAGGCGACGTGATCGGCCCGGTCGTCGATCATCCGGTGCGGGTCCTGGATCGCGGGCCGCGCGAGGGCGTGCGCGAGCCCGCGCTCCTCCCGCTCCACGTACGCCTCCACACACCTGCGCGCCCGCCCGCGCAGCATCCGCACCCGCTCCAGCTCCTCACCGACGTCCGGCACCACCTTCTTGGCGGCGTCGGTCGGCGTCGAGGCGCGCAGGTCCGCCACATGGTCGAGCAGCGGGTTGTCCGGCTCGTGCCCGATCGCCGAGACGACCGGAGTGCGGCAGGCCGCGACCGCGCGGACCAGCTGCTCGTCGGAGAACGGCAGCAGATCCTCCACGCTTCCGCCACCCCGCGCGACGACGATCACGTCCACCTCTTCCAGCGCGTCCAGCTCCTTCACCGCCTGGACCACCTGCGTCACCGCGTGGACACCCTGCACGGCGACGTTCCGCACCTCGAAGCGGACGGCGGGCCAGCGGCGCCGGGCGTTCTCCAGGACGTCCCGCTCGGCGGCGGAGGCCCGTCCGCACACCAGCCCGATCAGCTGCGGCAGAAAGGGCAGCGGCTTCTTGCGGGACGAGGCGAAGAGCCCCTCGGCGGCCAGGGACTTCTTCAGCTGCTCCAGCCGCGCCAGGAGTTCCCCGACGCCGACCGGTTTTATCTCCACCGCCCGCAACGACAGCTGTCCGCGCGGCGCGTACCACTCCGGCTTCGCGTGGACGACGACCCGCGCGCCCTCGCCCACGACGTCCGCGACCGCGTCGTAGACCTGGCGATAGCACGTCACCCCCACGGAGATGTCGTGCGAAGGGTCCCGCAGCGTCAGAAAGACGACGCCCGCCCCCGGGCGCCGCGACAGCTGGGTGATCTGCCCCTCGACCCACACCGCGCCGAGCCGCTCGATCCATCCTCCGATGAGCCGCGAGACCTGGCCGACGGGCAGCGGGGCGTCCGCGGACGTGTTCACAGCCATGCGGTCGAGAGTATCGGCCCGGACTGACAACCCCCCTGGACCGGCACCCCACCGGGACCGGCACCCCCACCGTGATCGGCCCCCGGATCGGGCGCCCGGCAGCGGTCCGGCGACGGGAGCCCCGGGGTACGCCGGCGGGGGCCGGGCACGGCCTTACGATGGGACGCATGACTGCTTCGCCTGGCCGCCGCCGTGTCCTGCTCGCCGCTCCCCGGGGCTACTGCGCGGGCGTCGACCGCGCCGTGATCGCCGTCGAGAAGGCGCTGGAGCAGTACGGTGCGCCGGTCTACGTACGGCACGAGATCGTCCACAACAAGTACGTCGTGCAGACCCTGGAGAAGAAGGGCGCCGTCTTCGTCGAGCGGACGGAGGAGGTGCCGCCGGGCAACATCGTCATGTTCTCCGCGCACGGCGTCGCCCCCGTCGTCCACGAGGAGGCCGCGCGCGGGCGCCTCGCCACCATCGACGCGACCTGCCCGCTGGTCACCAAGGTCCACAAGGAAGCCGTCCGCTTCGCCCAGGAGGACTACGACATCCTGCTGATCGGGCACGAGGGCCACGAGGAGGTCATCGGCACCTCCGGCGAGGCCCCGGACCACATCCAGCTCGTCGACGGCCCCGAGGACGTCGCCAAGGTCGAGGTCCGCGACCCGTCGAAGATCGTCTGGCTCTCCCAGACCACCCTCTCCGTCGACGAGACGATGGAGACGGTCGACGCCCTGAAGGAGAAGTTCCCGCAGCTCGTCTCCCCGCCGAGCGACGACATCTGCTATGCCACGCAGAACCGTCAGCTCGCGGTGAAGCAGATGGGCGCGGAGGCGGAGCTGGTGATCGTGGTCGGCTCGCGCAACTCCTCCAACTCCAAGCGGCTCGTCGAGGTCGCCAAGCTCGCCGGTTCGCGCGAGGCCTACCTGGTGGACTTCGCGAGCGAGATCGACGAGGCCTGGCTGGAGGGCGTCACCACGGTCGGCGTCACCTCGGGCGCCTCCGTCCCGGAGGTCCTTGTGGAGGAGGTCCTGGCCTGGCTCACCGAGCGCGGCTACGGCGACGTCGAGCTGGTCAAGGCCGCCGAGGAGCACATCACCTTCTCGCTGCCCAAGGAACTCCGCCGTGACCTGCGCGAAGAGGCCGCGGCGCTGGTCGCCGAGCGCGGCGGAAGCGGGGCCACGGGCTCCTCGGCTGAGTGACTGTCAGTCGATCGTCGTAACGTAGGGCCATGCAGATCTTCGGCGTGGACATCGGTGGATCCGGGATCAAGGGCGCTCCCGTGGACCTGGACAGGGGCGACCTGGCTCAGGAGCGCCTGAAAGTGCTCACCCCGCAACCGGCGACACCCGAGGGCGTCGCCGACGGCGTGAAGCAGGTCGTCGAGCACTTCGGATGGAGCGGCCCCGTCGGCCTGACGTTCCCCGGCGTGGTCACCGGCGGGTCCACCATCCGCACGGCGGCCAACGTCGACAAGAGCTGGATCGACACCGACGCGCGTGCGATGTTCAGCGAGCGGCTCGGCGGCCTGCCGGTGACCGTGGTCAACGACGCGGACGCGGCGGGCGTCGCAGAGATGTCCTTCGGAGCCGGCCGCGACCGCAGAGGCACGGTGATCCTGCTGACGTTCGGCACGGGCATCGGCAGCGCCCTCTTCGTCGACGGGGCCCTGGTCCCCAACACCGAGCTCGGCCACCTGGAACTGCAGGGCCACGACGCGGAGAAGCGCGCCAGCAGCAAGGCCAAGGACGACCACGAGCTGACGTGGGAACACTGGGCGCACCGCGTCCAGAAGTACCTCGCCCACGTCGAGATGCTCTTCGCACCCGAGCTGTTCATCATCGGCGGCGGAGTCAGCCGCAAGTCCGAGAAGTTCCTGCACTTCATCGAGGACATCAAGGCGGAGATCGTCCCGGCCCAGCTGCAGAACAACGCGGGGATCGTGGGCGCGGCGATGCGGGCGGCCAAGCCGGAGTAGGGGCGGGCGAGGAGGGGGCCCAGGGGCCCCGGGTCCCGCGGCCTGACGGCGGGACGGTTCCGCGGTTCCGCAGCCAGGCAGTCCAGCGGCCCCGGTCCCCTGCTCTTCGGCTCCCGGTTCACTGTTTCCGGCCA